>CAVOIQ010000001.1:0-166526 GCA_963696085.1 uncultured Actinomycetota bacterium
TGTTTATGTATGCCTGGGCACCAGTACGTATTGCTGCCTCCACCTTTGCCTCTTTCTTCACGTTTGACACGGCTGTTTACCAGAGTGGCTTCAATGCCAGTAACAGCAACACCAGTTAATATTGCGGACGACTCGGCCTGGATGCGTGGCACGCATCGCTTCAGAGTCGGCACCGATTGGAGGATTGATCCTGTTGGATCAGAGGCCTTATCATGCGTTTCTGGACTATCTGGCAAATGATGTAGCGAGCTTCCTTTCATCCGGCCAGGTCCAGTTGTTCGCCGTTTCGGCCAGGGAAGCTGAATATCGAATCACTGCCTTCTCTCTTTATGCCCAGGACACGTGGAATATCACTCCCCGGCTGACGACGACATACGGAGTGCGCTGGGAACTGAGCCCAGCCCCAGCGGCGAGAGGTAATACCACGCTCGCGGCCTGGCAGAATGTGGACACCCCGGCATCGCTTGCGCTCGCTCCATCAGGGACCCCGTTGTGGTCGACGACCTATGGAAATGTTGCTCCCCGGATTGGGATTGGCTACAGCTTGACCCGAGCCACGGAGACTTCGTATTGCGCGCCGGATGGGGCATCTTTTACGACTTGGGCGCCGAGTCCGTGGCATCTCTCGGCAGCACTTTCCCTAACTCTGCCTCCACTTTTCTCGATGGAGTTTCCGTGCCGCTGAGTGATCCGACGCCCTATCTGCCAGCATTGACCACGCAACCCCCTTACCAGAGCGCAATCGGCTTTGCTCCAAACCTGAAACAGCCGCGTTCTCACCAGTGGAATATCGCTCTGGAGAAAGTCGTTCGGGCAGGAGCAGGCTCTCTCGTTGACCTACGTCGGACAGGCCGGACGAGACCTGCTGCGGCAAGAGGGTATTCCACAACCGAATAGCAACTTCGCTGGCGACTTCTCGTTGACCCGCAATGACGCGTTTTCGAACTACCACGCTCTCCAGATCCAGTACCGACGCCCCGTCGCCAATCGGCTCCATGTACTCCTGAACTACACGTTCTCGCACTCCCTGGACAATGCGTCGAACGACGTCCAGCCGCTTCTCTCAAAGGATGTGATCTCGGCATCGAATGATTACGCATCGTCGGACTTTGACGTGCGCCACAATTTCTCGGGAGCGGTAGTGTTGGAGATTCCGAAGGCCGCCGGCTCGGGAACGCTCGCGCGGCTTACGGACGGTTGGTCTGTTGAAACACTCGTCGTGGCGAGAAGCGGCTTTCCTTTCAATGCCAACGTGCTCACGGCAACCATAGGTGGAGCCTTTCCACGGCCTGATCGGGTGGTCGGCCAGCCGTCCTGGCTGTCGGATCCGCTTGCGGCTGGCCACCAGCGGCTCAATCCAGATGCGTTTGTCATTCCATCTACGCTGCGGCAGGGCAGCGAGGGGCGAAATGACATTCAGGGTTTCGGCCTTACTCAGGTCGATTTCTCGGTATTTCGAAAAGTTTTCTTTACGGACAAACTCGCAGTCGATTTCCGGGTCGACGCATTCAACATTCTCAATCACCCGAATTTCAGAAATCCTTTCGCTTACGTCGGATTCGGGCCAGCATTTTTGCTAGTCCCTCAATGATGTCCAACATGGGCCTTGGGGGCCTCAACCACTTTTTCCAGCAGGGTGGCCCCCGCTCCCTTCAACTTTCCCTGAAGCTCGTCTTTTAAAAGAACTCGGCTAACCTGTCTCCAAGAGGATCTCGAATGGCCCGCATACAAATCTGCTTTGCCTGGGTTGCGCCTGTTTGTGCTTGTGCGCTATTGCCGTGCGGGCAGACGAACGTCAAGGTCTTCAGTTGGCGCGCCGTCCGGTGACCGTGGCCGACACCATTGAAATGACGCAATGGGCAGACCGCAGCTACGCGGCCGGAGCTCCGTCCGCGGGAAGAGTCGGTGTCTTTTCTCCTGATCGAAAGCAATTCGTAATGCTGCTGAAGAGGGGGAATCTGGCGACAATGCAAACGAGTTCTCGATTCTATTGTTCGATGCTAAAGCTTCGTCGGAAGCCAAGCCGCAAGTTCTCCTTACGCTGTCGTCTTCTTCTAATCGTGAGGGATGAAGATTGTCAAATGGCTTGGCGACAATGAAACGATTGTCTTCCTCGGTGAAAATTCTGGAGATATACCGCAGGTCTACAGCCTGACTGTGAAATCGAGAAAACTTACAAAACTAACCAGCCACCCCACCGCAATCGTCGCCTATGACATCAGTCGGAGCGGAGATCAAATTGTTTTCGAGGCGCATCCTCCTTCCGTAAAGAAAATCGACACACCGGAAGTGCGACGCAATGGACTCATTATTACTGGAGGATATCCGGACAATATTCTTACCGAAGACTGCGCGATCGAGCGGGCCGACCGAAGCGAGCAGTTGTACGTTCAGGGGCCTGACGGCGTCGTCTCGCACATTGATACCGACGACTTCATATCGGACTGGGAGCCTCTCTCGATGGCGCCCGACGGACACTTTGGTCTAGTTTCTGTGTATCGGAAGGAGGTTCCGCAAGAATGGGCGGAATATGAGGACGAAATTCTTCGACCGTACCTTCGAGAGAAACGCAAGATAGGCGAATATTCGACCGTTCCGCAATATATGCTGCTGGACACCAAGAAAAAAGATATTTCAACCTTTCATTGACGCGCCATTGTCCTCTGGGGCGACTGGGTTTGCCTGGGTAAATGGTGGCCAATCGGTGGTCATATCCGGCACCTTACCTCCCACTTGACGTCGCCGAACCGGAGGATGCGAAGGGAACGAACTCGAGGGCCTTTCGTCGTCGAAGTGATGTTGCCGGACCGCCGGTACCTCCCCATCACCAGCCGGTCTCTCGCGATTCGGGAATGGCGCATTTCAACCGCAACACTGGTCCTGCAAGAGCCGGGGCACGATGCTCTTGCGTTTGGTTGGCTACCAGAAGCTTGGTTCGGTTTGGCATGAAATACCGCAGGACGATTCCTCGATCGCCATCCCCTTGCCTGAGGTAGTTTTGGAAGAGGATCAACACTCCCCCTCGCCTTTGTTTCCCGTGGATTCAGATCAAAGCAAAGGACCCTGTTGCTTGACCTGAATCCCCAGTTTCGCTGGCTTGCCCTCGGGACGGTAACCGAATTTCGCTGGAAAGCCAGCGACGGTCATGACATGGCTGGCGGGCTCTACTTGCCACCAAATTACAGGCCCGGCAAGCGATACCCGCTAGTCATCCAGACTCATGGTTTCGACAAAGACAGATTCCGGATTGACGGACCGTTTACCAGCGCATTTGCCGCTCAGCCCCTCGCCAGCAAGGGAATCGCTGTCTTGCAGGTTGGCCGCTCCGTCGAATCTGGCCCACACACAACTGCCACCAACACTACTGAGGAGGGCCCACGAGAGATGGCTGCCTACGAGGGGGCAATCGACGAACTAGATCGACGAGGACTCATTGACCCAAGCCGTGTGGGCCTAATCGGCTTCAGCCGAACTGCCTATAAAGTAGCTTATACGTTGACTCATTCCAAATACCACTTCGCTGCGGCGACGCTGGCCGACGGCTTCGAAGGAGGTTACGTCAACTATGTGCTATTTCAAGCTGTGGACTCGGTTTGGGTAAACGGCGGCTCGACGCTGAAGAACGCGGCACAAGACACGAGAACCTGGCCGCCGATCAGCCAGATGGCTACCCAACCGCCCAACGATTGTCGATTCGTCTCCACGTGCTTAACGTATGCGCGGCTCGGTAGCAGCTGGCTGGACGGTGATTCGTGACCGTCCGTAAGTCGATCCGCCATCGAGTCGCCGCTTTGCCTCGACGGGTCGAAGCGGGCTTTGGCGATATCCCATCGAGGCCGGCCCCTGTACCTCTGCAAACCCCACCGCGACGATGGCGTCGGCGACCGCTTTCATCGTGTACAGCGTGTTCGGATCGTGACTCAGTCGGGACGAATTGAGTGCAATCCCGGATGCTGTCTCCCGCAGCGCGGTCTAGAACGGAACCATGAATCGCATCGACTTCTCGACACGGGCAGTAGGACTCTCCATCGTCGGCCTTGCGGCGCTCATCGCCGTGGGTGGCTGCATGGGATCGGGTGCTCCTGCCTCGTCGACACCGTCGCCTGAGCCGGAGGTATCCATCTCGGGATCCATCCTTTTCAGTCGCGCTGGTGGCGACTATGGTGACGAAACGGTCTTCATGATCACCGCGGGCGGAGAGGAACGTCAGCTGACAGAGAACGGGGGTGCGTGCTGCGCACGACTCTCGCCCGACGGCAGCCTGATGCTTCTTCTCTCGAGCGATCAACCCGCTGGCCCGCTCGCAAGCTCGACGGGCCGAGTCGAAGGCGACGAGTTCACGAGACTACCGTCGGCTGACTCCGCTCTAAACCTCGTCGCTCAGCTCTGGTCACCCGACGGAAAGCGGATCGCCTCCGAGGGCTGGGTTGCCAACAGTGGAGGCGATGGGAGAACCGGCGTGTACACCGCGTCATACCCGGAAGGCGGTGACCTCCAACAGCTCACCGTCTCGGACACGGGCGGTCACGATGTGCCAGCGGACTACTCGCCCGACGGTAGTCAGATCGTGTTCTTCCGCGGCGAACCCGAGCCGGACTGGGATATCGGTGGATCACTGTGGATCGCCGAGACGGACGGGAGTGGTGTCACCCGCCTCGACACTGGGGATGTCGCACCGAGCTGGTGGGCGCGATGGTCACCCGACGGCGAGAAGATCCTCTTCGCCACCGGTCGCACGCAGGGTTCGGGATCGATCTGGACGGTGAAGCCCGACGGCACGGAGCTCACGGAGGTGTATCGCGCCGAGGCTCCGGAGTTTCCGATCACGCCCGTGTGGTCCCCTGACGGAAGTCAGATCCTGTTCGCGATCGATCCTCATGACGACCAGTTCGCGCACCCCGCGAATTACGTTGTCGTGATGAATCTGGACGACGGGGAACTGACGACCGTCATCGACGACGCCACCTTCAAGCGACACTTCAGCTGGGTCGACTGACAATTAGGTGTGGTCGCCGCGCGCGACCCACGCCGCGACGGCGGCACGATTAGGAAGGGTCAGCTTCTGCAGGATGCTGCGAACGTGCTGTTCGACCGTGCGCTCCGAGAGGTAGAGGCTGCCCGCGATCTCACGGTTGGTGCGGCCGTCGGCGACTAGTGCGGCGATTTCGGCTTCGCGCCGTGTCAGTGGGCTAGATCTCGCCTCAAGGAGTCCACGCTCTTGCTGCGCCGCGCGTGCCCACCACGGTGCGTTCATCGCCGACGCGCGCGACGAAGCTTCAGCGAACCAATGCTGCGCGGGTTCGGTCTGTCCAAGGAAGGCCGCGAGGCGCCCGAGCATCAGGGCGACGGGTCCGCGGTAGGGGGTGACGGAGGGTGCCGAAATGTGCAGATGCGCGAACGGCTTGAGCCGGTCGAGTAGGTGCCTCGCGGCGTGACGGTCTCGCGCGACGATACTGAGCCGCGCGAACTCGGCCATAGCCGTCATCCACTCGTGCGAATCGGGGGGCATCTCATCGATATAGGGAGCAAGTGCGCGCCACAGCTCGATCGCTTCGCCTTCGCGGCCCAGGTCTATGAGAATTCCCGCACGCCACGCCTGCGCGAAGAACGGCGCTTCGGCGATCGCGTGGCGGATCTCGACCTCGATGCTCGTCAAGCCATCGTTGGTTCTGACCGCGACCGCCGCGCGAAGTATGAGGTCGAGGAACGGAGCTTCGCCGACACCCGCCACCCGTCCCACCTTGACTGCAGCGGCCGCCAGCTTCTTCACGTCATCGAGACGGTCCTCGAGCAGCGCGAGGTTGGCGTGGATTGCTGCCAGCCGCCATTCCCAGACCGGCGAACCGAGCCGGTCGATCACCGCCGTCAGGGCCATGAGTTCTGCGTTGAACTGCACCCGCAGCCCGAGCTGCTCGAACGCGTCCAGACGCCAGATTCGGCCCCAGGCGAGAATTCCGTCATCGGCCGCCGCGAAGCCAAGGTCCACGACGCGAGTCGCGATGGCGAGGCGCTGTCCTAGTTTGCTGGGATGAAGCGCGCGCGCGTACTCACTTTGGAGATCCGTGAATCGCTCGTCCGCGTCACGCCGCGGCAGATGACTGGCCGGCGACGTCGGCTCGACGGACCAGGGGGAGGCTATCGCTGCCAACTGCGCTGTGACACGTCGCTGCCAATCCGCGTCGCTGTCGCCGAGCATCGCCAGCGCCTCGAGACATAGCGCCTGCCGGGAGGCCGTCATCGCGAACGCGGCGATCTGCGGACCCGAAATCGCGATCGCCGCGGCGGCCAGGATCGACGCGTCACCCGACGACCGCCCTATCGCCGCGGCATCCTGGCACGCCTGCCACGCCCGCTCCAGCGACCCGTTCCGCGATTCGGACCGCGCCTCCGCGAGGAGCTCTTCGGCCCGAGCGTGCCCTTGGGCTGCGCCGAGTGCCTCGACCGGGGCTGCGGGTCCGTCATCAGGTGGCACGGGTCCTCCGGCAAGGTTGCGTGATTTCACGGATGCCGCCTCGGCGGTCCGATTATATCGTGCAGGCAGAGGAGGCAACATGCCTGACCACGCAGTCGCGCGCATCGGCGGATGGGCGGCAATCATCGGCGGGATCCTCGGTGCGCTGGCGGCAGTGCTGCTGCTCACCATCCCGCCGATGGTGAGCGTCGATCGTTACAGCTACCCGCTCGATGGCGGCGGATATGTAGCGGTCCAGATCTCCTTCTTCCTTCATCACATCGTGGTCGCCGTCGCCCTCGGGGGGTTCTGGAAGGCAGGCCTCGCCGGGCGGGGCCGCTTTGCCGGAACTGCGGGATGGATCGCGGTGGCAGCGATGATGCTCCTCGCGGTCCAGGAGCTGGTCTCGATCGCCGGCGTCGACGCGCCATTGGTATCACCAGTGACCGACGCGATCAGTGCCGGCTACGGCGTGATCACCATCGTGCTGGGAATCGGCCTGCTGCTGCTCGGCATCGCTGCCGCCCGTGCGCGGGTGCTGGTGGGTTCCGGTCGATGGGCGATGCTGATCACCGGCATCTACGTGTTCATCCCGCTTCTGCCCGCGATCTTCGCACCGTTCGCCCTGGGTCGCATCGCACTGGGCGCCTGGCTGCTTCTGTTCGCGTGGATCGGGATCGTCATGCTGCGGTGGGCTGGATCGTCCCCGGCAGCTGTCGACGCGCCCCGCGGCGCCGCCGCGCGAACACTCTCGTGACCGGCCAGCCCGCCCCGACGTCGGCCCGTCCGCGGCCGGCACGGCCGTGGCATGCGCCAGCGATCTCCTATGTCCTGATCGGTGCCATCTGCGGGCTCGCCTGGGCGGCGGGCTTTCGCGCGTTCATGGCCGCGCTCGCAGGCTACGCATCCCGCTTCGAGTGGGGCGGCACCTTTGCAGGAATCCTCGTTCCCGGCGTGATTGTCGGCGGCCTCCTGGGGTTGGCAGCCGCGAGGATCGCAACGGGACGGACCCGAGGGGTCCGCTGGTTCATCCTTTCGCCGCTGCTGTTCGCTGTGGCTCCGCTACTGCTTCCCGGTGCCCTGTTGGTCTTCCTGACGCAAGGGCTGGGCGGCGGCGCCGTTCTCATCGCGCTCCTTGGCCTGGCCGGCGGCTGCACGCTCGGCAGGATCGTCCCAGCCTGGGCCCGAGCGGTGTGCGGTCTCGTCAGCGTCGCGGGAATCGCCGCGATCGTGGTGGCCGTACCGCTGGTCGGCGGAGCCCGCCTGGCCTTGACCGAGCCTGAAGGCCTCTGGGTAGGTGTGCTCGCGGCATCCTTCGTCACCGTTCTGATGATCGCGACGTCAATACCACTCCAGACGAGTGCCGGGAGGCTGCGCAGGTGACGCCGGGAGCGCTACCGAGGCGATCGATCGCCGGCTACAGCGTCTCGTATTGACCCGGTACTGCCCACTTCACGTGGTTGTCGTGATTCCACCAGGTAACGGTATATTCGCCGTTCCCCTCTCTCGTCACGCCGCGTAGCCTACCGTCGTCATGAAGCGTGCCTCTGTACTCGCCTCGCTTGTCGTCGTCCCACGTGATCGTGAACTCGACGTCCTTCCTGACAGTGCGACCAAACGAGACGCGTCCAGCTTGGTGTTCGAGCACGGCATGTCCGTCGAAGTTCTGCGCGTATAGGCCGTCGCCGAAATGCACGCGCTCAGTAGGATTCAGCATCAATCTGAAGTACTGCTGGTTACTCTGTCCTACGGTCCAGTCATACCCCGGACCTTTCGTGAACAACCAATCAATTGGCCAAGACATAGTCGCCTCCTGCGTTGAAGTGGGAAGGCATTCCGGAGGAGTAGTCGACCATCGTCACCCGGTGCCATTGTTACCTGGCCCGATGCTACGAACTCAGCCGCGCACTTCGCATGCGGGGAAACCCTCAAGTCTGAGATCAACGCACCCGCCGTGAGGAGGGTCCGCGCCCTCACGTAGGTTCGGTTAGCCATAAATGCGAATCGTCACCTGCGTGCGACGCCAGGCTGTCGAATCGTCTGAGCGGTGACCACGGGCCTGTGAGGCAGACTGTCGCGCAGGACGACCGCTATGCGCCTAGGAGGCGTGTCCCACGGCGGATGAGCCGGACTGAGAGACTTGCGTCGTGGCGGGTTTTCATCATGTCGAGGTCTGGGTCGCAGATCTCGAAGAGGCGCGGGCGGAGTGGAGTTGGCTCCTACAGCGGCTCGGGTTCAGCCTTGAGAGCGAATGGCCTGAGGGCCAATCGTGGGCTGCCGGTGGCGCGTACCTCACGTTGACGACATCGCCGAATCTCACAGGGCGGGCGCACGACCGCCGGGCACCGGGCGTTAATCACCTAGCGTTCAAGGCCGGGGGAGCCGAGCGGGTCGACGCGATCATGGTGGATGCCCAGACGCAGGGCTGGCGCCCGCTATACGCGGAGCGCTATCCGCATGCGGGTGGTCCCGGCCACTACGCAGGATGGTTGGAGAACTCTGCCGGCTTCAAAGCTGAGATCGTCGCCGACGAGTCGTGATCGCGAGCCACCCGCTCACGGGCTGGGTTGCTGTCCGCCAGAGCATGATCGCACGCAGGAGGACCGGCTTGCCGCGGTGAGCCATCCGCTATCGGCCCGCATTCACGGGTGGTCGCTGCTGCCGTTCGATAGTTCTGTAGATGGTCGATCGGGCTACGCTGAACAGTTCGGCGAGCTCAGCCGTCGAGTGCGTGCCGGCGTTGTGCAGCTCCATGAGGTGACGCTGCTGAGGGGCCGACAGTTTTGGTTGTTTTCCTCGGAGCCGGCCTTTGGCCTTCGCGACTTGCATCCCCTCGCGAGTTCGGGCTCGGATTAGATCGGACTCGAATTCGGCGACCATGGCGAGGACGTTGAACAGCAATCGGCCCACTGGATCGAGCGGATCGTGCACCGAACCTCCGATGCTCAACTTGACGTGCTTGGCCGTCAGTTCATCGATGATGTCCTTCGCATCACGAAGGGATCGGGCCAAACGATCGAGTTTCGCGACGACGAGGGTGTCCCCGTTGCGGCACGCGGCCAGCGCTTCGCGTAGACCGGGTCGAGCACGGTTCGTTCCGGTCAACCCATGGTCGGTGTAGATGTACTTCGAATCGACGCCGAGCCGTTCGAGTGCAATCTTCTGGGCAGTGAGATCTTGTTCGTATGTGGATACGCGTGCGTATCCGATCAGTAGTTCATTCATGCCAGAAGACTTCTCTCATGGGGACATAGGCGATAGGCACAAGGTCGCCGTGATCACATGTACATCTGCACGACGGAGATGTACAGTGGGGCAATGTCCATCGTCAGTGTCGCAGACGCCCGCAACCACCTCTCCGACGTGATCACCCGATCCCAGAGCGAAGCGGTGTTCATCGAGCGTCGCGGCCAGCGCGCGGCGGTCGTCGTCAGCCCTGCGCAGTATGAACGCATGATGGAAGCGCTCGAAGACGCCGAAGATGTCACCGCATTCGACGAAGCCATGGCAGAAGAAGGCGCCAACATCCCGTGGGCTCAGGTGAAGGCCGACCTGGGCTGGACATGACCTATCAGGTCGAACTGCGTCCCGCCGCAGTTCGCGCGCTGAAGCGGATAGATCACCAAGACCGCGACCGCATCCGTGGCGCGATCGCCCTACTCGGTGAGGACCCGCGCCCACCGGGCGCCAAATCGCTGCAAGGACGTCCCGGACTGCGAGTACGCATCGGCGACTACCGCATCATCTACACGGTAGACGACGACATCCTTGTCGTCGCCGTGATCACGCTAGGCCACCGCCGCGACGTCTACGACCGCTGAGCGTCCGCTAGAGGACCGGCTTCGGGCGGGGGCCGATCACCCTCGCGATACCGTCGGAGTATGGCAAGCAGACGGAAGAGCGCCGTTCTCGCGTCGACTATCAGCCTGGATTCAGACGCCGCTGCTCAACTGCTCCTTTACGACCCCTCCCCGCTCGTGCGTGACTTCGCGGTCGCACATCCGGCAATCAGCGAAGCCTCTCTGGAAGAAGCTCTTGCGCTACACCCGGATCTACTGGAACAAATTCGCGTCCACCCGAACGCGCCCGTTCGGCTGTACGCCGAGCTTCCCTATACCCATGTATCCAAGGACGGCATAGATAGGTTCGTGGAGTACCGGGGTGGATCACCGCGCGACGCTCTGGATTTTCGCGCTCACGTCAGGTCAATGACGGTTGCCAACCGTTCAGCTCTTTCTCCGCAAGACGCTTGGGGAGCCTATCGAGAAGGGAGCGAATAGCCCGTCGATCCTCGGTCCTCGCCTGATGCGATCCGCGAGCGCCGTCACTCTTGCGGCGAGTCGACGCTATCGAGATTCAGTCAGTGAGAGCTCTACCCGCCGCCGGCGGCGAATGGTAGAGGACCCCGCTACGCGCGGGGTGGATCATCATCGGACTGTCGCACGGGCATACGATGACCACATGACAGCAGCCCAATCACCCCAGGAGCGTAGCCTTCGTGCTGCCGCGCTCATATTTAGGTGGTGTTTGGTAGCCACGGCCGTCGTCGCGCTCTTCTTAGTGCTGAGGTTAGGTCTGATCGGAATCTTCACGGCGTGGAACCGGTGGCAGTTTGTCAGCCGGCCGGCGCTCGAGAACTGGGTGTTGCCCGCCTACGGTGTTGACACGCCTGCCACTCTCTGGGCCGTTGGCGTCGTAGTGCTCGCCTCCGCTATTGCCGGCGGGATCCATGCATTGCGTCGTCGCCAGCGCGGTTAGCCATCCCCACCCGGGCACTAGTCGCGCAATCGTTGACAATCGTCCCGTACGGCGATCGCCAACGTTGGGCTACTTCGTCGGCGCGGCGCAGCACCGGACGCGCCAGGAGTCTCTTGAGTGTCAGGATGTGATCCATGTCGATCGCGCAAACGCCTGAACCGCCTTATACAGCTGTCATCTTCACCTCCCTGCGTACCGATGGGGAAAACGGCTATGGGGTGATGTCCCAGCGGATGGTCGACCTCGCGTCGCAGCAGCCGGGATTCCTTGGCGTCGAGGCGGCGCGCGAAGGGCTGGGGATCACGGTCTCCTACTGGGCAGACGACTCTGCGGCAGCAGGGTGGAAACGGGTGACCGAGCACGTCATCGCCCAAGAACGCGGTCGAGCCGTCTGGTACGAGGATTACCAGGTACGGATCGCCACCGTCAGCCGCTCATACGGCCCCACCGGGCCACGCTAGGACAAGGGCCACCAACACCCCCGTCCCGGTGGTCGCTACCCATCGCCGACTGCAAAGATCGAGGGATGACGCTAAGGGTTGCCGCTGTCCAGGCCGAATCTACGCTCGGCGCGGTGGACCTCAACCTCGCGAAGGTTGCGAATTACATCAGGCAGGCCGCGGCGGCGGGTGTCGATGTCATCGTGTTCCCGGAAGCGTTCGTCACTGGGTACGACGACTCCATCTTTGCCGGGACCCTGCCGACGCTTACGGACCTGACCTGGCTGTCCGACGTGCAGCGCGCAGTTGACGAAACGGACATCGTTGTCGTCCTCAATACCGCACTGGATCGCGGCGATCGCCGCTCCCTGACGGACCTCGTGCTGACGCCGCGGCAACCGCCGCTTGCCGCTTACGACAAGCAGCACCTCTACGAAAACGAACGGACCACAATCACCCCTGGCCTCCAGGGCTACTGCTTCTCTCTCAAAGGGACGGCGTTCGCGCTATCGGTCTGCTATGACGCGAACTTCCCCGAGCACGCCGCAGCAGCCGCCGCCAATGGCGCGAGTGTCTACATCAACAGCGGTGCATACTTCCCCGGCGGCGCCGACCGTCGCGATCTGCACCTCGCGTCACGCGCCTTGGATAACGGCGTCTACGTCGTATTCAGCGGACTCGTCGGCGGTCCAAGCGATTTCATCGGCGGGTCAGCGGTCTTTGATCCGCTCGGACGACGAATCGCCAGCGTGGACACCTTAGAAGGCATGGCAATCGCGGATATCGATCCAGACCTCATCGCAGACACGCGCAACCAGCAGCGGATGTGGGCACACCGGCGCGCAAGCCTGGGCAGCCAGGTCCGCCACGTACTGGACGGCGCGGAGTGACCACCGCAATGGAATCTCGCCGCGAGACCACCGGCAATTATCGTTGAGATCGACCACGTCGCCTACCCGTGACGAGCCTCGTCTGGGCTCTCCCGATCGTGACGAAAGCCGTACGCAAGCAGATCCCCATCAGCTCGGTCGCCGCTACCAGAGCGAGTCCGCTGAGCGGTCGGTCAACGCAACACCGATGTCTCATGGTCGCCGTGGTGCGGTTTGCAGTTGCCACGAGCAGAGCAGATGTCCGCAAGACCCGCCCGCATCGATTGTCGCGGTCAGGTGCGGCATACGGACGCCGCATAGCCGACTCCCTGATACCCGACTCCACCGGTAGGCGACCCTGGGCGTCATCGCGCAGCGTACGACTACCATGCCAACCCCAACGTCGAGCTCGGCGCGACGAACGGTCCGGCCATCGATGCGTCATGGCGCGCTTTCGCTGCCCGCCGCAGTTCGGCGTCGGCCGCGCGGACAGCGTCCTCCATCGTGAGTTCGGTGCCACCGCGGAGCATGCTGGCGGCGACCTTCACCTGTGCGGCACGATCGGTGGGCGCGACCGTGACCACCTCGTTGTGGAGGCGACCGCGGGTGAGGCCGACGTAGAGACCCGCAGCATCCACATCGGGCCCGACGACTGAAGCATCCACCGTCTCTCCTTGGATGCCATGCACCGTTGACGCGTACGCGAGCTGCAGATGCTCGAGCGCGTAGTCCTCGGTGACTCGCCGCAGTTCGCCACTGTCGCTGAGAGCGACGAGCATGATCGCGTCTTCGTGGATGCTGCGCACCATCCACTGGCACGATTCTCGACACCGGCTCGAGTGTCATTTCGGCGGGTCTGCACGGTGTCGCCGACGAGGATACGTTGCTCCCCCATCCCCACCGCCATGAGCGTGTCATCAAGCTCCCCGCGGTCGACGCGCCGCTGCTGGATCGCATCGTTGATGGCATTCGCCTCGCTGTTGGTTGCCGACACGAGTGCGACGCGCTTGCCATGTGCGTGCCAGTCGAAGTAGCCGTCTATCAAGTGATCTCGCGCGGCGTCGAGGTGATCTACCCGTGCGATCTGCTTGCCCTTGGCTAGCTCCTGCGCCACCGCGAAGGCGTGCCGAGCGTCGCCCGCGTCCCGCAGACGAAGGGTGAGCGCTCCGTACTCCGGATCGCGGAATCGGTGCACGGTGTCGAGTTCGACCGCCGCCCCTGCGAGACGAACGGCCATGGCCATGGCACCAATGTGCCCGACCGGCAGCGCCTGGTGCGGGTCCCCCACCATCGCAATCCCGACACCCTGCTCGTACGCGAGCTCGACGAGCGCATTCGCGGTCTGAAGATCGACCATGCCGGCCTCATCGACCACGATCCGGTCATGTGACCGCAGAGGGTACGCGCGCGGACCCTCGTAGATCATCCCGCTATCGACGTCGAGTTCGCCGGCCGCGAGACGTCGCCACGACTGCGCTCCCGCGGAATCGGCTCCCCACCGGTAGCCGTGATCGGCGAGCAGTGCGTGGACGCTGGTCGCTGGCGCGCCGACCTCACGTGCGGCAACGGACGCGGCCTTTCGGGTCGGAGCGACGACGATCATGCGACGGCGTTGATGCATCAGCGCGCCGAGCGCTACCCGCAGCATCGTCGTCTTCCCCGCACCTGCGGGACCGGTGACGGTGACGAGTCCGTCTGTGCCAGCGATGGCGGACGCCGCGGCCAGCTGTGTGGCATCCAGCTTGTCGAATCCGTCGATCGCGCCAGCGTTCCGATGCAGCTCGTTCGGGAGCAGCGAGCGTCCGGGTGTCGCGATCAGGTCTAGGCGCTGGGAAACGAGGACCTTCGCCCGCATCGTCTCCGTCGCCATGAGGTTCTTCACGTGCCCAGGGCTGTCAGCGTCGACGCTCAGCCCCACGCAGCCATGCCGGGCTCGCCCTGCGATTGTTTCGATCACCTCGTCCAGTTCGTCACGGTGGCCGACGACGCCGGACCGAGACAGCGCGCGAATCGCGCCGGCACGGAGGTCGAAAGCACTGAACCGCCCGCCCGAGGTTGTCGAGCGGGTATCGGCGTCGACGACCGCCATGGCTGCGAGCAGATCGAGATCGACCTCGTTGGGCCCGGTCGACCTGACGACGACCGCGGTGCGATCGCGAACGAGCGCAGGATCGATCGCCGCGATCTCGTCGCGAACCATCGCCTCCCAGGATTCCTCGTCGAGGTGTCCTGGCTTGTTCGGACGCGACACCGCCCACGCCCGCCGATCGATCTGGTTCATGACTTCTGCACTAGGTGCGCCACCGTCGTGCGCCGCAGCCCACTCGGCGATCAGGCGTGCCCGGTTCGCTTCGATCTGCGCAGATCGGCGGGACAGTGGACGAACTGCGGCGGCTAGCTCGGCGATCTCGCCGGCCGCGTTGATCGTGTATCCGTGACGGGCGAACGCGGCGATCCATTCCGGATCGGTGCGAGCGGCGAGTTCGCCCTCGGCGTTGATGACCGTGTGCAGCTTCATCGCGACACGCGAGTCGAGGTTCGACCACTTCCCGTCGGCGCCGAGCACTTTCACGTTGAGCCAGAGGTGTCGGTGAATGTGCGGGTCGAGCGCGCGCGATCGTCGGTGCTGCAGCTCGACGACTTCGATGCGCGTGATGTCCTCACGATCGAGGCCGTCGTGGCCGCGGCGCGCATTGAGCTCCTTCTGCCAGGTGAGCAGAATTCGGTTCCGCAGGCGGTCTTGCAGCGCCTCGAACTCGGTGGCCAGGTCCGGATGGAGCAGCGCGGCGATGCTGTACGACTTGGGGTGATTGATCGTCCCGTCGAGCACAAGGTCCGCGTCCGGACTCAGCCGAGAGCGACCTCGCTCCTCCCCCGTGACCGGATCGTGGCCGGTGAGCCAGACACGCAGTCCGCCGGCGGTGAGCTTGTCGCTCGTGATGCTGGCGTCCGAGACGATGAATCGAGTGACGTTGGAATCGGATGCCGCGCCGTACCGATCGAGCGCATCGACTCCGCTTGCGTGATGGAGATGGGCATCGCAGGTTCCCCCGACCGCGTAGGCGATCGCCTGTCGAACGCCTCGGGAATCAGTGCCCCTCTTCCATCGCTCCAGCCCTCCTCGCATGGCGTCACTTTACGTCGCGTTTTGACCATTAGCCAGGTCTTTTTGTGCGTTGCAGTATCGTGTAGCTGGATGCCGTTTTATGCGCTCGATCCGGGAGCCTCATCGCGTGATGCCTGCGTGCATTGCTGTTCTTGTTCTTGGCTTTCTTGCTTCGTGGTTCTGGCGCTTGAGGTCGTCGGAGGCGGTTCCTGGGATATTCGTTGCGGTCGTTCGAGTGTGCGTATGTGGCGCGCGCTATCGGGCTTGAGCGCGAGCCGGGTAATTGCGACGGGGCGCCCCTACCGGAGCGCTCGTGCGGAATCAGACCAACCGAAAGGAAGTGGTGCGCACTCAGCGACCGCATCGCGGGCACCATTGGAAC
This sequence comes from uncultured Actinomycetota bacterium, assembly GCA_963696085.1. GTDB lineage: Bacteria > Actinomycetota > Actinomycetes > Actinomycetales > Microbacteriaceae > Microbacterium. Next base: position 16,007 of record CAVOIQ010000001.1, read on the forward strand.
TAGTCTTGGCCGCACCACCGAGGGCCACAGATTGGCAGATGACACGGTTCACCAGACAGGCGCGGATCGGATCGTTCCGGACGGTGTTATCTCGGTCGTACGTAAGGCCATCACGGGTGGTCTGCTGTCGAGTGTCGAATCGCTCGGCGCGGGATTGACGGAAGATGGTTGGACGCGCGCCACCGAACCCGGTCTTTGGCGATACACGACCGATCCGTCGTGGGCGATCGTGTCGGGTAGCCACGCGCCCAACGTCTCCGTTTTCTTGAGCGGGCAGGACGAGGTGGTGCTGAGTGTTGCCGATCGGTTGCGCGATCGGCTTGACCGCGGTGATGCAGGCGAGCTGCATCGCACGATCCACGATCCTCACTGGACCGTCTGGGCCGGTGGGGAGGTCGTCGTCTCGCTCAACGCCACATCAGCCCGTAAACACGACCAGTTCGTCGTCGGGGCGATGGTGCAGCTAGCCATCGAACGCAGTGACACGCCTGCCGAGGGACTACCCCCAGACCCGCAACGGGCGCGACGGATCGCTCGCTCAGGCACGCCCTTGCAGCGGTGGTACCTTGCTGCCGAACGCGACCTTCCAGAGGACGTCGTCGCACTGCTTCGAGATGACGAAGACCCGGACGTGTCGGCCGCGATGAACGCCATCCGGTCGGGCACCACTTCTCGCTAGCCGCCTGCACCGGACGAGAACGCAATTCTGCTCCGCACTATTCAGCGACACAAGCCAGCCAATTGGGCTTCACGATCTAGCGCCCACGACTATCCGCGGCCCGCTACGAGTGGGACCGGCCTGGTGAGCCGGTGCACATGGAGGTGAAGAAAGTGGGTCGCATCCCCGCCGGCGGCGGTTGGCGAGCGAACGGCAGGGCCGACAGTCGCAGCGTCGCGCAGAAGCACTCCGAAGGGCTACGACGACGTGCACTCGGTCGTCGACGACCACTGCAGACTCGCCTACTTCGAGGTCCTGCCGTACGGGCTCCCACATGGGCCGTCTATCAACGCGAATCCCCACGGACGAGCCACTGATCAGGTGAGAATCGAGATACATCTGCGGAGGAGAGTCGCAACGTCGAATGTTCTGACGCACGGACGGTCGCGGTGAGCGACCGGTGTCCCGGCAACCTCGGCTGCCCGCCTGGCCGGGCAGGGCTGGTGGGTGCTACTAGCGTGAGTGATCATGACGGATGCGGACTCTGACCTTGCCAATCTGCCGCGATTCCTCGAACACTTGGAGCAGAGGGACGCCGAGGCAGCCCGATTCGCTCGTCAGCTGATCGACGCGGGCGGAGCTATTCGCGTCTTCTGGGGACCCCAGCAGATGGATGTCTGGGAGCTCCGCGTTCAGCGCGGCCAAATGATCGTCCGTTTCGGAGTGGAGCGCGGCTACTCGGATGGGGTGCTTATCGCCCGCGCAGGAATTCCTGCGTCGTGGAACGACAATGCTCTGCGGCAGATGCGCCTCGCAGTCTTCGTATGGGCGCGGGCGAACGACATCCCCTTCTGTCTGGATGACCCGGACGATCTTGACGTCGACCTGAAGTCCGACGGATTCGCCGCGTTGGACTGGGTGGGCGACGGTCACGACGCGGACGTGGAACGCGTCGAGCGCGCGTGGCGGCAGTACCGCCAACAGGTCGACCGGCTCCGGGGACGTACCCGCGGACGACCGGAGGAGTCCGACGTCCAGGCAGTCAAGGCCGCGGGCATTGCAGCGATCGAGGCGGCAGCTCGATCCGTCGCGTGATCACCAACTGCGACGCACGCTCGGAGACAGCCGACGTGCCCTCGAGGACCGGTGTAGCGCAAGACGATCCGCATTGCGACGATCAGCTCGCGCACTCCTGCCGAGCCCCTGGGTATTGCGTTGCGGGAGCATAGCGAGGTGAGTTCCAGCACGCGTCCTTCGATCGACACGCCGGTGTTCCGTGACGCCGGCGGTCAGGTCATGGACTACGGCAACCGTTGGAGTGGTCACCGCCGGAGGATACCTACTCCGTGGATACGCACCCGGAGCGCTTCGCGCCAGTGCACACCGTCGCCGACGCCCTCATCGGCCACCTTCGGGACACCTACGACGTTGTCGTCGAGGAAGGCGAGGAGATGGCGGCGGATCTGCTTCACCCCGCCTTTCACGACGGTGCGCGCCGTACAGATACGACCGAGAGATCCGGCGTGCGCGTCCCTGACGCTGGTCTTCACCGCCTACCCAGGGATCTACATGCATGCGGGACTCCTAAACGACTTCCATTACCCGGTCTGCGGTGTCCTCGGCGACGTGCCACCCCGCCGCAACAGCACGCCCCGCCGCAGCCTGCGGATACCTCCACAGACTGCATCTGCCGACAGTTATCCACAAGACACACAGGGCTTGCTGCGTAGCCACCCCGCGACCGCCATCTCGGCGCTACCCTGGCCCCGAGGTGAGGCATGGGAAGCATCACGGCCTACGAGATCGAGGCGGGACGACGGTATCGCGTCCGCTGGCGCAACGACCAGCAGAAGCAGGTGGAGCGGAGGGGCTTCCGCACCAAGAAGGAAGCGGAGCTCTACCTCGCGCACACCGAGGTCTCACGATCGAACGGCTCGTACACCGATCCGGGTGAGGCGCGCATCACCGTTGGCGCGCTCGGCGTCGAGTGGCTGCGGAACAAGCAGCACGCGCTCAAAGCGTCGTCGTTCAGCTCGCTCAACACCTCGTGGCGCGTGTACGTCCAGCCCCGCTGGGGCGACGTGCGCATCGGCGACATCCGGGCGTCGCACGTCGAACAGTGGATCCGGGAATTGTCGGAGGGCACGGCGACGACCAAGCGCACGAAGAGCGAGAAGGCCGGCGCCCACCCGCGCTCGGCAAGCGTCGTCTATCGCGCACTGGGTGTGCTCGCCGGAATCCTCGACACCGCTGTGCGCGACGGACGGATTCCTCGCAACGTCGCTCGCGGCGCTCAGAATCTCCCACCGAAGCAATCGCAGAAGCCGCGCCGCTATCTCACGCACTCCGAGGTCGTTCGCCTTGCAGAGGCGACCAACAACGACACCCACAAGACGCTCATACTGCTGCTTTCGTACTGCGGCTTGCGGTGGAGCGAGGCGATCGGGATGCATGTCAGCGACATCATCTTCCCGAGACATCGAATCCAGGTGCAGCGCGCGGCCGTCGAAGTCGAAGGAAAGATCGTGCTCGGCACACCGAAGAACTGGGAGCGCCGACTCGTGCCGTTCCCCGCGTTCCTCGAGGACCCGCTCAAGCGACTCTGCCGAGGCAAACGCGCCGATGAACTCGTCTTCACCGATCTGCAGGGCAAGCACCTGCGTCGCGCGAAGACGCAGTACGGGATGAACTCGTGGTTCACGACGGCCCTGAGCGTCGCCGACATTGAACGCCTCACGCCCCATGACCTCCGTCACACCGCCGCGAGCCTTGCCATCTCGTCGGGCGCGAACGTCAAGGCGGTCCAGCGAATGCTCGGCCACAAGTCCGCCGCGATGACGCTCGATACCTACGCCGATCTGTTCGACGACGACCTCGCCGACGTCGCAGAACGGATGAACCAGGGCGGCGTGAACGCGAATGTCGGTCGCCTCTGGGCGGGCTGACGCCTTCGCATTGCTTGCGGGACGTGGAGTCGAAAACCTGCAACTAGCGGCTTTCGGACACGCAATTCGACCTATATACGCCCAAGGTTTGTGGGCGATTTGTGGGCGATTTGGGTTTGAGTCCTCTCGCCAGAGATGAACAAAGGCCCCGAAATCCGCGTAATCACGCGGTTCTCGGGGCCTCTGCTCAGTGACAACGGTTGGTGGAGATGGGGGGAATCGAACCCCCGTCCATCGCTGAGATACTGCGTCTTCTCCGGGCGCAGTCTGTGCAGACGTTCTGCTCGGCTCCGACATTTGTCACAGACACCTAAGTCGACGAGCCCAGTCTGGGAAAAGTCCCGCGTGACGTCCAGACGCCATCACGCAGCAAGACCCCTAGATGACGCCAGGGTCCGTAGCGGGATCGCCTACGGTCTGACGGATTTCAGGCTCGCTTATGCAGCGAGGGCGAAATCATTGCGATTTGCATCGGCAATTATAGTTTTGCAGAGGTCGTTTACGAGATAACCCTGCATCCTCGGCCCGCTTCTCGCAGATTCGCAGGCGATGTCGAAACCGATCATCCCCGTGCACCTTCTTGCGAAGGACCGTTGTCACACTGTGGAATTTTTCACACCCGGATGCCGTGGCACCAGAGCATTACAGCTTACAACGGATCTCCCCCACTCGCCATTCCGCGGCGGCGGCGTAGAGTCACCGCATGGCTGAACTCCTCATCACCGTCCGCGGTGCGCACGAGACGCGGGTTGCTCCGGAACGCGGAATCGCGCACGTGTCTGTGGTCGCAGATGGACCCGAACGCGGGCCCGTCGTGGAACGTATGGCGGCACTTGCCGCACCTCTTCGCAATGACCTTGCCGCGCGGGCAGAAGCAGGCACCCTGCTCGAATGGTCGAGCGATCGCGTGTCGGTCTGGTCTGATCGCCCATGGAACGATCAGGGCGTCCAACTTGACCTCGTCCACCACGCGTCCGTCGAACTGACGGCCACTTTCACCGACTTCGCGGTGCTGTCCTGGTGGCTTGGCGACCTCGCCGAGGGGGACGGCGTGCAGGTGCGCTACATGCAATGGGAGCTCTCCCCCGAGTCGCACTCCCGCGTCGAGCGGGAAGTGGCGACATCCGCCGTCGGAGTGGCCGTCGAGCGAGCGACGGCCTATGCAGCGGCCCTCGGATTCGCGAGCGTCGAGCCGGTCGAGATCGCGGACCTCGGCCTGCTGAGCAGATCGGATGCCGGCCAGCCCGAAATGGCTCGGATGATGGTGGCGGGAGCCGCGCCAGGAGGATACGGTCGCGACTCCGTCGACCTTCGCCCCGCAGACATCGTCATCTCCGCCGAAGTCGAAGCGCGGTTCCGCGCCGTCTGAAAGACCTGGAGGTCAGTCGCCGAGGCGGTTCTTCGAGCGCATCGCGCGCTCGGCTTCACGCTTGTCTTCGCGCTCGCGAATCGTCTGGCGCTTTTCGTACTCCCGCATGCCCTTGGCCACGGCGATCTCGACCTTGGCGCGGCCATCCGAGAAGTACAGCTTGAGCGGGATGAGCGTATAGCCGCCCGCACTGACCGCATGGGAGAGCTTGATGATCTCTTCCTTGTGCAGCAGCAGCTTGCGCGTGCGCTTGGCTGCGTGGTTGGTCCAGTGCCCCTGCGAGTACTCCGGGATGTTGACGGCGTCGAGGTAGACCTGGCCACCGTCGATGTACGCGTACCCATCGCTCAGGTTCGCGCGCCCCTGACGTAGCGACTTCACCTCGGTGCCGGTGAGCACCAGCCCCGCCTCGTACGTCTTCTCGATGGCGTAGTCGTGGCGCGCGCGACGGTTGGTCGCGACGACCTGCTCCCCGCGTTCCCTGGGCATGATGACTCCTTGGTTTCAGCCGCCCGGATGAGTCCGTGAGCGACAGCCTGCCAGTCTAGCCGAGCGCGAGCGCTATGTGCGGAGCCAGCGACGGATCGCGAATCCGGCCGACACCGCCGAGAGCACGACGCCGATGACGATCACCGTCGGGACGACGATCGCGGCATCCGATAGGTCCACCCAAGACGTCACGAAATCGACGCGACCCTTCAGGTAATCCTCGACACCGAAACGGACTCCGGCCACGATCGCCGCGCTTGCCAGCAGAGAGCCGATGAACGCGGCGAAGACGCCCTCCAGGATGAACGGCGCTTGGATGAAGCGATTCGACGCCCCCACGAGCCGCATGATTCCGAGCTCTTTCCTGCGAGCGAAGGCGGAGAGTCGAATCGTCGTGGAGATCAGCAGGACCGCCGCGATGAGCATCAGCGCCGCGATACCGACCGCGATGTACGTCGCCACGGTCAACGCGGAGAACAGCGGATCGAGATATCGGAGTTCGTCCTTGACCTGCTCGACCCCGTTCATCCCGCCGAACGCTTCAGCGATGACAGCCGTTTTCCCGGGATCCACGAGGTTGATGCGGAACGTCTCGTTCAGTTGGTCGGGCGTGACGAAGTCGGCGTAATCCTGCCCGAGGATCTCGAGGACCTTCGCATAGGCCTGGTCCCGATCCTCGAAGGTGACGTCTCGGATGATGCCGGCCAGTGCCGGACTGGCGAGCTTCTGTCGCACTTCATCGAGTTGTGCATCGGTCGCCACACCATCGGCGCAGGTGGTCGTTGTCGAGCCGGCGACACACATCAGGATCTGGACCTGGGCGCGATCCACCCAGTAGTCGTGCATCTTGCCGATCTGCATCTGCATCAGCATCGCGGCGCCGACGAACGTCAGCGATACGAACGTGACGAGGATGACGGAGATCACCATGGAGGCGTTGCGGCGGAGTCCCGAGAGGGCCTCGCCGAGAATGAGCCGGAATCTCACGAGGTCGGCCCCACTTCGTCATCCGATTCTCTGCTGAGACCGAGTCGCTCGGCGGCTCCGGCACCGTCGAGCCCCAGGACCTCGAGGTCGACCTCAGGAGCCTCGATGTGGATGGGGCGTGTCGTCGGCGAGGGATCGGACTTCGCCTCGGTGGCGCTGGGGTCGGGCATTGGTTCAGGCTCGTGATCGTGCTGAGTATCGGCGCCGGTGGGCGTGGACTGCGGCGACGCCGGCGACTGTGGCACGGGTGCCCTCAACGCGGACAGATCCGGCGCCGGTCGCAGATCCTTCTTCGCGGATGCCGCAGGCTTCTTCTCGGCCGTCGTCACGTCGGCGGCCGAGGCGTCCGCGTCGAGCGCATCTGCTGCCACCGGGTGAGCGTGCTCGTGCACGGCGGCCATGGCCGCCGCGGCTGCCAACGCAGGCTCGGGGTCTTCCGCGATCTCGCGCTGAAGCTCCAGCACGGCCGTCATCGCCGCCGCTGCCGCTGCCCCACGGGATTGCTCCGGTGCCAGGACCTGGATGCCGGTGGTGTCGCCGTAGCCGCCCTGCCGCTCATCGCGGACGACGACGCCCTGGCTGAGTTCGATCACGCGGCGCTGCATCTGGTCGACGAATCCGGCTTCGTGAGTGGCCATCACGACGGTCGTGCCGCCGAGGTTGATGCGCGCGAGAAGGTGCATGATGTCGGCCGACGTGCCGGGGTCGAGGTTTCCGGTGGGTTCGTCGGCGAGGAGGATCTGAGGGCGGTTCACCAGCGCGCGCGCGATCGCCACACGCTGCTGCTCACCGCCGGAGAGTTCGTGAGGGAATCGCTTCCCCTTGCCCTCCAGTCCGACGAGCGCGAGGACTTCTGGGACGGCCTGCTGGATGAACGGCCGCGACGATCCGATGACCTGAAGCGTGAAGGCGACGTTTTGGAACACCGTCTTGTTCGGCAACAGCCGGAAGTCCTGGAAGACCGCCCCGATGTGGCGGCGGAAATACGGCACCTTGCGGCTCGAGAGGTTCTGCAGATCCCGGCCGAGGACGACGACCTGCCCTTCGCTGGGGGTGTCCTCGCGCAGGATCAGGCGGAGGCACGATGACTTGCCAGAGCCAGAGGCTCCCACAAGGAAGACGAATTCCCCGCGCAGGACTTCGAAGTCGACATCGCTCAGCGCTGGCTTATTCGTCCCGCGATAGCGCTTGGTGACGTGTTCGAACCGGATCATGACCCGTCGAGCCTAAGGGTCACCCCCGGCGGCGCCACGAGCGACACCCGGACGCCGCGGCATCCACCACCCAGTTGCCAGCGGATGTCGCTATCCGCAGCGCTTGGGGACATCCCGAGGCAACTCGGCGATCAATCCTCGTCTTTGCGCTTGCGCCAGCGGATCCCCGCGGCGATGAAGCCGTCGAGATCGCCGTCGAAGACCGCGGAGGGGTTGTTGACCTCGTGGTCGGTGCGGAGGTCCTTGACCATTTGGTACGGCGCCAGCACGTATGAGCGCATCTGGTCGCCCCAGCTCGCGGTGATGTTGCCCGCGAGTTCCTTCTTGGTCGCCGCTTCCTGCTCTTTTTGGACGAGGAGCAGTCGAGACTGCAGCACCCGCATGGCGGCAGCGCGGTTCTGGATCTGGCTCTTCTCGTTCTGCATGGACACGACGATGCCCGTCGGAAGGTGGGTGAGGCGCACCGCGGAGTCCGTCGTGTTGACCGACTGGCCGCCGGGGCCGGACGAGCGGAAGACATCGACGCGGATGTCGCTCTCGGGGATGTCGACTTCGGTCGCCTCTTCCATGAGGGGGATGACCTCGACTGCGGCGAAGGATGTCTGCCGCTTGCCAGCCGCGCCGAACGGACTCATCCGCACGAGACGGTGGGTACCGGCCTCGACGCTGAGCGTGCCGAAGGCGTATGGAGCGTCGATCTCGAATGTGGCCGACTTGATGCCGGCCTCTTCCGCGTAGCTCGTGTCCATCACGGTCGCCGAGTACTTGTGCTGCTCGGCCCACCGCAGGTACATGCGCAGGAGCATGTCGGCGAAGTCTGCGGCATCCACTCCGCCGGCTCCGGCGCGAATCGTGATGACGGCCGGACGATCGTCGTACTCTCCGTCGAGCAGAGTCTGGACCTCGAGGTCGCCGATCATCCTCGACACAACCGTGATCTCACGCTTGGCCTCTTCGACGGTGTCCTCGTCGTCCATCTCGTTGGCCATCTCGATGAGCACCTCGACATCGTCGAGGCGCCGTTCGATATCGCGGATGCGGGCGAGCTCCGACTGCCGGTGGCTGAGGGCGCTGGTGACCTTCTGCGCCTTCTCGGTGTCGTCCCAGAGATCAGGGACACCGGCCTCATCGCTCAAGCGAGCGATCTCGGAGGTGAGCGCATCAACGTCCACCACCTCCTTGATATCGGCGAAGGTGGAGCGAAGGGCTTGGATTTCGGCAGAAGCCTCGAATTCGAGCATGACACTCCAGACTAACGTGGCCGGCGCCCGGCATCACGTCAGCAAGAACTCGAAATCAGAGGTCGTGCAGCTCTCCGCGGACAATGGAATCGCCGCTGTGCGCGTCATCGCCATCCTCAGGCTCTTGAGAGATGTCGACAAGAGGGAACTCGTCGAGGTCCACGCCCGCCGGAACGGTGAAGGTGGCCTTCGCACCCTCGAGCACACCCAGGCTCACCAACTGCGACGCGTCGGAGGAGATCAGCCACACCTCGCGGAATCCGTCCGCGGCGGTGTCGGCCGACAGGGTGACGACGATGCGATCACCGCCTCCCGCTACGCGTTCGACTTCCGCTGTCCCAGACGCGCCCGGATGATCGGGGAAAGGGTCGAGGGCCGCCTCGGAGACGATCGTCGGTGCCGATGTCCGCACGGTGCTCACGACGAAGATCACCGCCACGATGGATACTGCGGCAAGCAGACTCGCAACGCCGATCAGCATTCGCCGTCGACGAGGTCGGCGGGGTCTGCGCGGCACGACGTGCTTCTCTCCGTCGCGCGGCAGCTGCAGCTCGTCGGCGATCGAGTCCCACACCGACGCCGGCGGCGAGTGCAAAGGCAACTCCGTCAGGTCGCGGCGTCCCGCGATGATGGTCTGCTCGAAAGAACGCCGCTCGTTGTCGCACACGGGGCACGTCGCGAGATGATCCCGCTCGTCATCAGAGAGGACCGGCTCCCCCAAAGCGAGCAACGCCAGAGTCTCAGGGTCAATATGTGACACGAGCATCCTCCATCCGCGTCCTCATTCGGGTCAGGCTTCTCCGCAGGTGACTCTTCACCGTTCCCAGGGGCATATCCATCCGTGTGGCGATCTGCGCGTGTGTCAGATCGTCGAAGAACGCCAGGCGTACCACTTCTCGCGCATCGGGCTCGAGTTGTTCGAGTTCCTGGGCGACCATCAGCGTATCGGCGAGGTCTGGTGGCTGCTCCACCGCTTCGACCGCCGTTTGACGCAGAGCCTCGTCCAGTCGTGACACGCGGGAGCGCACCTCGTGCGCATCTGCGATCCTATGCTTGGCGATCGCGATGAGCCACGTGCTCAGCGACGCACGCGTCGAGTCGAAGTTCGCACGAGAGGTCCACGCCGAGACGAAGGTGCGCTGGGTGACGTCCTCCGCTTCGGAGAAGTCCCCGAGCGAGTGCGCGGCAAGGCTGTAGACCAGACGAGACCACCGGTCGTACATCTCTTTCAGCGCCCGCGAATCACCCTGCGTGAACCGCTTCGCGAGGTCCGAATCATCCCCGTTGATCGAAAGCTCCCCGCTCGTCAGCAGCGTCGACATTGACGCGTGTCCTCACAGTACCGGACTCGCGACGGCCACCACGTTGTCGCTGTAGCTGCGGGTCGCTTCGTCGAACTCGCCGCCGCAGGTGATGATCACCAGCGATGATTCGCCCGTTCGCTGGAACAGGTCGGACACCGGGAGTGCACTGCGCGCGATATAGGTGACCGACTCGATCGTGTATTCGCGGGGAGTGCCCGCGGCATCCACAACCGTCACACTCTCGCCCGCCTCGGCGTAGCGCAACTCCGACAGGGGTCCGAGTCCGTAGATCCGTGAGTCGACATGAGCCGCCAACACCAGCGCTCCGGTGTCCGAGGATGGGGCGGAGCTGTACCTATACCACCCGGCGACGGATGGTTGCTTTGGAATCTCCATCGAGCCGTCCTCCTGGACACCGACCGGCACGATCGGCATGTCTACACCGAGCCCACCGATTGTCAGTTCGGTCGGAGCGGGCGCCGCGGGAGCGACCGGCGGAACGGTGGCGGGTGCGATAGGCACGTCGATAACTGCCGTAGGCCGTGGCGTGGGTACGGCGACAGGAGTTTCCCCCTCGCCTGTGGGGGCAGGCGAGGGGGAACAGGCCGCCAGCACGACCGCCAAAGCGAAGACCGCCAGGGCGTGGGGAACGTGCGAGGCCTTCATGGGTGTCAGGACTGCGTACGCGAGCGACGCACCATCAGGATCGCTGCGGCGGCGAGTGCTCCCAGCAGGCCAAGCCCGAGCACCATCGTGCCCGTGCTGTCGCGGTTCTCCGCCGCGAGTCCTGCTTCACCCGTGTTCACACCGTTGGGGTCGGAGTGAAGTCCGGTCACGGTCTGCACCGCGAGGGCGAGGTTGCTGTCGGCCGCACTGCCCCACGCGTACACGACCGTGAGAGATCCGTCATCCACGGTGACGTCCGCCGGTCCGATGACCGGGTCCGTCGTGCCGGTAAGGGCGACAGCCGCGGAGACGGTGCCGGCGGGCAAGTCGAGGGTTGCCTCGTCTGGATTGGCCAGGCCGGTCACGACAGCGGAACCGCCCGCGAGGATGTCGACTGCCGGCGCAGCGGCCACGTGACGGACGGTAAGTCGTCCCTGACCTGCGGCGGTCGGCTTTGTGTCGTTCGTGAACAGCTTCGCCGTCGGGTTTCCATCGGCGTCCAGGAAGGCCACCGCCGTGTAGTTGGTGCCGGCCGCCAGCGAAAGAGTAATGGGGCCGAGCACAGGCGCCGAGGCGTCGGCGGCATCTGTGGCCGTCAAGGCCACTTCGTAGTCGCCGGCGGGAAGAGCCAACGGTCCGGCGAGATCACCGGGCTGAAAGTCATCGAGCGTCAATTCGCCGTTGACATACACATCGACGGGGGTATCGGGGATGCCGTGCAGGACGGACAAGGCGGCGTCTCCATCGGCGGCCTGAGCGGGGGCGGCGAAGCCGACCACAGCGAGGGCTGCGATGAGTGCACCCACGGTGATTTTCTTGCGCATGGGGATCTCCTTCTGGGCGACGCGACCTTTTCGCGCCTGTGCATATGTATTCCGGCGAATGGTCCTGCTTGGATGCACCTGGTCCTGAATTCGGTGAATTGCTTCTCAGACCGTCTCTTCGAATGCCCGGGCTAACGTGGAGAAGTGAGCGCGACACCTGATCCCCCGCCGATGGGCGCGGTGTTGTGGCGCCTCGCGCCGATGATCTACGGTCCGACCGTGTTGTTCGCGCTCGGTGAGGGCGCGGTGATCCCCCTCATTCCGATCTTGGCGGCCCAGCTTGGCGCCGACGTTGCCGCGGCGGCGCTCGTCGCCTCGGCGCTCGTCGTCGGTCAGCTCGTCGGCAATCTTCCTGCCGGCTGGGCCGTCGCGCGGGTCGGCGAGCGCGCCACCATGATCGGGGCCGGGCTCATCTCGCTCGTGGGCGTCACGGGAATGGCGCTCGCTCCGTCCATCGGGCTCTTCGCCGCATCCGTGTTCCTCATCGGGTTCTGCGCCGCGGCGTTCGGCCTCGCAAGACACTCGTTCATGACCACCCGCGTTCCGCTGTCGTTCCGGGCGCGCGCGCTGTCCCTTTTGGGCGGATCGTTCCGCCTCGGGATGTTCGTCGGACCGTTCGTAGCTGCCGCGCTTCTCGCCGTCTTCCACGAGCCCCAGGCGGCGGCCTGGTTCTTCGGGATCTGCCTCGTCGCCACGATCCTCCTCGTCGCGTTCGGACCCGACCCCGAAGCGACGGTGTCTGGGACCGATAACCGTGGAGATGTCGGGGTCGCCGAAGACAGCGGTGAACCGGTGACCGGGTCGATTCCGACGGCTCAGCGGGCAGGAGTGTTCCCGACGATGTGGCGGAATCGGACGGTTCTTTCACGTCTCGGGCTCGCGGCCGCGACGTTGTCTGCCGTCCGGTCCACCCGTCAGGTCGTCCTCCCTCTCTGGGGCCTGTCGATCGGCCTCGACGGTCAGACGATCGCCCTGGTGATCGGGGTGTCGGGCGCCATCGACTTCGCGCTGTTCTATGCCAGCGGGCAGGTGATGGATCGGTTCGGGCGGCTCTGGGCGGCGCTCCCGGCGATGCTGCTCATGGGGATGGGCTTCATCGCCCTCTCCTTCACCCACGATCTCGACCAAGCGGCGATGTGGTTCGCCCTGTTCGCGGCGGTCCTCGGCGTCGGCAATGGGCTTTCGAGCGGCATCCTCCTCACTCTCGGAGCGGATGTCGCACCCCAGCGGGATCCGGCCGCGTTCCTTGGCTCGTGGCGCACGCTCACCGATGCGGGAGGTGCCGCCGCCCCGCTCGCGGTCGCCGCGATCACTGCCGTCGCTTCGCTGTCGATCGCGACCGGTGTGCTGGGGGTGGTCGGCCTACTCGGCGCTGCCGCGTTCATTCGCTGGGTTCCGCGGTTCGTGCCGAGGGTCGCTGGGGGCAGTACGAGCCGTTGACTCAGCCGAGCGCGTTGCGACTGGTCGCCGTCGACTGCACCGCGACGCCATCGGGAACGAAAATGCTGACGATGGGCGGATGCCACACCGCCGCCACCGTCACCCTCGCCGAGACGCCATCGGGCGTGCTCGCGTTCACGAGAACAGACGTGCCGTAGGCATCGATCATCGATTGCGCCTGCGCGCGCACGCCGTCGTCGGTCAATTCGGCCACCGGACCGTCCGCCGACACGGTCAGAGTGAAGCCATCCGCGCCGGCGAGGGCTGCGGCATCCGCGATCGCATCAACCCGCTTCTGCTCGAGGTACAGGCTCGTCGCGTCGACGCACACGAAGACCAGTGCCAGCGCGAGCACCGCGTAGCCGAGGCTCAGGAGCAGAACCGACCCCTCATCATTCGATCTATCGCGCCAGATGTTCATTCGAGTCCCCAGAATCGTGACACCTTTTGCGCGGACGATGCTTCCACAGGAATGCGAGCGAACTCGTCGAGCCCCAACACCGGCGGCACAAGCGGCAGGGCGACCGTCGTGGAGACGGTCACGAGCACCGTGGCTCCGGCTTCGGGGCACGTGCTGCCCGCTGGGGTGCACGACAGCGAGACGTGCACCGACTCCGGGTCGAGTCCGTACTCCTGGACGACCGAATCGAGCACCCGGTCCGCCCGCTGGGCGGCTGTCCCGGCATCCGGCGCGGTCGCGAGGGTTCGCGCGATATGGCGTGCCCCCGCCTGCGCACCGAGCGCCTGGCCCTGGATCGCGCCCATCGCGACGACGAGGTAGACCACGGGAACCAACAGCAGCAGCCCGACGACGATGAACTCCAGCGCCGCCGAGCCTGACTCGCTCGACGGGGATCCGCCGGAGCCGTCTGATCGGGCATCCGAGTCACTCGAGGGTCTCCAAAGGTGCATGGGCAGTCACCTCCATCGCGTTCGGTGCGCCGAGCAGGCCGATCAGCGGCAGCGTCGCGACCACGGTGACTTCGACGGCGGGATGTCCGAGTGCGGACGTCTCCTGCACCCTGATCCCCTGGGCGAACTCGGCGCCGACGGTGCGGGTGATGATTTCGCCTGTCCTGGCGGCGCCTTCGCTGAGGGACGTGTCGGCGAGTGCTGCCCGATAAGCGCCTTCGACAGCCGCATCGTGCACGACGTTGCGAACATAGACGGCAAGGCCGAGTTGCACCACGGCGAGGGTCAGAATCGTGAGCAGCACCCCGACGAGCACGAACTCGACCGGGCTCGAGCCTCGCTCATCGCGCCAGAACCCCGACATACGCTTGTGGTGGGACGAGTTGGACGGCTCAGAGACCAGAGACGCGCGAGATCGCCTGCTGGAAGAGGTCTGCCAGCGCGGGTCCCGCAACAGCCCAGATCACGACGACCAAGCCTGCGGTCATCAGCGTGATGAGCACCCAACCGGGCACATCGCCGCGATCTTCGTCGATCAGGTCGCCCCAGCCGGTGCGCCACCTCATCTGTGTTCTCTTCCACATGTCGGCCATGATGTCCGACTCCTTTCGATTGACGATGGTCAGCCCAGGCCCAGCCGCAAGATGACGATTCCCGGGAAGATCGCAAAAAGCACCGACAACGGCAAAATCAAAAAGACCAAAGGGATCAGCATGTAGATCTCCTTTCGGCCGGCTTGTTCGATCAGGGTCCGCTTGGCTTCTTCGCGGGCATCCGCCGCCTGCGCCTGGAGCACCTGTGCGAGCGGCGCTCCCCTCTCGATTGCTGCGATGAGGTGATCGGCGCAGCGCGACACCGCGGGCACATCGAGATCCGTCGACAGCTTGCTGAGCGCCTCCGCGAGGCTCGACCCCGTGCCCGTCGCGAGGACGGCGCGCCGGATCTCCCCGGTCAGCTCACCTGCGCCCACCTCGCCGACACGGCGCAGCGCGTCGAGCAGTCCTTCCCCGGCGGCCAGACACAGCGCCAGAAATTCGAGCACGGTTGGCAGTTCTTCCTCGATGCGCGCCATCCGCCCCTTCGCACGCGCGCTCAGCAGTGCATCACTGATGACCACGGCGACGACACCGAGAATCGGAGGTACGAGCGCCACGGCCGGCGACATCCGCCCGGCGAGGGCGAGCGCCACCACGATCAGTCCGCCGGCGGCCACTCCGACCAGCGCCCACACAAGTTGGCGAGCGCGGAAGGTGGACACATCCATCGGCGATCCCGCTTGGCGCAGCCTCCTCGCGGTCGCCTCGGCACCACCCACCATTCCCAGGAACCGGTCACGCTGAGTGCGCCACCCGGTCGTCCACGATGGCAGAGCAAGTGGGGTGAGACCGCGGGGATCCGCGATATCGCGCACATAGGGCGCGATCCGCTGCGACAGGGTGGGCGCGGCCCATCGCGGTACCCGGGTGCCGGCGAGGAGCAACCCGACGGCGAAGGCACACGCCGAGCAGAATCGCAATGGCGAACTGGCTGACGACGCTCACCCGAACCACCGCCGCGGCTCGGGGAGCCTGCCGATGCGAAGCATGATGCGATAGGCGACGAACGACACGGCCGCGCCGACGAGGATGACCACGAGGCCCTCGGCGCTCGCGTATGCCGCGGCGCCCTCGGGCCGCAGTGCCAACAGCGCCAAGATCACCCAGGGTGCGATGACGCCGAGCACGGCCGCTCCCCTGACCCAGGACTGGCGCGCCTCGACCTCGGCGCGCAGTGCCGCTTCGGTCCGTACCGATGACGACAGCGCGCGCAGCACCGAGGTCAATTCGGTGCCGCCGACCTGCCGTGCCATCCGGAGGCTCTCGACGATGCGATCGGCGACGGGATCGGCGAGAGCGGTCTTGAGGCGGATGACGCTCGAGTCGAAGTGCCCGGATGCCGCCATGTCGCCCGCGAACATCGCGAACGCCGGCCGTAGCGAGATCGGAGCAGACACCGCGAGGCTCGAAACCGCATCAGGGAGCGACATCCCCGCACGCACGGAAGCGATCAACAAGTCGCAGATATCGGGCCAGAGTCCTCGTCGCGCACGCCGCAAGCGTTGCGCGCGCCCCCGTAACCAGACCGTCGGCGTCGCAGCTCCGACGACCATGGCCACCAGCGCAAGGGCGGGTACCGGGACGAACAGCCAACAGATCGCGCCTCCTACCGCGGCGAGAAGCCCGGAGACGACGAGGAGATGTCCGGGGGTCGAGTGCGCGAGGCCGGCCTCCTGCAGCAGGGCGACGAGCGCGCCGGATGCTTCCGGCCGCTCACGCTTCGCTCGTGCGGGCCAGAGCCAGGGGGATGCCACCAGCAGGACTCCCGCCGCGAGCATCACGCCCCAGACGACAGTCATCCTGGCGCCGCCTCATAGAGCGGACGAGTGCGGATGACGCCGTCCTGGATCTCCCCGGTGGGTTCCACGATCTCGACGACGGCTCGGCGGCCGGACGCGTCTCGGGCGCAGTGGACGACGAGGTCGACCGACGACGCCAGTGCGGGCAGTACGAACCCGGCATCGATGTTGCGCCCCGCCAGCAATGGGAGCGCGGAGAGTTTGCGCAGGGCATCGGCAGCGGAATTCGCGTGCACCGTCGCGGCGCCGGGCACACCGGTGTTGAGCGCGAGCACGAGATCCAACGCTTCGGCATCGCGGACCTCCCCGACGACGAGCCGGTCCGGGCGCATGCGCAGCGCTTCTTTGACGAGACGTCGGAGACTGACCTCACCGGTGCCCTCAAGACTCGGCTGACGTCCCTGAAGCGCAACGATGTCCGGTGCACGGACGGCGAGTTCGAAGGTCTCCTCGACGGTGATGATGCGGTGATCGGGCGGGCACGCGGCAATCAGCGCCGCAAGCAATGTGGTCTTGCCCGCGTGGGTCGCGCCAGAGACGATGACGCTGCGACCGGAAACCATGGCGTCTTCGAGTAGAGACATCGCCGCCGGGGCAATCGATCCGATCGCGGCGAGGTCGTCGAGCGTCCGGTACGCCGCGAGGAACTTCCGGATGTTGACCGACCAGTGCTGACGGGTGATGTCCGGGATGACAACGTGCAACCGCGACCCGTCTGGCAGGGACGCGTCCACAAAGGGCTGGCTCAGGTCCACTCGTCGACCGGTCGCATGCAGCATCCGCTCGACGAGATCTCGCACGGCGGCATCCGTCAGCGCCAGCGGAACGCGTTCGCTGCGACCTGCCCGTGCCACGAAGATTCTGTCGGGCGCATTGAGCCAGACCTCCTCGACGGTCGGATCGTCGAGGAGCGCCTGAAGCGGGCCATAGCCGGAGACCGTGGCGAGGATCTCCCGCACGCATCCTGCTTCGTCGTCTACGGGCTCGAGTCCGCGCGCGAGGGCGAAGTCGTTGTGGCGTCGGACTTCTGCCAACGCGATCTCGGCCGCGACGTCAGGCCTGCGACCCGGGTCGGCGCCCTCGGCGCGCAACCGGTCGCGGACGCGCTCGACCACCAACGCCGTCGTGTCGACGGTCGCTCCCGGGGCGAATGCGAGGGCCATCCCGGCATCCTGACAATCCCCGGCCGACCCCATCCGAAGTTATCCACAGCGGAGGAAGAGTCGGCACGGATGCCGCGCGTCGCGCCAGCCGGAGCTATGGCCGCAACAGCACCTTCGTCGCCCGCCGCTCGTCCATCGCGGCATACGCCTCTGCAGCCTCAGCGAGCGGAAGCTCGAGGTCGAACACAAGACCAGGCTTGATGGCGCCGGAGCGCACGTCGGGCAGCAGCTCCTCGATGTATCCGCGGACGGGAGCGACACCGCCGTTGACTCCCACGTTGCGGCTGAACATCTGGCGGACGGGCAGTTCCGGCCCGCCGTTGGGGACGCCGACGTAGCCGACCATGCCACCGGGACGCGTCGACTGCAGCGCCTGATCCATCGACTCCTTCGTGCCCACGCATTCGAGCACCCGGTCTGCGCCGATCCCGCCGGTCAGCTCGCGCACCCGCTCGATGCCCGCCTCGCCGCGTTCCTCGACGATGTGCGTCGCACCGAATTCGCGAGCCAGCGCCTGGCGCTGCGGATGCCGCGACATTGCGATGATCGTGGTGGCGCCGAGGCGCTTCGCCGCGATGATCGCGCACAATCCGACAGCGCCGTCACCCACGACAGCGACCGTGTCACCGGCACTCACTCCGGCTGACACCGCCGCGTGGTGACCGGTGCCCATGACGTCGCTGAGGGTGAGGAGACCGGGGATCTCGTCGTCTCCGATGGGACCGGGCACGACGGCGAGTGTGCCGTCAGCGAGGGGAATGCGCACGTACTCGCCCTGGCCACCGTCGGCGAAACCGCCGACTTTGTCGTCGCTCCCCCACCATCCGCCGCTGAGGCACGACGTGCTGACCCCGTTCAGGCAGTTCGCGCAGGTTCCGTCGCACACGTAGAACGGGGCAATGACGAAATCGCCCGCCTTCACGCGCTCGACCTCCGCGCCCACCGACTCCACGACGCCGATGAACTCGTGGCCGATGCGGTGCGGGTGGTCGGTGGGTGTCACACCGCGGTACGGCCAGAGGTCCGATCCGCACACGCATGCCGCGACAACGCGCACGATGGCGTCGCCTCCCGTGGACAGGACGGGGTCGGCAACCTCTTCGACGCGGATGTCGCGGGCAGCATGGATCACGGTGGCAAGCATGCGTCGAGCCTATTCCTGCCGCGCAGCGCCGTCACGCCCTGCACGCGCTCGTAGGCTGTCATCATGAGCGACTTCAACGACCAGATCATCGCCGAGTTCCGCGCCAATGACGGCTACGTCGAAACGGCGGGCTTCGGGGACCGACTGGTCCTCCTCCACAACACCGGCGCGAAGTCCGGTGCTGCCCGCATCAACCCGCTGATGGGCATTCCCACCTCCGACGGATGGCTGATCGCCGCATCGAAAGGCGGAGCGCCCGACGAACCTGCCTGGGCTCACAACCTGCGAGCCAACCCTGCCGTCACAGTCGAGTCGGGCGACCGTGAATACTCTGCGACCGCCGTCGAACTCAAGGGCGCCGAGCGGGATGCCGGTTGGGCGCAGTTCCTCGCCGCCTCCCCCGGCTTCGCCGACTACGAGAAGAAGACCACGCGGACGATCGCGGTCTTCTCGCTCGTGCGCGACGCCGCCTGAGCTCAGCCTCGCCCGACCGCCACGACATCCGCACACGGCACACAGCGCTGAGCGGCCGGGCGCACGTACAGCCGCTCGCTGGGGATTTCGCGCCCACACGAGACGCAGACTCCATATGTTCCCGCCGCTAGTCGTGTCTCGGCGTCCGCGATCTGTCGAAGTTCATCGAGAGCACCAGCGCGCAGCCCTTCCGCGCGGGACCACTCGCTGGCCAGCGTCGGACCCTCGGGGTCGTGCTCGTCGTCGGTGGTCGTTTCGCCCTTCGCCGTGCGGATCTCCACAAGTTGCGATTCGGTCGCACCGAGCTCGCGCAAGAGGTCATCGCGCCGCGCATGGAGAACGTCCGCGAACGCGGCGCGGAAATCCTGATCGTCGGCGCGCGGCATCCGTCAGTTCAATGCGCGCACGGATGACGGAATCGCGCCGTCTCCGTACAGGTCCAGTGCGAGATCCTGCAGAGCCGTCAGCGCGACGCGCTGCGTCATCGGTCCGTAAGAGATGCGGGCCACCCCGAGAGCTTCGTACTCTGCCGCGGTGAGCGCGCCCGGCAGTCCGATCACGCTGATCTTTCGCTCGCCGATGCCGGCGACCAATTCGCGCGTCACGTCTGCATCGAGGATTCCCGGCACGAACACGAGGCTGGCCCCGGCGTCGAGGTAGGCGCGGCCGCGCTCGATCGCATCGGCGATCGACTCTGCCACGGGGCGTCCTCCCCCGCGGACGAACGCATCCGTGCGTGCATTGAGCACGAAAGGCACACCCTCCGCCTCACCGGCGCGGATCACGGCCTCGATGCGGGCGACAGACTCCGACAAAGGGCGCAACCGGTCTTCCACGTTCGCGCCCACGACCCCGACCCCGATCGCGCGGCGAACCGTCTCGCCCGGCTCTTCGTATCCGTCATCCAGGTCGGCGGACACGGGAAGCTCGGTCGCTTCGACGATCCGGGAGATCATCCCCAACGACACGTCCAGCGGAATAGTGCCGTCCGCGTACCCGTACGACGCCGCGATGGAATGCCCCGCCGTCGCGATGGCGCGCGTCTGGTCAAGGGCAGCTATGGCCTTGGCCGACACCACATCCCAGACGTTCACGACGCGCAAGATCTCAGGCGCGGAGTGCAGCGCGGACAGGGACTGAGCCTTATCGAAGGGAGAAGTCATGCCTTCGACGCTACCGTCCCCGAAAGGCGTGCGGGCTATTCACAGCGTGTGATCTTGTGTGGTCGGACCACATGGAGGACAATAGAACCGAGAAGGATGGTGGTACTCGTGCTGACGATCGAGCAGACGCTCCAAAGACAAGCAGATGCAGCCCTGCACAAGGCCGATGGCCTGCGCACCCCTGGGCGCTTCACGGTCTCTGGCATGCTCGGCGGCGCGTACATCGGCGTCGGCGTGGTGCTGATGGTCACTGCCGCCGGCCCTCTCCTGGCCGCAGATTCCGGGTGGGGAAAGATCGTCAGCGGAGTGGTGTTCGGCGTCGCGCTCACCCTCGTGGTGTTCGCCGGCGCGGAACTCGTGACCTCGTCGATGATGACACTCACGCAGGGAACCCTCATGCGCGCCGTCCGTCCTTGGACTGCACTCGGAGCGCTCGTCTTCACCTTCGTCGCAAATCTGCTCGGCGCGATCGTCTTCGGTATCGCGGTCACACTGTCCGGCGTCCTGACGTCCAACGCCGCTGCGGGTGGGATGCTCCAAGACATGCTCGCTGCAAAGGCTGACGAGGGCCCCGCCGAGATGTTCTTCCGCGGCGTGCTGTGCAACCTCCTGGTGTGCCTTGCCATCTGGATGTGCGCACGGCTCACCTCGGACGTCGCCAAGTTCCTCGTGATCTTCGCCGCGATCACGGCATTCATCACGTCCGGCTTCGAGCACGTCGTCGCCAACATGACCACCTACACAATCGGGATCGCATCGGGCATGTCCGACGCCACCGTGCCCCTGATGGCAGGCAACCTCCTCTGGGTCGGTCTCGGCAACCTCGTCGGCGGTGCGCTCCTCGTCGGACTTGTCTACTGGATCGTCGGCGGACGGCCGCGGATGGCGGCACCGGCCGAGAACTCGCATTACGAGAACCCGCAGTACGCCTCCGCCGTCTCCGCGTGACCGCTGCCTCCGCGTGACACCAGGAGCGCTCGATAAGATGGATCGGCTCGCGGGAGTGGTGAAATGGTAGACACGCAGGATTTAGGTTCCTGTGCCTCAGGGCGTGTGGGTTCGAGTCCCACCTTCCGCACTGGACATAGGTAGTCCACAGTTTCGGGTCCGTACACTTGTCGGGGGATTGCGCGGCCGCTCGGCCGAGGCCCCCGAACCACAAGACGCAGCCGGATCACCGACGGGAAACTCGTGCACTCGATAGCTCTCATCCCCTGGCTCGACCCGGAGACGATCATTGCCGGGGCCGGCCCGTGGGCCCTCCTCGTGGTCTGCCTCATCATCTTCGCGGAGACCGGTCTTTTGATCGGATTCCTCTTCCCCGGCGATACGCTCCTGGTCATCTCAGGACTCCTGACACACACGAGCAACATCTTCGGCGTCAACATCTGGGTTGTGTCTCTCCTGATCGCACTGTCCGCGTTCATCGGCGGAGAGGTCGGGTATTTCATCGGCCACAAGGGCGGCCCCGCTGTTTTCGAACGCAAGGAATCCGGACTCTTCAGCATCAAGAACGTCGAGCGCACGAACGCGTACTTCACTCGCTACGGCGGCCTGACGGTGATCCTCGCCCGCTTCGTGCCGGTCGTGCGCACCTTCGCTCCCATCGCCGCGGGCGTCGGCCACATGCCGTGGCGTCGCTATTCGCTCTACAACCTCATCGGCGCGCTGCTGTGGGGCTTCGGTCTCACGATGCTCGGGTACCTCATCGCGTACATCCCGTTCATCAGCAACCTCGTGACGGAGTACATCGACCTGATCCTGCTCGCCGCGGTCGGCGGCACCGCCGCGATCACCTTGTTCCACTACTTCACCGAGCGGAACAAGGCCCGCAAGGAAGCCGCTGCGGGCGAAGACGTCATCACCGATCACGACGAAGCACAGGCGCTGATCCTCGACCAGACCGTCTTCGAGCACGGGATCGAGCACGCGAGCGAAAACCCCACCGATCGGCCGCATGACACGTCGGCCGACGGTCCGGGCGATCGTTCCTGAGGCACAATCCTCTTTAAGAGGCCTTCGCCTTCTTCGGCTTCTTCGCGGCCGGCTTCTCCGATTTCTCGCCGCCGGACGTGGCCGGCTTCTTGGCTTCACCGCGGGCAGCACGGCTCCGCTCTACGCTCGCCCGTAGTGCCGCCATCAAATCGATGACCTCGCCCCCGGTCTCGACTTCTTCATCGGTACCGAAGGTCTCTGACGTGTCGAGAGCGTCGCCCTTCTCGAGTTTCGCGTCGATCAGCGTCCGCAGTTCCTGCTGATACTCGTCGCCGAATTCAGTCGGGTCGAAGTCCCCCGCGAAGCTCTCGACGAGCGACGCCGACAGTTCCAGTTCCTTTGCGGAGATCCGCACCGATTCATCGAGCGCGGGGAAGGATGCCTCGCGGACCTCGTCCGCCCAGAGAAGCGTCTGCAGCACCAAGACATCCCCCCGAACGCGAAGCGCGGCAAGCCGGGTCTTCTGCCGCAGCGAGAACCGCACGATCGCCGTGCGGTCAGTCGCCTCCAATGTGCGCCGGAGCAGCACATATGCCTTCGGGGATGTCGAATCCGGCTCGAGGTAGTAGGCCTTGTCGAGCGTCAAGAGGTCGATCTGCTCACTCGGGACGAACTCGACGACATCGATCTCGCGGCTGCGCTCCGATGGGAGCGAGGCAAGATCGTCCTTGGTGAGCACCACCGTCCGCTCTCCGTCGTCATACGCACGGTCGATCTCGGAGTACGGGACCACCTCGCCGTCGATTTCGCAGATGCGCTGATACCGGATGCGTCCGCCGTCGGCGGCATGCACCTGATGCAGCGATACATCGTGGTCTTCGGTCGCCGAATACACCTTCACCGGGACGTTGACCAGGCCAAAGGTCAGCGCGCCCTTCCAGATCGCTCTCATCCCCCCAGTGAACACCGTGTGAGCACTACGGGGCCAGTAGTTGCCGATTAGCCTGTCGCTATGGCAGGTGCGCAGCAGGAAGTCACAGTCGGTGGCCGTCGCCTGCGGATCACCAACCTCGACAAGGTGCTCTACCCCGAGACGGGGACCACCAAGGGCGAAGTCATCGACTATTACACGCGCATCGCGCCGTTGCTGATCCCGCACGCGACCGGTCGTCCGGTCACCCGAAAACGCTGGCCCGACGGGGTGGGAACCGAGTCCGATCCCGGCCCGGTGTTCTTCGCGAAGGACCTCGAACGCGGAGCGCCGGCGTGGGTGCCGCGCCTGCCGATCCAGCACTCGACCGGCGCGAAGGACTATCCGCTGGTGGAGGATGTCCCGACGCTCGTCTACCTCGCGCAGGTCGCCAGCCTCGAATTGCACGTCCCGCAGTGGCGGTTCACCACGACGGGTGAGCGCGGCGACGCCGACCGGCTGGTGCTGGACCTCGACCCCGGACCCGGTGTCGGCTTGCCCGAATGCGCGCTCATCGCGTCGTGGGCACGAACGATCCTGGGCGACATGGGCATGGACGTGTTTCCCGTCACGAGCGGGAGCAAAGGCATCCACCTGTATGCGGCGCTCCCCGCAGGACACTCGACGGAACAGGCGTCGGCGATCGCCCATGAGCTCGCGCTCGCGCTGGAAGCCGATCACCCCGACCTGGTGATCAGCAACATGCGCAAGGCCGATCGCGCCGGGAAGGTTCTGCTCGACTGGAGTCAGAACAACGGCGCGAAGACCACGATCCTGCCCTACTCGCTGCGCGGACGCGTGCACCCGACGGTGGCGGCGCCGCGGACGTGGGACGAGCTATCGGACCCGCACCTGGCGCATCTGAGTTTCGACGAGGTCCTCGCGCGTGCGGGGCAGATCGGCGATCCGATGGCAGCGCTCGGGTACTCCGCGAACGCGCGCACCTCCGACTCGGGGCCGCTCACCGCCTACATCGCCAAGCGCACGGCGGGGCGCACTCCCGAGCCCGTCCCCGCAAATCCAATCGGCGCATCACCGAGTGTCGACAAGCCGATCTTCGTCATCCAGGAGCACCACGCATCCCGTCTCCATTGGGACTTCCGTCTCGAACACGACGGTGTGCTCGTCAGTTGGGCCCTTCCCCGCGGCGTACCCCACACCACGAAGCGCAACAGCCTGGCCGTCATGACCGAAGACCACCCGATGGACTACGCCACGTTCGAGGGAACGATCCCCTCCGCCGAATACGGTGGCGGGACGGTCACGATCTGGGATGAAGGCCACTTCGACCTTGAGAAGTGGCGAGACGACGAGGTGATCGCCACTCTGGAGGGCCGTCCAGGCGGGCCCCTCGGCACCGTGCGGCTCGCGCTCATCCGAACGACGGGAGACGGCGAGAAGTCGAGTTGGCTCCTGCACCGCATGAAAACGGATGCCGCGGGCCGGCCGCAGTCGGATGCCGAGCCTGTCGTGGCGACGACCCCCGCGGGATCCGCGCCAACCGCAGGGGCCTCGCCGACCACCGATGCGGCGCGTGCGCTCCCCGACCGTGCGGAACTCCGCCCGATGCTGTCCACCTCCGCAACGCCCGGCATGGCGCGCGCTGCCGCCGAGCGGTGGTCGGGCGGTGAGGACGCGTGGGTCGAAGTGAAGTGGGACGGCATCCGGGCCATCGGCGCCTGGGACGGCCAGCGCCTCCATTTGCGTGCGCGCAGCGGCAACGACCTCACCGCCGCCTATCCCGAACTCACGGCCGCCGACCTGGGCTTCGGACCTGAGGCTGCCGTCGTCGATGGCGAGATCGTCGCGTTCGACGCCGGCGGCATCCCGAGCTTTCCGCGTCTGCAGTCCCGCATGAACCTGACCCGCCCGCGCGAGATCGAGCGGGCAGCGCAGCGCACGCCCGTGCAGTACATCCTGTTCGACGTCCTGAGCATCGACGGAACGGATGCCGCCACTCTCCCACTCGCCGAGCGCCGACAACTCCTCGAACAGATCGCCGCGCACGCCACCGAAGTGATCGTCGTGCCGCCGGTCTTCCCCGACGTCGACGCCGCCCTCGCCGCCGCTCAGCACTTCGGGCTCGAAGGGGTCGTCGTCAAAGATCCCGCGTCGCCCTATCGACGTGGCGAGCGGTCAGAGCGTTGGCTCAAGGTCAAGCTGACCCGCACTCAAGAGGTCGTCATCGGCGCGATCCGTCCGGGCAAAGGTGGTCGCTCCGGATCGATCGGCTCGCTCCTGCTCGGAATCCCCGGGCCTGACGGTCTGCAGTACGCCGGTCGGGTCGGCTCGGGCTTCAGCGACTCCACGCTCGAACGCCTCACGGCAGTCCTCACCCCGCTTCGCACCGATGCCAATCCCTTCGTCGGGATTCCCGACGCCGATGCCTCGGATGCCCTCTGGGTGCGGCCGGAACTCGTCGGTGAAGTCGAGTTCGCGGAGTTCACACCGGGCGGCATCCTGCGCCATTCCCGCTGGCGTGGCCTGCGCCCCGACAAGACTCCCGACGAGGTCGCTCGCGAGTCCTGACCGCCGGTTACCAGAGCGCTCAGTGGACGGCGTCGTCCCTCTCGACATAATCGGCGGGCTCGAACTGGAACGTCGAGTGGGTGGTGTCGAAGTGGTCCGACAGGCACGTCTGCAGCTTCGTCAGCAGCGCGGCCGACCGTCCATCGGCAAGCACCTCCGGTTCGACGACGACGTGTGCCGTGAACACCGGGGCTCCGCGGGTCAGCTGCCAGACATGCACGTCGTGCACATCGGTGACGCCGGGTTCTCCGAGAATGTGCTGCCGGATCTCGTTCACATCGGTCCCGTGCGGTGCGGTCTCAGCCAACACGACGAACACTTCACGCAGCAGCGAAATGGCCCGCGGAACGATCATGGCGGCGATCAGCAGCGATGCGATCGCATCGGCGGCGACCCACCCCGTCGTGATGATCACGATGGCCGCCACGATGACGGCCGCCGAGCCGATGAGATCGCCCATGACCTCGAGGTACGCGCCGCGCACATTGATGCTGCGCTTCTGCGCGGCGCTGAGCACATACATCGACACGCCGTTGGCGATCAGGCCCACGATCGCGACGACGAGCATCAGTCCGCCCGCGACCTCGACCTCGGCGGGGTTCAGCAGCCGCTGAATCCCCTCCCACGCCACCCACACCGACAACGCGATCAGGATGACGGCGTTCACGAGCGCGCCGAACACCTCGGCGCGCTGATATCCGTAGGTATTGCGGTCATCGGCGGGACGAGCGGCGATGACGCTCGCGATCAGCGCGATGACGAGCGCCGATGCATCCGTGAACATGTGTGCGGCATCCGCCAACAGCGCCAGCGACCCGCTCAAGATCGCCCCCACGACCTGCACCGCCATGACCACCGCGGTGATGGTGAGCGAAATCGTCAGCAGGCGGCGATTGCTCGCTCCCCGGATGCCGGCGCTCGCGTGATCATGCATGCTTCGAGGCTACGCGCGCGGGACGGTTCGCGGCGGACTCCACGCTCAGTCGGGAATGAGAACCGCGATCAACTGCGTGTTCGCGAGGCTTGACACGCGCCAGGCCCACTCGTCCGTCGCGTGCGCATAGTGGTGCTCGCACCGACTGCGCAATGGCGACGGGCGAACCTCATGCCGCGCGAGACTCAGACCCCGCGAAGGACCTCTGCCAGGGCGACGAAGGCCCGCGCGCGGTGCGACGAGGCGTTCTTCTCGTCGGCGCTCCACTCGCCCACCGCGCGCTCGACCTCGGTCGGCTGCTCGTCGGGCACGAAGATCGGGTCGTAACCGAACCCCCCGGTCCCCCGCGCCTCGGACGCCAGCCGGCCGGGCCACACGCCCTCGACGACGTGTTCGACGCCGTCGGGTCGCACGAGCGCGATGGTCGAGACGAACTGGGCGGAACGGTGGGGGTCGGCTACATCGGCGAGCTGGTCGAGCAGCAGCAGCAGGTTCGCGGTCGCATTCTTCGCGTGACCGGCCCAGTATGCCGAGAAGACGCCGGGCGAGCCGCCCAGGACGTCGACGCAGATGCCCGAATCATCAGCGAGCGAGACGAGACCGGTGTGCGCCGCCGCGGCGCGCGCCTTGATGAGCGCGTTCTCGGCGAAGGTCACGCCGTCTTCGACAGGCTCGGGTCCGTCGTAGCCGATGACCTCGAGGTCAGGTCTGACCTCCGCGACGATCGCGTGGAACTCCTCGACCTTGTGCGGGTTGTGCGTCGCAAGGACGATCTGTCGCATCGGGATCGGTGCCGTCACTCGGCATCCTCGGCGAGCATCGCCGTCTGGATCTCGCGCAGGCTCGCGCATCCGCCGACACCGAGTTCAAGCAGCGCGTCCAGTTCGCGCTTGTCGAACGGTGCGCCCTCAGCGGTGCCCTGCACCTCCACGAAGAGCCCTCGGCCGGTGACGACGAGGTTCATGTCGGTCTCTGCGCGGACGTCTTCGACATAGGCGAGGTCGAGCATCGGCTCACCGTCGATGATGCCGACGGAGATCGCCGAGACGGAGTCGATCAGCGGCTGCGCCTTCTTCGCAATGAACCCCTTCTCGCGGCCCCACTCGATGGCGTCTGCGAGTGCGACATACGCGCCGGTGATCGCGGCCGTGCGCGTTCCGCCGTCGGCCTGCAGCACGTCACAGTCGATGACGATCGTGTTCTCGCCGAGCGCCTTCGTGTCGACCACGGCGCGCAGCGCCCGGCCGATCAGACGTGAGATCTCGTGGGTGCGTCCCCCGACCTTGCCTTTGATCGATTCGCGGTCGTTGCGGGAGTGGGTCGCGCGGGGCAGCATCGCGTATTCCGCGGTCACCCAGCCTTTGCCCTTGCCCGTCAACCAGCGGGGTACACCGTTGGTGAAGGATGCCGTGCAGAGAACCTTCGTCCCGCCGAAGCTGATGAGGGCTGACCCCTCGGCGTGGTCGCTCCAGCCTCGCTCGATCGTGACGGGGCGCAGATCATCAACCTGACGGCCGTCTGCTCGAGTGGTATCGCTCATGGTGTAGTCCTCTCATCGAAAAGCTCAGACGGTTCGTGCCGTCCGGAAGAATTGTGGAGATGCGGAAGGTCGATGGCGCCCGTGTGCACCAGCCGCACGGTGGAAACCTCGCGGCCCATGAGCTGATGGGCGAGGCTCAAGAACTCGTCCGCCGAATTGCCGGTCGCTTCATAGACGTGCGTGGCCACGGCATCCGGTCCCGCGAGAAGATCCCGAGACACCAACTGGCGGTAGACGTCCTTCGCCGTTTCGGTGTCACTCGACACCAGTGAGACGTCCGGCCCCATCACGTAGCTGATCGCGCCCTCGAGGAAGGGATAGTGGGTGCAGCCGAGAACGAGCGTGTCGACGGCTGCGCGCCGGAGCGGCTCAAGATACTCCTCGGCAACGGCGAGCACCTCGGGGGAATTCGTCACACCAGCCTCGACGAAATCGACGAATCGCGGGCAGGCCTGGGCGAACACCGTCAGTCGCTCGTTGACCTCGAGCATGTCCTGGTAGGCACGCGAACCGATCGTCCCGGCCGTCCCGATGACCCCGATCCGACCGCTGCGGGTCGTCGACATCGCCGTGCGGACGGCGGGACCGATCACCTCGACGACAGGCACGTCGTAGCGTTCGCGGGCGTCGCGGAGAAGAGCAGCGGATGCCGTGTTGCAGGCGATCACGAGCATCTTCACGCCTTCATCGACGAGCGTGTCGAGCACCTCGAGCCCGTAGCGCCGAACGTCGGCGATCGGCTTGGGCCCATACGGCGAATGCGCGGTATCCCCCAAGTACAGGAGCGACTCACGAGGCAACTGACGTGAAACGGCGCGCGCCACGGTGAGTCCGCCGACGCCCGAGTCGAAGATGCCGATCGGAGCGTCATTCACGATGGTCAAGCCTACCCGCCCGTCGCCGCAGGCCCCCGCAGACGCTGTCGATAGAGTGACCGATATGGCCCCCTCCACCGCCCTACCCGTCAGCGAACCGGCCTTCAGTGAGCTGGCCTCGACAGCCCTGCTGACCGACATGTACGAGCTGACAATGCTCGAGGCCGCGCTGCGTGACGGCACGGCGCACCGCAGGTGCGTGTTCGAGGTGTTCGCGCGACGCCTTCCGGGTGGCCGGCGCTTCGGTGTGGTCGCGGGCACGGGGCGGCTCCTGGAAGCCATCGACCAGTTCCGCTTCGGCGAAGCGGAGTTGGACTTCCTCCGTTCTGAAAGTGGTCTGAGCCCGCGCACCATCGACTGGCTGGCCGACTATCGCTTCGGCGGCACGATCACCGGATACCGCGAGGGAGAGCTGTATTTCCCCGGCTCCCCCGTGCTGACCGTTGAGGGCACGTTCGCCGAGGCCGTCATCCTGGAAACGCTCGTGCTCAGTGTGCTCAACCACGATTCCGCGATCGCGACGGCGGCAGCACGCATGGCGATCGCAGCCGGCGACCGCCCGCTGGCGGAGATGGGCTCGCGTCGCGCGCAGGAGCGCAGCGCCGTGGCCGCAGCACGGGCGGCCTACATCGCGGGATTCGGCGCCACGAGCAACCTCGAGGCCGGGCGCACGTGGGGCATCCCCACGATGGGCACCGCGGCCCACGCGTGGACGCTTCTCCACGACAGCGAAGAAGACGCGTTCCGGAGCCAGATCGCAGCGCTCGGCACCGACACCACTCTCCTCATCGACACCTACGACATCCGCGAGGGTGTCGAGGCTGCGATTCGGGTAGCGGGGACAAGCCTCGGCGGGGTCCGCATCGACTCCGGAGACCTGCCGACCGTGGCGGCCGACGTGCGCGCGCAGTTGGACGAGTTGGGCGCCTCGAGCACCAAGATCACCGTCACGAGCGACCTCGACGAGCATTCGATTGCCGCCCTCGCGGCCTCCCCCGTCGACGCGTACGGCGTCGGCACCTCCGTGGTCACCGGCTCGGGGTCACCCACGGCGAGCATGGTCTACAAGCTCGTGGCGCGTCAGGATGACGCGGGCGGTTGGGTCTCTGTGGCCAAGCACTCCGCCGACAAGGCGTCCCGCGGCGGACGCAAGTCGGCGTTCCGCCTGTTAGACGAGGGAACAGCGGCAGAAGAGGTCATCGTGGTCGCGGACGGTTTCGAACCGCTCGATGCTCCTGCCCTGCATCGCGGTGCACGCGCGCTGCACGTCGAGCTCTATCGGGACGGCGCTCCGGGCTCGGAGTGGATTGGCCACGATGGCGTCCGTGCCGCGCGGGAGCACCATCTGCGGGCGCGCGAAGAGCTGCCCGTGCGGGCGCTGGCGCTCAGCCGGTCAGATCCGGCGATTCCCACTGTCTACCGCGACATCAGCTGAGATCGCTCAGCCGACCATCGACTGGTAGATCTCCTTGCACGTGGGGCACACCGGAAACTTCTCGGGATCCCGCCCTGGCGTCCACTTCTTGCCGCAGAGGGCGCGAACGGGTTTCCCCGTGATCGCGGACTCCATGATCTTGTCCTTCTTGACGTAGTGCGAGAAGCGTTCGTGGTCACCCGGCTCGATGTGCTCCTCGCGCAGCAACTCCTCAAGCTCACGGTCGAGGGTCGCAAGGCCCCCTTGGTCGGGGCTCTCCAACGGCGTGCTCATGGTCAGTGAGTCTAACGTGGCGGGCCCCGTCGCGGGCTCGATCACGACGACTCCGCGAACTCCATCAAACGGCCGCCGCTGCGCTGGAACACGAAACCACCGATCACGAGTCCCACGATGAGGACCCCGAGCCCGATGCCTATTCCGCCCCACAGTGCCGTCCAGACGGCCTCTCGGTCACCGGACAGTGCCTGCCATCCCCACCACAGTGCGGGAGCGCTGAGGACGAGAGCCCCGAACAGCACCATCGCCTGCGCCATGCCGCCACCGCTGCGCTGCGGCTGCTCGAATGCCCCATCGCCGGGACGGGATGCCGCATACGGCGCGACGACGGACGAAATGGACGAAAGCCCGAGCCCGCACAGGAAAAGGCTTGCGCACACGCCGATGAGCGCGGGCTGAAGCGACCAGCGGCCATGGAGCCACGTCGCCACAGGAATGGAGATCGCCAGCAAGGGCACCGCGATGAAGATGACCGGCACGAGCCGACCGACGCGATCGGCACTGCCGCGGACGGCACTGGAGATGTGCATCCAGAGCGCCGTCGAGTCGTAGGCGAGATCGTTGTGAGCGAGCCATCCGAAGAACAATGCCATCAGGGGAACGGGGATCAGCGCGACCGTCGATACCGGTACGCCGACGAACAGCAACGGCAGCACAATAACGACTGAGGCGATCGGGACGACGATGAAGTTCACGATGTACCGCGGATCGCGGAACCAGTAGATGAGGCTCCGGGCGGCTATCGCACCGCCCGGCGTGCCCGGCATGACGGTGAACCAGCCGAGCCCGCGCCGATCGCGAGCGGGGATGGGTCGCTCCGTCGAGGTGAGGATGGTGCGTACCAAAACGGCCCACAGCGCCCCGAGCCCCAAGACGGTCAGGACCGCCACCGCCGGAGCCCATCCGGAGACGCCTGGTGCCGGCAACGCCCACGCTGCCCCGAGCGGCGTGTGGGCGAGAACGCGGCCGACTTCTGCCAGCGCCGTCGGGACTCGGTCTCCCCACCGCAGCGAAGCCAGGAAGACCGCGACCGGGATCACCACCACGAGAATCCCGATGAGGAACACGCCGGTCAGTTCCCGCCCACGACGTTCGCGCAGCACGAGCCCTGAGACAGCCATCGAGACACGGGCCAGCAGCAGGCAGGTGAGGATGCCGATCACCACGCTGAGGACGGCGACTCCCGTCGCAACACCGTGTGCGGTCCACATCATCACCAGGCAGATGCCCACGGCGATCAATGCAGCGATCGGAATGCTGATCAGGCTCGCCAGGATGATCGTGGCTGCCATGGGCGCCCACGCCACGCCGAACACCGCAAATCGCCGGGGGTCGAGCGGATCTTCGACGCCGAGGACGAGTGGGGCGAGGGCGAATCCCAGCGTGACCGCCGAGCCGGCGAGCACCGTGACGACGGTCGCCACCTCGATCGATGATTCACGCAGTTGCAAAACCGCCCAGCACACGACCACGACCGCGACGACCAGGCCGAGGAGCCCGACGATCATCCGGCTCACGTGTCGTCCGTCGCCTCGGAGCGCCCCGAGAGCGACGTCGAGTCTCAGCCGGAGAACGTGTGCAACCACTCGAGGCCTTCCACGTCACTGAGCCCGCCGGCGAGTTCGATGAAGCGCTGTTCGAGGGTCAGTTCGCCGCGGACGTCGTCGATTGTGCCCTCGGCGAGCACTTGTCCCGCAACGATGACGACAACCCCCGAGCAGACGCGCTCGACGAGTTCCATGCCGTGGCTGGAGAGGATGACCGTGCCACCGTGGGCGACGTAGGCGGAGAGGATGTCCAGGATGATGGCGCTGGAAACGGGATCGACGGATTCGAAGGGCTCATCGAGGACCAGCAGCCTGGGCGAGTGGATCATGGCGCCGGCGAGCATGACCTTTTTCGTCATCCCGGCCGAGTAGTCCGAGACCTTGCGGCCCAGCGCTTCGGTCAGGTCGAACGCGCGAGCGAGATCGTTCGTGCGGCTCGCGACGAGCGCCGGCTTCAGTCCGCGCAGCACGCCGTAGTAGTGCAGCAGCTGCCGACCGGTGAGTCGGTCGAAAGTCCGCAGGCGGTCGGGGAGCACACCCATCAGCCGCTTCGCCCCGGCGGGGTCGGCCGCGGCGTCGACGCCACCGACTTCGATTCGCCCACCGTCAGGTCGCAGAAGGCCGGCGATCATCGAGAGTGTGGTGGTCTTGCCCGCCCCGTTGGGCCCCACGATCCCGTAGAACGTGCCGGCCGGGATCGTCAGGTCGACTCCGTCGACGGCGCGGGTCTCACCGAAGGACTTGGAGATACCTCGAAGTCGCAGAGCCGGCACGTCGCCATCGGCCAGAGGCTCGTCGTCGAAGATGTCGGCTGAGGCGATTTCGTAAGCCGGGGATGCGTCATCCGTCGTGTCGACGTCGTCTACGGACGCACGGAGATCCTCGACGTCCGGCTTTTCGTCCGTCTCGGTCTGGGTCAGGAGGAGCAGAGCGGCGGCGCCGTCGTGATGAGGCTCAGGCTCCTGCTCATGATCGGGCTCAAGCTCGTACTCGGGCGCTGCCTGCAGGTCATGACCGAGGTCTTCCACCTCTGCCACCGATTCGACCGCCGGCAGCGACGCAGGCTCGACCGTCGGCTCGGTGACGGCCACGGGCACGGGCTCAACCTCGGCGACGAGCTCGATTTCCGGCTCCTCGAGGACCGCGGCGTCCGTGAGGACAGGCTCGGCGACGGCTTCTTCGATCTCGGACGACGCGACGAGAGCGCTGGCGTCAGTGTTCAACGGGCGGCAGATAGAACGCCGCAGCAGCGGCCGCCGAAACCCGGGGCACGGGCGGTGGCACAGCGGGCAAGGGTGGGAGCGGAGGCCGTCGTGGTGCAGCCGGTTGTGCCGGGGTGGCAGAGGATTCCTCGGCCGCGGCCACATGCTCTGCGGCGATCGGCCAGAGCGAGCGTCGGCGGGGCTTCTTCGTAACCGTGGCGGTGGCGGTGCGCTTTGCCACAGCCGTGCTCTGAGCCGCCGCATCCGTTGCCGAAATGCTCGGCAACGGGGGCACCACACCGGTCACGGCGGGACGATAATCCCCGTCGTCTTTTGGCATCGGGAGGGAGGCGCTCATCGGATAAACCATAGCAAGCCGCATGCCGCGCGGCCTGATCGACGACGCATGGAGAACTATTAGGGATTTATCACAAATGCACAACAGACCTGCGCTTTCGTGCGCCTTCTCAGGTGACATCGATAGCATGAATGCGGCACGAAGGAGTGTCCGTTCGGTAAACCGACAAAAAACACTTCCTCCAGGAGCACTATCTTGACTCTTCAGACCGTCATTCTTGCGGCCGGCATGGGCTCGCGGCTCGGCCGCAGCCTGCCCAAACCGCTCACCGAACTGGGCGACGGTCGCAGCATCATGCGTCAGCAGCACGACAACATCGGCGCAGCCTTCGGCTCGGATGCGCGCATCACGACAGTCGTCGGCTACCGCGCCGAGACGATCGTCGAAGCATTCCCGTCTGCGGACTACGTCTACAACGATCGCTATGACGAGACCAACACCTCCAAGAGTCTCTTGCGCGCCCTCAAGGCGACCGGCAAGGCGGCGGTGCTGTGGATGAACGGCGACGTGGTTTTCGACCCGCGCGTTCTCGGTCGTGCCATCGATCTCATCGACCGTGACCAGTCTTTCGTCGCCGTCAACACCGCAAAGGTCAGCGACGAAGAGGTCAAGTACACCGTGACCAGCGACGGGTTCATCAAGGAACTGTCGAAGACGGTTCGCGGTGGCATCGGCGAAGCCGTGGGGATCAACTTCATCTCCAGCGCCGACAAGAAGGCGCTCATCGCCCAGCTTGGACGCGTCGACGACCAGGACTACTTCGAGCGTGGTCTCGAACTCGCGATCGCCGAGAACGGCCTGCAGCTGGCTCCCCTCGACATCTCGGACCTCTACGCCGTCGAGATCGACTTCGCCGAAGATCTCGAACGCGCGAATCTGTTCGTTTGACGCGCTGATTCGGCCCTCACCCACCAATCTGGTGGAGGATCGTTGTCATGGCTGACAAGGTCCATCGCATCCACTCGCTGTCCACCGACTCCCCCTGGGACGGTGGTCTTCCTCCCGAGGGCTCGGACGAGCACCCCCGCACCATCCGGGCACTAGATCGCGTCCTGGCCATCCAGCGCCCCGTCGTGATCGCTCACCTCCGCAGCATTCGACTGCGGCATCCGGATGCCACCAACGCGCAGATCGTGACGATGCTCGAGCGTCGCTACCTGGCCGCCGTCACCACCGGCGGTGCCGCCGTCGGTGCCACCGCTGTTGTTCCCGGCATCGGGACGGGCATCACGCTCGCCCTCAGCGGGGTGGAGACCGTCGGATTTCTCGAGGCGACGACCCTGTACGCGCAGTCGCTCGCAGAACTCCACGGCATCCGGGTCGAAAATCCCGATCGCGCGCGCGCCCTCGTGCTCACTCTCATGCTCGGCAAGGAGGGTGTGGACCTGGTCTCTCAATTGGCCGGCCAGGCGTCGGGCAAGGGCGTCGCTCGTCCCGCTTATTGGGGCGAGATGATCACCAAGTCTCTCCCCCGCGCCGCCATGGGGCCGCTCGTGGACCGACTGAAGAAGAGCTTCATCCGTCAGTTCACCGTCAAAGGCAGCGCCTCCGTCGTGGGCAAAGCACTCCCGTTCGGGATTGGTGCGGTCATCGGCGGAACAGGCAACCACCTGCTCGGCCGCCGCGTTCTCGTCGGCGCACGAAAGGCGTTCGGTGTCCCGCCCGCCTTGTACCCCGTCGAACTGGAACCGAAGCCGGGATCTGCCCGCCTCGAACGGTCCGCCGCCACCGGCGTGCGACGCGCCGGGGACGCGATCGCCAGTGTGGGCAAGCGAACCGTCGACGCGGTGGGGTCGGTGGTCCCTCGTCGACGGCGAGAGATCGAAGCGGCACCAGAGGACGAAGCAACCTCGGGCGATCCGGACGATCTCGGCGACGATTGAGGTCATGCGCTGACGGCGCGGCAGGCGCACAATAGTCGTATGGGTATGTTCACGCAGCGACCGGAAGAACCGACGGAGTGGGCTGGCCTGCCCTCGGAGCCGGTCGATCAGGACTGGCTTTCGGAACAGCTGACCGGTACCACGACGGGCCCGGATGCAGCACTGCTCACGGGCGGCATGACATCACTGGCAATTTCGATCACCATGCCGTCGACGGATCCTGCTGACGTCGCGAACACGGCCGACGAGGGCTGAGGCGGCGGTAGGCCTCTCAGCGCGAAGGGTCGAGCACGAGCTTTCCCGTCGTACGCCGTGCGCGCAGATCGTCGTGAGCGCGTCGCGCGTCCGTCAGTGCGTACTCGCCGCCCGCGACCACGCGCAGCGTTCCCGCGCTGACGAGGGAAAACAGCTCGGTCATGACGTTGGGCATCAAGCCGGGCAGGGTGAAGGCATGCGGGAGCCACATACCCGCGATTGACGTCGAGTGCGAGAGCAACGCGGCAGGCGATACGGGTGTCGGCGGCGTTCGGCTGGCCATCCCGTAGAACGCCAGCCGGCCGAAGGGCGCGAGAGCTGCAAGGCTCGCGTCGGTCACCGAACCGCCGGTCATATCCAGCACGGCGTCGACACGCGATCCGCCGTTGGCCGCGCGGAGTGCCGCTGTGAGATCGTCGGCGCCCGGGTCGAGGGCCACGTGCGCGCCAAGAGACAACGCCAGGTCGCGCTTGTTCTCGGTGGAGGCTGTGGCGATGATGTTGCCTGCACCGAGGTGCGAGGCCAGCTGCACCGCCAAGGTCCCGACACCGCCCGCTGCAGCATGGATGACCACCGACTCGCCCGGCTGCACCCGCGCGGTGCGATTGAGCAGAAGCCACGCCGTCGCGCCTTGAACGATGAGCGCCAGCGCGCTGACGTCATCGACGCCATCGGGCACCTCGAACGTCCGGTCGGCATCCGCGACGGCGAACTCGGCGTACCCGCCGGAGTCGACGAGGGCGACGACGCGGCGGCCGTCGGGCGTGCGCCCGACCACCTCGCCGCCCGGAATGAGCGGCAGCTGCGTCCGAGAAAGGTAGGTGTCCTCGGCCTGATGGGTGTCGGCGTAGTTGATGCCCGCGCGATCCACCTCGATCAGCACCTGGCCGCTCGCTGGCACTGGCTTGGGCACCTCTGCCTCGATCAGGACCTCTGGACCACCGAATTCCGTCACCACGATTGCGCGCATGAGGTCCACCTTCTCACGCGTCGGCGAGGCGGCGGAGGGGGCATACGCTCGAGGAGTGGAGGAAGCCGTGGCCAGACGGCCCATACATCGGACAGAGCTGCTGATCCTGGCTGCAGCCTCGATCGCCGTGTTCACGGTGGAACTCTTCAGGATCGGGATTCCTTCGTTCTGGTACGACGAGGCTGCGACGTACTCGGGTGCGTCGCGATCGTTCCCGTCGCTGTGGGCGATGCTGGGCAACGTGGACGCCGTTCACGGCCTCTACTACGTACTGCAGCATCCGGTCGTTCACCTCTTCGGACCCGACCCGATCGCCATGCGCGCATCCTCGAGCTTGGCGGTGGCACTCACCGCGGCCGCGCTCTACGTCCTGACGAGACAATTCGGACCGCCGCTGTCGGCGCTAGCCGCGAGCACCGTATGGCTCGGACTCGCTCGGACGTCGTGGATGGCCACCGAAGCCCGCTCGTTCGCGCTGGCAACGCTGACGGCCACCGTCCTGACCTTGATCCTGTGCGCCGCCGTGCGGTCGCGTTCGCGCCGGTGGGTTGTCGGGTACATCGTGGTGGCACTGTTCGGCACCCACCTTTACATCTACATCCTCCTGGTCGTCTTCTCGCACGCTCTCACCGTGCTGTGGTCGCGGTGCTCGCGTCAGCGCAAGCTCGTCCTTTGGTCGGCTATGGGGCTCGTCACGGTCCTGAGCGCGCCGCTTGTGACGGTCATCGCATCGCAGCGGGGCCAGCTGGGGGGCACGTTCCCGATCTCCGTGGGCACGTGGTCGCACGTCTTCGTCAGCGAGTTCTTCCACCGCGCGGTCTGGCAGTCGGTCGCGGCGTGGAGCATGCTGGCCGTCGCCGCCACGATCATCGTTGTGCGGACGATAGCGCTTCGGGGCAGCACGCGCAGGCTCGCGGAGCGCTCTTCAGCGACGGAACAACCCGGACTCCTCGCCACCCTCCTGCCGTGGCTGGTGCTGCCCACCGTGGCGATCGTTGTGTTCTCGACGGTCTCCCCGACCATCTACCAGCCCCGCGCACTCGTCTTCTGCGCACCGGCGTTCTGCGTTCTTCTCGCCGAGTCCCTGAGACGCGCCCTCGGGTCGTGGGCTGCGTTGACCGCGGCCGTCCTCGTGGTGGCGCTCGGCATCCCCGCTTTCATCTCGAACCGCGAGCTCACCGCGAAGGGTTCGGACTGGCCTCTCGTCGCCTCGGAGCTGACAAACGTGGCTTCCGCGGGGGATGGCATCCTGTACTCGGAACCCATCGACTACCACTCCTGGCCGAGCCTGGTCCGCATCATGCATCCCGATGCGGTGGTCGACCTCGTCGACGTGACCCTGTCGCGTCCGTACGACGAGGTGTCTGAACTGTTTGACGACCGAGTCGACGTCGACTCACGATCCGACGAGCTGAGTGACCTCGACCGCGTCTGGTACGTGCATCCCGGCCGGCTGACGCGCGCTCAGACGGACGGTGACGTCTCGGTCCTACAGGACAGCGGATTGACTCTTGTCTCGACGTGGACGGGCCCGCGCACGGTCATCGAGGAGTGGATCCGCTCGAGCGACTGACCTACTCGTCGTCGAGGTCGGCAGACTCGGTATCGTCGTCGTTGTCCGCGCCCGCGGTGCGCGTGTGCCATTCATCCCAGCGGTCCATCAACAGCCTGACCGCAGCGTGAAAACGTGCCGTCGCGGCACCTGGCGACGTGTCGCCGAAGTAGTGCTCCACCCACTCCTCGAGGCGGCCGACAGCGTCGGGGTCGGCGAGCATCCGATCGGTCGTCGCGATGATCGACGGGGCGTCGGATGCCGTCAGCCACTCTGCTGCGGACAGATAGCCGTTGGTATCGATCGCTGCCTCCGGATCGACCGGGCGCGTCACCATCAGCGGCTTGTCTGCGGCGAGACGGTCGTACACCATCGCCGAGATGTCGACGATGGCGATGTCGGCGGCGGCGAGTTGCCAGCCGAGTTCCGGGCGATCGTCGAACACGTGATTTGCGGTCTTATCGACGGCGTTCGCGGTCTTGATGGCCGCAATGATCCGCTGGTTGGCTGCGCCGTACGCAGCGTTGACGACACCCGAGCGCGGATGCGGGCGGTAGATCAGTCGGTGATGCGGGGACGACAGAACCGCGCTCGCGATCGCCTCGCCGTGACTGCGGATCGAGCCGTAGTGCGCTGAGGGGCGGTCACCTTCCCATGTCGGGGCGTACAGGACCACCGTCCGGTCATCATCCTGATACGGGAGTTCACCCGAATAATGGTCAGCCTGAGGCCTGCCGATGTCGATCGCGCGGGTATCGAGGTCGTAGTCCCACAGCACACGCGCCAGCCGTTCGCGCGCCGCGCGCCCCGCCACGAAAGCGTAGTCGTACGCCTTGAACTGGTTGGTGGTCATGTACATCTTGTCGGACTCGCCGTGATTGATGAAGACATGCCAGCGGCGGCCGTAGCGGAACATCTGGAAGTTGCGCGTGTTCTGGTTGACGTACAGGACAACCCGGATGTCCTGGAGCGCGAGATACGACTCCAGGTCGCGGATGCTGGGCACGAACGCCACGGGAAGTGCATCGTCGGCCAGCAGTGCTCGCGCACCCGTCGCATTACGGGCAAGCACGACCACCGGCCACGTCTGGGCGAGTTCCTGCAGCGGCTGATACCACTGGCGCAGCTGGTACATGTTCACGGCGCCGTCGGCGAAATACACCGCCACACGGAAGTGCTGCCGGCGCTCGCGTCGACGCCCACCGATCTGCCGTCGGACCTCCTTCACGGCCGCGCGGTTTTCGACAGCCTTGCGCACAAGTGCCGCTGCGCTCCGACCGTCCGAGATGATTCCCATGCGTCCGAGCCTACCGATCCCGCGTTGGCTGCACCGGGTACGTGGCATGATCGACGGATGCACGAAGTCGCGCCCGAGGGACGGGATGCCCCGGTCCCGGCGGCCGATTCGGGCGTCACTTTTGTCATGCCCGTCCTCAACGAACGTGCCTACCTCGAGCGCGCGGTTCGGACCGTGTTGGCGCAGGAAGTGACAGGGCCGACGGAGCTGATCCTCGCGCTCGGTCCATCCAGCGACGGGACCACCGAACTCGCACAGAGACTCGCCGCCGAAGAGCCGCGACTTCGCCTCGTCGACAATCCCGCGGCCGACATCCCCGTCGGGCTGAATGCCGCGATTCGCGCCGGCCGGTACCCGACGATCGTTCGCGTCGACGCGCACTCGGAACTCGATGACGCCTACACCCGGAAGGCGCTGGCGACGCTCGACCGTGTCAAGGCTGCCAACGTGGGTGGCGTCATGCGCGCAGAGGGCCGGACGCCGTTTCAGCGCGCCGTGGCCCGGGCCTACAACTCGCCGGCGGGTCTCGGCGGCGGGGCGTACCACGGCGGCGGCCTCGAAGGACCGGCCGAGTCCGCCTATCTCGGTGTGATGCGACGCGCCGTGCTCGACGAAGTGGGCATGTTCGACGAATCCATTCGCCGCGGCGAGGATTGGGAGCTCAATCTCCGCATCCGCCGCGCCGGCTACCGGGTGTGGTTCGATCCATCTCTCGCGGTGACCTACTGGCCGCGGGAGAGCTGGATCCGCCTTGTGCGCCAGTTCCGTGCCACGGGCTCGTGGCGAGGTGAGCTGGTCCGCCGGTTCGGACGACGCAACGGCCTGCGCTTCTTCGCGCCCCCTGCGCTGGTCATCCTGATCGTCCTCGCACTCGTGACGGCGATCTTGCAGCTCACCGGCATCCTCGTCGGATGGGCTTCGGTTGCGGCATCCGTCATCTACCTGCCGCTCATCGCCTACGCGGCGCTTCTGCTCGTCGTGGCGGCAGGCCGGGGCGGGGGCAAGGGATGGCGCGACAAGCTGTGGACGCTCGCCGTCCTCCCCTCGATGCACCTCGCATGGGGCGTCGGGTTTCTCGTTGGTGCGGCGCGCGGCGCGCACGACACCGTGGATACGTCACGCCTCGACCGCAACACCCCGCTGCCCTGACGAAGCGGCGACGGGTTAGGTGCGGTCGACGAAACCCTGGTCGAGGATCCGCGCGACCACACGCTCCGCAACTCGGCCGTCGTCGCGGGCGTTGAACCTGGCACGCCACTCGCGGTAGCGCTCCGCATACGCGTCGGTGTCGTTCGCCGCGATGGCCGCGACCAGCTCCTCCTGGGTGTTCACCAACGGCCCGGGTGCATGGGCGGCAAGATCGAAGTAGAACCCGCGGAGCTCCCCACGGAAGTGATCGAGGTCGGGCGTCAGGAAGTACAACGGCTTTCCGGTGACCGAGTAGTCGAACATGGCCGATGAGTAGTCGGTGATCAGTGCATCGGCCACGATGAGGAGCTCTGCAAGGTCGGGGTAGGCGGTGACGTCGATGACGCGTGGCCCATGCGCGTCCGATCCAGGCAGAAGCGTGCGCGAGTGCCCGCGGACCAGGATGACCGCACCGGTGTGCTCCGCGAATGCCGGCAGATCGAGAAAGTCGACCATCTTCTCGCGATCGTCGCGCCACGTCGGCGCGTAAAGGAGCACGGTCTCCCCCGACTCGATTCCGAGCGCCGCACGTGTCGCTTCGCCGTCTCCGGTGACGAGCACGTCGTTGCGTGGATAGCCCTCGACCCATACGGGGCGGCGCAAGAAGGCGTAGGCCTTACGGAGGATGCGCTCGGAGTATGGATTCTGCGCGAGGAGGACATTCCAGCGCCGACTTTCGCGGAAGACCGCCACAGCTCGACGCGGGTCGAAACCGGGGCGGTGCAAAGCGAGTCGCTTGAGCGGCGTGCCGTGCCAGGTCTGCAGCACCACCTGTCCCGCGCGTCGCTCGAACCGTCGGCGCAGCCAATCGTTGATGACCAGGAGCCTCGCCGACCCGCGCGCTCGCCACCATTCGGGTGATCCTTCGACGACCGCGATCGCTCCGGGCGGGACTTGCACGGAGTAATCCACCACGCTCCAATAGCGCGTCACCCCCGGTGCCACCCGAGCGAGTTCGCGGTCGATGGCGAGCGGATTGTCGCCGGCGTTTCGGCCGTAGAAGCTTTCGAAGAATGCCGCGTTCTCGAGACCACCGGGCCGGGTGGCATAACGGCGTTCGAGGGCATCCTGTCCTTCGCCGGAGTCGTACGCGGGATCTATCGGCGGACCGATCCGCAGGATGCCGTCGGTCAAAGTCGCGCGGAGCGTCGAGAACATCGTTGTCGGAATCGTCGTCTCGGGCGGCACAACCTGGCCGTCGGACATCGTCACCCGAACCGCGTATTCCCCGACGGGGAGGGGAAGTTCCGCGCCGCCCCACCGCGCGGCGCGGAGCGCGAGAGTCGCCTGCCATCCGCCGTCGCTCTCGGTGATCGCCGCATGGACTTGTGCCCGCGGACCATCCGCAACGACGTCGACGGGAGCGACTCCGTCGCCGCCGAGAACGAGCGTCGCACCGTCGGCGGCATCCAGATGTGCCTGGATCATCGGGGTCCTCCACCCTGCGCGTGGCCGTCAAGGCCCGCACGAATCGTCGCATAAACCCGCTCGGTGTTCTTACCGTCGTGGAACGCGTGCACGTGCTCGCTCAGCGCGCGTGCACGCTCGACGCGCAGTTCGTACGCGGACGGGTCCGACAACAGCGACGCCAGGTCGTCGGCAGCGGCGTCCCACGTCTGGGCGGGCTCGTCCCCCGCAACCTCGAGATACGTGCCGTAGAAGCCGCGGCGCTCGCCGTACTCGACGGCGTCGGGAGCGAGGTAGACGACCGGGACGGGAACCAGCGAGGCATCGAAAGCAAGGGACGAGTAGTCGGTGATCAACACATCGATTCCCGGCAGGAGCGGTGTCACGTCGGCGACCAATGCGCTCCCGAGGCTTCGCACCCGATCGGTGGCGAAGGGGGGCGTGTAGTCCCCTGCCCCCAACGGATGCGAGCGGATCGCGAGGACCGCGTCGTTCTGCTCGAGCACCTGAACAAGCGCCTCCCACTGCGCGCGAGTCGGAACAGCGGGGTCGGGGGCACCATCGCGCCACGTGGGCGCGTAGAGCACGATCCGTTCGTGCCTGTCCGGAAGATCCCACAGCCGGCTCAGCCGTCGGCGCGCCTCTGCCCGTCGCTCCCCCGCCGTACCTTGAGAGAGCACATCCACGCGAGGTTCGCCGGTGACGCGCACGCGATCGTCGGGAAGCGCGAAAGCGGATTCGAGCCGTCCACGCACCAGATGGGATGCCGCGGGCAGCAGTGAGATCTGCTGCTGTGTGCGACGGTACAGCGTCGCCACCAACCGCGAGAGGCCGGGGATCCGCCCCATCCGCGTGGTCTCCGGCGAATCCAGACCGATCCGCTTGAGCGGGATGCCGTGCCACAGCTGTACGACATACGCTCCCGAGACGGCATATCGATTGACATCGCCGAAGCCGTGCGTGACCACGATGACGCGGGCACGCGCAGTGCGCCAGAAGCCGATCAGCGAGTGCTTGGGAACGGTCGGAATTCCGCGCGCCGCCGCGTCGAGGCGTTCGCGCTCATTCGCGACGAGCCAGACGGCACGCTCGCCACGTGATTGCTCCCAGAGCGCGAGGGCTCCGTCGGCGATCCCCACCGCGCATCCGAACACCCATTGGTCCCGCGAGCGCGGCACGACGGCGGTCACCAGACGCCCCCCGGCATAGAGCGGAATGCGCAGGAGCTTGGCTGCATTCCCCGCGCCGAACGAGAAGGACGCCACCCCGCGAGCCTATCGCGGGGTGGCGTCCAGAGGAGTTCTGGGGCGTGAGGTTACTGAGTCAGCTCGCCCAAGGTGACATCGACCGTCTGGGTCTTGCCATCGCGGACGAAGGTGACCTGCGTGTCGGTG
Source organism: uncultured Actinomycetota bacterium (assembly GCA_963696085.1). Taxonomy (GTDB): domain Bacteria; phylum Actinomycetota; class Actinomycetes; order Actinomycetales; family Microbacteriaceae; genus Microbacterium. Next base: position 59,942 of record CAVOIQ010000001.1, read on the forward strand.
CCGGCGGCGAGGGCACGCACCTGGGCGGTGAGGTCCACAGCGCTGGTGATCGGCACTCCGCCGAGAGCGGTGACGACGTCACCCTTCTGGATGCCTGCAGCGGCTGCGCCGCCGCCCGAGGACACGTCGGCGATGAGCGCGCCGGCGATGGTCGCACCCTCCGCAGCTCCCGCGTCGCCGACCGAGGCGCCGAGGAGACCGTGGGTGGCCGATCCGTCCTTGATGATTTCACCCGTGACGCGCTTGGCGACGTCAGACGGGATCGAGAAGCCCACGCCGATGTTTCCGGACTGGCCCGAGCCGCTGTTGCCGGCGCCGGCGATCGCGACGTTGATGCCGATCAGCTCGCCCTTGTCGTTGACCAGTGCGCCACCCGAGTTGCCCGGGTTGATGGCGGCATCCGTCTGGATCACAGCAATGGAGATCGAGCTGGATGCCGGCGCCTGCTGCTCCTCGCCCTGGCCGAAGTCGAATTGGAAGGGGCTCTGGCCGCTGTCCGGGTTCGTTCCATCGTCGGGGGTGGTGGAGTCTTCGCTGCTCGAATCCGGAGCGGCGGAGGAGGCGATCTGGATCGACCGGTTCAGCGCGCTGACGATTCCGGTGGTGACAGTGTTCGACAGGCCGAGCGGCGCACCGATGGCGACGGTCTGGTCACCGACGTTGAGCGCGCTGGAGTCTCCGAACGTGACGGGGGTGAGCCCGGAGGCGTCGGTCAGCTTGATCACGGCGAGGTCGTACGTCGGGTCGGTGCCGACCACGGTGGCCGCGTAGACCTTGCCGTCGGAGGTGGTGACCGACAGGGTCGGGTCAGCGGTGGCACCGTCGAGAGTGACGACGTGCGTGTTGGTCACGATGTATCCGTCATCGCTGAGGATCACGCCCGATCCCGTTCCGCCAGAGGAGCCTGAGGTCGCCGAGATCGTCACAACGCTCGGCAGCACCTTGGCCGCCACGGCGGTGGTCGCGTTGACCGAGTCGGGGTTGTTGATCGTGATCGACGAGGGCTCGCCGGCGGCGACCGTCGTGGGCGACGTGAAGAACGATGCTCCGGCTGCGGCACCGCCGAGGCCGGCAGCGCCGCCGACGAGAGCGGCCGCGACGAGGAGTCCGACAACCTTCCCCGCGCCGACCTTCTGCGCCTTCGCAGGAGCCGTCGGCGCGGCGTACGCGTATGTGGGTGCCGGCGACTGTGCCGGTGCGGGTGCGCCGGTGTAGGCGGGAGCGTACTGCTGAGAGGCCGGCGCGTAGGCCGCCGGCGGAACCGGCAGGGTCGGCTGTGTGTGGGAGATCGTCGGCTGCGCAGGCATGGGCGGACGAGGCGGGACGGATGCGTCGGGGGTCCGCGGGGTTTCCGGGGACGGGGTGGGCTGCGAGTTATCGCTCATGGTGTGCTCCTTCTGACGATGCTGTTTCAGACTGCCCACCGATCCTGTGGGTTTCTTATGCCGCGGATGGGATCCACCTATGCGTGTAGCCTGAACCGGATGCGAGTGACTCCAGGCGCCTGGCAACGCGCGGCACGCGGCGCGGGATTGCTCGCCGCCGACGGAACAGCCGTCCCCACCATCTTCGCTGAGATGAGTGCCCTCGCGGCCCGATCGGGCGCTATCAACCTCGGTCAGGGATTCCCTGACGAAGACGGACCGCGCGAGATCCTCGAGGTCGCACGTGACGCGATCGCCGGTGGCGTGAACCAATACCCACCCGGGCGCGGTTCGCCCGATCTGCTCTCGGCGATCGCTGAGCATCAGTCACGGTTCTACGCCCTCAGCGTCGACCCCGAATCGGAGGTGCTCGTCACCGCTGGTGCGACCGAGGCGCTGGCTGCCACCCTGCTGGCGCTCATCGAAAGCCCTGAGGACGAAGTCGTCGTCTTCGAGCCGTACTACGACGCATATGCGGCGTTGGTCGCGCTCGCCGGGGCGCGACTGGTCACGGTTCCGCTGCGGTGGCCGCACTTCCAGCCGGATCTCGACGATCTTCGCGCAGCGGTGAGCGATCGCACCCGGCTCATCCTCGTCAACGACCCGCACAACCCGACCGGCGCCGTCTTCGGCGCGGATGTCCGCGCCGAGGTGGTCCGCCTCGCGCACCGCCACGATGCACTCATCGTCACCGACGAGGTCTACGAGCACCTCACGTTCGATGAGCGGCACGTGCCGATCGCCACGCTCGCGGGCGCGTGGGAACGGACGTTGACCATCTCTTCGGGCGGCAAGACCTTCTCGACGACGGGATGGAAGATCGGGTGGGTCAGCGGTCCCACCGAACTCGTCCAGGCCGTCCTCGCGGTCAAGCAATGGCTGACGTACGTCAGCGGTGCGCCGTTCCAACCCGCGATCGCCGCCGGCCTACGGCTGCCCGATGAATTCTTCACCGATGTTGCGGATCGCCTCCGCGCACGGCGCGACATTCTGGGAGCAGGGCTGCGAGCGGCCGGCTTCGAGGTTTCGACTCCGGCCGGAACCTATTTCACGGTGGCCGACGCGGCATCCCTCACCGAAGGAAGCGACACGACGGATGCTGCGGACTTCTGTCGATCGCTCCCCGCACGAGCGGGTGTGGTCGCGATCCCTCTGACGGCGTTCGTCACGCCGGAGAATCGCAACGACTATCGGACCCTCGTCCGCTTCGCCGCCTGCAAGCGGATAGACGTGCTCGAAGAAGCCGCGACCAGACTCGCAGCGCTCGCCGTCCGCTGACGGAACGCCGCGCACAGCGTCGAATCACCGACTAGTCGCGAGCGACGACCGAGAACCTGCGCAGTTGCAACGCCGGATTAACCCGTCGCACGCGCTCGACCGTGGCCGGGTCGATCACAGCAACCGCGATATCGCTCGCCGCGCCGATGGCGGCGATCTCGACGCCCGACGGGTCGACGACCATCGAATTGCCCACTCCCAGCGGCGGCGGGTGGTCCGCCGCTGCCACGAAGAGGGTGTTCTCGATGGCGCGCGCATGAAGCAATGTGCGCCAATGGTGCTCTTTTCCGGGACCGTTCACCCACTCGGCAGCGACGAGCACGACGTGCGCACCGGTGTCCGCCAGAATCCGCGAGACCTCCGGGAACCTCAGGTCGTAACAGGTCATCAGGGCGAATCGCACTCCCTCGACGTCGAACGTCTGCGGGTCTTCGATCTCACCGGCTTCCACCCAGTCAGATTCGCGTTGCCCGAACGCATCGTAGAGGTGGAGCTTGCGATACCGCGCCCGCACTCCCGACCGATCGACGGCCACGACGGTGTTGCGGACGCGGGCGGCATCGCTCCCCTTTTCGAGCAGTCCTGCGACGACGTGGACGTCGTGGCGCGTGGCGATCTCGACGAGCGCCGCGACGAAAGGACCGTCGATGTCCTGGGCGTTGCTGGCGAGCGAGGCGTCGAACGGGTTGATGAAGAAGCTGGAGTATTCCGGAAAGAGGACCACCTTCGCCCCACGCTCCACCGCTCGACCGACGAGATCGTCGATCGATGCGAGGTTGGTCTCGACGGATGCCGTGGGAGCGAACTGCGCTACACCTACGGCAAGCGGTCGGGCTGATGACATACCTCCATCCTCGTGCCCACCGCCGGGGTGCGGCAACCCGGAACGGTGTCACTCCCACGACGGTGACAGCGGTCCCGAAAAGCCGTGCTAGGCTATCTACTTGTGCCGCGGGGTGGAGCAGTTCGGTAGCTCGCTGGGCTCATAACCCAGAGGTCGCAGGTTCAAATCCTGTCCCCGCAACGAAAACGAAGAAGGCCCCGCCACTGGCGGGGCCTTCTTCGCGTGGTGTTCGAGTCTGTGCGCTCAGCTCCTCGACTACGCTGACGCGTTCGCGTCGTCGGGCTTGAGAGCCTCACTGGTGTCCATCAGGAACGAGGCGATGAGGCGAAGCTCCTGTTCGGAATAGGGGTCCATCGCGCGCCGAAGGCGCGCCATCCGCTCGCCGAAATGCCGGTAGAACTCAGCCTTGGATGCTTCGGTCAGCCCCACGACTCGAGCGCGTCGATCGGTGGGGTGTGGGCTGCGCTCGAGGTGGCCGCTCTCGCTCAGCCGGTCCAGCAGCTTCGTCGTGGAGGCCGTGGAAATGCCGAGGTGCCGAGCGATGTCGTGGGCTTTGACCAGCTCGCCGGCCTGCTCGCGCATGATCAGCATTCGAAGGGCTGCGAGATCCGTAGCGTTCATCTCCATATCGCCGCGCATGCCGGTGTTCATCTGATCCATGGCGTCGCTGAAGGCGCGCACGGCGTGCATCACAGCCATCACACTGTGGTCACGGTCCGTCTGTGGCACCCATCGCTCCGCCATCTGGACACTTCCCTCGCGACCTCTGTATCATTTTTCTTATTCGCTAGATAAACTAGCAAAAAAGGAGCGAATATGACAGATGCAGATTACGTCGTGTTGCTCGACGACTCAGGTCGAGAGATCGGCACCGCACCGAAGTCGAGCGTGCACGGAACCGAGACGGCGCTCCACCTTGCGTTTTCGTGCCACGTCTTCAACGACGCCGGCGAGATTCTGGTCACCCGGCGGGCCTTGGACAAAACCACCTGGCCGGGTGTGTGGAGCAATTCGTTCTGCGGTCATCCACGCCCAGCAGAGCCTCTCCTCGCGGCCGTAAGACGCCGCGCAGATTATGAGCTCGGCTTGACCCTCACCGACATCGACGTCGCGCTGCCGCTCTTCCGCTACCGTGCGGTCGACTCCAGCGGAATCGTCGAGCACGAAGTGTGTCCGGTCTACACCGCCCGCGCGGTCGGCGAGCCGGTGCTCAACCCGCTCGAGGTCGTCGAGGCGCAATGGGTGGACCCCCGCGACCTGGGGTCGTCACTGCGGACGACACCGTGGGCGTTCAGCCCGTGGTTCGTCCTCCAGTCCCAGCAGCTCGACCTCTTCGACGTTCCCGCCGTCCAGCACGCCACATCATGATTCGACTGGCCCCATCTGCCGCGGCGGCGATCGACGATGCCATCGCGGTGTCCTTCGATCGTCTGGAGTCGCGTGCGGCTTCCCTCGGAACGTCGGCGACCGCGCTGGTGCGCGCCGCGCGGCGGGCATCCGATGGCGGCAAGCGATTCCGTCCGGCTTTGGTCGTTGCGTCGTTCGAGGCCTTCGGCGGCGATACCGCCCGTACTCCCGCGATCTGGCAGGTGGCCGCTGCCATGGAGATTCTGCACACCGCCTTCGTGATCCACGATGATGTGATCGACCGGGACACCGAGCGCAGGGGTGTGCTCAACGTCGTGGGGGAATTCCGGGAGCGCGGTCGCGAGAGCGGTGCGGATCAGGCGGGCGCCGCCCAATTGGGAGAGGCTGCGGCGATCCTCGCCGGCGATCTGCTGCTCCACGAGGCGTCCCGCATCATCGCCACCGCCGCCCTGACTCCCCTTCAGCGGGTGGAACTCTTCGGGCTGCTCGACGACGCCATCCTGGTTTCGGCGGTCGGTGAATTGACCGACGTCGAACATGCGATCCAGGCAGACGACCCCGACACCGATCAGCTGTTGGGCACCGCACACGACAAGACCGCGGTCTACTCGTTCCGCGCACCGATGGCCGCAGGGGCGCTGCTCGCGGGCGCGTCGCCGGACGCGCGTCAGGCGCTCGAGGCGGCCGGCGCACAGATCGGTTTGGCTTTCCAGCTCGTCGATGACCTCATCGGCACGTTCGGCACGGTGTCACAAGCGGGCAAAGAAAGCGGGGCCGACCTCCGCGAAACCAAGCGCACGCCACTGATCGCGCTGGCCCGCGAATCGGACTCCTGGCCCGTCGTCAGCACCGCGCTGGCGCTTGCGCCCACCGGGCCCATCGCCGTGCGGCGGGCCCAGAAGGTGCTCAATGCCAGTGGCGCGCGTGCGCGTCTGGTGTCGCTCGTCGATCACACCCTTCGGTCGGCGCGTCATGAGGGCCAGTCCGCACTGCCTCAGCCGGCGGTCGATCTGCTGGCAGAGCTCTCGGATGCCGTCGAGAGACGCATCCCGTGAGCAACGACGGCTCCACGGTCGCGAACGCGGCCGGTGACACCACAGCGGGTGCCCCGACTGCCGGAGACACCACCGGACTGGCGCTGTATGCCCGTACGGCGCAGCACGCCGCCGCCGCCGTGATCGCGGCATACTCGACCTCTTTCGGGATCGCCACGAGCCTGCTCGGCCCGCGCGTGCGCCCGCACGTCCGCAACATCTACGCACTCGTTCGCATCGCCGATGAGATCGTCGATGGCTCAGCGGCTGAAGCGGGGCTCAGCGCTGAGGCCCAGCGTGCGGTTCTCGATGATCTGGAAGCCGAGACGCTGACCGCGATCACACGCGGCTACAGTTCGAATCTCATCGTGCACGCGTTCGCCGCCACGGCACGCGAGTGCGCCATCGAAGAAGATCTCATCCGCCCGTTCTTCGCATCGATGCGCACCGACCTCGACACCAGCACGCACGACGCCGACTCGCATGACGCGTATGTCTACGGTTCAGCGGAGGTGGTGGGTCTCATGTGCCTGCAGGTGTTCGTCTGCGCCGGCAGCACCTCGCCCCACCCGGCCGAGCCCGCGCTCGTCGCGGGAGCTCGGCGGCTGGGTGCAGCGTTCCAGGATGTCAACTTCCTCCGCGACCTCCCCCAGGACGCCGACCTGCTCGGCCGGGACTACCTCGGGGTCGACGCGAGTCCCGGAAGCCGGATGGCTGTCTTGGACCGGATCGACGCCGACCTGAATGCGGCCGCCGACACGATCCCCTATCTGCCCGCGGACTGTCGTCGTGCGGTGACGGCAGCACACGACCTGTTTGCGGAGCTGTCGCATCGACTCCGCCAGGCGGGCGACACCAGTGACCGCGTCCGGGTCCCGGATGCGGTCAAAGCCACGATCGCGGCGCGAGCGGCGCTCGGTCGACCCCCGCGGAGGATGCAGCGATGACGACACCACAGCCACCCGGATCCGCCATCGTGATCGGCGCGGGGATCGCGGGTCTCGCCACCGCAGCATTGCTCGCCGAGGACGGCCTCGACGTCACCATCGTGGAAGCGCGCGATGTCGTCGGCGGTCGGGCAGGATCGTGGGAGAGCGATGGTTTCCGCTTCGACACCGGACCCAGCTGGTACCTCATGCCCGAGGTCTTCGAGCATTTCTTCCGGTTGCTGGGGACGACAGCGGATGCCGAGCTCGACCTCGTGCCGCTGACGCCGGCCTACCGCGTGTACGGGGAGCCCGACGGCCCTGTGCCGGCCGAGCGGGTCGATGTCACCTCCGGAAGGGATGCTGCCAAGCAGCTTTTCGAGGAGCGTGAGCCCGGCTCGGGCGCCGCCCTGGACGCCTACCTCGATTCCGCAGGCGAGACGTACGACCTCTCCGTCACGCGATTCCTGTACGACACGTACGAGACGATGTCTGGCGTTCTCGACCCCGAACTCCTCCGCCGACTCCCCCAGCTCGCGCCCCTGCTGACAAGGTCACTGGCCTCGTATATCGACAAGCGCTTCACCGATCCGCTCTTGCAGCAGATCCTCGGGTACCCGGCCGTCTTTCTGGGGTCATCCCCCTTCGACGTGCCCAGCCTCTACCACTTGATGAGCCATCTCGATCTCGACGAGGGAGTGCTGTATCCGCGTGGCGGCTTCACCGAAGTGATCGCGGCGATCGAACGACTCGCACGCGCGCGGGGTGTGCAGATCCGCACCGGATCGCCGGTTGCCGAGATCACCACCGAAGGCGCGAAAGCGACGGGCGTGCGGCTCGGCGATGGCAGCACGATGAGAGCGGATCTCGTGGTGTCCACCGCCGATCTGCATCACACCGAGACCGCGCTGCTCCCGGCCGACCTCCGCAGCTACCCCGAGAAGTGGTGGCGCAAGAAGACCCCCTCGACCGGCGCGCTTCTGGTGCTGCTCGGAGTGGATGGCGAGGTTCCGCAACTCGCCCACCACACGCTGATGTTCGTGCGCGACTGGAAGGCCAACTTCCAAGCGATCTTCGGCCAGGACGCCCACATCCCCAACCCGGCCTCTCTCTACATCTGCCGCCCCAGTGCCACCGACCGCTCCGTCGCGCCCGCAGGGGCAGAGAACCTCTTCATTCTCGTCCCGGTGCCCGCAGATCCGTCGCTCGGTCACGGCGGGGTCGACGGCGACGGAGACCCGCGCGTGGAAGCTGCCGCCGACCGCGCCATCGCACAGGTGGCCGAGTGGGCGCAGATCCCCGATCTCGCGTCGCGTATCCGCGTCCGGCGGACGATCGCACCCGGCGACTTCGCCGACGAATTCGGCGCCTGGCGGGGAAACGCGCTGGGCCTCGCGCACACACTCGGACAATCCGCGATGTTCCGCCCCCGCAATGCCTCCAAGAAGGTCTCCGACCTCTATTACGCGGGCGCGTCCGCACTCCCCGGAATCGGACTGCCGATGTGTCTGATCTCCGCAGAACTCGTCGTCAAGCGGTTGCGGGGCGACCGCACCCCCGGCCCCATCGCCGAGCCGGTTCGGTCCGGCGGCTGACGTGCCGGGACTCTACCTGCTTGCGATTGTGGTCTCGGCGACCGGAATCGCGATCCTCGATGCGCGCTTCCGGTTGGCAATGTGGGATCGGCCCGTCGCGACCACGATCGCCGTCTTCTGCGGATTGGTCTTCTTCCTGCTGTGGGATGCCGTCGGCATCACCACCGGGGTGTTCATCAAGGGCGATACGCCGCTCCTCCTCGGCATCGACGTCGCACCCCAGCTGCCCCTCGAGGAACTGTTCTTCCTGACGTTCCTCTGCTATCTCGGGCTCGTGGTGTGGGCGGCTGCGCTGCGTACCCTGAACCGCCGCGCGGTCAATCGCCGGAAGGAGCGCAGCGGATCGTGACGTATTCCCTCATCATCATTCCGTTCGTCCTGGTCACACTTGCCGTGACCCTGGCGACCGTGCGTCGTCCACGATTCGGCCAGCGGATGGCGGCATCCGCCATCTCCGCGGCCGTGCTCGTGATTCTCACGGCGGTCTTCGACAGTGCGATGATCGCCGTGGGACTGATCGTGTATCCGCCCGAGCACCTGAGTGGGTTGCGCATCGGTCTGGCGCCGATCGAGGACTTCTCGTACCCGCTGTGTGCGGCATTTCTGGTGCCGGCGATCTATGCCCTGCTGCCGAGTCGGAGGACGACGTGAACACCGCCACCGCCGGCACCGCGGTCAGACAGCTCTTCGTCGCGTCTCGCCCCGTGAGCTGGATCAATACGGCCTATCCGTTCGCGGCTGCGTACCTCTTGACCGCCCGTGAGATCGACGCGACCTGGCTGATCGGGACCCTGTTCTTCCTCATTCCGTACAACCTCGCGATGTACGGGATCAACGACGTCTTCGACTATGAGTCCGACCTGCGCAACCCCCGCAAGGGTGGCGCGCACGGCGCTGTCCTCGACCGGCGATGGCACGCCTTCACGCTCTGGGCGGCCGGTATCTCGTGTGCGCCCTTCGTGGTGTACCTGCTCATCGTCGGGTCGCCGCTGGCCTCCGCCGTCCTTGTCGCGAGCCTGTTCTTCGTGGTCTTCTACAGCGCGCCGCCCCTAAGACTGAAGGAACGTCCGTTCGCCGACTCGGTGACCAGCAGCATCCATTTCTTCTCCCCGGCCGTCTACGGCTTGGTGCTCGCCGGCGCGGTCTGGACGTGGCAGCTCGTGCTCGTCATCGTGGCGTTCGCGCTGTGGGGTATCGCATCCCACGCGTTCGGCGCGGTGCAGGATGTCGTCGCCGATCGTGAGGCAGGCATCTCCTCGATCGCAACGGTCCGAGGTGCCCGCTGGACGGTGCGCTTCGCGCTGGCCTGCTACGCCGCCGCCGGGGTCGTGATGCTCGCGACCGCATGGCCGGGACCGCTGGCGGCCGTGGTCGTGATCCCGTATCTCGTCGCCGTGTGGCCGTTCCGCAACGTCACCGACGAGACGTGTGGAGAAGTCACCCGTGGCTGGCGGCTGTTCCTGTGGCTCAACCAGCTCGCGGGGTTCCTCGTCACGCTGCTGCTGATCTGGTGGTGGTTCCTCACCGCGTGAGGAACCACCACCCGATCGTGCGGGCCGAGATCACTGACCTCCGCCGAGGCGGATGAGGTCTTCGACAGCCTGCGTCAGGCGGGCATCCGCCTTGCCATACTCGGCCCAGTCGCCTGCGCTGAGCGCGGTGTTGCGATCGATCATGGCCTGCTGCGCCTGCTGCAGCGCGGCGTCGTACTCGGGCGAGCCGGAGCCCGTCGATCCAGGATCGGCGGGGGTCGTCGGCGCCGAGGTATCCGTCGGATCCGGCGTCGTGGGTACGACCTCGCCGTCGCCGGTGTCGGCGCCGGACTCGCCGCCGAAGAGCTGATCCAGGGCTTCTTGCAACGTGTCCTCGAACGCGATCTTGTTGCCGAACCCGACGAGCACCTTCTGGAGTGTCGGCAGCTTCGTCGAACCTGACGACTGCACGAAGACAGGCTGAACGTACAGGAGCCCCCCACCCACCGGAAGCGTCAGCAGGTTTCCGTTGAGAACGTCGGATTGCCCCTGTTTGAGGATGTTGATGAACGCCGACACGCTGGGATCAGCGTCGAAGGTGTTCTGCACCTGACCGGGGCCGGGCACGGGAGTCTCAGCGTCGATCTCGAGCATTCGCAGCTTGCCGTAGCCATCGCCCTTGACACCCGCCGTTTCCCCGGCGTTGGAGTCGACCGCGAGATAGCCCATCAGGACGTTTCGCGTGTCTTCACCGCCTGGGATGAACGTGGTGAACATCGAATAACTCGGCGCTTCCTGACCTGGCATCTGCATCGTCAGGTAGTACGGCGGCTGAAGGACGGCGGCGGAGGACACCGGGTCGTTCGGGGTCTTCCACGCGTTGTCGCGCTGGTAGAACGACTGCGCATCGTCGACGTGGTAGGTCCCGAGCATGGCGCGCTGCACCTTGAACAGATCGGTGGGATAGCGCACGTGACTCATCAGCTCGGCCGTCATGTCGCTGACCGGCTTGAGAGTGGACGGGTAGATCTTCTGCCACGCCTGCAGCAGGGGGTCGGTTTCGTCCCATGCGTACAGCGTCACCTTGCCGTCATAGGCATCGACTGTCGCCTTGACCGAGTTGCGCATGTAGTTGACATCGTCCAGCGCGACCCGTGGGGCCTGGTTGGTCGTGTCAGAAATCGCTTGGCGAAGGCTCACGATCGACGAGTACGGGTAATCGGCGCTGAGTGTGTAGCCATCCAAGATCCAGACGATGCGCCCGTCGACCACGGAGGGGTACGGGTCACTGTCGAGCTCGAGGTACGGGGCCACTTTGTTGACTCGGGTGATCGGGTCGCGGTCGTACAGAATCTGCGAATCGTTGTTGATGGCATCCGAGAAGAGGATGTCGGTCGACTGGAACTTCATCGAATAGAGAATGCGGTTGAACACGCTGCCGATGCTCGGGCCACCATCACCCTCGAACGTCGTCTTGGTCTGATCCGCCGAGTCCGACCCCTTCGGGTAGTCGAGTTCGATCTTGGGCGAACCCTTTGGTGCTCCGACGATCGAGTACATCGGCGACGACTCCCCGAAATACACGCGGGGCTCGTAGTTCTCTGCCGTCGTCAGTTCGCCCGACGTCGGGATGCCGCGTTCGACGAAGACAGGGTTGCCATCGCTCGTCCGGTCGTTGCCCTTGGCCGCGACCAATCCATAGCCGTGGGTGTAGACGAGCGTCGTGTTGTACCACGAGGCTGCCGCACCCAACTGGGCCAGGTTGAGTTCACGCACCGATACGACGGTGTCCTGCGACGCTCCGTCGATCGTGTAGCGGTCGACATCCAGCGGATCCGTGAACTGGTAGTACGAGCGGTATTGCTCGATCTGACGGATGGTCGGGTTGATGATCGCCGGGTCCATGATGCGGATCGAGGCCGTGGTCGCGGCATCCGCGCGCAACTGCAGCGGCTCCGCGTCGGTGACGGCCTTGAAGTCGCTCTTCTCGAGTCCGTCGATGCCGTAGGCGACCTTCGTTGCGTCGATGTTGCGCTGGTAGTACGGACTTTCCAGCGTCTCTTGGTTCGGCCGGACCTGCACGTTGTCCACGAACCACGGATAGGCGACTCCGACGACGAGCGACGAGATGATGAGCAGCCCTGTCGCAATGAGCGGGAAGCGCCACCGTCCGGTGATCGCGGTCAAGAAGAACAGCAGGGCGACGATGACCGCCGCGATGGCGAGGATCGTCTGGCCGGGGATGATCGCGTGCACATCGACGTAGCTTGCGCCGGTGATGCGGTCACCGGTGGTCGTCAGCGTCTTGTAGCGATCGAGCCACAGGCTCGCCGCCTGAACGAGCAGGTAGAGACCGGAGATGACGGCGACCTGGATGCGCGCGGCCTTCGAGATTCGCAGTTCGCGCTGCCCGACGCGGACCGACCCGTAGAGGTACGAGACCAGTGCGGACATGAGCAGGCACACGATGAGGATGGCCGAGAGGAACCCGACGAGCGCCGTCAGGAACGGCATGGTGAACAGGTAGAAACCCGTGTCCATCCCGAATTCGGGGTCGGTCGTCTTCGTGCCGACGCGGTTCATCCACAGCCACACGGTCTCCCACTGGGCGGAGGCGGCGAAGCCGGCGAAGAACCCGAAAAAGACCGGGATTCCCCACATGGCGAGGCGGCGAAGGGGCTCGACGACTTCTTGGTAGCGGTCGAGTTGCGAGCTCAGGCGCGCATAGACCGGGCGCAGCCGGTACGCCAGTTGGATGGCGACCCACACCGGAACACCCATCGCGAGGAAACCCACCACGAACATGACGAGGCGGGCCGTCCACTGGGTGACGAGCACCTGATCGAACCCGAGCTGGCGGTACCACAGCCAGTCGGCGAACAGGCTCGCAAAGATGAAGAAAGCCACCACCAGCACGGCGATCACTGCGAGGGTGATGCCAATCGCGCGGCGTGATCGGGAAGGCGTGGCCTGGTTCGGCGCAGAGGTCGTGGTCACCCCTTCATCCTAGGCGCGCGAATTCTGAGGAAAGGCCGAGCATGTACTGGGGCAATGCCTAGCTCGGCGGCCTAACTCGTCGTGCAGGTCGGCAGGTCGGACGTGTCGTCGGAGCGGATGCCGTCGAGTGCTGCCAGCGCATCGTCGAGCGTGTCAACGGCGAAGACCTGCAGTCCGTCGGGAACATGGCCGGTGACCTCGTCGCAATTGGACTTCGGCGCCAGGAAGAAATCTGCGCCGGCATCCTTCGCGCCGTAGAGCTTCTGGCGGATCCCCCCGATCGCACCGACCGTTCCTGCCGAGTCGATCGTCCCGGTTCCGGCGATGTTTTCGCCTCCGGTCAGCTCATCCTCGGTGAGCGTGTCGATGATCCCGAGCGCGAACATCATGCCCGCGCTCGGCCCGCCCACATTGTTGAGCTGGATGGAGACGTCGATCGGGAAGTCGTAGTCGTGCATCGTGCTGACCCCGATGAGCCACAGCGTCTCGCCATCGACGACGGACTGCTGCGGGGTCACGGTCACCGTCTGTTGGACGCCGTCGCGTTCGATGAGGAGCTCCACGGGAGCACCCGCGCCCGCATTGATGACGTCGCGGAGCGCATTCGTCTCGGTCACCGGGGTGCCGTTGGCCTCCAGAATCACGTCGTTCTCCTGCAGGATTCCCTGCGCGGGAGAGTCATCGGTCAGCGCGTAGACGCTGACCATCGGATGCACGTCATAGCCGAGTTCGGCAAGCGCGGCGGCGGTCGCCTCTTTCTGCGAGTCGACCATCATGGCGGCACTCTGCTCGTTGCGCTCATCCGAGGTCTGTCCCTGAGGGAAGATCTCGTCGATCGGTACGACGGCGCGAGACGGGTCGAACCAGGCCGAGGCGAGCTCGAACCATGACGGCGTGCGCTCCCGGTCGCCGACGACCTGCACCGTCAGAAGATCCAGCGTGCCGGTCGTGGGGAACGTGTCCGCCCCGGAGATGGAGATCAGCGGCTCGTCCTCGCCGTCTCCCGTCGGCACGGTCCCGAGCGTGTTGAACACGGGGCCGGGACGCTCGATGACGTATGAGGTGGGCAGCAGGGTCAGCACCAGCAGAGCGACGAGAGCAACTGCGAGGGCCCAGATGCCGGCGAGGGCGGTGCCCGACAGACGCCGCTTGGGCGCAGGGGTGATCGTCACGTTCTCATCGAACAGGGCCACAGAAACCTTCTTCATATCCGGTCGTTCGCGACCGGCGTAAGCGGGTCGGTTCTGCCCGGGCCGTGCGGCGAAGGCGTGCGACTAGCGTAGAACGCGACGTGCTCCTCCGGCTGAAAGGCGCCTGATATGGCCGACGACGATCGCTCCCCCGAAGACGAATTCCAGGAACTCCTGCGCAACCTGCTCGGGGGTGGTACCGGCGGTCTCGACCCCGAACAGCTCCAGCAGCTCTCGGGGCTGGGAATCGACCCCGCGATGATGCAGAACGTCATCCGTCACCTCCAGGGCGCCGCCGCGCAGGGCGGCGAGGGGGGCATCGACTGGGACATGGCCAAGACCCAGGCCCTGCACTTGGCGAACAAGGACGGCCAGAGCATCACCTCCGGCAATCGTCAGGACTTCGACCAGGCGTTTTCGCTCGCGACGCTGTGGCTGAGCGAGGCCACCTCGATCTCTGCGCTCTCCAGCACGCCGCGTGCGCTCACTCGGGGCGCATGGGTGGAGGCCACGCTGCCCGTGTGGCAGGAACTCGCCGAGCCGGTCGCCAATTCGATCGCCGACGCTCTGACCACCGCGATCCAGTCCCAGACGCCAGAAGACATGAAAGACATGATGGCGGGCGCCAGCAGGATGATGCGCTCGGTGGGAGGCTCGCTGTTCGCAGCCCAGCTCGGCGCCGTCGTCGGCAAACTGGCACTTGAAGTCGTCTCGGGCGGTGACGTGGGCATCCCGCTCATGCCCGAGGGTGAGGCGGCGATCCTTCCGCAGAACTTCGAGGATTTCGGTCGCGACCTCGAGATCGACCAGGATCAGCTCGCGCTGTACCTCGCCGTACGTGAACTCGCGCACGCGCGGCTGTTCCGACACTCACGCTGGCTTCGACTGCATGTGATCTCGCAAGTCACCGATTTCGCCCGCGGCATCCACGTCGATACCGGCGCACTCGAGGAACTCGCGTCGCGCTTCGATCCGTCGAGCCCTGAAGAGCTGAAGAATGCTCTCGAGAGCGGCGCGCTGCTCCCCCAGCGATCCGAGTCGCAGACGGCTGCCCTGACTCGGCTCGAGAACCTGCTGGCGACAATCGAAGGATGGGTAGACGTGGTCACGGCGGACGCCACCGCACGTCTTCCCGCTGCAGACAAGATCGCCGAGGCGGTGCGACGTCGCCGCGCAGTCGGAGGGCCGGCCGAGCAGGCCATGGGATCCCTCGTCGGACTCGAACTCCGTCCGCGGCGGTTGCGGGAAGCGGCGGCCATGTGGCGCGCTGTCACCGAAGCCGTGGGCGCCGACGCGCGCGACAGCCTCTGGGATTATCCCGACCTCATGCCGACGGCCGAGGACATCGATGACCCCGCAGCGTTGATCGGTCGCCTCCAGGCGACGCAACGGGGCGAAGAGCCGGTCCGCGATGAATTCGACGACGCTCTCGAGGCGCTTTTGAACCAGGCCGCTGCGGATGAGAGCGGCCAGGGATCTGAGGACGAGGGATCTGGAGACCAGGGCTCTGAGGAGACCGGCCCGGAGGAGCCTCGCCCGGTGTGACCCGGAGGCAAGTCTTCCTCCACAGGCTCCCCGACGGCCGCAGCCGCACAGGGCCTGTGGAGACGTGGCGTGGCGCTCACCGTCACCGACCACAATCGGAGGATGCTTCGCCTTGCGCCGTCCCAACCGCCCCTCTGGCGCAGCGAATCGAGCGTCCAGTTCGGCGCGAACGCGGTGGCTCGAGTCGACGGAGTGACGCTCTGGCAAGAGCGACTCCTCGATGCCCTGGTGGACGGGATCCCGGATGCCATGCTCGTGCCCCTCGCGCGAAGTCTCGGTGCCTCGGCGGACCAGGCAGCCGATTTCGTCGGCGTGATCCGTCGCGCTCTCGCGCGCGCACCTGAGGCCGGCCGGGCGGTCATCGTCGAAGTCCCCGATGGCCTCGCCCGGGCCGAACTCGACGTCATCGTCTCGGCGCTCGAAGGAGCCGAGCTCAGCGTCGAGGTCGCGACACCGTGGAGTCCGACACCTGAGCGCACACCGGTCATCGCGGTGGCACACCGACTGCTGGACCCCCGACGCGCCGCTCGATTGGTGGCTGCCGACGTCCCGCATCTGCCGCTCGAACTCTCGGGCGACCAGGTGAACATTGGTCCGCTCGTGATCCCCGGCATCACGGCGTGCGTCGCGTGCGCGCATGCGCATCACCGCGATGCAGACCCCTCCTGGCCGCTCGTCGCGGTGCAGCTCCTAGGGCGCGCGCCGACGCCGACCGACCGCGCCCTCTTGCTGGAGGCGGTCGTACTGGCATCGCGAATGCTCAGCGGTGCGGCATCCGAGCCGGCGGCGTCCGTGACGTTGAGCGCTCAGAGCGTGCGACGGACGTGGCACGCGCATCGCCCGCACGAACACTGCCAGTGCCGATCTCCCGCAGGAATCGCGATGGCTGACGATCACGGTGACCCCGCGACCATGACATCGACAGCGTTTGCGCGGCCCGCGTGATCCCGACATAGGTCAGGCGCCGCTCTTCATCCGCCTGTTCGAAGGTCGTGGCGTACGAAATCGGGAGCAGCCCCTCGGCCAATCCCACGAGGTGCACGTGGCCCCATTCGAGGCCCTTCGCCGCGTGCAGGGTCGCGAGCGTCACCGTACGCGGTGCCAACTCGTGCTGATCTTTGGCGCGAGCGAGCAGGTCGTCGGTGAAGCCGCGCAGGCTCGTGTGTTCGGGGGCATCCTCGGCCAGTCGCAGGATCGCGGCGCGCGCCTCCCACGCATCTCGCAGTGCTCCCCCGGCGGGCGGCGGGTCATCGGTGAGACCGAGCGAACGCAGGACATCGCGCACGGCCGCGACAAACGTGGTTTCGAGAGGTGCGACGGCGGCGCCGCGCAGTGCCATGACCGCCTGCCGCACTTCGGGGAGGTCGAAGAATCGCTTGCCCCCGACCACGCTCGTGGGAATCCCGCGTGCCGAGAGTGCGGTGAGCAGTTCGGCCGACTGCGAATGTGCGCGGTACAGAATGGCCACCTCGCGGGGGTCCACGCCCGATTCGAGTTGCATGGCAACCCGCGCGGCGACACCCTGGGCTTCCGACGCGTCGTCCTGGTAAGCGGTCACGACCGGGAGCGGACCCGCGGCGGCCGCCGATGCGGCGCTGAGTTCGAGGGCTCCGGGCCTGCCACGCATCAGCTCGTTGGCGACTGCGAGCACCGAGGCATCCGAGCGATAGTTGCGTTCGAGCCGGACGACGCGGGCATCCTCATAACGGTCGGCGAAGTCGAGCAGGAATCGCGGATCGGCTCCCGCGAACGAGTAGATCGTCTGGCTGGCGTCTCCGACAACGCAGATGTCGCGGCGTTCGCCCACCCAGAGACCCAGAAGATGCTGCTGAATGGGCGACACGTCCTGGAACTCGTCCACCGTGAAGTGCCGATACTGCTCGCGGACGGCGGCCACGACCCGCGGTTCTGCCTCGAGCATTCCCGCACACGAGAGCAGCACGTCCTCGAAGTCGAGTTGACGGCGCTCATCCTTGAGTTTCTCGTACGCGCGCTGCAGCGCCACCACAGCATCGAGGTCGAGTCTGCCGACCCCGTCGGGGCGGGCTGCGGCATATTGGTCGATGCTGCGCATGGTGACTTTGCGCCATTCGATGCGCGATGCCACGTCTCGAAGTGTGGCTGCGTCGGCGCGGACACCCACCCCGTCGGCAGCCTGGGCGAGCAGACGGACTTTGTTGTCGAGGATCGTGGGAGCGGAATCCCCGGCCAACTGCGGCCAGAAGAAGTTCAACTGGGCGAGAGCAGCCGAGTGGAACGTGCGTGCCGAGACGCCTTCCACGCCGAGCGCGCGGAGGCGTCCCCGCATCTCGCCGGCCGCCTTGCTGGTGAAGGTGACCGCCATGACCCGCGCGGGCGAGTAGGCGCCGGTATCGACCCCGTGGGCGATGCGGCGAGTGATGACCCGTGTCTTGCCCGTCCCCGCGCCCGCCAGAACACAAAGGGGTCCGCGCAACGCAGACGCCGCCTCCCGCTGCCGTTCATCGAGATCGTCGAGAACGCTCGTCACTCGTCGAACCAATCCAGGATCAGTGCGCGGGCGATCGATGCCTTCCCCGGAAGGTTGAACGAAGCCTCGCCCGCAAGCGCGGCGCCGATCTCGTCGCGCGTGAACCAGCGCGCATCCACGATCTCCTCGCCGTCCGGACGGGCCTCGGCGTCGTCGATCGCGCGAGCGTGAAAACCCACCATCAGCGACCGCGGATAGGGCCAGCCCTGCGACCCGCGATAGCGCAGGTCGGTCACCCGAACCCCCGCTTCTTCCTCGATCTCACGCTCGACGGCGTATTCGAGGGACTCCCCCGCCTCGACGAACCCCGCGAAGGTCGAGTACATGTTCCTCGAAGCCCACTGCGCGTTCTGGCCCAGCAGAATTCGATCCTCGCCGTCGGCGCTCAGCACAGCGACGATCACGGCGGGATCGGTGCGAGGGAAGTGCTCACGGCGGCATACGACGCAGGTGCGCGCCCACCCGCCGGAGCGGAGCACCGTTGCGCCGCCGCAAGTAGGGCAGAACCGAGCATCGAGCAGCCACCGACCCAGGCTCACCGCTTCGACGAACGCGCCGGATTCCACGGGTGAGAGATCGCCGCCGATGACCCGCAGCGAGCCCCACTCGTCCGCCTCGACCGGCATGTCATCCGGTGAGTCGCCGGCGATCACCGCGACCAGACACGCCGCACCGTCGAGATCACGACCGAGAAACGCCCACTCCGCGCCGTCCCGCACGTCCGCCGGCGTGGACCAAAGGAGCGCCGAGGGGGTCAGCAGGGGGGCGCGATCGCCGCTGAGCGCGAGGACCCGCGTCGCGGGGTCTGCCCGCAGTCGCTCGATCAGGCCGTCTGCGCTGCGCTCATCGGCGGCGCGGTCGAGGCCGACGCGCGCCAGCGCCGGCAGGTGGTGCTGGGACATCATCCAGGACCTCTCTTGCAGGGCGTGGCGTGGCAACGCCGGCGGGTGCTCGATCTACCCTGGGGGCATGGCACGCTCACCCTTCACTTTAGCCGCGTCTGTGACGTCGGCTCTGCCCCGGGTTGGCGTCGTCGGCGTCGGTCCACTGACCGAAAGCGCAACCGGGCGATTCGACAGCGCGGTGGTCACGCTCGATGACGACCGACGGGTGGTCGTGCGTGTTCCGGTGGACGCCGACGCCGACACCGAACTCACCGCCGAAGCTCGAGCCCTCCGTGCCCTGACACCCGGCGTGCGAGGCCTGTTGCCCTTCGACGCGCCCCATCTGCTCGGTGAGACCAGGGTGGACGGCATGAACGCCATCGTCCAGGACCTCCTCCCCGGATATCGGGTGGACGCGGCGCACATTCCACAGGGACCGGGACTCGCGGTCTCGATCGGTGCCGCCATCGCGAGCGTGCACGACCTTCCGGTGTCTGTCGTGCGGGATGCCGGGCTTCCGGTGCGCTCCAGCACCGCCGTGCGTGACGACATCGAACGACTCCTCGACCGCGCGGAGGCGACCGGACTCCTTCCCTTCGGACTGCTGCGACGTTGGAGCACGGCGCTCGGCGCTGAGCGCCTGTGGCGCTTCGAGGCGACCGTGGTTCTGGGCGGCGTCGAACCGTCGTCATTCATCATCGAAGAGTCCGATGAGGGTCCCCGGGTTTCGTCCCTCCTTGCCTGGCATGGGCTGAGCGTCGGTGACCCTGCCGAAGACCTCCGCTGGCTCGCCTCGGCGACGGCGGCGCGCGAGGACGTGCTGGACGCGTATGCCGCGGCATCCCACCGCTCTCCCGACGCACTGCTCCGCGAACGCGCGCGTCTGTACGCCGAGTTGGAGTTCGCGAAGTGGCTCGTGCACGGTCACACCGCGGGGTCGGAATCGGTCGTCGCCGATGCCGTGGAGCTGTTGGAATCACTGGACGCCAACGTCCGCGACGAGCCGCTCATCCCGCATGACGCGTCGGGCGTCGACGATGCGCTGGCCCTGATCGGTCGATTCGCGGAGAGCACCGACGACAGCGTTGACACCTCGATGCAGACCGACACCTACGACGCCGCGGCCGTTGCGGCCTTCATCGCCGAATCGGATGCCGAGCGTTCACCCGACGAATTCGAGACTGCTCCCGTGGAGTTGTCGGGGTGGACGACATCGCCGGCTGCCGAGTCCGCCGTCCCCGAACAAGACGACGCAGATGAGGATGACGAACAGGGCGCGGCCGCGCGCAACGCCATGCGCCGCTGGACCGGAAGCAACTGACACGCCCGTTCGCCGGTGACGTCGTTCGGCGACAGTCCGGCAGCCGTCAGCCTCGTAGGACGATGTCGTCGGCGACGTAGTACAAGACGACGTCGATCTGATCGAGCGGGACGCCGTGCTTCGCGTGGTACGCGCGCCGGTACAGCTGCAACTGCAGCATCCGCTCCTCCCGCTCTGCGCCCGAGCGCGGCGGTCGGCCCGTCTTCCAGTCGACGATCTCGATGCGATCGCCCCGCTGATAGACGGCGTCGATCTTGCAGATGACAACGTGCGGCCGACCGTCGGGCAGCACATCATCGGCGGAGAAGTTGATCTCGGTCTCCACCTCCAACGGCTGCAGATCAGCCCACTCCGACGCGAGGAACTTCTCCTTCAGACGTTGGAGCTCAGGCTCGTCGGCACGTCCTTCGCCATCCACCTCATCGTCGGTCTCCCACAGCGCATCGTCGGCCGACGACCCTGGCCCGACGATCCCCGAGCGCTCCTCGACCCATGCGTGGAAGAGGGTTCCCGTGCGTGTCTGGCGGTACGGGCGTTCGGGCATCGGTCGCGCGATCGCGGCGACGGTCTGATCGAAGTCGGCGACGAAGTCCTTGTAGCGCGACGCCGGGATGCGGGTCGGTGCGGAGCGCGTCTGCCCGCTTGCACGTGCTGCCCGCTCGGCGAGCAGAAGCTCCAGGTCGCGGGATGCCCGCGCGGGAGGCGCTTCCTGCGCCGCGCGGACGGATTCGGCGGCGCGTTCGACAACATCGCGTCGAGCACCGAGCGGATCGATCGGCCATTCGAGGACGCGGCGCGTCCCGAGGTAGGGGTTCTCGCCGGGATCGCGGTCGGCCGCCAACGTCTCGCCCAGCGCGTCGGCGATCTCGACGAGAAACGGGCTGGGGGCACGGGCCGTCTTCGTACCCGACCACGCTGACCCGCTCAACAGCAGCGCATCG
Organism: uncultured Actinomycetota bacterium; assembly: GCA_963696085.1. GTDB lineage: Bacteria > Actinomycetota > Actinomycetes > Actinomycetales > Microbacteriaceae > Microbacterium. Next base: position 81,270 of record CAVOIQ010000001.1, read on the forward strand.
CGCGCGCGTGTGACGGCCACGTAGGCCAGGCGCCGGTCTTCGCCGAGCTGTCGGGATCTCTGGTCCGCGACGAAACGCTCCAGCGCAGATTTCAAATCCTGCTGGGTGGGTGAGTCGGAGCGATCCCAATCGAAGCGCGGCAGCCAGCGCGCATCCCCGCGGAACTCGTACGGCAGTACACCGAATCCGAGCCACCCTTTCGTGTCTTTCGCGGCCGTGGGAAGTTCGTCGGTCACGAATCGCACGACGGCGACGGCATCCCATTCCAGTCCCTTCGCGCCGTGAATCGTCAGCAGCTGCACGACGTCGTCTTCGGGCGGTTCGGTGCGCGGGGCGAACTCGTCGAGACGCTCGGCGTGGTCGAGCCACGCGAGAAGACTCGTGAGAGAGCCCGTCTCGTCCGCAGCGAGGAAACCGTGAAGTTCGTCGACGAATGCGCGAAGTTGATCTGAAGCGAGCCGTGCCGGCCCGCGGGACTCGTTGGCTGCGAGCTCGAGATCGAGGCGCAGTTCGAGCTCGATCAGGCGCACGAGCTCGGGGATCGGCAGGGTTGCCGACCTGCGGAGACCCGCGAAGACGGCGCCCGCCTCGCTCAATCGTGCACGCGCGTCGGGCGTGATGGCGTTCAGCCAGCCGTGCTCAGGCGGATGCCGCAGCACGAAGTCCAGCGCATCGACGAGCGAGCCCGCTTCTTGCCCGCCCGAGGACCGCAGCCGCTCCGCGACCTCGTCGGACAGCGGTTGAAGCGCGGAGTCGTGCCGTGCGATCCGTCGCGACAGATCGGCGAGTGCCCGAAGATCGGCGAGGCCGATCTCCCAGCGTGGCCCGGCAAGCAGACGGATGAGGGCAGACCCCGCAGTGGGGTCGCTGATGACCCGCAGTGCGGCGATCACGTCGACGACTTCGGGCGTGCTCAACAGCCCGCCCAATCCGAGGATGCGGTGCGGGATGCCGCGCCGAGCAAGTGCGTCGCCGAAGCGGGTCATGTGCTTCTTGCTGCGGAACAGAATCGCGCCGGTCGTCGCCGCGCCTCGTTCGGCGCGGGCGGCGCGCGCATCCTCGAACCAGTGGGCGACACGGTCGGCCTCGGCATCGAGATCGTCTTCGTAGACGATGTCGACCGTGCCACGAGGTGCTCCCGGACGAGCGCGCAACTCGCGCACGGGCACCGGGGACGAGTGTGCGAGCGGCGCGAGCACTGCGTTCGCCGCCGCGAGCACCTGATCGCTGTTGCGCCAACTCGTCAGGAGCGCGTACTCGGCATCCGGTTCTGCGGTGAAAGCCGTGCGGAAATCGCCCAGGTTCCCCGCGCTCGCGCCACGCCAGCCGTAAATCGACTGGTGAGGATCGCCGACGGCCATCACCGCGGTACCGGCGAACAGCGCCGCCAGCAGGTCGGTCTGGACGACCGACGTGTCTTGGTACTCGTCGAGCAGGATGACGCGATATCGGTCTTTGAGCTCGGCTGCCACGATCGGGTGGCTGCGGACGACCTCGAGCGCACCGGCGACCTGATCGGAGAAGTCGATGACGCCCTGACGGAGCTTGCGCGCGCGGTACTCCCCCGCGAGGGCGACGAGAAGCGCAAGGCCGCCGACATTGTTCGCCGCCTTCGCCACGTCGGCATAGACCGTGACGCGCTTGCTCTCGGAGGGCCGGAGCAGCACATCGGCGAAGCGATCGGGGAACCGTGCCAGTTCGTCGAAGTCGACGAGGTTGTCCACGCCATCTCGCGCGATGCGCAACGCCGCATCGATGATGGAGCGCAGCGCTTCTTCACGCACCTCGAGGCGGACATCGTCGGAATCGAGCACGACGCGGCGCATGAGCAGCCACGCGGCAGATTCACTGAGCACCGCAGCCTCGGCGTCCCGACCGACGCGCACCGCATGTTCGCGGACGATCGCATCGGCGAAGCTGTTGTAGGTCGCCACGGTGGGTCGGTGCATCAGGGTGTCGGTCTGATCGGTCTGATCGGTCGCGAGGCCCGCCGGCGCGCCCGAGTCGCCGAGACCGTCGTCGTCACGGCGGAGATCGCGGACGAGCGCGTCGAGAGCCGCGTGCCGATCGCCATCGCCCGCTGAGTCGGATGCCTCGAGCGCCCCGAAGATGTCGAGTCGGCCCGATGCGTGCAATTCGCCCAGGTGCGGGACGAGTCCGCGGGTCTCGAACTCGGCGAGTCGCCGCAGCCGCTTCTGGATCCGCTCGGTGAGTTCTCCTGCGGCCTTGCGCGTGAACGTGAGACCTAAGACGTGCTCGCGACGGACGAGACCATTCGCGACGAGCCAAACTACGCGGCCCGCCATCGTCTCAGTCTTGCCACTGCCGGCGCCCGCGACGACCAGAGCCGGCGACATCGGGGCGGCGATGACCGCTGCCTGCTCTTCCGTCGGCGGGAACTGACCGAGCGCGGCGGCGATTGTCCAGGGCGAGAGGTTTCGCGTACGCGTCGTCACGATGAACTCACCGCCGGGAACGTGTGGATGCGGCAGAGACCGTACGAATGGTCGTCTCGACAGTGCTCTTCGTAGGGGGCCGTGAAGAGTGTGCCGCGCATGACGGTGACGGCATCTTGGATCCGCTGGAGGAATGCGGCACGGCGTTCCTCATCCATCGGCGGCTGCCACGGCGTCACGAAGTCTTTGGATGCCGCGGTCGGGCGCAGCACCAGCAGCTTTGCCCCACCCGCATCATGCCCCGCTGCGGCGGGAATTCCCCCGCGCTCGAAGGCGAGCTGATACGCCGCGAGCTGCGGGTTGTCCGCGACCGCCGCGTTGGACTGCGGCTCGCGCTTGCCGGTCTTCAAATCGACGATCTCGACGGAGCCGTCTGCGCGCTGCTCGACGCGGTCGATGTATCCGCTGAGGATTGCACCGTGTGGGGCGTTCTCTTCACCCAGAACGGGAATCGGAATCTCGAAGTGCGGTTCGGCGCCGAGGAGGCTCCCCCCGTCGGCGTCGAAGCTGCGGAGGTACACCGCGAGCCGCCGCACCAGATCACGGGCTCGCTTCCGCTCGGCACGATCGCGCCACGCGGCTTCGAAATCCAGTTCGCTCCACCGCGCTTCCACTGCGGACCACAGTGCCTCCTCCACGGGAACGTCTGTGTTCTCCAGCGGTGCGTGTTCGAGGGCCGCGTGAATGATGGTGCCGAGGCCCGCAACGGCGCCGCCGGGGTCTCCGCCGAGGTCACCCACCACCCAGTTCAACTGGCACTCCTCGAGGGTGTGCAGTCGGGACGGCGAGACTCGCACGTCTTCGCGAGCGAGATCACGCAGCGGCGTCGTCGAGGTGGGTCCCGCAACGCCGAACCACGTTCGCGGTTCTGCGCCGGCGACACCCGCAGCGGCGAGGAGGGCAAGTTGCCCGGCGGCATCGGCGCGCACCGACGCGGGCACTCGGGCTTCGGTGAGCGCGCGTCGATGTCGCGCGACAAGACCGCGCAGCGACAGCGGATGCTCCGTCGCGCGCGACGCGCCGCGTGGGGTGGGAAGAAACTCGAACAGCACACTGGGCCCGGTGTCGTCGTCATCGACGGCCGTCACCACCAAGAGGCTCCGAGCGCGGGAGACGGCCCGCACGAACAGCCGCAACTCGTCATGGAGCAGCGCGCGCCGCCGGTCGATCGTGTCCGCGGCAGTCGGGTCGAGAGCCAGCCGCCAGGTCTCCAAGAGGCTGCTGCGCGCGCGCAGGTTCGGCCACACCCCGTCTTGCACGCCGGCGACGACGACGGTGTCGAATTCGGTGCCCAGTGCGCCCGCGGGGGTCAGGATCTGCACGACAGCGTCTGGCGTCGGGGCCGAGAGACGGTCTTCGGCGACGTCGGAGTCGAGCGCACCGCGAACGAACGCGAGCGGCGACGACCCGTCCGCGCGCTCCGCGTGTCGCTTCGCAGCCTGGAAGAGGGCGACGACGGCATCGAGATCGCGGCCCGCCTGATCGGCGAGCGTCCCGTGACCGCGGGCCGCTTCGCGCAGTGTCCGCTCGCGACCGGATGCCTCCCACGCGGTCCAGAGGAGCTCGTGTGCCGTGGCATCGGTGCCGACTTGATCTCTGAGCGTCGCCAGCGTCTCCGCGACGCGCGCGGCACGACGCGCCTCGCGGGAGTCGACAAACGCGAATTCGCTCGGATGCCGCATCGCCGAGGCGAGCAGCGCTGCCGCCGACTGCCCGACGACGGGAGCGAGGTCGGATGGGGAGTCGTCGCCCGCAGCGGCATCAGCAGCAGACGCGGCGCGCGCGAGATCGGCATGCCGCAGCGCTGTTCTCAAGCGGCGCAGTTCGATCGCATCGAACCCCCCGGTCGTGAGCACCTCGACATAGTCATCGGGCCGGACCTGATCCGGGTCACGTGCGGCGAGATCGACCATCTGCAGCAGGTCACGCGCGGCGCGCGCCGAGCCGAGCGTGCGGCCCTGACCGCTCGCGCGCGTCGGCACCTCTCGAGCGGCGAGTTCTGCCTCGAGTGAGACCACCTGGCGGGTGTCGTGCGCAATCACGACGCAGTCGTCCCACGAAACGCCGTCGTGAACGTGTCGTTCACGGAGGAGGCGCGCGATCGCGTCGGCCTCTTCGGCCGGAGAACGGAGCGCGAGCGTCCGGACCGACTGGTCGGCTTCGGCAGGCACGGGTCGCCCGCGGTGTTCGATCACACCGCCGGCGCCGATTCGCGCAGTGACCTCGGAGATGAGCGCCCGCTGAAATGGTGTCGCTCGGTGCGGAGTCGTCAGCACGTGCACCGGGACGTGGGATGCGAGACGTGCGAAGTTCTCCGGGGTCACGCCGCGAAAGGCTCCCGACCCCACGTCGGGGTCGCCGAATGCCAGCACGGCGATACCGCGTGCGCGACATGCTTCGAGGAGTTCCACACCCCCGAGGGTGAGTTCTTGAGCATCGTCGACCAGCACGACGCGCAGCGCGCCGAGAGGCTCTGCCGCGTGCGACTGCACGATCCCGATCGCCTCGCGAACGAGGCCCGCCGCGTCGCGGTGCGCCCCGCGCATCGCGCCGCGAACGCGGTGATACTCCCGCGAAAACGACGCCATCGACACCCAGACATCGCGATTCTGCTCCGCGCCGAGCGTCGCGAGCCGCGTGGGATCGATGCCCAGCGTCGTGCATTCGGCGAGGAACCCACGCACTTCGGTGCGAAATCCGCGGGTCGAACGGATCGTCGCCGGCAACCAGGACGGCCAGCGCGAGTCGCCGAACTCCTCGTCCTCAGCGTCACCGTCGAGGAGATCGTGAATGAGCTGGTCTTCATCGGTTCCGGTCAGCAGCTGCGGGGGTTCGTCACCGGACGAGACCGCCCGCGCGCGCACCACCTGGAACGACAACGCCGCCACCGATTTCGCCATCGGGCCGAGAGTCGCGATGCCGACAGCCAACGCCAGCCGGTCGCGCAGCACCGTGGCGGCCTGACGGGTTGGCGTGAGAACGACGATCTCTTCGGGCGCCACCCCACGCGCGATCAGCTCCCGAACCCGTTCCACGATCGTCGCCGTCTTCCCCGTGCCCGGCCGGCCGACGACGACACCCGAGGCATCCGTCGGGAGATCCAGAACCGCCTGCTGGCTCGCATCGAACGCGACGGAGACCGGCGGATGACCCATGATCTCCACGCTAGCCGCACCTCCGGACACCGCCACCGAGCCCGCGGCAATGTCGTGTCGGTCAGCGTTCGCCGACAGCGTTCACCGGTCGGCTCCGCGCGGGCGGAGTGGGCGATTCGTTGTCGTAGAGTCGAAGGGCGCCCGGGGGTCCGGGCCGGAAAGGCAGTGACTCGTGGAGATTCGCATCGGCATCGTGAACACCGGCCGGGAACTCAACTTTGAGACGAACGACTCGGCGGATGCCGTCAAGAAGGCGATCGTCGACGCGCTGGACGCGGGAGCGAGCCACATCAGCCTGAGCGACGTCAAGGGCAATTCCTACATCGTCCCCACCGCCGGAATCGCGTTCGTCGAGGTGGGCACCGAAGAGTCCCGCCGCATCGGCTTCGTCGCCTGACGACGATGGAGATCGTCCTCGCGCTGGTCTACGGCGCCGCTCTGGGCCTCGGCGCGCACTTCCTGATCGCCGGCCGGCACCTGCGCGGCATCGTCGTGGCACCGATCCTCGGTGCCTTGGTGAGCGGCCTCGTCTGGATGATCATGACGTGGGCGGGTGTCACGATCGAGAGCCCCTGGATCTGGGTCGCCTCGATCCTGGCGCCGATCATCGTCGTCCTGCCGACCCTCGCCGTCCTCGCACGGATGCGCGCTGCACACGACGACAGCGAACGCGCCCGCCTCGGCATCGCCTGACGCGCGACTTACGCGTCGAGTCCGACTGCAGACATCCGCCGCGCATGCGCGGCCATGAGGTCGGTGTACACCGGCTCGACTCGCTTCTCGTCTGCGGCATCGAGCACAGGCGACCGCAGCGCGGCACGCGCAATCAGCAGGGTGTCTCCCACGAGACGCCTCCCCCACAGCGCGAGCAGTGGGCGCCACTCTTCATCCGCGGCGATGGCGTCTGTGATCAGCTCGACCAGCGCCTGGCGGTCGTCATCCGCACCGAGGATGACGGCCACCTGACGCCCGGTGTCGCCGTAACTCGCCGACAGCGCCAAGTAGAAATCGTCCAGCATCCCGGCGGTGATGTGCACCGAAAGCATCGTCTCGAGCGGCCTGGCCCCGTACGTCTCCCGCCGGAACGCGTCGAGCGGTTCCCGGAACGGCAGCATCAGGTCGAGGGGATTGTCGCCGCGAGAGCGGATGAGGGCGACCAATTCGCGATGCTTCAGCAGCGCCGCACCCGCGGCAAGCGAGAGTGATTCCTTCTGTGACAGTTCGGGAGTCCGCCCGACCAGGTCACTGAGTGTCTCGAAATAGCCGAGCTGAAGGTAGGCCGCCTGCCCGAGGAACACGTCCACATCGGCGGCGAGCTCCTCGAAGTCGACCCGGTTGACATCGCCGAGGTCGCCGCGCGAACGCAGCGTCAGCGTCCGCCCTGCGGGCCGCTTGCGCTGCCAGAACCAGTTGACCACGCGTACAGCCTAGAGCCGCGCCGTTCGCACTTCACGGTCCGCACGTGCACGCTCGGCTAGGCTGGTTCCGTCTCGGCGTCGGATCGAGACCCCGCGCCTGTGGATGAGTGAAGGGCGTGGACACCACCCCCGGGCGGCCTCTCACCGCCAGACAGGCACGAATACAGTGACGACTTTCGCCGATCTCGGCATCGATCAGGACATCATCGATGTCCTCGCCGACAAAGGCATCGTGGATGCTTTCCCGATCCAAGAGCAGACGATCCCGCTGGGTCTTCCCGGCCAGGACATCATCGGTCAGGCCAAGACCGGTACCGGCAAGACGTTCGGCTTCGGCATCCCCGTTGTCCAGCGGCTGGGTCTGAACCCCGAACCGGGCGTCAAGGCCCTCATCGTCGTTCCGACGCGCGAACTGGCCGTCCAGGTCTACGAAGACATGGACATGCTGACCCAGGGTCGCTCGACCAGCGTCGTCGCGATCTACGGCGGCAAGGCCTACGAAGGGCAGATCGATCAGCTCAAGGCCGGCGCGCAGATCGTCGTCGGTACACCGGGCCGTCTGATCGACCTGAACAATCAGCGTCTGCTCGACCTTTCGGGTGCCACCGAGGTCGTCCTCGACGAGGCCGACAAGATGCTCGATCTCGGCTTCCTTCCCGACATCGAGAAGATCTTCTCCAAGCTGCCTGCCGTCCGCCACACCCAGCTCTTCTCGGCCACCATGCCGGGACCGATCGTGGCGCTCGCCCGCAGGTTCATGTCGAACCCCATCCACATCCGCGCCACCGACCCTGATGAAGGGCTGACGCAGGCCAACATCCGTCACCTGGTGTATCGCGCGCACTCGCTCGACAAGGACGAGATCATCGCCCGCATCCTGCAGGCCGAAGGCCACGACAAGACAGTCGTCTTCACCCGCACCAAGCGCGCCGCCCAGCGCCTCGTCGACGAGTTGAACGACCGCGGCTTCAACGCCGGGGCGGTCCACGGCGACATGAGCCAGGAGGCGCGCGAGCGCTCGATGGCAGCGTTCAAGTCCGGCAAAAAGGATGTGCTCATCGCGACCGATGTCGCCGCGCGCGGGATCGACGTCGACAGCATCACGCACGTCATCAACCACACGATCCCCGACGACGACAAGGCCTACCTGCACCGCGTGGGCCGCACGGGCCGCGCCGGTAAGACCGGCATCGCCGTGACGTTCGTCGACTGGGATGACCTGCACAAGTGGGCGCTCATCAACCGTGCTCTCGACTTCGGTCAGCCCGAGCCCACCGAAACGTACTCGTCGAGCCCGCACCTGTTCACCGACCTCGACATTCCCGAGGGGACCAAGGGACGCCTGCGCAAGGGTCCCATCACGACCACCGTGAAGACCACGGATGCGGCGTCAGGCGACGGATCGAATCGTCGCCGCCGGCGCCCGTCAGGATCCACCGGCGCCACCGGCGCGAGCGGATCGGCCGGGCAGGCAGCCGCGTCGTCGACCGCCACGGAAGATCGCTCGGTCGATGGTCATGGCACCCACGACGGCGGGGGCAAGGAACACCACGACGGCAAGCCCGCGGCCGCACGTCGCCGTCGCCGTCGCCGCACCCCCAGTGCCGGTGGCGCGCCGGCATCCTGACGCGCGGTAGATCTCGATCTGAACAGGCCCTCACCCCTCCCGGGTGAGGGTCTATTCAGTGGTTGCGCGCCAACCCCATTACAGTGTCTTCGGGGCACGTCTTGTGCCGTTTCTTTTTCTGAAAGGCACGCATAGTGCGACTCATCGAATTGTTCGACGGCTTCGACGGCTTCGACGGCTCCTTCTGGAACATCCTCGGCTGGTTCTTCGCAGTCTTCATCTTCTTCGCCTACCTGATGGTGATCTTCACCGTCCTGGGCGACCTCTTCCGTGACGAGAAGCTCGGTGGCGGCGCCAAGGCCGTCTGGGTCATCTTCCTCATCTTCGTTCCGTTCATCACGCTGCTCGTGTACCTCATCGCACGTGGCCGCGGCATGAACGAACGCTCGGTGCAGGAAGCCACCGCGCTCAAGGCCGCGCAGGACGACTACATCAAGTCCGTCGCGACCGGCCCCGCCCCCGCGGCGCAGATCGCGCAGGCCAAGGGGCTGCTCGATTCGGGTGCCATCACGCAGGCCGAGTTCGACGCTCTCAAGGCCAAGGCCCTGGCCTGATCCATCTGGGCTGATCTCACTCAGCCAAGCGACACCGAGAAGCGCCCCCGTGCATCCCGTCAGGGATAGACGGGGGCGCTTCCCGTTGCGCGGTCGATGATGCGCTGCACCATATCGTCAGACGTGGTGTTCTCCCCAGGAATGTTGGGTTTGCCGACGCCGTGGTAGTCACTGGACCCGGTGACGATGAGGTCGCGCGCGGTTGCCAAGGCTCGCAGCGCGTCCTTTCCTGCCGCGGTGTTCTCCCGGTGTTCGATCTCGAATCCGGCGAGCCCACGCTCGATGAGCGCTTCGAGGACATCGGGGGGCATCATCCGATCGCGGCCGAACGTCGCCGGATGAGCCACGATCGGCACTCCCCCTGCCGCGACCACCAAGTCGACGGCCGTGAAGGGGTCGGGCGCGTAGTGCGGCTCGTAGTAGCCCTCGCGCGGATGCAGAATGCCCTCGAACGCCGCGCTCCGGTCTGGCGCGAGGCCTCGGGCGACGAGAGCATCCGCAATGTGCGGTCGACCCACGGTCGCTCCCGGATCTGTCTGGTCGACCACGTCGTCCCAGGTGAGGTCGTAGTCGCGCGCAATGTTGTTGACGATGCGGACGGCACGGCCCACACGATCGTCGCGGATGCGGTTCATCTCGGCACGAAGGGGTGGGTTCTCCGGGTCGAACAGGTAGGCGAGCAAGTGGACGCTCCGCCATCCCTGGCGTGCGCTGAGCTCCATGCCCGGCAGCAACGTCATCCCGAGCGACATCGTCGCTTCGGCCGCCTCCGCCCAGCCCGCGGTGGTGTCGTGATCGGTCAGGGCGATCGTGCGCAGTCCGTGCCGGTGCGCAGCCTGCGCGACGACCGCGGGCGGCTCGGTCCCGTCCGAACGCAACGAGTGCAGGTGCAGATCGTTCGGTCCCCGAAACAGCACGCGGTCCGAGCTTCCCGGCTGCTGCGCCGTGCGCCGATCCGCGTCTGACTCCATCCTCGAAGCGTAACGCCGCTTGCTGATCTCCCAGACTTTTCACCTAGAGTCGCCACGTGCTGCGCCTGCTCGGAACCCTCGCGTCGATCGTGTTCGCGATCGGCGCGGCAATCGTCACATGGCCGCAGTTCTTCCGGCTCGAACGCACCTTCCCGATTGCCCAGATCGTGTCGCTGCGGGGTGTCGTCGCCGTCGCTTTCGGCGCCATCCTGCTCTTGGCGCTCCTGTTCTGCGTCATCAGGCCGATGCGCAGATTCGCGGCATCCATCGCCATCATCGCCCTGGTTGCGGGCGGAGTGAACGTCGGTGTGCTCGTCTCGCGTGGGATCGGCGACACCGACCTGCCGGCCAAGACCGAGGCAAGTGTCCGTGTCATGACGTGGAATACGGCTGGTGACGCCACCGATGCGGCGCTGATCGCGCAGACCGCGGTCGCCATGCAGGCGGACATCGTCGCGCTCCCCGAAACGACCAGCGAAACCGGCGAAGCCGTCGCGATCTCGATGCGTGAACTGGGGAGTCCGATGTGGGCCCACCATGACAGCTACGAGGGATGGGCCGCGAACTCCACAACCCTCCTGATCGCGCCGTCCCTCGGCGACTACTCGGTGATCGAGTCGACCTCCGATGGCACGACGAATACGTCCACGGTGCCGAGCGTCGTCGCGATGCCCGTCGACGGCGATGGTCCGGTCGTTGTGTCCGTGCACGCCGTCGCGCCGCGGAAGGACTACATGGCCGATTGGCGCAACGATCTGGAGTGGGTCGCCGACCAGTGCGCATCGCCGAACGTGATCATGGCGGGTGACTTCAACGCGAGCGTCGACAACATGGACAGACTCGGCGTGGACGGTGCGACCCTCGGGCAATGCCACGACGCCGCGAGCGTCACGGGAAACGGTGCGGTGGGGACATGGACGACAGCCTGGCCGGCGCTGTTGGGCGCACCGATCGATCATGTGATGGCGACGGATGCGTGGACCGCGACCGGCTCGGTCGTGCTCACGTCCCTCGATGGTGAAGGCAGCGACCACCGCCCTCTGGTGGTCCAACTCGAACCGACCGGCTGAGGTTTCTGAAAATCGAGGGCGCGCAACACGCGAGTGGAACAATGGAGTCATGAGTACGACGAGTGACAGCGACACGATCGCATCCGAAACGTCCACCCCGGCGGTTGACACGACTGCGCCGACCGAAGTGGTCAACCGACGACAGCCTTTCCCCCGAGGCTTCCTCGACACGATCGCCAGCGGATGGGCCGAACGCCCCGACCTGTCCCCGCCCGAGCGCGAACAGGCATCCTTCGCCCGCGCACGCCGCCTGAGCGTCTCCGCCGCATTCCCCGGCAAGCGACTCGTCCTTCCTGCAGGCTCGCTGAAACAGCGGTCGAACGATTGCGATTATCCGTTCCGCGCTCACTCCGCCTTCTCACACCTCACCGGGTGGGGCAGCGACGCCGTCCCCGACTCGGTCCTCGTGTTCGACCCGGCAGGCGACGGCCACGACGTCACGTTGTATCTGCGGGAGCGCGCAGACCGCACGACGGCCGAGTTCTACGCCGATGCGTCGATCGGCGAATTCTGGATCGGACCTCGCCCTTCGCTGGTGGGCGTTGCCGCCGACCTCGGTATCGCGACGGCGCACATCGACGAGTTCGTGAGCGGCGAGGCGGATGTCGTCCTCGATGATGACACCGACCTCACTCGGTTCGTCTCTGAACTGCGACTGGTCAAAGACGACTACGAGATCGCACAGATGCGCCACGCCGTCGAGGCGACCGCACGCGGTTTCGACGACATCGTCGCTGACCTCCCGCGCATCGTCGCCACCCCGCGGGGCGAACGTGCCGTCGAAGGCGTATTCCACATGCGTGCGCGCACCGACGGGAACGGCGAAGGCTACGACACCATCGCGGCATCCGGCCCGCACGCCTGCTACCTGCACTGGACACGCAATGATGGCGCTGTGGTCCCCGGCGACCTCATCCTCATCGACGCCGGTGTCGAGGTCGACAGCCTCTACACCGCCGACATCACCCGGACCATCCCGGTGTCGGGCACGTTCACCGACATCCAGCGGAAAATCTACGAGACGGTGCGCGAAGCGGCCGACGCCGCCTTCGCTGTTGCTCGCCCCGGTGTGAAGTTCCGCAGCGTCCACGAAGCGGCCATGGGCGTCATCGCCCGTCGCGTTGCCGAGTGGGGTCTCCTTCCGGTGACCGCCGAAGAAGCGCTCGATGCCGATGCGGGCGGACAGCACCGGCGCTACATGGTGCACGGCACGAGCCACCACCTCGGTATCGACGTACACGACTGCGCTCAGGCCCGCCGCGACATGTACTACGACGGCATCCTCGAAGCCGGCATGGTCTTCACCATCGAGCCGGGACTCTACTTCCAGATCGATGACCTCACGGTGCCCGAGGAATATCGCGGGATCGGCGTGCGCATCGAGGATGACATCCTGATGACCGTCGACGGCGCTGTGAACCTCTCGGCCGACATTCCCCGCACCGCCGACGACATCGAAGCGTGGATCGCTGACGCGCGGTGACCCCGCTCTTCGCGAACTCCGCACCCGCCGGCGGTTTCACCCCGCCATCGACGTTCACCACACGCCCCACCCTGACCGGCACGTTCGGCATGGCGGCATCGACCCATTGGCTCGCCACGGCAACCGCGCAGGCGGTGCTGGAACGCGGCGGGAATGCGTTCGATGCGGTCGTCGCGGGCGGTTTCGTCCTCCAGGTGGTCGAACCGCACCTCAATGGCCCCGGCGGCGACCTGGTCGGCATCTTCCAGTCGGCGGGGGCGGCCGCGCCGCAGGTGCTGATGGGCCAGGGACCGGCGCCCGCCGGCGCCACCATCGCGCACTTCCGCAGTGAAGGGCTCGACCGCGTCCCCGGAGCGGGCGGCCTCGCTGCGGCGATTCCCGGTGCCGTGGATGCGTGGCTGGTCCTCCTCCGCGATCACGGAACGTGGGAGATCGCCGACGTGCTGGCGTACGCGATCGGCTACGCGCGCGACGGGCATCCGCTCCTCGCCGGCGCCGCAGCGACCATCGCGTTGGTCGAGGACCTCTTCCGAGACGCGTGGCCCACATCTGCGGCGTTGTGGATGCCGGACGGCACGCTGCCCGAAGCCGGGAGCATCGTCCGCAATCCGGCCTTCGCCGACGTTCTCGACACCCTCGTCGCGGCAGGTGCGGATGCCGCCGATCGCGTCGCACGGATCGAGGCAGCCCGTCACGAATGGAAAACCGGGATCGTGGCACAGGCCTCGACCGCATTTCTCGCCCAGCCGCATCGGCACGCCACCGGGGGTGACCACGCCGGCGTCATCCGCGCCGAAGACTTCACCTCGTGGGATGCGGGATACGAAGATCCGGTCACCGCAGACTTCCGTGGCGTCACCGTCGCCAAAGCCGGCGCGTGGACGCAGGGCCCCGCCCTGCTCGAAGCACTCCGAATTCTCGACGGCTTGCCCGATGACCGGCTGGACCCGTCGACCGAGATCGGCGCGCACACGATCATCGAGACGCTCAAACTCGCCCTCGCCGATCGAGACGCCTACTTCGGCGACGGCGCGGACATCTCCGATCTCTTCAGCGATGACACCCTCGCGGCGCGGCGCCGTGACATCGGCGACCGCGCATCGCACACCTGGCGACCGGCCGAACTGACCGGCCGCACGGCGTTCCGGCCGACGCTGCACGATCCCGACGCCAACCCTGTCGCGGAGTGGGCCGGCGAACCGACGGTGCGTCGCAGCGGCGAGACCCGCGGCGACACGTGCCATATCGATGTCGTCGACCGTTGGGGCAACATCGTGGCCGTCACGCCGTCGGGCGGGTGGCTCCAGTCCTCGCCCACGATTCCCGAGCTCGGATTCTGTCTCGGCACCCGATTGCAGATGACGTGGCTCGATGAGGCGTCGCCGTCGGCTCTGCAGCCAGGCGCGCGCCCCCGCACGACCCTCACCCCGACACTGGTGCTGCGTGAGGGCAAGGCGATCATGGCGATCGGCACGCCCGGCGGAGACCAACAGGACCAATGGCAGCTGCCGGCACTGCTGCGGATGATCATCGGCGGCTACACACCGCAACAAGCGATCGATGCTCCGACGCTGCATACGACGGCCATGATCGACTCCTTCTGGCCACGGACCTGGACAGCGGCGGGAGTCGTTGCGGAGGACCGCCTCGGCCAGGACGTTCTCGACGGCCTCGCCGGACGGGGACACGATGTCGGACGCGCGGGCGACTGGGCGCTCGGCAGGCTGTGTGCGGTCGGTATCGACGGTGACCTGCGATGGGCCGCGGCTAATTCGCGCGGGATGCAGGGCTACGCGGCCGGTCGCTGAATCACGGCGGTCGTTGACTCACGGCACTTTGTGAAGACGCAGCCACGAGACGACGTCAGGCACGAGCGCCGCGGCCACCTCGGCGGGCAGCCGCTTCACCCCTTTCACCTCGAAGGAGTGTCCGCCACCGGGCACCCATTCGATGCGCGCATCCTGGCAGGACTGCACGGCCTCTTCCAGCTGCGCGACAGGTTGGACGAAGGGGTCAACGGTGCCCGACACGAAAAGCTGGGGTGCGGACACGTCCTTGAGGTGCGCGACGCGTGGCTTCTCCGGGGCGCCGGGCGGATGCAGAGGGTACCCGAGGTAGACGAGCGCCGCGGGTGCGATGACTCCTTCCGCTGCGGCCATCGATGCCATCCGCCCGCCGTACGACTTGCCCGACGCGAACACGGGCACAGCCGGGACGCGGACGGATACCTCGGACAGAACAGCGGCCCAGGTGGCCACCGCGTGTGCGGCCGGTCCCGGCATCCGCCGTCCGGCTTCGCTGTACGGGAAATTGAATCGGACAGTGGCGAGACCTGCCGCTTCGAGCGCGTCCGCGAAGCCGACGAGGAACGGATGATCCTTGCCGGTGCCCGCCCCATGTGCGATCGCGACGACGCCCCACGCATCTGAGAGCGGCCTGCCGAGGGTCACGCCCACCGAAGCGCCCGCTTTGGGGAGCTCGACCCGAACGGCAAAGCTCTCGCTGGTCACAGCGACGGGGATCCTGACGCTGGTCCGCCGGAAGGGGCCGGGTCAGATTCGGGGGTGGGTGGCTGCACCGCATGACCCGCCGGCGGTTGCGTCGGTGGTTGCTTAGGCGGCTCCGGGGCGGGGTCGACACGTTCGCCATAGCGGGGCGGTTCATCCGATGACGGCCCCGACGCCGGCCGAGCGGGGGTCGCCTCTGGAGCCGACGACGTCCCGGAAGGCGAAGGCAGCGTGGGGTCTGCGGGAGCGGCATCCGATCCGCTGCCCATCACCTGCCGTGCCTTCTGCGCGCTCGGCGGCAAGACCGTCACTTCGTATCGATCGGCACGCACTTGCGTCACCGAGGCGTAATCACGCCGGCGACGAATGAAGGAGTACATCAGCAAGCTCAACAGCATGCCGATCGCGATGCCGATGAGCATCACCCCGATGAACATCTGGATCGCGGCATCCGGCGCGCCGAACACGAAGATGACCGAGAAGAGGAGCCCCAGGAGCACACCGTTGATCGCTCCCGTGCGTGCCGCAGCCGCATAGCCGAGCCGCCCGGTCACCGACTCGATCGAGCGGAGCCCCTGTCCGACGATCGCGATGTGCTTCGCCGGGACGTCTGCGGCAATCAGCTTCGACACCGCCTTCTGGGCGCCCTCGTAGGAGGGGAAACCGGCCACCGTCTCCCCCGAGATCTCCGGAACTCCACCCATGATGCTCATCGGTCCATCTTCTCACGCACCCGGGCGCGTATCCCCGGGGCATGACGTCCAGCCCGCACTACGCTGGACAGGTGAGCACGCAGAGGGTATTCGTCGCACGCCTGACCGGCTGCACGGTTTTCGACCCCGCGGGCGACCGGCTCGGCAAAGTCCGGGACGTCGTCGTCATCTTCCGAAAAGACGACCCGCCCCGCGTCGTCGGGCTCGTCGTTGAGATTCCCGGCCGACGCCACGTCTTCCTGTCGATCGGACGCGTCACCTCGATCGCGACCGGCCAGGTGATCACGACCGGTCTCATCAACGTCCGGCGCTTCCAGCAGCGCGGCGGTGAGGTTCGCGTGATGGCGGAGCTCGTCGGACGGAAGGTCTACCTCCGCGACGGCTCCGGCCAGGCGGTCATCGAGGACGTCGCGATCGAGCGCAGCCGCCTGGGCGAATGGGATGTCGGACAGCTGTTCCTTCGCAAGCCGAAGACGAGCGCGTCACCCTTCGCCAAGGGACCGACGACCTTCACCATGTGGGCCGATGTGCGCGAAGACCAGTCCACCGGCGAAGCGCAATCCGCCGAACAGCTCGTGGCGAGCTACTCCGAACTCAAGCCCGCCGACCTTGCCAACACTCTCTTGGACCTGCCGGAGGAGCGCCTGCTCGAGGTCGCCGAGGAGCTCTCCGACGACCGCCTGGCCGATGCGCTGGAGGAGATGCCCGAGAAGGAGCAGGTGCACATTCTCGAGCAGATCGGCGATGAGCGCGCGGCGGACATTCTCGACGCGATGGACCCTGATGACGCCGCCGACCTGCTCGGTCAGCTCTCCGACATCCGCGCCGAACAGCTGCTCGACCTCATGGAGCCCGAAGAAGCCGAGGACGTTCGCGCGCTCCTCGAATACGGCCCCGACACGGCCGGTGGCCTGATGACGAGCGAACCGATCATCCTCTCGGCCGACGCGACAGTTGCCGAGGCTCTCGCGCTCATCCGCCGGCACGAGCTGCATCCCGCACTCGCCGCTTCTGTCTTCATCACGCTCCCGCCCTACGAGACGCCCACAGGCCGCCTGTTGGGTGTCGTGCACTTCCAGCGGATGCTGCGCTATCCGCCCCACGAGCGCCTCGGGGCGATCATCGACGACAGCATGGACACCCTCACGGCGTCGGCCCCGGCGAGCGAAGTCGCGCGAATGCTGGCCAGCTACGACCTCGTCTCGCTCCCCGTGATCGACCCCGCGCATCGGCTCCTCGGTGTGGTGAGCGTCGACGACATGCTCGATTACCTGCTCCCGAATGACTGGCGCTCGCAAGACGCCCCGCTGCACGATGGACGTGCCGCCATGGGGAGCGGTGCGTGATGGCCAAGCCTTCGAAGATCACGCTCGACGCGCCCCGGGGCCGCCGCACCACCATGCTGTCCCGCACTCCCCAGCCGTCTCGAGACCGGTTCGGACGCGCCACCGAGGGCATCGCACGCGGAATGGGAACCCCGTGGTTCCTCATGGGTCTGACCATCTTCTGCATGGCGTGGATCGCGTGGAACGTCCTGATGCCCGAGGACCTGCGCTTCGACTCGGCGACGAACGGCTTCACCGCACTGACCCTCGTCCTCTCGCTGCAGGCGTCGTATGCCGCCCCCCTCATCCTCCTCGCGCAGAACCGACAGGATGACCGCGACCGTGTGCAGATCGAGCAGGATCGCCAGCGCTCGGAGCGCAACCTCGCCGACACGGAATACCTCGCTCGCGAAATCGTCGCCCTACGGATGGCGGTGACCGACATCACCAGCGAGGTCGTCACCCGCGACATGCTGCGCCAAGAGCTCAAGAGCCTCATCGAACATCTCGACGCCGGCCCAGACCAGCCACGCGCCGAGCGGTCAAAGAAGTCGTGACCGAGCCTGCATCGGTGACAGGGGATATACCGGCGACGGATGGTGCCCTTCACGCCGCCGTCTCGGCGGTCGTCGACCCCGAGTTGCGCCGCCCGATCGGCGACCTCGACATGGTGCGCGGCGCCGTTCGTGAGGGTGCGCATGCGCGGGTGGCGATCGCCCTGACGATCGTCGGATGCCCGGCAGCAGACCGCATCGAGCGCGAGGTGCGCGCCGCCGCGGCAGCCGTCCCCGGGATCGAGACGGTCGAGGTCGACCTCGGAGTCATGACGCGCGATGAGCGCGCCGCCTTGACTGAGAAACTTCGCGACGGGCGACCTGCGCGACAGATGCCGTTCGGGCCCGACACCCTCACGCGCGTCATCGCGGTCACGAGTGGCAAGGGTGGCGTCGGGAAATCGACCCTCACCGCCAACCTCGCGGTCAGCCTCGCGAGCTTGGGCCTTTCCGTCGGGCTGATCGACGTCGATGTCCACGGATTCTCCATCCCCGGTCTCCTTGGGCTCATCGCCGACGATGGCCTGCCGCCGCAGCCGACCCGGATCGACGACCTGATGCTCCCGCCGGTCGCGTACGGGGTGAAGGCGATCTCGATCGGCATGTTCCTGCCCAGGGACAGCCCGACCGTCGGTGCGGTCGCATGGCGCGGACCGATGCTGCACCGCACGGTTCAGCAGTTTCTGACCGACGTGTTCTTCGGCGATCTGGATGTCCTGCTGCTGGATATGCCCCCTGGCACGGGCGATGTGGCCATTTCCGTCGGTCAACTGCTCCCCCACGCCGAAGTCGTGGTGGTCACCACACCGCAACCTGCGGCATCCGACGTGGCGGTCCGCAGCGGTGTGGTGGCGCGTCAAACCGGGCAGCGCGTGACCGGCGTCATCGAGAACATGGCCGCCCTCACCCTTCCCGACGGCACGAGCTTCGACCTCTTCGGCGCCGGAGGAGGCGCGCAGGTCGCGGCTGCGCTCTCGACCGATGGCGCAGACGTCCCGTTGCTGGGGTCGGTTCCGCTGAGTCCAGCACTGCGGACCGGCGGCGACGTCGGCATCCCGGTCGTCATCGGCGCACCCGACGATCCGGCCGCGGTGGCCATCACGGAGATCGCGCGGGCGATCATGGCGACCGGACGCGGCCTCGCGGGGCGTTCTCTGCCGTTCAGTCCACTCTGATCTGGCCTCTGATCTGGCCGCTCTGATCTGGCCGCTCTGATCTGGCCAGTCGGACCTCAGGTGGCTTCGCTGTCGAAGGGAACGGTGCCGTCTGCGGTGAAGGCGACCTCGGGCGTCGGCGGAGTCGGTGACGTGTTCATGATGGCCGCGCCCGCGCTGACCGCTTTCACCGTCGGAACGGGGGCGTCATCGAGGAGGGCGTCGCGGATGATTCGCCGGGGGTCGTACTGGCGCGGGTCGAGTTTGCGCCATTCGACGTCCTCGAAGTCCTCGCCCATCTCTTCCTTGACGCGCGTCTTCGCGCCGTCGAGCCACTCGCGTGCGCGCACGGTGAGCTTGGCGAGAGCCTCCGCATAGCGCGGAAGCCGTTCGGGCCCGAGCAGGAGCACAGCAACGAGCCCGATGAGAAGGAACTTCTCCATATCCAGCCCGAAGAACATGCCTCCAGATTACCCGTGCGCCTGAGCACCGGCCGTCGCTTTGACACGTACGCTGGCCGGGGAGGTCCAGTCATGAGCGATTACGACGCGATCCGCAGATTTGCGGACGAGGCGACGGTCGAACCCGAGACGATCGTGCGAGCACGCGCGCACGCACTCGAGGTCGGCGCCGATCCGATCAGTGCGCCCGTCGGCGCGCAGTGCGCGCTGATCGCGGCAGCTTCCGGTGCACTCAACATCGTCGAGATCGGCACGGGCGGAGGCGTCTCCGGCCTCTGGCTCCTGCATGGTGCACCTCGCGCGACCCTGACCACGATCGACAAAGAGCCCGAGCACTTGGGCGTTGCGCGCCAGTCGTTCGCCGAGGCGAAGATCCCGCCCGCGCGGGCACGATTCATCAGCGGTCGCGCCGCCGATGTCCTCCCGCGCATGAACGAGGCCTCCTACGACATCGTGCTCGTCGACGCCGACGCCGAAGGGGTCATTGAGTACGTCGAGCACGGACTGCGCCTCGTGCGCGCCGGCGGAACCGTCCTCGTCCCGCGCGTTCTCGCGGGCGGCGGTGTCGCTGACCCCGTGCGACGCGACACCCTGACTTCCGCGTATCGATCGCTGATCCAAGAGACCCAGGCCTCGCCTGCCGTGCTCGGAGCGCTGTCCATCGTCGGCGAAGGCCTGCTGCAGCTCACCACCATCGATCCGCGCTGACCGCTTGCATCGCGGCATCCGCATTGATCGGATGCCGCGCGCAACGACGAAACGGCCGGTCCGAAGACCAGCCGTTTCAATCGTTTGGTGTGCGTCAGGCTGCGCCGACGACCTCTCCGAGAACTCCGTGAAGTTCTTTCGCCTCGGCATCGTTGACCGAAACAACGAGACGGCCGCCGCCCTCGAGGGGTACGCGCACGATGATCAGGCGCCCTTCCTTCACGGCCTCCATCGGTCCGTCGCCGGTTCGGGGCTTCATGGCTGCCATTGCGGTTTCCTTCCGTCTGAGTACTACCTGCAAGTTTACCGTGCGTCACCGATGTCTATGACCGAATAGCGCCCTATGGGATCTGCGTGTAGGTGTTTCCCAACGCGAACATGCTGTAGATCCACCACCATTGGCCGGCGAGACACACCGCCAGCACGCCGATCCGCCATGCGCGCGACCGGGGCACCGCTGCCGCTCCCCACAGCGGTGACAGCGGCAAGAGGAGTCGGAAGAGGCTCGATTGGGGAAAGAACACCGCGAGCAGGTAGATGAGGTAGCTCGCCGACCACAGACGAACCTCTGGCCCCAGCGCCCGCACTCGACGGTCGAAGATGAGGAGGTAGGCCAAAAGCAGAACGGATGCCGTGAGCGCAATATATCCGAGCCACGGCGGCAGTCCCCACAGTCGGAACCACATCGCCGACGCGTTGATGAACCCTTCGAACGGCACAAAACCCGCGCTGCCGGCGCCGAGCCAATCGCGACGCCAGGAGAGTTCGGTGGTGAGGTAGGCGGACGGATCGCCCGTGACGGCGCCGGCAATGACCTGCCACGAGAACCCGACGATCACCGCGAGCAGTCCGAGCGCGACGATGTGCACGATCTGGCGCATCGGCAGCGGATCGCGGCGGCGCACGACCCAGCGCCAGATGCCATAGAGCCCGAGGAACAGCGCGAACGCGAGGACCCCTGGGCGGGTGAATCCCATCAGGGGAATGAGCAGGTACAACCATGCGAAGCGTCGCCGTGACACACACCACAGCGAAAGGAAAAGCCACAGGAGAAAGAGCGATTCGGCGTAGCCGAGTTGGAAGAGTGCCGCGAGCGGACCTGCCGCGAAGAAGACGATCGCCCAGGTGGCAGCCACGTCGTCGATGTGCGCGCGCAGGAGACGGTAGAGGACGAGGCACGCCAGGTATCCGGCGACGAGCGAGACGAGGATGGCACCCACGGCATACTGACCGATCGGCGCGCCGATCGCATTCGCGATCCACGGGTAGAGCGGCATGAAAGCCCATTGGTTCTGCGCCACGTCGCCGGCATCGTTGAGCGGCAACGTCGCCGGGTAGCCGTTGACCGCAACGTACCAATACCACTGGCCGTCCCAGCCCATCGAGAGACTGCCCAACGTGGCATCGGCCCCGAACCGCGACGAGGGACCCGACAGCGCCGCGGCGATGGCGAGGAACCCCGTGGTGATCGCTCGCGCGACGAGATAGATCACCGCGATGCGCAGCGCGGGCGGCGGTCGACGGATGAGCGCGGCGGCGCGCCCCTCCGAGATCGTCTCGTTCAGAGTGCTGTCAGCCACGCCCGGAGACCACGCTCGACGTCTTCGATCTGCGCAAGCGGGACGCGCTCCTCGTCATGGTGCGCGAGCATCGGATCGCCGGGGCCGTAATTGACCGCCGGCACGCCCATCGCAGAAAAGCGCGCGACATCGGTCCACCCGAACTTGGGGCGAGGCTCTGCACCGACCGCCGCCACGAACTCCTGAGCGAGCGGCGCATCCAGACCCGGCCGAGCGCCGGGAGCCCGATCGACGATCTCGACCTCGAATCCTTCGAAGACCTCTCGCACGTGCTGCTCCGCACCGGCCACGTCGCGGCTCGGCGCGAAGCGGTAGTTGACCTCGATCTCGCAGAGGTCGGGGATGACGTTTCCGGCGATACCGCCGTTGATGCGCACCGCGTTGAGTCCCTCTCGATACACCAACCCCTCGACCTCGACCTCTCGGGGGTGATATTCCGCCAGTCGCATGAGCGCCTCACCACCCTTGTGGATCGCGTTCTCGCCGATCCACGCTCGGGCACTGTGCGCGCGCACCCCGTGGGTGCGAACGATCGCACGAAGGTTGCCGTTGCACCCGCCCTCGACGGCACCGTTCGACGGCTCTCCGAGGATGGCGAAGTCGCCCGCGAAGAGATCCGGTCGCGTCGCCGACAGCCGGGTGAGTCCATTGAGGTCGGCATCCACCTCTTCGTGGTCGTACCACATCCAGGTGATGTCGACGCGAGGTGACGTGAGCTCGGCCGCCAGCTTCAGCTGCACGGCGACGCCGGCTTTCATGTCCACGGTGCCGCGACCCCAGAGGTACGACTCGCCGTCGATCTCCACATCGCGGGTGGGCACATTGTCATTGATCGGCACGGTGTCGAGGTGTCCGGCGATCACCACGCGCTGCGCCCTCCCGAGCTGAGTACGGGCGACGATGGTGTCGCCGTCGCGATACACCTCGAGGTGGTCGAGCGCACTGATCGCATCGAAGACGGCATCCGCCAGTGTCGTTTCGTCACCCGAGACGCTGGGGATGTCGCAGATGACCCGCGTGAGGTCGGCGGATGAGGCGGAGAGATCGAGCCCAGGCATTCCCCGAGTCTAGCCAGCGCGCCAGTCCCGATAGCCTGGGTGGCATGAGCGAACGACGGGTATGGGGCGCGGGACTTGCGACCTTGAGTGCAGATGGAACGATTCTCGACACGTGGTATCCGGAGCCCGCCTTGGGGACCCCGTCCGACGCGGATAAAGACGCCGGAACGCAGGCACTGGCCGCGTTCGCAGCCGCCGACGAACGGCGGGCGGTTACCGTCGAGGCCATCGTGATCGAGATCGACCTCGACGCCGCGCCCGCGTCGACCCCGGATGCCTACCTTCGACTGCACGCACTCTCGCATCGTCTCGTCGCACCCAACGACCTCAATCTCGACGGCATTTTCGGGTACCTGCAGAACGTCGCGTGGACGACCGCGGGTCCCATGCACCCCACCGACGCGGCGCGCCTGCGCCCTGCTCTGCAGGCGGCCGGCATCCAGGTTCAGAGTCTCGACAAGTTCCCACGGCTCATCGACTACGTGACACCCCCGGGCGTGCGCATCGCCGACGCCTCGCGGGTGCGGCTCGGTGCCTACCTCTCCCCCGGCACGACGGTGATGCACGAGGGGTTCGTGAACTTCAACGCGGGCACGCTCGGCGCCTCGATGGTCGAGGGACGCATCTCGCAGGGTGTCGTCGTCGGCGATGGCAGCGATGTCGGTGGCGGCGCCTCGATCATGGGGACGCTCTCGGGCGGTGGCGCACACCGCGTTTCGATCGGCGCGCGCACGCTCCTCGGTGCCAACGCGGGCATCGGCATCTCGCTCGGAGACGACTGCGTCGTCGAAGCCGGTCTCTACGTCACCGCCGGTTCGAAAATCGTGCTCGCCGATGAACCACCCACCGCCGCCGGCGCACGTCCCGTCGTCAAGGGCGCCGAACTGTCGGGGCGTGATGGCATCCTCTTCCGTCGCAATTCCCTCAGCGGAGCGATCGAGGCAGTTCGGCGCGTCGGTGTCGGCGTCACCCTGAACGAAGCGCTGCACGCGTAGCATCGGGGAATCACCGTCGAGGAGGCACCGTGAGCAAGGCTCTGAACAAGAAGGTCTACAAAACCGAGCTCAAGGATCTGCAGGCGAAGCTCGTCGACATGCAAGCGTGGGTGCAGGACAGCGGCGCGCGCATCGTCGTGATCTTCGAGGGGCGCGATGCGGCGGGCAAGGGCTCCACGATCAAGCGCATCACGCAATACCTCAACCCACGCGTCACGCGAACCGTTGCTCTCCCGTCGCCGACCGAACGCGAAACGACGCAGTGGTACTTCCAGCGCTACATCGCACATCTTCCCGCCGGTGGCGAAATCGTGCTGATGGATCGCTCCTGGTACAACCGGGCGGGAGTGGAGCACGTGATGGGCTACTGCTCCGGCGCCGAGTACCACCGCTTTCTGCACCAAGCGCCGATTTTCGAGCGGATGCTGGTCGAAGACGGCATCCTCGTCCTCAAGTACTGGTTCAGCGTCTCGGACGTCGAACAGGAAAAGCGATTCCGCTCCCGCAACGAAGATCCGATGCGTCGGTGGAAACTCTCCCCCAACGACGTGACGTCGATCACGAAGTGGGAAGACTACTCGCGCGCCAAGGACACGATGGTCACCCACACCGACATCCCCGAAGCGCCCTGGTACGAGGTCGACAACGAGAACAAGAAGCGCGGTCGGATCAATATGATCCACCACCTGCTCTCCAAAATTCCCTACGAAGACGTCGAGCGACCCGAGATCGACATCCCCCCTCGGCCCCCGGCCGGCGGATACGAGCGTCCCGAGCATCAGCTCGACGGCTACATCCCTGACTACGCCGCGACGCTCGGCAAGTAGCAGAGCCGGTCGCAGTCGCGCTGACCGCTGTTGCACGGAATCGGTGCTCACACCGATGAGGTAGCGCGCGCCCGTTGCCTAACTTCGAAGCATGCGGCATCCGCCGCGATTCGAAGGGGGCATCCATGACTACTCTCGCCGCACCGGGCAATCTCGAGGATCTCGCGCGGCCGCGCACGCGCTTGCCGCTGTGGCGCGCCATCCTGTTCCGCATCGGCCTCGTGCTCACGGCCGTCATGGGCTTGTTCAACACGCTCAATGGGGGTCTCACGCTGCTCGACCCGGCCTCATCCGCCGCGTCACCGGCACTCGGCGCGCTTCTGTTCGGCATCGGTCTACCGACGCTGCTTCTGGTGGGCCTCGCGTGGATCCCGCTCCAGTGGGCGCTCATCACTGTGATCGTCCTGCGGGCGCTCGAAGCCCTCACCATGTGGATCCCCTTCGGAAAGGGCGACTGGTACGACCAACCCGACAACCGCCCCTTCTATCTCGTGCTCGTCGGAGTGTCCACGATTGTCTGCGTACTGATGTCGTTCGGGCTGCGCCGTGCGCCGCGCACGTGACGGAATCCTTGCCCCTGCGCGGCGGTCGCGCCACCATGTGATCATGGGGCGGCCGCCGCACAGCGTGCCGAGCGTCCTCCGATGGGCGACGCTCGGCCTCGGCGTGCTCGCGATCGTGGTGGTGAGCGGCATCCTGCGGACGGATACCGCGGGTCGGTCCGACATCGCGATGTTCACCTCCAGCACGACCTGGCTCATCGCGGCGCCGATCGTGATCGCGGCGGTGTACGCGATTGCCACATGGAACCGCTTCCGGGGCGACCGCGTCCTGGCAGGGTGGCTCGTCGGCTTCGCTGGCTCGATCGCCCTCTACGACTTGTGGGCCCAGATCGCAGCGGCGATGCACGCCGCCGGCGCCACCTCGTCGGTCCCCTTCCTCATTGTCGTGACCCTGGCGCAGACCGGCTGGCTCGTCGTGCTCATGACGGCACAAGCCTGCGCCACCGTCGCCGCTGGTCGCGCGCTGGGCGACGACACCGGGCGAGGGGTCCGGGTCTTCCTCGGACTCACGCTCGGGATGGGGACTGTGATCTGCGTGCTCGTACCGAACGAGTACTCGCTCGCCGAGATTCCGGACATGGCGCTGCTGCTCCCCCGTGCTTTCGTCCTCGACCCCGGCGTGCAGGGAGCGCAGAGCGCCATCATTCTTGCCTGGATGCTCTCACTGTTGGTCGCACCCATCGTGTTCTGGGTGCAGGCGGCACGCAGTGCCGGCAGTCGCAGGGCGGTGCTCGCGCGCATCGGTGTCGGCGCGCTGCTTCCCGGCCTCGTCGTGCTGCTGTGCGGACTCCTGGCCGTTTTCGCCGGAACCGGCTGGGTGGACGGCGCAGACATCGAACTCATCGCCCTCACGGTCGGCTTCTGCATCGCCGCGCCGCTGACCGCATGGTGGCTCACCGCGGTCGTGCGCGATGTCCGAGCACCGGGCGGCCGCGCCTGGACCGCACTGAGCAGAACCACTCCGTTCCTCCTGTGGGCCGGCTACGGCTTCGGGGTCATCCAGATCGCAGGTCCGCTGCTCGCGGGTATCCGCGTTGGCGCAGCAGGAGCGGTGTTGGGCACGACGGCCTTCATCGCGCTCACGGCCGTGCCATTCCGATACTTCGTGCGCTGGTGCGTCCAACGCGTCGATCCCCGGCGTGCCCTCGCGGCCGCAGTCATCGGTGCTTCGCGCGACCGCGCCATCCCCACAGCCGAACTGGCACAACGCGCGCTGAGCGAGGCGATGAGCGAACCCGACTTGCGGGTGCTCATCGCCCGCGCCGGTGGCGGCTGGCTGGACGCCTCGCTCGAGCCTCGGCGTGGACCGGCGACGGACGCACTGACCGTTCCGGTGCACGACCACACCGGCCGAGAGATCGCGCTCATCTGCTACGACAGCGCCTTCATCGACATCGTGCCGCTTCTGGCTGTCGTGCAGCCACTCGTGGAGCGCGCAGCGCTCGAGGCGGAAGTCCGCGATCACGCCGAACGGCTCGTGGCCGAGGGGCAGCGGGCGGATGCCGCAGCCGACGATGCCCGCCGCCGCATTGAGCGCGACCTTCACGATGGCGTGCAGAGCCGGCTCATTTCGCTCGGCCTCAGCCTCAGCCTGGCAAAGGACGACATGACCGACCCCACATCGCGGATCCTGCTCGATGAGACGGTGACGGGCCTTCAGGATGCCGTGGTGGCGCTGCGCGATCTCGCCCACGGGAATCTGTCGGTGAGCCTTGCCGATCGCGGTCTCGCAGCGGCGGTTGGAGACCTCGTTGCGAACATGCCTATTCCGATCGACGTCACCATCAGCGACGTCGACATGGATCCTGCTGTTGAGGCCACCGCATATTTCGTCATCGCGGAGGCCGTCGCCAACGCTCTCAAACATGCGTCCGCCCGATCCGTCGCGATCTCTGTCCTCCCGGCATCCGGAGCCGTGGCGGTCCGCGTGAGCGACGACGGCATGGGCGGCGCCGATGTGCGCCTCGGGTCGGGGCTCCGCGGCCTGACTGAGCGCGTCCACGCGGTGGGTGGTCGGCTCATCGTCAGCGAGGCCGTGCCGACCGGCACCGTACTCGAGGCGGTGCTCCCATGCGCGCGGTGATCGCCGAAGACATGGTCCTGCTCCGAGATGGGCTGGTCCGCGCACTCACCGCGCACGGCATCGACGTCATCGCCGAGGTCGGCGATGCGGGCGCTCTGGTAGAAGCGGTGGCTGCGCAGCATCCGGACATCGCCATCGCCGATGTCCGGATGCCGCCCTCGTACGGTGATGAGGGTGCGAGAGCGGCCGGATTGATCCGCGAGCGCTATCCCGGCGTCGCCGTGTTGATCCTCTCGCACACCGTCGACCCGCAGCTCGCGCTCATGCTGGCCGCGGAGCGTCCCGCCGGCTTCGGCTACCTCCTCAAAGACCGCGTGCTCGATGTTGCCGCTTTCATTCGCGCCGTCCAGGACGTCGCGGGCGGCGGCACCGTGATCGATGACGCCGTCATCGCCGCAGGGCTGGCTCGGCGTCGTAGCGCGCTGAACGACCTCAGTGAGCGGGAACGAGAGGTTCTGGGGGTCCTCGCGAGCGGGGCCAGCAATGCCGCCATTGCACAGTCCTTGTTCATCTCCGAACGCACCGTCGACACCCACCTGCGATCGATCTTCGTCAAGCTCGGCCTCGAGCAGACTGCCGATGCGAACCGGAGGGTTCAGGCTGCGTTGACGTGGTTGCGCGACGGCGCAGAATCAGCGCTGGCACCGATGCCGCAGCACCTCCCCCGGCCATAGCGTCGGATACATACCGGCGCAGGGGGCGTCGGCCCGAAGGAGGAATCATGTCGCCGCGCAAACGTCCGTTCATCGCGAAGCTCCGCACCTTTCACCGCTGGACTTCGATGATCTTCGTGGTGTTCGCCGCGATTCTGATCCTGCCGGTGATTCCTGCCGGCGCGGCCTTCAACATCGTGTCGGTGGTGGCGATCGTCCTGCTGGTCACGCTGCTGATGACCGGCATCTGGATGGCGGTGCACCATTACGTGGTGGTCGGCCGCGCGCGCGGTCGTCGTTCGACGATGGCCTCCGTCGACGCCTGATCGCCGTATCCGATGCGCGGTCGGGGCATGAAGCGGGATATCCGCCCTCGTGTCCCGGGACATCCTCTCCCTATGCTCATCGCATGACTGCAAGCGACTTCGCGGCGACGCCGAAGTTATTCGCATGGGTTGCGGGGCGTCCTCGCGCGGTGACAGTTGTCGTCGCGGGGTACGCCCTGGTGGTAGCCGCTACCGCGATCGGCCTGTGGATCATGCTGGTCGGTTCGCTCGATCAGCCGTGCACGCTGCCGAATTGCACATGGCCGTACCTCTCGGCACAAGGGTTCGCGTCGCTGGCCGCGCTGGGAATCACACCGGTCGGATGGACGGTCATCGCCGGCGGGCTCACCCTCGTCTGGATGGTGGTCCCCTTCGTGCTCGGCGTCATCGTCGCGCGTGCAGATGGAGTCCGTCCGTGGCTGCCCGCGCTGTGGTTCACGTTCGCGCTCGGAACGCTGTCGTCGGTGCCGACAGGCCCCGTCGGCGTGCTCCTGCGCGTCCTGACCCTCGGCGCCTGGTTCACCGCCTTCTCATTGTTTCCGACCGGGCGCTTCGTCCCGCGCTGGGTCGTGATCGCGCCGGTGGTCGCGGTGGTCTGGACCGCCTTCCTCGCGCTTCCCGTCGTTGACGACCGCATCGCCGCGAACGACCCGCTCTGGTGGGCTCTCGAGGCGGCCGTGTATGTGTCTGGTGTGGGCGTCATCGTCGTGGGGCAGATCGTCCAGTTTCGGCGCAGCGATGCGGATGACCGTCGCGCTCTTCGGCTGCTGACACTGCCCTTCGGCCTGCTCCTCGTCGGCGGTGTCGGGACCGCAGTCGTCAATGCGCAACTCGATGCGGACGCGATCGGCTACGGGACGCTGGGCGGCGCTTTGCTGTACGAATTGAGCTCCTTCCTCACCGTCATCCTGATCGCCTGTACCGCCGTCGCGACCGTCCGGCACGGGGCGTATGGAGCCCGGATCGTGCTGGATCGCGTCCTGGTGGCCACTCTGGCCGTCGCCGGCGCCGGCGTCGTCTACACGACAGTCGTCGCCGTCGTCTCCCGCCTCCTCGCAGGTTGGGTGCCATCCGTCATCGCCGCGACCGTCACCGCCGTGGCACTGGCGGGCACCTATGGTCGACTCACTCGCGCGGTCGGAAGGCTCGTGTACGGCGATGCGGATGATCCGGCCGGCGTTGCGGCGGCTCTGGGCGCCCGCGTCGCCGCCACCACGACGCCCGAGGCGCTGCTGTCCGGAATCGCCGATACGCTGCAGAGCCGACTGCACTTTCCGAGCGTGCGGGTCATGGTCGGCGGTGAGGCCGGCTCCCTCCGCGCTGTTCTCCCCGAGGGCCGGTCGCAGGCGACCATGTCCCTCGATCTCGACGGACAGCGTCTCGGTGATCTCGTGATCGCACTGCGCCGCGGGCAGCGGAAGCTCACTCCGCGCGACCGCCGCGCCCTGGCCGCGGCCGCCGGCCCAGTGGCCGCGGCGCTGACCGCCCTGCGACTCAACGAGCAGTTGCAGCGGTCGCGGCTCGACGTCCTCATCAGTCGTGACGACGAACGACGCGCCCTCCGCCGGCGACTGCACGACGACCTCGGTCCCACCCTTGCACTGGCGGGACATCGCATCGCGGCCGCTCGCGACAACGATGCGCAGTTGGCCGCCGCGGCGCGCACCATCGAAGACGCCGTGGCCCAAGTGCGGTCGATAGCGAGGGATCTCCGCCCACCCGCGCTCGACGAACTCGGTCTCCGTGCTGCAATCGCCGACGTCGCGGACGGGCTGGACCTATCCGTGACACTTGTTGCGCCCGAGCACGTCTCTCCTGGAGTCGTCGAAGTCGCCGCATACCGCATCACCGTCGAGGCACTCCTGAACGCGGCGCGCCACGCCGGGGCGACGAGAGTCGCGGCATCTGTGCGCGAGGAAGGATCAGCGTGGGTCGTCGAGGTCGACGACGACGGATGCGGGATGCCGCCTGATGCCGTTCCGGGCGTTGGAACTCGGTCCATGCGCGAACGCGCCGCGGAGCTCGGGGGAACTGTCACGTTCTCCGAAGCGCCGCTGGGTGGGACGCGTGTGCGCGCGATCCTGCCGAGTCCGCGACTGACACCGACTTCACCTGCCGAGGACGCGTCATGACTCTCCGCGTCGCCATCGTCGACGATCATCAGGTCTTCCGCGAAGGCATCGCGTCGCTCCTGCACGGACGTGAGGGGATCGAGATCGTCGGCGACTTTGCCGATGCCGAGTTGCTGCTCGCCGCACTTCCGGCGCTAGAAGTCGATGTTCTCCTGCTGGACCTTCATCTGCCCGGCCGGAGCGGCCTTTCCGCGGCCGCAGAAGTGGCCACGACCACCCCAGACGTGCGCATCCTCGTCCTCACAATGCACGACGACACCGCCACCGTCCGCGCCGCGATCGATGCCGGCGCCGCCGGTTACCTGGTGAAGACCAGCGGCCTCGATGACATCGTCCGCGCGATCCTGGCCGTGGGCGCCGGCCAGTTCGTACTGGGTGCGGGGACGGAGAGCGCGCGCACGGCGTCGCTTCCGCGGCGCGATGCGTATGCCGGCTTCACCGAACGTGAACGCCAAGTCCTCGCGCTCCTCTCCGATGGTGCCACCACCGCGCAGATCTCGGCGCGTCTCGGCATCTCCGGCAAGACCGTGCGCAACTACCTCTCCACCCTCTACGCGAAGCTCGGCGTCGAGGACCGCGGCCAGGCGGCGCTGGCCGCACGACGTCTGCGGGACTGAATCAGCAACGACACGCCGACGTGTGCGCCGGATCCGATCCCGGGCGCACCTCCCGCTCGACCCGGGCTTTCTGCCGTACCGCGCCGGGACGCCGCATCCGTAGCGTCTCCCGCATGACAACCACCACCTCAACCCCTCGGGTCGTACTTCTGGCCCCTGCCCCTTCACGCGGTCGCACTCGTCGTGCCGCTCCTCCTCCTCGCGCTCGGCACCGCGCTGGACCGCACCGCCGGCGGCGGCGTGTCCGTCGACGAATACCTCGCCCTCGTCGCGGCAGCACCAGGCGCCTACCTTGCGTCCGGATTGCTGCTGGTCGCAGGCATGGCAGGTCTCGTTGCCACCGCTGCCGCCCTCATCCGCCTGTCGTTCGGTCTGCGGCGGGTAGCCCTCTTGCGCGTCGGCGCCATCCTGATCGGGCTGTGGGGGGTGTGTGGGGTCGCAGGTGTCGGCCTCGGCTACACGGCCGGGTGGGTGGCGATCGAGGTGCAGGACGACGTCACCGGCGCGGCACTGACCCGTGTGTTCGAGGGCATCACCTACTCGCCGTGGGGAATGATCGGCGGCGGGATCGGGGGCGGCGCCTACGTCCTCGGCGTCCTGGCCACGGGGATCGGCCTCATCGTGGCGCGCGGCGTGCCGGTCTGGACCGGCGTCCTCGTCCTCGTGTCGCCGATCGCCACCTTCACCGGAGGCCCCTTGGGTCTTCCGCTGGTCACCACGCTCGGGTTCGTGGTTGCCGCTATCGGCCTTGCCGGAACGATTCCGGCTCTGCTCCGCGGCTCCTCCGCCACGCACGGCGTCATGCCATCCGCAGGCGCAATCCCTGCACCGGTGAGCGCGACGTCCGTCCCGCTCGGCTGACTTTCACATCCGCCCGCGAAGGCGCAGCGAGCAGACTATCCGGGTCTCGGTTCAGCCGAGGCCCGGGTAGTTGCGCTCAGGAGCGCCGACGTAGAGCTGCTGAGGGCGACCGATCTTCGTCTGCGGGTCGAGCTGCATCTCACGCCAGTGCGCGAGCCAGCCGGGGAGGCGGCCCATCGCGAACAGGACAGTGAACATCCGCGTCGGGAAGCCCATCGCCTTATAGATGACGCCGGTGTAGAAGTCGACGTTCGGGTACAGACGACGCTCCTTGAAGTAGTCGTCGTTGAGGGCGATCTCCTCGAGCTGCTTCGCGAGATCGAGGAGAGGATCGCTGACGCCGAGCGCTTCGAGCACCTCGTCCGCGGACTCCTTCACGAGCTTGGCGCGCGGGTCGTAGTTCTTGTAGACGCGGTGGCCGAAGCCCATGAGCTTGACCCCGTCTTCCTTGTTCTTGACCCGCTCGACGAACCGCTCGACGCTCTCGCCCGAGTCGCGGATGCGCGCGAGCATGTCGAGCACAGCTTCGTTCGCGCCACCGTGCAGAGGACCGTACAGTGCGTTGATGCCGGCCGAGACCGACGAGAACTGGTTCGCACCGGTGGAGCCGACCAGACGCACGGTCGAAGTGGAGGCGTTCTGCTCGTGGTCTTCGTGCAGGATGAGCAGTCGCTCCAGTGCGCGAGACATGACGGGGTTGACTTCGTATGGTTCGGCGAGGTTGCCGAAGTTGAGCTTGAGGAAGTTGTCGACGAAGCTCAACGAGTTGTCCGGATACAGGAACGCCTGTCCGATGCTCTTCTTGTGCGCGTACGCGGCGATGACCGGAAGCTTTGCGAGCAACCGGATCATCGTCAGTTCGACGTGCTCGGGGTTGTCCGGATCGGATTCGTGCTCGTAGTACGTCGACAATGCGGCCGTGGCAGAAGACAGGACCGACATCGGGTGCGCCGTCGTGGGGAGAGCGGAGAAGAAGTGCTTGAGATCCTCGTGCAGGAGAGTGTGTCGACGGATCTTGTCGTCGAACCCCGCGAGTTCGTCGGCCGTGGGCAGTTCGCCGTAGATCAGGAGCCATGCGGTCTCGAGGTACGTCGAGTTCATCGCGATCTGCTCGATCGGATAGCCGCGGTAACGGAGGATGCCCTTGTCGCCGTCAATGTACGTGATGGCCGACTTCGTCGCCGACGTGTTCACGAACCCGTAGTCGAGCGTCGTGAGCCCGGTCTTGCGGGTGAACGTCGCGATGTCGACGGAGGATGCACCATCGGTTCCTCGCACGATCGGCAGTTCGGCGGTGGTGTCTCCGACAGTGACGGTGGCCGTCTGCGGGGTGTCCGTGTCGGTCACGAAGCCTCCTTGCGGGTTGTCCGATGGGGTCTTTACAGCCTAATGGGCGGCTGAGCCTACTGCGGATCCGCCCAAGAGATTCGCGATTGTGCAGGAGGAACCCTACGATCGCTTATGGGCCCGCGAGTGCTTTCAGCCGATCGGCTGCCGCCGAAATGCGTTCGTCTGTCGCCGTCAGCGAGAACCGTACGTGCTGCGTGAAATGCGCGCCGTAGAAGTGGCCAGGACCGGCGAGGATGCCGACATCCGCGAGTCTGCCCAAGGTCGTCCACGCATCCTCCCCCGCGGTTGCCCACAGGTACAGGCCGCCTTCGCTCGCGTCGATGCGAAAGCCAGCGTCCTCGATCGCCGGGCGCAGGATGTTCCGGCGGGCACGGTAGCGCTCCTTCTGCGCCGCGACATGCTCATCGTCGCCGAGCGCGGCCACCATCGCCGCCTGCACGGGGGCCGGCAGCATGAGGCCGAGATGTTTGCGGGCGGTCACCAGTCGCGCCACGATCGCGCTGTCGCCGGCGAGGAAAGCGGCACGATAGCCGGCGAGGTTCGACTGCTTGCTCAGCGAGTACACCGAGAGCACACCGGTGCGATCCCCCTCGATGACGCGAGGGTCGAGGATGCTGGGGACCACGGCATCCGCCCATTCACCGTCCCATCCGAGCTCGCCGTAGCATTCGTCAGACGCGATGATCGCGCCGAGCTCACGAGCACGCGCAACGGCCACTCGCAGCTCCTCGACGCCGAGGATTCGGCCATCGGGGTTGCCCGGAGTGTTCAGCCACACCAGCTTGGTTCCCTCCGGCCAGGCGGCGGGGTCATCAGCGGCCAGTGGGGTGGCACCGACGAGCCGCGCGCCGACCTCGTAGGTCGGGTAGGCCGCACGCGGGTGGACGACGATATCCCCCTCGCCCAGATCGAGCAGCAACGGGAGGAGACCGACGAGTTCCTTCGATCCGATGGTGGGGAGCACGTCTGCTGGACTCAGCCCCGGCACACCGCGCCGCCGTTCGTACCACGCCGCGATGGCCTCTCGCAGTGCGGGGGTGCCGACAGTCTGCGGGTAGGAATGCGCGTCCGTCGCGGAGCGCAGGGCGTCGGCCACGACGGGTGGCGTCGGATCCACCGGTGAGCCGATGGAGAGGTCGACGATGCCGTCGGGGTGGGACTTTGCGGTCGCCGCGAACGGTGCCACCGCGTCCCAGGGGTAATCGGCGAGGTCGCGGACCGCCATTTACTCGCCCTGGGGAGGAAGCGCGGAGATGATCGGGTGATCCTTCTTGATCACGCCGGTCTTCGCCGCGCCGCCGGGCGAACCGATGTCATCGAAGAATTCGACGTTGGCGGTGTAGTAGTCCTGCCACTCGTCGGGCAGGTCGTCTTCGTAGTAGATCGCCTCGACCGGACACACCGGTTCGCAGGCACCGCAATCCACACACTCGTCGGGGTGGATGTACAGCGAGCGTTCGCCTTCGTAGATGCAGTCCACGGGGCACTCGTCGATGCACGCACGGTCCTTGAGGTCCACGCAGGGAAGAGCGATCACATAGGTCACGGAATCAGTCTAGTTCGTGGTCGCGGACAGGTCTGCGGGCATAGCCTGCGCGCGGGGCTTGGTCGGGGTCGGCCAGGCGACCACCACCGCAACGATCAGCGGCACCGCGATGGTCCAGATGATCCCGGCATTGATCTCACCGGCCGGTGGTGCCGGGACGACGATCGACCCGCCGGGGCCGCTGCCCGAGAAGACGAGCGTCGCGATCATGACACCCATGCCCGTCGCGAGGGCTGCCCAGCGATCGGAGGTCAGCAGACGCACGGCGATCAGCAGTGCCGCGACTCCGACAGTGGCCACGAGCAGTCCGAGGGGAAACCATCCCCAGAGGAAGGAGTGACCGATGGTGCCCGCGACGCCGTAGACGATCCCGACGATGAACGCGACGATCCAGGTCCCTGCACGTGCCCACGACATTCCCACCGCGACAGTCTAAGCCGCCCACCCCCACAGTCGGAGGAGAGCGGCGACCAGCGCCGCTGCGACCACCACGACCAGGAAGGGCGCTCGGAGCAGGAGAAGTCCCGCGGCGACGAGCACCGCCGGAATGCGCGCATCGACGACGATCGCCTGACCAGCGCCGAGTGTCTGCACCGCCACGAGGGCTGCGAGGAGGGCGACGGTCAGCAGGTCGGTGATCCGAGCGGGGCGGGGTGCCTCGAACCAGCGCGCGGGGATGAGGTAACCGATGGCTTTGAGTGCGACGCAGATGATGGATGCCAGCAGCACCGCGTTCCACAGGCTCATGGCAGACCTTCGCGTTCAGGGACGTCATCGGGTTCCGCTTCCTGGCCCCGAACACCGAACCAGTTGAACCAGCCGACGATGACCGCGACGAGCGCCGCGATCAGAACCGGTATGCCGGGCATCAGGTTCGGCGTCAGGATGGTGGCGACGACCGCCGCGGCGATGCCGACCACGATCGCCTGCCGTTGCCGCAGTCGCGGCCAGAGTAGGGCGAGAAACGCTGCGGCGGCTGCCGCGTCGAGCCCGTAGGCGCGCGGGTCGCCCAGGACATCGCCCAGCAGAGCACCGGCGAGGGTCGACAGATTCCACCCGATGTAGATGCCGATCCCGGTGACCCAGAACCCGATCAATCGCGCGCGCCGATCGCGCTGAGCGAGCGACACGGCGGTGGATTCGTCGATGGTGAACTGCGCGGCCGCCGTGCGGCGCCAGAACCCCTCACCGATCACCGGCGACATCCGCAGCCCATAGGCGACGTTGCGAACGCCCAGCAGCGCGGACGACGCAATCGCCGCGGGAATCGCGGCCAGGCCGCCGGCGCCGATGACACCGATGAACGCGAACTGCGATCCACCGGTGAACATCACCAGACTCAGGACACAGGTCTGCCAGACGTCGAGGCCGGATGCGACGGCCAGCGCGCCGAACGAAATGCCGTACGCGCTGGTCGCGAGTGCGACGCCGAGGCCCTCACGGAGCGCCGCTCGGCGCTGCGCCGAACCATCGGCATCGTCGAACGCCGGCTCTTCCCTCACCGTC
This sequence comes from uncultured Actinomycetota bacterium, assembly GCA_963696085.1. Lineage (GTDB taxonomy): Bacteria > Actinomycetota > Actinomycetes > Actinomycetales > Microbacteriaceae > Microbacterium. Next base: position 117,523 of record CAVOIQ010000001.1, read on the forward strand.
CGATGCTACGTCGGCGACTCAGGCGTTCGCGTCTTGGCGCTTCAGGCGTGCGGTCGCGCGGGCACGCTCGGTGGCGTCGAGGTTGACCTTGCGGATGCGAACGATCTCGGGCGTCACCTCGACGCATTCGTCGTCGCGCGCGAACTCGAGGCTCTCCTCGAGCGAAAGCTTGCGCGGCGGCGTCATGGCCTCGAACGTGTCGGAGGTTGACTGACGCATGTTCGTCAGCTTCTTCTCCTTCGTGATGTTCACATCCATGTCGTCGTTGCGCGAGTTCTCGCCGACGACCATGCCCTCGTAGACCTCCTGCGTGGGCTGGACGAAGAACGCCATGCGCTCCTGGAGTGCGATGATCGCGAACGGGGTGACAACACCGCTGCGGTCGGCGACGATCGACCCGTTCTGGCGGGAGACGATGTGCCCTGCCCACGGCTCGTAGCCGTGCGAGATCGCGTTCGCGATGCCGGTGCCGCGCGTCGTGGTGAGGAACTCGGTGCGGAATCCGATCAGGCCACGCGACGGCACGACGAACTCCATGCGCACCCAACCGGTGCCGTGGTTGGTCATGTTGTCCATGCGGCCCTTGCGGCCTGCGAGCAGCTGCGTGATCGCGCCGAGGTACTCCTCGGGAGCATCGATCGTGAGGTGCTCGAACGGCTCGTACGTCTTGCCGTCGACCTTCTTGGTGACAACCTGGGGCTTGCCCGACGGTGAGCTCGAAGCCCTCACGACGCATGTTCTCGACGAGGATGGCGAGGGCCAGCTCGCCGCGTCCCTGAACTTCCCAGGCATCCGGGCGCCCGATGTCGACGACCTTGAGCGAGACGTTTCCGATGAGTTCGCGGTCGAGACGGTCCTTGACCATACGAGCGGTGAGCTTGTGGCCCTTGACCTTGCCGATGAGCGGGCTCGTGTTGGTGCCGATCGTCATCGAGATCGCGGGGTCGTCGACGTGGATCTGCGGCAGGGGACGGACATCGTCGGGGTCGGCGATGGTCTCGCCGATCGTGATGTCGGGGAAGCCCGCGATCGCGACGATGTCGCCGGGGGCGGCACTGTCGGCGGGGTAGCGCTCGAGGGCGCGGGTCTTGAGCAGCTCGGTGATCCGGGCGTTGCTGACGGTGCCGTCGGCGCGGACCCACGCAACGGTCTGGCCCTTCTTGAGCGTGCCGTTGAAGACGCGCAGCAGGGCGAGGCGGCCGAGGAAGGGGCTGGAGTCGAGGTTGGTGACCCACGCCTGAAGAGGCGCTTCGTCGTCGTACGACGGGGCCGGCACGTGCTGCAGGATCGCTTCGAACAGCGGTTCGAGGTCGTCGTTGTCGGGCAGTGCGCCGTTGTCGGGGCGGTTGCGCGATGCGGCACCGGCGCGACCGGAGGCGTAGACGACGGGGACGTCGAGCAGTGCGTCGACGTCGAGATCGGGCACGTCGTCGACGAGGTCGCTCGCGAGGCCCAACAGGAGGTCGTGCGCTTCTTCTTCGACCTCGGCGATGCGAGCATCGGGGCGGTCGGTCTTGTTGACCAGCAGAATGACGGGAAGCTTGGCCTCGAGCGCCTTGCGGAGCACGAAGCGGGTCTGCGGCAGCGGGCCTTCGGACGCATCCACCAGCAACACGACGCCGTCGACCATGGAGAGGCCGCGCTCGACCTCACCACCGAAGTCGGCGTGGCCGGGGGTGTCGATGACGTTGATGGTCACGGGCTCGTCGGCGTGGATGCCCTTGTACGTGATCGCGGTGTTCTTCGCGAGGATCGTGATGCCCTTTTCGCGCTCGAGATCGTTCGAGTCCATCGCCCGCTCTTCCACGTGCGCGTGCTCACCGAACGAGCCCGTCTGCCGCAGCATCGCGTCCACGAGAGTGGTCTTGCCGTGGTCGACGTGCGCGACAATCGCGACGTTACGGAGGTCCGAGCGGAGGGCGTGCGCCATGAAGGTGTCCTAAATGGGAAGGGGGTGGGCCGGGATGCCGGCACTCAAGCTTATCGCAGGCCACCCGAACGCCCGCTGAAAGCGCTGCGCCGGGATGAACCTCAGTGCGAGGCCCGCAGCAAGCGCAGAAAAGCGGGGCGAAATCCCGAAGGATTCCGCCCCGCTCAGCGTGCTGTCAGACGCCGATTACTCGGCGGCCCACCCCACGATCGTCCAGTCGATCGTCTGGAACTGGGTAGCGCCCCAGTTGACCAGGCCGTCCTTGACGGCGTACACGTTCGGCAGCGGAGCGATCGGGAACATGGGCACGTAGTCCCAGATCACGTCGTTGATCTTCTTCGCGATCTCGACGCGCGCATCGGGGTCGAGCTCGGCGTTCACCTGGTCGTACAGGTCGCCGAGGGACTCATCGGTGGTTCCGGTGAAGTTCGACTCCGAGTCGAGCGGGTAGTACAGCGCCTCGGACGACGAGATCGGGAACGCCGTGCCGACCCACGAGAAGGAGACCATCTCGAAGTCGCCGGGGATCACGTAGTCGCTGAAGTACTGTGCGGCGGGCACGGTCACCAGTTCGACGGGGATTCCGAAGTCACCGAGGTCGGCCTGGACCTGCTCGGCGCGCTGGATGTTCGTCGCGGTGTCAGCGGGAACGGTGACCGAGAGCTTGAGAGCGTCGCCGTCCTTCGCCCAGCCGTCGCCCTCTTCTGCGTAGCCGGCCTCCTCGAGGAACTTCTTCGCGGCGTCAGCGTCATTCGGCAGAGCCTTGTCTTCGTAGCCCTTCTGGCCGGGCATGAAGATGTAGTCACCCTGGGTGATCGCGGGAGCATCCACCGGCGAGTTCGCCGAGGCCGCAATCTGCTCACGGTTCACGATCGACGCGACGGCCTTGCGGACGTTCACGTCGGCAAGCGGACCTTCCTTGGCGTTCATCGTGACGTGCGTCCACGTGAGGCCACCGGAGGTCTGGATGTCGGCATCCGAGCGGGTCTTCGCCGTCTGGTACAGGTCGGCGTTGGCCGAGATGTACAGGGCGTCGATCTCACTGTTGGCGAAGGACGAACCCTGCTGGTCCTGGCTGACCGCCTGGTACAGCACGGTGTCGAGCTTGGGCTTCTCGCCCCACCAGGCCGGGTTCTGGACGAGCGTGACGATCTGACCGGTCACGTCGATGTCCGAGATCATGAAGGGACCGGACGAAGGAACGGCCGTGGTGCGGTAGCCGTCGTTGTATGCCGCCGGGTCACTGGAGATCGCCGCGGGGAGCAAGCCACCGGTGAACAGTGCCTGCCAGTCGGCGTAGACCGACGAGAAGGTGATGATCATGTCGTACGGGTCGGCGCCCGCCTCGATCGAGGTGATGTCCTCGAAGCCGGCCGTGGATGCCGGAATGTACGCGTCGTTGGTGCCGTTCTGCGCGCCCCAGAAGGCGATGTAGTCGTCGACGGTGATGGGCGTGCCATCCTGCCAGACGGCATCCGGGTTGAGCTTGATCTCGACGACCTGAGGGTCGTCGCTCGTGATCTCGGCAGAGCTCGCATAGTTCTCGTCGACGACGGGCGTGCCGTCTTCTTCGATCTTGAAGGGGCCACCGGTCGTCGCCTCGACGATGTCGACGGTGTCCGCCTCGTTGCCGTCAACCTGGTTGATGTTGAAGTTCGATGGCAGGGAACCGACGGCGAGGTTGAGCGTTCCACCGTCCTGAACATCTGCCGCATCCGCACTGACCCATGCGGTCGCGGGAAGTTCGGCGGCCTCGGTGGGTTCGCCTGTCGGGGAGCCGGTGTTGCCGGCTGCACAGCCGGAGATGACGAGCGCCGCAGCGCCGATCATCGCCAGAGAGCCGAGTGCTTTCGCAGATCGATTTCTCATGTGATTGTTCCTCTCGTTTTTCCTGGGGGAACCTCCGACGGTATGGTGCCACCGCCGAGGGCGTCTATGGGGCCGCGGTCAACGCAGCTTCGTCGACGAGCGTCGACCTCTCGACGTGATGGCACGCGACCTTCACATCTCCGTGCGGCAGCAGCTCGGGGTCCGCGGTGCGGCACAACTCCTGGCGAGAGTCGTCCAACAACTGATAGAGCGGGCACCGCGTGCGGAAGCGGCATCCCGAGATCTCCTGCGTAGGGCTGGGGATATCCCCCTGCAGAAGGATGCGTGTGCGTCCGCGCTCGATCTGTGGATCCGGAATAGGGGCGGCTGAAATCAGCGCCTTCGTGTACGGATGCTTGGGGTCATTGAAGACCTGCGCGATGGGCCCGTGCTCGACGACCGAGCCGAGGTACATCACAGCCACATCGTCGGCGATCTGTCGGACGACGGCGAGATCATGTGCGACGAAGAGATACGACAGCCCCAGCCGGTCTTTGAGGTCTTCGAGCAGATTGATCACGCCTGCCTGGATCGACACGTCCAGAGCGGAGACGGGTTCATCGAGGACGACAACCGAGGGGTTTGTCGACAGCGCTCTCGCGATGCCGAGGCGCTGCCGCTGCCCACCCGAGAACTCGTGCGGGTAGCGGTCTGCCATCGCCGGATCGAGGCCCACGAGTTCGAGCAGTTCGACCACACGGCGATCGCGTTCGGCTTTTCCGACGCCCTGCACGTAGAGCGGTTCGGTGATGACCTCGCCCACGGGGAGGCGCGGGTCGATCGCGCCCATGGGGTCTTGAAAGACGATCTGAACGTCTTTGCGCAGGGCTCGTTTGTCACGCTTGCTGAGTGTGGCGACATCCTTGCCGTTGATTCGGATGGTGCCGAACTGCGGCGCCGCCATCTCCATGATCTCGAGGATTGTGGTCGTCTTGCCGCATCCGGACTCCCCCACCAGGCCCATGGTGCGGCCGGGACGAAGCTCGAACGACACGCCGTCGACGGCGCGTACGGTGCCGATGCGGCGAGCGAAGATCGAGCCCTTCATCAACGGGAAGTGCCGTTTGAGGTCGATCACTTCGACCACCGGCTCGTCCGTCGACTTCGCCCGTGCGCCGGCGGGAAGCGCCTCGGAACGGGGGAAGACATCGTTGCGCGTCAGCTCACCGCGGGCGATCTCATCCGAGCGAATGCACGCAGCGACATGGGACGGTTCGGTGGCGATCGCGGGCTGGAGGACCGGCTCGATCTCACGGCACTCGTCGATCGCGATGGGACAGCGCGCGGCGAAGGGGCAGCCCTTGGGCAGGTCCGCCAGCGACGGCGGACGTCCCTCAAGGGGAACGAGACGCTGCGTGCCGGCGGTCAACATGTTGGGGACAGACCGCAGGAGCCCGATCGAGTACGGCATGTGCGGTTCGTGGAACACCTGATTGGTCGTGCCGACCTCGACGAGCTTGCCGGCGTACATTACGCCGACGCGATCGGCGTGGCCCGCCACGACGCCGAGGTCGTGCGTGATCAGCACAACGGCGGCGCCCGTGATCTCCTTCGCCGTCTCGAGGACGTCGAGGATCTGCGCCTGGATGGTGACATCGAGCGCGGTCGTCGGCTCGTCGGCAATGATCACCTTCGGGTCATTGGCGATCGCCATCGCGATCATGGCGCGCTGGCGCATCCCACCGGAGAATTCGTGCGGGAACGCGCGGGCACGGCGGTCCGGGTCGGGGATGCCGACCGTCTTCAAGAGTTCGACGGCTCGGGCCATGGCGGCTTGCATCGACAGCGAAGAGTCGTGAAGGCGCAGCGCCTCGCTGATCTGGTCGCCGATCGAGTAGACCGGCGTGAGCGCCGACAACGGATCCTGGAACACCATGGCAAGTTCCTTGCCGCGGATGCGCGAGAGTTCGGCATCGCCCATACCCAGCAGCGACTTGCCGTCGAACTCGATCTCGCCGGTGACCTTCGCGTTCGAGGGAAGCAGCCCCATCACAGCGAGTGAGGAGACCGACTTTCCCGAACCCGACTCCCCCACGATCCCGAGGAATTCGCCAGGATGCACGTCGTAGGAGATTCCGCGCACAGCGCGGACATCCCCGCTTCCGCGCTGCGGAAAGGTCACACTGAGGTCGCGCACCGACAGCAGTGGGCGCGATGAACGCGTGGCTGCAGGGCTCGCGGCAGCCGTGGAGAGATCAGGCACGGTTGGTCCCCGAGGTCGGATCGAGTGCGTCGCGCAGGGCGTCGCCGATGAGGCTGATGGCGAAGAGCAGAGAGATGAGGACGAGGGCGGGGAAGACGAACAGCCAGGGGCGGGTCAGCGCGGCGGAGGTGCCGTCTGCCAGCAGTGTTCCGAGCGAAACGTCGGGCTTCTGCACCCCGAAGCCGAAGTAACTCAGCGACGTCTCGGCGAGGATCATCGACACGATGCCCAGCGTGGCGTCGATGATCAGCAGGGACGCGATGTTGGGGATGATGTGCCGGCCGAGCACCTTATGCGTCGGCATCCCCATATATCTCGCCGCACGCACGAAGTCTCGGTTGCGCAGCGACCTTGTCTGGTTTCGCACCACTTGCGCCATGATCATCCAACTGAAAATCGCGAGGAAGAACGTCAACGCGAGCCACGAGAGGCCTTTGAACAGCGGGCTGAGGAGCACCAGGATGAAGAAGGACGGTACGACGAGCAGCAGATGTGTGAACCATCCGATGACCTTGTCTGTGGCGCCGCCGAGGTAGCCGGCGGTCGAGCCGACGAGTGCCGCAATCATCGTTGCCGACACACCGGCGACAATGCCGATGATGAGCGACTTCTGCAGCCCGGAGAGCGTCTGGACGTAGATGTCCTGGCCGATCGCGTTCGTGCCGAACCAGTGGCGCATCGTCGGGCCCATGCCCATGTTGAAGGAGTCGCGATCGGTCGGGGCCCACGGCGAGATGAGGGGTCCGAGAATCGCCCACAGGACGATGAGGGTGAACAAACCGGCGCCCACCCAGAAGCGCGGCATCGACGTGAGTCGAGACCAGACGAGCCTGTTCCGCGACAGCGGCCTCCGGCGTCGGGTGATGTCCTTTTCTACGTCGTAAGAAGCCTCGACGGCTTCCTCTTGAGCCATTGTCATGTCAGCCCCTCACTCTGGGGTCGAGCGCCGCATAGACGACTTCGGAAAGTGTCGACGACAACAGCACGAGGACGGCGATGAAAAGTGTCGAGCCCGCTGCCGCATTGACGTCATTCTTGGTGACCGCGTCCAGGGTGAATTGCCCCATACCGCGCCAGCTGAAGACGATTTCGAGCATCGCGGAGCCGGCGATCAAAGTGCCGAAGCTGTACGCGAAGAACGTCGTCATGGGGATGAGCGCGATTCGCACGCCGTGGCGGAACAACGCCTTGTTGCGCGGCAGCCCTTTGGATCGCGCGGTGCGGATGTAGTCGGCGCCGAGCACGTCGAGCATGACGCTGCGCTGATACCGGGAGTACACCGCACCGCCGATGAGCACGAGCGCGATCGTCGGCAACAGCAGGTGAACGGCCCGGTCGAAGGCGAGATCCCACCAATTGCCGGATATGCCGGCCGTGTATTCGCCCGTGAAGCGGATGACTTGGGTTCCGAGGAAATTGTTGAGGTTGGTCGCGCCGATCATCAGCAACACGCCGATGACAAAAGTCGGCATCGCGAAGACGAGGTAGGACGAGTACGTGACCACCTGATCGCTCGTGCGGTACTGACGCACCGCGCCCCACACGCCGAGCAGCACGCCGACGACGGCGCCGATCAATGAGCCGATCAACAGCAGACGCAGGCTTGCGCCCGATCGTGCGGCGATCTCGGCCGTCACTGGCTGGCCCCCGACGGTCAACCCGAGCGAGAAGTGGGTGAAGAGATTGACGAGCCAATCCCAGAGCCGCACGATCACCGGCACGTCCGGGCTGACGCCCAGGGCCGCCAGAGCCGCATCGATCGATTCCTGCGGCGGGCGTGGGTTCATCCCATAGAAGCGCTCAGCCGGATCCAACACGGAGGAGGCCAGGACGTACGCCAAGCAGGTCGCGACCAGGCTGAGGATTGCGTAGTTGACGAATCTGCGCGCGATGTAGAAGATCACGCCTGCGGCATCTTTCGCCGTCCGTAGAGAGGCTCACACATCGTTGTCGTTCTTTCCTGAAATAGCGGAACGCATCAGTAGACGCTAACCCCGGCATCGCGGACTCCCGGCCAGAAAACGGGATCTTTGCATAACCGTAACAAATCGTCACTACAACGCACATTGTGCGGCCCGTAGGAAATCTCCTGAACAGTACGATCAGGCAGGAAGGCCGGTTATCATCACCGCGCCCACAGCCCACACGACGATGACCGCCAGGGCGATGAGCCCCAAACGGTCCCAGGACCGCTTGACCTCGCCCGGTTCCGCGCCCTGTGCGACCGCCTGTTCCCATCGCTCGCGGATCACTTCGACGTCACGCACCGCGGGTGGCTGGCGCCGCTCATCGGCAGGATCGCGCCGCGAGAGCCGGTCTCGCCGGGCGGCCGGCGACCGGGCCCCCGAAGGCCTTCACCTGTGTCACCATCGTCGAGCACGAACACGACTTGGTAGCGCATGGTCACGTCGGCCACCCGTGCCCACGGAATCCGCACCACCCGGAGCAGGTTCTGCACAGTGACCCCACGGGCGTCGATCGCGATGAACGACGCATACATCAGGACATAGACCAACCAGACGATGAGCAGGATCCACGGTGCGAGCAACAGCGCCGACGCCCAGCCCGCTCGGATGACAGCGTCGACGAACAGCCACACCGCGAGCACCACGGCGATGACGAGACCGATGAGTCCCGTGCTGCCCCGGTAGATCGAGGGCTTCACGTTCAGCGCGCGCTGCTCAGCGGCGTGGCCGTACCCGGGATGGCGTTGAGCAGACGGGTGGTGTACTCCTCTTGCGGATTCGCGAAGATGCTGTCGACGGTCCCCGTCTCCACGACCTTGCCGTGCTCCATCACGCAGACGTGGTCGGCGACGACGCGAACCACCGCAAGGTCGTGGGTGATGAACAAGTAGGTCAGGTCGAGCTCGTGCTGCAGCTCGGCGAGAAGCTGCAGGATCTGATCCTGCACGAGCACATCCAGCGCGGACACCGCTTCGTCGAGCACGACGATGTCGGGCTTGAGCGCGAGGGCCCTGGCGATGGCAACGCGCTGCCGCTGGCCACCGGACAATTCGTTCGGATAGCGAGTTGCAAGCTCTCGAGGGCAGAGAGACCTGCTCGAGCAGTTCACGCACGCGCGCACGACGCGTCGTGCGGTCGCCCACCTTATGGATGTTGAGCGGTTCCGCGATCGTGTTCTCGATGTTGCGCAACGGGTCGAGCGACCCGTACGGGTCTTGGAACACCGGCTGCATGCGCCGACGCAGGATGAAGGCGTCCTTCTTGGAGATGTCGCCGATGTCGTTCCCGTCGATGAGGATCGAGCCCGACGTGGGGTCCTCCAGCATCAGGAGCATCTTGGCGACGGTCGACTTTCCCGAGCCGGACTCTCCGACGAGCGCGAGCGTCTTGCCACGCGGAATCGCGAACGACACGCCATCGACGGCGCGGAAAGGCTCGCTCTTGAAGCCGCCCATCCGGATCTTGTACTCCTTGACCACGGTCTCGACCTTGACGGCGTAATCGGCATCCGGAGCGTCGGCTTCGATTTCGGTCGATACCGCGACCGGTTCCAACACCTGCACCTGCGCTGGCACATCTTCTGTCTCGACCACGCCGGCGAGCTGGATGCTCTCGCGCTCGGCGACCGAGGTGATGCGCTGCGACGCCACGCTGGGAGCCGAAGCGACGAGTCGCTGCGTGTACGGGTGATGAGGATTCTCGAGGATCGTCCGGCTCGGCCCAGCCTCGACGATCTCGCCGTCCTTCATCACGACGACGCGGCTAGCACGCTCAGCCGCGAGTCCGAGGTCGTGGGTGATCAGCAGCACCGAGGTGCCCTTCTCGCGGGTGAGCGTCTCCATGTGATCGAGGATCACGCGCTGAACGGTGACGTCGAGCGCCGAGGTCGGCTCGTCGGCGATGAGAAGCTTCGGGTCGGCGGCGAGGCCGATGCCGATCAGCGCACGCTGACGCATGCCGCCGGAGAACTGATGCGGGTACTGGTGCAGTCGCTTCGCGGCGTCGGCGAGCCCCGCCTGCTGGAGGACTTCGATCGCGCGCCGCTCGACGTCCTTGCGGCCCGATGCGATTCCGTTGGCGCGGATCGCTTCTTTCACCTGGAACCCGATGCTCCACACCGGGTTGAGGTTCGACATCGGGTCTTGGGGCACGTAGCCGATCTCGCGGCCCCGAACCTTCTCCATCTGCCGCGCGGAGATCTCGGTGAGTTCGCGACCGTCGAGGGAGATCGATCCGTTCGTCACCTGTCCGGTGCCCGGGAGAAGTCGGATGATCGCCGACGCGGTCGTCGACTTGCCCGAACCGGACTCTCCCACGATGGCGACGGTCTCGCCGGGGAAGATCTCCAGATCGACCCCGTGCAGGACCTCTTTCAAACCGCCCTGGGTCTTGAAGGCGACCTTCAAATCGCGGATGCTCAGCAGGGGTGCGCTCATCGCCGTGCCCTCGCTCTCGGGTCGAGGGCGTCTCTGATGAGTTCACCCAGCATGATGAACGCGAGGACCGTGACGGTCAAAGCGATCGACGGATAGATCAGCGCCATCGGCGCGACGCGCAGTGACGTCTGGGCCTGGCTGATGTCGTTGCCCCACGACATGATCGAGTTCGGCAGACCCGACACCCAGGAACGACAGTGTCGCCTCGGCCACGATCGCGGCCGCCAGGCTGAGAGCGTCGTCAGCACGAGCAGCGGCGCGATCGCGTTCGGAACGACGTGGCTCACGAGCGTGCGGAATCGCGACTAGCCCGAGCGCACGGGATGCCGTGACGAAGTCCGACTGACGAACCCTCAGCACCTCCGCGCGGACGACTCGCGCCGTGGCGGCCCACGCGAACCCGCCGATCGCGAAGGCGAGGGTGAAGACGTTGCGGAACTGGGAGAAGACGCTCATGACGACAACGGCGGCGAGGATGTAAGGAATCGAGAAGAAGATGTCGCCGATGCGGGAGAGCAGCGAGTCGAGCCATCCGCCGTAGAAGCCGGCGAAGGCTCCCATGACGAGTCCGAGGATCGTTCCGATGAGCGGTGGCGATGAGTCCGACGGCGAGTGATGTCCGGGCTCCCCACACGATGCGCGCGTAGATATCGCAGCCCTGGAAGGTGAAGCCGAGCGGATGGCCGTCGGTCGGGCCGCCATTCGAGTTCGCGAGCTTGGCAGTCGTTGTTCGGCGGTGTCTGGGTGAACAGGGTCGGCCATACGGCCATCAGCAGGATGATGAAGACGACGACGCAGCGAGATCCAGAAGAGTCGGCCGAACGACGCAGGTCCTGCCATGCGTCGGTCCAGAGGCTCGCGGCTTAGCTCGTCGACCTTGATGGCGTCGACGACGACTGTCTCGGACTTTATCGGGGCGACGTAGTGCCCCGGTGCGTTTCTCAGTTGACATAGCGAATCCTCGGGTCCAGCAGACCGTAGAACAAGTCGACGACCAGGTTGACGAGAACGTAGATGATGACGAAGACCGTGACGAACGAGACGATCGTGGGTCCTTCGTGCTCTGCGTCGCTTGGAAAAGCGTATTGCCGACACCCGGCACGTTGAAGATGCCCTCGGTGACGGTCGCACCGACGAGCAGCACTCCGAAGTTGGTTGCAGAGTTGGTGATGACGGGGATGAACGAGTTACGAAGCACGTGGACGGGGACGACGCGCTGCTTCGAGAGCCCCTTGCTGTAGGCCGTGCGCACCCAGTCCTGGTTCAGGGTGTCGAGGGTCGACCCGCGCATCAGTCGCATACTCGTGGCGAACAAACTCACTCCCAGCACGATGGCGGGAAGCCACAGATCACTCCAGTCGTTGTTGGCCGCCGACCGTGGGTTTGAACCAGCCGAGTTGAATGGCCAGGAAGTACTGCGCGAGGAACGCGAGGACGAAGATCGGAATGGCGACGAAGATCAGCGCCGACGACGAGCGCGGAGTTGTCGAAGACCTTGCCCTTGCGCAGCGCCGAGCGGTGCCGATGATGATGGCGAGGGTGAACTCGATTGCGATCGCCATGATGGCGAGTCGACCGGTGACGGGCAGTGTCCGCGCGAGCACCTCGTTGACGGACTGACCGGAGAAGGTCACGCCCATGTCGCCCTGGAAGATACCGACCATGTAGTACCAGTACTGCACCAGGAACGGCTGATCGAGGTGGTACTGCGCCGGATCGGTCGAGGACCGCCTGGTTGGGCTGTCGATCGCCGAAGAGTGCCGCGATCGGGTCGTCCGGGCATTGCGAAAACGAGTGCGTAGATCAGCAACGTGGCGCCGAAGAAGACAGGGATCACCTGTATGAGTCGCCTCAGGATGTAGCCGAGCATCCGCTCTCCCTCCATGACTTCCAGATGCCGCGAGCCCACACGAGGTGTCGGTGCGGCATCCGCTCAATGGCATCTGCGGTCATTGTGTCACGCGCAAACGCCCGACGGGCATGCCGCGAGGCGGTGACTGGGATTCGTCACCGCCTCGCGGGTGATCAGTGAAGGCTATTCGGCCTTCGTGATCTCGTAGTACAGCGGAACGGAGTTCCAGCCGAAGACGACGTTGTCGACCGTCTCGCGTAGCCACCGGTCACGTTGGAGTACCACAGCGGGATCGCGGGGAGGTCCTTCAGCAGAACTTCCTGCGCCTTCTGGAAGTCCGCGTTCGCAGCGTCCGCGTCGGGTTCGGATGCCCTTCGCGAGGAGATCGTCGAACTCGGGGTTCGAGTAGTCGCCGTCGTTCGAGCCCGCGTCGGTCGCGTAGAGCGGACCCAGGAAGTTGTACAGACCCGGGTAGTCGGCCTGCCAGCCGGTGCGGAACGCCGTCTTGATCGTGCGGTTGTTGACCTCGCCGCGCAGCGTGGCGAAGTCGACGTACGGAGCGCCGGATGCGTCGATGCCGAGCGTGTTCTTGATCGAGTTCGTGACCGCGTCGACCCAGGTCTGGTGGCCACCGTCGGAGTTGTACGCGATCTGGAAGGTGCCGTCCCACGGAGACGATGGCGTCTGCCTGCTGCCCAGAGCTTCTTCGCCTCGTCGGCGTTGAACGTCGAGAACGTCAGCGCCGTCAGCGAGTCCGACCATCCGTCGATGACCGGCGAGGTGAAGTCGCTGGCCGGCGTGCGGGTGCCGCTGAAGATCTTGTCGGTGATCTCTTCGCGGTTGATCGCCATCGAGATGGCCTGACGACGCAGCTCGTCCCTCTTCACCCGAGAAGTGCGCGAGGTTGCGGGATCGTGAACGACTGGAAGACGGCGGCGGCCTGGTTGACCGCGCGGTCACCGAGGTCGCTCGTGAAGGTCGCGAGCGCGACGGGCGGGATGCCGTCGATGACGTCGACTTGCACCGGGAGCAGGTCGGCGTAAGCGGCTTCCTGGGTTGCGTAGAAGACGATCGTCAGACCACCGTTCTGCGCCTCGCGGCCACCTGTGTAGTCGGGGTTCTTGACGAGATCGATCTGCACGTCGTGCTGCCACGCGTCATCGCCCGCGAGCATGTACGGTCCATTGCCGATCGGGGTCTGGCGCCGAACGCGTCCATGTCGTCGAACGCGACGTCAGGCAGCGGGTAGTAGCGCCGAGTAGCCGAGACGAAGCGCGAAGTCGGTGCGACGGCGTAGGTCAAGGCTGATCGTGAAGGTGTAGTCATCGACCTGCTCGAGGCCGGTGAGCTCGCAGTCCTCGTCGTAGCTGAAGCCCTCGATGTCGTCGAAGCAGTAGCTGGTTGAGGCTGAGCGTTGGAAGCCAGTGCGCCGTAGTTCCAGGCCTTGATGAAGTTGTCGGCGGTGACTTCTTCACCATCGGTGAACTTCTGACCCTACTTTGAGCTTGACGTGATGTTCTGCGGGTCGTCGACGGTGATCGACTCCGCCATGTCGTTGACGGCTTGCCGTGCCGTCGTAGTAGACCAGACCGGCGAACATCGAGTCGAGGATCTTGACCGCCACCGACCTCGTTGGTGTTGGTCGGGATCAGCGGGTTCTCAGGCTCTGATCCGTTCGTCGTGATGATGGCGTCCGCGTTGCCGGCGTCACCAGTGGAGTGGTGTCTCCGCCGGAACTCGAGCAACCGGCCAGAGGCGAGGGTACCCGCCGCGACCAGCGCAAGCGCCGCGAGGACGATTTTGTTGCGCTTCACTTTTCCTCCTGTGCAAGGGGTCGAGGTCCGGCATCCGCATCGTTTTGTGATGACTCGAACCAAGGAGAAAGCATAAGCACACTGTGCCGAGTGCACGTAACACGCGGCCAAACCGTTACATAGCTTTTACTTCCAGTGACCGATGTGTGACATTCTGACGGCATGTCTGACTCCGCCGCCGCGCCACGGGCCGGCGGACGGGCCCGTCTGTGGTGGGAAATCGCGATCGTGCTCGCCCTCTCAGTGGGGCGCCCGGCACTGTACTCGGTGCTGCAGCTCATCCAGGCGCTGACCCGCGAAGTTGCGTTGGGCGATCAGCAGACGTCGCTCAACCCCGGCGCGAACGCGCAGCAGTTCTGGGATGTGCTCTACCAATTCCTCGCCATCTTCTTCGGGCTCGCTCCGGTGGCTCTCGCGATCTACCTCCTCTGGGAACCGGGGTTGAGCGGATTTCGCCGCATCGGGCTCGACTTCCGGCGGTTCGGCGGCGACGTCGGGCGAGGGCTTTTGCTGGTTCTCGTGATCGGCGTGCCGGGGTTGGCTCTCTACGCGGGTGGCCGTGCGCTGGGAATCACGGTGCAGGTGGATGCCGCGCCGCTGGATGCTTCGTGGTGGACCGTGCCGCTGTTGCTGCTGGCGGCGTTGCGCGCGGGACTGACCGAGGAAGTCATCTTCATCGGATACCTGTTCGATCGCCTGCGCCAGCTGGGCTGGAACTGGTGGGCGATCATCCTGAGCACCGCCGCGCTGCGCGGGGCTTATCACGCGTACCAGGGCATCGGTCCGATCTTCGGGAACTTCGCGATGGGGCTCGTGTTCGGCTGGTGCTACTTGCGGTGGAAGCGCGTGATGCCCCTCGTGATCGCACACATCGTGATCGACATCGTCGCGTTCGTCGGGTATCCGCTGGCGGCCGCGTGGTGGCCCGGGGTGTTCGCCCCGCCCGGTTCCTGACCGCCCGGCATCCGCCCGCGCCCCCGCTCCCCGCCCCCTCGCCCCGCTCGCCGCGTCCCCCTCGCCCCGTTCCCCCTTCCCGCGAGACTGCGCGTGAACGACGAGACCGCGTGCGGCGCGCGCAGTCTCGTCGCCCGGACGTAGTCTCGACGACGGTGGGTGGGACGGCGCGGCGAGCCGCCGGGATCGTTGTGCACAGGGCGCCGGGATGGGGAGTTCTCCACGGAGGTGTCAGCCCGGCGGATTCGACAAGGCGTGAAGTGGTGAGGTCGGACAGTGTCGACCCTTGCGCATTCCGGTGTGGCGGTCAGCCCTGTTCCGCTGCTCACCGGCCCGTTCGTCCCGCGACCCGACCGCGGCGTGCGACGCGGCGAACTTGTCCGCGTCACGCGCGGTGTCTACGCGCCCGCAGAACTGTGGCGCGAGCTCGCGCCCTGGGATCGCTATCTCACTCGCGTTCACGCCGCGGCGATCGTGTATCCGGATGCCGTGTTCATCCTCGAGTCCGCCGCCGCGCTCCGCGGCCTGCCCGTGTTCGCGGAGCCGTCGCAGGTACACGTCATCCTCCCCGAACCCGCGACCGCGCGTGTCTTCTCCGGCACGCGGATACACACGCGACGGCGGATGCCGCACGTCGACACGCTCGCCGGGATGCAGGTGGCCACTGGCAGTGAAACAGCCGTAGAGATTGCACGCCTCCGGCATCCTGCCGTCGCCCTCGCGGTGGCGGGTGCCGCACTACGCCAGGATCCGATGGTGACGGCGGAGTCACTCGCCGAGCTGAGCGCCGAGCAGGCGTCGAGCCGCGGACGCCGCAGCGCCCGGTGGGTCTTCGAGCGCGCAACGGCCGTTCCGGAATCACCGCTCGAGAACGTCTCGCTCGCGGTCATCGAGTGGCTCGGGTTCGAATTACCGGAGATGCAGGCGTGGATACGCGGATCACAGCCGGGAGAGGACGACCGCGTCGACTTCCTCTGGCCGAGTCAGAGCATCGCCGGTGAGGCAGACGGCGCGATCAAGTACAGCGGCGCGATGGGCGATGCCCGGGAAGCCCTCCGCGCACGCAACGCCCGCGATGCGCGGTTGATGCGCCGCGGTATCGCGGCCGTCGCGCACTGGGGGTGGCCGGACCTCATCGCCCCTCAGCAGCTCCGCGCGATCCTGCAAGCCGCCGGCATCCGGCCGATCCGTGCCGAACAGACGGCACCGCTCTACACCCTCGCCGCTGCCCTGCGCTCACGCGCTCGCTGAGCGGCTCGACGCTCGCTGAGCGGCTCGCGCGACCGAGACAGCGTCGCGCCGACGAGACTGCGCGCCGCACCCGCAGTCTCGTCGCACGAACGCAGTCTCGCGGGAGGAGATGCGGCGCGGGGCAGGCCGCGACGGGAGAGAGGGAGGGCAGGCCGCGGCGGGAGGGAGGGCGGGCCGCGACGGAGGGGGAGGGCGGCGGGCGGGAGGGGGACGGCGCCCGGGCTAGGCGAAGGCCTCGGGCGGAGGGCAGGCGCACACGAGGTTGCGATCGCCGTAGGCCTGGTCGATCCGCCGCACCGGGGGCCAGTACTTCGTGCGGACGAGCGAGCGAACCGGGTACACCGCGTCCTCTCGCGAGTACGCGTGCTCCCACTCGCCGACGACGACCGCCTCGGCGGTGTGCGGGGCGTTGGTGAGCGGGTTGTCCGCGGCATCCCACTCCCCCGAGCCGACCTTCGACGCCTCGGCGCGGATCGCGATCATCGCCTCGATGAACCGCTCGATCTCGGCGAGGTCCTCGGACTCGGTCGGCTCGACCATCAGGGTGCCCGCCACCGGGAACGACATCGTCGGCGCGTGGAAGCCGTAGTCGATCAGACGCTTGGCGACGTCGTCGACCGTGACGCCGGTCTCGTCGCGCAGCGGACGGAGGTCCAGAATGCACTCGTGCGCGACGAGTCCGCCCTCGCCCGCGTACAGCACCGGGTAGTGATCGCGCAGGCGCACCGCGATGTAGTTCGCCGCGAGCACCGCCGCCGCCGTCGCGTCGCGCAAGCCGTGAGCACCGAGCATCCGGACATACGCCCACGAGATCGGGAGGATGGATGCCGACCCGTACGGGGCAGCCGAGACAGGTCCGCCGTCGAACGCGAACCCGCCGGCGTGCTCGGCGCGCTGCGCCATCGGGTGCGAGGGCAGGAACGGCGCCAGGTGCGCTTTCGCGGCGACCGGCCCCACGCCCGGTCCCCCACCGCCGTGCGGAATCGCAAACGTCTTGTGCAGGTTCAAGTGCGACACGTCACCGCCGAGGTCGCCGAAGCGCGCGAACCCGAGGAGGGCATTGAGGTTCGCCCCGTCGACATACACCTGGCCGCCGGCATCGTGGACGGCTCCGGTGATGTCCAGCACGTCGTGCTCGTACACCCCGTGCGTGGACGGATACGTGATCATCAGCGCAGCCAGCGCGTCGGCGTGAAGAGCGATCTTCGCGCGCAGGTCGGCCAGGTCGACGTTGCCTGCCTCGTCGCACGCGACGACGACGACCTTCATCCCGGCCAAGACGGCGGATGCCGCATTCGTTCCGTGTGCCGAGGAGGGGATCAGGCAGACGTTGCGGTCGACATCGCCGCGCGAGCGGTGGTACCCGCGGATAGCGAGGAGCCCGGCGAGCTCACCCTGCGAGCCGGCGTTCGGCTGGAGCGACACGGCGTCGTAACCGGTGACCTCGGCGAGCCAGGATTCGAGCTGAGTCACCAGCTCGAGATAGCCCTCGACGTCTTCGGCGGGCGCGAACGGGTGCACCCGGGCGAACTCCGGCCAAGACACGGCCGCCATCTCGGTCGCCGCGTTGAGCTTCATCGTGCACGAGCCGAGCGGAATCATGCCGCGATCAAGCGCGTAGTCCCGGTCGGCGAGCTGCTTGAGGTAGCGCATCATCGCGGTCTCGGACCGGTGCGTGTTGAACACCGGATGCGTGAGGTATTCGTCTTCACGGACGAGCCCGGACGGCACGTGCTCGACAGCCATTCCACCCGCTACGAACCCGAAGACTCGGTCGTCCGGGCCGCCGAACGCCCGCGCCACCGCGTGCAGATCGGACACCGTGGTCGTCTCATCGACCGATACCCCGACGGTGTCGGCATCCCACTGCCACAGCTGGACGCCGAGTTCACGCGCCCGCGCGACCACATCGGCCGAACTCCCCGGCACGCGCACCAACAGCGTGTCGAAGAAGTCCTCGTGCACGACCTCGGCACCGGCATCCGTCAGCCACGTGGCCAGCAGCGCGGCATCCGTGGCCACTTTCGCCGCGATCCCGCGCAGCCCGGTCGGGCCGTGGTAGACCGCGTACATCGAGGCCATGACGGCCAGCAGCACCTGCGCGGTGCAGATGTTCGACGTCGCCTTCTCACGGCGGATGTGCTGTTCACGGGTCTGCAACGAGAGGCGGTAGGCGGGAGCGCCCACGGCATCTTGCGAGACGCCGACCAGGCGGCCCGGGAGCTGGCGCTCGAGTCCGGCGCGCACGGCCATGTACCCCGCGTGGGGTCCGCCGAAGCCCATCGGCACGCCGAAGCGCTGCGTCGTCCCGACGGCGATATCCGCACCGAGCGACCCGGGCGAGCGAATGAGTGTCAGCGCGAGCAGGTCGGCTGCGACCACGACGAGGCCGCCCTGCACCTGGACGGCGCCGATCACCTCGGAAGGGTCCCAGATGCGGCCGCTCGCGCCCGGGTACTGAACGAACGCACCGAAAACATCGAGGTCGGCGGGCGGCGGCGACATGTCATATGCCGTCTCGTGAATGGAGATCCCGAGCGCCTCGGCGCGGTGCGCGAGCAGCGCCTTCGTCTGCGGAAGCGCATCGGCATCGACAAGGAACACGTTTGAACGCGACTTCGACGCGCGCCGGGCTACCAGCATCCCCTCGACGACCGCGGTCGACTCATCGAGCATCGATGCATTGGCCGTCTGCAGCCCGGTGAGGTCGGTGACCATCGTCTGGAAGTTGATCAGTGCTTCCAGTCGGCCCTGCGAGATCTCCGGCTGATACGGCGTGTAGGCCGTGTACCAGGACGGATTCTCGAGCACGTTCCTGGCGATGACCGAGGGTGTCAGCGTGTCGTAATAGCCGAGGCCGATCATCGACCGCGCGGTCTTGTTGCGGCCGGCGAGCGCGCGCAGTTCCGCAAGCGCCTCGGCCTCCGTCGCTGCGGGCGGAATGACGCTGTCGATGCCTTCGTCGACGTGGATGGATGCCGGGACGGCCGTCGACATGAGCGCCTCGACGCTGTCGTAGCCGAGCGCATCGAGCATCTGCCGCTGGGCGGCGTCGTCCGTCCCGATGTGGCGCTGCGCGAAGGCGGCGCTCACTCCTCGCCGCCCGTGAGAGCGACGTACGCATCGCGGTCCATGAGCTCGGCCACCGCGGCCGGATCCACCGTGATCTTCACGAGCCAGCCATCGCCGAACGGCGACCCGTTCACGAGTGCCGGGTCATCGACGACCGCATCGTTGATCTCGACGACCTCGCCGCTGAGCGGCGCATACAGCTCGCCGACGGACTTGGTCGACTCGATCTCTCCGCACACTTCGCCCGCGACGACGGAGGAACCCACCGCAGGGAGGTCGACGTAGACGACGTCGCCGAGCTTGTCGGCGGCGTAGTCGGTGATCCCGACCGTCGCGGTCTCGCCCTCGAGGGCGATCCACTCGTGCTCTTCGGTGTACTTGAGGCCAGCGAGATCGGTCATGAGTTCCTCCGGTAGAACGGCAATGAGGTCACCGTGGCAGGAATCTTCGTCCCGCGCACGTCAATGAATAGGGAAGTTCCGGGTGCGCTCGCCGCCGGCGAGACATAAGCCATGGCGATCGGATGCCCGAGGGTGGGGCTGAGCGCGCCGCTGGTGATCTCACCGACGCGGTCGTCGCCGGACAACACGGCGTATCCCGCGCGCCCCGCGCGGCGCCCCTCGCAGGCAAGCCCGACGAGCACCGGCGCATCCGATGACACGACCGACGCCAAACCGGTCCGACCCACGAACTCGGCCTTGTCCGCCGCCACGACGCGGCCGAGCCCCGCCTGCGCGGGGACGATGTCGAGCGAGAGCTCATGGCCGTACAGCGGCATCCCGGCTTCGAGCCGAAGCGTGTCGCGCGCAGCGAGACCGGAGGGAACGAGTCCGTGGGCCTCGCCCACGGCACGCAGGTCGTCCCACAAAGCGACAGCCTGCGCGACCTCAATCAGGAGTTCGAACCCGTCTTCGCCGGTGTACCCCGTGCGGGCGATCAGCAACGGCGCACCCTTGTAGGTGGCATCCGTCCATGCGTAATACGGCAGTTCCGAGAGCGGCCGGCCGAGATCGACGATCTCGCCGAGATCTTCGATGATGGCGCGCGAGACCGGACCCTGCACAGCGACGAGGGCGTAGTCGTCGCTCACATCGGCAACGTCCACGTCCCACCCTTCGGCACGCTCGGCCAGCGCGGCGGCGACCGGCGTGCGATTGCCGGCATTGGCGATCACGAGGAAGCTGTCTTCGGCGAGCCGGTACACGATGACATCGTCAACGATGCCGCCGGACTCAGCAAGAACCAGGCTGTACTTGGCCTTTCCCACCGCCATCGTCGACAGTCGACCGGCGAGTGCGAAATCGAGATAATCGCCGGCGACGGATCCCCCGACGGTGAACTCGGCCATATGCGAAATGTCGAAGAGGCCTGCGGCGGTGCGCACTGCGTGATGCTCGGCGAGATCGGACGTGTACCGAACCGGCATCATCCAGCCGCCGAAGTCGGTGAACGCGGCACCGAGTTCTTCGTGGCGCTGTCGGAGCGCGGTATAGCGGGGTGCGGTACTGCGAGGTTCTGGCATGAGTTCTCCCGGGGCTCGGGCGGGCGGACGCCGGGATCGGCGTCCGAGGAACTCCCCCTCTGTCATGGACCTGAGAGTTTCACCGGATGCGGGCATCCGGCTTTCACCGTCGGCGGACGAACGCAGAAACGTTCGTCTCTTTTCAGAGCGGCCGGACGCGCGCGGTACGCGGACCTGAGAGATTGGCGGGGAGGCTTGCTCCTTCGGTGCCCGATCCCAGGGATCGGGGCTCTCCCGCACACGACATTCGGCCTGTCTTCAGTTGCCCTGTCAGCATAGCGGGGGACGACCGCGCACAAGCGACGATCAGCGGGTGCAGGTTCCCGTCGACACGGATGCCGCGCTCGGCGACACCTGCGCCAGCACCGGCAGCAGTTCGGTCGTCGAGATGGCGTAACCGCGATCGGCACCATCGGCTCCTCGAGCGAAGACCACGCCGGCGACCTCGCCGCCGCCCGTCAACAACGGTCCGCCGGAGTTCCCTGGCTGCACATCCGCCTCGAGGGAATAGACCTCTCGCGGGTTGACCGAGGCGTCATAGATGTCCGGCACGGGCGCCGTGCCGACCGAGAGGACGTGCGCGGGAGTGTTCGTGAACGGCCCACCGAGCGGGTAGCCCTGCACCACGGTCGCCGTACCGGCAGCGATGGGCGGGATCACCGGCAGCGCCGACACTCCGAGGCGATCGACTTCGACCACGGCCAGATCGTCGATCGGATCGAAATAGACCACGCGACCCTCTCGAGGCTCACGACCGGGAAGTTCGATCAACGGAGTGTCCACACCCGCCAGAACATGGGCGTTCGTGACGATGAGGTCTTCGGCCGCGACGAATCCCGATCCGGTGACGGCCGTTCCGCAGGCGAAGGCGTTTCCGCTCACGCGGGCGACGGATGCCGAGGCGTGCTGCAGTTCCGGATCGTCGAGGGAGACCGGTGTCGATGTGGGCGCGACTTCTTGGTCGAGCAGCTCGCCGAGCCGCGGCAGGCCTTCCGCGATCACGAGTCCGCGCAGCTGCGCGATACCGGCGTCAACAGGCTCTGGCGTCAGGTCGTCGATCGCCGTGAGTACCCGCGACGACGCCACGGCCGAAGAGATGATCGGCGCCCCGGTCGCGGTGATCGTGGTCGCCATCAGGCTCAGCGCGAGCGCTGTGGCGATGACCCCGAATACCCCGCCGAAGAACCGATCGATGCCGCGCAGGGGCGTCCGATCGACGCCGCGTCGGAGACCGGCACCGATCGCCGATCCGATGGCCGCGCATCCGAGAACGACAGCCACCGCGATCGCCGCCATCAGCAGGCCGCGCCAGGGACCGGTCGGAACGTAGGGGCCGGCGAGTGGAACAAGCCAGAGCGCCGCGATGGAGCCGACGATCAGACCGACAATCGTGCCCAGCGTCGCGAGCAGTCCGCGCGAGATCCCGATGATCAGTGCGATCACGAGAGCCGCGACGGCAATGACGTCGACCACCAGCACGCTGTCCCCCTTTACGCGACTCGCAATGCTAAACGATGAACGTTGCGGACATGCTGGGTTGCAGTTGTGGTCGCAGTGACTATAAGATCAATTCGTGATAGTTATGGTCACTCCGACACAAAGCAATGAACGGCCTGCCGACCGGCAGACCGGACATATTCGTGTCGCCGTTTCCACCGTGATCTTCAGCCTCCGTCGCACACCGGGCGAGGAACGGGCATCCGTGGTGATCCCGCTCGTCCGACGCACGCGCGACCCCCACGAGGGTCAGTGGGCGCTCCCCGGCGGGTGGCTCGACAATGCCGAGAACCTCGAGTCCGCGGCATCCCGCACCCTCGCCGAAACAACCGGACTTGCGCCTAGTTTTCTCGAGCAGCTGTACGCCTTCGGGGACGTCGACCGGTCCCCCACGCGCGCCGTGTCGATCGTCTACTGGGCACTGGTGCGAGAGGATCTCGCTTCGCCGATGGACACCCAGGAGAACGTCGAGTGGTTCGATGCGAACGCGCTCCCGACCCTGGCATTCGATCACAACCAAATCGTCGACTACGCCCTGTGGCGCTTGCGCAACAAGGTCGGCTACAGCCGCATCGCGCACGGGCTCCTCCCCGAGGAATTCACGCTCGCCGAGCTCCGCGAGGTGTACGAGGCGATCTTCGGCCGACGGCTCGATGCTGCGAACTTCCGCCGTCAGGTCGAGGGGTCCGGCACCCTCATCCCGACCGATGACTTCCGCACCGGCAACCACCGGCCCGCACGGCTCTACCGCTACAACCAGGATGTGGAGCTCGCCGACCGCGGCCCCCTCCCCGCAGTGAAGGACATCCAGTGACCCCTCAAAATCTCACCCTCCAGACGCGACCGGTGGACGCCAGCGTCGACCACGAGATCCAAGCGATCGTGGCGGGTGCATCCTCGGCCGAGACGTGCAACACCGATCTCGCCGCCGGCCCCTGGTCGTTCGACACACGACCCGGCTACGGCCCCGGATCGTCAATGGGCGACGTCATCCCCACGGGCTCGCCCCGACAGGGAGCGCTGCCGGAGGAATACCGCACGGCGTCTGAGGAGGATCTCGCCGCGCGCATCGTCGCCGCCAAGCAGACTCTCGGTGACCGTGTCGTCATCCTCGGCCACTTCTACCAGCGTGAAGAAGTGATCGCGCATGCCGACTATGTGGGCGACTCGTTCCAGCTGGCAAACGCCGCGAAAGACCGCTCGGAAGCCGAAGCGATCATCTTCTGCGGGGTGCACTTCATGGCCGAGACCGCCGATCTGCTCTCGGGCGCCGACCAGGCCGTCATCCTCCCGAACCTCGCCGCCGGTTGCTCGATGGCCGACATGGCTGACATCGACCAGGTCGAGGAGTGCTGGGAGCAGCTGGCCGATGTCTTCGGTGACATGGATGCCGTGGACGACGACGGCCTCGTCCCGGTCATTCCCGTCACCTACATGAACTCATCGGCCGCCATCAAGGGCTTCGTCGGACGACACGGCGGCATCGTGTGCACCTCCTCGAATGCGAAGACGGTGCTCGAGTGGGCGTTCGAGCGCGGGCGCCGCGTGCTGTTCTTCCCCGATCAGCACCTCGGACGCAACACCGCCAAGGCAATGGGCGTGCCGCTCGAGCAGATGCCGATGTGGAATCCGAACAAGATCCTCGGTGGCTCCACCGAGGAGGATCTTGCGGGATCCCGCGTCATCCTGTGGCACGGATTCTGCAGCGTGCACCGCCGCTTCACGGTGGACCAGATCGACAAAGCTCGGGTCGAGCACCCCGGCGTGCGGGTGATCGTGCACCCGGAGTGCCCGATGGCGGTCGTCGATGCCGCTGACGAAGCCGGCTCGACCGACTACATCCGCAAGGCGATTCAGGCGGCCACGCAACCTACGACCTTCGCGATCGGCACCGAGATCAACCTCGTCCAGCGCCTCGCCGCCGAGCACCCCCAGCACACGATCTTCTGCCTCGACCCGGTGGTCTGCCCCTGCTCGACGATGTACCGCATCCACCCCGGCTACCTCGCGTGGGTGCTCGAAGGGCTCGTTGAGGGAGAAGTGCGCAACCAGATCACGGTTCCCGAAGCCGTCGCCGCCCCGGCTCGGGTCGCGCTCGAGCGGATGCTGTCCGCCAAGCCCCCGGCGACCTCATGAACGCGCACGCCGTCGTCGTCGGCTCGGGCATCGCCGGGCTGACCGTCGCGCTCCACGCGGTGCGCGATGGGTCCCGCGTGACGCTGGTCACCAAGGATGTCCTGGAACACGCCAACACCCGCTACGCGCAAGGGGGCATCGCCGGTGTGATGTTCGCCGACGATGCGGTCGAAGACCACGTGCGCGACACGCTCACGGCGGGCGCCGGGCTGAGTGATCCGGATGCCGTCCGGGTTCTCGTCGAAGAAGGCCCCGCGCGCATCCGCGAACTCGTCGCCCTCGGCGTCGCCTTCGACCGCGGCGAGGACGGCGTGTGGGTGAAAGGTCTGGAAGCTGCCCACTCGTACCCCCGCATCCTGCACGCGGGCGGCGACGCGACCGGAACAGTGATCGAGAAGGCCCTCGTCGCCCAGCTGCGGGCCAGCGCCGTCACCGTCATCGAGCACGCGTTTCTGATCGACCTGGTGATCGACTCGGACGGTCGCGCCATCGGCGTGGACCTGCTGGTCGACGATCGCGATCGCGTACGCGTGGACGCGGATGCGGTCATCCTCGCCACGGGCGGCGCCGGACAGCTCTACTCCCACACCACCAATCCCACGGTCGCGACCGGGGATGGCATCGCCGCGGCCGCCCGCGCGGGCGCGGCCGTAGCCGACCTCGAATTCGTGCAGTTCCACCCGACCGTTCTCGCGGCCGGTGAGGCCTTTCTGGTGTCGGAGGCTGTCCGCGGTGAGGGCGCCACACTCATCGACGACGATGGTCGGCGCTTCGCGTTCGATGCGCACCCCGACGGCGAGCTTGCACCCCGCGATGTCGTCGCTCGCGCGATCGCGCACCAGATGGAGCGACAGAACGGTCACCCCGTGCGTCTCGACGCGACCGGGCTCCGTGGCACGGCGAGCGAGAACGAGGCCTTTCTTGCACGCCGCTTTCCCACGATCGATGCCGCCGTGCACGACCGCGGGCTGGATTGGGCGATCGAGCCGATTCCGGTGACGCCTGCGGCGCACTACCTGATGGGCGGCGTCGTCACCGATCTGAACGGCCACACGACGGTCCCGGGGCTCTACGCGGTCGGCGAAGTCGCCCGGACGGGCGTACACGGCGCCAATCGGCTCGCGTCCAATTCGCTGTTGGAAGGCGCTGTCTTCGGCGCACGCACCGGCGACGCGATCATCTCCGACCTCCAGTCGGGCACATGGCCCGATGTTGGTGTGCCGGGTCCCGTCCTGCCTGATCCAGTGTCCGTGCACGTCGCGCCCGTCACCCCGAGCGCTGCTCCCCCTGCGTTCACCCGGGAGGCTCTGCAGGCTCTCATGTGGGCGGATGCCGGATTGATCCGCGACGAGGAGGGGTTGGCCCATGCGGCATCCGTCCTCGCAGCGTGGGAGGCGAAGGTCGCCGCCGCTGGTCACGCCGGCAGCACACACACTGAACTCGACTTCGAGAACGAAAATCTCCTTCTGCTCGCGACGCTGGTCGTCGATGCCGCCCGCGCGCGCACCCGCAGCGTCGGTGCCCACTTCCGTCGCGACGATCCGGACGCGACGGCAGACACCGACCTCGCGGCGCGTGAATCGGTGGGCGCAGCGTGATGCTCACACAGGCCACGATCGACCGGTCCGTCGCCGCCGCGCTCGAGGAGGACGCCCCGTGGGGCGACGTGACGAGCGAATACCTCATCCCCGAGGACGCCCTCGCGGTCGCGGAACTCGTCGGGCGTGAAGCAGGCATCTTCAGCGGCGGCGACGTGTTCGCGGCCGCGTTTCGGCTCACCGATCCGCGCATCGAGGTGGCACTGCTCGTCGCGGACGGCGAGCCGTTCGAGCCGGGCACGGTGTTGGCCACGGTTTCGGGTCCGGCCCGCGGCATCCTCACGGCCGAGCGGATCGGTCTGAACTTCGCGCAGCGCATGACCGGCATCGCCACGCTGACCGGACGGTATGTCGCCGAGATCGCCGGCACGACGGCGCGAATCGTCGATACCCGCAAGACCACGCCCGGACTCCGCGCCTTCGAACGGCACGCGGTCCGAAGCGGTGGCGGCTTCAATCACCGCTTCTCGCTGTCGGACGCCGTCATGGCCAAGGACAACCATCTGGGCGTACTGACGGCCGCCGGCGCCTCGGTCACCGACGCGCTCACCGAGGCGATCGCGCGGCTGCCGCACACCACGCACGTCGAGGTCGAAGTTGACCGCTTGGACCAGATCGAGGCCGTCCTGGCAGCGAACATCGGGACCATCATGCTCGACAATTTCTCGCTCGATGACCTTCGCACCGGAGTGACGCAGGTCGCCGGACGCGCGACAGTCGAGGCATCCGGCGGCGTGAATCTGCAGACCGTCCGTGCGATCGCCGAGACCGGTGTCGACGTCATCTCGGTCGGCGCCCTCACGCACTCGGCGCGTGCGCTGGACCTCGGGCTCGACATCCGCATCGGCAGCTGATGCTGTACCTCGACCACGCGGCGACATCGCCGGTGCGGCCAGAGGTGGTCGCGGCGATGCTCCCGTATCTCACCGAACGGTTCGGAAATCCGTCGAGCCACCACACGGTCGGGGAGGACGCCGCGGCAGCGCTGGCCGACGCGCGCGCACGAGTGGCCGCGATCGTCGGCATGCGCGCGGGGGACATCATCTTCACCGGTGGCGGCACCGAAGCCGACAACCTGGCCATCAAGGGGATCGCGATCGCGGCGATGCTTCGACGCGGCAGCCCTGGACACGTCATCACCACCCCTATCGAGCACGAAGCGGTCCTCGAGTCCTGCGCGTATCTCGCTCGGGTGCACGGCGTCACCATCACCCGAGTGCCGGTCGACGCCACTGGCTTGGTCGATCCGGATGCCGTCGCCGCGGCGCTCCGCGACGAGACCGACCTCGTGACGATCGGCTACGCGAACAACGAGGTCGGGACCGTGCAAGACGTCGCGGGTCTCGCCGCGGTGACGAGCGCGGCGCGCGTGCCGCTGCACCTCGACGCGGTGCAGGCGGCGGGGTGGCTCCCGTTGTCGGGCACCGGGGCTGATGCGCTGTCACTCGCAGGTCACAAGGTCGGCGCGCCGCAGGGGACGGGGGTGCTCGCCGTCCGCGGGCGGATACCGCTCGAACCGCTCCTCCATGGTGGCGGACAGGAGCGCGGTCGACGAAGCGGCACCGAGAACGTCGCCGGTGCAGTGGCCATCGCGACCGCACTCGAACTGGCAGAGCAGGAACGGGCCGACGCCGCGAGCGCGGCCTCGACGGTGCGCGATGCGTTCATCGCACGAGTGCTCGCCCTCGTGCCACAGGCACGCCTCACCGGACACCCGACCAGGCGTCTCCCCGGCACCGCAAGCTTCACGTTCGAAGGGACGAGCGGCGAAGCCGTCCTGCTCGAACTGGAGCGACGGGGCATGGTCACCTCCAGCGGCTCGGCGTGCGCCGCGGGCGATGACGAGCCCTCCCATGTCCTCCTTGCGCTCGGGATCGCCCCGGACATCGCTCACACCGCCGTGCGGGTCACCTTCGGCCACACCGATCTCCCCGACCCGGCTGCCTTGGCGGGGGCCGTGGCAGCATCGGTCGCGGCAGTACAGTCGAGCTGATGACTGCAGATCACAACACCGACGCGAATGCCGTCACCGTCATTGTCCCGGGACGCAATGTCGCGCCTTATGCGGATGAGGCGATCGCATCGCTGCGTGCACAGACGTTCAGCGACTGGACCGCGATACTCATCGACGACGGCTCGACCGATGCCACCGGGGAGATCTTCGCCTCCGCGGCAGCCGGTGACCCGCGTTTCCGAGTGATCCACCACGACCGATCGCGCGGACTCGGCGCCGGCCGCAATGCCGGGCTCGATCTCGTCGACACTCCCCTGGTCGCATTCCTGGATGCCGATGATCTGTTCACGCCGAAGGCTTTGGAGCGCCTCGTCGGGGCGATCACCGCATCCGGGAGCGACTTCGCCGTCGGCGCCTATGTGCGCCTGCGGCCCGATGGCGCGGGCTACACACCCGGAATCGTTCAGCCCTGGGTCGAAGCAGCGACCGCACCCGAACGCCTCCGCACCACATTGGCGGAGCACCCCGAGGCATCCGGGAACATCGTCGCCTGGTCGAAGGTCAGCCGTATCGACTTCTGGCGACGCAACGATCTGCGCTTCCCTGAGGGCAAGCTCTACGAGGACCAGGTCGTCGCGCAGACGATGTACGTTCGGGCGCACGCGTTCGACGTGATCCCGGATGTCGTCGTGCACTGGCGCGAGCGCGCCGATGGCTCGTCGATCACTCAGCACAAAGAGGCCCTCATCGTCCTCGTCGACTACCTGGCGGCGATGTCAGGCGGTCTCGCGGTACTCGACGCTGCCGGAGCCCATGCCGCCGCGGCGTCGCGCATCCAGCTCATCCTCGACATGGATGTCCCACCCCTCGGCCGCATCGCCGAGAACCACCCCGACCCCGCATATCGTCGCGCGCTCGGCGCCTTCGTGCGTCCGCTGTTCGAGCGTGCCGAAGCCGGCTCGATCGCGCTGGCCGAGGCATCCGCTCCCCTGCTCGCCGCCGCCCGCCGCTGGTAGCCGCTCGCGCGGTCACTGCCCCCGCCGAGTTGCCACCGGATGTCCCTATCCACGCCGAATAGCGACATCCACTGGCAACTCGCGGGCTGAGCACGACCGTTCATTCCTCCCCAGGCCGCCGGACACGAGGGATTGTCACCGAAGGGCGGATGCTGGAGGCCTGCGGCTCCCATCCCCACCAGCATCGGATGGATGAGCAGACCGCCCACACCACTTCCGGCCGCGCTGGCGAGGCATCCGTTCCGGGTCGGGCGTGACTTCGCCATCACGTCGGGCCGCGCGCGTGCGTCAGACCTCTGGACGCCGACAGCCGGAGTTCGGCTGCCTGCTGGCCAGCACGACGTCCTCAGCATCTGCGAAGCGCACGCGCTGACGCTCCCCTCATCTGCGGCGTTCAGCCATACGACAGTCTGCGATCTCGTCGGTTTGCCACTCCCACACTCGATCACGCTCGGCAACGTGCACGTGACGGTGCCGGCGTCGATCCGAGCGCCACGGCGACGAGGACTGATCGGTCACCAGGCCGAATTCTCCGAGAGCCAGGTGTGGCGGTGGCATGGGCTCAGGCTGACCATCCCCGAACGCACCTTCGTCGACCTCGCCACGCTGCTGCCTCTCGACGATCTGGTCGCCGTCGGAGATCGACTCATCAGCCGGCGCGCACCCTTCACCACCCGCGCCCGGCTGGAGGCCGCGGTCCATTCCCGTATCGGCATGCGCGGATTTCGACGCGCCTCAGCTGCTTTGGCGCTTCTGAACGACGGCGCCGAGTCTCCCAAGGAGACCGAATGCCGACTTCTCTTGAACCGGCATGGCTACTCCGACCTCGACACCAACCTCGAGATCTTCAGCAACCGCGGACACTTCATCGCCCGTGTCGACCTCGCCATCGAGGCTCTGAAGATCGCGATCGAGTACGAGGGCGATCACCATCGCGACCGCGCTCAGTGGCAACGAGACATCGCCCGGCGCCGGCGGATCGAAGCCGAAGGCTGGATCTACATCCCCGTCACACAGCATGACCTGAACGATCCGCGAGCCTTCCTCTCGGCGCTGGCCGCGGCCATCGCATCCCGGATGCGCTGACCATCGCTCGGTCTTGCCTACAGGATTACCCGAGTTGCCAACGGATGTCCCCATCCCGACCGAATAGCGACATCGACTGGCGACTCGGCGGAAGGGCCAGCCGAATGACGACATCCGCGGGCAACTCGGCGTTACGCCGCCGCCGGTGTCAAGAACGAAGCGCGTCGGACTCCTCGATGGCGAGGATCCGGGATGACGCCAATTGCTCGGCAGCCAGTTCCGCATAGAGGCCGCCTTCGGCGAGGAGCGTCGAGTGGGTGCCCGACTCGACGATCCTGCCGGCATCGACCACGTGGATGATGTCTGCGCCGATGACCGTCGACAGCCGGTGCGCGATCGAGACCGTGGTCCGTCCGCGTGCGGCGTTGTCCAGCGCCTCCTGGACGACACGCTCCGAGACCGTGTCCAACGCGGATGTCGCTTCATCGAGCAACAGGACGGGCGGGTCCTTCAACAGCACGCGAGCAATCGCGATCCGCTGCTTCTCACCACCGGAGAGCCGATAGCCGCGCTCCCCGACGACCGTGTCATAGCCCTCTTCGAATCCCGCAATCACGTCATGGATGCTGGCGGCACGGCATGCCGCTTCGAGTTCGGCATCCGTCGCCTCCGGCTTCGCGTACCGCAGGTTCTCCCGGATCGTCGCGTGGAACAGATACGTCTCCTGCGACACGATGCCGATGTGGTCGATGATCGACCCTTCGGTAAGGGTCTTCACATCCGCCCCCGCGAAAAGCACCTCGCCACTGACCGGCACGTACATCCGCGGTGTCAGGTAGAGGATCGTGGTCTTCCCCGCGCCCGACGGCCCGACGAAGGCGACGTGCTGGCCGGGCTCGGCGACGAACGAGATCCCCTGCAGAGTCGGCCGCACCTCGTCGGAGGCATCCGGGTAGCGGAAGACCACGTCACGGAACTCGATCTGACCGATCGGCCCCGGCGCATCCTCAACCCTGATCGCGTCCGGTGCGTCCTTGATCGCCGGTGTGAGGTCGACGTATTCGAAGATGCGGGCAAACAGCGCCGATGACGTCTGCAGGTCGAGCGACACCCGCATCAGGCCCATGAGAGGCATCAGCAGTCGCGCCTGAACGGCGGTGAAGGCGACGATCGTGCCCGCGGTGATGGAGTCCGTTCCACCGACGATCAGAAAACCCGCGACGAGGTAGATGATCGCCGGCACGCTCGCCATGATGACCTGCACGACGGCGAAGAAGCCCTGTCCGCTCATCGCCTGGCGCACCTGCAGTTTCACCTGATTGGCGTTCTCTTTGCGATACCGGGTGGACTCGGCGTGCTGCTGATTGAACGACTTCGACAGCAGGATGCCGCTGACCGACAGCGTCTCCTGAGTGATGGCGGTCAACTCGGAGAGCGACTCCTGCGTCTGCCCGGCGATCCGTGCACGAACTTGACCGACCCGGCGCTGGACGAGGATCAGCAGCGGCATCATCACGACCGCGATGATCGTCAGTCGCCAGTCGATGAGGATCATCGCGACCAGCGAGGCGATCACCGTCACCGAGTTTCCGAGAATGCTCGTCACGGTGTTGGTGAGCACTCCCGAGACGCCGCCGACGTCGTTTTGGAGCCTCGATTGGATCACACCGGTCTTGGTGCGGGTGAAGAACGCCATCTCCATCGATTGGAGGTGATCGAAGAGGGTGACGCGAAGGTCCCCGGTGACCTTGTTCCCCACTGTGGAGGTCAACCACGTCTGCGTGACACCCACACCGGCCGAGACGAAGAACAACACGATCATGATGACGACCAGTCGCACGAGCAGCGCGAGGTCGACCGGGCCACCATCCGTGGGAAAGAGCGCGTCGTCGAAGACGCGGAGGACGATCAGCGGCGGAATGACTGCGATCGCCGCACCCACGACCACCAGACCACCCGTCGCCACCATCCGTCCGAGGTACGGCCGGAAGAGTCCGATCACCCGATTGCGCAGGTTCGCCACCTTCGGCGCTTGCGCGTTGAGTTTGCGCTGCGCCTTCGCATCGACGCCCCGGAAGCCGCCGCCACCCGGATGTCCACCGCCACGCATACTCATCCGCTCAGACTAGATCGGGTCTGGCCGATGGCGGCTAAGATCTGACTATGAGCTCGCTGCCCGAAAAGCCCCACGGACCGGATCTGGACGCGCTCCGCAGGGAGATCGACGACCTCAAGCGGATCCCCGAAGAGAACCTCATCAGTCGGCCGCTGCTCGGCGATGACACCGAGTTGCTCGCTTCGCCTGCGCCCACCGACGCCCTCGGAACCGAGAACTGGGACGGTCCGATCCAGGCCGAAGGCCCCGACGAAGACTGATTCTGATCTGAATCTCTTCGCTTGAAACGGGAATAGCGCGCGCCGTAGCGTTGTTGCCGTCCTCACGTGCTGCCCCGTGGCCGCCTACTGACGCATTCTCGGGGTGGCGCGCATTTCGTTCGCACGATGTGCGATCCCATCGCAGCACCAATTCTGGAGACGACCTATGGCCGCCACCGATATCACCCCCTCGACCGGATCGGTCTCGACCACGCACCCCTCCGGCGTCACGCCTGAGGCGAACCGCGTCATCTGGCTTTTGCTGGTGGCCGCCTTCGTCGCGATCCTCAACGAGACGACGATGGCGGTTGCGATCCCGCACCTCATCACCGACCTCGGGATCACCGCCGTCCAGGCACAGTGGCTGACGACCGCGTTCATGCTGACGATGGCTGTGGTGATCCCGGTGACCGGATTCCTGCTCCAGCGCTTCACAACCCGCCAGATGTTCATCAGCGCGATGTCCCTCTTCTCGCTCGGTACTGCCGTGGCGATCATCGCGCCGGGCTTCGAACTTCTCGTCGTCGCACGCGTGATCCAGGCATCCGGTACGGCGATCATGATGCCGCTGCTCATGACGACATTGATGAACGTGGTTCCCGCCGCGCAACGCGGACGCATGATGGGCCGCGTCACCGTCGTGATTTCGCTGGCCCCAGCCATCGGCCCGACCATGGCGGGATTCATCCTCGACACGCTCAGCTGGCGGTGGATCTTCGCCATTGTCCTGCCGATCTCGCTGATCGCACTCGCGATCGGCGCGAAGTGGATCCGCAATCTCGGCGAGACCCGATACGCGAAGATCGACGTTCCGTCGGTCGTGCTTTCTGCATTCGGCTTTGGTGGCTTGGTGTTCGGCCTCAGTCAGATCGGTGCCGCAGCGCACGGCGCCGGTGACGACGCCGCGGCGAGTGCCGCATCCATGACTCTCGTCGTCTCGCTGGTGGTCGGCGTGGTCGCCCTCGCCCTGTTCGTCTGGCGCCAGCTTCGACTGCAGCGAGGCGACAACGCGCTCCTCGACCTCCGTGTCTTCCTCTCCGCGAACTTCACGCTGTCGGTCGCGCAGCTCGCTGTCATGTCGATGGCGTTCTTCGGTGTCATCACCCTGCTGCCCGATCTACATCCAGAGCGTGCTGGGATTGTCCGCCACCGAGTCGGGTCTCATCGTGCTGCCGGGTGCGCTTGCCATGGGATTCACCGGTCCGCTCGTCGGCCGCATCTACGACCGCTGGGGCACGCGCGTCTTGCTGGTCCCCGGAGCGGCGGTCGTGATCGGCGTTCTCTGGACCTTCACCACCCTCACCGAGACCACGCCGGTGTGGTTCCTGGTGGTGACCCAGACCCTGCTCTCGCTCGGTCTCGCGATGTCCTTCACCCCGCTGTTCAGCGCGTCGCTCGGGTCGCTGCAGCCGAAGTTCTACTCGTACGGCAGCGCGGTCGTGACGACGATCCAGCAGGTCGCGGGCGCCGCCGGCATCGCGTTGCTCATCACCGTGATGTCCGCCGTCACCGCCAGCACTGCCGCGACAGGCGCCAGCGAAGCGGCAGCTGGGGCGGCCGGCGCACGCGCGGCGTTCCTGCTCGCTGCGATCATCGCCACCCCGCTGATCGTCGGGGCATTCCTGATCCGCAAGCCGGCCGACGATCTGTCCCCAGGCGGTTTCGTGCACTGAGGCCATGGTCGGCGAGGGTCGACGAGAGGATACTGAGCCTGCACGCGGGTGCGTGCGCCGGCTCGCCATCCGCCGAGGAGACTGCAATGATCATCGTCCCACCCACCCCCGAGGAAGCCTCCGGCCACGTGGCGGAGATGTATCGCAAGGACCTCGAACTCGACGGCCTGGTCTACAGCCACACACGCGCGCTTGCGGTCAATCCCGAGGCGCATGAAGCGTTCGAGGCTCTGATCCGCGCGATCGTGCCGTCGATCGGTGTCCGAACGTTCGAGCTGGCGACGTTGGCCGCGGCCCGCGGCATCCAGTCCCGCCATTGCCTGCTCGCGCACGGTATGAAGACGTTGCGCGCCGGGGTGACCGACGAGGCTGGTCTGACGCAGATCGCAACGGATTATCGCGATGCCGGACTGTCAGACGCGGACGTCGCCGTCATGGCCTACGCCGAACGGCTGTCAACGGATGCCGCGTCGATGACGGATGCCGATAGCCAGGCGCTCCGTGATGTGGGTTACACCGATCGACAAATCGTGGACATCACTCTTGCTGCGGCTGCTCGTAATTTCGCGAGCCGCACGTTTCAGGCACTAGCTGTGCCGGTCGAGCCGGTTCCCGGTTTGTCACCCGCGGTGGCGGATGCGTTGCTGTCCCCGACCCGGAACTGATCGAACGGGTCGAGCGGTGCTCAGCTAGAGCAGCAAGCCCCGCCACAGCACGAGGACGACTCCTCGTTCACGAGCAGGTTCTTGTCGTCGGAGACGGGGAGAAGCGGCTGGGGCGTGGGAAGGGCTGAAGTCGACATGACTCCATGCTAACCCGGCGATGCACGAAGGCGTTCCGCGGCGACCGCGCAAGATGAGGCCCGCTCGTCAAAGAAGAACGCCGCCGGTTTGGCATGTCGGGCAGTATTGCGCCGTGGTTCCACCGAACGCGAGGTCGCGCACGGTGTCACCGCAGACCGGGCACGTCTCGCCTGCTCGACCGTGCACGCGCATCGCGGCGACTTTCGCGGCTTTCAGCTGCGCGATACCGGTGCCACGTCGCGCGGCGATGGCATTGCGCAACGTTGTGGTGGTCGCCTCGAAGAGCGTGCTTCTCTCGTCGGCACCGAGCGCGGCGGCGTGCGTGACGGGCGACAACCGGGCAACGTGCAGGATCTCGTCCGAGTAGGCATTGCCGACGCCGGCCATCGACTCCTGCTCCTGCAGGATCGCCTTGATCTGCTTGCGGCGGGTGCCGAGCGCACGCTCGAAATCGCTCTCGCTGAAGGAGGAATCGGCCGGGTCGGGGCCGAGTTTCGCGACGGCGGCAACATCCGTCACGTCGTCGACGACGTGCAATCCGAGTGAAACCCAGTTCCCGGCATCCGTCAGTTCCAGAATCGGACCACTGTCGAATGTCAGCGCAGCGAGCGCGGGTGGTGCGTCTGCTTCGGGCGCGTCATCCGTCGCCCGCACCGACTGCTCGCGAACCCACCCGTTGCGACCGAGTGAGACGACGAGATGGGCATCTTCGAAGGCCACATCGAGGTGCTTGCCGATCCGCGCAACCCCGGTGACCGTCTGTCCGCGGAGACTGTCGACTGGTCGTGCCCGCGTCTTCGTGACGCGGAACTCGAGGATGTCGGCATCGCTGAGCGTCCGGCCCGCAAGGCGGGCATCGAGATACTCGGCGAGCACCTGCACTTCGGGAGACTCGGGCATACGCCCATCCTCGCACCGGAGGTTCGCGAGGGCTCGATACACCCTTACGGCGCGTTCGTCCAGACCGG
The DNA here is from genome assembly GCA_963696085.1 of uncultured Actinomycetota bacterium. Classification (GTDB taxonomy): domain Bacteria; phylum Actinomycetota; class Actinomycetes; order Actinomycetales; family Microbacteriaceae; genus Microbacterium. Next base: position 153,439 of record CAVOIQ010000001.1, read on the forward strand.
CGACGCGGGGGCAAGACATGCGTAGCGTCGGAATCTCCCTAGCGACAGGAGGACTCCCATGTCCACTCCCGATGACGCCGTCGACCCGCAGAACGACAAAGAAGGCGACCAGAAGCCCGGTGGCCTGGGTGAAGACGGCACGATTCCCGATGACCCCGACGGTGTCGCCGCCGGTCACACGGGCGAGCAGTCGACGTTCGAGCCTGAAGAGGACGAGCAAGCCTGACGGGACCGCCGAGGTGCCACCGGATGCCGCTATTCGACGGTGATAGGCACATCCACTGGCACCTCGGCGCGTTCTCCGCGACTTTTCGCCACATAAACAGTGTTCGACGAGGTCCCGCCCGTGATCGGATTGGCGAAGTCCACGATGTGGGCCTCGCCGCCGTCGAAGACCTGAGCCAGTTCGGCCATGAAATCGGCGTCCGGCGGGTCGTCCGACCACAGCGCGAAGACGCCTCCCGGCCGCAGGTGCCGATCGAGCGCGCGCAGACCATCCGCTCGATAGAGGTCGGCGTGGCTCGGGTCCAATTGATGCCGCGGCGAGTGGTCGACGTCGAGCAAGATGGCGTCGAACGCGCCGTCAGGCAGGGCGTCGCGGCCCACGGGCGGCTGCCGCATCACGGCGAAGAAGTCGTCGCAGACGAGAGTGGTCCGAGGGTCGTCGACGAGCGCGGCCGACTCGGGGAGCAGCTTGCGCTCATGCCATCCGATGACGGCATCGAGTCGATCGATCACGGTCAACCGGGTCACTCGGTCGTCTCGCAGCGCGGCCACGGCCGTGTATCCGAGTCCGAGCCCACCCACCAGGACCGAGAGGTCGTCGCCGGTTGCGGCCGCCAACCCGAGGGTCGACAGCGCTTCTTCGGCCACCGTGAACAGACTCGACATCAGATACTCGTCGCCGAGTTTGACCTCGTAGATCTCATGACCGACGGCGGGTTCGGACCGTCGTCGCAACGTGAGGTCGCCCATCGGCGTGGGCTGCCAGTCAAGTTCCTCGAACCGCGCGATCATCGGCATCCCCTCGTCAACGCCGACCCTACCGTGCACTCCCCCGGCGGCGACCCGAGCGGTCGGAGCACACGCAGTAAAGGCCCAGCAGTCGACGGCTAATCTCGAGAGGGAGGCAGTTGATGAGTATTTGTGAGAACCCGTCGCTTCGGGAGACCGCACCCGTCGTCATTCGGTCGGTACGCCCGGACGAATATGACGCGGTCGGCCAGGTCACGGTCGACGCGTATACGACGAGTTACACCAACCTCACCGATTCGTACCTCGATTCGATGCGGGATGTTGCGGCGCACGTGCGCGATGGCGAGGTGTGGGTCGCGGTCGATTCGGATGACACCATTCTCGGCACGGTCTGGGTCGCGGGCGCTGAGCGTCCCCTGTCGGCCGTTGCCGAACCTGGCGAGACCGACTTCCGTCAACTCGCCGTCGCACCCGCTGCGCGTGGTCGCGGGGTGGGCGAATCGCTCACCCGCCGCGTCATCGATGTGGCTCGAGAGCGCGGCTCGCATCGGGTCGTGATGAACAGTGGCCCGCAGATGCTCGGCGCGCACGCGCTCTACGCCAAGATGGGGTTCACCCGGCTCACCGAACGCGAGGGGCGCATCGAGGTTGCTCCAGGTCGGTGGCTGGACCTCCTGGCCTTCGGGTTCGACGTGACTCCCGCCGGAACGTAGAAAAAGGCTCACGATGGACATCGCTCTCCTGCAACGATTCGTCGCCGTGGTCGCTGACGACCTCCACGTTCCCCGCGCCGCACACACCCTCGGCATCCCGCTCGCGAGTCTGTACTCGTCTATCGAAAAGCTCGAAACCGACGTGGGACATCCGCTGTTCACCCGTGCGAAGTCGGGGTGGACACTGACCGAAGCGGGTGCGCTGCTCCTCGAGGAAGCCAGGCGTCAGATTGCGGCGGCTCCAACGCCGAAGGCGAAGCCTGCCGTCCCCGCGGGCGGCAAAGCGAAGGCCTCGAAAGGCAAGGGCCGAGCACCCGTCGTCAAGGGTGAGCCGAAACCCTTCAAGAAGCGCCAGGGGCGATAGCGCCACCCCCGACCTACCCGAACTCTAGAGTTCGGTCACTCGTCCGTCCTCGACCCGCCACTGGCGATCGGTCCGCACGGTGGTGAGCATACGCCGATCGTGGGTCACCAAGAGGAGACATCCGTCATACGTCTCCAGCGCCTGCTCGAGCTGCTCGATCGCCGCGAGGTCGAGATGATTGGTCGGCTCATCGAGGACGAGCACGTTCACGCCCCGCGCCTGCAGCAGAGCAAGACCCGCTCGCGTGCGCTCGCCGGGCGAGAGCTCATCGACGGGGCGACCGACATGATCGGCCTTCAACCCGAACTTGGCGAGCAGTGTGCGAACCTCGCCGGAGGAGAGAGCGGGTACCAGCTCTTCGAACGCCGCGGCGAGCGGCTGAGTGCCCACAAGCAAGGAACGGGCCTGATCGATCTCGCCGATCTGCACGCTGGCGCCGAGACTTGCCGTCCCCGAATCCGGTTGCTGCGTGCCGAGCAACGCACGGAGAAGGGTCGACTTTCCGGCGCCGTTGGGTCCGGTGATGCCGATGCGCTCCCCCGCGTTGACCTGGAGTGACACCGGGCCGAGTGTGAACGAGCCCTGACGGAAGACCGCGGAGCTCAGGGTCGACACGACCGAGCTCGATCGCGGAGCCGATCCGATGGTGAACTCCAGCTGCCACTCCTTGCGAGGTTCGTCGACCTCGTCGAGCCGGGCGATCCTGCTCTCCATCTGGCGCACCTTCTGCGCCTGCTTCTCGCTGGACTCCGTCGCGGCCTTCCGCCTGATCTTGTCGTTGTCCGGCGACTTCTTCATGGCGTTGCGCACGCCCTGACTCGACCACTCCCGCTGTGTGCGCGCTCGGGCGACCAGGTCGGCTTTCTTGCCGGCGAACTCGTCGTACTGCTCCCGCTGGTGGCGGCGGACTGTCGCGCGTTCTTCGAGGTACGCGTCGTAGCCACCGCCGAACACACGATTCGACCCCTGCGCCAGATCGAGTTCGAGCACGCGTGTCACACAGCGCGCGAGGAACTCTCGGTCGTGACTGACCAGCACGACACCACCGCGCAGGCCCCGGACGAAGCTCTCGAGCCGCGTGAGGCCGTCAAGGTCGAGATCGTTGGTGGGCTCGTCCAGCAGCACGATGTCGAAGCGGGACAGGAGCAGCGCAGCCAGTCCGACACGAGCTGCCTGTCCGCCCGAGAGGGAGGTCATGGCGGTCTCTTCCGCGGTCGTCCCCTCGAGGTCGAGACCGAGCTCCGCGAGGACGACCGGAAGGCGCTCGTCGAGATCGGCGGCGCCGCTCGCCAACCAGCGGTCGAGCGCCGTCGAATAGACATCGGCAGGATCGACGCCGGTCACCTCTGCCAGTGACGGATCACCGAGGGCGGATGCCGCGGCATCCATCTCGCGCGTCGCGTCCGCGCATCCCGTGCGACGGGCGATGTACTGCGCGACGGACTCACCGACGATGCGCTCGTGCTCTTGCGGCAACCAGCCGATGAAGGCATCGGCTGGGGACAACGTCACCGCGCCCGCTTGAGGCTCATCGATGCCGGCAAGCAAACGCAGGAGAGTGGACTTGCCGGCACCGTTTGCGCCCACCACGCCGACGACATCGCCGGGAGCGACCGTCAGATCGAGCCCGTCGAACAGCGTCCGATGGCCGTGCCCGCCGGCGAGCGCCTGGGCAACGAGGGTTGCAGTCATCGTGGATCTAATCCCAGTCGAGGTAATCCTCGATGGCCCAGGACGTCGCACCGACATGCGTCGCGGGGAACATGTGCCCGCCGCCTTCGATCGGAACCACGCTCACGAGTCCGGGCGCCGACGCCTGCAGAGCCTCGCCGTTCGAGGGCGGCGTGACGACGTCCTCGGTGCCCTGGATGATCAGCACGGGGATCCCGGCAGCGAGTTCGGTCGATTCACCGGAGGATGCCGCGCGTGCTGCGCCCTGCATCGACGTGACCTCGGCGTCCTGGAGGCGTTCGGGAACACCGGTGAAGTCCACCCTGTCGGTGGTCGCGTCGGACCCCTGCACGCCGAGCAGCAGCACCCCGTTGACGCGATCGTGGTGATCGTGCGCAACCGTTCGGGCGACTGATCCTCCGAACGCATGGCCGCCCACCCAGGCGTCTGCGACGTCGAGGTGGTCCATCACGTCGACGGCGTCCTGAGCGAAGTCACCCATCGACACGGCAGCCGCTGTCTCCGTCGGTCGCCGCGATCCGATGCGGACGACCCGGAAGTCCTCTCCCGCGAGCAGATGCGCAAGGGTGCCGAGGTACGTGATGTTGAGACCTTGACCGGCGATAAGCACCACGGCGGGGCCCTTGCCCTCCACCGCGTAGGGGATTGCGCGTCCCTCGGGTTCGAAGATCTGAGTCTCCGTCATAGTTGTGAATCCTCTCGGGGACGCTTGCGCCGAACCCAGACGTTGAAGAATTGCCGACCGAATCAGGCTACGCGATCGGGCCCTCTCGCTTCGATCTCCGGCGCTGACCCTGCTATCGCGAGACACTGGTCGAAGTCTCGGTCACTGACGTCTTTTCGGGTTTCTGTCACACCAGACGCTCCCTGCGCGTCACTTCTCTGACGAGACAAACGGAAAGGTGGGAACGGCATGGATCAGACCGTCGTCTTCGAGCAGGAGCGTCCGAGGCTGCTGCGTATCGCCGGGCGAATCCTGCGGGACCACGCGGAGGCCGAAGACATCGTGCAGCAGGCGTGGTTGCGGCTTCATTCCGCCGACACCGAAATCGACAATCTGCCCGCATGGCTGACGACGGTCACCACGCGGCTGTGTCTCGACCGATTGCGGATGGCTAAGCCCCTGCTCGAGGAGGACTTGGTGGTCGCGTCCTCGCATCCGGATCCGGCAGAGGATGTCGAACTCGCCGACACCGTAGGCATTGCGCTCCACGTCGTTCTCGAACGCCTGACTCCGAACGAGCGTGTGGCGTTCGTCTTGCACGACAGTTTCAGCATCGACTTTCCCACGGTCGCCGCCATCCTCGGCACCACACCGGCCGCGGCCCGCAAACTCGCCTCGCGAGCGCGGGCAAAGGTCATCCCCGACGTCGCCGGACATACGAGGGCGAACGCGCGGGCCGACTGGGAGGTCGTGGACGCCTTTCTCGCCGCAGCACGCGAGGGCGATTTCGAACGGCTGCTGACCCTCTTGGCACCGGACGCCGTGGCTGCGGGCGATGAGGCAGCCAAGGCGGAAGGCACACCCGCGCTGATCGAAGGACGCTGGGCGGTGGCGACGATGTTCAACGGCGCCGCGAAAGCAGCGCTGCCGGTCTTCATCGACGGCAAGCCGGGAGCGGCCTGGTTTCACCGCGGCTCGGCTCGCGTGGCGTTCGACTTCACGATCGCCGAAGGCGTGGTGCAGCGGATCGACTTTCGCGCCGATCCTGACATGCTGGATCGCATCGCACGACGTGACGACGATGAGTCACGGGGCTGAGGATCACCACGCGCCGAATCTTCGATGGGTTGTCACACTCGGGTGAGATCGCCCGTCATACATGTAGCAGCACTCAACCGGAGGCTGCCGAACAGCAAGGACACACCCCGATGAAAACGATGACCTGCCAAGACCTTGGCGGCCCCTGCGAGTTGGCGTTTCACGGTGAGACCGCCGACATAATCATCCAAGCCCAAGATCAGCACCTCAAAGATGCGGTGAAGGCTGGCGACGCCACCCACGAGAAGGCCCGCAAGGACATGAAGGGCCGGTGGATGCACCCCAAGCAATCGATGGACTGGTACAACGCCACCAAGAAGGCGTTCGCCGACGCGCCCGAGGACTGACGTCTGACGAGGCGGTTCAGACGTTGAAGCGGAACCTTGATGCCAATTGCATCGGATCCCACATCCCTGCAAAACCCTTGATTTTCCGCGGGTTTCTCCGCTTTTTGGTCCGTTTGAATTCGTAGGGATTCATACGTCTTGCGGACTTTCTGCGGACTTTTTGCGGACTAGGAGGCTATCGAACGTGGAACGATCATGCGCGCCGGTCACGCGTGCAGCGAGGGTGTCCGGTACCTCATCCGAGTCCAGGAAGACGAGAGCCCCATGCAGCTGACCGGCCGCGCCAGCGACGTGGTCAATCGGTCGACCGAGTTCGCTTGCTGAGCGCCTGACGGCTCAGGCCAGTTCGCGATGAGAGGGATGCCCACGACTCCCCCTCGCTCCTGAGCGTCCCGACCAGCGCATCGCGCTCGGCGAGCAGCGCCCGTTCGCGTTTGTGCAGCTTGGTGAGTTCCTTCGACAGTTCGGCGATGCGTCTGAGGTCCGCGAAGCGAGATGCTCGGCCCTGATCGTTCCGTGTCGCAACGTCTTCTCGGATTCGCGACGGGGATCGTCTCGCCTGTCCGGTGGCCACCGGACTCCGTGCCACCTGCTCGACCCGTGGAACATCAAGCGGACGCCCGAACGCGTCGAAGCGTTGCTGATGGCCACCAAGTGCCACGCCTCTGTTCAACTGATTGTCGTCATCGGAGTGGGAGGCTGTGGAGCGCTCAGCACCGACAATCGGCTTCTTTCGTCTCCTTTTTGTCATGCAACCAGGTTGACGTGCGATGCCAGTGAATTCAAGCCCTAGAGCGCCATCCACTTTTGGTGCCTGCGTGCATTGCTGTTCTTGCTCTTTGTTCCCTTCGTAGCTCTGGCGCTTGAGGTCGTCGGAGCGCGGTTCCTGGGTTACTCGTTGCGTCGTTCGAGTGTGCGTATATGGCGCGGCTATCGGGCTTGAGTGCGAGCCGGGTAATTGCGACGGGGCGCCTTACCGGAGCACTCGTGCGGAGTCAGTGCACCCGAATGGAGTGGTGCGCACTCAGCGACCCCTTCTACCGGGGCTGATCACCACAATCGACAGACTCGGTTCTGGAAGGTGCAGCTCGGCGAGCTCATCCGCATTGCCGCGACCGGGAGAGAGACTCTGGCGCGATGACAACTCCATGAGAACTGACACGAGCGGTTGGCTTGATGGATGTTGTTGGTCGTCGATACGTTGATTGGATGCGACATGTCACCTTTACCGCCGTCGGGGCTCTGCTTCTTGCGGGAGCGCTGACCGCGTGCGCGACTCCGGCGACCTCCGCCGGCCCCGCAGCGACCGCCCGTCCAGTAGACGCCTCGTCGCCGGCGGGCAACCCCGACGCGTCCGGGGCGCCCTCCGCGACCCCGTCGGATCCCGCGGCCGCAGCCCGCGCCCAGGCGTGGCTTGATGCGGTCAGCCTGCCGCACGGCAGTACCCCCTTCGAAGCGGGCGCTGCCGGGGCCGCGGGTGTCTTCATTGCGTGGCCCTGTACGCCCGTGGAACAGCTCGAGGGGACGTGGACTGTGCCCGGCGCAACGTTGTCCGACGTCGCCTCTTGGGTACTCGCACACCCGCCGGCAGGCCTCATCACGACCACTCCCGGTCAGACGATGGACAACCCGTCCATCGACGGCGGCAGCATCGGATTCATCCCCGAACCGGGCGCTCAGGAGGGCGTGGTCCTCAACCTCAGCAAATCCGGACCGGACGTTGCCGTCCACGCCGAGGTCGCAGCCCTCACTGATGACGCCACATGTAAGGAGCCACCCGACGGCGGCTCGTGGGGCGCACCCGGTCAGGGCTGATTCGCGTGAGTGAGGGACGTCTCATACGTGGAGCGTCTCAGCGAGCCAGGGCCTGATCAGTTCTCCGGAGAGCTCGACGGTCGTGCCCGGTTTATGCGCCCTTCGGACGCGCTCACCGCGAATCCGCGAAGGACGGCGGAGATCAAGGCGGTGACCGCAGAGCTGCGATTACTGGTCCTCGCCGCCACGCGCGCGCACGATCAGCGACCCCCGCACTGATTCTTTCCGGGCTGAAGCGACGTCTGACCGGGAGGGATCTCTTTGGCTGCGAGGCAGGCTCGTAGCCCGTGGTGTTTCGGGTTACTTACTCGTTTGCGGCCTGCCATGCGGGATCGATCTGTCCGAACTCCAGTGCGTAGCATCGCCCTTCTTCACCCGAGGTGACGGCCTCTGACGGGTTGGAGTAGTCGATCACTGTGCCTGTCGTATCGACGAATGCCAGGGGGTAGCCGGCTGCGGTCATGCAGTCGGAGTAACGGTTGAACCCAGCGTGGTACTCCTCTGCTGTGACCTGGCCGTCGGCCATCGCCTCGTCCTGGGCTTGCGAAGGCTCGGGGAGAACCGCGCGGGCGGCCCAGGACGCCCATAGTGCGTAGCGCGCACCCGGGTGGTCGGTGGAGATGGCGAGGGTATGAGGCCCTGCGTCGCTCACCGCGTAGTAGGTTCCGCCGCCTGCCGTTGAGGCATCGTCGCAGACGACGCTGCCGACCCATTCACCGTCGAGACGGAATTCGAACTGGCCGGGATCACCGCAGTTGAAGGCAACTGCCAACTCGGCGGCTCCTTCTGGCATGGAGCCGAGCTGCACGATGGTGTCGCCCTGACCGCTGAGCAGGACGGGGGTCCCGAAGAGTTGCGTGTCGTCGTAGACAAAATCGTGGGCGAACGCGACTGCGTTCACCGTCGACACGTGCTCGGGCGGGTTGAGCGCAGCGGCCGAGGCAGCCCCGGTCAGGGCACCGGCAACCGCGAATGCGGCGATCGGCGCCGCGATACTCCAACGACGGCGAGTACGGATCGGGGCGGCGGATGCGGTGGCGACCAGCATCCCACGCAGTTCCGTGTCGCGTTCGGTTTCGATCATTTCAGAGGACATTGGTCACACCTTCCGGTCGCAGCACTGGAGACGGTTCGTTGAGGGCGTCGCGCAGCCGTGCTTTAGCTCGCGAGAGTCGGGATTTGACGGTCCCGAGGCGGACGTTCATGATGCGCGCGGCATCCTCCGCACGGACACCCTCGAGCACGCACAGGGTGAGAACCTCCTGGTCAATCTGTGACAGACCCCGCAACGCGATCACCGCGTCACCGTCGTCGAGTTGACCCGCATGATCTGGCTGCACCTCACCCGCGGGAAGGCGTTGAAGGGCGGCCCTGTAGCGTCGGGTCGAGCGCGTTAGGTTGCTCGCCGTGAATGTCGCGGTGCGAAGCAACCACGGCAGCATCGAACCATCGACGAACTGAATCCGGTCGCGCTTTCGCCACGCCTCGAGAAACGTCACAGCGACAACGTCGTCCGCATCCGACCACGACGGGGCAAGACCGCGGGAGTGTCGGTACAACCGGGCACGATGACGATCAAAGATCTGCCCGAAGGCATCGCCACTGCCCGCGAGGGCCTCAGCCCATGCGTCCTCGTCACTGTTGCTCACACTATGGAGTGTCCGCGAACCAACGAAAGGTTCCCGTGCCCCACGTCGGTACTGCCCCAGATTGATGCCCGCCGATCGGCGCTGACAAGTTCGCTCAGCGCGATCCTAAGGCGAAGAAGCCCCGCCTACGGCGGGGGAACGAGCCGCACGTGGCGCTAAAGAGCCTCTAACCGGTGGCGGGCACTCTACCAAGCTGATCGAGTATGAAAATGTCGACGACACGGCGCTGACTCCTCGCATGGACGAAACAGCGGATGCCGGACAGGTACAGAGCAGAACCACTTCTAACCTGGAGGCACAATGACCCCCGATCCCCTGGACGCGTTGCTCGACCGCTCCGCGCCCGCAGCGCGCGCGGCCGATCCCGCCGACCTGCACGCGATGATCGCGTCCGCCGCGCAACAGGCGCGACCTAAACGACGCCGACGCATCGGCATCGTGGCGGGAGCCCTTTCGCTTGTGCTCGTGGGCGGCGCGGGGGTTGCGACGGCGGCTTCGCCGTGGCTGTGGGGCGCGGGGATGAACTCGAACCGCAGCTACACCTACACCTCGCCGACCTGGGGGCAGTGTGAGCTGCGCGAGGGGAACTTCGTTGCGGCGAACCCCTTCCGGCAGTTCGAGCTCGATCGAGTCATCGATGGGTGGTTCGCGACTGCAGACGTCTCGGCAGAGGCGGAGCCCCTAATCGGCAAGTATCTCGCCGTGATCGAAGACGCGCAGGCCAACGAACCGGAACCCATCGCGGATCCGCGGCTCGCCGATCTCAACTACTGGACGGCCGTCGATCAGTCGGTGAGCGAGGTTCTGTATGTAGAGCTTCGTGCGCAGGGGTTCGATGAGGGAAGCGTCACGAAAAGCACTAGTCAGGTGCACTGCGAGGGCGAGCAGTGGGGGTGACCCGCGCACTCGAGGCCGCGTTGACCGCGGCATCCCCGGCTCTCCTGGCCTATCTGCAGCGGCGCGTCGGCCTGGACGACGCTCCCGACCTGCTCGGCGAGACCATGGTCGTCGCATGGCGGAGGGTGAAGGATCTGCCGGACGATCCCGAGCGTGCCCGCATGTGGCTGTTCGGCATCGCCCGCGGGTCGCTCCTCAACCACGAGCGCAGCGAGCGTCGTCGATGGGCTCTCGCAGACCGCATCCGGGCGTCTACGGGAATCGATACCGCGTCCCCTGCCTCCGACGAGGGCACCGAGGTGCGCGACGCCCTCGCGCGGCTGGACCCCGACCGAGCGGAACTGGTGCGGTTAGTGCACTGGGACCGGCTCAGCCTCGTCGAGGCCGCCGAGCTGCTCGGCATCCCGTCGTCCACCGCCCGCAGCCGCTATGCGAAGGCGAAAGAGGAGTTGCGGGCCGCGCTCGGCGTAAATGCCGGGTGAGCAAGTTCCTGCTGCTCGTAACGTACCTGGGTTACTATCTTGCGCGACCAGATAGCGATCAGTAGTGTGTACCGCATGATAGCGACCGTCGATCAGGCAACTCAGTTGCGGCGGGGCGTGGTCGAGGCGTGCATCCTCGGTCTTCTGGCACGGGAGCCGATGTACGGATGGCAGCTCGCTGATCGCCTCATCAACGACGGCGCGATCATCGGCAGCATCGGCACGCTGTACCCGGTGTTGACGCGATTGCGCGAGCGCCAGGACGTCACGACATACGAAGTGCCATCCGCCGCCGGACCGCCGCGGCGGTACTACGCACTCACATCGGACGGTCGACAGCGGCTGCAAGAGTTCCGCAACGACTGGGCGCTGTTTACGACATCTGTGTCCCGACTCATCTACTTCGAGGAAGCATCATGACCAAGATCGAGGACTACCTCACCGAGCTCGATGGCCTGCTGGTCGACGTGGACCCTGCCACGCGCGAGGGCCTTCTCAACGGCATTCGTGAGGAACTATCCACCCTGACGCCGGCGGACGCAGACGCGAGATTGCGGGCATTAGGCGACCCGGCGTTCGTCGCGGCCAGTGTGCGAGCCGAGCGCGGGACGCTACCGCTCCGGAAGGAGGATGCCGCTTGGTACAGCATCCTGACGGTGCTCCTGCTCACCGTCGGGGGCTTCATCATTCCGGTCATCGGGTGGCTCGCGGGTCTTGTAATGCTGTGGGCATCGAGAACATGGGCTGTGTCGCACAAGGTCATCGGGACACTCGTCGCCGTGGGCGGCCCCGGCCTTGCGGCAGCCGGGCTCCTCCCTTGGGCCTTCGTCGCTGTTGGGCCCGGCGAGTCCCCGCAGGCGCCGATCGTTCCGCTGATCCTGTTCGGTGTCGTGCTTCTTGCCTGGCTTGGCGCCGCGATTTGGCTTCTCGTCGTCGCCGATCGTCGACGACGCAGCGGTTACCCCCTCGGATAGTCGAATGGCAGCTCCAGATCATCAGCGAAGCGCTCAAGAAACCCCGAGGCGTCGACACGGAGACGACGGCGTGGAGTCGCTTACAAACGAGACACGCCTGTAGGCATGAGGGCAATCGGCCTACGTCCGACTGATTGAGGGACCGGCTATCGCACGTGCTGGCGCGAGTGCGCGCCGAGGGGGAATGAGCTCAAATCGTGACGAACGACTCCTGCCGCCCGCGCTACGGTTGCTCCAATTAGACGGAAGAGGGGTGCGATGAGGCGTCTCCGAAGACGAGTCGCGTTGGCCGCGATCCTCGTGGCCGTTGTTTCGGTGGGGGCTGCGGGCTGCGTCCAGAGCGGTGAATCTGGGAGTCGACACAGCTTGTACGACAGCCTCGACTCCCTGGCCAGGGACAGTTCGGCCATCGTGGTCGGATCGGTCACCAACCAGCGCCAGGAGAGCTCCGAAGGTTTTACCACGACGATCTCGACGATTGAAGTCACCAACACTCCCACCAACCCGCAGCTCGGCGCGAACCTCGACCCGGAGTCCACGCCGGTAGCGGTCGGCGACCTGATCCAGGTGCGGCAGGACCTGCAACACCCCAGCGTCCTGGATCCGGGTCAGGAGTACCTGCTGTACCTGACCCCCAGCATGCTTCCCGGGAACGAGGCCACTGACTTCTTCATCACCGGAGCGGTTGCAGGCGCATATCTGAAGGACGGCGATAAGTTCACGCGAGTCGAGACCGGCAGCGGCGACGATCTCCCCGACACGATCGACATCGCGGGCGCGGAACGCTGACCATCGCCGGCGATGCAATCCACTCGAACTGATTCGAGCATCAAGGTGCATACGGTGTTTACCAACACCGCATAGAGGGATCCGCCTACGGGACGCCGACTGTCGCGGTGACCGACCGCATTAGGGGCGGACTTGGTCGTTTCGATTACGGGACAGGATGCTTGGTAGGAGCTCTGCTGGGGCCGGAGGATTCCAATTCAAGTAGCAGTCTCGCTGATGTGTAACGAAACCGGTCGCTGCGGACACTCATGTATGTGATCAGTGATGAGGGCGAGCTGTGGCGCCGGGCGCGTGAGGATGACGGTGCGGCGTTCGCCGCACTTTTCGACGGAGGCTCTCATGCGGGAGCTCACACGCGGACGCGTCCGAAAGCAATCATGAGTGCGTCGAGCTCGCTCCGCCCCCGGTCGTACACTTCCGTGTCGGTGTGTCCTCGAAACTTCGTTTCTACAGTCATGATGAGCGCCAGATAGAGCGAGTACAACCGGCGACGGGTCCGCTGCATATCGGTGAGCGTGTCGATCCCGAAGCCCACCATGAAGTCAGCGGGGTCGCCGAAGCTGGGCATGTCTATCCCTGTGAGGCCGGCTTCCATGAGTGGGTCTCCGAAGAGCGCACGCTCATGGTCG
>CAVOIQ010000002.1:0-52424 GCA_963696085.1 uncultured Actinomycetota bacterium
TGCTCGCGGCCGCCGCATACGGTTTGCGACTCACGCCGACACAGGTGACGATCGTGAGCGCGGCGAGCACGGCCGTAGCGATCGTGATGATTGCGTTGGTCCCGCCCTCGATCGCAACGTCAATCACGGTGACTGCGCTTCTCGCGCTCGGGTATGCCCTGGATTTCCGCCGATGGGCAGTTAGCACGGTTAACCGGGACGAAGTCTTACGCAGGCGAATGGCTTGACCACTTTTTTGACGCACTGAAGACGGCCACGATCCACCTAGCGGTCGCTGTTTGCTGGGCGCGTTTCTACGAGGTGCAACAGGCGTGGCTGCTCGTACCGCTGGCTTACAGCGCGGTGGCGACGACATTCTTCTTCGCGATGATACTGATGGACATGATGCGACGACTTCTCCAGAAGTCGGCTTCATATACCGCGCCAGGGGCCGATACTCGGGCGTACCGACTGTCACCATTGTATTCGTTGGCGGTCATCCCCAACGACTACGGCCTGTTCTGCGTGATATTCGTGCTGTTGTGGTGGCAGCCGGCGTTCATGTTGGTGTACACGGTCCTTGCCTGCATAAATCTACTCATCCTTCTGATCTCTGCGGTGCGCTGGTACCGCGAACTGCGAAGAATTGACGCAGGGACGGGTCGGTGACGATGGTGTCGCGAGTGCGTACGCCGCCAAATGGGGTGCGGTTAGTGCAGTCAGTGCGTGTGCCGCGGATCACAGCAAATCCGTACAACAGGATGCTCGATGCCCCGCTTCAGTCGTCGCCTGAAGTTGTAACCTACGTTTCAGTTGACGAGGGGCGATTTCGGCGCGTATGACGTCTTTCGCTGGTATTGGCCCGAGTCCGTACTAACTACAGGCAATAGATCGTTCGTGGCGGCCAAGCATGTCGTCCTTGGAGTGCTCATCATCCGGCACAGGTTTCGCAAAATAGCCGTGGGACGCACGGTCCACAACGCGGAGCTTCCAGGGTCAACCCGGTCGCTCGCGCCCTATTGGTGGCGGTCGAGCACGGCACGACGTTGTGGGTCACTCTGAACAAGGAGACTGTGCTGTCGCCCTCGCAGCCCTACGATCTCATCCCGCATGGCCACTATCGGGATTGGTTCGCCGGCATGGCACGGGACGGGGGCGGGACAACGGTCAGTTCACGCCCGCGGCCAGTACTCGTCGACAAGCTCGACCGTCGAGGCGATGTTCCCCCGGCTCGATGCACCGAACACGATCGACTCGAGGTTCGGCAGACCGCACACCCACTCGATCGCTTCACGCGGCGGGATGGCGCCGCTCGCGAAGACCGACATCGCCACGGCACGGAACGGCCGCTTCTCGAGGGCGTCGCGGTAGCCGTCGACGCCGCCCGACATCCGGAACCCGAGCTTGTTGATGTTCGAGCAGACGATCGGGTTGTCGACGCCGGCGCGTGTCGAGGTCGTCGAGCAGACGCGGCAGGTTCATCGTGATGAAGCCCGGCTCGGCGTTGTAGCGCTTGCGCACGTGGTCGGCGAAGATGCGGAAGCGCGTCGGTGAAGCCGAGGCCCGAGCAGCAGGTCGACGACGACGTTCTGCATCCAGATCACGGGCGTCGGCAGGCCCTGCGAACATCTTCATCTCGGCGTCGATCAGCAGCGTCGCAGACGCCCTCGATGTCCTTGCGCGCAAGCGACGATCGTGCCGCGGGCGATGCTGTCCAGCAGTCCCTCGTCGGGCAGGAACTGGCGGATGGCGCCGAGGAAGCCGTCTTCGGTGATCGCGTTGGCGTACTTGTGCGCGTACGGCATGCACGGGAAGAACTTCATGTCGGCGTAGCGGTCAGGGTTCGCGCGCACGCGGTCGCAGCACCTCGGCGATGCGGTCGTGCGTGGTGCACATGAACGTCGTGACGCCGTCGTCGTAGGCGTCGTCGAGCACCTCGCATGATCGCGTCCGAGGTCCTGGAAGCGCATCTGCTGCGCGCGCGCCTTCTCCTCCGACATGTGGTTGACGCCGAAGAACTGGTTGTCGCCGAACAGCAGGCGATCCATCGTCCGCGTGGCCGGTGGCAGTGGCGGTCGTCGTCATCGTCATTTCAGCTTCCTACCCGCAGCGCGCGAAGCGCCGCTCCGATCCGGCGACGACGGTGCCGCCGCCGGTGCAGCCGATCGCGACGCGGTCGGCTCGTCGGTGCCGCGAGCTCTGTCGCGCGCCGCGTCCTCGCTGATCATCGAGATCACGCGGTCGGTGACGGCCGCCGACGCGAAGTCGTTCTCGCCCTCGACGTCGCCCGGCGATCACACGCTGGACGAATGCGTCGAGCTGCGCGCTGTACTCCTCGCCGCGCAGGTAGAACCACGGCGCCTCGGTGAGCTCGGTCGTGTAGCGCACGTTCCAGCCGACGCGGTAGCCCTCGGGCATCGGGGCGGTGTCGCGCAGGTAGACCTGGATCTCCTGGCGGTCGGCGTAGATCCGGCCGTGCGGTGCCCCACAGGGTGACCTTCGTCGTCATCTTGCGCTGCGACTCGTCCGACCAGTTCGCGATGATCTGCGCCGTGCCGCTCGGGTAGTGCAGGGTGCTGGCCACGGCGTCGTCGATCTGCGCGGAGAAGATGCTGGTCAGCTGGCTGCCGCTGACGGACTCGGGCGCGCCGAGGTACCACGTGAGCAGGTTGAGCGGGTGCGCGGCGTAGTCGTACAGGCATCCGCCGCCGGTCGAACGCTGGCTGCGCCAGGTGCGGCCGGCGGGCTTGAGCACCAC
This sequence comes from uncultured Actinomycetota bacterium, assembly GCA_963696085.1. Classification (GTDB taxonomy): domain Bacteria; phylum Actinomycetota; class Actinomycetes; order Actinomycetales; family Microbacteriaceae; genus Microbacterium. The sequence goes on from CAVOIQ010000002.1 coordinate 2,738, forward strand.
CGGACCGTAGGCCTCGGCCAGCGCGGTGTTGACCGGGCCGATCGCACCGAGCTCGAGCAGTCGCTGGACCTCGCGGAACGCACCGACGAAGCGGTTGTGGTAGCCGACCTGGGTGACGAGGCCCGCGCTCGGCGGCGATGCGCGTCGAGCGACGGCGCTGTCGGCCGGGTCGATCACGAGCGGCTTCTCGCAGAAGACGTGGATGCCGCGCTCGAGCGCCGCGCGGATCATGCCGGCGTGCAGATGCGTCGGCGTGGCGATGATGATCGCCTGCGGCTTCGCCTCGTCGAGCATCTTGCGTGAGGTCCTTGTAGGTCTGCACGCCGGTGTACTTGGCCAGGATGTCCAGCAGGTACCCGGTCGCGTCGCACACGCCGACGAGGTTCACGTCGGGGTGCGCCTTGATCATCGAGAGGTGCGACAGGCCCATCTTCCCGAGTCCGACAACAGCGACATCGATCATGCGCTGACTCCAATCTTCTCTTGCGCGTGTCCGTGCCGCGCGAGGGCCGCGCGCAGCGCCTGCTCGTACTCGCCGCCGATCTTGGTCCAGGTGAACTCCGCCTGGAATCGTGCGCGGCTCGCCTCGCCCATGCGGCGCCGGCGGTCGCGGTCGCGCAGCAGATCGCCGAGCAGTGCGCGCGAGGTCGTCGGCATCCGTGAAGTAGGCGTTGCTCGGGCCCGGCCACCCAGGTGTTGTAGGGATTGTCGTGGGCGACGACGGCGTTGCCGGCCGCCATCGCCTCGACCAGCGACGGGTTGGTGCCGCCGACGGTGTGCCCGTGCAGGTAGAGCGCGGAGTGGAAGCGCAGCGCCTGCAGGCGCTCGGGCTCGAAGATCGCGCCGGGGAAGATGACCTCGTCGGACGCGGCGGCCTGGACCCGCACGTGGTACGGATCGTCGTCGCCGTACGGGCCGACCACGACCAGCGGCATGCCGCGCTTCTCGCGCCGACCACGCGGTGACGATCTCGAGGATCGAGTTCTCGGGGATCGGCCGGCAGACGATCATGCGCGTACTCGCCCGGCGTCAGGCCGAGCTCGGTCGACCGGGCGCGGTCGGGGCGTCCGTCACCTCGTGGGCGCCGTAGGTGATCGTCTGCACACGCGGCGCTTGCCGAAGTGCCGCCGAAGGTAGGTCGCGATCACCGGGTGGTCGGCGATGAGCACGTCGCCGACCCAGCCGGCGAGCCGCTCGTTGGCCAGCAGGATGCCCTGCTTGGCGAGCCCCCAGCGCTTGCGGGTCCACTCCATCCCGTCCATGTTGATGACGTTCGGGATGCCGCGCAGCCGCGGGAGCACGTCGTAGACGCCGGTGTTGTAGCCGAAGGTGAGCCAGACGTCACCCGGCTGATGCGCGGCCATCGCGTGCCGGATCGACGTGAGGTCGAACGAGGAGGTGCCGCGCCAGCCCGTCTTTCGGCTCGTGGATCATCGACGCGCTCGAGGCCGTTCCACTCGTCGATCTCGATCGGACCGTCGCCCGTCAGCTGGCAGTAGACGACGACGTGCCAGCCCTGATCGCGCAGGTAGAGGCCGATGTTCTCGGCCGCCGTCTCGAAGCCGCCGTAGGCGGCCGGCACGCCGTGGGTGCCGAGGATCCGCACTGTTGAGGCCACGATGTGTACAGACCTTTCGGAGTTGGAGCGCTGCTCGCGCCGTCACGAATGAGCAGACGCGACGCGCTGGCGCCTCAGTACGCGCCGTTCGGCCGAATCATGACCTTCGCGGTCCGCCACATGATCATGAGGTCGCTCATGACCGACCAGTTCTCGACGTAGCGCAGATCGAGTCGAACGCTCTCGTCCCACGACAGGTCGCTGCGTCCACCCACCTGCCACGGACCGGTGATGCCCGGCTTGGTGTACAGGCGGCGGAACACGGTGCCGTCGTACGCGGTGACCTCGGATGGGCAGCGGTGGCCGGGGTCCGACGATGCTCATGTCTCCCATGAGCACATTCCAGAACTGCGGAACCTCGTCGAGCGAGAACCGGCGCAGGATCTTCCCGACGCGGGTGACGCGAGGATCGTCCTTCATCTTGAAGAGCAGGCCCGAGCCTTCGTTGGCCTCGAGCAGCTTCGCCAGCTCAGCCTCTGCGTTCACTCGCATGGAGCGGAACTTGACCATCGAGAACTCGTGGCCGTCGCGGCCCACTCGTGCCTGCCGGAAGAAGACGGGCCCGGGATTGTCGACCTTGATGGCGATCGCGATGATGGCCGCGAACGGGGCGAAGACGAGGAGCGCGGCGATCGAAGCGACGACATCCAGCACGCGCTTGAGGATGTAGGAGCTCCCCTCGAAGGTCGGGATCTTCACGTGGAGCATCGGGAGCCCCTCGACGGGACGCAAAGACATGCGCGGGCCGGCGACATCCGCAATTCGGCTGCTGAGCACGAGCTCGGAGGCTGTCCCTTCGAGCTCCCAGGCGAGGCGCTTGATGTACGTGGGATCGCCCGCGGGTTGGCTGGCAACGAGGATCGTGTCGGCATGCAATTCTGCGGACGGCGGCGCGAACGGCGTTCATTCCTCGCGCCACAGGATAGGTTGTCGCGCCGACGACCAGCTGATCGATGTCGTCATCGATGAGCGCTGTTCCCACGACGCGGTAGCCGGTGCTGCCGGTCTGCCCGAGCGTCTTGATCGCATATTCGACGTCGTCCCGGGATCCGACGACGAGGGTGCGCGAGGCATAGCGCCCGTCGACACGTTGACAGAGCAGCCAGCGACGCCACAGCCATCTCGACGCGGTGAGGGTGACCATGCCGAAGGGCAGCGCGTAGAACAGCTGGGTGCGAATCCCCTGCCATCCGAAGAGGACGAACACGATCGCGAGAGCGCCGAAGGCGAGGCCCGTTGCGTGCGCAACCCGCGTGTATTCGGTTGCACCGGTGCCCATGATGGACGGCTGCCTCGTGTTGAAAAGGCTGAGGGACACGAGCCAGAAGAGCGCGGTGCACAGCGGTACCCGCACGAGGACGCCCGGGTCTTGAGCCAGAACCTGAGGAGCCGTGACCAAAAGAGAAGCGATAGAAGCGAGGATGCAGGCGATCAGAACGATCGCCGTGTCGTTCGTCCGCAATCGAATCTTGTAGCGTCGCTCCCACTGCTGACGGCTGACGAGTGCCGCTGAGGCGCGGGGCGCGGCCGCGGCGACATGATGCGAGGTGGTGAGACCGGAGAAGCTCGGCAACTGAAGTGCCGGAATGACCTCGTCGACAGCGCTCATCGAGCGACCTCAACGATCAATGAAACTGCCAGCATTGTTTCCCCAAAAACTGCGACATGCACTGTTGCGCATCATCGCCAGTGCCACCCACTGAACGCAACTCCTCCCCAAGAGGCCGGCGATCGATCCCACTCGACCGCGCTACGTTCGCGGTTTACTCTACCGTCGCGTGTGCGGGTAGGCGACCCCATTCATAAACTCTGTGTTAACAAATCGTTCAGCTGGGCCCGTGCCTGATGGTCGTGTTGGGCTCTCATGAAATCATGACCAGATCCGCGCTCTCGCGACTGTTAATCGCGACGAGGCGCTGCCGAGCCTCATCGCAGGAGGATAGATGAGAGTCGGAATCATCGGCGGAGGCGCCGCCGGGCTCACGAGCGCGTGGTTGCTCGATCCGGAGCATGAGGTCATCCTCTTCGAGAAGGATGACCGCCTCGGCGGGCACGCCCACACCATCGACATCGAACTCGATGGCCAGCGGATCGCGGTGGACGCCGGCTTCCAGTTCTTCGCCGCGAGCGAGACGTACGTCACGTTCAACCGGCTGCTCGATGCGCTCGAGGTGCCGCGTCGGTCGTATCCCGCGACGTTGACCGTCGAACGGATCGGGGGAGGGCATCCGGTCGTCATGCCGCCGATCCGTCGTCACCTGCCGGTCTGGGAGTCGTTCACTCCGCGGGCGCTGAGCGACATGATCCGCTTTCGCCGACTGATCGGGCGCGTGCCGGCGTTTCTCGCGCAGCACGACACGACGATGACGATCGACGAATTCGTGGCGAAGGAGCGTCTGCCGAAGCGATTCGTCGACGGCTTCCTCTACCCGATGCTGCTCGCCTTCTGGTGCGTCGAGCTGGCCGAGTTCCGCACGTTCGCCGCGTACAACGTCCTCTACTATTTGGGCGCGAACGTGCCGAAGGGCCTGAATCCGCCCGACCAGAGCGAGATCGCGGGCGGGATGAAGACGTACGTCGACACCCTCGTGCGCACGCTGCGGCACACGGAGATTCACGTGAGCACGCCGGTCGAGAGCATCACGCGCGATGCGGACGAGTACGTGATTCAGGATGCCGCCGGCCGCCGTCACGTCGTCGACCAGGTCATCCTCGCGACCAACGCCCGCCAGGCGGCGCGCCTCATTGCGGACGTGCCCGACCTCGACCCCGTGCGCGCGCAGCTCGAGCGCTTCGAATACTTCGACACGACCATCGCCATCCACGGAGACGCGCGCCTGATGCCGCGACGGAGGTCGTCGTGGTCCGTGGTGAACGTGCGGTGGGACGGCGCTCACAGTTCACTGTCGATCTGGAATCCGGAGCGCGGACTGCCGATCTTCAAGAGCTGGATCACCTACGACGAGCGGATGCCGGAGCCGCTGTACGCGCAGGTCACCTACGAGCACGGCAAGATCACGGCGGACTACTTCGACGCGCAGCGCCGGTTGCGCGATCTGCAGGGACAGCACGGGGTGTGGCTCGCCGGACTGTACGCCGATGACGCGGATTCGCACGAGAGCGCGGTCCGCTCAGCGGTGAACGTCGTGCAGCAGCTGTCGCCGGCATCCGCTCGTCTCAGCGATCTCGTCGGCTGAGTACGGTCAGGCGAGGATCGAGGCAAAGAAAAAGGCCCCTTCCCAGTAGAAGCCTGAGAAAGGGCCAGTGGCTCCGACGGGCGTCGATCCCGTGACCTCACGATTTTCAGTCGTGCGCTCTACCAACTGAGCTACAGAGCCGCGCGGCATCCGAAAATGCCACGCCCTAAACGAAAAGCCCTCCGAGAAGGGCTTGTCGCTCGGAGCGACCCTGACGGGACTTGAACCCGCGACCTCCGCCGTGACAGGGCGGCACGCTAACCAACTGCGCTACAGGGCCATGCGTATTAAATTGTAGTTTGTAAGTGTGACCCCAACGGGATTCGAACCCGTGCTGCCGCCGTGAAAGGGCGGTGTCCTAGGCCGCTAAACGATGGGGCCGAGCGAACCAAAAGGCTCACGCTTACCGACGCTCAAGCATACGCAATCCACGAACGATCCGCCAATCGAGGGCGCGCCTGCCGGGTGCGGCCTCGAGAAAACCAAAGAATGAGACCCGCGGGGTGCGCCCATGACCCGGTCCTGGATGCCGCTTCCACCCTTCACGAATGTGACTCCTGTTGCTAGTGTGAATGAAGTTTGCCCGCGTGATCGGAAAGGACCGCGTGCCGTTCGAGCGACTGGAATCCTCTGAGGAGTGCGGCTGTGCGCCCACCCCCACGGAGTTGCGCGCGCTCCAACGCAAGGTCTCCCGACGCAATGCTCTCGGCATCGGCGCGTTCGGTGTCGTCGCTCTCGGCTCGCTCCTGACCCCCGCGATCCCCTCAGCCTTCGGCATGGAGGGATACCCCTCGTGGGATGACGTGCAGGCCGCGAAAGCCAACGAGGACGCGAAGGCTGCGGAGATCACCCGCATCGAAGGCCTGATCGCCGCGCTCGTCGCGGACGTGGCAGCCAAGCAGGCCGAGGCGACGCGACTCGGTGATGCGTACGCGGTCGCCCAGCGCGAGTACGAGGATGCGGCCTACCGCGCCGACGACCTGCAGGCGCAGTCGGATGCCGAAGCCGCGAAAGCGATCGAGTCGGCCCGCAAGGTCGGCAAGGTTGCCGCCCAGGCGTACCGCAACGGGGGCGACGACACTTCCCTCGAACTCTTCTTCTCGGGCTCCGCCGCAACGGCCGATGACCTCCTCGCGCGCCTCGGCACCATGGACAAGGTTCTCGAAGCGAACCGATCGGTCTACACCGAGGCGATCACCGCGCGCGACACCGCGCAGTCGCTCAGCGACCAGGCCGCCGTCGCCCGAGACGAGCGCGACCGACTCAAGCAGGTCGCAGAGTCGAAGATGATCGCCGCCCAAAATGCGGCGACCGAAGCGGAAGCCGCACTCGCCGCGCAGACCGAGCACCAGGCGACGCTGGAAGCGCAGTTGGCCGCCCTCAAGGACACCACCGCGCAGACCGTCGCCGGCTATCAGGCGGGTGTCGAAGCCGAGCGCAAAGCCCGCGAAGAACGCGAACGACGCGAGCGGGAAGAAGCCGCTGCACGTGCGGCCGCGGCGGAGGCGGCCAGAGTCGCGGCGGCCGCGCAGGCAGCGGCCGATGCCGCCGCAGCCGCTGCATCAGGCGGCGGAGGCGGAGGCGGTGGCGGCGGTGGCGGCGGCGGAAGCTCGGCCGGCCAGGTCGTCGCATCCGGCTGGGTCCGCCCGTGCGCCGGGTACATCAGTTCGTGGTTCGGAAATCGCGGGTCGATCTGCGCCAACGGCTATTGCACCGCCGGTGGGCACCGCGGCATCGACTTCGCCGGCGGATGCAGCGCCCCGATCTACGCGGCCTCCAATGGGCGCGTCATCTTCGCGGCCTACAGCGGCGACTGGGGCAACTACATCAAGATCGACCACGGTGGTGGCATCATCACGGGCTACGCCCACATCAAGCCGGGCGGCTACAACGTCGGCGCCGGCCAATACGTCTCTGCCGGACAGGTGATCGCCTGGGCGGGCAACACCGGAGCATCACAGGGGTGCCACCTGCACTTCGAGGTGTACTTCAACGGTGTGCGAGGCGACCCGGCGCCGTTCCTCCGCGACCGCGGCATTTCCGTCTGACGCGTCCGACCCGCCGTCGTTCAGGAATGCGAAAGGGCGGATGCCGCAGCATCCGCCCCTCACAAATCCAGAAGTCAGAGGGTCTTGGGAGCTTCGCCCTCGCCCTGCGTGGCGGTCTGACCCTCGTGGTCCTCGAAGCGCACGAATGCCTCGGCGACCAGGCGCTCGGCCTCGGCGGCGTCGGCCCAGTCATCGACCTTGACCCACTTGCCGGGCTCCAGGTCCTTGTAGTGCTCGAAGAAGTGGGTGATCTCGCTCTTGGTCCACTCGTCGATGTCGCCGACGTCCTGAATGTGCGACCAGCGCGGATCCTTGCCGAGCACGGCGACGACCTTGTCGTCTCCACCGGCCTCGTCGCTCATCTTGAGGACGCCGACGGGACGCACCTGCGCCATGATTCCGGGGTAGAGGTCGCGGTCGAGGAGGAGGAGCACATCCAGCGGATCGCCGTCTTCGCCGAGAGTGTTCTCGAAGAAGCCGTAGTTGGCGGGGTAGCCCATCGGGGTGAACAGCACCCGGTCGAGGAAGACGCGGCCGGTGCCGTGGTCGACCTCGTACTTGACGCGGCTGCCGCGGGGAATCTCGATGACGGCGTCGTACGCGCCCATGGTGGTGCTCCTTTGAAGAGGGTCGGATGCCGCGGACCAGCCTATCCCGCGGCCCTGTGCGGGCGTAACTCCTTCGATGACGGAGCAGGCGACGCACGCGCGGCGACGGCTAGCGTGGAGGCATGCCGCATCGACCAGGGCTTGATCCCGCCGTCGCCGAGGTCCGCCTCGCCGTGCGTGCGTCGCTGCGCGCGCTTCCGTCGGGCAGTGGCGTTGTCGTCGGGCTCTCCGGCGGCGCGGACTCGCTCGCGCTCGCCGCTGCGGTGGCGTTCGAAGCGCCTGCCGCGGGCATGGAAGCGACCGCGATCGTCGTGGATCACGGACTGCAGGAGGGGTCGGCGGATGTCGCGGCCGTCGCCGCGGCCACCGCGACCGACCTCGGGCTCGTCGTGCGCATCGTGCGCGTCGATGTCGGCAGCGCCGGGGGACCGGAGAGTGCGGCGCGCGATGCGCGGCGGAGTGCGCTGGTCGCGGCGGCGGCCGATGCAGGGGCGACGGCCATCCTTCTCGGCCACACCCTCGACGATCAGGCGGAGACCGTCTTACTCGGCCTCGCGCGGGGATCGGGGGCGGCGAGCCTGGGCGGAATGGCGCCCGTGCGCGAAGACGGTCCCGTCACCTGGGTGCGGCCGATGCTCGGCATCCGTCGGGAGACGACGCGGGTGGCGTGTGCCGCGCAGGGACTGACTCCGTGGGAGGACCCGCACAATGCCGAGGCGCGTTTCGCGCGCGTGCGGGTGCGGGAGTCGGTGCTTCCTGTGCTGGAGGCCGAACTCGGTCCCGGAGTCGCGGAGGCCCTTGCCCGTACGGCCGATCAGCTGCGGGAAGACGCCGACGCGTTCGCGGAGATGATCGACGAGACGATCGAGGACATCGTCGAGCATGTCGAGGCGGGCATCGCGGTCTCTGCGCCCGCGCTCGCGGCAAACCCGCCCGCACTGCGCCATCGCATCATCCGCCACGTCGTGGCCAGTGAGTTCGGCGCGAGCCTCACCCGGTCGCAGACCCTCGAGGTCGCGCGCCTGGTGACCGACTGGTCGGGCCAGGGTCCCATCGACCTTCCCGGCTGCCAGGCTGCGCGGCGGGGCGGCAGGATCGAGTTCTGCGCGCGGGCCGGCTAGGTACAGCGAGGTCGAGCGCCTCGCCACCGGGTTCGCCCGTCGCTTTCGGGCAGTTCTCGAACGAAGCGACTGCGCGTGCGCGACGGGCGAGTTGACTCGGGCTCCGCGGCCGATGGTTCGCCCGTCGCTGCCGCGCAGTCCGCGTCGTCACGACTGCGCGCGAGAGACGGATGAAGCCGACACCGACACCGACGCCGATGCCGACACCGCCCCCGACACTGACCCCGACACTCCGCCCCGCACCGAGCAGCCCGGGACTCGTAGACTCGAGCCATGCGCGCCGCCGATATCTCGGACCAGATCACCACTGTTCTCGTGACCGAGGAGGAGATCCGGGCCAAGCTCGATCTGCTCGCCGCGGAGGTCGACGCCGACTATGCGGGCAAGGAGCTCATCCTCGTCGGAGTGCTCAAAGGCGCCGTGATGGTGATGGCCGACTTCGCGCGCAGCCTGAAGATGGACATCTCGATGGACTGGATGGCCGTCTCGTCCTACGGTGCCGGGACGAAGTCCAGCGGTGTGGTTCAGATCCGAAAGGACCTCGATTCCGACCTGCACGGCAAGCACGTCCTGATCGTCGAGGACATCATCGACTCGGGCCTGACGCTCAGCTGGCTGCTGGAGAACTTCGCGTCGCGCGGGGCGGAATCCATCGAGGTCCTCGCGTTGCTGCGGAAGCCGGATGCCGCAAAAGTCCACATCGACTGCCGCTACGTCGGGTTCGAGATCCCGAACGAATTCGTCGTGGGGTACGGGCTCGACTACGCCGAGCGGTACCGCAACCTTCGCGACGTTGCCGTCCTCGCTCCGCACGTCTACTCGTAACACTTCGCCGCGCAAGGCCCAGAAACCGTACGCCGTGGGCGAATGCACAGACGCCCCATAGGTGGCGCGGGGTAGCCTGTTTGCACCATGGATGTCAAGAAAATCACGCGGAACCCGCTGTTGTATGTGCTGTTGATCGGCACGTTGCTGCTGGTCGGCTTCATGCTGATTTCGAGCCTCACGGGCGCGAAGCAGATCACGACGCAACAGGGGCTCGACCTGCTCGCCGGTGACACGGTCACCGAGGTGACGAACACCGACGGCGATCAACGCGTCGATATGGTGCTTTCCAAGGAATTCGAGGGGTCTGAGCAGGTCCAGTTCTACTACGTCGACGCGCGTGCGGAATCCGTCGTGGACGCGATCGATGCGGCCAAGCCGTCCGATGGCTTCGACGATGTCGTCCCGCAGCCCAGTTGGCTCGACGGCATCCTCTCCCTGATGATCCCGCTGATCCTCCTCGGCCTCCTCTTCTGGTTCTTGATGTCGTCCGCGCAGGGCGGCGGCAGCAAGGTGATGCAGTTCGGCAAGTCGCGCGCGAAGCTCGTCACGAAGGAGACCCCCACGGTCACGTTCGCCGACGTCGCAGGCTCCGATGAAGCCATCGAGGAAATGCAGGAGATCAAGGACTTCCTGAAGGACCCCACACGTTTCCAGGCCGTCGGCGCCCGCATCCCCAAGGGCGTTCTCCTCTACGGCCCTCCGGGAACGGGTAAGACGCTCCTCGCGCGCGCTGTCGCGGGAGAAGCCGGCGTCCCGTTCTACGCGATCTCGGGCTCCGACTTCGTGGAGATGTTCGTCGGTGTCGGCGCGAGCCGCGTCCGCGACCTCTTCAACCAGGCCAAGGAGAACTCCCCGGCGATCATCTTCATCGATGAGATCGACGCCGTCGGTCGTCACCGCGGCGCCGGTATGGGCGGCGGCCACGATGAGCGCGAGCAGACGCTCAACCAGATGCTCGTCGAGATGGACGGCTTCGACCCCAAGATCAACGTCATCGTGATCGCGGCGACGAACCGTCCCGACATCCTCGACCCGGCCCTCCTCCGCCCCGGCCGTTTCGACCGTCAGATCGGCGTCGACGCTCCCGACCACAAGGGACGCCAGCGCATCCTCGAGGTGCACGGGCGCGGCAAGCCGCTCGCTCCCGGCGTCGACCTCTCGGTGATCGCCCGCAAGACGCCCGGCTTCACCGGTGCAGATCTCGCCAACGTCCTCAACGAGGCGGCATTGCTCACGGCGCGCTCCAACGCGCAGCTGATCGACATGCGCGCCCTCGACGAGGCCATCGACCGCGTCATCGCCGGACCCCAGCGCCGCACGCGCGTCATGCGCGACAAGGAACGTCTCATCACGGCGTACCACGAGGGCGGCCACGCGCTCGCTGCCGCGGCGATGAACTACACCGACCCGGTCACGAAGATCACGATTCTTCCTCGCGGCAAGGCTCTCGGCTACACGATGGTGCTGCCACTCGATGACAAGTACTCCATCACGCGCAACGAACTGCAAGACCAGCTCACCTACGCGATGGGTGGCCGCGTGGCCGAAGAGATCGTGTTCCACGACCCGACCACGGGTGCGTCCAACGACATCGAGAAGGCCACCGGCATCGCCCGCAAGATGGTCACCGAGTACGGCATGACCATGGATGTCGGCCCGGTCAAGCTCGGCCAGTCCTCCGGCGAGGTCTTCATGGGCCGCGACATGGGGCACGGTCGCGAGTTCAGTGAGCGCGTCGCCGAGCGCGTCGACGAGCAGGTACGCCACCTCATCGAGCAGGCGCACAACGAGGCCTATCAGGTCATCAACGACAACCGCGATGTGCTCGACAAGCTCGCGCTCGCCCTTCTCGAGCAGGAGACGCTGGACCACCTCGAGCTCGAGGAGATGTTCCGCGACGTCCGCCGGCTTCCCCCGCGCGAGCAGTGGCTCTCGAGCGAGCAGCGTCCGGTGTCGACGCTGCCTCCGGTCGATGTGCCTCAGCGTCGCGAAGACGCGGGTCTCGCCGCATCCACCCAAGCCGAAACGGATGCCGCGACCGCAAAGGCTCCCGTGCGCCGTCCCTCCGGACAGGCGCGACCGGCGACCGCGTAGGCTCGAGGCGTGGCCGTTGATCGTGAGCGCGTCGCCGTCCTCGTACGGGAGCTTCTCGAGGCCATCGGCGAAGATCCCGACCGCCCGGGACTGAAGCAGACCCCGAGCCGCGTCGCGGACGCGTACGGCGAGTTCTTCGCCGGCGTGGGCGCGGATGCCGGTGCGCCGCTCGCGCACACCATTTCGGTGTCGCGCGGACCGGCCCCGAGCACAACGCCGTCCGGTGCCGTGATGCTCCGCGACATCCGATTCCGCTCGTTCTGCGAGCACCATCTCCTGCCCTTCGCGGGGCGCGCGCACATCGCTTATCTGCCCGGTGAGCAGGTCGTCGGGCTCGGTGCTCTGCCCAAGGTCGTCGACATCCTCGCTGCCCGCCCGCAGGTGCAAGAACGTCTGGGCGAGCAGATCGCCGACACGATCGCCGGTGCCCTCGATGCGCGCGGCGTGCTCGTCGTCCTCGATGCGACCCATGAGTGCGTGACGATGCGCGGCGGCCAGCAGACCGAGGCCACGACCGTCACCATCGCCGCACGCGGCGCGCTGGCCGAACCTGCCGCTCGCGCCGAACTCGTCGCCCTGATCGCCGGAGGCCCCGCGTGACCGTCATCTTCGGCATCGTCAACGTCACCCCCGACTCGTTCAGCGACGGGGGTCGCTACCTCGATGTCGACGCCGCCGTGCGCCACGGACTCGCGCTTCGCGCGCAGGGCGCCGACATCCTCGACGTCGGAGGAGAGTCGACTCGCCCCGGAGCCGAACGGATCGACCCCGCTCTCGAACGCGAGCGCGTCCTCCCCGTCATCGAACAGCTGGCCGCCGCAGGCGCCGTCGTGAGCATCGACACCATGAACTCGACGACCGCGACGGCCGCCGTCGCGGCCGGTGCCCGGATCGTCAACGACGTGTCGGGCGGGCTCGCCGACCCCGAGATGCTCTGGGCGGTGAGCGCCGCGGGCGCCGATGCCGTGCTCGGGCATTGGCGCGGACACTCCGCCGACATGTATGCACGGGCGCAGTACGCCGACATCGCCGGTGAAGTGGCGACCGAGCTCCACGAGCGGCTTCGCGCGGCCGCCGCGGCCGGCATCCCGCCTGCCCGAATCATCCTCGACCCGGGCATCGGATTCGGCAAGACGCCCGATCAGAGCTGGGAGATCCTCCATCACCTGCCGCGTCTGGTCGGACTCGGGCACCGCGTCCTCGTGGGAACGAGCCGCAAGGGTCTGCTGTCCAAGCCGCTCGGCGATGCAGCATCCGAAGACCGCAAAGATCTCGCGACCGCCGTCACGAGCGTGCTCGCCGCCGACGCGGGTGCGTGGGCGGTCCGCGTGCACGATGTCGCACGCACGCAAGACGCCTTCGCCGTCCAGAAGATGTGGAGGCGGACCCGATGACCGATGTCATCTCACTCAAGGGCATCCGGGCCACGGGGTATCACGGCGTGTATGAGGACGAGCGTCGCGATGGCCAGGAGTTCATCGCCGACGTTGAACTGGGCGTGTCGACTCGTCGCGCCGCCGCAACCGACAATGTGGCGGACACCGTGCACTACGGCGAGTTCGCCGAGCAGGTCGCAGCGATCCTCGCGGGGCCGCCGGTGAACCTGCTCGAGACGCTCGCGGAGCGGATCGCCGACGCTGCGCTGGCGTACGACATCGTCGACACGGTCGCGGTGACGGTCCATAAGCCTCAAGCTCCGATCACGGTCCCCTTCGGCGACGTCTCGGTGACCATCCGACGCCTGCGGGGAATGCGATGAATCGGCGACTGGCCCAGGGATTCCACAGCGATCATGAATCCCCGCACCGCGATGCGGCCGAAGCCGTGGTCGCCCTCGGATCGAACCTCGGCGATCGAAAGCAGACCATCGAAGATGCGGTCCGCGATCTGGCGCGACTGCCGCTCACGACACACGTCGCCGTGGCCGAGTCGGTCGAGTCGGTGGCCGTCACACTCGAGGGTCCGGATGCCGGTGCCCCGGCCTACCTCAACACCGTCGCGATCTTGTCGACCCGACTCGCCCCCACGGTGCTCCTCAGCTACCTGCACGCGATCGAGGCGCGCCACGGTCGGGAACGTCGGGTGCGCTGGGGGGATCGGACGCTCGATCTCGACCTCATCGCGTACGGCGACCTGATCAGCGACGATCCCCGGCTCACGTTGCCGCACCCCCGGGCGGCCGAGCGAGATTTCGTCCTCGTCCCGTGGCTCGCGGTCGACCCCGACGCGGTCCTGCCGGGCCGTGGCCGCGTCGACGCGATTCTTGCGGCTCTGCAGAACGGCGACGACGCGTGAAGCGCACGAGCGCCGGGTTGCTGTCAGCGGTCGCCGTCCTCGGCCTCATCGCGGGATTCGTGATCGATCAGCTGCTGGCCACGACCGGACGCCCGACCTTCACCCCGTCGATCATGCTGCCGATTCTGCTCGTGCTCCTCGGCGTGATCACCGTGGTTCTCGCCCTCCCCATCCGTCGAGCGACCCGCACGGCGGGCCGGGCATCCGTTGACCCGTTCCGGGCGCTGCGCATCGCGATGCTCGCCAAGTCGTCCAGCATCGTCGGCGCCGGCGTGGCCGGAGTGAGCCTCGGCTTCATCGCGTTCCTCGTGACCCGCCCCGTCCCGCCCTCGTTAGGCTCGATGAGTGCCGTGATCGCTTCGCTCATCGGCGCCGGCGTCCTCGTGGCCGCCGGGCTGGTCGCCGAACATCTCTGCACCCTCCGGAAGGACGACGATGAGCAACCCCCCGAACCCGGACCTGCCACCACGCCCTCCCATCACTGAGCCGCAGCCCGCCACGGAGCCGGCGCCGCCCATCGACGAGGGCGCGCCACCGATCGCCGAGACCACGCCACCGATCGCCGAGACCACGCCGGAGGACGACTCCGGCTTGTCCGCGACGCTCGATGAGGGCACGTACTCGACGCTGATCCAGCCCCGCAAAGCGTCTCGACTCGAACTCGCCCACGGCGTCTGGCACCAGATCTCCCGCAAGTATCTGTGGGTCCAGCTGATCAGCAACGGCATCTTCCTCGCCGTGGTGGTCGTGGCGACGCTGGTCCTCGGCCTGGCATTGCACCAGACCTGGGCATTCATCCCGGGCGGCATCCTCACCGTCATCCTCGTGTGGGTGATCGCCATTCTGCCCCGCCAGGTGCGGGCGATGGGCTACCAGCTGAGGCGCGACGATTTCATCTTCCGCCGGGGAATCCTGTGGCAGCGTTTCGTCGCCGTCCCGTACGGGCGGATGCAGCTCGTCGACATCAGCCATGGGCCGCTCGACCGGGGTTTCGGCATCGCGCAGCTGAAGTTCGTGACCGCTGCCGCGACGACCGGCGTGACGATCCCTGGCCTCACGCAAGAGGCGGCTGATGCCCTGCGTGACCACCTCGTGGCGGTCTCCGAAACGCGGCGGACCGGCTTGTGAGTTCCGTTCCGCCGGTTACGCCGCCTCCGAGCGATCCCGCTCCGCTCTCTCCGCCGGCTTCGACACCGCCCCCTCCACCGGCCGACCTCGTCCGGTCGCCGCTGAGCGATGGCGAGTGGCACCGCCTGCACCCGCTGACTCCAGTGCTGCGCGGCGGACTGTTCCTTCTGGTGATCGCGGGCCTGGTCTTCTCGAGCCTCCGCGACCGCCTCATCGGGACCTTCCTTCCCGCGCTCGCCCCCGACCTCGATCCGGACGACTACGAGCAATGGATCGACGCGGGTGGCGACCCGGTCGACTGGGTCCTGGCGAACAACCTCTGGCTGATCGCGCTGGGGGTCGTCTTCGGCATCCTGGTCATCCTGCTCGCGTGGTTCTACACATCGTGGCGGTTTCACCTCTTCCGCATCACGGGCGACGACGTCGAGGTCCGCAGCGGGGTGCTGTTCCGCACGCACCGCCGGGCTCCGCTCGACCGCGTGCAGGGCGTCAACCTCACCCGCCCGATGGTCGCGCGCGTCCTCGGCGCCGCGAAGCTCGAGGTCGTCGGAGCCGGTGCCGACGGCAACGTCAAGCTCGAATACCTCTCGACATCCAACGCCGAGGAAGTGCGTGCCGACATCCTGCGCCTCGCGTCCGGACGCAAGCTCGGCAACGGCAAGGAACGCGCGGGGGCGCCGATTTCGCGGGCGACCGCCGTCACCGAGACCGTGAGCCGGGGCATCACCGGGATGATCGTCGGCGATGACTCGGCGTCGGCCGAACCCGAATCGGTGGTCCGCATTCCGCTCGGGCGGCTCGTGCTGTCCCAGCTCATCAGCATGTCGACCGTCGGTCTCATCGTCGCCACGGTTTTGATCATCATCGGCGTCTCACACGGCGCGTATTGGCTGCTCTTCTCGATGGTGCCCGCGCTGATCGCGTTCGGTGCGGTGCAGGTGCGCACGATCACCAAGTCGCTCCGCTACTCGATCGCGCCGACCCCGGATGGCGTGAGAATCACGTTCGGCCTGCTGACGACCACCACTGAGATCGTGCCGCCCGGCCGTATCCACGCCGTCGAGGTCTCGCAGTCGATTATCTGGCGCGGATTCGGGTGGTGGACCGTCAAGATGAACAGGCTCTCGGGGCGGAGCATGAGCGACGCGACGAACGACCAGTTCACGACGATCCTTCCCGTGGGCACATTGGCCGACGTCGAGCGGGTGTTGGGGCTGGTCCTGCCGATGGTGGCGCCAGGAGATCACGCGGCGATCGTGCGCCACGGACTGGGGTGGTCTCGAAAAGGGACGGGCGAGCCGGATCCGTATGCGACGACACCGCGGCGCGCGTGGACGATCAACCCCCTCTCGTGGCGACGCAACGGCTTCGACCTCACCGAAGACCTGTTGCTGATGCGGCACGGTGTGATCTGGCGCAGGCTCGCCATCGTGCCCTTCGCAAGAATGCAGAGTCTGCGAGTCGAGCAGGGTCCGTACGATCGGATGCTGCGGGTCGCGGGGCTCCGCGCCCACACCGTCAGCGGTCCGATCGTTGCGAGCATCTCGGGGATCGACCTCGATGTCTCTCTTGCCGCGTTCGAGGAGGTTTCCCGACGTACTGTGGCTGCTGCGGCCGGCGACCGCTCGCACCGGTGGGCGGGCGAGGACGCCGGTGGTGAAGAGTTGAGCGTGGACGAGTTCGGCGCGGACGAGCTAGGCGTGGGAGGAGACCCTCGATGAGTCACAGTGCACGTCTCGGCGTCGGCGTGATCGGCGCGGGCAAGGTCGGACCGGTCCTTGCCGCGGCGCTCGCCGGCGCCGGTCACGCGATTGTCGGCATCACCGCGAGTTCCGATACCGACCGGGTGAACGCGATCCTTCCCGGCACTCCCGTGCTCGACGCCGTGGAGGTCGCGCGTCGCAGCGAACTCGTCATCGTCGCCGTGCCGCACGACGAGCTTCCCTCGCTCGTCGAGGGTCTCGCCGCGGTCGGTGCATGGCAACCGGGACAGCTGGTCCTCCACACCGACCCGCAATACGGGACCGCCGTACTCGCACCCGCAACCGCTCAGGGCGCGATCCCCCTCGCCGTCCACCCCGCCATCACTTTCACCGGCACGTCGATCGACCTCCGTCAGCTTCCCGATGCGTACGCTGCCGTCACGGCGCCGACAGCGGTGCTCCCGATCGCGCAGGCGCTCGCCGTGGAGCTCGGCTGCGAGCCGGTCGTGGTTGCCGAGGCCGACCGTGCGGCCTACGGGGAGGCGATCGTGACCGCGACCGACTTCTCACAGGCCATCGTGCGACAGGCGATCGGCCTGCTTTCGGCGGCGGGCGTCGAATCGCCGGGTCGGTATCTGTCGGCGCTCGTGCACTCGACGATCGAGCGGGCTCTCGTGGTCGGCGACCCGAACGATCTTCCATGATGACTTCGGCGTGACGGCTCTGGCGTGAAGGGAATGGCGTGACCGACATCGAGCTGACGCGTATTCCCGCGGGCGAGGTTCGGCTCCACGATGCCCGGCGCAATCTTCACCGCACCGTCGCGCTCGAACCGTTCGAGATCGGCGTCTTCCCCGTCACGCAAGAGCAACTGGGCGAGATCCTCGGGATTGCGGCATCCGTCCCTCGCCGGCCGGCCGTTGATGTGAGCTGGCAGCGGGCGATCCGCTTCTGCAACGCGGCGTCCGAGTGGGAGGGCTTGGATTCGGCGTACACGTTCGACGGTGAGGATGTCACCTGGCACGTCGACTCGGATGGCTATCGACTGCCGACCGAAGCCGAGTGGGAGTTCGCCTGCCGCGCAGGTTCCACCGGGCCGCACTACGGGCCGCTCGCCGAGGTGGCGTGGACGGCCGCCGACGGAGTGACGGCTCCGCAGCCGATCGGCGGGAAGATGCCGAATCTCAATGGCATGTTCGACACGCTCGGCAACGTCTGGGAGTGGTGCTGGGACTTCCTCGACCCCGCGCGGTACGACCAGTACCGCGTGTTCCGGGGCGGCGGTTTCGCCGATGATGCGTGGAGTGTGCGGGCATCGGTGCGACGTGGGGGCGCGCCGCGCATGCACCATGAGGATGTCGGCTTCCGCGTCGCGCGAGGCGGATTCGACAGCGATGACGCCGCGCAGGGATGGTCGGCCGAGGTCGACCGTGACCGTGCGGCCTTCGACGGCCCACGCCCGTCCGGCTGGACCCCGCGCGACTGATCGCTTGCGTGTGCCCTCGGTTCCGGCATCCGCCCGGTTCCGGCATCCGCTCGGCTCAGGAGATCCGCCCTCATCAGGATCTGGCAGCGGCAAGACGTCCTGACCTCGCCGGATCTCCTGACTGCGCAGGCACAGGGGACCGATGAGGCCCTCGGTAGACTGAGGGGTCGATTCCCGAGGAGCCCCGCATGACCGACGAGACCACGCCCGAAGACGACGTCTTTGAGCAGAAGGCCGTGCGCCTGGCCAAGCGCGAGCGCCTGATCGCCGAGCGAGCGGATGCCGCGGGCGGCGCCTACCCGGTCGCCGTTGCGGTGACCGACACGATCCCCGCGCTGCGCGAGCGCTTCGCCGACCTCGAGGCCGGCGATGAGACCGGGGTGCAGGCATCCGTCGCGGGGCGGATCGTCTTCAGCCGCAACACGGGCAAGCTCTGTTTCGCAGCCCTCCAGTCCGGTGACGGCAGCCGCATCCAGGCGATGGTGTCGCTCGCGGAGGTGGGCGAGGAATCGCTGCAGGCGTGGAAGGAACTCGTCGATCTGGGCGACCACGTTTCGGTGACCGGTCAGGTCATTTCGAGCCGCCGGGGCGAGCTGTCGATCATGGTCACCACGTGGCAGATCGCGTCGAAGGCGCTCCTTCCGCTGCCGAACATGTACGCAGACCTCAGCGAAGAGAGCAGGATGCGCTCCCGCTACCTCGACCTGATCGCCCGCGACCAGGCCCGTGCGACGGTCATCGCCCGCGCGAAGGTCAACGCGAGCCTCCGCCAGACGTTCACGGAGCATGGCTTCCTCGAGGTCGAAACCCCGATGCTCCAGGTTCAGCACGGCGGGGCTGCGGCCCGGCCGTTCGTGACCCACGCCAACGCGTTCGACGCCGACCTGTTCCTGCGCATCGCGCCCGAGCTGTACCTCAAGCGCGCCGTGGTCGGCGGCATCGACCGGGTGTTCGAGATCAACCGGAACTTCCGCAACGAGGGCGCCGACTCCACGCACAGCCCCGAATTCGCGATGCTCGAGGCCTACCAGGCTTACAGCGACTACCAGGGGATCGCCGACCTCACTCAGGAGCTCATCCAGAAGTCGGCCGTCGCCGTCGCCGGATCGACGACCGTCACGTGGGCCGACGGCACGGAATTCGACCTCGGCGGCCAGTGGGACCGCATCTCGATGTACGAGTCGCTGTCGCAGGCCGCCGGTCGGGAGATCACGCCGTCGACCTCGCTGGACGAACTCCAGGCGCTCGCGAGCGATGTCGGCGTCGAGGTGCCGGAGAAGGTCGCGACCCAGGGCAAGCTCGTCGAAGAACTCTGGGAGCACTTCGTCAAGGGCGGGCTCGAGCGTCCGACCTTTGTGATGGACTTCCCGCTCGACACGAGTCCGCTGGTGCGAGAGCACCGCACCATCCCGGGCGTTGTCGAAAAGTGGGACCTCTACGTCCGCGGCTTCGAGCTCGCCACCGGCTACTCGGAGCTCGTCGATCCGGTCATCCAGCGCGAGCGCTTCGTCGAGCAGGCGAAGCTCGCCGCGCGCGGCGATGACGAGGCGATGCGCGTCGACGAGGAGTTCCTGCGGGCACTCGAACACGGCATGCCGCCCACCGGTGGAATGGGTATGGGAATCGACCGTCTCCTGATGGCGATCACCGGTCTCGGCATTCGCGAGACCATCCTGTTCCCGCTCGTCAAGTAGGGGACTTCTCCTCCCCAGTTGACCTGCATCCGCAGAAGCTGTCGGAGTGAATCCGGCTTCTCCCACGGGCATCCCGCGCTCGCGACGCTCGTTGCATGCAGACCATCGTCACGGCCGCAGGCGCGGCCCACTTCCTGTCCCTCGTCCCGCACCTGCTGGGATATCGCCCCCGAAACAGCATCGTCGTCGTCCCCATGCGGGGCGGGCGCTCACTCGGGGCGCTCCGCCTCGACGTGCCCCCCGACGACGACGTCGAGCTGTGCGATCAGGTCGCCTCCAGCATCCTCGGGATGGTCTGTCGCATTCCCGAAGCGGATGCCGCGGTCACCGTCGTCTATACAGATGTCGCGATCGCTGCGACCAGCGACCTTCCGCACTCTCGATTGGTGCGTGCGTTGCAGCGCTCCGCCGATGCCTGCGGTCTGCGGCTGACCGATGCGCTGACGGTCGCCGCGGACGGGTGGGGATCGCACTTCGACGTGCTCACGCCCGAAGGGGGACGATCGCTGCTGGACCTGGAGACGGTGCCCGCGGGCGTCGACCTACCTGGGGTCATCGGAGACCAGGCATCCGGAGCGGTTCTTCCGCAGCACAGCGCGGCCGAACGACGAGAGGTCGGCGGCGCTCGCCGCTCGCTGGAATGCGCGCTCACCTTTCTCTGCGGGATGCCGGGCACCGCGAAGCGCGACGAGCGGATCGACCCCGCGGCGCTGACGGCCGCGTGCTTGCTCGACGACCTCCCCGCACTGTTCGAGGGCGCGCTCACGTGGGATGTCGAGCGGATGTCGCCGATGCAGGCGGCGATGCTCGGATGGTGCCTCAGCCGCCCGTCGCTACGGGATGTCGCGCTGGTCCAGTGGGCCACCGACAGTGCCGGTGGCGAAGCTGCCCTCGATGCCCAGAGAAGGTGGGAAGACGGCGAGCCCTACCCCGACGACCTCGGCATGATCATGTGGGGTGATGGCGCCCGGCCCGATCCGGATCGGCTCGAAGCAGGCCTGGCGCTCGTCCGACACGTCGCCGCGCTCACCCCCAAGCGCCAGCGGCCCGGCGCGCTGGCGATGTGCGCGTGGCTGTCGTGGGCGCTGGGGCGGTCGTCGCACGCCGAGCGATACACCGAGCAGGCGCTGACCATCGACCCGAACCATGGACTCTCCGAGATCGTGCAGTCCTTCGTGCAGGCGGGTCATCTGCCTGACTGGGCATTCCGCCGGGGCGACCGGCTCGACGTACGATAGGAGGATGGACCCGTACTGGACCGCCGTCTTCTGGTCGCTTTTGCCGACCGTCGTGGTGCTTGGTCTGTTCTGGTTCGTTCTGCGTGCGATTCTTCGCATGGACCGTTCTGAGCGACGTGTCTATGCCGAGGTCGAGGCCGAGGAGCGCGCCAAGCGCGGACTCGCGTCACGCGACGACGCCGCGCGCTGACCCTCCGTCTGTACGCTGGGCAGACGGCGAGCCGGAAAGGGCGCATGAATTCGGGGACCTTCACGTACTGGTGGGCCATTGCGGCCGTGGTCGTCGACATCACAATCCGCATCACCGCGATCATCGTCGTTCCCCGTAACCGTCGTCCCACGGCAGCGATGGCGTGGCTTCTCGCGATCTACTTCATCCCCTATGTGGGTGTCTTCCTGTTCTTGCTCATCGGAAACCCGCGGCTACCGCGCAAGCGCCGCCGCAAGCAGCGCCAGCTCAACGAGTACATCCATGACACGAGCGAAGGTCTCGACTTCGGAACGCTGCGGCCCGATGCGCCGGAGTGGTTCACCTCGATCGTGACGCTCAACCGGAACCTCGGCGCGATGCCGCTTGCGGGCGACAATAGCGCGATTCTCGAACCGGATTACGAGAAGAGCATCCAGCTGATGGCCGACGAAATCGATCGCGCCGAAACCTACGTCCATGTCGAGTTCTACATCCTGCAGACAGACGAGACGACCGAGGTCTTCTTCGTGGCGATGGAGAATGCGATCAAGCGCGGGGTGACCGTGCGCGTCCTGATGGACCATTGGGCGAATCGCGGCAAGCCGTACTACCGCAAGACGTTGAAGAGACTGACGAAGATGGGGGCGCACTGGCACGAGATGCTCCCGGTGAAGCCACTCCGGGGCAAGTGGCAGCGACCCGACCTCCGAAACCACCGCAAGCTGCTCGTGATCGACGGTCGCGTGGCCTTCATGGGTTCGCAGAACCTCACCGACTCGACGTACAACCTGCGAAAGAATATCCGGCGAGGCCTCCACTGGGTCGACCTCATGGTGCGGGTGCAGGGGCCGGTCGTCGCCAGCATCAACGCGGTGTTCCTCAGCGACTGGTACAGCGAAACCGACGAGATCCTCACCGACATGATCAACCTCTTCAGTGTCGAGACCGGGCCCGGTGACCTCGACGCTCAGATCATCCCCTCCGGCCCCGGGTTCGAGTTCCAGAACAATCTGAAACTCTTCATGGGGCTGCTTTTCGCGGCAAAGTACAAGATCATCATCGTCAGCCCGTACTTCATTCCCGATGAGGCGATGCTGCTCGCCATCACCACGGCCTGCCAGCGCGGCCTGCAGGTGGAGCTCTTCGTCTCCGAAGAAGGTGACCAGGCGATGGTCTATCACGCGCAGCGCAGCTACTACGAAGCGCTGTTGCGCGCGGGTGTGAAGATCTGGCTGTACCGCAGACCCTTCATCCTGCACACCAAGAGCCTCACTATCGATGATGAGACGGCGATCATCGGCTCGAGCAACATGGACATGCGCTCGTTCGGTCTCAACCTCGAAATCTCGATGCTCGTGCGCGGCTCCGAGTTCGTCGACCAGATGCGCACGGTCGAAGACCGCTATCGGAGCCTTTCGCGGGAGCTCACCGCCGAAGAGTGGAAGAAGCAGCCGCTGCGGTCCACGGTGCTCGACAACCTGGCGCGCCTCACCTCCGCACTGCAGTGAATCTCGTTACCGCGCCGTGATCGATTTCACTGTCGCTTTGCATGGCGGATACGCCAGGATCAGATCATGACCCTCGCTCGACGCCTCCTTGCGCTCCCCGTCGTTCTGCTGCTGGCGGGCGGTGCGCTCGCCGCGTGCGCCACCACGAGTGGCGGTACACCGTCGGCCTCGACGGCGAGCGAGTCCGCGACCGCGACCGACGATCCCGACCTCACGGCGGCATGGCTGGATGACGGCCGCATGATCGGCATCGTGACGTTGGGCAGCTCCACGTGCGTGCCGATGGCGGACGAGGCGACCCTGGAGTCCGACGGCTCGCTGTCGGTGACCCTGGTCGAACCGGATGCCGCCACGGCATGCACCCGTGATCTCGTCCCGCGCGCCACGCTCGTGAGCGTGCCTGAGGGCGTCGACCCGTCGAAGGACCTTTCGATCACCGTCTCGGGCGACAACGACTACAAGGCGACCACCGAACTCGAGGGCGTCGAAGGTTTGGCGGGCGACGGCGAGACCGACTATCTCCCCAGCGCCGGCTGGACCGGCACCGACGGTCAGTTCGTGATCTTGACGTGGGGTTCGTCCACCTGTGTTCCGACCCTCGAAGATTCGGTGGCATCCGGCCCCGCCGAGGTCACCGTGACGTTCGCGACTCCTGCCGAGGCTCAGGTCTGCACGGCCGACATGGCGGCCCGCGGGGTCGTGTCGGGCGTCATCGACCTGGAGGAGTCCAGCGACGTGACACTGATCCTCACCGGCGGCCCCGAGTTCGACGACGTGCAGGTGCCGATCTACGGCACCAACTAGCCGCACCCGCTCGGGCGTCCCGTCGAGCGCACGTGCCGCGGGCGGTCGCTTCGCCCGTCGCTTCGGCGCAGTCCCGACCGAAAGCACTGCGCACAAGCGACGGATGAGCCCGCCACCTCGGTGCTGGCCCCGTTCGCCCGTCGCTTTCGCGCAGTTCTGCCCGGAAGGACCGCGCGCACGCGACGGATGAGCTAGCGGGGGCGGCGTCAGGCGTGGGGACCGACTCGCTTCATCCGTCACGTGCGCACAGTCCCCGCGAGGAATACTGTGCGCGAGCGACGGATGAAGCGGCGAGAGTCTTCCTCCCCAGGCTTCGAGTTCCGGGCCGGAGTCGCCAGGGGCTGTGGATAACGGCAACCTCGTACCGCCGACGGGCACGGTGGGGCGATGCGACGCAAGATTCTTCCTCTCGCCCTCGGTCCGGCTTTTCATGTGGCGGATGCCGCGGCCATCGGCATCCCGCGATCTCGCCTGTCCGCACGTGACCTCATCGCGCCGTTTCGTGCCGTCCGCGCCCGCGTGCCGGCGATCGACGAGTCCCTTCCGGTAGAGCAGCAGATTCTCGAGGCGGCGCACCATTACGCCTTGCGCATGACTGAGCACGAGTTCTTCTCCGGGGTGACCGCCGCCGTCATCTGGGGATTGCCCCTGCCGCATTCCGCGCTCTCGCGCACACTCGATGTGTCGGTTCGTCTCGCCGCGACGGTCGCCGCGCTCGCGCGGCATTCGGGGCCATGAGGTCTCGCGCGAACTTGTGACCACCGCACGGCATCCGTCCGGGTTGCGTGTGTCCGACCCCGCGACGACGTGGGCGATGCTCGGGGGAGTGTTGCGGCATCCGTACGACCTCATCGCCGTCGGCGACGCCATTGTCCGGGAGCCCTGGCACGACGAGGACCCGCCCACGATGGCGACGCTCGAGGATCTGGAGGCCGCGACCGACGCGGG
This sequence comes from uncultured Actinomycetota bacterium, assembly GCA_963696085.1. GTDB lineage: Bacteria > Actinomycetota > Actinomycetes > Actinomycetales > Microbacteriaceae > Microbacterium. Next base: position 27,246 of record CAVOIQ010000002.1, read on the forward strand.
ACGGCGGATCGGCGTCGCGCAGCTGCGCGACGCGCTGCCGCGGATTCGAACGCGATCCGCATCGCGGACGGAAACCTGGATGCGCCTCGTCCTCGTCGATGCCGGATTCCCCGAACCCGATCTCAACGTCGACGTCATCGAACGCGGCCGATGGCTGGCGTGCGTCGACGGTGCTTGGCCCGCCGAGAAGATCGCCTTCGAGTTCGAGGGTCGGCATCACCTGCTCGATCCCGATCAGTGGGCGCGTGACATCGCTCGGTACGAGGCGCTCGTCGCGGCGGGGTGGATCGTGATGCGCGTGACGTGGGAAGACCTGCGCGATCGCCCGGGCGCCTTCGCCGAGCGCGTGCGCCGCGCGCTGCGTGTACGCGGGAAGTAGCGCGAGCGGACCTACGCGGGTTGGCCCGTCGCGAGTGCGCAGTGGAGTGGATTCCGACTACGCGAACGCGACGGACGAAGGTACCGATCCCGCGCGAATGCGCGCTTCATCCGTCGCCAGCGCGCAGTTCCATCGACTCCGACTATGCAGAGGTGACGGACGAACCGGCACCCCGATGCCGCACCACCGATGCGCACCGCGGATGCCGCACCACGAGCCACCGGATGCAGCGCCACCAGCATCCGTCACCGACCCGAACCCGCTATGCCCCTGGCGAACAAAGGCATACCGACATCGTGTGGTGGTTATCGTTTTGCATACAGCGCCGAAGACTCGGTGCTGGGAGGAGTCGACGATGTTCGAGAGATTTACGGACCGTGCCCGTCGTGTGGTCGTCCTCGCCCAAGAAGAGGCGAAGATGCTCAACCACAACTACATCGGGACCGAGCACATCCTGCTCGGCCTCATTCACGAGGGCGAGGGTGTCGCAGCCAAGGCCCTCGAGAGCCTCGGCATCTCGCTGGACGCTGTCCGCGAGCAGGTCCAGGACATCATCGGTCAGGGCCAGCAGCAGCCGACCGGGCACATCCCCTTTACGCCGCGCGCCAAGAAGGTGCTCGAGCTTTCTCTGCGCGAAGCGCTGCAGCTCGGTCACAACTACATCGGCACCGAGCACATTCTCCTCGGCCTCATCCGTGAGGGCGAGGGCGTTGCCGCTCAGGTGCTGGTCAAGCTCGGCGCCGACCTCAACAAGGTGCGCCAGCAGGTCATCCAGCTGCTCAGCGGCTACCAGGGCAAAGAGCCGGCCGCCGTGTCGGGTGCCGCGAACGAATCGCAGCAGGCCGCCCAGGGTGGATCGGCCGTACTCGACCAGTTCGGCCGCAACCTCACGCAGTCTGCCCGCGACAACAAGCTCGACCCGGTGATCGGGCGCGAGAAGGAGATCGAGCGGGTCATGCAGATCCTCTCGCGTCGCACCAAGAACAACCCGGTGCTGATCGGTGAGCCCGGCGTCGGCAAGACCGCCGTCGTGGAAGGTCTCGCGCAGGCGATCGTGAAGAACGACGTCCCCGAGACGCTGAAGGACAAGCAGGTCTACTCGCTCGACCTCGGCTCGCTCATCGCCGGATCCCGCTACCGCGGTGACTTCGAAGAGCGCCTGAAGAAGGTCACGAAAGAGATCCGCACGCGCGGCGACATCATCGTCTTCATCGACGAGATCCACACGCTCGTGGGTGCCGGTGCCGCCGAAGGCGCGATCGACGCGGCGTCGATCCTCAAGCCCCTCCTCGCCCGCGGTGAACTGCAGACGATCGGTGCGACCACCCTCGACGAGTACCGCAAGCACTTCGAGAAGGATGCCGCTCTCGAGCGTCGCTTCCAGCCGATTCAGGTTGCCGAGCCGAGCCTCCCTCACGCGATCAACATCCTCAAGGGGCTGCGCGATCGTTACGAGGCGCACCACAAGGTTCAGATCACCGACGGCGCGATCGTCGCGGCGGCAAACCTGGCCGACCGCTACATCAGCGACCGCTTCCTCCCCGACAAGGCGATCGACCTGATCGACGAAGCCGGCGCACGCCTGCGGCTGTCGATCCTGTCGTCCCCGCCCGAGCTGCGCGAATTCGACGAGAAGATCGCCAAGGTCCGCGAGGACAAGGAACGCGCGAGCGAAGACCAGGACTTCGAGAAGGCCGCCTCGCTCCGCGACGAAGAGAAGTCTCTTCTCGCCGAGCGTCTGCGCCTCGAGAAGCAGTGGCGTTCGGGCGACGTCGCGAGCCACGCGGTGGTCGACGAGGGCCTGATCGCAGAGGTGCTCGCTCAGGCGACCGGCATCCCGGTGTTCAAGCTCACCGAAGAGGAGACCAGCCGTCTCGTCTTCATGGAGAAGGCGCTGCACCAGCGCGTCGTCGGGCAGGAAGAGGCGATCGCCGCTCTCTCGCGCACGATCCGTCGTCAGCGCGCCGGACTCAAGGACCCGAAGCGTCCGTCGGGCTCGTTCATCTTCGCCGGCCCCACGGGTGTCGGAAAGACCGAGCTCGCCAAGGCGCTCGCCGAGTTCCTCTTCGACGACGAGGGTGCGCTGATCTCCCTCGACATGTCGGAGTTCGGTGAGAAGCACACCGTCTCGCGTCTGTTCGGTGCCCCTCCCGGGTTCGTCGGATTCGAAGAGGGCGGCCAGCTCACCGAGAAGGTGCGCCGCAAGCCGTTCTCCGTGGTCCTGTTCGACGAGATCGAGAAGGCCCACCCCGACATCTTCAACTCGCTCCTGCAGATCCTCGAAGAAGGTCGCCTGACCGACGGTCAGGGCCGCGTCATCGACTTCAAGAACACGGTCATCATCATGACCACCAACCTGGGTTCCTCGGCGATCGCCGGCGGCCCGGTCGGGTTCCAGGTCGAGGGCAACGCACAGACCAGCTACGAGCGGATGAAGGGCAAGGTCGACGAAGAGCTCAAGCGCCACTTCAAGCCCGAGTTCCTCAACCGCGTCGACGACGTCATCGTCTTCCCGCAGCTGAACAAGGCCGAACTGCGCCAGATCGTCGGGCTGTTCACGAAGCGTCTCTCCGAGCGCCTCCTGGACCGCGACATGACCGTCGAGCTGTCGGACGCCGCCAAGGACCGTCTCATCGAGATCGGCTTCGACCCGACGCTTGGCGCCCGGCCCCTGCGCCGCGCCATGCAGCGCGAGGTCGAGGACCGGCTCAGCGAGCAGATCCTGCACGGCCAGCTGAACCCCGGCGACCACGTGAAGGTCGACCTGCAGAACGGTCAGTTCGTCTTCGAAGCCGCTCCGCGCGGCGGGATGGTCCCGATCGGTGTCGGCGCTGCCGGCGAGATCGCGACGACTCCGGATATCGTCGCCGGCGGCTGAGTCCCAGATAACGACACGAAGAGCGGATGCCCCAGGGCATCCGCTCTTCGTGTTTTGCGCTGAACCAGCGCGGAGCTCAGTGCTGGGGCGCAGGCCTCAGCGAGGCGACGAAGTCGAGCTTGTCGAGCACGGCGGGCGCGAGCACGAACGGGTACAGGTCGTCTTTGCCCATCGAGCGGTTGACGAGGTTGAGCGCGGTCGACAGCGGCACCCAGACGTTCTCGACGAGGTCGCGGAACCGCGCGTGGCCGAGGAGATCAGCGGGGCGAGTCAGGCCATACTCGACGGCCGTTTCGATCGTGTCGCAGATGTGCAGGTAGTGCGCCCAGGTCTCGGCGAAGTCTTCGTAGGGATGCATGGTGGCGTACGACGAGATGTACCGCTGCCGCCAATCGGCCGGGGGACCGGCGGAGTAGTGGCGGTCGACGGACTCCTGATAATCGGCGGTCTCATCGCCGAAGAGGCCGCGGCACCTGGCGATGAGGTCGTCGTCGCCGGATTCCTCGATCAGCTGCCACTCGTAGTAGTGACCGACCTCGTGGCGGAAGTGACCGAGCATGGTCCGGTAGGCCTCGTCGAGCTGACTGCGGATGCGTTCGCGATGCGAGTCGTTGCCCTCGGCCAGGTCGATCGTGATGATGCCATCGTCGTGCGCGATCATGACCTGCGAGTCGGTGCTCGAGAGCAGATCGAAGGCCACACCGCCGACGGGGTCGTCGCCCTTGCCGACAACGGGGAATCCGAGAGCGTCGAGTTCGGCGATGAGGTGTCGCTTCGCCCTCGAGGCGAGCGGGAAGTTGTGCAGCCCCGCCTCATCGCCATCGGCAGGGCGGGTGCGGGTGAGGTTGCAGCTGAAGCACTGACTGCCCTGGATGGGCGCAAGCCACGTGCAGCCGGAGAGGTTCAGATTGCGGCAGACGTACCAGATGAGTCCGTCGGAGTCGACGTACTTTCCGGTCGCGTCGACGGGCACGATGTCGGCCTCCGCGCGGGAGTAGCCGAGGGGTGTTCCACACGAGACACAGACGGAGTTCTCGAAATACAGGGGGTTGCCGCAGATGCGGCATCGATAAGCCTTCACCCCTTGATGGTGTCACGCCTGGGTGAACTCCTCTGCCGGGTATCGCAGACGGCTCCGATGAGGTAGATGTGCGGTCAGGCGGGGGAGTCGGCCAGTGGCGCGACGTCGACCGAGACGCGGAGGGTCGACTTCTTGGCCTTGGTGTAGATGATGCCCTTGACCGGCGAGACGTCCCCGTAGTCGCGGCCCCACGCCACGGTGACGTAGCGGTCGTTCGCCCACTGATTGTTGGTCGGGTCGACCGCGAGCCACTGGTCGGTGCCGGGCAGCCAGACGGCGATCCAGGCGTGCGAGGCATCGGCGCCGAAGACCCGCTCCTTGCCCGGCGGCGGTTGGGTTGCGAGGTAGCCGGAGACGTAGCGGGCGGCGATTCCGTGGCCGCGGAGCGCGGCGAGTGCGATGTGGGCGAAGTCCTGGCAGACGCCCGCGCGCTTGCGCATCGCATCGGCGACCGTGCTGGTGACGGTGGTCGCGGTGGCGTCGTAGTCGAAGTCGGCGTAGATGCGGTGCATGAGCTCCGTGGCCGCGTCGCCGATGGGTCGTCCTGGGGTCAGCGTCGCCGCGGCATACTCGGTCGCGGCCTCCACATGCCCGGCGCGGGGAGACTCGAGGGCATATTCCGCGGCACTCCACGCACCGAACTGATCGGGGGCGAGCAGCGGTCGCGCGTCTTCCCACGGGCGCTGGATCGCGGCCGCGTCGTAGACCGGCGTGTGCACCGTGATCTCGCTCACCGAATCGATGACGAGCGCCGAGTGGGGATCGGTGAGATGGAAATAGGTCGCCGAGTTCCCGAAGTAGTCGACATCGCGGCTGATGTCGCCGGGTTCTGGATCGACCGTGACGGATGCCGCGCGTACCTCTTGCCACGGGAGAGCGCGGGGCACGAGGTGGAACAGGCCCACGGAGTCCTGAACCGGCTTGCTGTACCCGTACGCCGTGCGATGCGAGACGCGATAGCGCTTCATCCGCGCGTCTCCATCATCTGCTCGACCAGCGCGAGCTCGGCCATGGAGATAGCGGGCGGGCCGCTCGCGAAGTGGACGTTCGTGATCGCTTCGCCCACTTGCTCCAGCTGCCCGAGGGTTTCGCTGAGGAAGGCGACGAGGCGAGGGCGGCGGATCTCCGTGGTCTTGACGAGCTCGGTCAGATCGGTGGATTGGAGGGTTGCCGCGAGCTGTTCGAGCAGACGTTCGGGGCGGGTCGACCCGGTGGAGTCCGGCATGGCCGCGAGATGCTCGCGGAGCGTGGCCACGGAAAATGCGAGCGAGCGCGGGTTGTCACGATCGAGGAGCAGCAGGTCGAGCACATCGGCGGCGAGCATCGAACCGCGATAGCGACGGCGATGCGTGACGACGCTTTCGGATGCCGCCAGGAGCGCTTCGAGCACCTCTCGGTCGGTGTGCAGATCGCGCCGGTCGACGGCGCCCTCGGCGAGGACATGGCACACCTGGAAGCCGCGCTCGAGGTAGCGACCGGCCTCGATCATGTGCCAGCCGGCGTCGCGCATCATGTTCGACGTCACGCCGTGCAGCGACAGGATCGCCGAGAGCATGCGTCCGCCGGATTCGGCCGTGCGGTGAGAGTGTTCCGACAGGCGCAGCGCGCGGGTTGCACGATCGATGTTCGAGAACACGCGCCAGGTGTCACCCGAGAGCTGATCTCGGACGCCCTCCAACGCGTCGCGCAGACGGGTGATGGCGTGGGCGGCCGAGCCGACCCGCCAAGAATCGAGCAGCAGCGACCGCAACTCCACGTCGGGATCGACCGATGACGACCCCGCGAGACGCTGGAGCGCTCCGAGGAGCACGCGAACGCTCTCCGGCTTGCGGCCGGGCGAATTGCCGCTGAGCTGATCGATCTGCTGTCCGGTCGTCAGAAGGAGGCGCAGGATGTCTTCCGCGCGCTCCGCGTAGCGGCCCGCCCAGAACATGTCGGCCAGGGCGCGGGGGGCGACGGAGGTGACGGAACGGGTCGCGGGGAGGGGGCCGACTTCGACCAGCCCCTGGTCGGCATCCGTTTCCGCCGCCTTGAGGACCCACACATCCTTGGTGGTCGGTGAGGCATCCGGGTTCTGACGCACCGTCGCAAGACCACCCACGAGCGGCCGATATGCAGACCGATAGCGCAGCGTGAAGGCACGGAAGATGAGCGGGAAGGGCTCGGCGCGGTCGCCGGACCAGACCGGCGACTGCGAAAGGGGAAGCAGCTCCTGCCCGACGAAGCGGTGCGGGGCGGCGAGGATGCGCGCCGACAGTTCGGCGGGGCTGAGGCCGGCCACGGCTTTGCGCGGCTGGTCGATGGTGCGGACGATGAGTCCGGGGTCGCCCGCGGCGATGCGGGCCAGCACGAAGTCGCGATCATCCGGATCGCCGCACCACAGCGTCGGTACAGACGGCAGCCGGAGCTGCTCACCCAGAAGGTGCTCGCAAATCGCGGGCATGAAGGGGAGAAGCGCAGGATTCTCCAGCACTCCCGCACCCAGGCCGTTGACGAGGCTCACGCGGCCTCGGCGGACCGCCTCAGTGAGGCCAGCGACACCCAGTTGCGAGTTCGCGCGCATCTCCAGCGGATCGCACCATTCAGCGTCGACGCGCCGCACGATCACGTCGACGCGATCGACCGGCGTGGACTTGGGCCAGCGGGCGGGTTTGATCCAGACATAGCCCTCGTGGACGACGAGGTCGCTGCCCTGCACCAGCTGGAAGCCGAGCGCATTGGCGATGAAGGCCTGGTCGAACGCGGTCTCGGAGTGCGTACCGGGTGAGAGGACAACGATTCGAGGGGAACTGACATCTTCGGCCGCGGACGAGATCAGCGTCGCGCGGAGCGCCGAGAAGTAGGGCTCCATGCGGTGCAGGTCGCCCTCTTGGAAAAGGTCGGGCATGACCTGCGAGATGACGCGCCGATTCTCCATCGCGAAGCCGAGTCCTGACGGTGCCTGCACGCGGTCGGCGAGCACATGCCATTCGCCGTCGGCGTCGCGGCCGAGGTCGGCGGCGGAGAGCATGAGGGGGTGCGTATTGAACGCGCTGGGGCGTGCGACGGGGCGAGCGAACCCGGAGTGGCCGAAGATCGCCGCTGCCGGCACGATTCCCGACGACAAGAGCGTTCGCGGCCCGTAGAGGTCGACGAGGATCGCGTTGAGCAGCTCCGCCCGCTGCGCGAGCCCGATCTCCAGGCGCGCCCAGGTGGGGGCATCGATGACGAGCGGAATGGGATCCAGCTGCCACGGCTGGGGGCCATGCTCCGGGCGGGCGTAGGTCACGCCGTCATCGGCGAGGAAGCGCGTGATCTCCCCGGTGACCCGGTGGAGATCCTCGGGCATCAGCGAGAGCGCCTGGGTCGCCATCGCCTTCCAACCGGGACGGAAGTCGCCACCGGCATCCACCATCTCGTCGTAACGAGCTGCCCGTCCGGGAGTGTCGAAGGGCGCGTCGAAGGGAAGTGTCGGCTGCGACACGGTCTCGGCGTACCCACGAAGCACACTCACTACTGGGGGACCCTCCGAAGATCCAACGTGCGGGGGTAGTCGAGCGTCGCGGCGCGCAGGCCGGCCGTGCGGGCCGCGTCGACATCGAACTCACCCGCCGTGAGACCGCGAGGTTCGAAGCGTCCCGAGCGGCGCGCTTCGGCCTCGTTCGCGTTGATGGGCGGGTGGTCGTAGGCCCGTCCGCCGGGGTGCACGACGTGGTACGTCGCGCCTCCGAGACTTGCCGCCGACGCGATGTCGACGATCTCGAAGGTCAGCGGCGCCTGCACCTCGATGGACGGATGCAGCGCCGACCACGGCTGCCAGGCACGGAACCGCACGCCGGCGTAGTACTCGCCCAGTCGACCGGTCGGATGTCAGCGGGACGGCGACACCGTTGCAGGTGACCAGATGACGGTCGAGGTCGACTCCGCCGACTTTGACCTGGACCCGTTCGACCGACGAGTCGACGTAGCGGGACGTACCGCCCGCGGTCGCCTCTTCTCCGAGAACGTGCCAAGGCTCGATCGCCTGGCGCAGTTCCAGTTCGATCTCGCCCGACCCCGCGGGAATCCGAGTGAAGCCGATGCGAGGGAAGCGGAACTCCACGAACGAGTCGAGCCAGCTCTCCTCGAACTCGATGCCGAAGGCGCGGAGGTCGGCGACCACCGCGTAGATGTCGCGGGTGGCGCCGTGCGGCAGGAGGAAGTCCTCGTGCAGTGCCGTGCCCCAGCGAACCAGGGGCGCGGTGAGCGGCTTCTCCCAGAACATCGCGACCATGCTGCGCACGAGCAGTGCCTGGACGAGAGCGAGTTCGGGATGCGGCGGCATCTCGAAGCCGCGGAGTTCGAGGAGTCCCAACCGGCCGCGACTCGAATCGGGGCTGTAGAGCTTGTCGATGCAGAACTCGGCGCGGTGGGTGTTGCCGGTGAGGTCGGTCAGGAGGTGTCGGAGTGCACGGTCGACGAGCCAGGGGCGGGGCTCTTCGGTCTGCGCGGCGAGGCGATGCAGTTCCTGCAGCGCGATCTCCATCTCGTAGACCGCTTCGGGGCGTCCCTCATCGAATCGCGGCGCCTGACTGGTGGGGCCGATGAACCGCCCCGAGAACAGGTACGACAGTGCCGGATGCTGCTGCCAATACGTGATCAGCGATGCCAGCAGATCGGGGCGTCGCACAAGCGGGGAGTCCGCGGGCGTCCCGCCGCCGAGAGTGATGTGGTTGCCGCCGCCGGTGCCGGTGTGCGTCCCGTCGACATCGAACTTCTCCGTCGACAGCCGCGCACGCCGGGCTTGGTCGTAGAGCAGGAAGGTCAGCGACTTCTGCTCATCCCACGACGAGGTCGGCTGCACGTTGACCTCGATCACGCCGGGGTCGGGCGTGACGATGAGCTGGGTGAGTCGGGCGTCCGGCGGCGGACCGTAGCCCTCGAGGACGATCGGGCAGCGTTCGGATGCCGCCGCGTTCTCGATGGCGCTGAGCAACGCGGCGTAGTCCTCGAGTCGCTGCGTGGGCGGCAAGAACACGTGCACGTGCCCATCGCGCGCCTCGATGGCGAGCGCGGTCGTGGGGCGCTCGGCGGGGTCGACGATGGTCACGGTCGGGAGAGTGGGCACCAGCGGTTCGCCGGGCTCGAAGTATGAGGGCTCGCCCTCCCATTCCGGATCTTCCCAGGCGATGGAGTCCAGCGGCAGGCGCAGGCCCACGGCGCTCGTCCCCGGGATGAGGACGAGGCGCCCGCGGCGGAACGACCACTTCGGGCTCAGCCACTCTTCGCCGGTGACCAGCGGCAGCACCCATCCGGTCGGGCGCCGCACCGCGGCATCCAACTCGGCGATGTCATCTTCGGTGGGCTCGCTTTCGTCGGGCCGAGGACCCTCGGGCTCGCGCAGTCGCGCGGCGAGCGCCGCGAGGGGATCTTCGTACGCGGCGATGAGCTGGGATTCGGGGAGCCCGAAGGTGGCGGTCAGTCCATGGGCGAGGGCTTCGGCGCGGGCACGGGCGGAGGGGTCGGCGCGGCCGTCCCACGGATCGGCGAAGAGGTCGTGGCGCTGCCAGAGCGGTTCGCCGTCGGTGCGCCACTGAAGCGCGATGTTCCAGCGGGGCAGCGTCTCACCGGGATACCACTTGCCCTGGCCGCGGTGCACAGCGCCGCCCTGGGCGTAGACCTCGCGGAGGCGCTCGGCGAGAAGGCCCGCGAGTTCGCGCTTGTGCTCCCCATCGGCATCCGTGTTCCACTCGGCGGCCGTCGCGTCGTCGAGCGCGACGAAGGTCGGCTCGCCACCCATCGTGAGACGGACGTCGCCGCGTCGCAGACGCTCGTCCACGGCCTCGCCGAGGGTGTCGATGCGCGTCCACTGCTGGTCGGTGAAGGGCTTCGTGGTGCGGGGATCTTCGTGGATGCGGCGCACCTCGTTGTGGAACGAGAACGACACCTCGGTGCGCTCGGTGGCGCCCGAGATCGGCGCGGCGCTCGAGGGATGCGGCGTCGCCGACAGCGGGATGTGCCCCTCGCCGGCGAACAGGGCGCTCGTCGCGTCGAGCCCGATCCAACCGGCGCCCGGGATGAAAACCTCGGCCCAGGCGTGCAGGTCGGTGAAGTCGGCGGTCGGGCCGCTCGGGCCGTCGAGGGACTCCTGGTCGCTCGTGAGCTGCACCAGGTAGCCCGAGACGAATCGCGCCGCGAGACCGTACTTGCGCAGGAGGCTCACCAACAGCCACGCGCTGTCGCGACACGAGGCGATCCCGATGTCGAGCGTTTCGTTCGGCGTCTGGACGCCCGTCTCCATTCGCACGCTGTACGCGACTTTGCCGTTGACCGCACGGTTGAGGCCCGACAGGAACTGCACGGTCGGCATGCCGCCTTCGGGCAGGTCGTCGAACGTGCGCTTCCACTCCTCCGCGCGGTCGCTGTCATCAACGGGGCGGAGGTAGGGAGCCAGGTCGGCCGCAAGACTCGGTTCGTAGGCGAACGGGAAGCGCTCGGCGTATTCCTCGATGAAGAAGTCGAGCGGGTTGATCACCATCATGTCGGCGACGAGGCCGACGGTGATCTCGAGCTTCTCGACCTTCTCGGGAAAAACCACCCGAGCCATCCAGTTGCCGAAGGGGTCCTGTTGCCAATTGATGTAGTGGTTCTTCGGCGAGATGTCGAGCGAGTATGCCTCGATCGGCGTGCGAGAGTGCGGAGCGGGCCTCAGCCTGATGACATGCGGCGCGACGGAAATCGGCCGTGAGAACTCGTAGCCCGTGTAGTGCTCGAGTGCGACTTTGATCGACATGGTCCCCAGCTTGGCGTGGTCCTGTTGCGGACGCATTACGTGCAACTGTATCGAGCCTCTTGGAAGTGCACGGTGCCACCCGCCTAAAGTGGTCCGGGTGAGCGCTTACACGATCAGAAACGCCCGTGCCGGGGACGTACGCGCCATCCTCGCGATCCTCGACCCGTTGGTGCGCCGACGGATTCTGCTCGGTAAAGATCTCGTGGTGCTGTTCGAATCCGTTCAGGAGTTCGTGGTGGCTGAAGCCGACGGCGAGCTGATCGGCTGCGGCGCGCTGCATGTCATTTGGGAAGATCTCGGTGAGGTGCGCACGCTGATCGTCGTCGACGAGTGGCTGCACCACGGTGTCGGCAGGGCCTTGGTCGAGATGCTCGAATTCAATGCTCGCGAGCTCGGGCTCTCGAGGCTGTTCTGCCTGACGTTCGAGGTCGACTTCTTCACACGGCGAGGCTTCTCGCCGATCGGCGAGCAGGTCGTCGACGCGGATGTCTATTCGCAATTGCTCCGCAGCCCCGATGAGGGAATCGCGGAGTTCCTCGATCTCGCTCATGTGAAGCCCAACACCCTGGGCAACACCCGCATGCTCAAGCATCTCTAGGCGCGCCTCGGAACAGGGCGGATGACGCGGCTTACCCTGGTGGCATGACCAGCCCCGAGCCGCGCCGTCGCCCATCGCCGGCGGTGTATCGTCGGCGCCGGCTCGTCCTCCTGCTCATCGTGCTGGTGATTGCGGCCGTCATCGCCGTGTTGATCTGGCAGCCCTGGCGCAGCGCGGCGGCCGATGGCGTCGAGACCAAGCCGTCCGTCGCCCCTTCCGCCACAACTCCGGCGGCCACGCCCACCGAGAGCATCACGCCATCCACAGCGCCCGAGACCGCCGCTCCTGAAACTGCAGAGGCGACGGCTGTCGTGGACGCCCCCGCGCCGGATCCCTCGGCGACTCCGGCGGCGCCGTGCTCGTCGGCGGACATCACGGTGCTCGCCGTCACCGACAAAGACTCCTATGGCGGGGACGAACTGCCGCAGTTGTCGATCTCGCTCACGAACGACGGCGAAGAGGCGTGCCTGATGAACGTCGGCACGACAACGCAGGAGTTCACGATCTCCAGCGGCAGCGACACGTGGTGGCGGTCAACGGATTGTCAGACCGAGCCGGCTGATCAGGTCGTGCAGATAGAAGCCGGTCAGACCGTGACCAGTGTGACCCCGTTGGCATGGGATCGGACGAGGTCATCCGTGTCGACCTGCGCCGATACCAATCGCGCGAAGGCGCCCGCCGGATACTTCAACCTCGCCGTTTCGATCGGCGGAATCTCCTCACACTCTCTCGGCCAATTCGTGCTCCGGTAAGCGGTGTCCCTCAGCGAGTTTTTGGACCGCGAAAGCGTGATTTTCAGCCGTTTGAGACCGGTTTCTGAGAGCATTCTCATCTACGTCCCCCATATGACCGACATACAACCCTGCAGGGCATGCTTACATTGGTACTAGCTCCTGCAGAGCGGCCCACATTGCCCCCAGCGATGTAGTCAAATCCTTCCCCAGAGGAGATGACATTGGGATCAACGCCGCGGTGAGCAATGGGCCCTCTCGACTCCCCCAGTCCCCAATGGGGGACTCGAGAGGGCCCCTACTCTTTTAGGCTGGTGTCTATGGCCGGGGATAAGCGCGGGAAGACCGCGAAGGGCAAGCCGCCGCTGGAGTTTCGCAACCCGCAGTTGGCTGACGCACTGCAGACGCAGGACATGGCGGCGCTCGCATTTGCGCTCCGGCATGGGCCCACCGTCGTCCCGTTGATGCGTCCCGGTCAGCGCGACGACCCGCGTGACAGCGGGGAGGTATGGACCTACCGCGACCCCAACACGGGGGATCTCGCGCTGTTGCTGTTCAGTGATGCGGCGAACAAGCCCGCGGCGCTTCCGCCGGCGGTCGCTTTGCACTCGGCGGCGTGGCTGCATGCATTCCTCGAGGTGCACGGCGAAGACATCGCGACCGTGTTCTTCGACATCGCCGGCCCGCATCCGATGCAGGCCACTCCCGCCGACCTGCTTGCCGCGCTCGACGCGTAGGTTGTTCGCCGTCGCGGCGCTCAGAACCCCGGTACGTCGTCCTGTTGGGCACCCGGGTGGGAGGCGCGGATCCGGCGCAGGTCACCGAGGGCGCCCTGAAGGTTCCTCGACGACGAGTCCAGAACGGTGCGGTAGCCGAGGCGTGCGGCCTCGCTGCGGCGTTGATCGCGCTGCGTGACCGGACGAACCTCGCCGGCGAGACTCAGTTCACCGATGGCCGCGAGCTGGCGCGGCACCGCTTTGTCGGACACGGCGCTGGCGACGGCGATCGCGATCGCGAGGTCGGCGGCAGGCTCGACCAAACGCACGCCTCCCACGGTCGACACGTAGACATCGGAGTCGGAGACCTTGATACCCGCACGCTTCTCGAGGATCGCGAGGATCATCGCGACCCGCGCCCCGTCGACGCCGCTGACGATGCGGCGCGGGTTCGGCGCGGTGGTCTTGATCGTGAGGGCTTGAACTTCGACGGGAAGTGCCCGCCGCCCCTCGAGCGCAATCGTGATGCACGTGCCGGACTCTTGGGAGCCGTGGCCGAGAAAGAGGGCGCTGGGGTCGGGGACTTCGGTGATGCCCTCGCCGGTCATGTCGAAGCATCCGACTTCATCGGTCGGACCGAAGCGGTTCTTCAAGGCTCGGACGAAGCGGAGCGAGGTCTGTCGATCGCCCTCGAACTGGCACACGACGTCGACGAGGTGCTCGAGGATGCGGGGGCCGGCGATCGACCCGTCCTTGGTCACGTGGCCGACGATGATGACCGGGAGATTGCGGTCCTTCGCGACCCGGATGAGGGTGGCGGCGACCTCGCGCACTTGGCTCGGATGCCCGGCGACGCCGTCGCTCAAAGCCGACGACACGGTCTGCACGGAGTCGACGATCAGAAGTTCGGGCTTCACCTGGTCGATGTGGCCGAGGATCGTCGCGAGGTCGGTCTCGGCGGCCATGTACAGCTCGTCGTGGAGGGCCCCGGTGCGCTCGGCGCGCAGCCGCACTTGGCCGAGCGATTCTTCGGCGCTGGCGTAGAGCACTCGTCGGCCGGCGCGCGCTGACTGCGCCGCGACCTCGAGCAGCAACGTCGACTTGCCGACCCCGGGCTCACCGGAGAGAAGGATCGCAGCGCCCGGGACGATGCCGCCACCGAGCACCCGGTCGAACTCGCCGACGCCGCTCGTGCGCCGCGGCGTCTCAGAGGTGTCGATCTGCGTGATCGGTCGCGCGGCGCGGTCGGCGCCCGGGCTGACGGGGGTGATCGCATGGAGGATGCCGGTCTGAGCCGATGCCTCGACCACGGTGCCCCACTGCTGGCATTCGCCGCAACGACCGACCCATTTCACGGTCGTCCAGCCGCACTCGGTGCAACGGAATGCCGTCGTGGGGGACGGTCTGCGGGTGGCCATGGATTCAGGCTAGGCGGCCCCGCCGACATCCGCTCTCGACCCGCCGCCGGGCGACGGCCGGTATTCGCCGGGTGGTTTCGCACCTCGGGCTTCGCACCTCGGGCTTCGCCCGTCGCGAATGCACAGTCGCGCTGACATTGACCATGCACACGCGACGGGCGAACACTCGGAGGTATCGCTCCACCGGGTTCGGCCGTCGCTTACGCACAGTTGAACCGCCGTGCACTACTCTCTCGCGACGGCCGAACCCCCGAACGCGCGAAACCCCGAACGCGCGAAACCCCGAACGCGCGAAACCCGCCGGGGCCGAGTCAGCCGCGGAGCGAGTCGGCTACCTCTCGCAGCGCGTGCGCGGAACGGTGGAACAGGTCCAGTTCGTCCCCCGAGAAGGAGGTCTCGTGGATCGGGAACGCACCGCGGGAGTTGACGATGGACGGAACCGACAGCGCCACTCCGCTCGTCCCGTGGAAGTCGGAGAGCATCGGCGAGACGGGCATGACGGCATCCTCATCGTTGAGAATCGCCTCGACGATGCGGGCGCTCGACAAGCCGATCGCGTAGTTGGTCGCGCCCTTGCCCTGGATCACCTTGTACGCGGCGTCACGGACGTCGACGGCGATCTGATCGAGCTCTTCGGTGGTGAACATCGGCTGGCCGTCGATGGGCACCCAGTCCAGGATCGGTACGGTGCCGATCGTCGCGTGCGACCACAGCGGGAACTCGGTGTCGCCGTGTTCGCCGACGATGTAGGCGTGCACGCTCGAGATCGAGACACCCGCCCGCTGGGCCAGCTTCCAGCGAAGTCGTGACGTGTCGAGCACGGTTCCGGACGCGAAGATGCGCTCTGGGGGGAGTCCGGTGTCAGCCTGAGCGAGCACAGTGAGCACGTCGCAGGGGTTGGTGACGATGACGAACACCGCGTCGGGGGCGACCTCGAGCAGGTTCGGCATCATCGACTTGAGAATGTTGGCGTTGACGCCCGCCAGTTCGATGCGGGACTGGCCCGGACGCTGCTTTGCGCCCGCGGTGATGACCACCACGTGGGAACCTGCGGCGACGGAAATGTCGGAACCGCCGATGATGTCGCTGGAGCCCGTGAACTGCGCGCCGTGCGACAGATCGAGCACCTCGGCTTCGGTCTTCTCTGTAGCGATGTCGTACAGCGCGACATGGCGGGCAGAACCGCGGATCAGGGCTGCATAGGCGACGCTGGATCCGACCGCGCCCGCGCCGACGACAGTGAGTTTCGAGTTCTCGATTACGCTCATGCGCTCAGTCTGGCAGGGGAGCGGGGCCGATGACTAGCGCTGTTGCTCAGGTGCACGCGTCCGGATGCCGAGGTACGACACGACGGCGCCCGCAGCCATCAGCACCGCCGTGACAAGCGCCGCTCGGTGGAACCCGGCGAGGTCGAGGGCGCCGCCGACGATCGTCGCCAGCAGAGCAATGGCGATCAGTCCGGCGATGCGGGAGACAGCGTTGTTCACCGCCGACGCGATGCCCGACCGCGCGGTGTCGATGGAGCCGAGGATCGCTGCCGTCAACGGGGACACCGTGATGCCCAAGCCGACGCCGAAGACGACCATCGAGGGGAACACCTGCCACCAGTAGTCGAAATCGTCAGAGACCAGCAGGAGCAGCAGAGCTCCGACGGCCATGATGAGCGGCCCCACGGTCATGAAGATGCGCGGTCCGAACCGGGCGGACAGGGCGCCGGCACGCGGGCTGAGGGCGATGAGAAGGATCGTGGTCGGGAGCGCGGCGAGCCCGGCGAGTGTGGCGGGGAGTCCGGCTCCCTGTTGGAGGTAGACGCCGACCACGAAGCCGTTGAGCGAGAGTGCGCCGTAGATGAAGAAGGTGGCGATGTTGCCGGTCGAGAAGTTGCGGACGGCGAAGAGGGACAAGGGGAGGATCGGATGCGGCGTCGTCCGCTGTCGCCAGAGGAACAGCCCGAACATCACGAATCCGGCGGTCAACGGCAGCCAGATCACCGGGGAGGCCCACCCGAAGTTCGGCTGCTCGATGAGGGCGAACACGATGCCACCGAGGCCGAGGGTGCACAGGATGCCGCCGAGCCAGTCGATCGCGGCATCCGGTTTGCGCACATCTTTCGTGTCAAGGCGGGTGAGCAGCCACAGCGTGATGGCGATCGGGATGACGTTGATGAGGAACACAAAGCGCCACGAGAGAAAGTCCACGAAGAGCCCACCGATGAGGGGACCCGCGACCAGGGCGCTCGTGGTGAGGGCCGTCCACGAACCAATCGCCTTCGCCTGAAGCGGGCCGCGGATCTCGGCCATGATCAGGGCCAGCGAACTCGGCACGAGGAAGGCCGCGGCTGCGCCTTGGACGGCGCGAGCGACGATCAGCAGAAGCGGATCGGGCGCCAGACCGACGGCGATCGAGGCTATGCCGAAGCCGATGAGGCCTATGCGAAGCACGAGCAAGCGACCGAACGCGTCGCTGATCGAGCCTGCGAGCAGGATCAGCGAGCCGAGGGTGAGGAGGTAGGCGTCGACCGTCCACTGCTGGGTGGTGAGCCCTCCGCCGAGTTCGGCCTCGATGGCGGGGAGTGCGACGTTGACCACCGTGGAATCGAGGAACGCGACGCCCGATGCCAAGGCGGCGATCGCGACGACAAGACGTTGCTGCGCAGTCATCGTGTCGGCCATGGCTCCAGTGTGGCGTGATCTGGTTGCGGCGGGCGGATGAACCGTCGAAAGGCGCGCTCATGGCGCTGATTCGCGGCATCCCGCGCGGTGTCGTAAACTACTCGGCGGTGACGTGTCCGAGCGGCCGAAGGTGCAACACTCGAAATGTTGTGTAGGTTCACCCCTACCGTGGGTTCAAATCCCACCGTCACCGCCATTTTGAGCCCCGTTTCAGTTGATTTCAATCAGCTGGGCGGGGCTCATTCTCATTCGCTCCGGTTCAGTTGTGGGCACGGCGTGGTCAGGGGTTTCTTTGGGTCGACGTCCACGTCGAGTGGATGAGGCTGAACCGGGTCGAAAGCGGTCGAACGCCCGCGCAAACGAGCGGCGGAACGCCTCGTGCCCACATTTTGCCCACGAACCTCGTGTGGGCGCACTGCCCACCGCAGGTCACGCGCAGGCAGGTTCGAACATGCGGACTCCGGGAGTTCGGGACTGGACGTGGGCATTCGCCCCATGGGGGGTCGCCGGAACACGGCTGCACGATCCCGAATTCAGGATGAATGCGGCGACGGGCATCAGAGCATTGATCCCCCGCTGCCGTCGATCCATTGGCCGGTGACCCAGCGCGCGCCGTCGGAGGCCAGGAACGCCACGATGTCGGCGATGTCGGCCGGTTGGGCAATTCGGGCAAGTGGCGATTGTGCGGCCATGGCGGCTCGCCCGTCTGGCGTCGCGAGCCGGGCGGTGTTCATGTCGGTGGCGGTCGCGCCGGGGCCGACCGCATTGACGGTGATGCCGCGCGCGCCAAGGTGCTTGGCGAGAGTGCTGGTCAATGAGTCGATCGCGGCCTTCGACATCGCGTACGCCGCCAGTTCCGGAATCCGCGCCCCATGTGTGAATCGGGTGGAGATGTTCACGATCCGTGCCGAAGCGCGTGGCGGTCGAAGCCGAGCGGTAACTTCCGAACGATGACTACTTGTCCATCACCTTCTGGGCACTGAGTCGACGGAACGCGGCGACGATCTCATCGGAGTGGGCGAAGGTGGGGGCCAGCAGCCAAACGCAAAGTCCCCCGCGGCACGCCGTGCCGCGGGGGAACTCTGGGTCGGCTGCTCCTAATGTTCGCGCGAGGTCGAGAGGAACGAGCGACGCTCGATGAACGAGACCGCCGGGCCCGTGACCTCGAACGTCGCCTGCGCACGGATGTCATCGGAGGCCGATCCGACGAGGATGTCGATCGGGCCGGGCTCGATGATGAACGTCTTGCCGTCCATGCCGAGGTAGCTCAGCTGGTCCAGGTTGACGCTGAACGTTATCGCGCGGGCTTCGCCCGCAGCGAGTGAGACCCTGCGGAATCCGGCGAGCTCCTGCGCGGGTCGGACGAGCCCGGTCGCGAGGTCACGCGTGTACAGCTGGACGACCTCGTCACCGGCGACTTGGCCCGTGTTCGCCACGGTGACAGTCGCCTCGATGGCACCTCGGCCGCCGACCGCGTCAGCACTCAGGGTGAGGTCGCGGTACTCGAACGTGGTGTAGCTGAGGCCGTGGCCGAACGCGAACAGCGGGGTCGACGGCATGTCGTTGTAGCCCTTGTTCATGTCGGACGCGGTGCGGCGGTAGCCGCTTCCGTTGTGCTGACCCACGTAGATCGGCACCTGACCGGAGTGGCGCGGCATGCTGTACGGCAGCTTTCCGCCCGGGTTCACCAGGCCGAACAGCGCCGCCGCCGCGGCACGCGTGCCGCGCTGACCGCCGTAATAAGCGTGGATGAGCGCCGAGAGGTGTGGGAGCGACTCCGCGATGCCCATCGGCCGCCCGGTGGAGAGCACTCCGATGACAGGGGTGCCTGTCGCGGCCACCTCGTCGAGGAGTCGCCGCTGCACAGCGGGCAGCGAGATGTCGGCTGCATCCGATCCCTCACCCTCGGAGATGCCGCCGCCGAACCAGCCACCGCGGCCGCCGAAGGCCGCGATGACGACGTCCGCATCGGCGGCGGCGGCGACCGCCGCGGCGATGTCGGACGGCTCGGAGTCCAGGACCCCGCAGCCGGGGACGACAGTGATCTCGGCATCCGGAACCAGCTCACGCACAGCCTCGGCGAGGGTGAGCGCGTCGTAGTTCTCCTTGATGAAGTCCTCGGGCGAGAGGGCGAATGCCTCACCCATCTCGGCACCGACGGCCTGCATCGCCTCGGGTGGCATCATGTCGGCGGGTCCGGGGCCCTCGACGCCGGCCATCGAGCCTTCGCCGCCGCCCATCATGCCCGGCCATCAGCTCGAGCGAGCGCGGGTAGGTGTAGCCCGGGAAGGCGAAGCCACGGCTGTCGGCGTGGGGTCCGACGATCGCGATGCGCTTCAGGCCACGCGACAGCGGCAGAGCCGCGTCATCGTTCTTGAGCAGCGTGAGCGACTCGCGGGCGAGGGTGTCGGCGAGCTCGACCCCGGCGTGGGCGGTCTCCGAGATCGTGATCGGGTCCTCGTTCAGATAGGGATTGTCGAAGAGTCCGAGCGCGAACTTGTCACGCAGCACGCGCAGGACGGATCGGTCGATGGTCTCTTCGCTGACCGCGCCGCTGCGCACCTGCTCAGCGAGCGTGGCGCCGTAGCCGGCGACGTTGGGCAGCTCGACATCCAGGCCGGCTGCCAGGGCTAGAGCACCGGCTTCACCCTGGTCGCGGGCGACCGACTGGCGATTGTGCAGCATGGCGACCGTCATGTAGTCCGAGACGACTGTGCCGTCGAAGCCGAGATCGCCCCGCAGCAGATCGGTGAGGATCTCCTTCGACGCGCCGATCGGCACGCCGTCGTACTCGGAGTACGAGTTCATGACCGACGCCAGCCCGGCCAGGGCGATCGCCGCCTCGAACGGGCGCGCGTACACCTCGCGCAGCTCACGGCGGGTTATCTGGCTCACGGCCATGTTCTGGCCCGCCTCGGTCGTCGCGTAGCCGAGGAAGTGCTTAGCCGTGGCGATCACGCCTTCACGGAGGTCCTCGCCCTGCAAGCCCTGCGTGAACGCGACACTCAGCGCGGAAGCCAGGTAGGCGTCTTCGCCGTACGTCTCGTGGACGCGGCCCCAGCGGGCGTCGCGTGCGACGTCCATGACGGGGGAGAGCGCCTGGAGAAAGCCGACGCTGCGCATCTGCCGGCGGGTGAGGTCGGCCATCTCCTTCACGGCGTCGGGGTTCCAGCCCGCGGCCAGGCCAATGGCGGTGGGGAAGACCGTGAACTCCGGCGCGAGCACGCCGTTGAGCGCCTCGTTGTGAAAGATGGCCGGGATCCCTAGGCGAGTGCGCTCGATCAGGAACCGCTGGATTGCGTTCACCGAGGCCGCCGTCTTTGCTGGAGTCTTGAAGCCCATCATCCCGAACGCCGAGATTTGGCCGATTCCGCCTGCCAGCTGCCCGACGAGCATCGGCTCGATGGGGCCGTCCGGTCCGATCAGCCCGATCGGCATGATCGCCGAGAGCTGCATGACCTTTTCGTCGAGGGTCATCTGCCCCAGAAGCTCGTCGGCGCGCTGGAGCGGCGTGGTGGCGGTCAGGCCGGTGTCGGTCATGGTCATCACTTGACTCCCTTGACGCGGTAGACGAGTACGGCACCAGCGAGTGCGATCACAGCGCCGAAGAGGTACCAGGTGGTGTACCCGCCGAGCGCGGTTGTCGCGCCGAAGGCGATGATCGCCGGAGCGATCGCCGGGGCAAGCGACTGTGGGATGTTGTTGGCGATATTCAGCACTCCGAGGTCCTTGGCTGTGTCGTCCTTGTTTGGAAGCACCTGGGTCGCGAGTGCCAAGTCGACCGAGAAGAACGAACCGGCGCCGAGGCCGATGATCGCCTGAGCGATGATCAGCGTCGTGATGTCCGGCGCGAAGGCCAGGAGCACGAGCCCGGCGACCATGATCACGCCAGCGATCGCCACGAATGGACGCCGCTTTCCGAACTTGTCGGACAGGATGCCGGCGAGCGGGCTAGAGATCAGTATCGCCATAGTCGAGGCCAGGTTCGCGAGCAGGATTGTGGTGATCGCAGCCTGCTCGGCAAGGCCGAACTTGTCAGTCAAGTAGAACGGCAGGAAGGTGGCGACTCCGGCGTAGCCGAACATGACGAACATCTTCGTGAGGAAGGTCCACCCGAAGTCCGGGTGCTTGCGGGGGTTGAAGTAGAACGAGCCGAAGAACTGGCCGACAGTGAACCGCTGCGCGGGCTTCTGGTCCAGATGCCGGTCCTTGAGCACCAGCACGAACAGCACTGCGAGGACGGCCGCGATCACGCCGGGGACGACGAATCGGGCGAAGTCCTCGCTAAGGAAGTTGATCAGAAGGCTGCCGAAAAGGACGCCCAGCGGCGTGGCGATCCCGACGATGCCCGAGACCTTGCCACGGCGAGCGACCGGCACTTGGTCGGGGAGAGTCGCGTTCGCCGCGGCGAGCACGGCATTCAGACCGGTCTGCACCAAGCACCACGCGATGAGAACGATCCAGACTGACGTCGTGACCCCGATCAGCACGAGTCCTCCGAGCGCGACGATCGCGCCACCGAGGATCCAAGGGCGACGCATGCCCCACCGTGAGGTGGTGCGGTCGGAGAGCCGGCCGGCCAACGGGTTCGCGAACAGCGCGAACAGGGCGCCGACGCCAAGGATCAGGCCGAGGCTGGCGGTGGCCTCTTCAGGGGTGGCGGAGATGTGCTGCACCTTGAACGCCATCGAAAGCATGATCGGCGTCAGAACAGCCATCATCGTTCCGAAGTTCACGCCAGTGAGCCCTGCCGTGTAGAACCGGGGAGCCCTCGGGGGCGTGGTGCCCGGCGCCTTGAAGCCGGTTGTGCCGGCGGCGGCGGCCGTCGCGGCGGGAGACAACTCTGTCATCACAGGTCCTTTCAGACGAGATGCGCGCATCCGGATGGTGCGGGCATGGCTTCTACCCTAAGCGTTTCTCGACCGCGTGACAACTCATTCTCGACCGTGTGACAACTTATTCTCGACCAGGTGGCAATAATCGAGCTAGAGTAGGGGGAGAGGGGGCCCTATGACGCCGGAGTCCACGCCAGTCCGTGGTTCGGTGCGGAGCACCCGGAGCGCGCGGACACGCACCGCGATCGTCGAGGCCGCCAACCGGCTCTTCGTCGGGCACGGGTATCGACCGACGTCGCTGCGCGATGTCGCTGCGGCTGCCGGGATCAGCCTTCCCGGGCTCCAGAGGCATTTCCCCACGAAGGATGCTCTCCTGGCCGCGGTGGTCGATTCGTTCCTGCTGAGTTCCGAGAATCTGCTCCTGGAACAGATCCCCGCGGGAGAGGCGGGAGCTATCGACTACGGCCTCATCGCGCGCAACAATGCCGAGATTCCCGGATATATGGCGCTCTACGCTGCGCTGAACGGTGAGGCGTCCACCACAAGCCACCCCGCCCACGATCTGCTGCATGACCGGTACGCGAGGATCATCTCACTTTCTACAGCGGCCATCGACGACGCCATCCGCCACGACGCCATATCGAGCGATCGCGACCCGCGCGCCGAGGCCATCCGTACCATCGCCGGCTGGGACGGCCTGCAACTGCTCGCCCAGTACCTCCCCGATAGCATCGACGTCGTTGGCATGGTCGAGTTTCGGCAGGAGATGTGGGGCTACCCGGTCGGATGGACCGATGCGGAGGACTCCCGCGCCCGTCAGGACGCGGCTGCCATTCCGTCGCGACACCGGTTCCTTGACGACACACCGCCCGTGGTTGGCTATCGGGCGGGCCGCGAGCGACGCACACGGATCATCGAGGACGCCACCGCCCTCTTCGCTCGCGAGGGGTACGCAGACACCAGCCTCAGCGACATTGCGCGCGCCGTCGGAGTGTCGAAGTCGACACTGCTCCACCACTACCCCTCCAAGGAGGAGCTGCTCAGCGCCGTGCTGATCGAGCGCGATCGGAGCATCCTCTCGCGCGTCTCCGACGTGAAGGCCGATAGTGCCGCCGACGAACTCCGCGGAATCCCCGCGGCGGCAGCCGAGGATGCGGTGTCCGCCCCCGGACTAATCCAGGTGCACGCCGTGCTGTCGTGCGAGGCGGTGCCGGCGGATCACCCGGCACATGCCTACTTCGTCGAGCGATTCCGCGGGGAGATCGAGTATTTCGTCGCCCTGATGCGAGCCGCCCAGCAGGACGGCGACCTCCCGTCGCATCGGGATCCTGAGGCGGAAGGGATCTGGCTCGTAGCGCTCCGGGAAGGTCTGCAGTACCAGTGGCTCTACGACGCCAGCAGCGTGGATGTCGCCACCCACCTCGCCGCGCACCTAGACGACGTTCTGCCACGAGAATGAGCACTCAGAACTGAGACCCTTTCCTTGGATGGCTGTCTGTAGGGCATTTTGCGCCGAGTGAGGCGTCGGCTCCACGGAGGCCCAGATCGTCAACCGCCGACTCGTCGGGGAAAACTCACGTGGAGCTGTCGAATACCTGCAATTCCTCAAGACCTGCGAAATCCTCCGGAAGCATACCCAGCTCATCCCGGATATCGACGATCCTCCGCAAGCCAACGGTGCTCGTTTCGAGCGTACGTGGCCGTGCCTCCCAGGCGGCAGCGGCGGCGTGCTCCGGAAAACCTTGCCCGATCAGCAGTTCCGTTCCCGCGGCATCCGCCATGGTGTTCGAGAGTGCGACCGCTTCGCGCAGAACCTCAAGGTACGCCGCTAGCTCCTCCGACTTTTCCCGCTCGGCTCGCCGGGAAGTGACGAGGCCCTGACCGGGATAATCCGGAAAGCGTACGTTGACGGAGTCAAGCGCAATGAGGCCCCCTGCAAGACCAATGGCGTCGAACGGCGGGCCGAGCAGAGTGGCATCGACTTCGCCGCTGAGCAGAGCATCCAGCCGCTCTTTGACTCCGCCGACTTCCACGAGAACGGGTGTGACGCCGGCCGTGGCCAATAGGGCGATCGCTGCCAGTGAGAATCCGTTCCGCGACGCGTCAACCGCCAGATTCGCGCCGTCGAGCGCGGCTACCGAAGTAAATGGCCGGCGGGCGAACAGGGTGAGCGGGGTCGTGCGTTCGACCTGGGCGATGACCTTGACGTCCGCTCCCGATCGGTTCCAGACGATGAGGTTGTCAATGGATGTCACGGCCAGATCGATGTCACCGTCTCGGAACTGTGACAGCTGCTCGGCGCTTCCGCTCGTTCGGAACGTCTCGACGTGCAGGCCGGCACGCGTGAGAAGCCCCGAACTTTGGGCGATCGCCAGGGGGACCGGAATCACGAACTGACTCTGCCGAAGTGTCATGCCGACCTCTCCATGATCATCCCCATCCAAAGAAGGGGACCTTTTCGGGCGCGGCCGATGGGGCCGCGGCGGACCGAGACGACAACAGCGTCTCGGTCCGCCAGCGTTGAATTGGTCACCGGTCGTTGTGCGCCCTCAGCGCTGCCTCGGCGAGCTCGGCCTCGGTGCCGGGAACCACACCCTGCTCGGTCGAGGTCGGCGCGGCGGTCGGCGGCGATGCTTCCAGCATCGACGGAGGAAGGGTGGAGTTGCGGAACATGTCGTTGGGACCCTGATCGATCTTCCAGACGTTCGGCTTCCAGTCCGGGATGTAGTTGCGGTAGCCCCCCGAGTTGAGTTCGATGCGAAGACCGCTCGGGTCGCGGAAGTAGAGGAAGTTCTGCTCCCCGATACCGTGGAATCCGGGGCCGTATTCGATCGGCACGCCATTCTCGGTGAGGACGTCGGCTGCCTCGGTCACCTGCTCGCTGGTGTCCACCCAGAATGCATAGTGGTGGATGCGGCCGGAGACGTCCGAGGCGTCAAGCAGAATTCCGAGGTCGTGCGACTTTTCGTTGGTCGTGATGACCCCGAAGAAGAGGATCTCGGGCTGGGGGAGCTGCGCGTAGGCCATGATACGGAACCCCAGGACGTCGCGGTACCACTCCGCGAAACCCTTGATGTCCCGTGACGCGATGGTGACGTGATCCAGCTGGCGCGGAGAGAT
>CAVOIQ010000003.1:0-218314 GCA_963696085.1 uncultured Actinomycetota bacterium
CGGAATCCGCTGAGATGAAAGGGAGTAGTGCGCACTCAGCGACCGGCATGCGTGCGGTAGTCGACCCGCCCGCGGGCGCCGGGCGACGCTTGCGCGTGCCGCTGCGCTAGCGTGACAGCATGCTGTGGCGAACGTACGGTCGCGTCATCCGATGGATGCTGGCGATCGGCGCCATCGCGGGAGCAGTGTTCCTACTAGTCGTATTCGGACTCCTCATTCCCCCCGACCGAGGTGAAGAGTCGGCAATCGTGCTCATGCCCTTCGTCGGCGGCTTCTTCGGACTGATCACCGCGCTCGTTTCGAGTGCGGTGTCTACCTGGGGCTGTTTCTGTGGACGCGCAGACCTCACCGGTCTGTCAACAGTCGCGCGTGGCTCGGTGCGGCCTGTGCGGCTCTCGGCGCCTTAGGGTTCTGGCTTATCTTCGGCTTCACACTCAGCAACTGGCCCGGAGTCCCGGTGTGGGGCGGAATCGGCGCGGCCGCGGGCATCCTCGCCGCACTCATCGCCGGGCCACTGACTGCCCTATCCGCACAGCGCGAGAACCTTCAGCCCGCGCCGACCGGCACCAGGGCATAACCGTCCGCAAGCCGACCGCTCTGCGTTCGCGCGAGGAGCGCTATGTCGACGCCACCAACGCTCGGCGAGGAACGTCTCGGCCTTCAGCGTGAGCCGCGGTCCACTTAGCGGAGTCCCAGCCTGCGAGCGCGGAGATCCCGCCGCTTCTGCTGAGACGTCACTCGCAAGGCGTTCGCGAACAGCGACTTGAAGAGCACGGCCCGTGCTTCAGCGGCGTCCTTACGCTTCGTCAAGCCGTCGAGGACAGCCGTCACGTACTCGTCACCATGAACGTCGCACCAGGTCGCAGACAGCATGCGTCCGTCGCGCTCGGAGTTGCCCTCCGGGATCTTCTCGATGTTGACGTCGGACCACAGTGTGGCACTGGGGCCATCGCTGCACGGGCAGGTGATGGTGAGGTAGTCGTTCTTCTCGATCTGATCCCACACCGAGCCCGCGGCGATGAGTTCGTGCCGATCGGCCTGCTGTGCTGCCTTCGTCGCGAAATTCACGGGTGTCCCGGCCCACACGGGCTCTTGCTCGGATAGGTTTCGCGGCGTCCCGATCCGCTTCACGAGGACGCGACCGCTCGCGACTCCCACCTTGAAGCCGGTCGGGTGCTCCTCGGCGTGTGCGGGCCACTTGTCCTCGAGGCGCGGCACCAGTGACTTCTCACTGAACGTCTTCACGGTGATCCCGGAGCACATGGCTCGCTCGTACCGCTGTTCGCCCCAAAAGAGCGCGAACGCTCCGTCTCCCTGGATAGCGATGAAGTCGGCGCCGAAACGGTTGAAGATGCTTACCGTTCCGCCTGTGGCTGCCTGATAGATGCTTGCCGTCGAGGCTGCATGCTTTCCTGTGCCGAGGTGTGTCGAGGACTTGAGGTCTGCGACGACCGCGACGACGTCGGGGATCTGAATCCATTTGCGCGCCTGGATGGGGAGGTCCGCGACATCGAAGTCGTCACCCCACTCCTCGACCGTCGGCTTGGAGGCGAACTCTTCCTTGGTACTGTCGTCGAGCGACTCAAGCAACCCGTCCAGGTCTACGTCCGTCTTTTGAGGCATTTGGGCCCTCCCGCTAAGAACGATAGGCGGGACCGCCGACACCCGACCCGGCCCGGGATACGCCCTGCTGAACTTAGGAGGCGTCCCTACGCGAGTGCGTCGATCCATTCATCCATATGGAGGTCGATTACGTGCCCGGCGTAGACCGTGCCCAGGCCGCGGTCGTACTGCGATTTCAGAAGCTCTGATTCTGCTCGTTCAGGTTGCCGTAGAAGTACGAGCCGACGTAGATCGGCACGCGCCAGCCTCGCCCCGCCTCATGGGCCAGGTGTGCTGCACGATTGACGACGTCGCCCATGTAGACGACATCGTTGATCCCGCTTCCGGCGAAACCGGCCTTGATCATGAGCACGCGCCCGTCATCTACCCCGATGCCGACTGCTATCGGGTCGATGCCGTGGGTTTGCAGGTGGTAATTCAGTAGCCGCACGAGCGTGTTGGCCTGGTAAACGACGGCGAACACATCGTCGAGATCCTTCTGCATCGTCGTGCGATAGACCGCCCATACGCAATCGCCGACGATATTTACCTCTCTGACCTTCGGGTCGGAATTGAGCACTGCGACCATCTCGGAGATGAACGCGCGGTAAATCTTGGCCAGGCGGGGCCGCTTGTGTTTGGCGGTGAGCCCGGACGAATCGCGAATGTCAATGAACACGGCCGAGCAGGTGCCGTAGAAGCCGTTCGTATAGGTGAGACGGTCACGGTCTGGAAGGTTTCCTTCGACCTCTTCGAAAGACCCCTCCGGCATGTTCAAGATCTCGCGGATGCGCTCCGAGCTCCGCAAGTAGTCGTAGGAGCGGTAGTTTCCGTCCACAATCGTTCCGTTCAGCTGTTCGTGACGCCGATGATTATGGCCAGCGCCGCCACTGCCGCCCCAGCGAGTAGGGCGAACCGGATCGCCCACAGTGCGTACTTCGCCTTGACCGTCGCGATCTTCGCGTTCGCGTGAATTTGGTCGGCGAGGTCTCTTACCAATTCGTCGGGGTCGGCTGACAGCGTGCGGAGGACTTGGCCGTACGCCGTCCGATCCCCTTTGAAGTTGGTGGAGATGCTTGCGAAGAAGACCCGGTTGATTGCCTCAGGGTCCGCATCCTTGTCATTGATGCGAGGCGTGAGGGTCCATCCACAGAGCGCCGCCGTTGTCACGAGAAGGAGGCATGCGAGGACCACGCACACGTCGAACAGGGTGGTCCGTGCATCGAAGTCCCTCGTCAGGTTGAACGCCGTTGTCGCGAGGACACCTGTGAAGGCGAGGGTCACTCCTGCCTTTGCGTCGGAGTGGCGGATCCACTCGTTTACGAGCCCGAGGAGCTTCCACGCGTGGTCAGGGTTGGGCACGACGGGGGCAGGGCGGCCGTGTACGCGCGAAAAGAGTCTGAGCGCCATGGTGTCAACCTACTGACGTCGCACTGGAGTTACTGGACGACGTGCGGTGCGCTCACGTCGAATCGACGGCACCTGGCATGAGCAGTACCCCACCGGGAGCCCGTGGCGGGCGCCCGATTCTCAAACAGGCCCCGCTTGCTTGCACTGCCCATATGCGGATCGTCCGCGGTTGGTGCCGAGGTCGGCGGTACGTTGATGGGGTGCGGGGTTATTTCGTTGATGAGCGCGACTCAGCGTGGGAGCGCGATGACGCGCGCTACCGGATCTACACGTTTGAGGACGCCGCGAACGCGGTGACGACATTCGATCTCGAGGGCGCGACCCTGGAGGAGGCGATGGAGACAGCGGCAGCGATGTCGGGCGACGACGAGCTGCTGTGGTCGCTGGCGTTGGTGCAGGACGACGCTCGAGGCCTTCGCGGCCTGATCTGGCTGTCCGGCATGGACTACAACGATCCGCCGGGTTCGGGCCGGGAGTGGCAGCGTCGTCGCCAAATGCAGGATCGGTATCTTCTGGCTCGCAGTCGTCGGGGCGACAGCAACTTGCTTCCGAACGGCTTGCGGCTCATTCGAGTGTTTCCTGAGTGGGTCAGTGGGTGGCCCCTGTGGGAGAGCTTCTCCGAGAACTATCGCCTGACGGGTTCTGATCTCGGTCTCTCGTCGCAGCTGAGTAGAGCGCTCTACGAGTGGAACGATGTCTGGCAGTCTCGCGAGGTGGACAGCCCCGTGCCTGAGGGGTGGAGGAGCGCGGGCGTGTGCTCGTAACGCAGCTCCGCTCGGAGCTTGCGGGCGTCGCGGAGGTACGACCCGAGTTCCTCGCGAACTGATATTCCGGACGACGAGGCTCCCGAGACGGTCAGTGCCCGTTTGAGGATCCGGCCTAATCGGTCGGAGGGCGGAGCGCTTCGTCTCTTGCGAGTCGAGTCGGCATACCCATAGCAGCCTCGAAAAACTCGAGGGTCGCTATGCGATCGGCTTTCTCGATGAGTTCCACGAGTGCCTTCTCCGGATCCCGCGCCCAACTCGACACGTGGGTGAGAATGTCCTCTTCGCGCTCGAAGACTTCGCCATTCCAATCCCACTCATCCTCGATCTCGTCGCGTGTAGGAATGAGCTCGAGGGAGAACATCACGACTCGCAGCAGCTGCGGCGCTCCAGGTGTAAGGCTAGGTTCCACGACTGCGTCCGCGGTGCGAAGGGCCTCCTGGACGCCGTCGCTCATATGTGGGTCCTCACCTCGTCGCACGACTGCGGTGTAGGCGGTGATTGCCTGTCGTAACACCTGGGCCTCGCGTACCCGCTGTTGATACTTCGCCTGCCGCTCCGCAGCCTCAAGTGACTCTCGCTGCAGTTCCGTCGCGTGCTGGAGGGACTGCTTTGTCGCTTCCCGGGCGCTCCGCGTCGCCGCCAAAATCGTGAACCATGTGACCGCGCCCGTGATGACGACACTTGCGAGGATCTCCCAGAAGGGGAAACTGGCAGTTGGTGAGATGCAGATCGCGCGGATCCAGATGCTGCACCATTCACTTGGCATGTTGGCACTTTATCGAGAGAGCTTCTGCGCGCCGCAATCGCGCCGCGGCTGATAGCGGAAACGGTTGGTCGGAGAAAGCGTGTAACTCGCACGTCCCTCGATCGTGCAGCGCCCCTAACGGGATGGCGGCGCCCGAACTATTCTCTCCGCTCTCGCTACGACACGGCACGGTGTTAGAGCCGAGCCGGCGTGTCACTACCCGTTCGCGGACACGACTCCGGCGGGTAGCCGTTGGTCGACAAAATCCTGTCGAGCGAATGGAGAGTCTGATCGGGAAGCGGGCTGGGTCCATGGCGAACGCCGACCAGCGGAAGCGGAGCGCCGGCCGCGGTTACCGAATCCAAGCCGATCTCGATGTAAGGCACAACGGTGACGCCTTGGCGATAGCGCTCGGGATGCACGTTTCCCCATCGCACCATGCGCCACTCGCGCTCGCTTTCAAAGTCCGGGTGCTTGAACCTGTAGGAAGCACGGTCGATCTGCCCCCAGTAGAAAGGCAAGAAGGCCGTCATCAGTTCGGCGAAGTTGAAGCTTTGCTCCGCCCGACGCATGACGTCCGACTGACACAACGCGACCAACTGCTCAATGAGTCGTGAGAGGTAGGCCTCGTGAAATGTGCGGTCGTAGATGACCTTGACCAGCGTGATTCCCGGGTTCTGGCGACCAGACGCCTCGTATCCGCGCGCAGTGGAGATGTCTCCAGGTAGCTGAAGCGCGAACCCTTGCTTACCGCCGTAGGCGCGCCACTGGCTCAATGAGTTGTCCTGCTCCGAGAAGCACGTCAGGTAGTACGGCGTATGGAGATAGACACCCGGACGTGACGCGTCTGAGATGTGCGCGACAAAGGCACCAGCGAGTCCGCCGTGCCGGCCGCCGAAGTCACGCGCCGCGATCTCTCGAGCGACGTCGGTCGTGTACTCGAGTTCCGAACTGTCATTGAGGAAGCGGTAGTCGGTTGCCCAGAGGCGTTTGCTGCTCAGGATCCCGATCAGTCCGCCCACGTCTGTGTAGTGATAGACGAAGTTGGGAAGCGGTTCAGCGTCGAGATTTGGAAGCGAGTCTTGGTAGCCGCCGAGGTGCTCATTGACCTGCTCGATCAGTTCGGCCATCATCACAAGTTCATAATGGCAGGCGCTGACACATCGATCTGTGCGTCGGGTTGCTCATCGACCGTATGCACCACAGTCAGGGACCTCAGTCGTTCGTGGCTCGTTTAGGGATCGTGACAGGTTAGTCGGCAGCTTCGTCGTCTCAGACGTCCGGGGCGGTGCTGTCGATGACGTTCGACCCGTCAGCCGCGTCGATGCTGTCGAACAGGTGACCTGACGAGCCCACGAGGAAAGTCCGCCTCGTCTCGGCTACCGGGACAACCACCTCGATGCGGTTGGACGTCGGGTACTTCGGTCGCTTCTTACGGATGTTCCACTCGTCGTACGAAATCTCGACGAACTCCGGCTGCTCCCCGTCCGTCCAGAGCACTTCTAGGTCCGCCGGCTGAAGCTGTGCGAGGTGCGCGAGCAGAGCAGCCTTGGCGACCTCAATCTCCCTGAGCAGAACGTTCTTGATCGCAGACACAGCGGTCTGGAAATCGTCGATAGCCTGCGGCGCGTAGTTCGGGTGAGAGGTGAGCGCCAATGCTGTCCTCGCAGTGATCCTGGCTGCGCGTTCAGCGTTCTCATCACGCTCGAGGTTCACGACGGCGAAGCTTGGCATGAGCGCGCTCTCCGAGTGGGCGATAGTGCTGTTGCGAAGCTTCATCATCGACTCGTGCGCTGGCTTGTGCTCATCGGGGACATCGATGATCGTGTTGAGGCGGTCACGCACATTCGAGCTGGAGAAGCATCGCCCGTAGGCGACGATCGCGGTCGTCACAAGCGGGTTGACCATGCTTCTGTCAGCGTTTACGTCCGAGATGGCCATGTGACCGGCGATGTTGAGAGCGTGCAGCGCCTCGCCGAGGTCGGCGTTATAACCGGCAAGCAGAGCCAGCCGGATCGATGCTTCAGAGCGCGGTGCGATGACCTGCTTTTGTTGCGTCACGGAACCATCATCTCGAAGGCCGCGACACGAATCGCGCCCGACTCTTCGTTCGGCCCCCGCGAGACCGCCGGTCGGCGCACTGTTGACCCGGCCGAGGAACTGGCCCCGCCCACTCCTGCGCAGGAAGGCAATCAACGACCTGGCCATGAGGCGCCACTCAGATGACGTCGCCGTCATAGGCGAGCTGCAGCTGATAGTCGTCCAGCGCCCGACCGACCTCGGCTAAGGAGGACGAACTATGAGCGCGCACAGCCCAACGCGCATCGCTAAACATTCTCGCCAGATGCTCGAAATACGGTCTGTCCACCCCGCCGAAGGAATGCCCGTAGACGAACACCCGGTCCACTTTGGGCAACATCCGATCTGTGTACGCAAGCAACGATTCAAACTGGTAGGTCTTCTCAAACGCGGCAAGCCGATCAGCGATCGCGCGATAGGCGCGAGAACGATAAAACTCGAAGTTCTCCTCGTCATCCCACTGGCGCAAGGCGCCGGTCTCTCGCAGAGAACCGGGTGTGTACCCGAGGATGAGTGGCGACACGCCTACCTCTCCGTGCAGATGCAGAACGCGGGAAGGGTCCACGCGGTAGAGTCGCTCGAGCGTGTGCGTGTAGTTGAACGTCAGGAAGAAGTCGTCGGCGCCGAACAGGTTACGGAACTTCCGTTGCGGCTGAGTGTCCGCGAGCTGGGCATCGGCGTTCTCCGCGAACGACACCAGCGGGAACGCAAGAAGGTGCTCCGCTTCGTGGACGATCGCGTCCCGGTCGCTCTCCCGATCGGAGGCGAGATTCGGAGGCCACGACTCCAAGTGCTCCAATGCATAATCCACGTTCAGTTCAGCGAGGCTCTCTTCGACCCTCGACCAGGAATCTCCTTCGATTCCGTAGCTCTCCCATTCTCCGGGAAATCTCTCCGCTCTGATGACGAGGTCCCTCAGGTGCGGGTCATACTTGGTCGGTAGGCCATGCTGCAGATCGAACCCGTTGCCCAGCACGAACAGTGTCGCCACGCAACATCCTCCGCTCACTGACCTGACGTCCGCCGGCAATCGTACAGATCCCAAAGGCGGCTCCAGCGCATCCGGGACTGCCCGCGCACCCTCCCCTCGCGGGCATTGCCCGAATACGGATGGGTTGTGAGCGTTCGGTGAGGGCCCGTTAGTCGGGCTGATGCTGTGGGGACCATACGCCGAGCCATTGCTCGGCACCCCAGTCTTCATATCGCTCGACCTCGCTGAACCCTAGCCTGTTCGCCAGGCGCATCGAAGTCTCGTTCGCCGTTTGAGTAGACAGGACGAGGGACTGACCCGGGAGCGCGGCGGCGAACCAATCGACGGCGGCGCGGCACGCCTCCGTTGCATAGCCCTTCCCCCATGCGGCGGGGAGAAAGAGGTAGCCGAAAGCGGCTCCGCCTCCCTCGGGGCGGAAATGACCCTTCTCCATAGCGGAGAGTCGATCGAACGTAACGATACCGATCATGGTCCCGCCGATCTCGACCGCGAACAGCCCGGGGCGCCGGTTGTCATGAGGAAGGTTCCGCTCGAACTCAGCGCGCGGTCTCGCACCCCCGATGTACTTCCCAACCTCGGCAGATGTGAACAGCTCGATGAACGCCGTACGGTCTGTGGGCTCGGGCTCTCTTAGCACAAGCCTCTCCGTGCTGATCGGAGGCGGCGGCCATGGGGCCGAAGCGAGGTCAGCCATGGCGGCGATCCTAAGGCGCTGCCTCCCCCCAATCCACCCAAACGGTTCGAACTGCCTCACTAGATGACCGCCCTATGCACGCGCTGCGGTGTCGACTAACAAGGCCGACGTTTCGTCCTCCGGCCGGACCAGATCCCAGCGAGCAGGTTCGTCCGGTCCTCGGCGGCTCGATACTGGCCAGGCGTAGTCGCGCGTAAGACGGGCCGAGCGCAGCGACTGCTTCGTGAGCGCCCCACGCCGCAGGTGCATGGTGGTCGCCCATGATGCGCGCTATGCGGACGTGAGGCGCGCGTAGCGCGCCCGGAAGAAGCAGAAGAATCCATACGCGATGAAACCGATGCCGACAATGATCACCAGCAATGGCCCGAACGCGAGACTGAGCAATGCGCGCAGCGCTCCGTCCAGGCCGCCAGCAGCATCGGCATCCGATCTGACTGACGCGACGACGAGCAGGATACCGACGATGACCAGAGCGGTCCCTTTCGCGACGAAGCCCACCACGCCGAGGCCCGAGATGCTACGGCCGACCCCGTGCTCGGGGATCTCGACGTTCCTGCGGAACGAGCGGCGCACACCCATCACGATGAAGGTGATCCCTCCGATGCCTATGCCCAGTCCCGTCAGCGCAAGGACTATGGGCCCTCCAGGTATGTGCAGGAGGCCGCGGCTGGTATTCTCCGCGGCCTTCTCGGCATCAACGTGTGCACCGAGAGCGACGGACGCGGCGATCAGAGCCAGCACTATGAAGATCACCGCCTGGCCCCACTTCCCTATGCGCTGGCCCCACTTCTTGACCGCCCCCTGCGAGTCATCCGACGGCTTCCGTTCGAGAATTCCCTCAAGAACCTGCCAAATTCCGAGCGCGCACAGCGTGATGGCGATGAGCCAGAGCGCCACGAATCCGAGCGGAGCGCCCGCGATCACCTCTAGCGCCCCGGCCTGATCCGTCTCACCCTTCCCGCCGAACGCAACGGCAAGCGCGATAGCTCCGATGAGAACATGCACGACTCCATTGGCGATATACCCAGCCCGAGCCGTCCACCGAAATAGAGTGCTTCGCTCCGCATCCCGGGCGGCGCGCTTCGGTGCCCGGGAGTCCACTCCGTCTGCCTCTGCGCCGCCCCCTCGACGTTGGGGCGCGGACCGCGTCATAGCGCCCGCTGAGGATTGGCGGCGGGGAGGCGGACCACGAAGCTGGCGCCCGAAGCACCGTTCAGATCGAGGGTGAGGGCGCCCCCGTGGGCAGCCACAAGTTCGTGAGCGATGGCGAGGCCCAGACCCGATCCACCGGAGCCGGGCGCCCGGTCGGCGTCGGCGCGCGTGAAGCGCTCGAAGATGTGGTCGCGAAACTCGGGTGGCACGCCAGGGCCATCGTCGACCACTGTGAGAAGCGCATCCTCGCCGGCTTCGCCGACTTCGACGGTGACAATTGTGGAGCCGTATCGTGCGGCATTCTCGAGCAGGTTGCGCACGACACGCGTGAGCTGGCTGGGGTCGCCCACTACCTGTGCTGAGGACACGCGCGACACATCGAACGTCAGGTCGGTGGGGCTGATCCGGCGCACCTCAGCCAGCACGATGTCGTCAAGATCCACGGGTTCTGACCGAGCGGGTGTCTTCCCCTCATCCAACCGTGCGAGGACAAGCAGGTCGTCGATGAGCCGCTGCAGCTGCTCAGCGTCGGCGAGCGCTCGAATGTGGGTCGCTATGGGGTCCGCAGAGAGAGGGTGCGCGAGGTCGACTTCGAGGGCGGTGCGGATCCGAGTCAGCGGCGTGCGGAGTTCGTGGGATGCGTCGGAGACGAAGCGCCGCTGCCGGTCGGCCGCCTCTTGGAGTCGGGCAAGCATCGAGTTCATGGTCCTGGCAAGTCGGGCGATCTCGTCGTGGGTGGCGGGCTCGGGCACCCTTCTGTCGAGGCTCGATGCGCTGATCTCGGCGACCTGTGCTCTGATCTTTTCTACCGGTCGCAGGACGCGCCCGACGAGGAACCAGATCGCGACGGCGAGCAGCGCCGTTGCGGCTGGAACCGCGATCCAAAGCGATCGGGTGAGCGCGTCGACGCTGTCGTCGACGTCGTCAAGGGGTGTCCCCACGATGATCGTCGCGTCGCCATGGACCTCCGCCCGCACACGGAAGGCGATCGCTTCGGGCGGCATCGCCAAGCTCTCGACCTTCACTCCGGATGCGGGAGCCGTCGTTTGGACGACTGGTGCGGCGGCAGTCGCTGCGAGCACCTCGCCCGAGGCATCCTGCACAATGGCGAAGGACTCTTCGTCGCCACGACCCGGCATCACCGGGGGAAGAGTACCGGAACCGACTGAGTCGATGATCTGCTGGCTGGCACGCTGCAGGGTCTCATCCACGATGTCGGTCAGCACCGCGCGTTGCGATGTGACGAGGGCGACCCCGGCAAAGGTCAGCACGAACAGCACCACGAGGGACGCGACAGCGGAGACCCTCGCACGGACGCCCATCATCCGAGCCTGTATCCGGCACCACGCACCGTTCCGATCAACGTCGCGTCGGTCAGCTCGGCGATTTTACGCCGTATCCGTCCGACATACACCTCGACGATATTCGGGTCGCCCTCGAAGTCGTCCTGCCACACCCCCGCGAGGATGTCACTCTTCGACACGACCCGTTCGGCCCGGTGCAAGAAGTAGATCAGGACGTCGAACTCTCTCGCCGTCAGGGCGAGTTCGGTATCGCTGATCCACGCGCGCCGACCACGGGGATCCACGCGGAGTTCCCCGATGCCCGTTACCGGCGGCGGGCCAAGCGCGGCGCGTCTCATGAGCGCGTGCAGCCGCGCGACGAGCACCGGAAAGCTGAACGGCTTGACCAGGTAGTCATCGGCGCCGGTATCCAGCGCCTCGGCCTCGTCAAGATCGCCGTCCTTGGCGGTCAGCATCAGCACCGGCGTCCAATCACCGTCGGCCCGAAGGTCTGCACAAACGCGGTAACCGCTCATCCCGGGCAGCATGATGTCCAGGACGATGACGTCGTATGTGCCCTCGCGCGCGCGCCACAGCCCGTCGACGCCGCTGTGCTCCACTTCGACGGTGAACCCCTCGGATCTCAGTCCTCGACCGATGACAGCTGTGAGACGCTCGTCGTCATCTACGACCAGTACCTTCACGTGCGCTCCTCGGGATGGCCGCGCAGGCGAACCGCCCGCGGTGCCCGACGCATCCGTTGCTGTCAGCGTACGACTGCGTCAGACCTTGCGGGCGGCGGCCGCCGAAACTATTGGTCGGCCTCGGTGTCTGCCTCGGAGCTCACCACGGCGAAGTGCTCATCGAGCTGGACATCGACCTGGGTGCCGTCGTCGCGTGTCACCTCGACCTCGTACAGGCTCTCCTCGTCGCCGACCTCGGTCTCCGTGACGGTGCCCTCACCCACGAAGTCCAACGCGGCCGCGCTGGCGCGATCAAGCGCTTCGCCCGTGATCGCTGTATCGGTGTGATCATCGTCCCCGGTACCGGCAGCAGCAACGCCGACTCCCCCGCCGACGAGGCCGACCGACGCTGCGACCGCGGCCGTTGCGATAGCAATTCGTGTCTTTCGTTCCATGATCATCCTCCTTGACTACTGAAGGGTAGGCACCGGTCCTGACGCCCCGCTGAACGAAGGTCGGCCGCGTGCTCTCGCTCCTGTCGCTGACCATGCCCACAGCGGTGCTGCTGATCGGCAGCGCACAGGTTCTTCCGACCTACAACGTGCGCTACCTCGACCCGTCCACACCTTCCGCCGCTATCCTCGGCTCGCACTCGACCACTACCTTGGTCCGGAGTCTCGCCTCGACACGGGTAGCGCACCGCACGCCGCGCAACCCTGAGCGTTCTCTCAGAAAAAAGGAAAGGACATCCGCTCGTATCGCCAGTGGATCCGTCTACCATCAGGGATCCAGCGTCATCGAAACGGTGACAAGAGCGCGACGGAGCGTGCAATGCCCCCACGGCCCGCAGCCTCCGGCACTGCGCCTCTTGTCATCGGAACGTCGGGCGTCGTAGCGGTCGTTCTGCTCGGCCTCGTCATCCAAGCCCTTGGCAACGGCCCGCTTGCGGTCGACACGTGGTGGCACGACCTGATGCTCGGGTGGCGAACGGACACCGGGCTCGCCATCGCCTGGGCGCTCGATCGAGTCGGCGGCACCGTGTGGATGATCGTCATCGGCACCGTGATCGTCATCGGCTTCCTCATCGCCCGTCGCCCTTGGGCCGCCGCCGTAGCTGTCGCAGCAACGCTGATATCACAGGCGATCACGGGCGTTCTCAAGGTCTCCTTTGCGCGTCCGCGACCTGCCGACTCGCTCGCGAACGACGCCATGACGGCGTTCCCGTCGGGTCACACGTCGTTCGCGGCGACCGTCGTGATCGTGCTCGCCCTGTTGCTGCACACGCAGATCGCATGGGTCCTCGCGGTGATCTGGGTCGCTGTCATGGGGTGGAGTCGTACCTACCTCGCGGCGCACTGGCTGACCGACGTTGCGGGGGGTGCGGTTCTCGGGGCATCCGTTGCGCTACTCTGCTGGGCGATCATCGTTGAGCTGCATCAGGCCATCGACCGTCGGGCCAGTGTCCGGGCCTGGCCGCACCCGTAGTTGACCTCTGAACTTAATGCAAGCGCCGACCGTCCTGCCTTGGCGGCAATGGTCACGGTCGGCGCTGCGATTGATTCGATTTCAGTCGTCGGCGGTCTCACCGTCGTTCGTGCCGTCTTCGATGCCCTGATCGTCGGCGGTCTCGCCGTCGTTCGTGCCGTCTTCGATGCCCTGATCGTCGGCGGTCTCGCCGTCGTTCGTGCCGTCCTCGACGCCGACAGTCGACGACGTCTGCGCGGAGGCCTGTGCGATGGCCGGGATCCCGATCGCGAGACCGGATGCAAGGACGATCGCGGCGATGCCAGCTCCGGTGGCGAGCCGGATCTTCTTCTTCTTTTCGGCTTCCATTTGAGCCTTCCTTTCAGACGGAATCTGCCGTCGCGTCGACGCTACGGAGCGGATCGTGGGATAAACGTGAGAGCGGCAGCCGCACGCGCACAGTCGTGCCTATGCCCGGCGTCGAGCTGAGGGAGATATGGCCACGCAGTGAGCTCACGATGTCGCGGACGATCGATAGGCCGAGGCCAGCGCCCTCGCTTGCCCGCGATGGATCTGCTTGCCAGAACCTGTCGAAAGCATGGCGCGATTCCACCGAACTCATTCCGATGCCGTGGTCCACGACCTCGATGATTCCCCAGCGTCCTTTGGTGAAGACGCGAACCAACACGCTGGTGTCCTCGCTCGAGTATCGGCAGGCGTTCACGAGAATGTTCATCAGCACTCGCTGCACCGCGACGGCGGATGCTACGACCCGCGGCTGGCCCGTCACAGTGACCGTTACCCGCTCAGGCCGCGGGAGCAGCACGCGGGCGCGGTGCACCGCCTCGCTCAGTGCAACGAAACTGTGAGTCGATCGCTCGCGGGGATCCTCCGACGCGACCAGCAGGTCTTCGGCGATGTCTCCGAGGACGTGCGTCGCTTCGAGCGCCTTGTGGCACGCGTTGCGGTATTCAGCGACGCTCCGTGGCCGGAGCAGCGCCAGTTCGAGCTGGGCCTGGACCGCGGTCAGGGGGGTTCGCAGTTCGTGCGATGCGTCATCCACAAACCGTCGCTGCGCGGCCAGTGTGGCGGCGACCGGTTTCATCGCGAGTCCCGCGAGGATCCAACTGGAGAGCGGTGCAACCACAAGGAGGCCGGCGAAGGCGAGCAGCAGGGCCATGCGAAGGGTTCCAAATCCGGCCTCGGCCGTCGAGACAGATCCCCCGTCCTCGATGCCGTCGAAGTCGAAGCTCGCGGTGACGAACGCGTAGACAGAGACCGCGAAAACGGCGTAGGTGATCAGCTGGACGGCGGCGAAGCCGACAGTCATCCGCCACCGCGCGCGACGCAGGATCACCGCAACCTGCTCGACACCGAATACCCGGCGCCCCGATGGGTGACGATGGGGTCTGCTTCCCCGGGCACGGCGAGTTTGCGACGCAGGTAGCGGATGTAGGTGGGCACCACGTTGCTGTAGCCCTCGTAATTGCGATCCCAGGCGTGGTCGATGAGCTCACTGCTCGTCACGACCACATCCGGGTGACGCATCAGGTAGTCCAGGACCGAGAACTCCTTCGGACTGAGCGGGATGACGCGACCCCGGCGCTCCACGCTTCGGCGGCCGGGATCCAGCGTGAGCGAGCCGACAAGGAGTTTGGGAGGAACCGCGCTGGGTAGGCGACGCAGTAGTGCGCGGATGCGCGCGAGCAACTCCCCGACGTGGAAGGGTTTGACGAGATAGTCGTCGGCACCGGCATCCAGGCATTGCACGATGGTGGCGCGTGCGCTGATGGCCGTGAGCATCAGGACCGGGACGTCCGATGATCTTTCGCGAATCCGCCGGCACAGCTCGACGCCGCCTCCCGACATGCCTGGCAACCGTACATCGAGCACCACGAGATCAACCGGCTCTATCTCGAAAGTGACCAGCGCTGACGCGGCATCCGATTCGACGTCGACCGCATAGCCCGCTTCGCGCAGCAGCTGTGTGACGGTCGCGGCGAGTAGCGCATCGTCTTCCACCAGCAGGACCCGCATCGCACCTCCGGATGAATCCTGCCCTACACGCCTCAGATTCAGGGCCGAACCGAGTACCCGAATCTGAGAGATCGTTCAGACTGCGGCGCGCGGGATCGCGACGGACAGGAGATCACGAGCGCGGCGACGAGTCCAACACGGATAGAGGATGCGAGCGTACTCGGCGACGCGCGGCTCCCCACCGAGCAGACAGACGCGTGTGGTCCGGGCTCACGTGTTTCCGCCGCTGGGGGGACTGGCCGATCCTCCGCTCAGCGACTAGGCCGCCTGAAGTACCGGATTTTCTGATCCGAGCGTGAACCGCCTAGGGTTAGGCCGTCCTAACAAGAGGAGTGTTCGAGTGTCGTTCGGAGCTGTGTTGCTGCTGGGGATCGTCGCGGGCGCGACCATTGTGCTTGGGATGCCGATCGGAAGGCTGCGGTCGCCCTCGGTCGGCTTGCGGGTGATGCTCAGTGCGGGGGCTGTCGGGGTCTTGCTGTTCCTGGTGTGGGACGTGCTTTCGGCGGCGTGGGAGCCGATAGACGCGCTGCTTGCCGACCGATCGAATCCTGCCCTGCTGCTCGCGGACGGGCTGTTGTTCGTAGTGGGAATCGCAGTCGGGCTTCTGTCGATCCCCCTGTTTCAGCGGATGGCCCAGCGGTCCGAGGATCCTAGTGAGCCGGCTCCGCGACGGCTTGCGGTGCTGATCGCCATCGGGATCGGCCTGCACAACATGGCGGAGGGGCTAGCGATCGGGCAGTCGGCGGCGACCGGTCAGATCGCGTTGGCCACGGTGCTGGTCGTGGGATTTGCGTTGCACAATGCGACGGAGGGTTTCGGGATCGTGGCGCCTCTTGCAGGGGATGAGCGTCGTCCGTCGTGGGGATTCCTGCTGCTTCTCGCGTTGATCGGGGGCGGTCCCACATTCGTCGGCACGATGGTCGGCTGGACGGTCGTCAGTCCGCAACTGAGCATTCTCTTCTTGTCCTTGGCCGCCGGGTCGATCATCTTCGTGGTGATCCAACTCCTCGGTGTCGTCGCTCGGGCGCGCCGCGGCCAGCTCGTTGGCTATGGCGTGTTCATCGGACTCATGGCCGGGTTCCTCACCGATGGGATACTCGTCGCAGCCGGGGCGTGACGGGGCGCTGGACAATGGCGGCGGTGTCCAAACGCGAGCGCGCCACCCCGCGAGCGCGAGACGCTACCTGCCGCGTCCATGATGCGGCCTCACTGATTCGTTCGTACGGAGCGCAACACCGGGCCTGTGATGTTCGCACTCCTTGTCGCCGGCGGCTCGACGTCGATGCGTTTACTCGTGGCCCCCGCGAGCCGCGCCTGGCCGCTCGCGAAGCCTGGCGGGGACGAAAGCGCTCCACTTCGCGCGTGGCATGTCCAAGCAACAGAGGTGCACGTATGTGGATCGTTCCACGGACGGGATGAGTCGACTGGCATCGGCGCGCGGCGCAAGATTGGTCGCTACGCGTCGCAGAAAGTAGCTTGATGGCGCCAGCGACGTCAGGCAAGTAGCGATCCGGCACCGGCGGGTTCACACTGTCAGGTGAGGTCGAGTCGTCCTACGCGATTGGAGCCATATGGCGAGCATCAAACAGCGTCCTGATGGCTCCTGGCGCGCCCGCTACCGCGACGAGACACACAGGGAGCTCTCTCGCCATTTCGACACGAAGCGCGACGCCCAGCGCTGGCTGGACGAGGTGACAACTTCCGTCATCACGGGACGTTATGTCGACCCACGCGCCGGCACGATCACTCTCTCGCAGTACTACGCCGACTGGTCGACACGTCAGCTCTGGGCAGCCGGAACCGTCGTCGCGATGAACCTCGCCATGCGGACGTGCAGCTTCCGCGATGTCGAGCTTCGTCGGCTCAGTCGATCGCATGTCGAGGCGTGGGTGAAGGAGATGGCATCTCGGGGTCTGGCTCCCGGCACCATTAAGACCCGCGTCAACAACGTTCGTGGTGTCATTCGCGCCGCCGTTCGTGACCGCAGGATGCCCGAGGATCCATCCATCGGAGTGACTCTCCCCCGACTGCGCAAGGCCGAGGCGTCGATGCGTGTCCCGACCCCCGAGGAAGTCGGGATGATCATGGCCGCCGCCGAATGGTGGTTCCGGCCTTTCGTGGCCGTGTGTGCATTCGCTGGCCTCCGGTTGGGTGAAGCAGCCGCACTGCAGGCGGATGACATCAACTTCCTGCGTCGGCAGATCCACGTGCGACGCCAGGTGCAGCGCCATTCTGCGCAGGAGATCACCCTGACTCCGCCGAAGTACGGGTCGGAGCGGGTGATCTTCGCAGCTGACGAGCTGCTCGCGATCCTCAGTAAGCACTTCGCCGACCACGGCACATTCGGCACCGATCGATGGCTGTTCATGGGTCAGTATGGGCTGCCACCGCACCAGAACACGGTCGGCTATTGGTGGCGCAAGACGCTCGCCGCCGCGGGAGTTGACGGCATCCGTCTCCACGACCTGCGCCACTTCTACGCGTCGGGACTGATCGCCTCGGGGTGCGATGTCGTCACCGTTCAGCGTGCGCTCGGTC
This sequence comes from uncultured Actinomycetota bacterium, assembly GCA_963696085.1. Classification (GTDB taxonomy): domain Bacteria; phylum Actinomycetota; class Actinomycetes; order Actinomycetales; family Microbacteriaceae; genus Microbacterium. The sequence continues at coordinate 17,446 of CAVOIQ010000003.1, forward strand.
ACGCGCGCGCGACGACCACACTCAACACCTACAGCCATCTCTGGCCGACCGCTGAGGACCGCACTCGGACGGCCGCGGGTGCGCTCGTATCGAGCGCACTGCAATCGGCTGCATCCCCCGACATTGCCAGTTCCCGACAACCGCTGAGCCTCAGTCTGAGCAGTCACATCCGCGTGCTCGAACGGGGTCCGTCCTGAGCTATCGCACGCCCTGGCGCCAGATTTCTGCGGACTTTTTGCGGACTAAAACGGCTCGAACGGCCACGAATCCGCGGAAATACGCGGGTAAATGAGGCCTGTCAGACGTTGAAGCGGAACTCGACGACGTCGCCGTCCCGCATGACGTAGTCCTTGCCCTCGAGGCGCGCCTTGCCCTTCGAGCGGGCCTCCAGCACCGAGCCGGTCTCAACCAGGTCTTCGAACGAGATGACCTCGGCCTTGATGAAGCCCTTCTCGAAGTCGGTGTGAATCACACCGGCCGCCTGCGGAGCCTTCGACCCCTTGGGGATCGTCCATGCGCGCGACTCCTTGGGGCCGGCGGTGAGATAGGTCTGCAGGCCGAGCGTGTCGAACCCGATGCGCGCGAGCTGGTCGAGGCCCGACTCTTCCTGGCCCGTCGAGGCGAGAAGTTCGGCGGCGTCTTCGGGGTCGAGGTCGATGAGCTCGGACTCGATCTTCGCGTCGAGGAAGACCGCTTTCGCGGGCGCGACGAGGGCAGCGAGTTCGGCCAGGCGTTCGGCATCCGTCAACACCGCCTCGTCGACGTTGAAGACGAAGATGAAGGGCTTTGCGGTGAGGAGCCCCAGTTCGCGGATCGGTTCCAGATCGAGACCGGATGCCGACAGCAGAATGCCGCGCTCCAGCGCGTCCTTCGCGGCGGTCGCCGCATCCAGCACCGACGGGTCGAGCTTGCGTCCCCGAACCTCTTTCTCGTACCGGTGAATCGCCTTCTCGAGCGTCTCGAGGTCGGCGAGCTGCAGCTCGGCGTTGATCGTCTCCAGGTCGTTCTTCGGGTTCACCGACCCTTCGACGTGCACGACATCGTCGTCGGCGAATCCGCGGACGACCTGTGCGATGGCATCCGCCTCACGAATGTTCGCGAGGAACTTGTTGCCGAGCCCTTCACCTTCACTGGCCCCACGAACGATGCCGGCGATGTCGACGAAGGACACCGCGGCGGGAAGGATCCGCTCGCTGTGGAAGATCTCGGCCAGCTGCTGGAGCCGTGGGTCGGGCAGGTTCACCACACCGATGTTCGGCTCGATCGTCGCGAACGGATAGTTCGCCGCGAGCACCTGATTCTTGGTCAGGGCGTTGAACAGGGTTGACTTGCCGACGTTAGGAAGACCGACGATTCCGATGGTAAGAGCCACGGGCATCGAGTCTACGTGGGCCGCACCGCCCGGAATGCGTGCGTGACATAGGGCAACGCCACGGTCCCATCTCCGACGGCGCCGATCTCATCGAAGAGCATGCCCACCTCATTGTCGATTCGGGCGCGTTCTTCGACGGATGCCGTGATCACATAGCTGCGTGAGTTCACCATCGCCGTGAGGACGTCGCGGGTGACGGGCCGAGACCATGCCCAGCGGCCCTCCTCGAGAGGCCCGAACGGTGCACCGACCCGCGGTCCCCCGCCGGCGAGCAGTTCTTCGGCGTTGCTGCCCTTCATGATCCGGGTGAGACGTGCCACCCACGGCACCGACTCGTCGCGGATGTTCCACACCAGTCCGAGCACTCCCCCGGGCCGCAAGACCCGCGCGACCTCCGTGGAGCCGGCCTCCGGATCGACCCAGTGCCACGCCTGGCCGAGCACGACAGCGTCAACGGATTCGTCGGGGAGCGGCATCCGCTCTGCCGTCCCCGGGAGCGTCTTCACGCCGGGAACGTTGTCGCGGAGTGCACTCAGCATCTCGAGGTCGGGGTCGATTGCCACCGTGTCGGCCCCCAGTTCGACCAGGGTCCGAGTGAGCTTGCCGGTACCGGCACCCACGTCCGCGACCTCGAGCACCCCTCCGTTGTGGCGGGCTGGATCGAGCAGCCATGCCACGGCATCGCTCGGGTATCCGGGCCGACCGGCCTCGTAGATGCCCGCCGCTTGCCCGAACGACAAGGCCATCGCCGCATTGCTCTCCGTCATCCTCCGACCCTACGACGGGAGTTCCCGGCGCGCCTCCGCCTCCGCCGTCCGACCGCGGGCGACGCTGGGGAGGTGCCCCTGGATTTCACCGCCATCGATTTCGAAACGGCGAACTCCTCGAGCGCGTCGGCCTGCGCGGTGGGGCTCGCCCGCGTACGCGATGGACGGGTCGTCGCGACCGCTGGATGGCTCATTCAACCGCCCCCCGGCCATGACCGCTTCTTCGAGTTGAACATCGGGATCCACGGCATCCAGCCCGAGGATGTCATCGGCGCGAAGACCTGGTCGGCGCAGCTGGGAGACATCGCGGACTTCGCCGGGGATGACGTGCTCGTGGCGCACAATGCCGGTTTCGATATGGCCGTGCTTCGTCGCGCCAGTGAAGCCACCGGAGCCGCCTGCCCACCCTTCCGCTACGTCTGCAGCCTGCAGGTGTCCCGCAAGGTCTACACCCTGCCGTCCTACCGTCTGCCTTTCGTCGCGGCCGCCGCCGGATTTCTCGACTTCGCCCACCACGACGCGGCCGCGGACGCTCTGGCGTGCGCGCACATCATGATCGACGCCGCACGGCAGGAGGGCGCTCAGGATGTCGTGGAGCTTGCCATGCTCTTGGGCCTGCGCGTTCCGCAGATCCCGGCACAGCATCAGGAGATTGCGCCTCCGCGCGAAGCTGGCGTCGCCGCCTGAACCGGGTGGCGTGGGTGGATGTCGCAGGCCGATGTCGTAGGTTCGCGCGATGCTGTTGACATGGATGCCGCCATTGTCACTGCCATCGCCATCGTCTGCCTGCTCGCGGGACTGCTCGCCGGGTGGTTCGGAGGAGGCACACGTGCCAGCGAACGTGCCGCGCGGGAGCGCGCGGCTCTCATCGCTCGCGCCGCCGCGGCCGAAGCCGAGCGAGGTGCGCTGACCACTCAGCTCGAACAGCAACGCGCTCTGCAGCGCGAAGTCGGCGCGCAGGCGCGGCTGGATCAATCCGCGCGTGACGAGCGCGAGCGCCGCGAGCAGGCGGTCCTGCGGGCACTCGCACCGGTTCAGGAGTCGCTCCAGAACATGCAGCAGAAGGTGGACGATCTCGAGCGCGAACGGCATTCGCAATTCGGCACGCTCGCCGAGCAGCTGCGTCGCGCACAGGAATCGGACGAATCACTCCGCGCGACCACTGAATCGCTCGCCGGCGCTCTGCGCTCGAACTCCGCGCGAGGAGTGTGGGGCGAGACGCAATTGCGTCGTGTTGTGGAGTCGGCCGGTCTCACCCGATACGTCGACTTCGATACGCAGACCTCGATCTCTTCCGACGCGGGGGCCGGGCGGCCTGATCTCGTCGTGCGCCTTCCCGGCAACAAGGCTCTGGCCGTCGATGCCAAAGTGCCACTCAATGCGTACCTCGAGGCCAGCGCGATTCCGCTGACCGCGCAGGGCGAAGAAGGTGCGAGGCGGAAGTCTCTGCTGGCTGCCCATGTCCGCGCCGTGCGGGCTCACGTGGATGCGCTCGCGAAGAAGACATATTGGGCGGGGCTGTCGTCGAGTCCTGAGTTCGTTGTCTGCTTCATCCCCAGCGAATCACTGCTCGCCGCCGCGCTCGAAGAAGACCCCTCACTGCTCGACTACGCCTTCGGCAAGCGGGTCGCGCTCGCCTCGCCGGTAAACCTCTGGGCGGTACTGAAGACCGTCGCCTACACGTGGACGCAGCAAGACGTCACCGATGAGGCCCGCACCTTGTTCGAACTCGGCAACGAGCTGTTCCAGCGATTGGGGGGTCTCGCCGCACACGCGAACGACCTGCGGCGAGCGATCGAGCGCACCGTCGACAGCTACAACAAGTTCGCAGGTTCGCTTGAGAGCCGCGTTCTGGTCACCGCCCGTAAGTTCCCCGGCATCGACGAGACGAAACTTGATTCGGTGACACCACCGGCGGTCGTGGAGACAGCTCCGAGACGCCTGACGTCGGTCGAGTTCCTGCAACCAGAGCTAGGCGCCGACATCGGCGAACTGCGGACGCGCGTGGGCGTCGCATCAGAGGAGGACTGATCAGCCGCCGGGGAAGAAGTTGAGGAGTCCGACAACGGCCACCGTCACTGCCGCGAACGCCCCGATCATCCACCACGCACTGACTTCGTGGTCCTGCGGGGTGCGACGGCGCAACAGCACATCCGGACGACGCGACGGGTCGATCGCAACGGCGACCTGACCGGTCTTAGGGCTGTTCGATGCGGTAGACATAACTCTCCCGGGATGCGTGGGACGTTGGACGCATCATCGTTGACACCTCGGCCCATTGTGCCAGAGTGCGCGGCAAAGCGTCAGCGCACGACCCTCGAGCGTGTCGTGATCGTTACAGCCACTTCGATGTGAGGTGCTCCGACGAGATGCGACGCAGGGTCCCCGACGATCCACGCAGCACGACGCTCTCGCTGTAGAGGAAGTCGCCGACGCGGCGAACTCCGGCGACGAGTTCGCCGTTGGTCACCCCGGTGGCGACGAAGATCGTGTTCTTCCCCTTGACCAGGTCATCGGCCTCGTAGACGTGCCCGTCCATCGCGAGGCCCGAGTCGATGCCCTTCTGCTTCTCGTCGTCGTCGCGCGGCCAGAGCCGACCCTGGATGTGTCCGCCGAGGGCTTTGATCGCACACGCCGTCACGATGCCCTCGGGGCTCCCCCCGACACCGACGCACATGTCGGTGCGGGCGTTGTGGCGGGCGGCGTTGATCCCGCCGGCGACGTCACCGTCGCTCATGAGCCGGGTGCCGGCACCTGCCTCGCGGATATCGTTGATCAGCTTCTGGTGGCGCGGACGGTTGAGCACCGAAACCACGAGTTCATCAACGGGCTTGCCGAGCGCCTTCGCCAGCAGGCGGATGTTCTCCCCTACCGGAAGCCGGATGTCGACGACGCCCACCCCGGCGGGGCCGGTGACGAGCTTGTCCATGTAGAACACGGTCGACGCGTCGAGCATGGCCCCGCGGTCAGCGACCGCGATCACCGAGAGCGCATTGTTGCGACCTTCCGCCGTCAGGGTCGTGCCGTCGATCGGGTCGACCGCGATGTCTGCCTGCGGACCGCGCCCGGTGCCGACCCGCTCGCCGTTGAAGAGCATCGGCGCGTTGTCCTTCTCGCCTTCGCCGATCACGATGACCCCGTCGAAATTGACGGTGGTGAGGAACGCGCGCATCGCGTCAACCGCCGCGCCGTCTGCGAGTTCCTTCTTGCCTCGTCCGATGAAGGGCACCGACCGAATCGCTGCGGCTTCGGTCGCACGGACCAACTCCAATGCGAGGTTGCGGTCGGGATGCAGCGGACTCATATCAGCAGTAAGACTCACCATGACTTCACCCTATGCGGCGACGAGGCCGCCACCGGGTGATCTTGCGGCTTTCCAGAGCGAAGGAATCGCGATTCTTTCATCCCTGTCATGAGTTGCCTGCCGCATCGGTCGGTTGGGGTGAAAGTGACGAGCTGTTGCGGCGCTGGGGGGCAATCACACGGATCACTGACGAGTCGTCGTGCTCGCCGAGGCCTTGCGCTTCGCCGATGAGGTAAAGCTGTTCGGCTGCCGCGGCGATGGGCGTTGCGAGGTGCGCCGCGCGGGCGGCCTTGGTGACGATGCCCATGTCTTTGACGAAGATGTCCAGCCGGCTGAGCACTTCGGCGCCACCCTCGTCATACGCCTGTAGTGCGCGTGGACCGCGATTGGCGAGCATGAACGAAGCCGCAGCCCCCGCCCCGAGAGCATCGAGAGTGCGGGCGGTGTCGAGTCCGAGCGCGTCGGCCAGCGCGAGCGCCTCGGCAGCGGCGGCGATATGGACACCGCAGAGCAGTTGATTGACGGTCTTGAGCGCTTGCCCATCTCCCGGGCGGTCACCTACCACCGTCAGAGTCGACGCGAGTCGGTCGAGTACCGGCTGCGCCTTTGCACGGGCCTCGGGGGTTGCCCCAACGACGATGAGCAGATCTCCGGAGCCCGCTCGCGCGGGTCCGCCGCTGAGCGGCGCGTCGACGAGTTCGATGTCCAGTTCGCGCAATTGCGACACGACCTCGGCCAGCCCGTCGGTTCCCACGGTGCTGGTGAGGATGACGATCGAACCCGAACGAAGGGTCGATGCAATTCCCGTGGCGCCGAAGAGCACATCCGCGAGCTGTGCCGAATCCCGAACGGCGAGGAGGACGGCATCCGCGCCGTCAACGGTGTCGCGCGCTGTTTCGCAGCGGACGATCCCCACCTTCTCAGCGAGATCGAGGCGGGCGGCGTTGATGTCGAAACCACGCACGGTGAGATCTTCGGCGAGGCGGGTCGCCATGGGCAGACCCATGGCGCCGAGTCCCAGTACGGCGACGGTGGGAGTGGTCATCGAAGTGCCTTTCGTGTCGTTCACGGCTGAACAGCCGATTCGGTGGTGTGAAGTGAGAGCTTTTCAACCGCTTCGGTGAGCGTCGTGTCAGATCCGACGTTGCCGGCGAAGACGATGTACGGGATGCCGGTCGCCGGCCCCTCCGCGGGTTCCCAGACCGAGACGATCCCGGGGAACAGCGACCCGCGCACCATGGCTCGACGGATGGACAGGCCCCGACTCGCGACATCGCTGGAGGTGATTCCACCCTTCGCGATCACGAATCGTGGGGGACGTTCCTCGAGTACGCGGCGAACGACGGCAACGAGCGCGTCCGACACCTTTCGCGAGATCGCCAAGCTCTCGGCGGCGTCCGCGGTACGGATGAGCGTTCGACTCGAATGCATGATGACGTCGCCCGCCGCGAGTGCACCGGCGACCCGGGCGACAGCGTCGTCCACGGTCGCCTCCGCGGTGGCGTCGTCGAGGATCGACGGCACATCCAACTCGACGACGACGGCATCTGGCCGGTGCGCCGTCAGGTCGGCGAGCTGCCGGCTCGTCAGCCCCACGTGCGAGCCCACGACGATCAGACCTCCCCGCGCGGCCGCAGGATCGCTCGAAGCGGCGTTGTCGACCGCCAGTGGCGCGCGCGGCGCTTGACCGATCCGAGCTCGTACGAAGGGGGGTCCGACGCGATAGATGAAGCTGCGCCCTGCGGACTCGGCAAGATCGAGCCCCAGTGAGAGTTGGCGCAGGTCATCTTCGTCGACGATGTCCGCAGCGAAGGTACTCGCCGGAGCTGCCGCGCTCAGCACGTCGGCGATCGATTCGGCCCCGGCGCGGATGACCGCGAGGCTCAGTTCGACGACATCCCCGGCGACGATCCGGCCTTCGCTCTTCTCCTCCGCCCAGTCCGCGAGCCGAGACGAGCGGTAGCCGAAGGTGGAGTCGCGCGCGAACTCCGTCTCGCCGACCGGCGTGAATTCTCCGCCGTCGACCATCCCGTGGATCCCCCCGATGGTGACGCGACCGGCGTCCGGAAATGCGGGCACCAGGATCACGCCGTCGGGTGCGGGCTCGCCCAGTGCGACGAGTGTGTCGCCGATGACGTCGGGTTCGAGCGGAAAATGTCCGCGAAGGGTGGAGTCGCCGCGACTGGCGAATGTCGTGCGCAGGCCCCGAGTGCGGGCCGCGGTCACGGCCGCGGTGACGACCTCGCGGTTGATCCGAGTCGCCTCGCCGGCATCGAAGCTGCGGGAGTTGGTCAGGACGTAGACCGCCGGTGCACCGGTGTCGAACGCCCAATGGAAGTCTTCCACCTCCCAACTCGCCAGCACCGGGAGATCGGCGACCGATTGAGTGCCTGTCGGATCGTCGTCGAGCACGATGAGGACCGAGTGCGACCGACGCACCCGGTCTGCGATCACCGCGGGGTCCAGGTGCCGAGAGGGGGGGAACTCGCTCAACAGCGCATCGAGATTCATAGCAACTCCGTTGTTGTCACGCGACAGCGACGTATCTGCTGTCTGGTGTCATACAGCTTCCCAGGAGAAGCGAGAGTTGTCAAGACCTTTCGGGTGTGGCTGCTGATCAGCGCGTGAGGTCGAGGACGTAGGTCTGGAGGTCGTCAAGCGTCTGCTGCATGTGTTGGTCCATCGCCGCACGAGCCGCAGCTGGTTCCCTCTGTCGCAGCGCGTCGAGCACCGCGATGTGCTTCTCGATGGCATTGCGTTGGATCTGCGGAACCTGCGACGTCTGCGCCCGCCGATCGGCGAGCACCCGAGTGAGGGGCTCGAAGAGCGCGGCCAGAAAGACATTGCCGGACCCACGCAGGATGATGTCGTGGAATCGCAGATCAGCGATCACGAACTCGCCGACATCCGACGCGCTCGAGGCCGACTGCATGCGTTCGATGCACACCGCCAACTCATCCAGTGCGCTGTCGGTCAGCTTCGTCGCCGCGAGCGCGGCAGCTTCCGTCTCGAACATTCTGCGCACCTCGACCAACTGGACAGCGACTTCACCATCGTCGCTGCGCGCCGACCGGTATCGCAGAATGGCGTTCAACGACTGCCACTCACTCAGCGGGCTGATGACCGAGCCGATCCCCGACGTGACGCGGATGATGCCCTGCGTCGCGAGAATCCGCAGCGCCTCGCGCACCGTGACGCGACTGACATCGAAGGCCTCACCGATCTCGGCTTCGCTCGGAAGAGCGTCACCGACCGCCAGGTCTCCGGAGATGATGCGATCCAACAGCGCGTCCGAAACTTCGGACACCAGGGACTTGCGCGCCATCCCGGGCTCCTCTCTGCGTGCCGTCTTCGTAGCCTAACCGGCGCGGAGGTTGCCCTACGGAGCGTTGCCCGACATCGGTACACTCAAGCCAGTAGCCGACACCTTCAAAAGGAGCATCATGCCCGTCGCCACCCCCGAGCAGTACGCCGAAATGCTGGACCGCGCGAAGGCAGGCGGATTCGCCTACCCCGCGATCAATGCCGCAAGCTCACAATCCGTCAACGCCGTGCTCCAAGGGCTCACCGAAGCGGGCTCCGACGGCATCCTCCAGGTCACCACCGGTGGCGCCGACTACTTCGCCGGCCACACGCGCAAGGCCCGCGCGACCGGTGCCCTCGCCTTCGCCGCATATGTCCACGAGGTCGCCAAGAGCTACCCGATCACCGTCGCACTGCACACCGACCACTGCCCCAAGCCCGCTCTCGAGGACTTCGTCCTGCCGCTCATCAAGGCATCCGAGTCCGTGGTCGCCGACGGCGGGCTCCCGATCTTCCAGTCGCACATGTGGGACGGATCGGCCGTGCCGCTCGCGGAGAACATCGAGATCGCCAAGGAACTCCTCCCCCGCATGAAGGCCATCAACTCGATCCTCGAGGTCGAGATCGGCGTCGTCGGCGGCGAAGAGGACGGCGTGAAGCACGAGGGCACGAACGACGCTCTCTACACGACCACCGGCGACGTCGCCCAGTTCGTCGATGCCCTCGGTCTCGGCGAGAACGGTCGCTGGATCGCCGCGCTGACCTTCGGCAACGTGCACGGCGTGTACAAGCCCGGCAACGTCAAGCTCCAGCCCGAACTGCTCGGCGAGATCCAGGCCGGCATCGCCGAGAAATTCGGCACCGGCATCAAGCCCCTCGACCTCGTTTTCCACGGCGGCAGCGGTTCGACCGAGGAAGAGATCGCGCTGGCCGTCTCCAATGGCGTCATCAAGATGAACATCGACACCGACACCCAGTACGCGTTCACGCGCTCGGTCGCCGGATACATGTTCGAGCACTACGACGGTGTCCTCAAGCTCGACGGCGAGGTCGGCAACAAGAAGTTCTACGACCCGCGCGCCTGGGGCAAGGTCGCCGAGACCGCCATGGCCGCCCGTGTCATCGAGGCGACGCACCAGCTCGGCTCGGCGGGCCACTCGCAGAGCTGATTCGCTCACAATTCGGATGCCCCGGCTGCCTCGCAGTCGGGGCATTCGTGTGTGTCGCGACCTCGGTGCGCGCACGCGTTCGCCCGTCTCTTCCGCAGAGTGTTGGGGCGCAGCATCCTGCAATTGCGACGGACCAAGGTGAGGCTCCGCCCCGGGATTTCCTTCGGCCGTCACCAACGCGCAGTGCCATCGCGCGCGACTGCGCACACGCGACGGGCGAACAGCGGATGCCGCGGGTGCGGATGCCGCGGATGCGGATGCCGGGTGCGGCATCCGCGGGTCACTGCGGGTCTGAGTAGACCTCGAGAATCGTCGGCGCGCCCTCGGGGCGCGAGAGCACGACGATCTCGTCCCCCGCCGCCACCTTCCCGCTCTTGAGCACCCGCAGATAGGGTCCCAACCGCCGCTCCTGCGAAAAGCGCTTCACCCAGCCGCGCTGGTCGGCACCGCCCACCCACCGCGCGAAGGTCTGGCAAGGGGTACGCGGCATCGTCACTTCGAGCCGCACAGTCTCGCCGATCTGCCATACCTCTCCGATGCGCGCGGCATTGACGTCCATACCGTCGACGCGGAGATTCTCCCCGAAGAAACCCGGAGGGAGGTCGCGGCCCAACTCGCGAGCCCAATACTGCGCATCCTCTTCGGCGTAGGCGTAGATCGCCTTGTCCAATCCGCCGTGATGCCGACGGTCGGCCTGCACATCGGCGAAGACGCCGAACGGTCCGATCTTCACCGTCCCGTCGACGGGCCGCTTATCAATGGCGGTGACCCCCATGGAGCCTCCGCCGACGTTGGGTCGCAGAGCGTGCACGACGCAGACGGCGAGGAGACGGGCCATGCCCGCCACGATACTGCGCCATCCCCACTGCGCGATCCCACACGGGAAGCGCGAGGTGACGTCAGGAAGCGGTCGAGAAGTGCTCGATGATCAGCGGGTCGGAGAGGAGAGGAACCATCAGGCAGAAGGTGACCAGCAGGAAGGTCACGATCGCGCCCACCATCGGGATCCACCACGACAGTCGACGACGCGAGAGCGACCACCACGAGAGCACCGCGGTCAACAGCCACCCGAGAGCGAACACCCATGCGGCGATCGCTCCCCACTGCTGGCCCAGGGCGAAATTCGTGAAGTCGCCGTCGATTCCGGCGACGCCCATCCAGGTCTCCGCGAAATCCGTGAAATCGAGCATCTGCGGGATGGCGGAGAAGACGGTGATCGCGCCGTATGCGAGGAGGACGAGGGTGATGATGCGGTCCGCGAGTCGGGTGGGGCGTGCGGCCGTGGTCGTCGCGGGGCCGGTCTGCGGATGCGGCGACGCGGTGTCACCGGGCATCACGGGCGGCACATGGTTCCCCGGCGCCAGACCCTGCGCACTGTCGCCCGATGCGCCGTACTGCGGCGGACCGCCGATCGGGGATACCGGTTGCGCGGGGCCAGGCTGCTGGGTGCGGGCTCGCTGCTCTTCGGGGGTCGCGTATTCGCCGTATCGCGGAGCGGGGCGCCGCTCGGGCTGGTCGGGGTCGCTCATCCGCTCGTCCTGCCGCCAAGAGCGCGGTCGTCACGCTTGCCGGACGCGTCGTGACGCAATTCCTTGGGGAGGGAGAAGAGAAGGTCTTCCTCCGCCGTCTTGACTTCTTCGATGTCGCGATAGCCTGCGCCGTCGAGATCGTCCAGAACTTCCCGCACGAGAACCTCGGGGACCGACGCACCGCTGGTCACCCCGACCGTTTCGACGCCGTCGAGCCACGACTGCTGGATCTCGCTCGCGTAGTCCACTCGGTAGGCGGCTTTTGCGCCGTATTCGAGTGCGACCTCGACGAGACGCACACTGTTGGACGAGTTGGCAGAGCCGACGACGATCACCAGGTCGGCATCCTTCGCCACCTTCTTGATCGCGACCTGCCGGTTCTGCGTCGCGTAGCAGATGTCGTCCGAGGGCGGATCTTGGAGATCCGGGAACCTCACGCGCAACCGTCGAACCGTCTCCATCGTCTCGTCGACGGAGAGGGTGGTCTGCGACAGCCAGACCACCTTGGAGGGGTCACGGACGACGACGCGGTCGGCATCGTCGGGCGAGTTGACGACGGTGACGTGCTCGGGCGCCTCGCCCGCGGTGCCCTCGACCTCTTCGTGCCCCTCATGGCCGATCAGCAGGATCTCGAAATCGTCGCGCGCGAATCGCACGGCCTCACGGTGGACCTTGGTCACCAGCGGGCACGTGGCATCGATCGCCTGAAGTCCGCGGTCGGATGCCGCAGTGACGACCGCCGGCGATACTCCATGCGCGCTGAAGACGACGTGCGCCCCGGGTGGTACCTCATCGACCTCGTCGACGAAGATCGCTCCGGCCGCTTCGAGTTCGGTCACGACGTGGATGTTGTGCACGATCTGCTTGCGCACGTACACCGGCGCCCCGAAGCGCTCGAGCGCCTTCTCCACAGCGATCACCGCGCGGTCAACGCCCGCGCAATACCCGCGCGGTGCGGCCAGGAGCACCCGCTTGCGCCCTGCGACGGGGATATCCTGAAGGCGGCCGCGCACGCCCGGGATTCGGGGAACGGGAAGACGTACGGCGGATGTGCTCACTCCTCGATTCTAGGAGTGGACGCTGGGCGCCGGCCCAGCACGGACACGGCACAGCGGAAGGAAACGATGACCACGTTCGAGCCCTCGGCAGGCGAAACGCCGCCACCGGACTCCGTACATCCCCGCGAATCGTCACCCCAGACACCGACCTCCGTCGCGCGGCTCAACGAAACGATCCGCGATTTCGTCCAAAAGTGGAACGCGGTGTGGGTCGAAGGCGAGATCACATCGTGGAACCTCCGCGGCGGGCATGTCTTCGGCAAGATGAAGGACGCGTCCGGCGCAGCGTCGATCTCGTTCCGCGTGTGGTCGAGCACCCTCCAACGCATCCCCGACAAGCTCGCCGTCGGCGACCGCGTCGTCGCCTGCGTGAAGAGCGACTACTTCGTCAAGACCGGCGACTTCGGCTTCACGGTGTCTTCGATCAGACCCACCGGCCTCGGCGACCAATTGGTCCAGCTCGAGCGCCTGCGCGGGGCGCTCCGCGCAGAGGGCCTGTTCGACCTCTCCCGCAAGCGAGCACTGCCGTTCCTCCCACACGTGATCGGACTCATCACCGGCGAACGCAGTGACGCCGAAAAAGATGTGCATCGCAATGCCGAACTGCGCTGGCCCCAGGTCCGGTTCCGCACGGTCCACGTCGCCGTCCAAGGAGATCGCTGCGTCCCCGAAACGATGGCGGCCCTGGCCAAGCTCGATGCCGATCCCGACGTCGACGTCATCATCATCGCGCGCGGCGGCGGCGACCCACAGACCCTGCTCGGCTTCAGTGACGAACGACTCCTGCGTGCGGTGGCCGCGGCATCCACCCCCGTCGTCGCTGCCATCGGCCACGAGAACGACCATCCGCTGCTCGATGACGTCGCGGACCTGCGGGCATCGACACCGACGGATGCCGCCAAACGTGTCGTGCCGGATGTCGCGGAGCAGCGTGCGCTGGTTCAGCAGCTGCGCTCGCGTGCTCGCACCCGCTTGACGCACCGGGTCACGAGCGACATCGTGGCGCTCGAACAGCTGCGGTCGCGCCCCGTGCTCCGCTCCCCCGAGACGCTTCTCACCACGCCGATCGCAGGAGCTGTGGACGCTGACCAGCCGGGGCCGCGAGCTGGTGGACCGCAGGATGGATGCCGCGAGCCGAAAAACCACCGAACTCCGCGCGTCGCTGCGCGCACTCTCCCCCGGCGCAACGCTCGATCGCGGCTATGCGATCGCCCACCAGCACGACGGACGCATCGTTCGCGACGCGCAGCAGGCACCGCATGGCACAACGGTCGTGGTGACCGTCGGGCGAGGATCCTTCGCGGCACGCTCCGAAGGCGAAATCGAAGAGTCCGCCGGAGCAGCCTCCGTCAGCGCCGAGTCCGTCGATGGCCCGATCTAGGATGAGAACATGACCACGCCATACGCCGGTGCCCCCGACGTGGCGGGCCTCTCGTTCGAACAGGCACGCGACGAACTCGTACGGGTCGTCAGCGAGCTTGAACAGGGCGCCCCCACCCTCGAGCAATCGCTCGCATTGTGGACTCGGGGCGAAGCGCTCGCGGCGCGCTGCGAAGAGTGGCTGCTCGGCGCGAAGCGCATTCTCGACGAAGCCCGCGCGTCGGCTGACACGGAGCTCTGATGGCCAACGGACACCGCGTCGTCGCCGAACTCGGCCGCCCGGAAACGCCCGAAGAGACAGCCGACCGCAAGGCTGAATCGTCCCGCGTCTATCGGTCGAGTCAGACCACCCGAAATCTTGTTGCGGCCCTCATCGTCACCGTGGCCGTTGTGGCTGTCATCATCTTCGCGGTGCCGCGGGGCTCGATCCCCGAGCAGGCGCCCATCGACCCCGCCACGACAGCCGCGGAGCTGTCGGATTCGCTTCAGCGCACCCTGCTCGTCGCCGATGCACCGGAGGACTGGCGCGTCAACAGCGCGAGCCTTGCCGGTGACGATCCGGGGGCATGGACGGTCGTGTACGCGCCGCCGACCGGTTTCGTGACGATCGCTCAGGGATTCGACGCCGACGAGGCGTGGCCATCGCAGCTCATGGGCGGCGCGCGGTCCAACGGCACCGTCACGGTCGACGGCATCGTGTGGGACCGTTATCAAGTCTCCGACGCGTCTACGAACGGCAACGTGGGCTATGCGCTTGCGACCGAAGCAGGACCCGACATCGTGGTCGTCTCCGGCTCGACCGACGCCGCCACCACGGCCATCGCGGCCGCGACCGTGACAGATCAGATTCGTGCGCTGCGTGAGGAGACCGAGTGACCGAGATGCACGACACCAGGCCCTCGCCCCGGGACTCATGGGCCGACATGGTGCGCGGCAACGCGCGATTCGTCGCCGGCGATCCGCGCCACCCGCACCAGGATGTGCAGCGCAGAAACGACGTGGCGGCGAAGCAGACCCCTGTCGCCGCTCTGTTCGGCTGCTCGGATTCACGCCTGTCGGCCGAGATCATCTTCGATATGGGGCTCGGCGACCTCTTCGTCGTCCGCAACGCGGGCCAGGTCATCTCCGATTCGGTCATCGGAAGCCTCGAGTATGCGGTCGAAGTCCTCCACGTGCCGCTCCTCCTCGTGCTCGGGCATGACGAATGCGGTGCCGTTCGGGCCGCCATCGACAGCACCGCGATCGATGCCCCCGACCTCCCTCCGCACATCTGGCGGCTCATCGCCCCGATCGTGCCCGCCGTGCGTCGAGTCCTCCGCGACAGCGGCGGCGAAGGCGTCAACTCGCAGACCGTCGACGCCGAGCGCGTCGGGCGCGAGCATCTCCGCGACACCGTCGGCGAACTGCTGCACTCCTCCGAGCTGATCAGCGCCGCTGTCGCCGAAGGACGCCTCGGAATCGTCGGCGCCAACTACCGTCTCTCCGAGGGCACCGCAGTCCCCGACATCATCTTGGGCGCAGACTGAGTCCGCACCCACGCACCGCTTTCCCTACGAATCACCAGATCAACAGAAGGAACAATGACGTGACCGAGATCGAGTACCGCATAGAGCACGACACCATGGGCGAGGTACGCGTCCCCAAGGATGCCCTCTACGCGGCGCAGACCCAGCGTGCCGTGGAGAACTTCCCGATCTCGGGCAAGGGGCTGGAATCGACGCAGATCGCCGCTCTCGCCCGCATCAAGAAGGCTGCCGCCCTCGCCAACAAGGAACTCGGAACGCTCGACCCCCTCATCGCGGATGCGATTGCCGGCGCAGCGGACGACGTGATCACCGGACAGTACGACGACCAGTTCCCCGTCGACACGTACCAGACCGGCAGTGGAACGTCCTCGAACATGAACATGAACGAGGTGCTCGCAGCCCTCGCGACCCGGCGCCTCGGTGCCCCGGTACACCCCAACGACCACGTCAACGCGTCGCAGTCGTCGAACGACGTTTTCCCCACCTCGGTCCACATCGCAGTGACCCAGGCTCTGATCGACGACCTGATCCCGGCGTTGGACCACCTTGCCGTCGCCCTCGAGGCGAAGGCGGAGCTGTGGAAGTCCGCCGTCAAATCCGGCCGGACCCACCTCATGGACGCGACGCCCGTCACCCTCGGCCAGGAATTCGGCGGCTACGCCCGACAGATGCGCTTGGGCATCGAGCGCGTGCAGTCCGTCCTCCCCCGCGTCGGCGAGGTCCCCTTGGGCGGCACCGCGGTCGGCACCGGCATCAACACGCCGATCGGCTTCCCGCAGAAGGTCATCGCCATCCTCGCAGCAGAGACCGAACTGCCGATCGTCGAGGCGAAAGACCACTTCGAGGCACAGGCGAATCGTGACGGCCTCGTCGAGGCATCCGGAGCGCTGCGCACCATCGCCGTCTCGCTGACCAAGATCAACAACGACATCCGCTGGATGGGCTCGGGACCGAACACCGGCCTCGGAGAACTTCACATCCCCGATCTGCAGCCCGGCTCGTCGATCATGCCCGGCAAGGTCAACCCCGTGGTCCCCGAGGCGACCCTGATGGTCTGTGCGCGCGTGATCGGCAACGACGCCACGGTGGCATGGGCGGGCGCCTCCGGATCGTTCGAGCTCAACGTGGCCATCCCGGTGATGGGGACGGCGCTGCTCGAGTCGATTCGTCTCCTCTCGAACTCGATGCGCGTGCTCGCCGACAAAACGATCGACGGCCTCGAAGCGAACCTCGATCGGGCGGCCGCCTACGCAGGAATGTCGCCGTCGATCGTGACCCCACTCAACAAGCTGATCGGGTACGAAGCTGCGGCGAAGATCGCCAAGCATGCCGTGGCCGGCGGGATCACCGTGCGCGAATCGATCATCGAACTCGGGTACGTGGAGCGCGGCGAACTCACCGAGGCGCAGCTCGACGAGAAGCTCGACCTCCTCTCGATGACGCACCCCGGCTGATCGTCTCGACCGGCCGCGAGTGCATTTCTTCTTGATCCACCCCGCCAGGACGATAATCAGAGAGTGAACCGAACGTCGAGGTCGCCCTCCCGTCGCTCGCGAACACTGGGGATCATTCTCGCTGTCGCGTGTGCAGGGTTCGCCGTCGCGGCCTTCGGGGTCATCCTCGTGTTCTTCTCAACGGGCTATTCGCTCCCCTGGACAGCCATCGGCGTCTACGTGATCGTGTCGCTGCTGACGATCACCATCATCGGAATCGTCGGCTGGGGACTGCTGGCCGACGCTCCCACCGACGCTGAGACCACAGGCGACGCGGTGGAATCCGCTTTCGAACGTCAGCGTCAGCTGCTCGACGACGTCCGCCACGAGTTGAAGACGCCGATCACGATTGTGCGCAGTCACCTTGAACTCATGGATCCGAAGGATGCCGAGGATGTCGCCACGACGCGCGACATCGGTATCGCCGAGCTCGACAGGATGACGCGTCTCATCGGCGATATCGACCTTCTTGCGGCCGTCGAGGGTGACCAGTTCACGATGGGTGAAGTGGATCTTGCGGCGCTGACACAGCGGATGTCCGAGCTGGTCATGGTGATCCCCGGCCACACGTGGAGCGTCGACCAGGTCGCGGCGATGACCGTGCCCGGCAACGACGATCGACTCCTCCAGGCGTGGCTGCAACTCGCCGAGAACGCCGCGAAGTACACCCCCGAAGACACACCCATCCAGATCGGGAGTGCCGTGAGTCCGCGAGGCGCCCAATTCTGGGTCCGTGACCACGGTCCGGGCATCCCGCCCGCCAACCGCCATCGAATCTTCCGGCGCTTCGCGCGCGCAGACGGCAAGCGATCGGTCGGTGGGTCCGGATTGGGCCTGGCCATCGTCGACGCGATCGCCAAGGCGCACCATGGCCAGTGCACGGTTGCCGACACCGCGGGTGGCGGCGCCACGTTCACCATTGAAATCCCGATCGGATCGAACGCGACACTGCCTGCACCCGTGCGTGCCGGCGATGTCGTCATGCAGCGAGAGGCCTCCGGATGACACGCATCCTCGTCGTCGATGACGAACCCCACATCACGTCGGTCATCAGCCGGGCGCTGCGTACTGAAGGTCTCGAGTCTGTTGTGGTCGACGACGGACTCGTGGCGCTCGAGCGCGCCATGCAGGACGACATCGATCTCATCCTGCTCGACGTGGGTCTCCCGTCGATGGATGGGTTCGAGGTCTTGCGCAACCTGCGTGCACGAGGCAACGACGTCCCCGTCATCATGCTCACTGCCCGCAGTGGCACGCACGACATGATCGATGGGCTGGATGCCGGTGCCAGCGACTACGTTGCCAAGCCATTCGTCGTTGCCGAGCTCCTCGCTCGGGTTCGCTCGCGCTTGCGGGAACGAAGCACCGCTACGGCGCCGGTCCTCTCGCGGGGCCCGGTGACGTTGGACATCCTCACCCGCAGGACGACCGTGGGGGGTCGCGAAGTCGACCTTTCGGCGCGCGAATTCGCTCTCGCCGAGCAGTTCCTGCGGCATCCGGGTGAGACGCTCAGTCGCGAGGTGCTGCTCAGTCGCGTGTGGGGCCTCGACTTCGACCCCGGATCGAACGTCGTGGACGTCTACGTCCGCTACCTGCGTTCGAAGCTCGGCGCGGGATACATCGTCACCGTTCGCGGCGCCGGTTATCGCTGGGACTAGATCAAGACATGAACTAGATCACGACATGAAGAAGCCCCCGATGCTGGGGGACATCGGGGGCTGAGCGAGGGGCGTTGGGGGACGCTCTCCTCGGTGTACTTCATCAGCGGAGGCGTTCTGGGGGAACCGCCTCGGCGTGTATAACTATCTTCGCCGACGTCAGGGGCTTGAGGGGACCGAACCGATGAGATTCCTCTCATCTCCCACATCTGCTTCGGTCCCCCTCCGCTCAGCTCAACTCGGCTGCCTCCAGCAGCTCGGTGACCAGCGCTGCGATCGCGGAACGCTCCGACCGCATCAGCGTGACGTGCCCGAACAGATCGTGACCCTTGAGCGTCTCGATGACGGATGCGATTCCGTCGTGCCGACCGACACGCAGGTTGTCACGCTGCCCGACATCGTGGGTGAGCACGACGCGCGAGTTCTGCCCGATTCGACTGAGCACAGTGAGCAGGACGTTGCGCTCGAGCGACTGGGCCTCGTCCACGATGACGAACGCGTCATGCAGCGACCGCCCCCTGATGTGGGTGAGCGGCAAGACCTCGAGCATGCCGCGCGCGATCACTTCTTCGACGACGTTGCCTGACACGACCGAGCCGAGGGTGTCGAAGACGGCCTGACCCCACGGACCCATCTTCTCCTGCGCATCGCCGGGGAGATATCCCAGCTCCTGGCCGCCGACGGCGAACAGGGGACGGAAGACGATGATCTTCTTCTGCTGCTGGCGCTCGAGCACCGCTTCCATGGCTG
The DNA here is from genome assembly GCA_963696085.1 of uncultured Actinomycetota bacterium. Taxonomy (GTDB): domain Bacteria; phylum Actinomycetota; class Actinomycetes; order Actinomycetales; family Microbacteriaceae; genus Microbacterium. The sequence continues at coordinate 36,755 of CAVOIQ010000003.1, forward strand.
CGCACAGGGCCAGCGCAGACTTTCCGGTGCCCGCCCGTCCGCCGAGCGACACGATGCCCACGTCGGGATCGAGCAGGAGGTCGATCGCGATGCGCTGTTCGGCGGAACGGCCGTGCAGCCCGAAGACATCACGGTCGCCACGCACGAGGCGATAGCTGCCGTCTCCGGTGACTCGACCGAGCGCCGAGCCGCGTTCGGAATGGATCACCAGACCGGTGTTGATCGGGAGGCCGCGCACGTCGTCGCTGGTGGCGACCTCGGTCTCGTAGAGATCGCTCATGTCGTCACCCGAGACGTCGACGTTCGCGATTCCGGTCCACCCTGAGTCGACCGCCTGCTCAGCGAGGTACTCCTCTGCAGGGATGCCGAGAGAGGCGGCCTTGACTCGCATCGGAAGATCTTTGGAAACGACGGTGACCTGGTGGCCCTCCTGAGACAGGTGCATGGCAACCGCCAAGATGCGGGTGTCATTGTCGCCCAGCCGCATTCCGGCGGGGAGGATCGTAGGATCGGTGTTCGTCAGTTCGACGCGGAGTGTGCCGCCTTCGCCGACGAGGACCGGAAAGTCCAGCCGGCCATGCTCGACGCGCAGTTCATCGAGGTGACGCAGCGCCTGTCGGGCGAAGTAGCCGATCTCGGGGTCGTGTCGTTTCCCCTCCAACTCGGTGATCACGACCACCGGGATGACGACGGAATGTTCGGCGAAGCGGAAGAACGCTCGCGGATCGCTCAGGAGGACCGAGGTGTCCAGCACATAGGTGCGGAGATCCTGATCTGAGGCGGCATTGCCGCCCTGCATGACGCGACGCTGCTTCTCTGGTGCACGTGAGGTCACAACCCACTCCCGACCCGGGTGTGTCACCCGGATTTCTTCGAGTCGACCATGGGTCACGAGTCGCGATCAGGCCTACTCGACCGGGCGCCTTGCCCGATGTGAAGACCGTACGTCCGCCCAACGACAGGCGAGTAACGCGACACGCCCTCGAACGTTACCGCTGGGTTAAATCCTGTCACCAGGCACGCACGGCGGCGCCCTCCGCGAGCGCGTCGCCGAGCAGCTGCAGCGTGTCGGCGCCCGTCCCCACATGGGGCGAAACACGGATCATCCCGCCTCGAACGGTCACCGTGAGACCGTGATTGGCGATGGCGGCCGCCATGGGGCCGACTTCGGAGTCGGCCGGATGCAGCGTGACGATGCCTGCTCGACGCTCCCGTTCGCGCGGCGTGATGACCGGCACGTCGTAGCGGTCCGCGAGGCGGATGACGGCCTCTGTGCGCAGGGCGAGGTGGTCGACAATGCTCTCGAGGCCCGAATCGATCACCTCACGCACCGCTGTGGCCAGCCGCGCGGCAGCGAGGTGATCGGGTTGGGACACCGCGAATGCCGCCGCCCCTGCGGCCGCGCCGGGTACGTCCAGGTCCCCGAGCTCGCCCGCCATGCCGGCGAACCCGGACAGGACCGGATCTATGCGCTCGAGCGCGCGCTCGGAATACCAGGCGAAGCCGGTCCCCCGGCCTGCGCGCAGCCACTTGTAGCCGTTTGCCGCAACGACATCCGCGGCCGACCAGTCGGCGTCGACAACCCCGAAACCCTGCATCGCGTCGACGATGAGCAGTCGATCGCCGATGACGTCTCTGATCGCCGTCAGATCAGCGAGGTAGCCGGTCCGGTAGTCGACGAGGCTCAGCGCGACGACTTCGATGTCGTCGGTCAAAGACGCACGGACGGCATCGGGGGTCACGAATCCGGGGTGTTCGGTCACCAATTCGCACACTCGCAGCACGCCCCGCGCGGCCTGAGCACGCGCAGTCGATACCGTCAGTGACGGGAATTCGCGCGGTGAGACGAGCACACCACCGGCGAGCCCGTAGACAGCGTGCATGATGCCGTAAGTCGTGGACGGCTGCAGCACAACCTGCTCCGACGCGACGCCGAGCAGGGCAGCAACCTCTTCACGCGCGTCACGCGCACGCTCGATGACGACGGAGATTCCGCTGGCGCGACCCGAGCCCAGCAGCTCAGCGTCGGCGAGCGACTCGGTCCGCACGGCCCGGGAAAGAGGCCCGAACGACGCCCAGTTCAGGTAACCGGGTTCGGCGTCGAACGTGTTCAGATATGCCTCGATGTCGCTCACATCAGCCATTCTGGCATCGCCCGCCACCTGCGGAGATTACGTCCCAGCACGGGGCGCGATCAGCTGCCGTAGCGGCGGTCGCGAGAGGCGAAGTCACGGATCGCCCGAAGGAAGTCGACCTCGCGCAGATCCGGCCCGAGAGCCTCGACGAAGTAGAACTCGCTGTGCGCGGATTGCCACAGCAGGAAGTCGCTCAACCGCTGCTCGCCAGACGTGCGAATCACCAGGTCGGGATCGGCCTGACCCCCCGTGTAGAGATGCTCGCCGATCTGCTCCGGGGTCAGGCTGGCCGCCAGATCCTCCAGGGAGCCGCCATCCTCCTGATGTGCCGCAATGATGCTGCGGACCGCATCCACGATTTCGCTGCGACCGCCGTAGCCCACCGCAAGGTTCACGTGCAAACCGGTGTTCTCGCGCGTGCGCCCTTCGGCGGTGGCGAGTGCATCGGCGAGTTGGGTGGGCAGGATGTCGGCCCGGCCGACGTGCTTCACCCGCCATCCCGGCTCGAGTGAGAGTTCGTCGGCGAGTTCGGCGATGATCTCGATCAGGTCGGCCAACTCCACCGAGTCACGCTTGGAGAGGTTGTCGGTGGAAAGCAGGTACAGCGAGACGACTTGGATGCCGAGATCGTCGCACCAGCGCAGAAACTGGTGCATCTTGGCCGCACCTGCGCGGTGGCCGTCAGCGGCCGTCCGGTAGCCGGCCTGACGCGCCCAGCGCCTGTTGCCGTCGATCATCATCGCGACATGGTGCGGCACGGCATCCGTCTTGAGCCGACGGCGAAGCCGGTTGATGTAAAGCCGGTACAGAGGACCGCGCCCCTCGTTCGCACCTGCTTCCGCCACGCCCCTACGCTACCCCGCCGCGGGTCACCGTGCCCGAATCTGTATGTAGCCGACGGCATGAACGCCCGCGTAGTCTTCAACGGTGGCCCGACGATCATCCAACGAGGGCGCCCCGATGCCCGAACTGCCTCTCATGGACGCCGCAGCGGCGGACGCGCAGATCGAACTGCGGCCGACATGGCGCGGATGGATCCACGCCGCTACCTTCCCTGTCGCGCTGGTGCTGGGCATCGTCCTGGTCGTCATCGCAGACGGCACGGCGGCCAAATGGGCTTGTGCGGTCTTCGCCCTGAGCTCCTTGCTCCTGTTCGGGAACTCCGCGCTCTATCACCGGTTCGACTGGGGTCCCAAGACCAAAGCGGTGCTCAAGCGCATCGACCACGCGAACATCCTGCTGCTGATCGCGGGCACCTACACACCGCTCGCGGTGCTGGCCCTCCCCCCGCAGCAAGGGACGATCCTTCTCATCGTCGTATGGACCGGAGCCTTCCTGGGCATCCTGTTCCGCATCTTCTGGATCAACGCCCCCCGCTGGCTCTACGTCGCGCTCTATCTGGCTTTGGGGTGGGCCGCCGTCATGTACATGCCTGCCCTCTTCGAGGCGAACGCGACGATGATGGTGTTCGTCATCGTCGGCGGACTGCTCTACACGGGTGGCGCCATCGTCTACGCGTTGAAGAAGCCGAACCCGTGGCCCGGCCACTTCGGATTCCACGAGATCTTCCACGTGTGCACCGTGCTGGCGTTCCTGTGCCACTGGACGGCGTCGATGCTCATCGCCGTTGCTCCCGCCTACAACGGCGGCTGAACAGCGCGAGCGGCGTCACACGGGCGGTGCGGTCGGCTTTTCCGTGTCCGTAGACGTCTCGGGCGCGTCCGTGGCACCGGCGTCTGCTGGCGCTCCCGCGGCGGCTGCCTCTTCGGCGTCGAGCTCTTCCTGGATGTCATAGCGGTACCCCGCACGACGGATGCGGCGAAGCATGTCGATCAGGAGGAACACCACTGCCACCGCCACCACGGCGATCGCCACGAAGCCCCAGGTTCCCGGTGTCACCTGGGCCGCATCGACGGTGACCGAAGGCGACGGCGTCGCCGTTGCCGCGGTGAGCCACAACAGGGAATGCATGGTGTCCTCATTCTGCGCGGCGAGCGCATAGCCTGGAACTCCAGCCTAATCTTCACCCAGGAATCATCATGACCGTCTCGATCCAAGAGAAGCTCGACCGGCGTTACGGACGCGGCCGCGCTGGAGGGTCGAGGCGCGCCTGGTGGATCGGCGGTGGCATCGCAATCGCGGCATCCATCGCCATCATCGCGTGGTTCACCTGGTCGGCGACGGCGAACCAGGTCGACGCCGACACGACGGGATTCGAGACGATCGACAGTCACAGCGTGACCGTCCACTTCCAGGTGACCTCGACCCAGAACAAGCCGATCGCCTGCGCCCTGGAGGCGCAGGATGTCGAGCACGGCGTTGTCGGTTGGAAGATCGTCGAAATCCCCGCCTCCACCGATCACACGCGCGTCTTCGTCGAAACGATCCCCACCGTCGCCGAGGCGACCACTGGTTTGGTGAGCTCCTGCTGGATCCCGTAGTCTTGTCCGACACTGCGCGCCCTGGCTATCTGCCGGGGCGTTCGATATAGGACGCAGCGTCGCCGGGTTTTCGTCGGTGGCGCGCGCCACCCGACAGCAAGGAGAGCACGTGTCCAGCGACGCCACCGCGAGCTTCCTCACCCAGGACGCCTACGATCGTCTCGCCTCCGAACTCGAGTACCTCTCGACGACCGGCCGCGAAGAGATCGCCAAGCGCATTGAAATCGCTCGCGACGAGGGTGACCTCAAGGAGAACGGCGGCTACCACGCCGCGAAGGACGAGCAGGGCAAGCGCGAGGCCCGCATCCGCACTCTCCAGCACATGATGAAGACCGCGACGGTCGGAGTGGCCCCCGAGGCCTCGGGCGTCGTCGAATCGGGCACCGTGATCACGGCACTCGTCGCCGGCGGTGAAGAAGTCTTCCTCCTCGGCAATCGCGAGATCGCAGCGAACTCGGACATCGATGTCTACAGCGAGGCGTCGCCTCTCGGCACAGCGATCTTGGGCTTGAAGGTCGGCGAAAAGAGCTCGTACACCGCACCGAACGGGCGCGAGATCGCCGTCGAAATCGTCAAAGTCGAGACCTACGCGGGCCAGTAGATCCGCTCAGTCCGGAACGACGCGCGGAGTGTATCCGGCATCCTCCAAGATCGAGATGACGTGTGCTCGGTGCTCTTCGCCGCGCGTCTCGACGCTCAACTGCAGAACCACTTCGCTGATCTGCAGTCCCTGACCGTGGCGGGTGTGCAGCACCTCGATCACATTGGCACCGGCGACCGACAGCAGCTCTGACACTCGAGCGAGCTGACCCGGGCGGTCGGGCAGCGGGATCTGCAGCGTCATGTAACGCCCGGACGCCGCGAGGCCGTGGGCGACGACGCGCTGCAGGAGCAGCGGGTCGATGTTGCCGCCCGAGAGGATGACAGCAGTGGGTCCGGTCGCAGTGACCTTGCCGGAGAGGATGGCCGCCACGCCGACTGCGCCGGCGGGTTCGACCACCTGCTTCGCGCGTTCGAGGAGCACCAGAATCGCGCGCGCGATGTCGTCGTCACTCACGGTCACGACATCATCGACGAGATCACGGATCAGGGCGAACGGGATGTCTCCTGGGCGAGCTACGGCGATGCCATCGGCGATCGTCGGGGTTGTGGCGACCTCGAGCGGCTCCCCCGCGGCGAGTGATGACGGGTACGCGGCGGAGTTCTCCGCCTGCACGCCGATGATGCGAACCGTGCGGCCCGCCGCTGCCGCGCGTGCCTTCACGGCTGCAGCGACGCCCGCGATGAGCCCGCCACCGCCGATTCCCATGATGACGGTCTCCATTTCGGGCAGCTCATCGACGAGCTCGAGCCCGAGTGTCCCCTGTCCGATGATCACATCGCGATGGTCGAAGGGATGGATGAGCACCGCCCCGGTGCGCTCGGCGTACTCTGCGGCCAGTCGCATCGGCGTCTCGAACGTGGCGCCCTCGAGGATCACCTCAGCGCCGTAGCCGCGCGTCGCGAGGAGCTTGGGCACCGGAACGCCGAGCGGCATGAAGATCGTGGCCGGGATGCCGAGCTTCTGCGCCGCCAGGGCGACGCCCTGGGCGTGGTTGCCTGCGGAGGCGGCCACGACGCCGCGCGCCCGCTCCTGCTCGGTCAGGCGGGACAGTCGATACGTCGCCCCGCGGATCTTGAACGAACCCGTGCGCTGAAGGTTCTCGAGCTTCAGATAGACCGGCACGCCCAAGACGCTCGAGAGATACTCCGAGACGTCGAACGGGGTATGAGCGATGACGTCGCTCAAGACGGCGGCGGCGTCGTCGAACTCCGCCAGGGTGGGAACGCTCACGCGGTGGAACCTCTCTTACGTGGCACGGTGCTCCAGATCAGATCACTGGGCGACGCACTGACCCCCGTCTCCCACTCGCGCCGCGAGAGGTAGACGGAGACAACATTGGTGAAGGCCGCAAGGGGCACGGCGAACAGGGCCCCGGGAATGCCCGCGATCATTGCGCCGCCGGCGACGACCAAGACGACCGCGAGGGGGTGGACTTTGACGGCCGAACCCATCAACAAGGGCTGCAGGATGTGGCCTTCGATCTGCTGCACTGCCAAGACCACCACGAGCATCCACAGGGCGATCCAGGGGCCGTTGTAGACCAGCGCGAGGAAGACGGCGACGGTTCCCGTGAGCACCGCTCCGACGAACGGGATGAAGGCACCGAGGAACACCAGCACGCCGATGGGTATCGCCAGGGGCACGCCGAGGAGAAAGGCGCCGAGGCCGATGCCGATGGCGTCGATGGTGGCGACGAGAAGTTGGGTGCGCGCGTAGGTGACGACAGTGGCCCATCCGGCTCGCCCGGCGCCATCCATGGCCACGCGGGCGCGCACCGGGAACAGTCGCACCACCCAGCGCCAGATACCCGCACCATCGGTCAGGGTGCACAGCAGGATGAAGAAGGTCAGGAGCGCACCCGTCGCGACATGGCCCAACGTCGACCCGATCGCCAACGCGCCGGACAGCAGAAGCGACGCCTGTTCTTGCACGAATGCCCACGACTGCCCGAGCAGATCGTCGATCTGCTGATTGGTGAGATGGAGCGGGCCCTCGATCAGGTACTGCCGAAACTGAGCGACCGCGTCGACGGTCCGCGCTTGCACGGAGGACCACTCGCGCGACGTCTGCCAGATGACCAGCCAGAGCAGTGCGCCGACGATGATCGCACCGCCGAGGACGCTGACGACGATCGCGAGCCACCGCGGAACGCGGTGACGGAGCATCCAGGTGAATGCCGGCCACAGGAGTGCGGTGATCAGGATGGCTACGAGGAGCGGAATCACGAGCAGCTTGAGCTGAATCACCAGCCACACCGCGATGCCGATGGCCCCCGCGATGACGATGAACCGCCAGGAGTAGGCCGTCGCGATACGCAACCCGCGTGGGATCGATCCCGACAGCTCCGTCGACACCGTCCGATTGCGAATGGCGTCGAGCAACGAGCTGCGGGGCTTGTCGTCTTGGCCGCTCATCACGCCAGTCTAGGCGCGAGACGAGGCTTCAGAACTGAATGCGGGGAGGCTCCGAGATCGCGGCGCCGTCGACGACTTCGAAGAACTCGGTCTCGTGGAACCCCAGTCTGGGGGCGAACAGATTGTTCGGGAAAACCTTGATCTTCGTGTTCAGTTCTCGCACACCACCGTTGTAGAAGCGGCGGGATGCCTGGATCTTATCTTCGGTGTCGACCACGGACTGCTGGAGCTGGAGGAAGTTCTGACTGGCCTGCAGCTGGGGGTAGGCCTCGGCCACCGCGAACAGTGACTTCAGCGCCTGTTGCATGTGCCCCTCGGCGACACCGGTGTCTGCGGGTCCGGATGCGGACAACGTCTCGGCACGCGCTCGGGTGACGTTCTCGAAGACGGCCTTCTCGTGCGAGGCGTAGCCCTTGACGGATTCGATGAGGTTGGGCAGAAGATCGGCTCGGCGCTTGAGCTGCACGGTGATGTCGCTCCACGCCTCTTCGACGCGCACGTTCAGCGCGACGAGCGAGTTATAGGTCGCCCAGAGGTAGATGCCGAAGATCACGACGATCGCCACGACGATCAGTACAGGGATCAGCCATTCCATAGCGCTCCGATCGGTTGTCTGTTCATCATATTCCGTGTGTCGCAGCGGCTGACCGGGCGCTCGCGCTCTCTCAGCCGATCTTCACCCGTCACTCACCCAGAACGCGGTCAAGGTACGCGTTGCGGAACATCCGGTGTGGATCGAGAGTGTTTCGGAGGTCGATGAAATCGTCGAACCGCGCATACGATTGCCGCAGATCGGCCGCCGCGAGCGTGTGCATCTTGCCCCAGTGCGGCCGGCCCCCGAAGGACCGCAGGATCTGCTCGACCGCCTCGAAGTATTCGGTGGGGTCGTAGCGCCAGTATCGATGGACGGCGATGTAACCCGATGCACGGTCGTATGCCGTCGACAGCCATCGGTCGTCAGCGGCCGCGATGCGCACTTCGATCGGGAAGTCGATCCGCCAGCCGCGATCGTCGATGAGCTGCCTGACGGCACGGAAAGCCGCCGCGAGGTTCTCGGCCGGAACCGCGTACTCCATCTCGCGGAACCGCACGCCTCGTGCCGTCGCGAACACGCGGTGGGAGGCATCGGAGAACTGGCGGTCTCCCCATACCGACGCGGACAGCCGATTGATGCGCGGGACGAGAACAGGAAGCGCGCGTCCCGTCGTGCAGGCGAGGCGATGCACGCCATTGCCGACGACCACATCGTCGACCCAACGCCGCACCGGCCGCTGGGGAGTGACCGCTGCCGTGGCGGGCAGACGCGTGTTGGTCTTCGTGAGGGCGAGGTCGGTGTGTGGGAACCAATAGAACTCGAAGTGATCCTCCGTCGCCGCCCGTTCGAGGATGCTGGCGACCACGTCGTCGAGCGGTTCGGGCTGCTCGACGGCTCCGAGGACGAAGGCGGGAACGCACTGGATGGTGACGTCCACCACGATTCCGAGCGCTCCGAGGCCCAGTGCGACCGCAGGCAGGAGATGCGGATCGTGGTCTTCATCGACGGTGAGAAGCTCACCGTCGGCGGTGACCAGGGTGATCCCGACCACTTGCGCGGCGATGCCGCCGAAGTCCGTGCCGGTCCCGTGGGTTCCGGTGGAGATCGCACCCGAGATGGACTGACGGTCGATGTCGCCGAGGTTCTCCATGGCGAGGCCGTACGGGGCCAGCAGGGCGGGGATGCGGTGCAGGCGCGTTCCCGCCAGCAGGCGCACGCGGGAGCGTTCGACATCCACCGAGATGAGACCAGACAGCTCCTCCAGTTCGAGCAGGACGCCTGGCGCCACCGCGATGCCCGAGAAGCTGTGACCGGCACCGACCGCCTTGATGGACAGGCCTCGAGCCGACGCCGCGTTCACCGATCGACGTACGGCAGCGACGGTGGAAGGGTATTCCACTCGAACGGGACGAACCTTCTGCGTCCTCCCCCAGTTCTGCCACGGTTCGCCAGGTCTGGTCACAGGAAGCTCTTTCCTTCACCGCGATAGGTGGGCGCGGCGCCGACGACACGGCCGTCGTCGATCAGCAGATATTGGTCGACACGCTCCGCGAGCTCGCCGCTTTTCGCGTGGCGGAACCACACCCGATCACCCACCGAGAGCTCGCGGGCCGCATCCCCCTGCAAGGGGGTCTGCACCTCGCCCGCGCCCTCACGCGCGAGCGTGTGGAGTCCCGGAGGCCAGACGGGGATCGGCTGCCTCGACGCCACCGGCGGACCCGAGGCGATCCAGCCGCCGCCGAGGACCGTGGCGATGTCCGGAGTGGGCTTGCGCACGACTTCCAGCGCAAATGCCGCTGCCGGAGCCGGATCGAACGCGCGATAGCCGTCGAACAGGTGACCGGCCAGCAGTCCACTGCCGGCAGTCGTTTCGGTGACGGACTGATCGGATGCCGTGTATTCGAGCGAACCCGTCCCCCCGCCATTGACGAATTCCAGCGGTGCGATCTCCCTGAGCGCGGTGACGATGTCGCCGCGGCGAGCAAGCAATTCTTCTCGCGACCGCCCCTGCATCCAGCGAATCACCGCATCGCCCGAGCCCGTGTCATCGGGCTGACCCGCGATCTGCGCTTCGTACATCATCAAGCCCACGAGTTGGAAGCCCGGTCGCAGTGCGATGGCCCGTGCCAGTCTGGCGACCTCCGCCGTGTCGTGAACGGGAGAGCGCCGGACGCCGATGTGGCCGAGCACCGGAGCCCGCCACGACGCATCCGCCTCGATCGCCACGCGTATGCGTGGTCGCTGCTGTGGGGACACCACGGCATCGATGAGGTCGAGTTGCGCGATGTCATCCACCATCAGTGTTACCCGGGCGGCCGCGTCCTCAGATGCGGCCAGGGTCGCAAGGGCCGCGCGATCGACGCTCGGGTAGCCCAGGACGATGTCGTCGTGCTTTTCGGCCAGCCAGAGGGCTTCGGGCAGCGTGAACGCGAGGATGCCCGCGTAGCCGGCCATCGCCAGGGCGGCATCCTGCACTTCGCGCACCCGAATCGACTTGCTCGCCACCCGCACGGGCACGCCCGAGGACCGCACGATGAGGTCCATCGCGTTGTGGCGAAGGGCACCGAGATGGATGGTGGCAACGGGGCCGGACACATCGGCGATGGCCGCCGACATGGCGCGCCAATGCGCGGCAGTATCGGCGGGAGACGCGGGGTTCGTCCATGGACGGCCGCTGTTTTCGGTGGCAAGCAGATCTAGCATCTCGAACAGCCTAGGCGAGCGAAGCCCGGTACCCCCACCGGGACTCGAACCCGGACTGAAGCGATTTTAAGTCGCCTGCCTCTGCCGTTGGGCTATGGGGGCGTGGCCTCCCTGCGTCGCGCAGAAAGGCACGCCACCACGCTATCCGGTCAGGGAGTTGCTGCAACCTTGTCGGGCGCCGTCTTCTTCTCTGCGGCGACGCTCTTCGGGTCGATGGGCGGGGCGACTTCGGCGACCGCGGGACGCGGACGCGCGGCGAACTCCTCGAAGACGTACCGGGGGCTCTGCACCGACTGGAGGTTGACCAGATCGCGGCCGAGCCACAGGTTGTTCCACCAGCCCCACAGCACGCGGAACTTGCGCTCCCACGACGGCATCGCCAGGCCGTGGTACCCACGGTGAGCGAGCCACGCGATGAAGCCCTTGAGGGCGATCTTGCCGGACTGGAACACACCGTTGTACAAGCCGAGCCCTGCGACGGCACCCAGGTTCTTGTGGATGTATTCGTGCGGGAGTTCGCCGCGCAGCACCGCCGTGAGGTTCAGCGCGAGAAGCTTTGCCTGTCGCACAGCGTGCTGCGCGTTGGGGACGCAGTAGCCGCCGACACCGCCGCCGGTGAGGTCCGGGACGGCCGAGATGTCACCGGCAGCCCATGCGCCGTCGACGATCTCTTCTTCCGAGCCCACGCGCAGGTCGGCCCGCGTGCGAATGCGTCCGCGCTCCTCGACGGGCAGGTCACTGCCGCGCACGACGGTCGGGTTGGCCATGACGCCGGCGGTCCAGACGATCAGATCGGTGGGGATGCTCTCGCCCGTGGAAAGCTCGACGACTCCGTCGATCGCGCCGGTGAGCTGCGTGTCCAAGTGGACGCTCGCGCCGCGCTTTGCGAGATCCTTCAGCACCCACTCGCTCGTCGGCAACGACACCTCGGGCATGATCCGACCCATCGCCTCGATGAGGTGGTAGTGGGTGTCCTCGAAGCGGAGCTGCGGGTAGTCCTTGAGCAGCGAGGACGCGAGCGAGCGCAGTTCTGCGAACACCTCGATGCCGGCGAAGCCGCCGCCGACGACGACAACGGTGAGCAGACGGTCGCGAGCGGGGCCCGGGGGGAGGTTTGCGGCCTTGTCGAAGTTCGACATCAGCCGGTCGCGAATGGCCACGGCCTCTTCGATTGTCTTGAGCCCGATGGCGTTGTCGGCGATTCCGGGGATGGGGAACGTCCGCGAGACGGCGCCGGCGGTGACGACGATCTGGTCGTACTCCTGCTGCCATCCCTCACCGAGCTCGGGCGTGATGGTCGCAACCCGGTTCGCGTGATCGATTCCGGTGACCTTCGCGGTGATCACCGTCGTGCGCTTGAGGTGACGACGCAATGCCACAACGGCGTGACGCGCTTCGATGGACCCAGCGGCCACCTCGGGGAGGAACGGCTGGTAGGTCATGTAGGGCAGCGGGTCGACGATCGTGACCTCTGCTTCACCCTTGCGGAGATGCTTCTCGAGCTTCCATGCGGTGTAGAAGCCGGCGTAGCCGCCTCCGACAATAAGAATCCTGGGCACGGTGGTGGTCACGGTCGGACGATCTCCTTGGTTGGGCGGCTGGGCGGGCGCGATGTGCGCGCCGATCGGATGCGCCGGACAGCAGCAGTGACGCCGAGCGCCACCAGTATAACCGCCAGGGTGCCACCCAGCAGTGGAACCGTGCCGTAACGAAGAGTCTCCAACGAAGGAAGGAGCGGCGATCCAGGCACCGTGGCGGAGTCGGCGTGCGGGAGCGCTCCGATGTCGACGGCATTTGTGGGGGGCGCCGGCTGCGGCACGTCCGGCGCTCGCCGATAGAGCCTCACCCAATCGGCGAGACTCCCCATGGGGTTCGCGACGACCGGCGCAACGGATCCCGTGACAGCGCCGGCCGCGTTGATGAGGCCATACCCGTAGAGCGGGTCGGGAACGGTCCGCGCCCCGGCCGCAGGGCTCGCTGTCTTGATGATGCGGTTGATGACGTTCGCCGCATCGAGATCGGGGTGCGCCGCGCGCACGAGCGCCGCGATGCCGGCGACGATCGGGGCAGCGCCGCTGGTGCCGTTCCAGAGCACCAGTTGGCCGTCAGCGGAAACGCCGAGGAGCTGTTCGCTGGGCGCGGCGATGCCGATCGTGATGCCCTGGGTGGAGGCGTCTTGGCTGGCCGTTCCCGTGCGGTCGACTCCTGCGACGGTGAGGACGCCGGGAATCGTTGCCGGCGCGCCCACCCGTTCTGTGCCGCTCCCCCGGTTGCCCGCCGCGACGACGACCACCACGTCGTGCTCGTAGGCGTACAGGAACGCGTCGTCCCAGCTGCGATCCCAATCGAGGGTGTTCGTCGTGAAGGACAAGTTGATGACATCAGCACCATGGTCGACCGCCCAGCGCATCGCGTCGGCAACCTGGGTCACGAACGGAACGGAGGAGCTCGCACCGAAGCCGATTGACAGCGACAGCAACTGCGCCTCGGGTGCGACGCCGAGCATGCCCGTGTCGGGGCCTGTCCCGCGGGCTGCGGCGAGCGAACCCACCCAGCTGCCGTGATCGGCGTCGATCGCGCCGACCGGGGTCCGACCATCGGGCGTCCCGGACTCTGAGAAGTCGGCGCCGCCCGCCACCGCGCCGGAGAACTCTGCGGGTGTCCGCGAAATGCCCGTGTCGATGATCGCGATCGTCGTGCCCTCGCCCTTTGTGGTCTTCCACGCGTCACGGATGCCGTAGTCATCGAGCCAGTACTCGGCTGCGCGGGCGGGGTCGCTCGGAGGCGTCGGCGGGGTGGGCGCCGTGGGCGTAGACACGACAACGGAACTCGGGGTTTCGGCCATGGCAGGCGTCAGGGCGCTCCCCGTCATGCCGGCAGCCAAAACGAGGGCCCCTGCGGAGAGTCGCGCGAGACGTCCGATCACGTCGCCGCCCGCGGGTGTGCGCACGTGCACCGGCTCGGCGACCACCGGGATTGCGCGAGAGCACGATCGCCGATGGGGTTGACTCCCGGTCCGGCAGCGAGCGCGTGCGCGGCGAGCGCGTGCAGACATTTGACTCGCGTGGGCATTCCCCCCGCAGAGATGCCTTCGATCTCCGCTACCTCGCCGTAGACGGCACGATCGGCGAGGTATGCGCTGTGCGCGGCGGCGTAGTCCGCGGCGAGCTGATCGTCTTCGGACAGTTCCTGTGCGAGTTCCACCATGACCTGCGTTGCTTCCAGCGCAGACATCGCGGCTGTGGCGCCAGGGTGGGTGAGGTAGTAGAACGTCGGAAACGGCGTACCGTCGGGCAACCGCGGCTCGGTGGAGACGACCGTGGGGTTACCGCACACGCAGCGCGCGGCGATGCCGACGACGCCCCGCATGGGCCTGCCGAGCTGCTGGCGCATGGCGTCGAGGTCCGCCTCGGAGGCGGGCGACAAGGTCACAGTGCTCACCGTTTCAGGCTACCGGCCCCACCTGACGAGGCGCTGGCAGGCGGCGGCATGTGACGGCCTATGATCTCTGTGCTGTCAGGGTCTTCATCAAGGGCCCGGTGGCACCGCGGCAGTCCCGGCGGTGCCCGCGGTCACGACCGATCGCACAAGGCTGGCCATCCAGTCGGTGTGCGTCTCTTCGACATCCTGACTGACGGCATCCGCTTCTCGTGGCACGTCATCGGCCGGGAGATCGTTGTCGATCAGGTAGACGACCTCACCGGGCTTGACGTAGTACAGCCGCTCACGAGCCTGCGTCGTGATGAATGCCGGGTCTGTCCAGCGGTCCTTTTCGGCCTCAAGATCGGCGACGTCATCTTTGGTCACCTGAACGGCCGCTTCGAGCGCCGCGATCTGCTGTCGCTGATCGAGATACGTGCCGACGGTCGGGACGAGCACGAATGCGGCCAGCACGACAAGACCCAGCATGATGACGGCGAAGCCCGACAAACGAACGCCGCCGAGCCAGTCACGGACGTCGACGCGTCGCCGATCCCGCGACGGCCGGACACGAGAAGAGGGAGCCGTGCGATTGCTCACGGCTCCCCCTCTCGTCATGCGGCTGTGTATGTCAGCTCAGCGTCTCTCAGCCCTTGAAGCGCGGGAAGGCTGCGCGGCCGATGAACTCCGCCGCATCACCCAGTTCTTCCTCAATGCGCAGAAGCTGATTGTACTTCGCGACGCGTTCGCTTCGAGCGGGCGCGCCGCTCTTGATCTGGCCCGAGTTGGTCGCGACGACCAGGTCCGCGATCGTCGTGTCCTCGGTCTCACCGGAGCGGTGGGAGAACATCGACGTGTAGCCGGCGCGCGTGGCCATATCGACGGCATCGAGCGTCTCGGACAGCGTGCCGATCTGGTTGACCTTCACCAGCAGCGAGTTTCCGACCCCCATGTCGATGCCCTTCTTCAGGCGCGACGGGTTGGTGACGAACAGGTCGTCGCCGACGAGCTGGGTCTTCGTGCCGAGCTTCTCGGTGAGAATCTTCCAGTCCTCCCAGGCGTCCTCATCCAGAGCATCCTCGATCGTCACGATCGGGAACGCGTCGACGAGGTCGACGTAGTAATCGGTGAGCTCCGCGGCCGTCCAATCCTTGCCTTCGAAGCGGTAGACGCCGTCTTTGTGGAACTCGGACGCCGCAACGTCGAGACCCAGTGCGATGTCCTTGCCGGGGGTGAAACCGGCCTTCTCGATCGCCTTGACCAGGAAGTCCAGGCCCTCACGGTTGCTGGGGAGGTCGGGGGCGAACCCGCCCTCGTCGCCGAGGCCGGTCGCGTAGCCCGCGGCCTTCAGTTCGGCGTGCAGCACGTGGTACGTCTGTGCACCCCAGCGAAGCGCCTCGGAGAAGCTCGATGCGCCGATCGGCGCGAGGAAGAACTCCTGGCAGTCGATGCCGTTGTCCGCGTGCGATCCGCCGTTGATGACGTTGAACAGCGGAACGGGGAGAACGTGCGCGTTCGGTCCGCCCAGGTAGCGGAACAGGGGCAGGTCAGCGGAGTCCGCTGCGGCCTTGGCGACAGCAAGCGACACGCCCAGGATCGCGTTGGCGCCGCTGCGGCCCTTGTTGTCGGTGCCGTCGGTCTCGATGAGGATCTCATCGATGATGCGCTGCTCGCTCGCCTCGATACCCTCGATCGCGGGTCCGAGTTCGTCGATGACGGCGGCGACCGCCTTCAGAACGCCCTTGCCGCCGTAGCGGCTCTTGTCGCCGTCGCGCAGTTCGTATGCTTCGAACGCGCCGGTGGATGCGCCGGATGGGACGGCGGCGCGCTGGACGATTCCATCGTCGAGCAACACCTCCACCTCAACGGTCGGGTTTCCGCGCGAATCCAAAATCTCTCGCGCGCCAACAGCCTCGATCAGTGCCACAGGTGACTCCTTGCTCAGTGAAAGGTGGGTCTTCGGAGCCTCATCGGGTCCGCTCCTGAGTCTAGTGAGGTCGGGTGCTCGTGTGAGGGGCAATCGCCGCCGCGGCTAGTCCGCCATCATCACGGCATCCGTCACCACGGCCAGAGCGATGCCGTCCCAGCCCTTCAGATCGAGGGTCTGCAGGGCCGTCGCGTCGAACCGCGGGTCTCGCGCGAGCATCTCGAGGGCGCGCTGGGTGCCGATGACCTGCGGATCTTCGGTCGCGGGATCTGCGACGCGACCCGCACGTCCGATGTTGTCGACGACGATGACGGTTCCGGGCCGCCCCAGGCGCGCAGCCCAGTCGAGGTAGACCGTGTTGGATTCTTTGTCCGCATCGATGAACACCATGTCGAAGGGTCCCGCGAGTGTCGGCAGCACGTCTACCGCCCTCCCCTCGCGAATCTCGATGCGATTCGAGAGCCCTGCCCGATCGATGTTGCTGCGGGCGATGGCCGCGTTGGCGTGTTCGGCTTCGATCGTGATGACCGATCCATCGTCGGGGAGAGCGCGGGCGAGCCAGATCGTCGAGTACGCGCCGAGCGTCCCGATCTCGAGGACGCGGCGTGCCCCGCTGATACGCGCGATGAGGTGGAGGAACTTGCCGTTCAGCGGTGCCACTTCGATCGAGGGCAGGCCCGCGTCGTGCTGCGCGGCGACCGCCGTCTCGAGAATCTCGTCGTGCCCGACGAGTGTGTTCGCCAGATAGGCGTCTGTGCGGCGCCAGGAGTCAGGGGTCGGATCAGCCATGACTTCAGCCTGATCTCGGGTTACGGCATCCGTCAAGACCGGAGGCGGCTAGCCGAGAGGCTTGAACTCGAGGGACGCGCGGTCGGCGCCGGCGGCGACGGTTGCGAACGCGGTGTAACCGTCCGCCGTCGCCCGTTCGAGCAGGGCTTTGAGGTTCTTCGTCCGCTGTTCGAGTCGCACCCGCGACCCCTCGGCGATCAGCACGGACTTCAGCGCCACGAGGTCGGCGACCGGGACATCCCGATCGTGCACGAGCACGACAGCGGATGCCGCATCATCGGCAGTGTCCTCGAGGAGATCGACGATGCGCTCGAAGCCGATCGAGAATCCCACGGCGGGGACGTCCTGGCCGAGGAAGCGACCGATCATGCCGTCGTATCGGCCGCCACCACCCAGCGAATAGTCCACGCTCGGGTGCGCGAGTTCGAAGATCGTCCCGGTGTAGTAGCCCATGCCGCGCACGAGGAACGGGTCGAAGACGAGCGGGATGTCGTCGACCGGCCCCGACCCGCCGCGGGCAGCGCGCACGGCCTCGCCGATTCCCGTGAGGTGCGCGACGATCTCGTCGGGCACGCCCTGCGGGAGGAGCTTTCGGATCTGACGCTCGCCGTACGGGTTGTATTCGAGTGTCATCGGACGGATGAGGAAGGCCGCGAAGGCGTCGACGGCGAGCGACGAGCTCGATCGTTCACGGAGTTCGGCGACCACGCCGTCGGCGCCCAGTTTGTCGAGCTTGTCGATCGTGATGAGGACGCTCGGGCGCTCTTCGGCGGTGAACCCGAAGCTGTCGAGCATCCACTCCAGTGCGCGACGGTCGTTGATACGGACATGACCGCCCTCGAGAGCCAGCGCATCGAGGGTGTCGAGACTCGCCACGATGAGCTCCGCCTCGGCGCGCGCCGTGGCATCGCCGATGATGTCGATGTCGCACTGCACGAACTGGCGATAGCGCCCCTTCTGGGGCCGCTCAGCACGCCACACCGGCGCGATCTGAATCGAGCGGAAGACCGAGGGGAGTTCGGCGCGATGACTCGCGTAGAACCGCGCGAGCGGCACGGTCAAGTCGTAGCGAAGACCGAGGTCGGTGAGCGCCGCCTGGTCGTCGGCCGCGGCGCGCACCGCGTCGCCATCGAGACCGCGCTTGAGTACGCCGAACGCGAGCTTCTCGTTGTCGCCCCCGATACCGGCGTGCAGCCGTCCGTACTCCTCCATCACCGGCGTCTCGATCTCGTCGAAACCGTGCGCCCGATAGCGCTCACGGATGACGGCGAGGACGCGCTCGCGGCGTGCTTTGTCTGCAGGGAGGAAGTCGCGCATGCCGCGCGGCGGGTTCACGGATGCCACCTGCATATCCTCTCAGGTCAGCGGCGATCGCCCGCTTCGACGGCGCGGATCTCGTCCTGCAGCACGCGCAGTCGCTCTCGGAGGGCACGCTCGGCATCCCAGCCCTTGTTCCGGGCGAGCCCAACGAGATTCAGGAGCGCCTCGCCAAGGTCCGCCTCGGACGCGGGCGGCTGGCCAGAACGAGCGTCGGAATCCATCATCGGCGGGAGCGCAGCGGCACGCCCGAGAATCTTCTGCGCCAGCGCGAGAGTCGGCATGTGGGCGGACACGCCGTCCAGCACGCTGGTCCGCTCCCGCTTCTCGGCGGCTTTCGCCGCATTCCACAGCACCAGCACCTGCTCGGGCGTCTCGGCGGTCTCCCCCGCGAAGACATGCGGATGCCGACGCACCATCTTTTCGGTCAGGCCACGCGCCACGTCGTCGATCCCGAACGGCGCCTCCGGGTCGCGGGACGCGATCTCTGCGTGGAACAGCACTTGCCAGAGCAGATCCCCGAGTTCCTCGCGCAATTCCTCTCGAGTCCCGGATTCCACGGCGTCGATGAGTTCCGCCGACTCCTCGACGAGGTACGGGACCAGGTCTCGGTGGGTGATCTGCTGCGACCAGACGCACCGATCCCGTACGGCTTTCATCGTCTCGGCGGCATCCCGCAGTGGATCGCTCATGCATTCCCCTCTCGGTTCGAATCGACGATAGTGCTCCCCTCAACGGGCGACGCACGTGATCTGCAGGAAACACCCTGCCGGTAGGTTTGGCGTCATGCGCGAACTCACCCAAACCGAAGCGATCGACCTGGTCGGAAGGTACGAGGCGGAGCAGGAGATCCCCGACGAGATGCGCTCGGATGTGCGCCTCCTCGGCGGACTCCTCGGACGTATCCTCCGCGAGAGCGGCACTCCTGGCTTGTACGAAGACGTCGAGCGTCTCCGCACCGCCACCATCCAGGCATACACCGACGAGTCATCCGAGGCGTTCGAACGAGCCGCGGCTATCGCGGAGTCCTTCACCGTGGCGCGGGCGGACGAGGTCGCCCGAGCGTTCACCGTGTACTTCCACCTCGTGAACCTCGCCGAGGAGCACCAGCGCGTGCGCATCCTCCTCGAACGTGACGGTCGCCCAGAAAAAGAGAAGGGGACGGATTCGGTCGCTGCGGCGTTCGTGAAGCTGTCGTCTGAGATCGGCGATGACTCCGCGCTGAAGCGCCTGCAGAAGCTTCGATTCCACCCCGTGTTCACCGCGCACCCGACCGAAGCACGTCGCCGCGCCGTGTCGCAGAGCATCAGGCGCCTCAGCTCGCTTCTCGACGACCACGACGCCTCGAAGCGCAACGGGGCCGACGAGCGGCGAGCGCAGCGTCGCATGCTCGAGGAGATCGACACGCTGTGGCGGACGGCGCCGCTGCGCGCGGAAAAGCCCGCGCCCACCGACGAGGTTCGCGCCATCATGGCCGTCTTCGACGAAACCCTCTACACCGCCGTCCCGCACGTGTATCGACGCCTCGACGACGCTCTTCAGGGGCCTGCCGCGGGTGGCCGCGCCCCCATCATCGCTCCGTTCGTGCGACTGGGGACGTGGGTCGGCGGAGACCGCGATGGCAATCCCTTCGTGACCGCATCGGTGACCAAGAAGGCGGCCGGCATCGCCGCTGAGCACGTCCTCCTGGGCCTTGAGAACACCGCGGCACGGGTGGGTCGCGGCCTGACCCTCTCGGCCGAATCGACTCCCCCGAGCGCTGCGCTGAACAGCCTGTGGCAGCGTCTCGCCGCGGCAGACGAAGATGCCGCAGCCGAAGCGGTCAAGCGAGGGCCGGGCGAGCAGCACAAGCGCGTCATGATGCTGCTCACTCGCCGCATCGCGGCAACGCGCGCCCGCGACGCCGACCTCGCGTACACCGATCCCGAGCAGTTCCTGGCCGACCTGCGCATCGTGCAGGACTCGCTCGTGAAAGCGGGCGCTCCGCGGCAGGCATACGGTCATCTCCAGCAGTTGATCTGGCAGGTCGAGACCTTCGGCTTCCACCTCGCCGAACTCGAAGTCCGCCAGCATTCCGCGGTGCACGCGAAGGTCCTCGCCGAGTGCGAAGCGGGCGGCGACCTCAGCGAACTCGCCGTCGAGGTGCTCGAGGTCTTCCGGACGATCGCGCAGATCCAGAAGCGCTACGGTCCGCGCGCAGCCGGCCGCTACATCGTGTCGTTCACGACGTCGGCCGCCGACCTCGCCACGGTCCACACGCTCTCGCGGTACGCGGTCGGTCCGAACACCGCGCCCCCGGTCCTGGACGTCATCCCGCTCTTCGAGACCTTCGCCGATCTCCAGGCCGCTCCCGAGGTGCTCGCCGAGATCGAGCACCACCCGGACTTCGCCGCACGGCTCGACGCCACCGACCGCAGGTTGGAGGTCATGCTCGGCTATTCCGACTCGTCGAAGGACGTCGGGCCCGTCGCCGCCAACCTCGCGCTCTACGAAGCGCAGGCGAAGATCGCCGCGTGGGCACGGGCGAGCAAGATCGACCTCACGTTGTTCCACGGTCGCGGCGGCGCGCTCGGGCGTGGTGGTGGGCCCGCGAACTCGGCGATCCTCGCTCAGCCGCCGCACTCGGTGGACGGCCGGTTCAAGCTCACCGAACAGGGCGAGGTCATCTTCGCCCGCTACGGCGACCCCGCCATCGCGATGCGCCACATCGATCAGGTTGCGGCCGCCGTGCTGCTCGCGTCCGCACCGAGCATCGAGAAGCGCAACAGTGATGCCGCAGAACGCTATGCCGACGTCGCTGCGACGATGGATGCGGCATCCCGCGAGCGATTCTTCAGCCTCGTCAAAGCGCCTGGCTTCGCACCCTGGTTCGCCACGGTCACCCCGATGGAGGAGATCGGACTCCTCGCGCTCGGCTCGCGTCCCGCCCGCCGCGGGTTGTCGGTCGAGTCCCTCGAAGATCTTCGAGCCATCCCGTGGGTCTTCGCCTGGACCCAGGCGCGCATCAACCTGGCTGGTTGGTTCGGACTCGGCACCGCTCTGGACGCCGTGGGCGACGAGTCACGCCTGATCGAGGCCTACCGCGACTGGCCGCTGTTCCGCACGGTGATCGACAACGTGGCGATGAGCCTCGCGAAGGCCGACCCGCGGATCGCGCGCAAATACCTCGCGCTCGGTGACCGCGACGACCTCGCCGAACTCGTGATGGACGAGATGCTGCTCACCAGCGACTGGATCGTGCGCATCACCGGCGGCAACGGCCTCCTCGGCGGAAAGCCCACACTGCAACGCGCGGTGAAGATGCGCAGCCCCTATGTCGACGCACTGTCGCTCATTCAATTGCGTGCCCTACGAGCACTGCGCAACCACGACGGCGCCGAGCCGCCCGCCGAGTGGCAGCGACTCCTGCTGCTGTCCGTCAGCGGGGTCGCGGCCGGGCTGCAGAACACCGGCTGAGCGTATTCGCGGGTCGACGTCAACCCCGTCATGGATTTTGCCCGCCGCTCTAGTGTTGACCTCAATGTCAGCTGCGTGTCACCCTCCGGATAGGAGCCAACGACTGTGACAGATACCACCGTGAGCGGCAGGGACGACAGCGAGGTCCCTCCAGGCATCGAGTTCACCCTCGGGGCCGAAGAGGAAATGCACCTCATCGACCTCGAGACCCGACGGCTGTCCGCGCGCGCGCCCGAGATCCTCGCGAAGCTCCCACCGGAAAACTTCACTGCGGAGATCCAGCGCACCACGGTTGAACTGACCACCGACGTCGTCACGACGCTAGGCGGATTACGCTCACAGCTCGTCAGCCGTCGAACGCAGCTGATCGAGGCCGCTGAGGACCTGGGCCTCGGCCCCGCCGCCGTGGGCACCGTCCCGCTTTCGGACCCAGCCGACTTCGAGCTGACGAATAACGGGCGCTACGCGCGAATGCAGGACAGCTACCGACTGCTCGTCGACGAACAGCTCATCTGCGGCACGCAGATCCACGTCGGCGTGTCCGATCGCGACTTGGCCGTTCAGATCATGCAGCGGATCACGAGAGATCTGCCGGTGCTGTGCGCGATGGCGGCGAGCTCACCGTTTTTGCACGGCTCAGATACCGGATACTCGAGCATCCGATCCATCATCTGGCAACGCTGGCCCAGTGCCGGAGCGACCGGTTATCTCGAGTCTGCGGATGAGTACGAGGAGTTGCTGACCGACCTCATTGACAGCGGCGTCATCGCGGACGCCGGGATGGCCTATTTCGACGTCCGTCCTTCGTCTCACGTGCCCACGCTCGAACTTCGCGTGCTCGACGCGTGCCCGATCATCGATGACGCCGTTCTCCTCGCCGGTCTGTTTCGCGCGACGGTCCGACAAGCCGCACGGTCCATCCACGCGGGGACGCCGTGGGTTCCGCTCCGCACGCCGATGAATCGTGCCGCAATGTGGCAGGCCGCGCGCTCCGGTCTGTCCGGTCGGCTGCTGGACGACTCGGACCGGCCGCGACCGATATTCGCGGCAGATGCCGTCCACGCGCTCATCGAGCGCCTGATGCCCGATCTCAAGGCCCTGGGCGATGCCGAGGAGGTGCAGCAGCTCGCTGCCGCTCTTCTCGCCAGGGGCACGTCCACTGATCGACAACGCGCCGCATTCGCCGAACGCGGCAAGCTCGAGGACGTCGTGGATCTCGTGCTGTCGGATACCCGCGGTCCGGCATCGGGCCCGACCGCGCAAACGCCCGCGTTGCGAAGCTACCGGGTACGGGCGGGTGATGAGGCAGTCGGCACCTCGCACCGGCCACGTGAGGTGTACGCCAAGCTCCTCGATCACCACCGCAAACTCGGTGCGGACGAGCGAGACCGCCGTGTCAAAGCGAAGAGTGCGTGGGCATCAGAAGCTGGACTTTCGTTCGGCGTCGACGGCACTGAGGCTGCGTTCGAGGTCGACCTCCTTCCACGGATCATCACCGCTCACGAGTGGGCGAAACTCGAGGCAGGACTCACGCAACGGGCGAGGGCGATCGAGCTCTTCCTCCGCGACATCTACTCGGAGCGGCGGATCGTCGCCAGCGGCATCATTTCAGACGACGTCGTCGACCGAACGCACGCTTGGCGTGAGGAGGCCACGGCACTGCCTGCTGACGCCGTGCGCGCTCCGATCATGGGGTTCGACATCGTGCGGGACGAGTACCGCGGCTGGCGGGTGCTCGAGGACAACGTGCGCTCACCCAGCGGCGTGGCCTACTCCATCGCCGCCCGGGACCTCATGGACACCGTCATGCCCGACGCACCGAGGCCCGAGTCCCTGAGCGATCCTCGCGCCGCCCTCCCCCTGCTCGGGGAAGCGCTCCGAGCAGGAGACCCGGATGCGCATGTCGGGCTTCTCTCCGCCGGCCCCGCCAGCGCGGCGTGGTTCGAGCATCAGAAACTCGCCGAGGGTGCGGGACTGACGCTTCTTGTCCCCGATGACCTCGACATCGATGCCGGACGCGTCGTCGGACCCGACGGAAGGCCGCTCGATGCGCTCTATCTCCGCCTCGATGACGAGCTCTCCGAGACGACGACGACGGACGGGCGGCACATCGGCGCGGAGGTGCTCGCGGTTGCCGGCGACGGTCGTGTGCGCCTCGCCAACGCCCCCGGCAATGGAGTCGCCGACGACAAGGCCATGTACTGCTACATTCCGGAACTCATTGCCTTCTACCTCGATGAGAGCCCGTTACTCGACTCCGTGCCGACGTATCGGCTGAGCGATGCCACAGAGCGCGCCATCGTCATCGAGAGGCTCGGCGAGCTTGTGACGAAGCCTGTGGATGGCCAGGGCGGGCGCGGAGTGCTCATCGGTCCCCGGGCAACCGCGTTCGAAGTCGCCGAACGCCGTGCCGACATCATCGACCGACCGAACGACTTCGTCGCGCAGGAGATGGTGCGCCTGTCCAGACATCCCACCTGGGCGTCGCCGGGCGGTCACCTCGAGCCGCGCCGCGTCGACCTGCGCGTCTTCGCCTTTGTGACCGGAACGGAGGCCGCCGACGTGCAGATTCCCCGCCTCGCACTGACACGCTTCGCGCGCGCATCGAGCATGGTGGTCAACTCGTCCGCAGGCGGCGGGGCGAAAGACACGTGGATTTTGACCGACGAGACAGGATGACGCATGTGCGGTTTCGCGGGTGAGCTGCGGTTCGACGGACGAGCGGCCGACGTCGGCGCCGTCGCGGCGATGACGGGATGCCTCGTCCACCGAGGCCCCGATGGAGAGGGGATCTGGGCGCAGGGCAGGGTGGCTCTCGGCCACCGGCGTCTCTCGATCATCGATTTGAGCTCCGCAGGCAGTCAGCCGATGGTCGACAGTCCGCTGGGTCTGACGATCGCCTTCAACGGGTGCATCTACAACTACAAGCAGCTGCGCAGCGAACTGGAGTCATCCGGCCACCGGTTCTTCTCCACCTCAGACACGGAGGTGATCGGCAAGTCCTACGCGCAGTGGGGGCTGGACTTCGTCGACCACCTCATCGGGATGTTCGCGATCGCCATCGTCGAGCACGCCAGTGGACGGGTCGTGCTGGCGCGCGACCGTTTGGGGATCAAGCCCCTGTACATCGCCGAGAAGTCCGGCCGGATGCGGTTCGCATCGACACTGCCCGCACTGGTGGCCGCCGGCGACGTCGACACCTCCATCGACCGCGATGCCCTCGCGACCTACATGACCTTCCACTCGATCGTGCCCGCACCGCGGACGATCCTCGCCGGCATCCGCAAGCTCCCGCCCGCCACGGTGCGCGTCATCGAGGTCGACGGCAGCAGCACCGAGCGGGAATACTGGCGCCCCGATTTCGCCCGCGATCCCGACCGCGCGCACTGGTCGGACGACGACTGGCGCGACGCCTTGCTGTCGAGCCTTCGGACCGCGGTCGATCGCCGCATGGTCGCCGACGTGCCGGTGGGTGTCCTGCTGTCGGGAGGAATCGACTCCAGTCTCGTCGTGGCGCTCCTCGCAGAGGCCGGACAGCACGATCTGCAGACCTTCAGCATCGGATTCGAATCAACCGGCGGCGAGTCCGGCGATGAGTTCGAATACTCATCCCTCGTCGCCGAGCGCTTCGCCACCGACCACCATCGAATTCCCATCGGGGATGCGCGGCTCTTGCCGGCCGTCGATGCGACAGTGCGCGCGATGAGCGAACCGATGGTGAGCCACGACTGCGTCGCCTTCTATCTGCTGAGCGAGGAGGTGTCGCAGAGCGTCAAGGTGGTGCAGTCGGGGCAGGGAGCGGACGAGGTCCTCGGTGGCTATGACTGGTATCCCCCGCTGGCCGAGATCCCGCGCCACGGAGCGCTCGAGGCGTACTCACGCGTGTTCTTCGACCGCCGCTGGCGCGATATGCCGGGACTCCTCTCTCCCGAGTGGATGGCAGATTCGGATGTGCCCACCGAGTTCGTCCGTGCGCAGTTCGCGCGCGCGGGCGCGGAGACCTCCGTCGACGCGGCGCTGCGCAACGACACGATGATCAATCTCGTCGATGACCCGGTGAAGCGCGTCGACAACATGACGATGGCGTGGGGACTGGAGGCGCGGGTGCCTTTCCTGGACCATGAATTCGTCGAGTTGGCCGGTGCGATCCCCCCGAATCTCAAGCTGGCGGACGGCGGGAAGGGCATTCTCAAGCGCGCAGCGCGCGGCATCGTGCCCGACGAGGTGATCGACCGCACAAAGGGATACTTCCCGGTCCCCGCGATCCGACAACTCGACGGGCCGTATCTGACCCGGGTTCGCGATGCGCTCACCGATCCCGCCGCCCGCGAACGCGGACTCTTCGTCCCGGCTACGGTGGACCGCATGCTCGCTGACCCCAACACGACCCGCACAGCGCTGGGTTCCAACGCGCTGTGGCAACTTGCTCTCCTCGAGATGTGGCTTCAGGAGCACCAGGTCGGATGAGTCCGAGCGACTTCGATGCGGTGATCTCCCGCGACCTCGAGCGCACGTGCGACGCGCTCATCGACGCGTGGGGCAGCTGGGGACCGTCGATGACGCCGGCCGCTGATCGGGTCGCCTACATCAGCGACCGCACGGGCCGTCCGTCAGTCTGGGTTCAAGACATGCCGACCGATGACGCGGTGCCTGCCGCAGTCGAGCTCAGGTTCACTGAGGATCCCGTGACCGCCGTCAGCTGGTCGGCCGACGAATCCTGGCTGGCCTGTGCCGTCGCCACCGACGGTGGCGTCCGCCAGCAAGTGTGGGTTGTGCGTCCGGATGGATCAGATGCTCGCCGGATCGCCGGATCGACCGACGTGCACGCGGAAATGGGACCCTGGACCCGCAGCGGTCACCGCGTGGTCGTGACGATTCCCCCCGTCTCTCCCGGCGATTCGACGTACAGCTACCTGGCCGACCCGGCGACCGGCGAGCTTCATCCGCTCGCCGAAGGCGACCTGATCAGCGTCATGGACGTCTCGACCGAGGAACGCATCATCGTGCTGCGAGACGGCCAGCGCGGGCGCCATTTCTGCGTCAGCGTCGATCGGGTCGCCGATGATCATCGCCACCTCACCTCGAAGGAGTCGACCGGCACCACAGAGTCGGCGATTCTTCGCCCGTCGCCCGCGGGGGCACCGTTCCCCCTGGTCGCCTATCTGGTCACCGACGTGGGCCTCGATCGCAAGCAGCTCATGGTCGTGCCGATGGGGCCCGCCGAGGGGCATCCGCAGCCGGAGCTCCTTGCGACCCGCACGGATGCCGAACTCGAGGAGGTCGACGCCGACGATGCGGGGCGACTCCTGGTCCTCGTCTGGAACGTCGACGGTGCCACCGAGCTCGAGCTCCTCGACACGACGACGGGGAGCAGAGAATCGATCACCGACCTTCCCGGCGCCGTCGCCTCGGATGTCGTGCTCAGCCGTGACGGACGCAGTGTCGTGCTGTCGGTGGAAGGCGCCGAGCAACCGAAGGCGCTCTTCAAATTCGACATCTCGTCCGCGCTCTGGACACGAGTGACCGATGCCCCTCTCCTCGACGCTTCGCGACTTGTTCAACCCACCCTCGAGCGATTCGACAGCGAAGACGGCCTGTCCATCACCGGATGGCTGTACCGCGGGGTCGGGGACGCAGATGGCAGGGCGCTCGTGTGGCTCCACGGTGGCCCGGAGGCCCAGGAACGTCCCGGCTTCTCCGCACAGCACCAGGCATTCGCCGCCGCCGGGATCTCCGTGTTCGCACTCAATGTGCGCGGGTCATCCGGTTTCGGGCGCGCGTTCGTCCACGCGGATGAGGGTGAACAGCGAGACGGTGCGTTCGCCGATGTGCGGGCGGCCGCGGAACACCTGGTCGCCACCGGGGTAGCTGACGCCCGCCGACTCTGCGTCGCCGGACGGTCCTACGGCGGCTATCTCACTCTCGCCATGTTGGCGTTCTCCCCCGGCATCTTCGCCGCCGGTATCGACATCTGCGGGATGAGCGATCTGCGGACCTTCTATCGCGATACCGAGCCCTGGATCGCATCCGCCGCGTACTCGAAGTACGGCCACCCCCGCCGTGATCGAGCACTCCTCAAACGGCTCTCGCCTCTTCGTGCTGCGAGCGCGATCGAGGTTCCCCTGCTGGTGGTGCACGGCGAACGAGACACCAACGTGCCGATCGGCGAAGCGCGGCAGATCGTGGCGGCCCTCGAACGGCGTGACCGCCCCGTCGAATATCTCGAGGTCGAGGGCGAAGGCCACGAGTACCGGCTCACCTCGTCGCGGCGCCTCATTCTCAAGCGATTGCTGGGCTTCGCCGCGGACAGCTCTGCCGAGTGACTGAGAAGCCCGCTTTCAATCGACCCGTCGGTCGGCGGCGTGCCGAGCGAGGGCATACCCATAGCGCTCGGTGAGTTGGATCATCAGGTCCGGCGTCTGTCGATCGAGCCCGAACACGTAACCCGGGAAGTCGAGGTCGTGCTGCGTGGCCCAGATCTCGTCGTGACGGTCGGGTGAGAGCACATGGACGGGATCGCCGACGGCGACCCAGCCGATCGGAACGACGGTTTCGGGCGGCAGCACGGTGCGGAGATGGACAACCGCGTTGATGCGCACTTCGCTGCGCTCTCCGATGCGCGCACCGTTGAAGATGCGCGTGCCGGTCGCGAGGAACACCTCATCGCCGATCGTCGCGCCCGAGATGCTGGCCATCGGACCGACGAGTACGTGCGACCCGATGTGCACCGAATTCGACGCCGTCGCGCGGATGAGGGCGTTCTCCATGACGATCACGTACTCACCGAGCGTGATCGGTCCGCCATCGGCCGTGATCACCGCGCCGTGCAAGATCTGACATCCGGCGCCGATCGTCACATCACCCGAAATGACGGCGGTCGGCGCGACGTTCGCCTCTGAGTGGATGCGGGGCTGCGCCCCGAGGTGTTCGAACAGCATTTTGTGTCCTCCTCGGTCGCAGTCAGCGTAGCGCGCCGGCGCTCGCTCAGGTGAAGTCAGGACGTTGCGGGCGCCGGCACCGGCAGCGGGTACAGCTGGTCGAGCAGCTGTCCCGTCCATGCGATGAGCGACGCGTCGTCCACTCGCTCGCCGCCTGCCGTGGGGAGGGGCACGACCATCGCGTCTCCCCCGGAGAGGATCTTCGCCTTGGGGTGCAGCCGCTGCAGGCGCACGCGAAGTGAGTCGGGAAGGTGCGCGGGCGCGACACGAAGATTCGGTCCCATCGCGACGACGTCGGTGAGACTGGACTGGGCCGCCCGGCGCCGCAGCCGCGCGATCGCGATGAGGCCCATCACTTCGCTCGGAGCATCGCCGTATCGGTCGCGAAGCTCCTCGAGCACAAGGTCGAGCGCGTCGTCCGTCGCCGAGGCCGACGCCGCTGCGGACAGCTTCTGGTAGGCCTCGAGCCGCAGTCGCTCGCTGTCGATGTACTCCTCGGGAATGCGGGCATCCACGGGAAGTTCAAGACGCAGCTCCTCGGTCCCCTCTACCTCGTCGCCGCGGAAGGTCGACACCGCTTCGCCGATCATTCGCAGATAGAGGTCGAAACCGACCCCGGCAATGTGACCGGCCTGCTCGCCACCCAACAAGTTGCCCGCGCCACGCAGCTCGAGGTCTTTCAGGGCGACCTGCATGCCGCTGCCGAGGTCGTTGTTGACCGCGATCGTCTCCAGGCGATCGGCGGCGAGCTCCGAGATCGGCTTGAGCTCGTCGTAGAGGAAGTACGCATAGGCGCGGTCACGGCCACGACCCACACGGCCGCGCAACTGGTGGAGCTGGCTCAGGCCGTACTTGTCGGCTCGATCGATGATGATCGTGTTCGCATTGGAGATATCCAGCCCGGTTTCGATGATGGTCGTGCACACCAGGACATCAGCGCGTCGCTCCCAGAAGTCGTCGACGACGTTTTCGAGCGCGTGCTCCCCCATCTGCCCGTGTGCGACGGCGATGCGCGCC
The DNA here is from genome assembly GCA_963696085.1 of uncultured Actinomycetota bacterium. Lineage (GTDB taxonomy): Bacteria > Actinomycetota > Actinomycetes > Actinomycetales > Microbacteriaceae > Microbacterium. The sequence goes on from CAVOIQ010000003.1 coordinate 66,451, forward strand.
TCGGGCACGAGCTCTGCCAAGTGGGCGGCCACGCGTTGGATCGACTGCACGCGGTTGTGGACGTAGAACACCTGCCCCTCGCGAAGGAGCTCCCGACGGATGGCCGCGGTGATCTGCTTGTCATTGCGCGGACCCACGTAAGAGAGGATCGGATGCCGGTCCTCGGGCGGCGTCTGCAGCGTCGACATCTCGCGGATGCCGGTCACCGCCATCTCGAGCGTGCGCGGGATCGGGGTCGCGCTCATCGCGAGGATGTCGACGTTGGTCTTCATCTTCTTGAGCGTGTCTTTGTGCTCGACGCCGAACCGCTGCTCCTCGTCGATGATCATGAGCCCGAGGTCTTTGAAATGGACCTTTTCGGTGAGGATGCGGTGGGTGCCGATCACCATGTCCACCGTGCCGTCCGCGAGCCCCGCGAGGGTGTCACGGGCATGCTTGTCGGTCTGGAAGCGGGAAAGCGGGCGTACCTTCACCGGGAAGCCGGCAAAGCGCTCGGCGAAGGTCTCGAGGTGCTGTTTGACCAGCAGCGTGGTGGGGACGAGCATCGCGACCTGCTTGCCGTCCTGGATGGCTTTGAACGAGGCGCGCACGGCGACCTCGGTCTTGCCGAAACCGACGTCGCCCGACAGCAGGCGATCCATCGGAATCGGCCGTTCCATGTCGGCCTTGATCTCGTCGATGGTCTGCAGCTGATCGAGCGTCTCCGCGAACGGGAAGGCCTCTTCGAGCTCACGCTGCCACGGCGTATCCGGCCCGAACGCGTAGCCCTTGGCCGCCATCCGCGCGGAGTACAGCTTCACCAGTTCGACCGCGATGTCGCGGACGGCCTTGCGTGCCTTGCCCTTCGCCTGTGCCCAGTCGCTGCCCCCCATCTTCGACAGTGCGGGCGCCTCGCCGCCCACATAGCGCGACAGGAGATCGAGCTGGTCGGTGGGAACGAACAGCTTGTCGCCGGGGAACCCGCGCTTGGAGGGCGCGTATTCGAGGACGAGGTATTCACGCTGCGTTTTCACCGGATTGCGGCCGCCCGACGATACTTCGCGCTGGACCAGTTCGATGAACTTTCCGATGCCGTGGGTCGAGTGCACGACCGGGTCGCCGGGCTTCAACTGCAGGGGATCGACGACATTGCGCCGGCGCGACGCGAGCTTCTTGACGACGCGGCCATCCCCGCCGATCGTCCGACCGTAGAAGTCGGCTTCGGTCAGGACGGCGATCTTCGCCGCGGGCACTTGGAACCCTCGTTCGAGAGTGGCAAGGACCGCCAGCGCGACCGCCGTCTCGGGAACATCCGTCAGGTCATCGACGGCGCGTGCCGCGATCCCGCGCTCGGCCAGCACATCGACGGCACGGTCGACCAGGCCCACGCCCGATGCGGTGACCACGACACGCCAGCCGTCAGCGAGGAGTGCTCCGACGTGTGCGGTGGCGCCGTCCATGTTTCCCTGGAAGGACGGGACTGCCGTGCCCTCGACACGCGTGACCGTGTCGTCGGAGACCACGAGGCCCTCGGCTTCGGCATCCGCGGCGCCCGAATCGAACCCGCTGAGCTCCCACCAGACCCCGTTTCGGTCGTGGACGGCTTCGCGCAGTTCGGGCAGCGTCAGAAAGTCGCCCGAGCCGAGGTCGACCGGAGCCTGCGCACCGGCCGTCGCGGCATTCCACGCGGCGTCGAGGAATTCCTGGTTGGTCTGCGCGAGCGTCGACGCACGCGCGATGGAGCGTTCGGGGTCGACGAGCGCGACCGCCGTGGAGTCCGGGAGGTAGTCGACCAGCGGCACCACACCATCCGCGACGACGGGCAGGAGCGACTCCATTCCTTCCACAGGAATGCCCTCGGCCATCTTCTCGAGCATGGTCTTGAGGCTCGGGAACTGGTCGCGCAGTGACAGCGCGCGTGCACGCACCCGGTCGGTGAGCAGCAGTTCGCGCGCGGCAAGCAGACGCACATCGCGCCACTCCCCCGGCAGCGACCGCTGGTCAGCGACGGAGAACGCTCGGATCTGGTCGATCTCGTCGCCGAAGAACTCGACGCGGAAGGGATGGTCGGCCACCGGCGGGAAGACATCCAGAATGCCGCCGCGCACCGCGAACTCACCGCGACGCGAGACCATGTCGACCCGGTGATACGCAAGTTCGACGAGGCTGCGGATCGTGTCGGAAAGTTCGCGGCCGCGCTCGCCGACGACGAGATCGATCGTGCCCGCTTCGGCCAGGCCTGCGGCGATCGGCTGAAGTGCGCTGCGGACCGACGCGGTCACGATCAGCGGAGCGACGCCGTCCCAGCGCGCTACGTCTTGAAGGACTTCCAGCCGGCGACCCACCGTTTCGGCACTCGGGCTGAGCCGTTCGTGCGGGAGGGTCTCCCACGCCGGGAAGTGCCGGACGACGGCATCCGGTATCAATGCTTCGAGAGCGGTGCCAAGACTCTCCGCGCGACGACCGGTCGGCGTGATCGCCAAGATCGTCGCTGGATGCCCGCCGGCGCGGCGACGCTCGACGAGCGCGGCCAACAGAGGGGCGTCGAGTCCGTCGACGAGGGAGAAGTCGGCATCCGTGACGGCGGCATCCACCGCGTCCGCGAATGAGCCTGCCTGCGTGAGGGCGCGCACGATCCCGGAAACTGTCACCGGAGCAGTCTAAAGCGCCCCACGGACATCGGTCTCTAGGATGGGCAAGTGAGCGAGTACCTCCCGCCGTCGATCCGGCCTGCCCCGCCGTTGCCAAGCCAGACGCAGCCTGTACCACCGAGCCCCATGCCCCCCTCCGCTGGTGCCGTTTTCCAGTCCCCGTACGCGCCGCCCCCGCAGGGATTTCTCCCCCAGCCACCGGCACGGCCATCGTCATCGACGCTGGGCGTCGTCGCGCTGGTCGTCGCACTCGTCGCGACCGTGGTCGCGTCACTCGTGGGAGCGCTGGCTGCGGTGCAGATCGGCCCGGTGCTCGGCCCGATGATGAGGGTGGTCGAGGTTGGTGGTTCGCCGGACCTCCGCTTTCTCACGCCGGTGAGGTCGTGGGTTCTCCTCGCGGAGATCGCGTTCTGGGTCGGCACCGCACTCGGAATCTGGGCTCTGGTTCAAGGCATCGTCGCCATCGTCCGTCGCAGCGGCACAGGCTTCGGCATCGCCGCCGTCATCGTCTCGGTCCTTGGCCCGGTCGTCTTCACGACGCTCGTCGGTCTTTCTCTGACGATGTCGGCCATGAGCGGCCTCGCCCGCTGACGAGCCGGCCTTGAGGGGCCATCGCGTGGAGGTCAGGGCTTCGGGGCGTGAAAGCGCTGCTGCGCTTCGAGGAGACCCTGGTCGACGACCTGCTCCACCGCATCCGCGGCATCCGCGATGAGTATGGGCAGGTTGGTGCGCTCACCGGCACCGAAGGGGTCCAACACCCAATCGGCCGGGTCCTGGCGGCCGACGGGTCGGCCGATGCCCACCCGGACGCGCGCGAACTCTGGTGTGCCGAGGGCTTTGGCGATGTCGCGTACGCCGTTGTGGCCACCGTGACCGCCGCCCACTTTCAGCTTGATGGTGTCGAACGGGATGTCGAGTTCGTCGTGGATGACGATGACGCGGTCCGACTCCACGCCGTAGAACTTCGCGAGGCCGGCGACGGGGCCGCCCGACACGTTCATGAACGAGTTCGGCTTCGCGAGGACGATTTTCGCGGCGCCGGGGCGCAGCCACGTCTCGGCAACCCGCGCATTCGCCTTGTGAGCTTTGAACGTCTCGCTACGACGTGCAGCGAGCTCGTCGATGACCATCTGGCCGACGTTGTGACGCGTCGCCTCGTATCGGGGTCCCGGATTGCCCAAACCCACGATCAGCCAGGTGTCCGCCATGTCCTTGCGTCCTCTCGACGACGGAGCCCGCCCGCGCCGGTATCGGCGGGGACGGGCTCCATGCGTGCGTGGTTATTACTCGCTGGCGTTCTCAGCCTCGGCCTCGATGGCCTGGGCTGCGGCAACGGCGAGGTCGACCTCGGCGATCTCGTCCTCAGCGGCGAGTGTCGCCGACGGAACGGAGATCGCGATGATGAGCGTCTCGGCGTCGACGGCGAGCGAGGCGCCCTTGGGCAGCGTGAGGTCGGCAGCAGTGATGTGCGCGCCCTCTTCGAGGCCTTCGACGTCGACCTCGATGCGCTGCGGGATGTGGGTTGCCTCGACCTCGAGCAGGACGGTGTTCGCGTCCTGAGCGGCGATGGTGCCGGGGGCCGACTCACCGAGGATGACGACGGGCACGTCGACCTGGACCTTCTCGCCCTTCTTCACGACGAGGAGGTCGATGTGCTCGATGATCTGGTGCACGGGGTCCTTCTGGACGTCCTTGACCAGCGTGAGCTGGTGCGTGCCGTCGACGTCGAGCTCGAGGACCGCGTTGGCACGGCGGATCAGGAGCGAAACCTGGTGGCCGGGAAGCGCAACGTGGATGGGCTCGGTGCCGTGTCCGTAGATAACCGCGGGGATCTTGCCTGCGGCGCGCAGACGGCGGGCGTAGCCCTTGCCGAAGCTTTCGCGCTTCTCGGCGTGGACCTTGGTGTCGGTCTCAGTCGACATGATGATTCTCCTTGCGGGCTCTGACAGCCCTGGTATTGGGGTCTTGGATTCGACTCGAACGCGAGCGCGTGAGGAAAGCCGGAGCCTGCATCACTGCGTCGATCACGGATGATGCGCCATGCCGGTGACCGGTCCTGCGCGGCATCCCTCGCCGAAGTTCGCTCTTAGTCTACCAGCGGCCCCGCTACGATGAAGACGCAACGGACTTCCCCGGGAGGGATCATGGATTACGGCTTCGCCTCGCACGTTCTGCTCTGGCTGATCGGCCTCATGACGGTCGGTGCCGTCGTGACCACGACCCTCGCCCTCTGGTCGATGGGCCGTCAGGCCTACCGCAAGGACTGAGACGCAAGAATCCCGACGATTCGCGAGACGACCGACATGAGGTCGGCGTCATTCGCGACGCGGATGCCGGCTTCGTCGGCGCCGAGCGGCTCGAGCGTTGCGAGCTGTGAATCAAGCAGTGCCGGCGGCATGAAGTGGTCGCGGCGCGACATCCTGTTCGCGAGTTCGCCGGCCGGAACGACGAGTTCGACGAAGACGGACTGTGGCGCGCGGGCGCGAATGCGGTCTCGGTAGCTCCGCCGCAGCGCCGAACACGCCACAACAACGGGCTTCTTGTCGCCGACGACGATGCCGACAGCATCAAGCCATGGAGCGCGGTCTTCGTCGTTCAACGGGACACCCGACGCCATTTTGGCGACGTTGGATGCCGGATGCAGGTCATCGCCGTCAACGAACCGCGCGTGCACGCGGGCTGCGAGCGCTGCGCCGATGAGGGACTTGCCCGATCCGCTCGGACCCATCACGACAATCGAAGTGCTCACCCCGAGATCCTCTCACGCACGATGACGGATGCCGGATGGCGGCGCGGGCGTCACAGGAATGCCGGGTCGCCACCGCGCCCAGTACGATCGATTGCGTCCCCTTTTCTTCCCCCGAGGAGTGCCCTGTGCCCGATTCAACTGCGCCTGAGTCAACTGCGAATATCGGGGTCGTCGGCCTCGCCGTGATGGGGTCGAACCTGGCCCGAAACCTCGCGTCTCGCGAAGGCAACACGGTCGCCGTGTACAACCGCAGTCACGACAAGACCGAGCACCTCGTCGCCGAGCACCCCGAGGCCGAGTTCGTTCCCGCTTTCTCGTACGAGGAGTTCGCCGCGAGCCTGCAGACTCCGCGGACCGCGATCATCATGGTCAAGGCGGGAAAGCCCACCGACGCCGTCATCGACGAGCTCATGAACGTGTTCGAGCCGGGCGACATCATCGTCGACGGCGGCAACTCGCTGTTCACCGACACCATCCGCCGCGAATCCGCCGTGCGCGACCGCGGGTTCAACTTCGTCGGCATGGGTGTCTCGGGTGGTGAGGAGGGCGCCCTTCTCGGGCCCTCCCTCATGCCGGGCGGCCCGGACGAGTCGTGGGTCACCCTCGGCCCGATCCTCAAGTCCATCGCTGCCGTCGCCGAGGGAGAGCCGTGCGTCACGCACATCGGCCACGATGGTGCCGGACACTTCGTGAAGATGGTGCACAACGGCATCGAGTACGCCGACATGCAGCTGATCGCCGAGGCCTACGACCTGATCCGCCGCGGCACGGGCCACTCCCCCGCCGAGATCGCCGACATCTTCGCCGAGTGGAACAAGGGCGAACTTGAAAGCTACTTGATCGAGATCACCGCCGAAGTCCTCCGTCAGACGGATGCCGCGACCGGCCAGCCGCTCGTCGACGTCATCCTCGATGAGGCCGGCGCCAAGGGGACCGGCGCGTGGACTGTTCAGACCGCGCTGGACCTCGGCGTTCCGGTCTCCGGCATCGCCGAGGCGACCTTCGCACGGTCGCTGTCGAGCCACCCCGAGCAGCGCTCGGTGTCGGGCGCTCTTCCTGGGCCGTCCGATTCGCTCCAGGTCGATGACCCGAAGGCTTTCATCGAGCAGGTGCGCCTCGCCCTCTACGCATCGAAGATCGTCGCCTACTCGCAGGGCTTCGACGAAATCCGTGCCGGTGCTGCGAAGTACGGCTGGACCATCGACCTCGGTGCCGTGTCGAAGATCTGGCGCGGCGGCTGCATCATCCGCGCTCAGTTCCTCAACCGCATTGCCGATGCCTATGACGCCGAGCCCGAACTGCCCGTCCTGCTGACGGCGCCGTACTTCGTCGAGGCGCTCGGCCGTGCACAGGTCGCATGGCGCGCGACGGTTCAGGTCGCGGCGGCCGGCGGCATCCCCGCGCCCGCCTTCAGTTCATCGCTCGCCTACTACGACGGACTGCGCGCCGACCGCCTCCCCGCAGCCCTCATTCAGGGCCAGCGTGACTTCTTCGGCGCACACACGTACAAGCGCGTCGACAAGGAAGGCACCTTCCACACCCTGTGGTCGGGCGACCGCTCGGAGATCGAAGCGGAAGACACGCACTGATCACACGGGTTGGCGAACCACCGCGTCGAAAATCACTGCGGCGGATCGCGCTGGCGGCGGCATCCGTCGCCTATCTCATCGGCCTTGCCTCACAGACGCTCGGGCCGCAGCCCGAGACCGCCGGGGGCGTGATCGCGTGGCTTGCCACGTTGTCGGCGGCATGGGCACCAACCGCGTGGATGGATTATGCGGTGTGGGAGTTCATCGCCAACATCGTGCTCTTCCTGCCCGTCGGCGTGCTGTGGGTGCTGTGGGTGCAGCAATCCACGGCGCGGAGCATTGTCGTGGTGGTGGGCCGCGCCCATCGGGCTCACCCTGAGCGCGATCATCGAGGCAACGCAGGCACTCGTCCTTCCGGACCGCTTCGCCGACGTCCGCGACCTCATCGCCAACACCCTGGGCTCCGCGATCGGCGCCGCACTCACGGCGTGGCTGATCGCCTCGCTCCACGCTCGGGCGCAGAGGTCGGTCAGAGCCAGTCGCGCTTCTTGAACACCGTGTACAGCGTGATGCTCGTGGCGAGCATGAGACCGAGCGCCATCGGATAGCCGAGCGCCCAATGCAGTTCGGGCATGTGGTCGAAATTCATGCCATAGACAGTGCCGACAAGAGTCGGAGCGAAGAGAATCGCCGCCCACGCCGAGATCTTCTTGACCTGATCGTTCTGCTGGAGCCCGAATTCGGTGAGCTTTCGCATCTCCTCGTTGCGTCGCGCGTCGACGAGGGTGGAGTTGACGGTGAGTGCGTTGTCCAGCGTCTGCCGAAACGCCACCACCCTGCCTTCGACATAGCGCGCGCGATCGTCGATCTCGCGGAACGCCGGCGCATCGGCGGTGCCCTCGCGCTCCTGCACGATCTTCTGCAGACGATCCAGCATGTCCACCAGCGGCGCGGTCGCGTGATGCAGATCGATGACCTCGCGCTGCAGGCCGAAGATGCGGTGCGACACGTGCGCGTCTTCGCTGAAGATCTGCTCCTCGATCTGATCGATGTCATCCTCGATCCCGTCGAGCACGCCGCGGTATCCGCGCGTCACCCACTCCAGGAGAGCCCACAGCACGATGTACGAACCACGTTCGAGAAGTTCAGGATGGCGTTCCAGTCGCTGGCGGACCGCACCGGTGTCGAAAACATCATCTCGGACGATCGTGACGATGAAATCTTCGCCGACGAAGACATCGACCTCGTGACAGTGCACTTCTTCGGCGGCGTCGTCATACTGGGCGGGCTGCAGCACGAGAAACAGTTCGTCTCCGTATTGCTCGAGCTTCGACCGCTCGTGGTCGCGCTGGCTCTCAAGCACACCCAGATGGTTCAGCTCCAGCAGCTCACCGACGGCCTGCACGTCGTCGTCGTTCGGGCTGATCAGCCCGATCCACAGCATGCCCGCGTTCGCGCGTGCGTACGCGAGTGCCTCGGCCGGGTCAGCGCCTTCCTGCGCTACCGCGCCGTCGACATAGACCACAGAGTTCGAAACCGCCATGGTTGTCACCCTAGGTGAGCAATCACGGTCACCGTCTCCGACACTCACGCACGCACGCCCGTCAGCGGGTGATGTCTTTGACGTGTCCCTTGTCGAGACGCAAGCGGCGGTGCGCACGCCGCGCCACCGCGGAATCGTGGGTGACGACGATCAATGTCAGCCCTTCGGCGCACAGTCCCTCGAGGACGGCCATGATCTCATCGCGCATGGCCTCGTCGAGGTTACCGGTGGGCTCATCCGCGAGCAGCACCCGCGGCCGTTTCGCAATGGCACGCGCGATCGCGACGCGCTGCTGCTGACCTCCCGACAGTTCTCCCGGCCGGTGAGTTGCCCGGTCAGCGAGACCAACGCGAGCCAGGGCATCCGCCACGCGCGCTGTCCGCTCAGGACGTGCAAGGTGCAGCGGCTCCAACCCCATGTCGACGTTCTCCGCCGCAGACAGGGTCGGGATCAGATTGAATCCCTGGAAGACGAAGCCGATCTCGCGCGCGCGAACCTCGCTGAGCGTCGATGGACTCGCCTGCGCGAGGTCGGTGTCACCCACGAGGACCTGACCGGACGTCGGGCGCTCGAGAGCCCCGAGCAGTTGCAGCAGGGTGGACTTTCCACCGCCCGTCGGGCCCTGGATCGTGACGAAGTCGCCCTGCGCGATCTCGAGGTCGATGCCCGCGAGGGCGTGCACCGTGCGCTCCTTCTGGCGGTAGGTCTTGGTCACTCCCAAGAGACGGTACGCGGGCGGCGCGACGGCCACGGCATTCGTGGCGGCGGCATCGTTGATGATGGTCATCGTTCGTTCTCCTTCGGTGGCGCGATTCTCAGTGGATGATTGCGAGTCAGGCGACGGCACGGAGTGCCTCCGCGGGGCTCAAGCGCGCTGCACGCCAGCCGCCGAACGCACCGGCGATGAGACCACCGGCAACGGCGAGCCCGAGTGCAGCCAGGACGATCCACAGCGACAGGGGGGCGCTGAGCACGATGTCGGTCGTCGCCTGCGCGAACCCTGACGGACCGCCGGCGCCACCGGGAGCCCCACCGGGGCCGCCCTGTCCCCCTTGCCCCGCGAACGTGGCAGGCGCGGACGAGATCGTCGGGGAGATCAGATTGATCACCCAGACGCTCACGATGCCGAGCACGATGCCGGCGACACCACCGATGAGCGCCTGCACGACCGATTCCCCCGTCACCTGTCCGACGACGCGGGGGTTGGTCCACCCCACCGCTTTCAGCGTGCCGATCTCACGGGTGCGGCGAGCGATGCCCGACATTGTGAGCAGCACGGCCAACGCGACCGCGACAGCCAGCACGATGATGGACAGCCAGGTGCCGAGGTTGGTGATGAGGGATGTCGCGCTCGAGAGCGACCCCGACACGCTCGACGCGAGGTCGGACTGCGAGTTGACGGTGGCATCGGGCAGAGCCGATTCGATGTCCGACTGCACGGCGGCGATCGAATCGGCGGAGCTCGCCTGCACGTAGACCGTGGAGACGACGGCGTCGACTCCGGCGAGGTCCTGGGCGACATCGAGCGGCAGGTAGACGTCGGCTGCGGTGTCTGCGTCAGCGGAGGTGGATGTGACGATGCCGACCACCTCGATGTCGGATCCGCCCACGTTGACGGTGTCACCGACAGCGATATCGTTCGTCGTCGCGTAGGTCGCGTCGACGACGGCGACCGACTGGCCGGCATCCGACGAGGTCAATGCACGGCCGTCCGAAACGTCGACAGCCGACATCGGCCCGACCGTGTCGTCCCCAGGCTCGATGCCGAGCACGCTGAAGGAGTCCACGTCGAAGCTGCTGCCGCCGCCGGGGCCACCCGCCGCAGCGTCGGTGCCGCCATCCTGCGGGGGCTGCTGGTCGGGCACTGTTCCGTCCTGGGTTTGGCTGCGGTCGGGCATCTGGCCCGAGAAGGTCGAGTTGGTGAGCGAAAGGGCGCCCGATGCCGCCGCCACGCCGTCGATGGCGGCAACGGTGTCAACGGCAGAGGCGTCGATGGTGCCGCGCATCCGATCGGTCATCAGCCGGGACTGCTCGAGTGTCGTGGTGCCGTCAGCGGTCGCTCCATCCGAATCGCCGAAATCGAAGCGCTGGCCGCCGTCCTGGCCGGGTTCGGCCTGGGCGCCGGTGACGGTCAGGTCGGTGCCGACCCCGTACACCGAATCCAGCGCGTCCGATTGGGCGTCGCGCACGCCGGCCGAGAGCGCGTTGACGACGATGACGAGAGCAATCGCGATGGCAATCGCGGTCGCGACGATGATGGTCTGTTTCGAGCGGCCAGCGAGTTCGCGCCGCAGATATGTCCAGTACATGGGTCTCCTCCAGGCGCAGTTCCGCGCCGACGAAACCGACGCTATGGAGGGTGTTGATGAGAAGTTTCGGCCCTGCTGATGAATCAGTTATGAAGCGATACTCGACAGGTCACAGGAAAGGCATAGCCGCCACCATAGGAATCCCATAGGAAGACCTCCACAATGGGAGTCATGACCACCGCCTCTCCCGCTGCCGCTCTCCACCGCCCCGACGGCTCCGCGCTGCGAGTTCTCGTCGTAGACGACGAGCAGATGCTCACCGACCTCCTGTCGATGGCGTTGCGGATGGAGGGCTGGGACGTGCGTACGGCCGGCTCAGGTTATGACGCATTGACCGCTGCGCGAGACTTCGAACCCGACGCGATGGTGCTCGACATCATGATGCCCGATCTCGACGGCATGGCCGTGCTCGCGCGCCTCCGCCAAACCGGCAACGACGTGCCCGTGCTGTTCCTCACGGCGAAGGATGCCGTGTCGGATCGTGTCGCGGGACTGACCGCCGGCGGAGACGATTACGTCACCAAGCCGTTCAGCCTTGAAGAGGTCGTCGCGCGGCTGCGCGGTCTCATGCGGCGGGCGGGAAGTGCGACAGCCGGCGACGGCGATCCGTTCCTCCGAGTGGCCGACCTGAGCCTCAACGAAGACTCGCACGAGATCGAACGCGACGGCACGCCGATCGAGTTGACGGCGACCGAGTTCGAACTGCTCAGATACCTCATGCGCAATCAGCGCCGAGTCGTGTCGAAGGCCCAGATTCTCGACCGCGTGTGGAACTACGACTTCGGCGGCAGGTCCTCGGTGGTCGAGCTGTACATCTCATACCTCCGCAAGAAGATCGATGCCGGCCGCGAGCCGCTCATCCACACGGTTCGAGGCGTCGGCTACATGATCAAAGCACCCCTGTGAGCGTGACCCCCTCGGCCGCCGCGGCCCCTGCGAGCAAGCGCACGCGCCGACGCTGGAGCCTGCAGACGCGGCTCATGCTCACGGTGATCGGCATCGTCGCGTTGACCCTCGTCGGCAGCGCCATCGCGATCTCCTCGACCATCGGAGGCGTCCTCACGGGCACCGTTGACACGCGCCTGGAGACGTACACCCGCCAGATCCAACTCTTCGCGCCCGGTTTCGGCGGCGCGACATCCCGAGACGCCTACGAGGTCCTCTCGAGCGGGCGTCAAGAGACGGGCTACCTGCTCATCATCGAGCCGCGCGACGGCGACGTCAGCGGCGCCGTGGTGACGTCGCAAGACGAGGTCACCGAACTGACCGATGAACAGATATCAGCGACGCAGAACGATGCTGACCCACGCGGCTTTTCCACCGTCACCGTCCCAGGCCTCGGCGCCTACCGAGTGGTGCCATTCTCGGCCGGCGGGACGACGGGCCTCGCCGGCCTGCCGATGAGTGATGTGAATTCCACGGTCACGGAGATCCTGACCACCATTCTGCTTGTGACCCTTGCCGGTCTGGTGTTGCTGGCTGTCGCGATCGCCATCGTCATCCGCCGGTCCCTCAAGCCACTTCGCGCCGTCGCAGAGACGGCCACGCGCGTTGCCGCCCTGCCGATGTCGGAGGGCTCCGTCTCGATTGCCGAGCGCGTTCCCGCAGCCGAAGCGGACGAGCGCACGGAGATCGGTCAGGTCGGGGCGGCATTGAACACGCTCCTCGATCACGTCGACCAGTCGCTCTCGGCACGCCAGCACAACGAGGAGCGGATGCGCGCCTTCGTCGCCGATGCCAGCCATGAACTGCGGACCCCGCTCGCGTCGATTCGCGGATATTCCGAGCTCTCCCTCCGCGCGCTCAGCCACGCATCCGAGGAAGTTGCGCGGGAGACCACCCAGCAGTCCCTGGAGCGCATTCAGGCGCAATCTCTGCGGATGACCTCTCTCGTCGAGGATCTGCTCCTTCTCGCACGCCTCGATGAAGGACAGGAACTTGTCTACGGTTCCGTCGATCTCACCTCACTGGCTGTCGAAGCCGTCGCGGATGCACGTGCCGCCGGACCAGATCACAACTGGCTGCTCGAAGTCGGCGAGCAGCCCGTCATCGTCGCCGGCGACAACACCCGCCTGCACCAGGTCGCGGCGAATCTGTTGGCAAACGCCCGCATCCACACTCCAGAGGGCACGACAGTGACCTCGTCGGTCGTGTTGGAGGCTTCCACCGCGATCCTGCGCATCCACGACGACGGCCCTGGCATCGACCCCGCCATCACCAAGGATCTTTTCGAGCGCTTCTCGAGAGCCGATCGATCCCGAGCTCGTCAAACGGGAGGCACCGGACTCGGCCTGTCGATCGCGAGAGCGATCGCGGCCGCGCACCATGGAGAGCTCACCGTCACCAGCGAGCCGGGCTCGACAACGTTCGAACTTCGTCTCCCCGCGCGCCCGTCCGATCCGGTCGCCGCGGAATGAGCGGGGCGATCTGCGCGGGCCTTCGGCCGATCAGTAGCCGGAGAACGCGTCGGTCGTGATCGACCGTGCCTTCTCGAGCGCCGGCGCGAGGTCGGCGATCAGTCCGGATGGTCCTGAGATGTACGCGTGCCGCGCCGCGATGTCGGGAACGACCCGCAGCAGCCCTTCGGCGTCGAGGCGGATACCGCGCGCCCAGGTCCAGTTCCGCGGCAGCTCTGTCGGCTCGTCGCGCGTGAAGATGATGACGTGCACGCGAGATTCTTCGAGCTCGCGTCGGAATGCCAGTTCCTCCGAACCGGATGCGACGTAGATGAACACGATGTCGCGGTCTTCATCGGCGAGCCGCACGTGCCGCAGCTGCGAAATGAACGGCGTGATGCCGATGCCCGCAGCCACCATCAGCACAGGACTCGTGGCGCGCTTGGGAAGGACGAAATCTCCCCATACTCCCGTCACCGGCAGCACATCGCCCTCTTGGACCGCAGCGAGCGCCTTCTTGTAGCTGGATTGCGGTCCCCCACCCTCCCGGAAGGCGATGCGGACGGTCGGCAGTTCTTCGGGCGACGAGACGATGCTGAACTCGCGGCGTGTGCCGCGGGCATCCGGATGCGAGTGCGGCACTTCGAGCTCGAGGTATTGCCCGGGTACGAATGCGAGCTTCCGCTTGCTCTGAAAGACCAGTTCGCGCACCGTGGGTGTGAGGTCGACGCGACCCGCGAGGGTCAACCGGACGGCGGATCGTGCGGCGAAGCAGAATGCGACGACGTTGCCCACCAGCAGTGCGCGCTCTTGACCCAGGCTCACGACGCCGAGGTCGATCGGCCATCCGGCGAGGACGCCGACAACGGCCGCCACCGTGAGTTGCTGCCAGCGCCGCGGTGGCAGCGTCAAGGGCTCTGAGAGCATGAAAGCGCCGAGGAACAGGAACGGCGACGACCAGAGAATCGGCCAGAAGACAGCCGCGAGGTCGAAGGGCAGACCGGCATCCTGATACTGGATCGACGTCCGCATCACGGCGACCGCGACCGCGATGACGAGGAAGACCGCGACGACGCGAACCTTCTCGGTGCGCATCAAGACCAGGAGCCCGGCGATGATGACGGGCGCGGCGAGGTAGGGGTTGCCCACCCACCACGAGGAAGAGCCGAGGGTGGGCGCCCAGATGCTGACGATCGTCAAGACGGCGGCGCCGACTGCCGCCGGGTTGAAGATGTGCCTGCCCTGCCATGCCAGCACGTACTTCGACGCGGAGGCGACGGCGCCCGCGAGCGCGATGCCCACCAGCGGCAGCAGCTCTATCGATGGACGCAGGATGAACAGCAGAATGTGGGCGGTGATGAGTGAGGACTCGAGCCGCCACGGCAGCCGCAGGATCCGCTGGGCGGCGGCATCCACCGCGATGCACACGACCGAGAGGACGACGAGACTCACCACGAGTTCGAGCGGAGTGGGCGCCAGCACGCCGAAGAACGAGACGATGAACGCCACGACGGCGAGAGCACCGAGTGAGGTGAAGACCAGCCGGTACATCGAGAACCGGCCGATGACGGCGAAGATCCGATTCCAGACCGCGGTCAGCGAGCTGCCCATCAGACGGGTCCGAGCGCGACGTGCGGAGCAGCCGGAAGTTCTGACGTGATCGGATCGCCCGCTCGAACGGTGCCGCCGCGACGGACGACGGACATGATTCCGGCGAGTCTGACCACGTTGCCGGCCTCGTCGCGGTGAACCAGTTCTTTCATGAGTCCTTCCGAGAAGCCATTGATCTGGATGCAAGGATTGCGCAGTCCGGTGACTTCAATGATCGCCTCGTCGCCGAGATGAAGAAGCGTCCCCTCGGGGAGGGCGAGCAGGTCGATCCCCTCGGTGGTCACGTTTTCACCAAGATTTCCTGGGCCGACGGTATGCCCTCGTTCCGCGACGAAATCGAACAACTCACGGTGGATCAGGTGCACCTGCCGGATGTTCGGTGGCGTATCCGCACCGCGCTGCCGCGATCGATGCTGCATGAGGGCGCCCGCATGGGTGTCGCCGTCCACGCCGAGGCCTTCGATCAGCCGAATGCTCTCGCGTACGGGTTTCGAGAATCGGTGCGCGTCATCGCTGGCCACGGCCACGACCGTTCCCTCGGGTGGTCCCTGATGTGCAGTGCTCACTGCTCCACGCTATCGCCGTGGAAGAGGAGCGCGGTGCAGCCGGGAGACCACTCGACTCGGCCGTCGGTGCTCATGCGCACCCATTGCACGCCCCATTCGGCGGCAAGGACCGTGCCGCCATCGAAGAAGAGAGCGGTGGCGATCGCATCTGCGGCCATTGTCGTGTCGGCCATGGCCCACGTCGCGGCGATCTTCCGGACGGGCTGACCGGTGCGCGCATCGAGCACATGGTGCAGTCCCTCACCCCATGCGCGACGATTGATCGCCGACGCGCACAGGGCACGATCGGTGACCTCCCATACGCCGATGACCCGCCGCGGGTCGAACGGATGCTCCAGCCCGATCCGCTGCGCGCCGCCGCGCATCACGAGGTCGCCGCTCGCATCCACCACGATGTCGCCGTTCTCCCCGTCCGCGGCCCGCTCGACGATGGCAAGAACCGCGTCGACGAGTCGGCCCTTGCCGAGAGCCCCGACATCGATCATGGCGAGTCTGTCCAGGGTGAGGGTCTCAGCAGTCCAGGTCAATGCCGTCTGCCAGTCGGCCGGAGCCGCCTCGGCACCGCGGTCTGCGAACGAGTAGTCGGCATCGTAGCCACGGCGAGCGAGTGCGTCGCCGATCAGGGGATTGACGGCGCCGTCAGTGGCCGCCGAGAGCGCGGCGTAGGCGTCGAGCATGATCCCGGCGTCGGGGGGCGCGGGCACCGAACGAGCACCGAGGGCGAGCGCACTGACGAGCGAATCACCGCGGAATCTCGACCACGCGCGGTCGAACTGCTCGATGGTCTGTGTAATTTCAGCGCGGGCCGCGTCGGGCAGCGCGCTCTCGGTCTCGATGCGCCACGCGGTGCCGATCGCGTCGAACGACCAGACCGATGCCGGCGTCATGCGGCCGCTTCGGACCGGATCTCCTCGATGGCCTGGTTGAACCCGCCGCTCGTCAGCGACGATCCGGCTACCCGGCTGACCGAGACCTCGTCGAGGTTCTTTCCCACCACTTCGTCTGAGATGCCGCCGATGAACTGACCCTGGTATTGCTCCGACTCGCGTCTGGTCGGGTTTCCGGTGACCTTTACGGAGGTGACGATGTCATCGGCGACCGCGACGGTGACCGTGATCTTCTCTACGGATTCGGGCGTGCTGTACGAGCCCTCGGCGGTGTAGGTGCCGTCCGTGTAGACGCTGTCCGATGCGGCCGCCCCGCCGTCGGTCGTTGCGCCGGGTGCAGGCGTCGCGGCGGCGGTCGTTTCGACATCCGCCGCTTTGGTCTCGGTGGGCGTGGCAGTGGTTCCGGAGCAGCCTGCGAGCAGAGCGATTCCGGCGACGGATGCGGCAGCTGCGCCAACGCGGAGCTGTCGGGGTACGGCGGTGGTGCGGATCATGATGGTCCTCCTGCTGTCGTGCCCACTCGGAGATTCGGTGGCGTCGCTGTCAACGCTAACGGCGCCGGTTCGGGTGCGCCATCGAACTACCTATGCATTCGCATAGAGAAAGAGGAACGCGAAAGCGCTGGGTGTGACGCTCAGGCCGCGCCGTCGAACATGCTCGTGACCGAGCCGTCTTCGAACACTTCCTTGATCGCCCGTGCGAGCAGCGGTGCGATGGGGAGCACCGTGAGCGAGGCGAATCGCTTCTCCTGCGGGATGGGCACGGTGTCGGTGACGACGACTTCATCGATCGATGCGTCCTGCAGGCGTTCAACGGCGGGGTCACTGAAAATCGCGTGCGTGGCGGCCACGATGACGCGCTCGGCACCGGCGTTCTTCAACGCCTGCGCGGCTTTGACGATGGTGCCGCCGGTGTCGATCATGTCGTCCACGAGCAGGCAGACCCGGCCGTTGACGTCACCGACGATCTCGCTGACAGTCACCTTGTTGGCCACGTTCGGGTCGCGACGCTTGTGAATGATGGCGAGTGGCGCACCGAGACTGTCTGACCAGGTGTCCGCCACGCGGACGCGGCCGGTGTCGGGAGAGACGACGGTCAGCTTGGCGCGGTCCTCGGCGCTCAGCGTGTCTTGGAAGTACTCCAGCAGGACGGGCTTGGCGAACAGGTGGTCGACCGGACCGTCGAAGAAGCCCTGGATCTGCGCGGCGTGCAGGTCCACGCTCATCACGCGGTCGGCACCGGCGGTCTTCATAAGATCGGAGACCAGACGAGCACTGATCGGCTCGCGCCCACGGCCCTTCTTGTCCTGCCGTGAATACGGGTAGTACGGCGCCACGACGGTGATGCGCTTGGCCGACGCTCGCTTGGCGGCATCGAGCATGATCAGGATCTCCATCATCCATTCGTTGACCGGAGGCCCGAATGACTGAATGAGGAAGACGTCGCAGCCGCGAATGGAGACCTCGAACCGGGTCAGAATCTCGCCCGACGCGAAAGTACGGTGCTCGGTGGGCACCAGTTGCGTACCCAGCGCCTCCGCGACTTGTTCGGAAAGCTCGGTGTGCGAAAGGCCGGCGGCTACAACGAGCCGCTTCTTGGTCTTGGCAACGATGCCCGGGGCGATCCCCCGTGCAACGTCCAGGTCAACCGTTTTCTTCTTGCGAGGCATCGTCCGCTTCCTGTGCGGACCGAGCACGGGACGCGGCAAGCGCGGCCTCTGTTCCCGGTCGGTTCGTCTCGACCCACCCCGCGACGTTGCGCTGGGGGGCGACGCTCAGAGCCAATGCACCGGGTGGGACATCCTTGCGGATGACCGCGCCGGCGCCGGTCTTCGCACCGTCTCCGATCCTAACGGGCGCGACGAACACGTTGTGCGATCCGGCGTGGACCTCGTCGCCGATCTCGGTCCGATGCTTGGAAATATCGTCGTAGTTCGCCGTGATGGCGCCCGCGCCGAGATTGACTCCCCGACCGATCGTTGTGTCTCCGACGTAGGAGAGGTGCGGAACCTTGCTGCCTTCGCCGATGATCGAATTCTTCGTCTCGACGAACGTGCCGATCTTGCCCCCGGCGCCCAATTCGGTACCGGGCCGGACATAGGCGAACGGTCCCACCGTGGTGCGGGCACCGAAGACCGCCAGCGTCGCGTCGGAGCGCGTGATCGTGGCGTCCTCCCCCACTTCGCAGTCGACGAGCGTCGTGTCGGGTCCGATCGTGGCACCCGATGCGACCGTGGTCGTCCGCAGGATGTGCGTGCCGGGCAGCAGCGTGACGTCGGGAGCGAGGGTTGCGGTGACATCGATCCACGTCGTCGCGGGATCTTGCACGGTGACGCCTTCGAGCTGCCAGCGCCGGACAGTGCGGGCGTTGAGGAGCCTGCCGGCCTCAGCAAGCTGGACTCGGTCGTTGACGCCGAGGGTGAGGGTCACGTCGGCCACGACGGATGCCGCGACGACCAGCGAGCCCGCGCGCAGAAGCCCCACGACGTCGGTCAGATACTTCTCGTTCTGGGCGTTCGAGGTTCCCACGCGCGCCAACTGGGTGCGCAGCGGCCCCGCCTGGAAGACGTACACGCCCGCGTTGATCTCGTCGATTGCGATTTCCGCAGCTGTCGCATCTTTCTGCTCGACGATCCGCTCGACACCGCCGTCGACCCCTCGGACGATGCGTCCGTAGCCGGTGGGCTCATCGACGATGGCGCTGAGCAGAGTCGCTGCCGCGACGCTTTCCCGGTGGGCGCGGATGAGGTCCGTCAGGGTATCGGCGTCGAGCAGGGGCACATCGGCGCTGAGCACGAGCACATCGCCGTCGAATCCGGTGAGCTGGTCGAGGGCGATCTCGACGGCACGTCCGGTTCCGGGGATCTCGTCCTGATCGACGACGACGACTTCGGGCGAGACACCCAGAACGGCGTCGGCGACTTGGTCGCGCTCGTGACGGACGACCACCACGACGTGCGCCGGGGCGAGGTCGCGTGCCGTGTCGAGGACGTGACCGACGAGGGGGCGACCGCCGATCCGGTGCAGAACCTTCGGCAGCGCGGATTTCATCCGCGTCCCTTGACCGGCCGCAAGAATCACCACGGCCAACGACGAATCCAGTGTGTTCTGCGTCATGCTCCGCCGCCAGGACTCGAACCTGGACCTAACAGCTCCAAAGGCTGTCGTGCTGCCATTACACTACGGCGGACCGGCGCGCCCGAAGCGGGCGCGCCGCATCAAGTCTGCCAGAGCCTGCGGGTGAAAACGCCGCTCCGCCGACCACGGTGCGGGGCCGGAAGCGAAGTTGCACCGGGGCAAGGACGGATAATGGACCGGTGACACACGAGACAGACGAGGTTGACCGCATTGTCGGCGCTTGGGGCGCCCAGCGGCCCGACCTCGACTTCTCGCCTCTCGAGGTCTTGTCGCGGGTCGACCGCCTCTCGCGTCACCTGGACCGGGCCCGTCGCGACGCATTCCGCCGCAGCGATCTGGAACCGTGGGAGTGGGACGTGCTCTCCGCCCTCCGTCGGGCCGGCGAGCCGTATCAGATGAGTCCCAAACAGCTCCTCCAGCAGACCCTGGTCTCAAGCGGGACGATGACCAACCGCATCGACCGGCTCGTCGATCGAGATCTGGTGCGCCGCGAAGCCGATCCGGATGACGGTCGCAGCATTCTTGTCACACTCACTCCCCACGGAAGGATTCGCGTGGACGCCGCGATCACACGCCTCGTTGATGCTGAGGCTGCCCTGTTGGCCACCCTCTCCCGGCCCGATCGCGAGCGGCTTGCCGGACTCCTCCGCAAGCTCAGCCTGGGATTCGACGCCTGATGGCGCATCTGCTCGGTGCCGAGGCACTGCATGTGGAATACCCGACGAAGGTCGTCTTCGATTCGGTGTCGCTCGGCGTCGACGAGGGTGACCGCATCGGCATCGTCGGTCGCAACGGCGACGGCAAATCGAGCCTTCTCGCGATGCTCGCGGGCCTCCGGGAGCCCAACAGCGGGCGCGTGACCGTCCGGGGCGGAGTCCACATCGGAGTGCTCGATCAAGGCGACACACTCGACGACGCGTTGACGATCCGCCAGATCGTCGTCGGCGACATGGCCGAATACGAGTGGGCCGGAAACCCTCTCATCCGGGACGTGTTGGCCGGTCTCCTCGCCGACCTCGACTGGGAGGACCGGGTCGCATCGCTCTCGGGCGGTCAGCGCCGGCGCGTCGCTCTCGCCGCGCTCCTGACGGGCGACTACGACGTGCTCTTCCTCGACGAGCCCACCAACCATCTCGACGTCGAGGGCATCGCGTGGCTCGCCGAACACTTGAAGCGACGCTGGTCGCCGAACTCGGGCGCACTGCTGGTCGTCACTCACGATCGGTGGTTCCTCGATGAAGTGTGCACCCGCACGTGGGAGGTGCACGACCGCATCGTGGAGCCGTTCGAAGGCGGCTACGCGGCGTACATCCTTCAGCGCGTCGAACGCGATCGTCAGGCTGCCACCATCGAGGCACGCCGACAGAACCTCGCGCGCAAAGAACTCGCGTGGCTGCGGCGCGGTCCGCCGGCCCGCACGACCAAGCCGAAGTTTCGCATCGATGCAGCGAACGAGCTGATCGCCGACGTCCCGGAGATCCGCGATCCTCTCGCGTTGCAGTCGTTGGCGGTGTCACGTCTGGGCAAAGACGTCGTCGACATCCTGGACGTGAGCGTCTCTTACGGCGAACGCACTGTGCTGGAGAAGGTCGAATGGCGCATCGCCCCCGGTGAGCGCACCGGGATTCTCGGTGTGAACGGCGCGGGGAAATCGACGCTGCTCGGTCTGGTCAGCGGCACCGTGACCCCGACCAGTGGTCGCGTCAAGCATGGCAAGACGGTGAAAGTCGCGACGCTCACTCAGCAGATGGACGAGCTCGAGGAGCACCTGAAGAGCCCCGTCCGCGTCGTCATCGCGGGTTTGCGAACCAGCTACACGATCGGCTCGGGCTCAAAGGCCCAGGACCTCACCCCCGGACAGCTCCTCGAGCGGATGGGCTTCAACTCGGCGCAACTCTCGACACCGGTGAAAGATCTCTCCGGTGGGCAGAAGCGACGACTGCAGCTCCTGCTGATTCTGCTCGATCAGCCCAACGTGCTCATTCTCGACGAGCCCACGAACGACCTGGACACTGACATGCTCGCCGCGATCGAGGATCTCCTCGACACGTGGGCGGGAACGCTCCTGGTTGTCTCCCACGACCGGTACTTCCTGGAACGCGTCACCGATCAGCAGTACGCCGTCCTCGGTGGTCACCTGCGCCACCTCCCCGGAGGAATCGAGGAGTACCTGCGGCTCCGACGATCTGCGCCTGCGGGGACCGGCGCGATGCCGAGTCATGCACCGGCTGCCGCCGGTGCGACAGCGGCACCTGAACTCGCGGGTGCCGAGCGCCGCACAGCCGAGAAGGAATTCTCCGCCGTCGATCGCCGCATCCAGAAGCTGACCGGATCGATCGCGACGATCGATGTCCGCCTTGCCGACGCGCACGACGACTACGAAAACCTCCTGAAGCTGCAGACCGAGCGCACCACGCTGTCGGCCGAGGTAGGCGCCCTCGAGGAGCGGTGGATGGAGCTCGGCGAAGCACTCGGTCACTGAGTCGCGAGAACGACCGCTAGAAGGGTGGCGGGTCGGCGTCGACGGTGTGTCCGGTGGGGCTGGTCCAGGTGAGGGTGCGGGTCGCGGCGTCTCGTTTGACGGACCAGAGGGTTTCGTCTTTGAGTGGGTGGTGGCTTTCGCACAGTGGCCCGAGGTTGTCGGCGGTGGTGGTGCCGCCATCGGCCCACCGTTTTCGGTGGTCGATGTCGCACCGGTGCGACGGCCGGGTGCAGCCGGGGAAGATGCAGGTCGGATGCTGGATGCCCAGCCATCGGCGGAGGTCTTTCGGGACCCGGTAGGCGCGTCGGTCGACGTCGAGCACCGTCCCGGTGACCGGATGGGTGAGCACGCGGATCCAGGATTTTGCTCCGGCGGCGAGGTCGCGGGCGGTGGCGAGGTCGATCGGACCATACCCATCAAGGGTCGCGGGTTCATCCGATCGACCGAGCAGGGTCAGCGCAGGGATCGTGATGTGCACGGTCGCCGCGACCGGCACCCGATCTGACGCACCCACCACCGCCGGCGAGGAGGTCGACGAGCACGTCGGCGCGGACCTGCGCGAGGGTGCGGTCTTCACCGTCTTGCGACACCAAATGCCGAGCGGTCTCGTCGACCCGGCTTTCGATGGCGTGCGCGTCCGCGGCGGGGAGGAGTGCGTTGATCGATGCCATCCCGTCGAGTTCCGGCGTGAACCAGACACCACGGTCGGTCATCGCCCGGCCGTGCCGTTCGTCGACAGATTCGGGGTGCGCGCGTTCCCGGGCCGTCCGGGCACGCATCCGAAACTTCCCCGGAGCCAGCCTCCCCGCCGCCGTCCACGATGGTCGCGTCGAAGACCGTCCACGCGACCCGGTCATCGGCGGGGAGTGTGTCAGCGAGTTGTGCCGCGGTCGTCGCGTTCTGCTCCGCGATATCCCCGTTCAGATACGCCGCCCAGGTCAGCGGACACCGCGTGGTCAGGACATCGGCGCGGTGCGCGCGGGAACGGATCTGCTGCTCCGACAGATGCACCCGCACCGCCAGATCCGCCGCCGCCGACCGCACCGCCAGCTCACGCCGCCGCGCCCGGACAATCGTCACCGTCAGACCCCGCGGCGGCTCCCACAACGGATCCAGCAGTCGGATCGGCCCCCACCCACGCCTCCGGCACGGTCGCCGCACGCACCAACGTCGCCTGAAAGAAGCGATCCTGCTCCGCCGTCAACGACCGCGACTGCCGCACCGACTGCTCGATCGCGACGAACTCCTCGAACCCCGCCAACGACACGGACGGATCGAGCCCCGGAGGAGACAGATCCTCGTCCTCGTCGAAGAGACCCGCACCCGCGTCATACTGACGACCGCGCTCCTCGAACCACGCCTCTTTGAGCACCGGGTCATCCCACAGCTCATCCCGCGGCATCTCAGCACCCGAATAAAACTTCATACCTGAACGGTAGCCGCAGCCTCCGACATTCGCTTATATCTCCGCATCGGCGCTGTCGATCCGTCGGCAAGGCAGTCGCCGAGCTCGAAGGGACGTGACTTCGAGCTCGGCGACCGCATCGAGCGCTCGTTAGCCGAGGTCGTTGTCCGCCAGCCACGCCTTGGCGATGTCGGCAGAGGACATCTTGTCGACAGTGCTCTGCACGTTGAGTGCGACCAATCCTTCGGGTGTCAGCTTGGCGCTGACGGCGTTGATCACGTCGGCGATCTCGTCAGCGCGATCGGCCTGCACGAGTGGGACGACGTTCGAGGCCAAGAAGAGGCTCTTGGTGTCTTCGAGGACCTTCAGCTTGTCGGTCTCGATACGTGGCTCGGCTGTATAGACGTTCGCGATGTTGACCGTGCCGGCGAGCAGTTCGTCGACAGTCGTGTCGGGCGTCGCCTTGAAGGCGACATCGATGCCGTACGTGTCCTTCAAACCGGTCGGCCCGTACGGTCGGTCTTCGAGTTCGGGCGCTCCACCCAGCGTCAGCGGGACTGTCACGTTCGCCAGATCATCGATCGTCTCGAGCTTCCACTCGTCGGCGAACGCCTGAGTGACCGTGTAGGAGTCCTGATCCGTCGCCGAGGCTTGGTCCAGCACCGTCAGGCTGTCGGGCAGGGCCTCCTTCAGAGCCGCGTAGACATCGTCCGAGCTGCGTTCGGTTGCATCCGCGTTGTACCACTGCAGGAGGTTGCCGGTGTACTCCGGGAAGAGGGTGATCTCACCGCTCTCGATCGTCGGCATGTACGCATCGCGCTGGCCGATCTGGAACTTGCGGTCAACCGTGTACCCATCCGCTTCGAGTGCCTGCGAGTAGATCTCGGCGATGATCTCGTTGGAGTAATACCCCTGCGATCCGACGACGATCGTGTCGCCCGCGGCATCCGCCGATGGAGCCGTCGTTCCTGAGTCGAGGGGGTCGCTCGAAGAGCATCCGGCGAGGGCAAGAGCGAGAGCGATTCCGCCTGCTGCGATCGCGGTGAAGCGACGAGGTGCTGTAGACATGCGATTTCTTCTTTCTAGTGGGGTCAGGTGCGGAGGGGCGCGGTGCGAGCGTCCGTAAGCACGGTCTTCGGAGTTGGCTTTTTGGAGGATCGTATCGGTCGGACTCCACGGGGCACGCTCGCCCTCTGGAGTAGAGCGAAGACAAGATCGAGAACGAGGGCCAGTACGGTGACCAGGATCGCGCCGCCGAGGATGAGATCGTAGCGCCGCAGTGGGACGCCCGTAAATATGAACTGGCCGAGTCCGCCCAGCCCCACATACGCGGCGAGGGTCACGGTCGCGACGACCTGGAGCGTCGCGGATCGGATGCCGGCGACCAACAGAGGAAGACCCAACGGCGCCTCAACACGCCACAGGATCTGCCATTCACTCATCCCGACAGCGCGCGCGGCATCGACAGTGGCACGGTCGATGGCCTGAAAGCCTGTGTATGCCCCGGCCAGGATTGAGGGAATCGCGAGCACGACGAACGCCGTGACCGCCGCTTCGGGCTTGTGGAGAACTCCCAAAACGAGGACGAGGAGGAGTATCAAGCCGAACGAGGGCAATGCCCTCGCCGCTCCGGACACGGCGACGGCGATCTCTCGCCCGCGGCCGGTGTGTCCGATCGCCCACCCGGCGGGCACAGCGATGACCACCGCGATCGCAATCGACCCGAACGTGAACAGGAGATGCTGCAGGAACGCGAGCGGAATATCGGCTTCACCGCTGAAGATCCAGGCGATGGCGTCCGCGAAGAGATTCATGCCGTTGCTCCGCGCACAGTCGCCCGCGTCCGCGTGCGCCGCCCGGACTTCGCCACGCGGGTCCAGGGCATGGCAACCCGCCCGGCCAACATCAGCAGCAGGTCCACGATCAACGCGAGAACCATGACGGCGACAACGCCGGACAAGATCTCCTCGGTGATTCGGCGCTGGTATCCATTGGTGAAGAGGTAGCCGAGGTTCGTGACCCCGATGAGGATGCCGACAGTAGCGAGTGAGATCGTGCTCACGGCAGTCACGCGGAGGCCCGCGAGGATGACCGGGCCGGCGAGGGGCAACTCGACCGCGAAGAAGCGTCGCGCGTTACCGTATCCGGTGGCAGTGGCGGCCAGGACAACCGACTTATCGACGGAGTCCAGTCCATCGACGACGGCGCGAACCATCAGTGCCAGGGCATAGATGGTCAGTGCGATGGTGAGGTTCAGTTCGCTGATGAAGCTGATGCCGAGCAGTGGGGGCAGAAGTGCGAACAACGCGATCGAGGGGATCGTGTAGAGCAGTCCCGTCAGGGTGAGGATCACGGTGCGAGTAGGGAGAACCCTGTGGGCGAGCCAACCGAGTGGGATCGCGAACACAAAGCCGAGCACGATCGGAAGGAGGCATTGCCTCAGATGATCGACCGTCAGCGACCCGATGAGCCCCAGGTTCGCAAGGATCCATGTCATCGGGTGGCCCGTCCGATGAACCGCTGCACGAAATCGGTCGCCGGAGCGGCGGCGATTTCGTCAGGAGTTCCCACCTGAGCGATACGGGCACCTTCTTCGAGGATCACAACCTGGTCCCCGAGGAGGAAGGCTTCCTCGATATCGTGCGTGACGAACACGATCGTCTTGCCGATCTCGCGCTGTAGGCGCAACAGCTCTTCCTGGAGCTCTGCCCGAACGATCGGGTCCACGGCGCCGAAGGGTTCATCCATCAACAGAATATTGGGGTCGGCGGCGAGCCCACGTGCCACGCCAACTCGTTGTTGCTGGCCGCCGGACAGTTGACTCGGGTACCGGTTCGCCAGCTTTTCGTCGAGGCCCACGGTGCGCATCAGTTCGAGCGCGCGCGCCCGAGCGTCCGCTTTCTTCACGCCCTCCAGACGCGGCACGGTCGCAATATTGTCGGCGACGGAGAAGTGAGGCATGAGGCCCGAATTCTGCATGACGTAGCCGATGCTGCGCCGGAGCTTCACGGGCGGACGGGATGCCACATCTTCGCCATCGATCTCGACGGTGCCCGACGTCGGGTCCACCATCCGATTGATCATTCGCAGCAGGGTCGTCTTGCCGCACCCCGAGGACCCGACGAACACTGTCGTCTGTCGCGAGGGCAACACGAGGTTGAAGTCGTTAACGGCGAGAGTGCCGTCGGGAAACTCCTTGGAGACGTTGCGGAACTCGATCACGTCGTTCTCGGCCCCGGGTCAGTCGCCGACCTCCACGTCGCGCCAGAACGCCACGTAGCCGGAGAAGTCTTTGCCCACTCGTTCGATCGCGGTGGGGTACGGCTTGGGGTACGACCACGCGTTATCCTCGTGACCGTCGACGGTGAAGTACTGGGCTTCACCCTTCCAGGGGCACGTGTACTCGGTCGGGCTCTCGACGAGCGAGTCGCCGACGATGCTTGCCGGCGGGAAGTACCAATTGCCCTCGATGCGAATGAGATCTGCCTCATCCGCCTCAGCGATCACTGTTCCGTCAAGTAGCGCTTTCATGGCGTCTCCCTGTGTCGTGGGCTTCCAACGCTACTGGCCCGCGCATTAATCAGGGTCGACATTGCGAGTCTCGTAACAATCGGCTAGTCACCGCAGGCGCGGGCGCCGTCCTCAGTTCTCGACCCGCGCACCCGGCACGGGACCGTGGACGTGACGAGCCTTTCGCCCGAGGTCGGCAAGAGCGCGCTGCAGGTCATCGGCCGCAGCCGCATCCGCGGTCAGAAAAGCGACAGTCGGACCCGATCCTGACACCAACCCCGCCAACGCCCCGTGCGCGGAACCCAGTTCGATGAGATCAGCCAGGTCGGGCCGGAGCGAGCACGCCGCGGCCTGAAGGTCATTGCGCGCAGCCGGCGCCAGTGCCGTGGGATCCCCCGCGCGCAGCGCCTGGAGCACGGCGGGGTCGATCGTCGCTGCATGACCATCAGGCGAGATGTCGGGCCGTGCGGCGTCGCGCAGCGCGTCGAGTTCGCCGTACACCTCGGGGGTGGAGAGCCCACCGGCATCCGTTACGAGCACCCAGTCGAACCGTCCGCGAGCCAGGGCGGGGCTCAGCTGGTCGCCCCGTCCGATTCCGACGGCGGTTCCGCCCATGAGCGCAAAAGGCACGTCGGCGCCGAGACTGGCCGCGAGCCTGTGGAGCGCCGTCGTCGACAGACCCGCGTCCCACAGCGCATCGCACGCGACCAGGGCGGCGGCGGCATCCGCCGATCCGCCGCCCATGCCGCCCGCGACGGGGACGGCCTTTCGGATGTCGAGATGCACCCCGCCCGAATGGCCGATCTCGCGCGCGACGAGGCGCGCCGCGCGGACTGCGAGATTGCGATCATCGAGGGGAACGCCGGTGACGTCGACGCCGTCGACTCCGGTGACGGCGATGGAGAATCCGTCCGCCGGGGTCGCCACGATGTCCTCGTACGCGGACACCGCTTGATAGACGGATGCGACGTCGTGGTACCCGTCAGGTCCGACGTCTCCCACCGCGAAATAGACATTGAGCTTCCCCGGTGCGCGCACGCGCACAGGTTCGGGGAGAGGGCTCAGGCTCACTTCGTCGCCGAATCCGCCCAGAGGTCGACGTCGATGCTTCCGCTGAGCGTGTCGATCCGCGCGAGCTCGTCGGCGTCGAAGGGCGCTCCTTCGAGCGCCGCGAGGTTCTCGTCCAACTGCGCGGGGCGGGATGCTCCGATGAGCGCGGAGGTGACCACGGGGTCACGAAGCACCCACTGGATGGCCATCTGCGCGAGACTCTGCCCGCGCTCCTTCGCGATGTCGTTGAGGGCGCGGAGCGCCGCGAGTCCGCTTTCGCTGAGGCGTCCCTCGGGCAGCGAGGCACGCTGCTGAGCGCGTTCCGCCGTGCCATCGCCGAGGTACTTGCCGGTCAGCAGTCCTTGCGCGAGGGGAACGAAGGCGATCGCACCCATCCCCTGCTTCTTCAGCTCGTCGGTCAGACCGTCTTCGACCCAGCGGTTGAGAATCGAGTACGACGGCTGATGGATCACCAGCGGCGTTCCGAGATCTTTCGCGACAGCCGAGGCCTCGGCCGTGCGCTCGGGGCTGTAGGACGAGATCCCCACGTAGAGAGCCTTGCCCTGTCGCACGAGCGTATCGAGCGCTCCGACAGTCTCCTCGATCGGTGTCACGTCATCGACGCGGTGCGAATAGAAGATGTCGACATAGTCCACGCTCATGCGCGCGAGCGACTGATCGGCACTCGCCAGCAGGTACTTGCGCGAACCGTGGTTTCCATAAGGGCCCGACCACATGTCGTAGCCGGCCTTGGACGAGATGATCAGCTCGTCCCGGTAGCGGCCGAAGTCCTCGCGCATCATCCGGCCGAAGTTGGTCTCCGCGGTGCCGTACGGCGGTCCGTAGTTGTTGGCAAGATCGAAGTGCGTGATGCCGCGGTCGAACGCGTGCCGCAGGAGCGCGCGCTGGTTGTCGAACGGGATGTTGTCGCCGAAGTTCCACCACAGCCCGAGCGAGATGGGTGGCAGGTAAAGGCCGGAAGTGCCCACCTGCCGATAGGTGGTCGCGTCGTAGCGATCAGAGGATGCGGAGTACGGGGCGTGCAGATCGCCGGCACGCGAAGGGGGGAAGCGAGGGTTGTCAGTCACCGACCCAGGCTATCGACACCGGGCGCGACGCGGGCAACGGACACGAAGTCCTCGACCGTGAGCTCCTCGCCGCGCGCGGTCGGTTTCACACCGGCGGCCTCGAGGATCTCGGACGCGGATGCGGCGGAACCACCCAAGACATTCGACAACGCCTGCCGGAGCATCTTCCGGCGCTGCTGGAACGCGGCATCCACGATCTGAAAAGTACGCCGGCGCAGTGCTTCGTCGCCACGAGGCTCGGGGTCGCGTTGGAAGGCCACGAGCACGCTGTCGACGCCCGGGACCGGCCAGAACACCTGCCGGGAGACGTTCCCGGCCAGCCGCCAGGGGCCGTACCAGGCGGCTTTGACGCTCGGCGCACCGTAGATCTTCGAGCCCGGAGGTGCCGCGAGCCGCTCCCCCACCTCTGCCTGCACCATCACGACACCGCGCTGGATGCTCGGAAATGTCGACATGAAATGCAGGAGGACAGGAACGCTGACGTTATACGGAAGGTTCGCGACGAGAACATTGGGGTCGCCCGGCAACTCGGTCAATCGCAGCGCATCCGCGTCGATGACCTCCAGCAGGCCGTCCGGGACACCATGCGCGAGCGCCGTCTGACTCAGGCGCTCGGCGAGACGATGATCGATCTCGACGGCGGCGACCGAGGCTCCGGTCTCGAGGATCGCCAACGTGAGCGACCCGAGACCTGGGCCGACCTCTACGACCCGATCGGAGGCGTCGACCTTGGCGACGTTGACGATCCTTCGGACGGAGTTGGCATCGACAACGAAGTTCTGTCCGAGCTTCTTGGTGGGGGTGACGTCGAGTTCGGCGGCGAGCGCACGGATCTCGGCCGCACCGAGCAGAGTCACGGGCATGAGTTCACCCTAGCTTCCAGCCAATCGTCACGCGGAGTTCACGTGAGCGGAACGACCTGGACACCCTCGTCCCGCACCATGGCTTATGTAGGTTCGCGATGCTTCCATCCGCGTCCCTGCACGCATCGGTGCCGCACAGGCCCGTGCGGCAGGGCAACTGGGGAAATGGAGGCAACATGACCGACTCAACACGAACGCACCTCGACCGCTTCGATCGAAACGGAGCCGTCGTACGCGCAAGCGAGACCTCGGCACTGTTCGTACTCGTGTCGGTGATCGCCACGCTCGGGGTCGTCGCGTACTCGATCTTCCTGCTGGATCCCGCTCACCGGGGTGACCCGCTCCCGTACACACTCGTGATCGTTGCGGAATCTGTACTCGTCATGCAGGCGCTGCTGTCGATGTGGACGATCCTCTCGTCGGGCTATGAGCCCCGGGATTTCGCGTACCACGAAGCCAAACGCACACTCATCCCCGCGCGGGGAGAAGGCGACGACACGATCTACCTGCACGGGCGGCCCGTTCTGGTCGACGTTTTCATCACGGTGTACGGCGAAGACCTCGACACCGTGGCGCGTACGGTGCGCGCCGCCGTCGCGCTGCGCGGAACACACCGCACCTGGGTTCTCGATGACGGCCGGTCGGATGCCGTGAAGAGCCTCGCGGACGAACTGGGCGCGTGGTATATCCGCCGCCTCAGCTCGAATGGCGCGAAGGCAGGAAACGTCAACCATGCGCTCTCCATCGCGAAGGGCGAATTCTTCGCCATCTTCGATGCCGACTTCGTTCCCGACCCCTCCTTCCTCATCGAGACGGTGCCCTTCTTCACCGATACGAAGGTCGCGTTCGTCCAGACGCCACAGGCTTACGGCAACCTGAACACCGTCATCGCCCGCGGTGCCGCGTATATGCAGAGCGTCTTCTACCGCTTCGTGCAGCGCGGCCGCAATCGCTTCAATGCGGCATTCTGTGTCGGAACGAACGTGATCTTCCGCCGGGCGGCGATCAACGACGTCGGCGGCATTCACACCGATTCGAAGTCCGAGGATGTGTGGACCGCGCTGAAGCTGCACGAACGCGGATGGCGCACGGTCTACATTCCCGACGTGCTCGCTGTCGGGGATGCACCCGAGACGATCGAGGCCTACAGCAAGCAGCAGCTTCGATGGGCGACCGGTGGCTTCGAGATCCTCCTCACCCACAACCCCCTCAACCCCAAGCGCCGCCTCACCGGCGACCAGCGGGTGCAGTATTTCGTGACCGCGACGTTCTACCTGACCGGCATCGCCCCGCTTCTCCTTCTGTTGGTGCCACCACTCGAGATCTATTTCGACCTGACGCCGATGAACCTCACGATCACGCCATGGACGTGGGCCTTCTACTACGCCGGCTTCTACGCGATGCAGATCGTGCTCGCCTGGTTCGTCGTCGGCTCGTTCCGGTGGGAGACCCTGACCCTCGCCACGGCATCGTTCCCCATCTATTCGAAGGCGCTGTGGAACGTGATCACGGGGAAGGATGTCGGGTGGCATGTCACCGGGTCATCGACCAGTCGTTCGCCCTTCAACTTCATCGTGCCGCAGTTGCTCATGTTCGTCTTTCTCGCTTTGACGAGCGTCGTCGCGATATCGCGTGATCTGCACAACTGGTCGCTCAGCCTCGCCACCGCCTGGAACGTCACGAACACGGTCATCCTGGCCATCTTCATCGCCGCAGCCGCGCGCGAAGTCCGCCGTCCGTCGTCCGTGGCGGCACCCAAGCGCCAGCCCGTAGAGCCACCACCACCGCGCACGATCGTGGCGCGACCACTGCCCGCCCACGCTGAAGCAACCGACACCTCTCCTGCGACTGGCGACACCGCGAGATCCCGCAGGCGATCCGAGCTCATCACGACAGACGGAGGACAGCGATGACCTGGCCAAACCGCATTCGACTCTTCATCGGCCTGATAGCGGTCTTTGCGATCGTCGGCGCGTGCACCGTGGTGTTCAACCAGCGCCAGAGTCGCGCGCAGAGCACGAGCGCATCGATCGAGGCCGAACAGTACGACGTCGGCACCACCTATGGCGGGACCGTGGTCTCGCAGTTCGTGAAAGCGGGAGACACCGTCGCCGTGGGCGATCCGCTGTTGGCAGTGCAGAGCCTCCAGTTGGCACACGATCTGGAAGACGAAGTGCTGAAGCCCACGGACCTCGTGGCCACCGACCCCGCGACGGGGACGTACACCGTCGTGGCAACCATCGACGGAACCGTCGCCGATATTCAGACACCGGTCGGTGACTTCGCGCCGAGCGGGACGGTCGTCGCAACGATCAACGAGACCGGAAGCCTGACGGTTTCCGCCGACTTCCTGTTGACTCCGGTCGACTACGGCCGCATCGCCGAAGGAACCCCGGTGGAACTCACTCTGCCCAACGCGAAGAAAATCCAGGGCAGCGTCAAGGACATCGACGTGGAAACAGTGCAGGGTCAGGCGCAGTCGACCATCACTGTCGCCAGCGCTGCCTTGGCCGCCGCGAAGATCGAGGGGCTGTACAAATCGGGCACCCCGGTGGTGGCGACGCTGCAGCTTCGCGACGATGGTCCGCTCGCGGGAGTGACCGACTCCGTCAGAGAATTCTTCAACAAGGTAGGCCTATGAAGCGGCCCGCGTGGATCGTCGCTCTCGCGTGCGCTGTGCTGCTGACTGGATGCGTCGCCGACACTGACGTGACCACGGCACCGACCGTGGGCTCCGACCTCATCGCGGAGATTCCCCATCAGGATCTCTCCGGCGATCCGCCCTCGCGCGCGAGCGACGACATCGCCCCGCCCACCAACCGCTGGTATTCCGGGATGGTGTTCGGCGAACAGCCACAGACCGTGTACCCGTTCCCCCTCGCTGTCACGCCCAGCGATACCGGATTCGCCCTGTCGCTGCCCGGCGTGGCGGCATCCGCGAGTTCGATCACGTCGGCGGAGAGCCCGGTGCTGTCCGTCGCTCTCGGTGCGACAGGCTACGAGGTCGTGCACGCCGACCCGGTCTCCGTGACGGCTCGCTATGTCGACGGTGCCGACGCGCTCGGCGAGATGACGCTGGCAGAGGGGTGGCCGGTCGTCGGTTTCGTCGCCACCTCCGACGTCGCACTCACCCCGTCTGCACCACTCACCTCCGATGGCGATGGCCGCTGGACGGCAACGGTGGGCGACCAGACGTTCGGCGTCGTCGCACCCGAAGCGACGTGGAGCGAGAATGCGCTCAAGGTCCCCTCCGGCTCGAGCGCCCAGTGGTTCGTCGTGCCGGCCGATTCGACGATGGATGCCTGGGCGAGCGCCCTCGGCGACCCGGTGACCGGCGTGGAAACCGCCCACACCGCGGGTGACGACATCACCACATCGCTGACGTATGCCGGCACCGACACCACGATCGTGGTCCCCTTCCCCGGCCACGACGGCGGCGCATCGTGCGACCTGGGGAGCTTCGACACTCCGTACGGACCTGCGGCAGCATGCCCCGGACCCACGATCGAGTGGTCCGTACCCGCCGTGACTCCGCAAGCCCGGTACGACTTCGCCGACCTCGATGCCGATACGGCCGCCACGCTCGCGGCCCAGGTGGACGCCGACCTCGCATCCACGGAGCCGCTGCCCATCGACAGCTATTTCGGCGGAAAGGCACTGGCGCGTCTGGCGGCCTTGCTCGAGATCGCGCAGTCGCTCGATGACACCGACCTCGCCGATCGCGTCGCCGACCGGCTGTGGGAGGAACTCGAGCCGTGGGCCACACCGTCGCGGTGCGAGACCGAGACAGATCGCTGCTTCGTGTACGACGAGTCCCTGCGACTGGTGGTGGGGCGAGAGCCTTCGTTCGGCTCCGAAGAAGCCAACGACCACCACTTCCACTACGGCCACTTCCTTACAGCCGCCGCCGCACTCGCGTCGTACCGACCCGAGACGATCGACAAGCTTTCGCCCATCATGGATCTGCTTGCGGGCGACATCGCCGCCGGCGCGGGCGATGACCTCCTCCCGGCGCTGCGCGTCTTCGACCCCTACCGTGGCCATTCTTGGGCATCCGGTCTCTCACCGTTCGCCGACGGCAACAATCAGGAGTCCAGCTCCGAGGCCGTGGCGGCATGGAACGGACTGGCTCTCTGGGCCGAAGCGAGCGGTGACGATGACCTCACCGCGACCGCGGATTGGCTGCTGTCGTCCGAGGCGAATGCGGCGCGAACGCTGTGGCTCGAACCCGAGTTTCTCCCCGACGAGTACACGCACAACATCGTCTCGCTGACATGGGGCGGCAAGCGCGACTACGCCACCTGGTTCAGCGCCGAGCCGTCGGCCATCTTGGGCATTCAGGTCATTCCCCTCGGCCCCGTCGCCCTCGAGTACATCGCCAGCGATCCCGAGCGGGTGGCCGCGAACGTCGAGGAGGCGGGCGGCGCGGATGCGGCGAGCGGTGCCCTCGGCGACTACGTCGCGATGTACTCGGCACTCGGCGGCCCGGACGCGCTCGCGCAAGCGCGAACGACCCTGGCGGCGCTCCCCGACGATGCGCTCGATGACGGCAGTTCGCGCTCGGCGGTGCTGGCATGGCTCGCCGCCGTCGGCCTTGCGCAATCGAAGGCCGGGTGAGCGGCGACGGTCGATCAGCCGGGCTGATCGGACGGTGAGGTCAGCTTGCTGCCGCGGCCGCAGCGCGTGCCGCGGCAGGAAGCGCCGCCGCAATCTGCTCGAGGGCGCGATCGTCGTGCGCAGCCGTGACGAACCATGCTTCGAACGCTGACGGAGGGAGCGACACCCCCGCGTCGAGCATCGCGTGGAAGAAGGCCGCGTAGGCTGCGGCATCCTGTCGCGTGGCTGTCTCGTAATCCGGAACTCCGCCGGCGACATCCGCCCCGAAGAAGATGCTGAACAGCGTCCCCGCGCGTTGCACCACGTGCGGAACCCCCGCCGCGGTGAGCGCATCGTGTGCCGCGTTCGCGACGGCGACGGAGGCCGCATCGAGGCGGGAGTACACGTCGGCGTCGGCGAAGCGCAGCGTCGCGAGACCCGCGGCCACCGCCACGGGATTACCCGACAGCGTGCCGGCCTGATAGACCGGCCCCAGCGGGGCCAGGAGATCTAAGACGTCGGATCGCCCGGCGACGGCGGCGACGGGGAGCCCGCCGCCGATGACCTTGCCGAAGGTGATCAGGTCGGGAGTGACGATTTCCTCCTGCGCCTGCTGAATCCCCCAGTACCCCGAGGCGCTGGCGCGGAATCCGGTGAGGACCTCATCGCTGATGTAGAGCGCGCCCTTGCGGTGACAAAGTTCCGCGAGGAACGCGGTGAACCCGGGCTCGGGAGGCACAACGCCCATGTTCGCGGCGGCAGATTCTGCGATCACCGCGGCGATCTGGTCGGGATAGGCGCGGAAGACCTCTTCGATCGCCTCGCGGTCGTTGTACGGCAGCACGAGAGTCTGGGCGGCGATCGCGGCGGGAACCCCAGCCGAACCCGGGAGCGCGAGGGTGGCGAGGCCGGAGCCCGCTTGGGCGAGGAGCCCATCCGAATGGCCGTGATAGTGCCCCGCGAATTTCACCAGCAGGTCACGCCCGGTCGCGCCGCGCGCGAGGCGGATCGCGGTCATCGTCGCCTCGGTGCCGGTGGAGACGAGTCGCACTTTCTCTGCCACCGGAACCCGCGCGCGGATCTCCTCCGCGAGTTCGGCTTCAGCCGGCGTCGACGCCCCGAAGGAGAGGCCGCGGTGCGCTGCCTCGACGACGGCGTCCACGACCCCGGGATGAGCGTGCCCGAGGATCGCCGGACCCCAACTCGCGACCAGGTCGACGTACTCGCGTCCGTCGGCGTCGGTGACGTAGGCACCCGAAGCCGAAACATAGAACCTGGGCGTGCCACCTACCGAGCCGAAGGCTCGGACGGGTGAACTGACACCGCCCGGAATGACATCTCGTGCGCGGGCGAACAGGTCGTCGTTGCGGGTCATGCGAGGTCCTTTCCTGCGCGCAGCCATCCGGCGACTTCGAGCGCCCAATACGTGAGGATGACGTCTGCGCCGGCGCGACGGATGCCGATGAGCGTCTCGCCGATCGCGCGTTCGCGATCGATGAGGCCTTCTCGGGCCGCCACCTCGACCAGCGCGTACTCCCCCGAGACCTGATACGCCCACACGGGAACCGTCGAGGCCTGCGCCACCCTGGCGAGGACGTCGAGGTACGGACCGGCAGGCTTCACCATGACGACATCCGCCCCCTCGCGGATGTCGATCAGAGCCTCTTCGACACCCTCGCGAGCGTTGGCGGGATCCAGTTGGTACGTGCGCCGATCGCCGACGAGCGTCGATTCGACGGCGTCGCGGAACGGGCCGTAGAAAGCCGAGGCGTACTTCGCGGAGTACGCCAGAATCACGACGTCCGCGAACCCGGTGGCATCCAGCGCTGCGCGCACCGCCGCGACCTGGCCGTCCATCATTCCGGACAGGCCCAGGATGTCGGCGCCGGCACGAGCCTGCGCGACGCCCATCTCGGCGTAGATCTCGAGGGTGGCGTCGTTGTCGACCGATCCGTCGGCGGCGAGGACGCCGCAGTGACCGTGGTCGGTGAATTCGTCGAGGCACAGGTCTGCCTGCACGGTGATCCGGCCCGCGGCGGCCGCACGGGCTGTGGCGATCGCCCGGTTCAGGATGCCGTCCGGATCGGTTGCGCCAGATCCCAGCGGATCGCGGGTGGCCGGGACACCGAACAGCATGATCCCGCCGATTCCGGCGGTCGCGGCTTCGTCGACGAGGCCGGGGAGTGCATCGAGCGGATGCTGGGACACGCCCGGCATGCTCGCGATGGGCTGTGCCTCGGTGATGCCCTCCTTGACGAAGACCGGCAGGACGAGCTGCGCGGGTGACAGCACGGTCTCGGCAGACAGACGCCGCAGTGCGGGCGTGCTGCGGGTGCGGCGCATGCGGCGCTCGGGGAACTTGCTCATGAGGTCGTGTCCGATCGTGTGTCGGTGGCGGCATCCGGGTTCTGGTCGGCGTCGTCGAGTTCTGCAGTGTCGAGCTCAGCGAGCAGGGCATCGATGCTCTGCGTCTTCGCGGTATAGCCCACCACGAAACCGAGGGCCCGCGCATCCCTGGTGGTGCCCGGGCCGATGGAGGCGACGCGAACCTGCGGACTGAGTTCGCCGACTTGGCGGCGAAGCTCGCGGCCCACGCTGAGGGAGGTGAGCAGGACGATATCGATCCCGCCGTGCTGCAGGCCCGACACGATCTCTGCGGGCAGATCGACCCCGACCGTGCGATAGGCGATGCACACGTCGACGTCGTAGCCCTGCAGTTCGAGTTCATCGCTGATGACGGCCATGGCGAGGTCCGAGCGAAGCACGAGGCACCGGCCGGTCCCCGCCGGCGAACGACCGACGCACCACTGCGTGATCATCCTCGACGCCGAAGACGAGCCGACCGGAACGAACTCCACCTCGAACCCGGCATCTGCCACGGCGCGCGCCGTGGCACGTCCGACCGCCGCGATACGAGTCGTCGCGGGGACCTGGATGTCGTGCGCGACGAGCTGCTCGACCGTCGCGGCGCTCGTGACGAAGAGCCAGCTGTACTCCCCCGCGGCGAGAGCTGCGAACACGCGATCGCGAGCCATCGTGTCGCGCGGCGGACGGGAAGCGATCAGCGGGGCGACGATGCCTTCAGCCCCGCGGCGATGCAGCTCGGCGCGGACATGTTCACCCCAGGCGCCGCCGCGCGGGATGAGGACACGTGAGCCGGCGAGTGCCCCGCTCACTTCGCGGTTCCAGGCAGATCGGCGATGTCGGCCGCGCCGCCGTCCAGAAGCTCACGCACCACAGCGACGGCGACCCTCTCCCGGGAGTCGACATCATCGATGGATTCGGCCACGATGCGATCC
The DNA here is from genome assembly GCA_963696085.1 of uncultured Actinomycetota bacterium. Taxonomy (GTDB): domain Bacteria; phylum Actinomycetota; class Actinomycetes; order Actinomycetales; family Microbacteriaceae; genus Microbacterium. The sequence goes on from CAVOIQ010000003.1 coordinate 104,101, forward strand.
ACGCGCACGCTCCGCGACCCATCGATCGCGTAGACCTCGGCGATGAGGGCCGCGCTGTCGACGCGCGGTTCCGTCGGGAGGGCCGACCTCGAGTGCCGACCTGCGGGCCGCGCTGATTCCGACGGGCGCGGCACAGCCCGCCTCCAGTAGGCGGAGGACCTCTCGTTCGAGGAGCGCGAGCGAAGCGGCATCCGGATCATTCACGCGCCGGACTGCGTCTCCGATCTCACCATCGCGGTCTTCGCTGCGGATCTCGATCGCGAGAGCTCCCTGACCGGCGGACGTCGGCCACGCGGCGAGCTCGAACGTGTCGGTGATGGCCGATCGCCGGTCGATGCGCGCAAGGCCAGCGCCCGCGAGCACGACGGCGTCGTACAGTCCGTCCGACACTTTGCGGAGCCGAGAATCGATGTTGCCTCGAATGTCTCGCACGTCGAGATCGGGACGACGGCGACGCACCTGCGCGACGCGGCGCGGCGAGCCGGTACCGACGATGGCGCCAGCCGGCAGCGTGGCCAGCGTCAGACCGTCGCGCGCACACAGCACGTCGCCCTGCGCCTCACGAGTGGGCACGGCGCCGATCTCGAGGTCGGGGTACGGCGCAGTGGGGAGATCCTTCATCGAATGGACGACGAAGTCGCATTCACCGCGACGGAGTGCTTCACGCAGCGCGGTGGCGAAGACGCCGGTGCCGCCCATCTGCGCGAGGGACCCGGTGAGGACGTCGCCGGTGGTGGTGATCGGGACCAGTTCGACCGCGCGACCGGTGGCCGCCGTCACGGCATCCGCGACGATTTGGGACTGCGTCGTCGCGAGGAGGCTCGCCCGGGTGCCCAGCCTCAGCGCTCTCACATCACGGGCGTTCGCCGCTGTCACGGCGCCACTCCCGCCAGAGCGGGTCCGAAGCCGAGGCGCTTGTTCTCGCAGCATCCGGGGCGGCACACGTCGTACCAGGGGCCGAGCTCAGTCGTGTGCGGCCGGGCGCTCGGAGCGGTGGCGTGCAGACGCTCTTCGATGAGGTCGACGAGGCCGGCGACGTAAGCCGGGTGCGTGCCGGGCGTGGCGGTGCGCACGGCGTAAAGGCCGAGTTCGGCTGCGGTCTCCTTCGCTTCGGTGTCGAGGTCCCACAGCACCTCCATATGGTCGCTCACGAACCCGAGCGGCACGATCAGGACGGCGCGACGACCCCGGGCGGGCAGCTCGGCCAGTGCGTCGTTGATGTCGGGCTCGAGCCACGGCACCGAGGGCGGACCGGACCTGCTCTGATAGACGAGCTGCCACACGCAGTCACTCCCGAGCTCGGACATGATCGCGTCAGCCACCGCGGTGTGCTGAGCGACGTACGCGCCCCCGGCGCCGAGCGCGCGTTCGGGCGGGCCCGAGCGATCGGCATCCGATGAGGGGATCGAATGGGTCGAGAACAGGATCTCGATCTCGTCATCGGCGATGCCCTGAGCATGCACCTCGGCGAGCCCGGCGCGGATGCTCTCGACGAACGGTGCGACGAAGCCGGGGTGATCGAAGAACTGGCGGACCTTGTCGATCTGCACCTCACCGGCGAGTCCGGTCACCTCGACGGCGTCGGCGAGGTCTTCGCGGTACTGCCGGCACGACGAATACGAGCTGTAGGCGCTCGTGGCGATTGCGAGCACCGTGCGGCGACCATCAGCGTGCAGCGCACGCAGCGCGTCGTCGATGTAGGGCATCCAATTGCGGTTGCCCCAGTACACCGGGAGGTCGAGCCCGCGCGTGGCGATCTCGGCGTCGAGGGCTGCGATCAGGTCGCGGTTCTGCTGATTGATCGGCGAGACGCCGCCGAAGTGGCGGTAGTGGTGGGCGACTTCTTCGAGGCGTTCGTCGGGGATGCCGCGACCGGAGGTGACATTGCGGAGGAAGGGCAGCACGTCATCCTGGCCCTCGGGACCCCCGAAGCCGAGGAGAAGCACGGCGTCGTAGGCGACGGGTTCCGTCGCGTACGGCGCGCCGGTGGCCGTTGCCGCGGTCGCTGCGGGGACGGCGCTTCCGGGCGCACACACCGCAGCCGTCGCACGCGGTGGCTTGGGCCGGAACTGCGGAAGATGTTCTCGGCGACCATCAGGACAGGATCTCCTCGAGTTCGGCGACCTCGACGCGTCGGCCGGTGTAGAACGGGACCTCTTCGCGCACGTGCCGGCGAGCATCCGTGGCGCGAAGGTCGCGCATCATGTCGACGAGGCTGACGAGGTTGTCGCTCTCGAGCGGCAGCAGCCATTCGTAGTCGGAGAGCCCGAAGGTCGACACGGTGTTCGCGACGACATCTTTGAACGCCGGCGCCCATCCGGCCGTGCTGGGCGAGCATCGCAGAACGCTCCGCTTCAGGCAGGAGATACCACTCGTAGCTGCGCACGAACGGGTACAGGCAGAGCCATCCGCGCGCCTCTTCGCCGCGGAGGTAGCCGGGCACGTGCCGCTTGTTGAACTCCGCCTCGCGGTGCACGCCCATCGCGCTCCACACGCATCCGAAGGACGCGAGCACGGCGGTGCGGCGAAGGGCTCGCAGGGATTGCTGAAGAGCGGCGGGATCCTCGCCGTGCAGCCAGATCATCAGGTCGGCGTCGGCGCGCATCCCCGTCACGTCGTACAGCCCGCGAAGGGTGACACCGGCGGGGAGCGTGTCGATCGCGCTTTCCAGTTCGGCGAGAGTCGTGTCGGTGGGGGTGCCGACGCGCGGCCGCGGGCCGGCGAGGATTGCGAAGAGGGTGTAACCCAATCCGGTGTCCCCCGGTGCGGTCTGGCCGTGGTCGTTGTGGTCCGTCATGAGTTCTCCTTCAGGCGGCCGGATGGGCGTCGTGCACGCCCTGGGCTGTTCGGGTGGCGATGATGTCGCGGGCCACAGTGCGCGCGTGGGGAATGACCGAGGCGAGCCCGGTCCCGGATGCCGCGGCGCCGACGACGCGGATGCCGGGAATGTCGGTGGTGATGGGAGCGGATCCGGCCGGAACCACGGCATCGGTCCAGGTCGTCCGCACGATGTCCCCGATATCGGCCGGGCGTACGGTGATGCCCGTGAGTCGCTGCACGTTCCGCGCGACGACCTCCGGGGTGTCGAACGCCTCTGCGTCGGTGGACCGGGCAGAGAGTCGAACCAGGTGTGTTCCGGTGGGGAGCGCGGCTTCGGCCCAGGGCCATTTCGCGTCGATGTGCGTCATGGCCTTGGCCTCGGTGCGCACAGCCGGCGCGACGATCACGCCGGACCCGACGGGCCGCGCGTCAAGCCCGCGAGCGGTGATCGCCGCGGTCACGAGGAGCACATCGGGCGTGGCGGATTCCGAGGTCAGGGTCGATGGAGAGGTCGCTATCGAGGTGGAGGTCGCACCCTCGAGCAGGGCACGCGCGCCGGCAGGTCCGGTGGCGATGACCGCTTCGGTCGCCCGGAGTACGCCGTCGTCGGTCGTGACTTCCGAGACGCCACCCGTCCGGCGGATCCCGCGAGCGCGAACGGCGGTGCGGATCTCGACGCCGGCAGTGATGGCCGCCTGACGGACGGCATCGGCGAGGCGCCACATTCCCCCCTCGATCCCGCCGATCGCCGCGCCCGTGCGCGCCGACGGGGCGAGTGCGTCCGCCGCCGCGGTGAGTGACCCGAGGCGGTGAAATGCCTCCCACATCGTCGGGTGCAGCAACGAAAGTCGCGCGTGAGTGGACGGCTGCGAATAGACGCTCTGGCAGAGGGGATCGACGAGCCTCTGGGCGACGAGGGCGCCGAATCGCGACGTGACGAGTTCGGCGAGGGACGGTTCGGGCCCCTGCGCGATGGGCATCGTCCGCTCCGCGGCCGCGCGGCGCGCGCCCCGCGTGCCGAGTATCCGCACGATGTCGGGGGCGGATGGGTCGGCGGGCATGCCGATCACGGTACGCCGCGGCAACGGCATCCGGTCCACCCTGCCGAATCGCCCTCTACCGAATCGATCCGGCGCGACGAGAAACGCCCCACCAGGGCGCGGAGCGGCGACGGTGAGATCAAGGCCGTGGTCGGCGATCAGCGCCGCGACGCCGTCAGTGCGGGTCGCAAACGACTCCGCCCCGAGGTCGACGCCGATCCCCGCAATCGTTCCGCGACGCAGCAGTCCCCCGGTCCCGTCGCTCTCTTCGATGAGCACCACTCGAAGACCCGCCAGCGCGGTCTCGAGCGCCACGACGAGTCCGGCGATCCCACCGCCGATCACGATCAGGTCATGGTCGGCGTGTGGGTCGGGCAGCGCATCGGTCACTCCGGTCGCCACTCGTGCACCATCTTCACCGTCGAGGTCAGAGCATCCGGATCGGTCTCCATCGGCACACCGTGGCCGAGGTTGAACACGTGGGCACGGGCGGCGAGCCCCTCCCGAAGGATCCGGTGAACGGCATCCCGGCGTATCTGCTCGGGGGCGAAGAGCAGCGCCGGGTCGAGGTTGCCCTGCAGCGTCAGCTCACGACCGACGCGAGCGGATGCCTCATCCAAGGCGACGCGGTAGTCGACGCCGAGAGCGTCGACACCGATGCTCGCCATGTCGGCGAGGATCTCGCCGGTGCCCACCCCGAAGTGGATGAGCGGGATGTGGTCGATCCCCGCGCCCGGCGGAACCGGCAGTGCGCGCACGGCCTGCAGCGCGGCAGCGGAGGACGGCAGCACGGCGCGCCGGTAGTCCTCCGGCGCGAGCCCGCCCGCCCACGAGTCGAACAGCTGTGCGGCGCTGGCGCCCGCGGAGACCTGCAGCGCGAGGAACGCTCCCGTGACCTCGGCGAGCCATGCGGTCAGTTCCGTCCACGCGGTCGGGTCTTCGTGGATCAAGCGACGGGCAGCCAGATGGTCCTTCGAGGGGCCTCCTTCGACGAGGTAGGCGGCCAGGGTGAAGGGCGCCCCCGCGAAGCCGATGAGGGGCAGCGGCTCGCCGCGCCGTTCGGACTCTTCGGCCAACATCGCCGTCGTGCGCGAGACGGCGTCGGCGATTGCATCACCGCGTTGCCACACGAGTGCGGGGTCGATCGCGACGGTCCGGGAGATGTCGGCGGCGGTGCGCAGGGGTTTCGCGAACACCGGCCCGCGACCCGCGACGATCTCGACCTCGATGTCCAGCAGCGCGAGCGGAATGATGATGTCGCTGAAGAACACCGCGGCGTCCACGCCGTGCCGGCGGACGGGCTGCATCGTGATCTCGCTGGCCAGTTCCGGCGTCAGACACGCCTCCAGCATCGTCCCTTGCGAACGGAGCGCGCGATACTCGGGCAGGGACCGGCCGGCCTGACGCATGAACCACACGGGCGTCGTTTCGGGACGATCCCCGAGGAGCGCGCGAACGAGACGGGACGAACCGGTGCCGTGGGCGGAAAGGGGATGGCTGGATGCCGTAATGATCGTGCTCCTCGCGTAAGTTAATCGATATACTACTGATGATCTAGGGGGCCTGTCGCATCGTGCTCGTTTGTCTATCCGCTCACCAGCGCACCACACCGTTCGAGTCGCTCGAGCGGCTTTCGGTGATCGGCGACGAGCTCGCACCCAAGCTCAAAGGCGCTCATGAATCGATCCGGGGGGCGGTGGTCCTCGCCACCTGCAACCGATTCGAGGCATATTTCGACCTCTCCGACGGCCCCGAGTGGGGCTCGCCTATTCCGGCGATGGATGCCGCGATGGAGCAGATCGCAGAGCTTTCGGAGATGCCCTACCGCGCCGTCCGCGAGACTGTCGATTTCGCGCATGGAAACCGGGTCGCTCACCACCTGTTCGCCGTCGCCTCAGGGCTGGATTCGGTCGCCGTCGGCGAGGACGAGATCGCCGGCCAGGTGCGCCGCGCCCTCGAATCCGCGCGCGGGAGCGGGCTGACCACGGCCCCTCTCGAGCAGCTGTTCCAGCGCGCGACCGAGACCTCCCGCGCGGTGAAGAACACCACTCGGCTCGGGGAGTCCGGCCGCTCCCTCGTCAGGCTGGCTCTCGAGCTTGCCTCCAGCCGCGTCGAAGACTGGTCGAGCACCCGCGTGCTGCTGGTCGGCACCGGACGGTACGCCGCCGCGTCGCTGGCCGCACTGCGGAGTCGCGGCGCCGTCGACATCCGGGTCTTCTCCCGCTCGGGTCGCCGCCGCTTCGCGCAGCAGGAGCATCTGATCGCCGTCAGCGCCGACGAATACGCCGCAGAGGCCGCAGCCGCCGACGTCATCGTGACGTGCACCACCACGACGGAGACCTTCGCTCTCGCCGCCGTCGAACACGAAGCCGCCCGAGCGGGATCGGCCCGTCCTCAGCTCGTGATCGACCTGGGACTGCCGCGCAACGTGGATCCCGACATCCGGACGATTCCCGGAATCGAACTCCTCGACCTCGACACGATCCGTCTGCATGCGCCGATCGACGATCTCGCCGTCGTCGGCGAAGCCCGCGAAATCGTGGCGACCGCGGCGAGCAGGCACGCCGCCGCACAGCGCGTCCACGAAGTGTCGCCCGCCGTTGTCGCCATGCGGCACTACGTCCACGGCATCCTCGACGAAGAACTCGCCCGCGCACGCCAGCGCGGGGACTCCCCCGAAATCGAAGCCGCACTGCGGCATTTCTCCGGCGTGCTCCTTCACCGCCTGATCGGCCAGGGTCACACTCTCGCCTCGACGGGCTCGGGCGCCGCGTGGGCCGATGCCATCGGGACGGTCTTCCCCGCGCGCATGCCGGACGAAGCCGCGCCGGATGCCGCGGCCGACGCCTCGTTGCCTGGTGAAGGCGAGCGCAATGAGCGGTGAGGTCACGCTGAAGGACATCGCCCTGCGGGCGGGTGTCTCCACGGCCGCGATCAGTCAGGCACTCAATGACCGCGGCAACCTCAAGGCGGAGACGCGCGAGCGGATCAAGGCGATAGCCACCGATCTCGGCTACATCCCCAACAAGTACGCGACCGCCCTGCGACGCGGTCGAACGATGTCGGTCGCCTTCGTCATGGCCGACGACACCGATGCCGACGACTCCAAGCGACGCGCCGTCCACCGCACCCGGCAGATCGGGGGCCTCGTACGCGAAGCCGCGACGAACGGGTTCACCGTCACCGTCATTCCCGAGTCACGACCGGACCTTCTCGGCGGTGCACACGTCGACATCGCGTACTTCTCGGAAGCAGACGCGACGAGCGAGGTCCTTCGCGAAGCGGCGGCCCGCGGCATCCCCGTCGTCACGAACGATCTGTACGTCGACGCCGTGCGCGGGGTGAGCATTCGGACCGGGTACGACCAGGCAGTGCGTGCCGCGCTCGAAGTTCTCGCTGCCGGCGGCGCCGAACGGATCGGATTTCTCGTGGACGAGGATCCCGCGCCGCGCGATGAGATCGGCGAGACCGCGTATCGCGTCTGGAGCACCGTGCAGGGACGCGAGCCGGTGATCGCTCGGGTCGACGCGGGCCGGGTGCATCTTGCGCGACGGCTGCGAGAGCTGCTGGACGGCGGTGCCGACGCGATCCTCTCGTTCTGCGAAGAAGGCCCGACCATCGATCTCTACCTCGAGGCCACCGAGCTCGTGATTCCGCGCGACATCCAATTCGTGGCGCTGTGCACCACCGACTGCGCGGTGAACGTCCGGCTCGGTGTCACGCACGTGTGCATGCATCCGGAGCTCGCCCCCGCCGCGATGTTCGAGGCGCTCGGCGCCGCACAGGAGAGCACCGACCCGCTCGTGGTCGACCTCCCGTGGGAGCTCGTCCGCGGCTCGTCCACCCGCTAGAACTCTCCGTACACCTCGAGGGTGTTCGCGGCGAGCTGCGCGCAGAGTTCGTCCACGTCGATGCCCAGTTCTGCCGCCACGAAGCGGACCGTGACGGGGATGAGGTAGGGAGCGTTCGGGCGCCCGCGGTGCGGCGTCGGGGTGAGGAACGGGGCATCCGTCTCGACCAGAATCCGCTCGCGTGGGATGACGGCGAGCGCGTCGCGGAGGTTCTGCGCGTTTTTGAACGTCACGTTGCCCGCAAAGCTCAGAAAGTAGCCGCGGTCACCGGCGATCCGCGCCATTTCGACGTCACCGGAGAAGCAGTGGAAGACCGTCCGCTCCGGCGCGCCGACCCGCTCGAGAGTCTCGAGCACGGCGTCGTGCGCGTCGCGGTCGTGGATCTGCATCGCAATGTCGTGCTTCTTCGCCAGCGCGATGTGCGCTTCGAAGCTCTCGAACTGCGCCGGCCAGCCGTCCTCCTCCGTGCGGAAGAAGTCCAGGCCGGTTTCCCCGATGGCCCGCACCCTCGGCTGAGCTGCGAGCTCGTCGATCACGGCGATCGCCTCTGCCAGACGGCCGGCCTCTTTGTAAGCAGGGGCCTCATTCGGGTGGATCGCGACCGCGGCGAGAACGCGCGGGTGCGACGACGCCGCCCATGCCGACCAGCGGCTCGATTCGATGTCGCCTCCGGCCTGAACGACGCCGATCACCCCGACGGCGCCGGCGCGCTCGAGCTGCTCGTCGAGGCTCAGCCCCTCTTCGCCGTCTTCGATCTCCAGGTGCGCGTGGTTGTCGTACACCGGCACCGCGAGCGGCTCGGGGAGGTCGGGGTACCGCACGTCACGCGCGGCCTGCTCGCGCTTGCGGACGTACCCGCTCGGGTCTGCAGTGGCCATCACGGGGTCGTCCCGAGCATCAGACCGACTGCTCGACGCGTGGGAAGAGGGGCGTCAGCGCCGTCACGGTCGATCCGGCAGCGAGCACACCCCACGTTCCGGCTTCGCGCAGGGGCTGCTCCAGCAGAAGACCGGATGCTCCCAGCGCCGTCCACAGCTTCTCGGTCGCCTCGGGCATGACGGGTGACAGCAGCACGGCGAGCGCGCGCAGCCCTTCGGCCGCGGTGTACAACACGGTCCCGAGCCGTCCGCGCTGGGCATCGTCCTTCGACAGCGCCCAGGGCTCGTTCTCGGTGATGTAACCGTTGAGGCCGTCGACGATCGTCCACATCGCGGCGATCGCCTCGTCGGGCCGGAAGCGTTCCATCGCGTCATCCGCGGCGTCGGCGGCGCTGGCCACCGTCTGCTGGATCACCACATCTGCCTCGGTGTACTCGGCAGGCTCGGGCACAACGCCGTCGAAGTAACGGTCGATCATCGCGGTCGTCCGCGAGGCGAGGTTTCCGAACCCGTTCGCCAGTTCAGCCTGGTACCGCGCCGACAGGTCTTCCCACGAGAACGACCCGTCCTGGCCGAAAGCGATCGCGGAGAGGAAATAGAAGCGGTAGGCATCCGAGCCGAACACGTCGGTGATCTCGGTGGGCGCGATGCCGGTGAGCTTCGACTTCGACATCTTCTCGCCGCCGACGAGCAGCCAGCCGTGGGCGAACACGCCGCGCGGGACCTCGAGCCCTGCGGCCATCAGCATCGCGGGCCAGATGACCGCGTGGAAGCGGAGGATGTCCTTGCCGACCACGTGGTACGCGGGCCAGCGGCGCGCGAACTCGTCGGGGTCGGTGCCATACCCGACCGCGGTCGCGTAATTGAGCAGCGCGTCGACCCAGACGTAGATGACGTGCGAGGGATCCCACGGCACTGTGATGCCCCAGTCGAACGCTGACCGCGAGATCGAGAGGTCCTTCAGTCCGTTCTTGACGAACGAGACGACCTCGTTGCGAGCCGATTCCGGCCGCACGAAATCGGGGACTGTCTTGTAGAGGTCGAGCAGCTTGTCCTGGAACTCACTCAACTTGAAGAAGTAGTTCTTCTCCTGGAGAAGCTCGAGCGGCTTGGAGTGGATCGCGCAGACCTTGAGGCCCTCGAACGCGCCGGTCCCGTCGACGATCTCGGCCTCGGGCTTGAACTCTTCGCACCCCACGCAGTACAACGCGGCGTATTCGCCCGCGTAGATGTACCCGCGATCGAACAGGGTCTGCACGAACTGCTTGACGCGCTCTTCATGGCGCTCCTGCGTCGTCCGGATGAAGTCGTCGTTGGCGACGTCGAGGGTGCGCAGCAGGGGGAACCACGACTCTTCCACGAGCTTGTCGACCCACTGCTGGGGCGTCACGCCGTTCGCGGCGGCGGCGCGCAGCATTTTCTGGCCGTGCTCATCGGTGCCGGTGAGCATCCAGGTGTCATCGCCCGCCTGGCGGTGCCAACGCGCGAGCGTGTCCACCGCCACAGTCGTATACCCGTGCCCGATGTGGGGCAGATCGCTGGGGTAATAGATGGGGGTGGTGATATAGAAGCTGCGGCCGGAAGTCACCAGTGAATTCTAGTTCGAGCGGATGCCGCGGGCAGACGTGTGACGAGCTCAGGCGCTTTCCCGCACGATGAGTGTCGTGGGCAGCACGACGGATTCGCGTTCGGCGCCGCCGATGACATCCAGCACCATCTCCACCATGAGCGATGACATCTCCGTCCAGGGCTGTCGCATCGTCGTGAGCGGAGGATCTTGGGCCTCGGCGAGACCGGAATCGTCGAAGCCCGCGACGGCGACATCCTCGGGGACACGCTTGCCGGCGCGCCGGAGGGCCGCCATCGCACCGACGGCGATGACATCGGATGCGGCGAACACCGCGTCGATGTCCGGCGCCCGCTCTAAGAGCCGAGTCATCGCGGCGGCGCCCCCTTCACTCGAATAGGGCACCTGCTCGACGAGAGTCGGATCGAATCTGTCGCCGAGCTCCGCCTGGAATCCGATGAGCCGGAACCGTCCGCCCGGAGTGTCATCGGGACCGGTGATGACCGCGATGCGCTGATGCCCACGGTCCATCAGGTGCCTCGTCATGGCGCGCGCCGACCCCTCCTCATCGACCGACACCGTGGGAACATGCGCGCGATCGCCGAGGGGCACGCCACTGCAGACGGTCGGAACTCCAGCGCGCACAAGTGACGCGAGCAGCGGATCCGACTCGTGCGATGAGATCAGCAGCACACCGTCGACGTGGCCGGCGCGCAGATACTGCTCGACGGTGGCCCGCTCCTCGGAAGTACCCGCGACAAGCAGCACCATGGTCATCGAGCGACGCGACAGCGCCTGCGTCGCTCCACGCAGAAGCAGCGCGAACGTGGGGTCGGAGAACAGCAGTTGCTGAGATTCGGTCAACAAGAAGGCGATCGAATCGGCTCGACCGGTGGCAAGGCTGCGCGCGTGGTGGTTGGTGGTGTAGCCCGTGCGGACGATCGCTTCCTCGACGGCGCGGTGCGCTTCGGGCGACACCCAGTGTCCGCCGTTGATGACCCGCGAGACCGTGCCGTGAGACACGCCGGCTGCCGCCGCGACATCGCGAATGGTCGGACGTCGGCGCGCGTCCTTGGTATCCCCCACGCTGAGTGACTCTACTCCTAGGAGCCCAGACTAAGACCGGTCACAGTTCAGTAACGAACGCCGGGCGAGGTTGCGGTCCGATGAGACGCGAACGAGACTGGGACCGGTCACAGTTTCGACCGACCTCTGCACAGATCGTCCCGCACCAATCCGACCGCAACGGAGCGCAATGATGCCGTCCACACCCCTCTGGCCCGCACTTGAGGGGATCGCCTATGGAGGCGACTACAACCCGGAGCAGTGGCCCCGCGAGACCTGGGACGAAGACGTTGCGCTCATGCGCGAGGCCGGCGTGAACCTGGTCAGCGTCGGCATCTTCTCGTGGGCGCTGCTCGAAACCAGCGAGGGTGTCTTCGACTTCGCGTGGCTCGACGAGATCATCGACCTGTTGCACGAGAACGGCATCCGGGTCGACCTCGGCACCCCGACTGCGTCTCCCCCAGCGTGGTTCTTCGCGAACAACCCGGACGCCCGCGTCGTGACGCGAGACGGCGTCACTCTCGGATTCGGTTCCCGCGGAATGGCGTCGCCCTCCGCTCCCGCGTACCGCGTGGCATCCGTCCGCATCGCCACAGCCTTGGCAGAGCGTTACGCCGATCACCCCGCGGTCATCCTCTGGCACGTCCACAACGAATACGGCGTCCCCGTCGGGGAGGACTACTCGGCCCACGCTGTCAGCGCGTGGCGAGAATGGCTGCTCGCGCGCTACGGGTCCATCGATGGACTCAACGCCGCGTGGGGTACCGCCTTCTGGGGTCAGCACTACACGAAGTGGGAGCACGTCGGAGCACCCGCGGCCGCGCCCTCCACCGTCAATCCTGCACAGCGGCTCGACTTCGCCCGGTTCACCGACCACCAGTTGCGGCAGTGCTTCATCGCGGAGCGCGACGCGATCCGCGCGCACGCTTCGCAGCCGATCACCACCAACTTCATGGCCAACCAGCACAACGGGTGCGACCTGTGGGCGTGGGCACGCGAAGTGGACATCGTCTCGGACGACCACTACCTCTGGGCTGCCGATGTCGACAATCAGATCGGTCTGGCCATCGCCGCCGACCTGTCCCGCTCGGTGGGCGGAGGCGTTCCCTGGATCCTCATGGAGCACTCCACCTCCGCCGTGAACTGGCAGCCTCGCAACGTCGCCAAGCGTCCGGGGGAATTGGCACGAAACTCGTTCTCGCATTTCGGCCGCGGCGCCGACGCGATCATGTTCTTCCAGTGGCGGGCATCACGCTCGGGTGCCGAGAAGTTCCATTCGGCCATGCTTCCGCACGCCGGCACCTCTTCCCGCATCTGGCGTGAAGTCGTCGATCTCGGCGCCAAGCTCGCGCGGCTGGATGACGTCAAGGGCTCCGTCGTTCAGGCCGACGTCGCGATCCTGTGGGACTTCGAGTCGTTCTGGGCTCAGGATCTCGAGTGGCGGCCCTCCGATGATCTCGATCATGACGAGCGCATCCGGGCTTACTACGAGCGGCTGTGGCGCGACGGAATCACCGTCGACTTCGCCCTCCCCGGGCAAGATCTCTCCGGGTACAAGCTCGTCGTCGCTCCCGCGCAGTACATGCTCAGCGCCGCGGATGCCGCGAACCTCAACTCATATGTCGAAAGCGGTGGCACGCTCGTCGTCTCGTTCTTCTCTGCGGTCGTCGATGAGCACGACGCCGTGCACCCCGGTGGCTTCCTTGCTCCATTGGCGCCAGCGCTCGGCGTCCTCGTCGAGGAGCACCTGCCGCTGCGTGAGGGCGAACGCGCGCAGCTCTCGTGGGCGGACGCCACGATTTCGGCGGACATCTGGCAAGAGGCCCTCATCGTCGATGGCGCCGATATCCGTGCGACATACCTGGGCGGTCCGGGTGAAGGCGGCGCCGCGATCACCCGGCACGAGCACGGCGACGGGGTCGGCTGGTATGTCAGCACGCGACCGGATGCCGCGGGCCTGAAGGCCGTCATGAGCGCCGTCTACGCGGATGCCGGCATCGACGTCATCGAATCTCCCGGAGGGTGTCGAGGCGATCCTCCGCCACGGCGCGGTGGCCGACTACCTCATCGCCATCAATCACGGATCCGTGACCGTATCGTTGCCCGCGACGGGCTCAATCTGGTGACGGGTGAGTCGATCGAAGGCATGCTGGACCTGGCAGGCGGAGACATTGCTGTCATCCGGACAGAGCGATAGAACAGCCGGGCTGTGCGGCCAAGGTCCGCGCCATCATCGGCGGCCTGACCGCCGGTGCGGTGAAGGGCTAGCACGAGAGGGTTTCTTCTGCCAGGTCCTACCCGCAGCGCGGCAGCGCACGTAGTGTCGCGCCATGGATGAAGACAACCCGGATGCTGCCGCCGAGATGACCGATGAAGAGAAGCGCCGTGACCAGCTGTTGCGCGCGGCCGGGTCGGTCGAGGCCGATGCTGCCCCGCGCATCCGGGTGAGCACGCACAATGGCAACACGCGCATCGACATCGATCCGGATGCCGCGGTGCGGCCGGGGCTTGCCGACTGAGGCCTGATCAGCCCGAGCGCTCCGCGCGGGCGGCGAGGACGGCCTGGTACAGGTCGCGGGATGAGTACCCGGTGACCGCAGCGACTTCGGCGGAGGCCTCCTTCAGGCGCGAGCCGCCGGTCACAAGTGCCTGCACCTGGCCGACCGCATCCGGAAAGTCGATCGCCTGCGCGACGGCGCCCTCGACGACCACGACGATCTCGCCGCGCACGCCGCCTGCCGCCCACTCCGCGAGTTCGGAAAGCGGTCCGCGCTTGACCTCTTCGTAGAACTTCGTCAGCTCACGGCACACCGCCGCCCTGCGCTCGCCCCCGAATGCCACCCCCATGGCGACCAGCGTCTCGGCGAGCCTCGACGGTGCTTCGAAGAAGACCATCGTGCGCTGCTCTGCGGCGAGCGCCGAGAACACAGCTCGCCGATCCCCGTTCTTGCGCGGCGCGAATCCCTCGAACGTGAAGCGGTCGGTCGGGAGCCCTGACACGGCCAGGGCGGTCAGCACCGCACTGGGGCCCGGGATGACGGTGACGACAACGCCCGCTGCCGCCGCTGCGGCGACCAATCCGTAGCCGGGGTCGCTGACGGTGGGCATGCCCGCATCGCTGAGCACCAGCACGTCCTCGTCGCGGCCGAGTTCGACGATCTCCCCGGCACGCTCCTTCTCGTTGTGGTCGTGCAGCGCGATGAGGCGCGGGCGATTGGTCACTCCGAGGCCCGCCAACAGCCGTTGCGTGGTCCGCGTGTCCTCGGCCGCGACGACCTTTGCCGACTCGAGTGCGGCGACCAGACGGGGGGACGCATCCCCGAGATTGCCGATCGGCGTCGCCGCGAGGATGATCACCGCCCCAGCATAGGCTTGTCGCTGTGACGACGACGGCCGAGCCCCTATCGCCCGGTCCTCTCCTGCCCGTCGCGCAGACGTCGTTTTACGACCGGTGGCGGATGCGGGTTGCCGGCGACCCACGCCTCACGCGAATGTACGCATGGCTTGCGCCGCTGCTCATCACGCTCTTGGCCGGCATCTTGCGCACGTGGAACCTCGCCCAGCCGCACGAACTCGTCTTCGACGAGACGTACTACGTCAAAGACGCCTGGAGCCAGTGGAACCTTGGCTATGCGTCGACGTGGCCGGATGGTGCGGATGAAAGATTCGCCGCCGGCGAGACGGACATCTACACCGACGAAGGCAGTTTCGTCGTTCACCCTCCGCTCGGCAAATATCTCATCGGCCTCGGCATGGCGCTGTTCGGTGCGGACTCGTCGTTCGGGTGGCGCATCGCCGTCGCCGTGTTCGGCACGGCATCCGTCCTCGTCCTCTACTTCCTCGCGAAGAGCCTCACGAGATCCTTTGTCTTCGCGAGCGTCGCGTCGTTCCTGATGGCGATCGACGGCCTCGCCATCGTGATGAGCCGCGTTTCGCTGCTGGACATCTTCCTCACGTTCTTCACCCTCCTCGCGTTCTGGTTCGTCGTGCTCGATCGACACCGACATCTGGACAGACTCGCGGACGGGGTCATGGCGAGATGGACGGCGGATGACCCGCCGGCGTGGGGGCCGGTGCTCTGGAACCGGCCGTGGATCCTGGCCGCCGGTGCTGCGGCGGGCGCCGCCACCGCCGTCAAGTGGTCGGGCGTCTGGGTCCTCGCGGGCATCGGGATCTATGTCGTCGTGACCGACGCTCTCGCCCGGCGACGACTCGGTGTCACGTTCTGGCCGACCGACGCGGTGCGCCAGGGCCTGGCGTCGTTCGTCTTGCTCGTGCCGGTCGCGTTCATCGTCTATCTCGCCTCGTGGACGGGCTGGCTGGTCACCTCCGGCGGCTACGGCAGACATCGGTTGGACTCGAATCCGGCCGAAGGGTTCTGGAGCTGGGTGCCACTCCCCCTGCAGAACCTGTGGGCGTACCACCAGTCGATCTACTCATCGACGGCGGGCATGACCACGCCGCACAGTTATATGAGCCCCGCCTGGCAGTGGCCGCTCCTGTGGCGACCGACGTCGATGTTCGCCGGCAGCTCCGCGCAAGGAACAGACGGCTGCACAGCGGCCAACGGATGCTGGGAGATTCTCTACAGCATGCCCAACCCGATCGTGTGGTGGGCATCGGTCGCGGCAACGATCTACCTCGTCTATCGCTTCATCGTTGCCCGGGATTGGCGTCACGCGCTCGTGCTCGCCGGCGTCGCGTCCACGTACACCCTGTGGCTGCTCTACCCCGAACGCACCATCTTCCAGTTCTATACGATCGCGATCCTCCCCTTCACGCTGCTCGCCCTCACCTTCGCGCTGCGCGACATCGCTGGACCCCGCCACGCCGAACCATACCGACGGCTGTCGGGCCAGCGGGTCGTGCTGGTCTTCCTCGGCGTCGCCGTCGCGCTGGCCGTGTTCTGGTATCCGCTGTGGTCGGCGATGGAGATCCCCTACGACTTCTACCGGCTGCACAACTGGATGCAGGGGTGGGTCTGACCTCGCAGGCTCGCGGGGAGATAGCATCGAAGGCTGTGTCCGTGCCAGAACCTGTCATCGCCTACCCGCCGGAGCTGCCTGTCAGCGCCGCCCGCGAGGAGATCGCGCGCGCCATCCGAGACAACCAGGTCGTCATCGTCGCCGGCGCCACCGGCTCGGGCAAGACCACGCAGCTCCCGAAGATCTGCCTCGAACTCGGGCGCACGCGCATCGCGCACACACAGCCGCGCCGCATCGCCGCGCGCACGATCGCAGAGCGCATCGCCGAAGAGCTCGAGGTGCCGCTGGGCACCACCGTGGGCTACAAAGTCCGCTTCACCGACAAAGTGCAGGACGACACCCGCGTCGCTCTCGTGACCGATGGCATCCTCCTCAATGAGATCCACCGCGACCGGCTGCTGCGCAAATACGACACGATCATCGTCGACGAGGCCCACGAGCGATCGCTCAACATCGACTTCCTGATCGGCTATCTCACCCGCATCCTGCCCCGCCGCCCCGACCTGAAAGTCATCATCACGTCGGCGACCATCGACCCGGAAAGCTTTGCGAAGCATTTCGCGGATGCCGATGGCAACCCGGCGCCCATCGTCGAGGTGTCCGGGCGCACGTACCCCGTCGAGATCCGCTACCGTCCGCAGACCGAAGACTCCGACGACGAAATCGAGGGACTCGTCGGCGCCCTTCGAGAACTCGACCGGGAAGCGGCGGGCGATGTGCTCGTGTTCCTTCCGGGCGAGGCCGAGATTCGCGATGCGATGGATGCCCTCCGCGGCGTGTACGCCAAGGATGCGGCTCCGACCGAGGTTCTGCCGCTCTACGGACGGCTGAGCTCCGCCGAACAGCACAGGGTGTTCGAACGGTCCACGGTGGCCGGAGTCAGGCGCCGGATCATCCTC
This sequence comes from uncultured Actinomycetota bacterium, assembly GCA_963696085.1. Lineage (GTDB taxonomy): Bacteria > Actinomycetota > Actinomycetes > Actinomycetales > Microbacteriaceae > Microbacterium. Next base: position 121,206 of record CAVOIQ010000003.1, read on the forward strand.
GCCACGAACGTCGCTGAGACGAGCCTGACAGTCCCCGGCATCCGTTACGTCGTTGATGTCGGCACCGCGCGCGTCTCGCGTTACAGCGCTCGATCGAAAATCCAGCGGCTGCCGATCGAAGCGATCTCTCAAGCCTCGGCGCAGCAGCGCTCTGGGCGCGCCGGCCGCACGTCGCCGGGCATTGCCATCCGTCTGTACGCCGAGGAGGACTTCAACGGTCGCGACGAGTTCACCGAGCCCGAGGTACTCCGCACCTCGCTCGCGTCCGTCATTCTCCAGATGCTCGCCTTGGGCTTCGGAGACATTTCGGCCTTCCCCTTCCTCACTCCCCCGGATTCCCGCGGCGTGAAGGCTGCTTTCGATCTGCTCACCGAACTTCGTGCCGTCGTCTTGGGCGACGGATCTCCCCGCCTCTCCGACATCGGGCGGGAAATCTCGCGGCTGCCGATCGATCCTCGCTTCGCGCGCATGCTCATCGAGGCACGAACCCTCGAGGTCACGCGCGATGTACTGGCGATCACCGCCGGGATGTCGATCCAGGATGTGCGGGAACGCCCCGAGGACAGGCGCGAGGAGGCTGACCGCCTGCACGCGCGCTTCACGGATCCGACCAGCGACTTCTTGAGCCTCCTGGCCCTGTGGAACTACCTGCAGGAGAAGCAGAACGAACTCGGTTCCAGTGCCTTCCGCCGCCTCTGCCGCTCGGAGCACCTCAATTACGTGCGCGTGCGCGAGTGGTTCGATGTCCACCGGCAGTTGCGCACGCTGTCCTCCGCAGGACGATCGACGCCGGGAACGGCCGACCCCGACCGGGTCCATCGCGCGATTCTGTCAGGACTCCTGTCGCAGATCGGGATCATCGACGAGCGATCCACCGCGAGCGTGCGCGGCGCAGCGGGCGTCGGTCGCAGCACCGGCACATCGAAGCAGCGTCCGCGTCCCGTGTACCGCGGGGCGCGTGGCGCGTCATTTGCGATCTTCCCTGGGTCGGGCCTGAAGAAGGCGTCCCCCGCGGCCGTCATGGCTGCGGAACTCGTCGAAACCTCACGCCTGTTCGCTCGGACCGTCGCCGAAATCGACCCCGCGTGGGCCGAAGAGCTCGCGGGCGATCTCGCCCACCGCACGCTCAGCGATCCGCACTGGTCGAAGGATGCCGGCGCCGCCGTGGCGGCCGAGAAGGTCACGCTCTTCGGCGTCGAGATCATCCCCCGCCGACGCGTCCAACTCGCCCGCAGCGACCGCGCGCTGGCGCGGGAACTCTTCGTACGACATGCGCTCGTCGACGGCGAGTGGAACAGCCAGCACCTCGACAAGCGTCTGACGGCATTCGAGCGCCGCAATCTCGAACTCCGGCGTCGGCTGGAGAAGGTCGAAGAACGTGAGAGGCGTCGCGACATCCTCGTCGGCGACGAAGCGGTCTTCGGGTTCTACGACACACGCCTGCCTCGCGACGTGTTCGACGTGAGATCGTTCGAGTCCTGGTGGCGCGATACTTCCGCAAAGACGCCGCGCCTGCTCGACATGACCGAAGCCGACCTCATCGGCGAGACGGCCCGCAGCGACGAGCGCGACTTCCCGGCGCGGTGGCGGCAAGGCGATCAGGTCCTTTCCCTCGCTTACCGCTTCGAGCCGGGCGCACCCGACGACGGTGTGACAGTCGTTGTTCCGGTGGCACTGCTCGCACAGCTGGACCCTCGCGGATTCGACTGGCAAGTGCCGGGGCTGCGCGATGAACTCATCGCCGCACTCCTGCGCGCGCTGCCGAAGGCGATCCGCCGCAATGTGGTTCCCGCCGCAGACTGGGCGGCGCGGTTCGGTGAGCAGCTCGCCGGCGACGGCCCCGAATCACTCCAGGGGCAGCCGGCCACGACGCTCCGCGCCGCGCTGGCGGCACGCGTGCAACGTGTCGCCAATCAGCTCGTGTCGGCCGACGACTTCGAACTCGACCGCGTCCCCGCGCACTTGATGGTCTCCTTCCGTGCAGTCGACGAGCGCGGTCGAACCCTCGGATCGTCACGAGACCTCACGCAGTTGCAAGATCAGCTCGCGGGCCGTGCCCGCGCCTCCGTCGCGCGAACCCTTGCCTCGCCTGGGCCTCAGGCTCTTCCGAAGGGCGCAACGGGAGGGTCGCCGAGTGCGCAGACGCCACGCAGTGACCTCGCCGAAAGAACCGGTCTCACCGCATGGGAGTTCGAAGACCTCCCCGCGGCACTGGACACGAAGGTCGCGGGCGGCATCGTGCGCGGTTACCCCGCCCTCGTCGACGAGGGCACGACTGTCGCGATCCGCATCGAGGCGACCCCCGAGCGCGCCGAGCGTCTGACCCGCGCGGGCGTACGCCGGCTCCTGTTGCTCTCCGTCCCCTCGCCCGCGGCGTACGTCCTGGAGCACCTGACCGCACAGGAGAAGCTCGCCCTCGCCACCTCGCCGTATCCGTCGGCGAAGGCCCTCATCGAAGATGCCCGCAGCGCGGTCGCGGACTCCGTTGTCGCCCGCACATCAGGCCTTGAGGTGATCCGCACCCGAGCCGCGTTCGACGCCGCGCGTGACGCGTTCTCAGCCGCGGTCGTGGATGACCTGTTCGCCGCCGTCTCCCTCTGCGCACGGATCCTCCTCGTCCAGCGCGACGTGCAGCGAGCGGTGCGCGATCAGAACTCGCTCACCCTGCTCGGCGCACTGAACGATGTGAATGCGCAACTCGCTGGGCTCGTGCACCCCGGGTTCGTCTCCCGCACCGGATTGAGCCGCCTGACCCATCTCCCCCGCTACCTGCAGGGCGCTCTCGAGCGGGTACGCGCTCTCGCCGACAACCCGGGCCGCGATCGCCAGCGGATGACGGAGTTCGAGCGCTCCGCCGCGCTCTACACCGAAGCTGGCGGCACGATCCCTCTGCCCGAAGACGCGGCATCCGCCCTCGTTCGCGCTCGATGGCTGCTCGAGGAGTACCGGGTCAGCCTGTTCGCGCAGCGGCTCGGAACCGCAGAGCCGGTGTCCCCACAGCGAATCTCCAAAGCCCTTTTCGAAAAAGGATAGGCATCGTCCGGAAAGGAATAGCCCGGCCCGCGCGCGGGTTGCGAACGGCATGACCACTGCGATCACCTACTCCACGTTCGGAGGACCCGAGGTCCTCACCGTCACCGACATCGAGACCCCCACTGCCGGTCCCGGAGAGGTCGCCGTCGCGATCACTGCGGCCGGAGTCAACCCGATCGACTACAAGCTGCGCGCAGGGCTTCGTCCCTCCGGTGAGATCGTCGAGCCGCGCCGCGTCGGCGGAGACGGCGCGGGCATCGTGACCGCCGTAGGTGCCGACGTCGACGGCTACCGAGCCGGCGACGAGGTCGTCGTCTTCGGCGCTGCGGGCGCGTACGCCACCGACATCGTCGTGCGGCCCGAGAATCTGTACCCGCTCGCGCCCGGCATCAGCGCCGCGGCCGCCGCCGCGCTGGGCATCCCGGTCTCGACCGCCTACCAGTCACTGCGCTCGCTCGGAGTGCGCGCCGGGGACACGCTCCTCATCCACGGCGGGTCCGGCGCCGTGGGACAAGCCGCCATTCAGTTCGCCGTGCTGTGGGGCGCGACCGTGATCGCGACCACGAGCGACCGCCGTGCCGAGCGCGTACGATCGCTCGGCGCGACGCCGGTGCGCTACGGCGATGGCCTCGCCGACCGGGTGCGCGAGTTGGCGCCCGACGGCGTGACGGTGATCCTCGATGCGGCGGGCACCGACGAGGCGCTCGATGCGTCCGTGGAGCTCCTCGACGACCGAGACCGGATCGCGACGATCGTGCGCGGACGGGATGCGGCCGGCTTCGGCATCCGCGCCTTCGCCGGCGGCAGCCCGACGCCGCTGACGGCACAGCAGCTCGCGTGGCGGGCAGAAGCCATTCCGGTGACCGTGGCACTGCTGGCCGCCGGCCACTTCGACGTCGAGGTCGGCGAACAGCTGCCGCTGGCGGACGCCGTCCGTGCGCACGAGCTCCTGCAGGCGGGTACCGACGGCAAGATCATCCTGCTCCCCTGACTCGCGCACGTACCTACCTGCGCACCAAACAACGAAGCCCTCACCCGCAATCGCGGGTGAGGGCTTCGTCGTGTGTGAGATCAGTTGCCGGAGCGACGCTTGTTGTAGACGTCGAAGGCGACGGCGAGCAGAAGAACGAGACCCTTGACGGCCTGCTGCCACTCGATGCCGATGCCCATGATCGACATGCCGTTGTTGAGCACACCGATGATCAGACCACCGATGATGGCTCCGCCGATGGTTCCGACACCACCCTGGACCGCCGCACCACCGATGAAGGCGGCCGAGATGGCCTCGAGCTCGAAGCCGTCACCGGCCTTGGGCCCGGCGAGGTTCAAGCGGGCGGTGAAGATCATTCCGGCCAGGGCCGCGAGCGTCCCCATGTTGACGAACAGCCAGAAGTCGACGCGACGGGTCTTGATACCGGAGAGCTCGGCTGCGTGGCGGTTGCCACCGATGGCGTAGATGTGGCGACCGAACACCGAACGGTTCATCACGATGCTGTACACGAGGATGAGGAACCCGAGAATGACGAGGGTGACCGGGATGCCCTTGTACGACGCGAGTGCCCAGGTGAACCAGGCGATGACGACTGCGACCAGTGCCAGCTTGACGATGAACCAGATGATCGGCTCGACGTCCTGACCGTACTTCTGTCGGCCGGCGCGCGTGCGCGCCTGCTGGACGACCAGAATGACGATGGCGAATGCACCGATGACGAGCGTGAACAGGTCGGGATCCGTGTCGGCGCCGAAGACGTTCGAGATGAAGCCGTTTCCGAGTGCTCGATATTCCGCCGGGAACGAGCCGATGTTCGCGTTGCCGAGCACGACGAGCGCGAGGCCACGGAAGATGAGCATGCCGGCCAGCGTCACGATGAACGCGGGGATGCCGACGTAGGCAATCCAGAAGCCCTGCCATGCGCCCACGATCGCCCCGACGAGAAGGGAAAGGATGATGACCAGCCACCAGGGCAGACCCATCTTCACCGCCAGCACGCCGGAGATCGCGCCGACGAAGGCGGCCACGGAACCGACCGAGAGGTCGATGTGGCCGGCGATGATGACCATCACCATGCCGATCGCCAAAACGAGGATGTATCCGTTCTGGACGACGAGGTTGGAGATGTTCTGGGGCCTCAGCAGAATGCCGTCCGTGAGGATCGCGAACAGCACGACGACCGCGATCAACGCGATGAAGATACCGTTCGACCCGAGGTCGGAGAGGATGGTGGACAGCCAGCGCGTGAACTTGTTGTCGCTCGGTTGGATGAGCGCGCCGGCTGCTTCGGATTCGGTCGAGAGATTGTCGTTCGACATGTTCTTGTCTCCTGCGGGCCCGCGCTAGCGGGGCTTTTCCATGGTCATGAGCTTGAGGACGGATTCGGGTGACGCTTCGCTGATCGGCATCTCTCCAGTGATGCGTCCTTCGGAGATGGCGTAGACCCGGTCTGAGATCCCGAGCAATTCGGGCAGCTCCGACGAGATGACGATGATCCCCTTGCCGGATGCCGCGAGCTTGTTGATGATCGTGTAGATCTCGTACTTGGCGCCGACATCGATCCCTCGGGTCGGTTCGTCGAGAATCAGGACGTCAGGATCCGAATAGATCCATTTCGACAGCACGACCTTCTGCTGGTTGCCACCGGAGAGCTTGCCGGTCTTGACGAGAACGTTCGGAGCCTTGATGTTCATGCTCTTGCGGTACTCGTTGGCGACAGCGAACTCCTCGTTGTCGTTGACCAGGCCGCCCTTTTCGAGCTTGCCCAGCGACGCCATCGAGATATTGCGCTTGATGTCCTCGATGAGGTTGAGTCCGTAGGTCTTGCGGTCTTCGGTCGCATAGGCCAGGCCGTTGCCGATGGCCTCCGACACGGTGCGTGTCTTGATCTCCTGGCCGCGCATGAAGACCTTGCCCGTGATCCGCGTGCCATAGCTCTGGCCGAACAGGCTCATTGCGAACTCCGTGCGGCCTGCGCCCATGAGACCTGCGATGCCGACGATCTCGCCGGCGCGAACGTTCATCGACACGTTGTCGACGACTTTCCGGGTCGGGTCCTGCGGGTGATACGCGTTCCAGTCCTCGACGCGCAGCAGCTCCTCGCCGATGTGCGGCTCGTGATCGGGGTAGCGGTGTTCGAGGTCGCGGCCGACCATGTCCTTGATGATGCGGTCTTCCGTCACATCGGACTTCGCGATCGTCTCGATCGTCTTGCCATCGCGAATCACGGTGACCGTGTCGGCGACCTTCTTGATCTCATTCAGCTTGTGACTGATGATGATCGACGTGATGCCCTCTTCTTTGAGGGACAGGATCAGATCGAGCAGGTGGTCTGAATCTTCATCGTTGAGCGCCGCAGTCGGCTCATCGAGAATGAGCAGCTTGACCTCTTTGGAGAGCGCCTTCGCGATTTCGACGAGCTGCTGCTTGCCGACACCGATGTGGCTGATCTTCGTCGTCGGGTTCTCTTTGAGCCCGACACGGGTGAGCAGCGAGCCGGCCTCTTGGTTGGTCTTGTTCCAATCGATCAGCCCGCCGAAACCCTTGCGCTCGTTGTTGAGGAAGATGTTCTCCGCGATCGACAGGTGCGGGCTCAAAGCGAGCTCCTGATGGATGATGACGATTCCCCGGGCCTCGCTGTCGCGGAGGTTGCGGAATTCGACGGTTTCGTCGGCGTAGAAGATCTCGCCGTCGTAGGTGCCGTGCGGGTAGACGCCCGACAGGACTTTCATGAGCGTGGACTTGCCAGCGCCGTTCTCGCCGCAGATCGCGTGGATCTCGCCGCGCGCAACCTCGAAGTTCACGTTCGAGAGGGCCTTCACACCTGGGAAGGTCTTGGTGATGTTGCGCATCTCCAGGATGTTGTTATTCACGTTCGCCGACTTCCTCGTGGGACTGACAATGGGGAGCGTACGTGCTGGTGGTGACGGGGAGGATTTCCCTCCCCGTCACCACCAGCGCGTGGTCGTAGGGTACGAACCCTACTGGTTAGAGGCCGAGCTCGTCAGCAGTCCAGTAGCCGGTGTCGACCAGCTCTTTCTCGACGTTGTCCTTGACGACGGGCACCGGGGCCAGCAGGTACGACGGCACAACCTTCACGCCGTTGTCGTAGGTCTCGGTGTCGTTGATCTCGGGCTCGTCACCGTTGAGGGCTGCAATGGCCATGGCCGCTGCGACCTTCGCCAGCTCGCGGGTGTCCTTGAAGATCGTGGCGTACTGCTCGCCAGAAAGGATCGCCTTGACCGAGTCGACCTCGGCGTCCTGACCGGAGATGATCGGCCACTCGTCACCGGTCGTGTAACCAGCGTCGGTCAGCGCCGAGATGATTCCACGAGAGATGCCGTCGTAGGGCGACAGCACGGCGTTGACCTTCGAGCCATCGGAGTAGTTCGCGGTGAGGATGTCCTCCATGCGGCTCTGAGCGGTCTCGCCGTCCCAGCGGAGCGTGGCGGCCTGCTCGATCGCGGTCTGATCCGACTTGACGACGAGCGTGCCGTTGTCGATGTAGGGCTGGAGGATGTCCATCGCGCCGTTGAAGAAGAAGAACGCGTTGTTGTCATCGAGCGATCCAGCGAAGAGCTCGATGTTGAACGGGCCGGTCGGCGCGTCGGCCTTCTCGGTTCCGTCGAGCTCCGTGATGCCGAGACCGTTGAGGACGGTCCAGGCCTGCTGGTTGCCGACCAGTTCGTTGTCGAACGTGGCGTAGTAGTCCACGTTCTCGGTGTCCTTGATCAGACGGTCGTAGGCGATGACCGGGATGTCGGAGTCCGCAGCGTTCTGGAGGACCTCAGACAGCGTCGTGCCGTCGATCGAAGCCACGATGAGCGCCTCGGCACCCTTGGTGACCATGTTCTCGATCTGCGAGACCTGCGTGGGGATGTCGTCCTCTGCATACTGCAGGTCGACCTTGTAGCCCTCGGCCTCGAGCGCTGCCTTGACGGCGTTGCCGTCCTGGATCCAGCGCTCGGAGCTCTTCGTGGGCATTGCGACGCCGATCAGGCCGCCGTCGCCGCTGCCGGCGTCACCGCTGCCGCTGTCGCTGCTGCTCCCCGAGCAACCGGAGAGCATGAGCGCGCCTGCGGCGAGCGTTGCCGCCGCAAACATCAATTTGTTCGTCTTCACTGTGATTTCCTTCCATGGGACTGCACTGTCTTGGTACTGCGATTTTCAGTTTGTGACCGCAACGCGCGAGCGCATTACCGGCGGTCGTCGGTGGTCTGTCCGTACACGTTCTGGTAGCGGAGATACAGGCTGTCGATGGCCGCCTGGTCGATCGGGATGAGGTCGCCGCCCTGCCGGGCGAGGTGCACCGTGCGAGCGACGTCCTCGAGCATGACAGCAGCCTTGACCGCGTCGTACGCGCTCGCGCCAATCGTGAACGGACCGTGACTTTGCATCAAAACGGCGCGACTGCGGTGCCCCGTCAGCGTGTCGACGATGCCGCGTCCGATGGAGTCGTCACCGATGATCGCGAACGGTCCCACCGGGATCGGCCCACCGAACTCATCCGCCATCGCCGTGATGACGCACGGGATCTCTTCGCCGCGCGCAGCCCAGGAGACCGCGTACGTGGAATGCGTGTGCACCACGCCGCCCACCTCCGGCATATTCCGATAGACGTACGCGTGGGCCGCGGTGTCACTCGACGGAGACAGCTCGCTTCCCGGAGTGCCATCGACGACGTTCCCGTCGAGATCGCACAGAATCATGTTCTCCGGCGCGAGGTCGTCGTAGGACACACCCGATGGCTTGATCACGAAAAGATCCGCGTCGGGGACGCGACTGGACACGTTGCCACCTGTCCACACCACGAGCCCGGCGCGCACGAGCTCCGCGTGGAGCTGAGCGACTTCTTCGCGAACCCGAGCAACCGAGACCTCAGTCTTCACGCCGACCACATATCGGTCGCGCTGCTCTGCGGTGTCGGGTCTCACGTCAGACTCCTGCGTCGTAGTTGTGGGAAGTTTCGCGTTATCGCGGTCGGCCGATGTGACCGTTCACATGGGCATCATCACTATACCCACCCCGGGATCCTCTCCGTCAACTCGACGCGATCACAGAATGATCACGAATCGATATGCCTAGCGGACCGGTGCGGTCGAGTCGCGAACGATCAGTTCGGGGGCGATGGCACCGCGCCGCGGTTCGCCGCCCTCTTCCGCAGGCCCGAGCAGCAGTTCGACGCAGCGGCGTCCGATCTCCTCGAAATCCTGACGCACGGTGGTCAGCGGCGGCCAGAAGTGTGCCGCCTCCGGGATGTCGTCGAACCCCACGATGCTGACGTCGCGGGGGCAGTCCAGGCCCGCGTCCCGGACCGCATGCAGCAGCCCCAGGGCCATCTGGTCATTGGACGAGAAGATCGCCGTGAAGTCACGGACCTGAAGAAGCTCGCGACCCGCGTAGAAGCCGAAGTTGGCGCTCCAGTCACCGAGAATCGGAGCCGTGGTCGGCACGTCCGACGCACTCATCTCCTCGAGGAAGCCCCGCATTCGCGCCTCCGCCTCGATCCAATCCTGTGGGCCGGCGAGGTGGTAGATGCTCCGGTGTCCGAGGTTGATCAGGTGTTTTGTGGCGAGCCGAGCGCCGGCGATCTGGTCGACGGAGAGCGTGTGGTCGGGATCGACATCGGTGGATTGCAGGGTCACATACGGGATGTCGAGGCGCAGCGCAGCCAGCGCGCGCACCACTCGCACCTGCGGGGCGATCACGACCAACCCCTCGATGGACTGGGCGGTCAGATGCGAGATACCGGCCGGAATAGAGGCGGGGTCGGCGGCGTCGATGTTGGCGGTGGACACCCAATAGCCGCGCGCGCGGGCGGCTGCCTCGATCGATGCGATCGACGATGCCGGACCGTATTGGGTGCTCGATGCGGCGAGGATCCCAATGGTGCTCGAACGGCTGGTCACCAGTGCACGTGCCGCCCGATTGGGACTGTACGACAGCTGTTCCATGACCGCCACGACGCGGTCTCTCGTTTCGGGCCTGATGCTCTGGTGATTGTTCAAGACGCGGGAGACGGTCTGATGCGAGACCCCCGCCAGTCGAGCGACATCGCGTATGGAGGGCCGGCGCGCAGGCGTGGTTTCGCTCATGGCGCTGCCTCCTTTGCATGTGCACGGTCACATCGATCTTGCCCCATTATGCACACGGAATACGCATTGGAGAGGGTTTTCCCAACTTTTCCATGTGACAGTCACACGCGTCGCATCGAATTGATGTGACAGTTCGCCCCCGTCACATCTCACGCCCCGGCCCATAAGATGTCCGCATGTCGGATCTCTCCCGCTCGCTCCCCCTCAGCAACCAGCCGAAGGTCGACGAATCACAGGTGTCGAGCAATCGACAGCGGCAGCTCGCCGATGTCGTAGACCTCGCTGCAGGGCTCGCGACAAGCGCCGGCGGCCTCCAGTTCCTCCGCGACGCAAAGCTGTGGAAGGAGTTCGGCGCCGGGGCGGGCGCGGGTACCGATGACGACCTCCGCGGCGTCGCTCTCAAGATCCGCGAGGGTGGCGCGCGCCGCATCCGCTCTCTCAGCGACGCGGTGCGCGCCCTGCTGATTCTCGCGGGTAGCCGCGCCGTCGACCTCTCACCCACGACGTCGGGATCGGTCGCCCTGTACGCCGCCACCACGACTTCCTTCGACAGGCGCGCGGTCGTCTCCGGTCACGCACTCCGCGCGACCGATGCGGAGTGGGAGTTCGGCCGGGGTCCCCTGCTGGTCGGGACGGCCCGCGAGATCCTCGAGTTCCTGCTTGGTCTTTCTGACATCGCCCCCCGACGTGGCTCGCGCGAGTGAGGCCGGCGACACGCATCGGTAGGCTCAGACCATGACTGGACTACGTTGGGGCATCCTCGCCACGGGCGGCATTGCGCACGCGTTCGCCGCTGACCTTCGCACTGCTGGACTCGATCTTCGAGCGGTCGGTTCGCGGCGGCCCGAAGCCGCACAGGCGTTCGCCGACGAGTTCGAGATCCCAAACGTGCACGGTTCGTATGAAGCGCTCGTCGCCGACCCCGAGGTCGACATCATCTACGTCGCCACCCCGCACCCGTATCACCTCGACAACGCGGCCCTCGTGCTCCAAGCGGGCAAGCACGTGCTGGTCGAAAAGCCCTTCACGCTCAACCGCGATGAAGCCGTGGCTCTCCGCGACCTCGCCGCAGACAACGGACTCCTCGTCATGGAGGCGATGTGGACCCGGTACCTGCCGCACATGATCCGCATCCGGGAGATCATCGAGGCAGGCACGCTCGGCGAGATTCGCACCGTGTTCGCCGATCACACCCAGAAGATCTCCGATGATCCGGCGCACCGCCTCAACGCCATGGACCTCGGTGGCGGAGCGCTGCTCGATCTCGGGATCTACCCCATTTCGTTCGTGTGGGACATCCTGGGTGCTCCCACCGAGATCCGTGCGGTCGCGCGCAAGGCAGACACCGGCGCGGATGCCGAAGTCGCCACCCTCATGACGCACGCCTCCGGCGCACTCTCGACGAGCGTTTCCTCCTCGCGGGGCGCCGGACCGAACACCGCCCACATCGTCGGTACCGAGGCTCGAATCGACATCGACCGCGTCTGGTACACCCCGACGTCCTTCCGGGTCATCACGCCCGACGGCACGGTCCTCGAGGATTATGTATCGAATGCCGACGGTCGCGGCATGCAGTTCCAAGCACTCGCGGCCGAATCGTTCGTCGCCGAGGGCCGGTTCGACAGCGACCTCCTCCCGATCGAAGAAACCGTCGCGATCATGGGCACCCTCGACGAGATTCGCGCTCAGATCGACCTCACCTATCCCGGAGAGAAGTAACGCATGGCCGACTCCTCGCGCGTCGCTGTCTATCTCGACTTCGACAACATCGTCATGAGTTGGTACGACCGCGTCCACGGTCGTAATTCCTACTCGCGAGACCGACAGCGGATCGCCGAGAATCCCAAGGAGCCCGAGATCGCCGGGCGCTTGAAAGCAGCGACGATCGACGTCGGCGCGATCATCGACTATGCGGCATCCTTCGGCACGCTCGTCCTCACCCGGGCCTACGCGGACTGGTCGTCGCCGATCAACGCCGACTACCGATCCCAGCTCGTGGCGCGCGCCGTCGACCTGGTTCAGCTCTTCCCGGCAGCCGCTTACGCGAAAAATGGCGCGGATATCCGCCTCGCCGTCGACACCGTCGAGGACATGTTCCGTCTTCCCGACCTGTCGCACGTCGTGATCGTCGCCGGCGACAGTGACTACGTCCCGCTTGCGCAGCGGTGCAAACGGCTGGGCCGCGTCGTCGTCGGAGTGGGAGTTGCCGGCTCCACCGCCAAATCGCTCGCTGCCGCGTGCGACCAGTTCGACGCGTACGACACTCTCCCGGGCGTCACCGCTCCTCCTCCCCCGAAGAAGGCGGGGGCCACTGCCGAAGGCGCGAGCGCGACCGCCACCGCGAACGAGGGCTCGACGACGGCCGGCGCCTCGTCCGCTCGCGCGCGTTCGCGGGCGAAGGCCGACCCCAGCGCCGAGCTGCTGCGGCGTGCCCTTCGCCTCGAACAGGAGCGCACCGATGAAGAGTGGGTGCACCTCTCTGCGGTGAAGAACCTGCTCAAGCGGATGGACCCGTCCTTCACTGAGAAGGGCCTCGGGCATCGATCTTTTTCTGACTTCATCAAGGCACACCCCACCGTGGCCGAGATCGACGAGTCGACGAACATCGTCACCGTCCGGTTGCTGACCGAAGGCGCCTGAGCGCCGCGGGGCTGTGGAGCTTGCCTGAAACCGTGAGCGAGCGGCCGACCTACCCGACCTGGATCAAGGCCTCCCGCATCCGGCTCTTCTGGTCACTGACCGCCGCGATCGTTCTCATCGCGGTCGTCGCGTCGCTCTTCTGGTTGCCGGCGTTGGTGCTCGCCGTCCTGGCCCTGCCGTTCGCATACATCGCCGTCGTCATCACGATGTCGTCGTACCGGCTCAGCCCCCACGGCGACGACCTCCAGGCGAAGATCCATCGGCTGATCATCGACGACGTCGGCACCGACGGGCGGCTCCTCGATATCGGATGCGGCAGCGGTGAGCTCGTCATCATGCTCGCGAAAGCGTCGCCGAGCGAGTGCGTCGGCCTGGACTTCTGGCCCGCGGAATGGGGCGACTACTCGCAGGAACTCGCGGAGCGCAACGCGCGGCTCGAGGGCGTGGCGTCGATCCGATTCGTTCGCGGCACGGCGTCGGAGCTGCCGTTCGCCGACGCATCCTTCAGCCGCGTCGTGAGCAGCCTCACATTCCACGAGGTCCGCGATGCGCCCGACAAGACGAGGAGCATCGCCGAGGCGATCCGCGTGCTCGCGCCGGGCGGCCGGTTCGCTTTCGTCGACCTCTTCGACGATCCTGCCTTCTACCCGGGGCGCGAGAGGGTGCTCTCCGCTATCCGCGCCGCGGGCGGCGATGCCGACTCGGCTCGCGCGCTGTCCGAGCTCCTCGACCTGAAATGGCCGATGGCCTCGGGCCGGGTGTTGAAGCACGCTGTGCTCATCACCGGCACGAGGCCACGGGCGTCCGGAGTCTCGGGCTAGGCCGCGAACGGGATCACGCCGACGAGCACCCCGACGGCGAGCATCGCCAGCGAGATGATGCACGCGCGCCACAGCACCTTCTTGTGGTGATCGCCGAGGTTCACGTTCGCGAGCGACACCAGCAGCAGGATCGCGGGGACCAACGGTGACTGCAGGTGCACGGGCTGGCCGGTGATCGACGCGCGTGCCATTTCGACCGGCTCGATTCCGTACGTCGCGGCCGTTTCGGTGAGAATCGGCAGGATGCCGAAGTAGAACGCATCGTTGGACATGAAGAAGGTGAACGGGATCGACAGCACGCCGGTGATGACTGCCATGTAGGGGCCGAGTGATGCGGGGATCATCGTGGTGACCCAGTCGGCCATCGCGTCGACCATGCCCGTGCCGTTGAGGACGCCGACGAGGACACCCGCGGCCAGCACCATGGAGACGACCCCGACGATGCTCGGTGCGTGAGCGACGATCTCATCGGCCTGGCTCTTGAGCTTCGGGAAGTTGATCATGAGGGCGATGCCCGCGCCGACCATGAAGACGTAGGCCAGCGGGAAGAGGTCCATCACGAGCAGCACCATGACCGCCATCGTGAGCGCGAAGTTGAACCAGATGAGCTTGGGTCGCAGCGTCGCCCGGTTCGGGTCGAGCATCGTGTCGGCCATCGCGGTGTCGGACTGGTCGACGAGTTGACTCGCCGCGACCGCGCCTCGGCCGCCGCGGACGGTGACGATGTTGCCGGTGCGGAGGGTCGCCGCCGCTCCAGGCTTCGGCTCGGCACCACGGAACAGGCGGGGCCCACGCAGCAGACCCTCCCCGGTGGCGACCTCGAGGCGAGACGTGTCGACCACGCCGGCGAGACGGCGTCGCTCGGAGAGCCCGAGGAACCATGCGAAGGTCAGTGCAATGACGAGGCCCGCGGCAAGCGACGGCAGCATCGGGACGAAGATGTCGGTCGGCTCCAGTCCGAGCGCCGACGACGCACGGACGGTGGGGCCTCCCCACGGGACGATGTTGAGCGTGCCGTTCATCAGACCGGCGACACAGGTGAGGACGACGGGGCTCATGCCCAAGCGCAGGTAGATCGGAAGCATCGCCGAAGTGGTGATGATGAAGGTCGTCGATCCGTCACCGTCCAGTGAGACCGCACCGGCCAGCAACGCCGTGCCGAGCACGACCTTGGCGGGGTCATCACCGAGCAGTCGCGTGATGAAGCGGATGAGCGGGTCGAACAGGCCGACATCGATCATGATGCCGAAGTACATGATCGCGAACATCAGCAAGGCAGCGGTCGGCGCCAGGTTCCCGATCGAGTCGATGATCATGTCCCCGAGGCCGAGACCGGCGCCGGCGAAGAGGCCGAACACGGTGGGCACGAGGATCAGTGCGACCATCGGGGTGAGTCTGCGGGTCATGATGAGCGCCATGAAGGCGAGCACCATCGTGAATCCGAGGAGCACGAGTACCCCATCGGAGGGGGTGAAGGCCAGGTCGTAGCCTTCTTCTGCGGCGGCCTGCACCAGTCCAAGAGATGTCGGTATCATCTCGACTCCTTCGTCGTCTGACGTCCACCATCGATGGGGACGTTCCGGAGAATCTACGGAGTCCCCCGCCACGGCGCGCTCTTGCTCGCATTGCCACACGTTGTGCGCGTAACGTGTGTTTCGCGCATTCTGCTCACCGCGCACGATTCTCGAGGAGGCGATGATGCGGTTCGCGACCCGCGTGCTCCTTCTCCAACTCGCCACCGTGGTGGCCGTCGTCGCGATCTGCACCGCGGTCTTCGTCGCCCTCGGAATCCAGCAGCTCCGAGCGGAGTCAGAGTCGTCGGCATTGAACATTGCGCGGACGGTCGCCGCGGATTCGGATGTCCGCGCCGGGGTCGCCGCGCTCTCCGCCCAGCCGGGGGATCCGCAGCAGAGCGAGCTCGAGGATGGCGACCTGCAGGCACTCGCGCTGAGCGTCGCCGACCGCACGGGAGCGCTCTTCGTCGTCATCACGGACGATCACGGCATCCGCCTCGCCCATCCCGAATCCCGACCTCCTCGGGGAAGAAGTCAGCACCAGCTATGCCGAAGCCCTCGCCGGGCGCGAGAGCGTCACGTGGGAACGCGGCACGCTCGGCGAATCCGCGCGAGCGAAGGTGCCGGTCTACCCGCCAGGCGACGGCGCGCCGGTCGGCGAGGTCAGCGTCGGGTTCGAGAGCGCGAGCGTCTTCGACGACCTGCCTGCCCTGCTCCTCGCCATCGCGATTGCTGCCCTCGGCGCGTTGGCCGTCGGCTTGCTTGCCGCACTCTTCCTGCGGCGACGGTGGGAACGACTCACGCTCGGGCTTGCAACCGGAAGAACTCGTCGCGCTCGTCCAGAACCAGGAAGCCGTCCTGGACGGCGTGCATGACGGCGTCATCGCGCTGGACCAGGTGGGGATCGTGCGCGTCTGCAACACGGCGGCAGCGCGGATGCTGGGACTCCAAGACCCCCTCGGTAGGTCGCTGGAGAGTCTCGGAGTCGCTCCCCTCGTCATCCAAGTGATCCAGGAGGGCACCGCCGGTGACGGCATCGTCGTCGGCGACCGTGTGCTCTATGTCGACGCCCGACCGGTCACCAAGGACGGTCGCGCCCTGGGCGATGTGGTCATCGTGCGCGATCGCACCGCCCTCATCGCGCTCTCCGAGCGGCTGGAGAGCGTTCGCGCGATGAGCGGCGCACTGCGCGTCCAACGCCACGAGTTCGCCAATCGGATGCATGTGGCGGCGGGCCTCCTCGACGCGGAACGGACGGACGACGCGCGGGCCTTCCTGGCCGAGCAGCTGCAGCGTGGGCCGGTCGACTTTCCCGTCGACGGACTCGCGCGAGTTTCCGATCCGTTCCTGCAGTCCCTCCTCGGCGCGAAGGCGATCGAAGCCAGTGAGCGCGGCGTGCGGCTGGTCGTCGGCGAAGACACCCTCCTCACGGGCACGCTGGCCGATGTCGAGGATGCCGCCGCAATCATCGGGAATCTTGTGGACAACGCGGTCACCGCCGCCGTGGACGGGGAACCGCCGCGCGTCGTCACGGTGACGCTGCTCGATGCCGAGGACGAATTGGTCGTCACGGTAGGAGATTCGGGGGGCGGGATTCCCGCGGGCACCGATGTGTTCGCTCGCTCTCGGCGCGGTGCTCAACGCGGAGACGCGCGCAGCGATGCCCCACTCGACGCCATCCACGGTCACGGCGTCGGCTTGGCGTTGTCACGCGAGCTCGCTCGTCGGCGCGGCGGAGAACTCTGGGTCATCGATCCCGGCGGGAAGAACTGCCGGGGCATTGTTCGGCGCACGCCTCCCGGGCGCGATGCGCCGCCATGATTCCGAGGAGATGAATACGTGAGCGCTCCCCTGCGCGTCCTTGTGGTGGACGACGATTTCCGTGTCGCCGACCTGCACCGCTCGATCGTCGACGCCCACGACGGCTTCACGACGCTCGAACCCGCACGATCACTCCGCGACGCCGCCGCATCCGTTCGCACCCACCAGCCCGATCTCCTGCTGGTCGACGCGTATCTCCCCGACGGCGATGGGATCGCATTCGTGTCGCAGAGCACTGTCGACGCTTTCGTCCTCTCCGCCGCCGGCGATGCCCCGACGATCCGTCGTGCGCTGCGTGCCGGTGCCCTCGGCTATCTCGTGAAGCCGTTCGAGCGGCGGGCGCTCACGGGGCGCCTCGACCGGTATCTCCGGTTCCGCAATCTCATCGGCGGCGACCGGACGCTCGACCAGAGCGACCTCGACCGCGCCTTGTCGATCCTGCACGGTGCGGGCGACACCGCGTCGGTCTCTCGCTCGGCGACGGAGCAGTTGATCCTGGGCGCGCTCGGCGAACAGGAGGCATCCGCGTCCGAAGTCGCCGATGCGGCGGGAATCTCCCGCGCGACCGCACAGCGCCACCTCGCCGCACTGGCCACCCGAGGGGTGATCGAGGTTCGGCTGCGGTACGGATCCACCGGCCGCCCCGAGCACCGCTACGCCGTGTCGCGCGGATGACGCAACAGGACCGCTTCGAGCAGTGACGCGGCAGGCGCCTCCGTGATCAGGACAGGAACGACAGCAGCGCGCGGTTGAATGCCTTGGGTTGCTCGATGTTCGCGGCGTGACCGTCATTGGCGAGAATCACCGCGGTGCCTTTCGGCGCAAGAGCCGCCGCGGCCACGGCATGCGCCGAGGGCCAGAACTCGCTCTCGGCTCCGGCGACGAACAGGATCGGCACGCCGGTGCCCTCGATGACCGGGCGCCAATCCTTCACCGCGTGGTCATGCAGCAACGCCAGCTCCCCCGGCGTCAGCTCGCGTTCAGCACCCTTCATGGCGCGGAGCAGGCGGACCAGCCGCATTCCCCGCCGCCACAGCGGTGTGCCGTGTCCGGTCTGTGGAATCCGTTCCGCGAAGTACGAGTCGCGGTGTGCTTCGTCATACCCGTAGAAGCCGAACGTCCAGTCCGCCGTATTCAGCATCTTCGGCGTCTGGTCTGAGATGACGATCGACCTGACACGCTCTTCGCCGTACTGCTGAACGTACGACCAGATCGTGTTTCCGCCCATCGAGCCGCCGACAAGGACGACATCTCGCAGGTCGAGGGTCGTGAGGACATCATGGATATCCGTGCCGCGACGAGCCATGTCGACCTCGTCAGGACGATCGCTCGTCCCATGCCCGCGAAGGTCGACCGCGATCACCCGATAGCCGGCCTTCTCCAGTGCCGGCAGTTGGTAGTGCCAGCTGGTCACCGATGCCTTGAACCCGGCGAGGAGGACGACGGGACGCCCGGCCGGATCACCGGTGTCGGTGTAGTCCAGCCGGATGCCGTCGGAAGCGGTGAGCGACGCCATGGTTCATTCTCCTGTCGGGAAGGCTTTGCCGGGATTGAGGATGCCGGCCGGGTCGAGAGCGTCCTTGATGGCGCGGTGCATTGCCAGGACGACGGGGCTGAGTTCGGCGGCGGCTCCGGCCAGTTTCAGCAGGCCGACGCCGTGTTCGCCGGTGACCGTGCCGCCGAGCAGTCGGCAGTTCTCCACGATGAGGTCGAAAGCCGTCTTTGCTCGCCCCTTCGCGGCCTCGTCACCCTCCGGCGCGATGATCAGCGGATGGAGGTTGCCGTCACCGGCGTGGGCGATGTTGGCGATGGTCACGTCATGCTCCGACGCGATCGCCTCGATGCGCGCAAGCATTTCGGGGACCGCTGACCGCGGTACGCAGATGTCCTCGGTGAGCACCGGGCCGAGCCGCTCCAACGCCGGATACGCCAGGCGCCGCGCGGTGAACAGGCGAAGGATCTCCGCCGGATCATCCGCGTGCTCGACATCGGTGCCACCGGCGGCGGCGAAGTGGGCCGCGATCATCTCCGCGAGGTCGCGACCGGTCGACCCGGGCTCATCGACCTTCGCGAGCAAGAGCGCTTCGGCCCCCTCCGGAAGGTTCCAGCCCTGCCACTGCGCGACGGCATGCAAGCACGTGCGGTCGATGAGTTCCAGCGCCGAGGGGACGATGCCGTCCGCACTGATGGCCGCGACAGCACGCCCGGCATCCGTCAGCGACGAGAAGTAGCCGATCACCGCGCGTTCTTCCCGGCCGGCGATCGGGAGCAGCTTGACGGTGACATCCACGATGATCCCGAGGGTGCCCTCCGAGCCGACCAGCAGCGCCGTGAGGTCGTACCCGGTCACGCCCTTCGCGGTGGTGCGTCCGACACGTGCGACGCTGCCGTCCGCGAGCACCGCGGTGAGGCCGAGCACGTAGTCGCGCGTCACGCCGTACTTGACGCAGCAGATGCCACCGGCGTTGGTGGCGACGTTGCCGCCGATCGTGGAGATCGCCATGCTCGCGGGGTCGGGCGGATACCACAGCCCAGCGCGTGCGACGAGAGTGCGAAGGTCGTCGTTGAGGACGCCCGCCTGGACGATGGCGTACCGCTCGTCGACGTTCACCTCGAGGATGGCCGTCATCGCCTCGAGGGAGATGACCAGGCTCCCGTCGGTCGCATTCGCCCCGCCCGAGAGACCTGTGCCGGCGCCACGAGCAATGACCGCCACGCCGTGAGCCGCGGCGGTGCGGACCGCGACGGAGACCTCTTCGATCGTGGCGGCGATCAGAACCGCCGCGGGCGTGCCGAATTCGGCCCACTCGGCATCGTCGTGCGCATAACGAATGACGTCAACGTCGCCGGCGAGGATTCGTGCGGTGGGCAGGGCAGCGCGCAGTGCGTCGACGAAGGTGTTCATGGCGTACCGATGCTACGCCGTTCGGCGTCAGGGCCTGGTCGAGCACCACGCCCAGGCGAAGAGCACAGGCTGGAAGAACAGGCGCACGAGCCGCTTGGTGTCGGTGTCGAGTCCGAACCCGTCACGCTTGCCGAGCCACTGCCCGATGTTGCCGGGGAAAACGGCGACGAAGAATGCGGCGAGCATGGCGCCCACCCGGCTCCGCTCGCGCGGGAGCACGACCAGCGCCAGGCCGAACATCACCTCCACGACCCCGGAGGCCACGACGACGGCGTCCTTGTCGATGGGCAGAGTGTCGGTCACGAGGTCGGGAACCTGCGCCTGAAACTCCTTCCGTGCCCAGAACAAATGGCTGACACCGGCGAATACCATGGCGCCGGCGAGCAGCCAGCGTGCGAACGTCTTCATGTCCCCCATTGTGGCCTCTCGGTAGGGTAGAGGGGTGGGCGATGGTGCAAAAGGATCGATGGTGCGACTCCCCGACGGGACGGTCAAGCAAGTCGGGCCCTTGACCGGCACCCGCGTGTGGACCGTTCCCGGTCGCGCTCACCGACCCCACACCACTCCTCGGCCCGAGCCCCGGATCTTGGAGCCGGGGGAAGAACGTCGGCTGTGCGCCTTCTGCGTCGATCGATACCTCGAGACCACTCCCGAGAAGGCACGGCTCGTCGGGCCGGATTTCACCGAGATTCGTCGAGTGCCGGCGAGTGCGCTGACGGAGACGGATGCCGAGTTCCGGCGTTTCGGCAACCTCTTCGAGATCGTTTCGGCGGAGTACTGGCGAGAAAACCATGGATTCCGCCAGCCTGGACATGTCTTCGAATGGGCGCAGGAATATCTCGCTGACCCCGCCGGCCGCCTGCACATCGAAACGCTCGCGGCGATCCGTGCCGCTTCTTCGGGCGTCACGACATCCGTCGAGGAGGCGGCGCTCGATCTCATCGGCGGCTCCCATGACGTCGTCGTGGCGCGGCGCCACGTGATCGACGGCGCCGACAACGATGATCTCTTGGCGTCATCCGGCACACTCAGTCCCGCGGAGCACGCGGAGTACTTCGCCTTCACGGTGCGTTCGCTGGCCGAGATCCAAGCCGCCCAGCCATACGCGGCCTATGTCTCGGTGTTCCAGAACTGGCTGCGCCCCGCGGGCGCCTCGTTCGACCATCTTCACAAGCAACTCGTCGCGATCGACGAGCACGGCCCACAGGTCGATCATGAACTGCGGTTGCTTTCGAGCGATCGCCGCCTCTACCAGCACGCGATCGCGGATCTCGCGGTGTCGGAAGGGCTCGTGGTCGCCGCCAACGATGGCGCCGTCGCGTTCGCGGGGGTCGGTCACCGCTACCCCGCCTTCGAGGTGTACTCGACGTCGACGGCGAATCTGCCGCAGGAACATTCCGCTGACGGCATCCGCGCGGTTTCGGATCTCGTTCACGCACTGCACGCGGCCACCGGCGTGCATGTGCCCACCAACGAGGAGTGGCACTATCGCCCGCCCGGGGCCCCTTGGCCGATGCCGTGGCGGATCGTCCTCAAGTGGCGCATCACCACCCCCGCCGGGTTCGAGGGGGGCACCAAAATCTACGTCAACACGATCGATCCGTGGGAGATGCGGCGCAGCGCCGTCGAAGACCTGCAGCGCCTGCGCGCCGAGGGGCGACTGGCCGCAGGGATCCGGATCGGCGACGAGTGCACCCCCGACGATGCAATCCTTCGGTACGCAGACCCAGACACTCATAGAGAAACAGCCACAGCCACGTGATCGACCTCGACGCGCTGCGGCGCGCCCCTGATCTCGAAGGACCGGGGCTCGTCGCATCGGATGCCGCTGACCGACTGA
Organism: uncultured Actinomycetota bacterium; assembly: GCA_963696085.1. Lineage (GTDB taxonomy): Bacteria > Actinomycetota > Actinomycetes > Actinomycetales > Microbacteriaceae > Microbacterium. The sequence goes on from CAVOIQ010000003.1 coordinate 142,866, forward strand.
TCCTCGACGAGTCCGCCGCAGCGCGCTCCGCGGTAGGTGCGGACGAGATCGTCGTGATCGGCGACGGCTACGGTGCGCTGGCCCTGACCGTGGCCGCGTCCGCGGATGCCGGCGTCGTGCGTGTTCATCAAGACGCCCTGACCGGTGAACGCGCGTTGGCAGCCAACGCCGAAGCAGCTGGACCTGAGCGGGCGCGTACGCTCGCTGGCGTTGTCAGCGGACCTCGTGAGCGGCGCTCGGGTGGTGCTTCTGCGTCTCCCCCGCTCGCTTCGGGCTCTCCGTGACGTCGCGGGGGTCATCGCGGCGCATGCCGATCCGGATGTCGTCGTGTTCGCGGGTGCCCGCATCAAGCACATGAGCCTCTCGATGAACGACGTGCTGCGCGAATTCTTCGACACCGTCGATATCACCCACGCACGACAGAAGTCACGTGTGCTCATCGCACGCGGGCCACACGGCGGCCGGGACCCAGAGCCCGAGGCTGCGCGGCACGCCGACATCGAGGTGCGAGCATTCGGCGGGGCGTTCGCCGACTCTCGAATCGACATCGGCACTCGCTTTCTGCTCGATGCTTTGTCTGAGGTGCCGTCCGAGATGCTGCCTGGCGGCACCGTGAAAGATCCGCTGATCGACTTCGCCTGCGGCACCGGCGTGGTCGCGGCGAGCCTTGCCCTGCGTAACCCCGGCGCACGTGTGTATGCCTCCGATCAATCGGCGGCCGCTGTGGAATCCGCGCGTGCCACCGCCGCTGCCAACGGCGTCCACGATCGGATCGAGGTCGTCCGCGACGATCTGCTCGAGCAGCGCCCACCGGCGAGCGCGTCCTTTATCGCCCTGAACCCGCCGTTTCACTCCGGGGCGGCGGTGAGCGATCTGATCGCGCTGCGGCTGTTCGCGGATGCCGCACGCGTCCTTCGTCGCGGCGGCGAGTTGTGGTGCGTGTGGAACTCCACCCTGAGCTACCGCCCGCATCTCGAGCGCCTCGTCGGCCCCACTCGCCAAGTGGCCCGCAACACGAAATTCACCGTAACGGTGTCGACGCGGCGCTGATGTCGGCCAGGGCGTTGATGTCGGTGGACGCCCGTCAGTCGCCGGGGAGAAGGGCGCGCAGCGCCTCGATGGTGTCCGCGCCAGAGGGTGTCTTGTCGGATCGGTAGCCCTTCACCCGCGCGAAGCGCAGGGCGAGGCCGCCGGGATACCGCGAGGAGCGCTGAACCCCGTCGATGGCGATCTCGACCACGGTGTCGGGTTCGACGAAGACCGTGTGGGCCGTGCGGCGAATCTCGCGCGCGGAGAAGTGCTCCGTCTGCCAGCGCAGCAACTCGTCCGTGAGTCCTTTGAAGGTCTTCCCGACCATCACGAACCCACCGGCCGGCCCGTACGCTCCGTCGGGGTCGCGGGCGCCCAGATGCAGATTCGACAGCAATCCGCTGCGCCGTCCCGATCCCCACTCGACGCCCAGGACGACGAGATCGTAGGTGAGCACCGGCTTGACCTTGATCCAGCTCTTGCCCCGCCGACCGGCGGCATACGGGGCGTCTAGACCCTTTACGACAACACCTTCGTGGCCTGCGGCCAAGGCTTCGCGGGCGAGAGCCTCAGCGGCGTCCGGATCGTCCGTCACGATGCCGGGCATGAGCCACGATCCGACGACTCCTTTCAGCACCTCCAGACGAACGGCGAGCGGCTCGTCGATGAGGTCCCGACCGTCCACGTGCAGCACATCGAAGAACCACGGCCGAAGTGCGATCTCCCGTGCGCTGTCCGCTCCGAATCGCGCCATCGTCTCCTGAAATGGGCGAGGAGCGCCATCCTCATCCAGTGAGAGCGTCTCTCCGTCCAGGATCAGGCGGCCGGCCGGCAGCGACCGCACGATCTCGACGATTTCGGGGACGCGGTGGGTGATGTCGGCCAGCGTGCGCGTGTAGACGTGGACCTCGTCTTCGTCTCGGTGCACCTGGATGCGCGCGCCGTCGAGTTTGTATTCCACGGATGCCGGACCGGTCACGGTGAGCGCCGCGGAGGCACTCGCCGCGGTCGACGCGAGCATCGGCATCACGGGGCGCCCGACGACAAGTCCCACGTTCTCGAGCGTCCCAATCGGTTCACTCAGCGCCATCCGGGCGGTCTCACCCAGATTGCCGGTGAGCATGACCGCTCGTCGCACGGTGGCAGGGTCCGCACGCGCCGCCTGGGCGATCGCCGCTTCGAGCACGCCGTCGAGTGCTCCCGTGCGCAGTTCTCCCATCATGACCCGCTGGAGGAAGTCCCATTCACTGTCCGTGGCGCGTTCGGCAAGGGCGACGAGCGACGCGTTTCGACGGCCCGCTGACCCCGAGCCCTCGGCGTGCGCAAGATCCTCGAACGTGTCGTTCACATCCGTCACCGTCAGCGTCGCGCTGTCCGCGTGTGCGGTCGAGATCGCTGTCAGCGTGCGCCAACCGACGCCGAGGCGGCCCTGCACGGGATGCGCGGTGAGCATCCCCACCGCGGGCACGATCTCTTCGGAATCGAGGTTCTCGAGGACGCCCGCGAGCGCGGCCGACTTCGCCAACCGGGATCGCGTGAGCGTGACGGCATCCACCGCCCGTACGATCTCGGCCAGCAACACGATCTACCGCCTGGCGGCCTTCGACGAATCGCTGCGCGTCGCCCACAGCGCCCAGGCGACCAGGACCGGCTGCAAGAAGAGACGGCCGAAGCGCCGCGCGTCGGTGTCGAGGCCGGGCGCCGATCGCTTCGTCTGCCATTGGTGCACGTTGCCCGGGAACACCGCCACGAAGAAGGCCGCGACGGCGGCGCCCACGGTCGCGCGCTCGCGAGGAAGGGCGAGGAGTGCGCCGCCCAGCATGATCTCGGCGGCACCCGAGGAGACGACGATCATGTCTTTGTCGGTGCGCAGGAGGCGGGTTGCCCAGTCCGGCACCGCGATCCGGAATCCACGGCGGAGCGTCGTGAGGTGCCCGATCCCGGAGAAAACAAGCAGTCCCGCCAGTGTCCAGCGGGCGGCCGTCCGCCCCGTCTGCAGTCCGCTGCGCTTTTGGGCCTTGCGGCGCCGCAACGCGCTCACGCCGACGCCTCGATCAGCCGGGCGACCTCACCCGTTGCTTCGAAGAAACCGCGAGTGTCTGGTTCGTCGATCGTCGGCTGGAGGATCACGGCGTCCACCCCTGCTGCGGCGTAACGACGGACGGCAGCGGCGACATCCTCCACGGTCCCCGTGACGACGCGATCGGCGCCATCCTCGCTGGTCCATTTGGCCAGATCTCGGCGTGCGCGCTCAGCGGCGTCGTCTCCCCCGAAGGCGGTGAGCACGTACGCGATCACTTCGTGGTGCCCGTCCCGACCCGCGTCGCTCCGTGCGTCCCGCGCGGCCTTGATCGAAGCCGCCACGTGTTCAACCGGCGAGCCCGAGACCAGGGCGGTGCCGTCGGCGACCTCTCCGCTGACCGCCAGCGTCTTGGGCCCCTCGGCCGCCGCAATGATCGGTGGCGGGGCCATCGGTGCCCAGTCGAGCTGCACGGAATCGAGGTTCACATAACGACCCGACACCGTGACCTTCTCCCCCGCCACGAGTGCGCGCAGGGCAGGAACGTACTCGCGCATCAGCGTCAACGGCGAGGCGACGCGAGCACCCACCTGACCCATCCAATCGAGCACACCGTGCCCGACACCCGGGATCAGCCGGCCCGGGAACATCCGCTCGACGGTGGCGATCTCCATTGCGGTCAGCGCGACGTTGCGCAGCGGCATCGGGGCGATGCCGATACCGACCCTCAGTCGCTCGCTCCACGCGAGGGCCGCCGAAGCCTGCGCGAAGGCGGCTTCGCGGAAGCAGTCCTCCCACACCCACAGCTCGGGAACACCAGAGTCCTCGGCGATGCGGACGATGTCTCGAAGCGCTTCAGGCGGTTGGGAGTTCGGGTGGAAGACGGCACCGATGCGAGTCATCCTCCGACTCTGCCATGAACAGCGGACACCGAGGACCGTCGCGTCAGATGATTCCTGCGCGGATCCCGTCCAGCGACGCCGCCACCTTTGGGAGCCGGTCGTTCAGCGCAGAGTCGAGTTCGAAGACGGTCTCGCGCGCCCTGTCGAGGATGTCCTGGCCGCGCTCGGTGACGCGGAGGTCGGATGCCGCTCCCGCGTGCGAAGTGCCATCGGCGACGAGGCCGTCATCGACGAGCGTTCGGACCGATGTGTGCGCGGACTGCACGGTGATGTGCGATCGTCGTGCGAGTTCGGAAAACGAGATGCCGGGCTCCGCGCCGATGTGTCCTAGGAGGCCGAACTTACGGGTCGAGATCCCGAGTTCACGCAGCGCCGTGCCGAGCTGACCTTCCCACATCGCCGACACCGCCAGCAGCGCGATCACGGGGCTGAATCGCGGGTTCTCGACGGTCATAGGCCCATGGTAGTGACGGAAGGCCGATGTCGGGAGGCAGGTTTACCGTGGATTTCACAACCGAAGACCTGCACGTCAGAGCGGAAGGAAAGAGTTGTCATGGATTGGAAGATTGAACTCATCTTCGTACCAGTGACGGACGTCGATCGCGCGAAAGCGTTCTACGAGAAAATCGGCTTCCACGCCGACCACGACCAGACGCCGTATCCCGGCTTGCGATTCGTACAGCTCACCCCGCCGGGCTCGGCGTGCTCGATCGCGTTCGGTACCGGGCTGGGGATAAAACTCGAACCAGGTCAGCAGAGCACGATCCAGGTGGTGGTGCCCGATGCTGACGCCGCATGGGCGCAGCTGCGCGATGCCGGCGTCGACGCTCCCGCTGTCGACGATCAGGCGTGGGGTCGTTTCGTCACGTTCGACGATCCCGACGGCAACACCTGGACGCTCCAGCAGTTGCCCGCGCGCGACTGATTCGCGCCCGGCAACTCGGCATGGGCGGCGACTGCGGGGTATCACCCGCCCTATCGCAACCTCTCTGTATGTGAGCGCGCCCGCGTTCACGTACAGGAGGACGCCGAGATGCCTAACCTAAATCAGGGCGCGTGGGTGCCCGGAACCGACGAATACCGCTTCGCCTACGATTCCATCCCGGTGATCCCCATTACGGGCGCGCCGAACGACGCCAACTTCGCGCGATGGGCGATGCTGCACGACGGATTCGACTACAGGCTCTACGTGTTCCGCGGCAGTTCCAGCGACACCCTCTACCAGTTCGCCTGGAACGGGTCGTCGTACGAATATGGCTATCGATCGATCCCGGTGCTGACGCTCGTCGGGTCGCCGCCCGACGTCGATGCGTCGAGCATCCGCATGCTCCACAGCGGCGGTGCGTACCACGCGTATATGCGCCGCCTCGGCGACCCCACGACGCTCTACCAATACATCTGGCAGCCGGGGACGACAACGTATCGTTGGGCTGCCCCGGGCTTCTACCCGAGCTTGCCAGTCACCGGATTCCCCAACGACGCAGACTGGACGCGCTGGAACATGCTCCATGACGGCTCGGACTACCGCATCTACACCTTCCGCTACGGCAGCGTTGACCACATGTACCAGGGAGCATTCGATCCCAGCGCCGCAGGGTACGCGTTCGGCTACCGATCGATTCCCGAGCTTCGTCTCAGCGGCTATCCCGCAAACAGTCACCCCGGCCGGACGGCGATGCTGCACGACGGCGTGAACTACCGCCTTTATTTCCAGACGCAGTAGACCCGGTCCCGACCAATCCGACGCATTACCGCACTCTCTTCGAGAACGAGTCCGGAAGCACGCACTCCCGGCAGCGTGACGCAACGACGCCCGAAGGTCGTTCGACAAACGCACCGAGCTAGACCTCACCCGTTGGCGTGAACACATCCTCGATCCGACAGTGGAACGTCCCCGCGATGAGGAACGCAAGGGGAAGCGAAGGGTCGAATCGCCCGCGTTCAATCGAGATCACCGTCTGCCGGGAGACGCCGAGCACTGCTGCGAGGTCGGCCTGAGTCCATCCGCGCTCGAGTCGTCGTTCGGCGAGGTCGTTCTTCATTTCAGCGCACGATGGCGGATCACCAGATAGCGCGCGCCGGCGTCGGCGGCGCTCAGTCCGATCAGGGCAAGCAGCACGACCAGCGCATCGACGTCCAGCCGGTAGAGCATCAAGACGACGGCGAGGACGATCGTCGTCAGGAGGACATCGATGAACGCTCCGGCTGCCGCCTGCCTGATCCATGCCACCTCGACGCTCTCCTCGCCACGAGGATCCCGTGCGACCGTGTGGTTCGTGACGAAGATCCGCGCTCCGAGCGAGAAGGACGGGTACGCGGCGCACAGCGCGCCGATACCCGCGGCGAGCCAGAAGCCGTCGGGATTCGTGGCCGCCACCACCAGCGCGACGGCGATCGTCGCGATCGCGCCGAACGCGATCGCGAGCAGGTAGTGCGACGCGGGCACCGTGCGCTTCACCTGGTCGCCGCTCATGACTCATGCCGTTCTGTAAAGCGTGCTTTACTCACCCCAACAGTAAAGCACGCTTTACACGTCCTGTCTCCCCGATGCCGTCCCAATGCCATGTGCGCGAAGTCACCGCCTTCGGCTTCGCCCGGCGGCTTACTGGATGGAACGCGCTTTGCGGCGAGGACGCCCCGCAACCTAGATTCGCCCCAGACCGGGTGTCGATCCGAGTTCTTCCGCTTCAGGCGAATGCTCGGCGCCCCCATCGGCCCACGCCGATGCGCGCGTTTCGGCACGTTCCGGGCATGTCATCAAAGATCAAAGGAGATCACGTGAGATCGATACTTCGCTCCGGCGTCGCCCTCGTCGCCGCCGCGGCGCTCGGCGCCGGAATGGTGGCGGGTGGAGCTGCTCTGTCCCCTGGCAACGGGAACGGGAACGGCAACGGCAATGGCAACGGACTCGGCGGGCAGCCAGCGACAGCCAGCCAGATCTACCTCGACGACATCAAGGACTACGGCGTGTGTCGCGGTGTCGATCCCAGCTGCTACCACGAGTGGGGCAACGGCTGGAAGGAGGGCGAGGAGAAGAAAGTCCTCATCTGGAGCCGGACCGCGGGACCGCGCCACGCGCACCTCGGCACGCCCCTCGCACCGGGTCTCAACCCGCCGCTCAACGCGAACAACGTCGCCCAGGCCACTCTCGTGCAGTGGGCGGCAGAGCGCGGCATCAAGGCCGACTACACCGAGGACCTCACGAAGTTCAACCTGAACAATTACCAGGCCGTCATCTTCATGAGCTCCAACCGCGACACGCTCGACGACACGGCACAGACGACCCTGATGCAGTACATCCGCGGCGGCGGCGGGTTCGTGGGCATCCACAACGCCTTCGGCGCCGAGTACTCATGGCCGTACTACGAGGGTCTGCTGGGCGGGGCGAACTTCTACAACCACGGCCCGAACCGCGACGGCACGGTGGAGACGATCAACAACCGCGATGTCTCTACGACGGGCATGCCGGTGACGTGGCCGTTCAAGGACGAGTGGTACAACCTGACGCCGTACCCCAGCTTCGTCAACGTCCTGCTCGAGGTCGACCAGGCCACAAGCGAGGCAACGGTCGCCGGTCATGGCGAGCACCATCCCGTGAGCTGGTGCCAGTACTACGACGGCGGACGTTCATTCCTGACAACGCTGGGTCACGACAACGCGGCCTGGCAGGGAACGCTGCCCGGTGACGGCGACGTGTTCTTCAAGGAGCACGTCATGTCCGGCATCGAGAGCGCCATGGGCATCAAACCCTTCTGCACGGTCTGACGCATCGACGAAGGGACGCAAGAGCCCTGAGTCTGAGGGCCTGAATCCGATACCGGGTTCAGGCCCTCAGCGTGAGACGAGGAGTTCCACTGAGTGGGACCTCCGGTAACGATCGGCCACCCCACTCTTGCCGCCTGCAGAAAGTCGACGGATACTGCAAACATGCGATCCTCTCAAGGAAGAGAGCCGGTGTCGGTCCTGGACCGGATCATCGCCATTCTCGAGATCGTCCGCGAGTCTCACGGCCAGGCGACGATCACGCAGCTGGCCGTCACCGCAGGCATCCCGAAATCCACGGTCTCCCGTCTCGTCGGCGACCTCGTGCGGCAGCGCTACCTCACGCGGACAAAGAGTGGCGTGGCGATCGGGCTGAGGCTCTTCGAGCTCGGGGCCCGCGCGAGCACCCCACGGCGGCTCAGCGTCGCTGCGCTCCCGGTGCTCGCGGAACTGTTCAACGCGACGGGGGAGCATCTCAACGTCGCCGTCCAGGACGGGCCGGACATGCTCTCGGTGATCTCCGTGCGCGGCCGGCTGCGGCCGGCACCGTCACGAGCAGGAGTCCGGGTGCCGTCGGTGACGACGGCCCTCGGCAAGGCCGTCCTTGCATTCACGGAGGATGAGTCCGCGCTGCGCGGCATGATGGTGGGGCTCGACTCCCGTGCCCGCCACACGCTCGAGCTGGAGCTCGCCAGCGTGCGCACCGGCGCGGTTGCCATCGACCGGTGCGAGACTTTCCCCGGTGTGATCGGCGTGGCCAGCCCGATCCTCTCCCCCGAGCACTACCCGGTCGCCGCCATCTCCGTGGCTGGGCCAGCGGTCGATATGGATCCGAACCGGATGGCGCCGCTCGTGCGCCATGCCGCGCTGGCGCTCACGCATCGACTGGCTCTGCAGGTGGCCTGAGCACCATGAGAGCCGCCTCCGAATCAGACGCGGTCGGCGTCCTGGACCGCATGACCGCGATTCTCGAAGCGTTCGACGAGGACGACCATGGGCTTCGCCTCTCGGAACTCGCCGCGCGCGCCGACCTGCCGAAATCCACGGTCTCGCGCCTTGTTTCCACTCTGGTGCGCGAGCGATACCTGGAGCGCGACGGCAGACACATACATCTCGGGCTTCGGCTGTTCGAACTCGGTCGGCTCGCCAATCAGCCGCGCGAGCTGAGGGCAGCCGCGTTGCCCATCGTGGCCGACCTTCGCAACAGGACCGGCGAGACCGTGACTCTGGCGATCCGCGATGGGCACGAGATGGTGTGCGTAGCCCTCGTACGCGGCCAGGCCTCCGCCGCACCGACCTCGCGCGTCGGCGGGCGCTTCCCGACTCATGCCACCGCACTGGGAAAAGCGGTGCTCGCGTTCTCGGATGAGGCCGACGTCGACGCTGTCCTCGCTTCGCGGCTCGCGAGGTGGACGTCGCACACGATCATCGATCCGGAGCGTCTGATGCGTGAGCTGTCCGATATCCGGCACACCGGGCTCGCCGTGGAGGTCGGAGAATTCGCCATCGCCGCCGCAGCGGTCGCAAGTCCCGTCTTCGCTCCTTCAGGCGGGCTCGTAGGCGCGATCTCGGTGTCGGGGCGAGTGGGCGAGTTCGACCCGGAACGATGTGCGTCGTCCGTCCGCGCCGCTGCGCTCGCGCTCACGCGTCGACTCGCCCCCGGTGCGGCCGCGTCGACCTGACACTCCCGTCAGGGGTAAGTGCGGCCGGTGTGAAGATCGGTCATCATCGCCACGATCATGTCGCCGATGAGCCGTCGGTGCGAGGTGTCTCACGATGGCACGACGCCGATCCGCCCCCGTCGAGCACGACGGAGGCGGATCGGTGGTGCGTCGGAGACCGCTACTTGACGACGGTCACCGTTGCAGTCGAGGAGAGCTGCTCCTGCACCCCTGCCGCGTTGAGCACGTTGATGCGCAGTGTCAGAGTCGCCTCCCCGTTCGGCACGTTGTTGTCGACGTCGGCCTTCTCGAACTGCACGATGACCTTGTTCTTGTTGGCCGTGACCTTCTCAGCCGGAATCGGAGTCGCCGAGAGCGGAGTCACCAACTCGGCCCCGCTGTCGTACGTGTACCCCGACGGCAGCTGGAACTGCGCCGAGACCGTGCCGTCGACGCCCGTGAAGATCCCGGTACCGGAAGCGAGGCTCCACTTGCCCGGCGTGAACTTCACCGCACCCGGCTGATCCTTCGGGGTGAGATACACCTCGATCTTTCCGGTCGGCCGCGGGTCGGTGCAGTCGTTGAAGAAGTACTCGCCAGCGCGGTCGAACGTGTGCTGGTAGGTCTCTCCTGGCTTCAGCTTGACGTTGAACTCCCCCTCGAAGAACTGCGTCGCGCAGTGCTCCTTCAGGTTCGGGAAGTTCGGGAACGTCTCGGCCCCCGGGTTGCGGAACGTCACCGTCGCGCCCACCGGCACCCGCAGGTGCGCGGGCGCCATGCCGTTCTGCGAGACGCTGTCACGTGCGACTGCCGTGTCGGCGGTCGGGCTCGTTCGAGCGAGCAGCACGGTGTTCGACACCGTCGCGCCCTCCACCGGAGCGCCACCCACGGGACGACGGATCGTGAGCGGCTTCGTGTCGGGCTCCTCCTGGCTGCCCGACGCCGACGTGTAGTCGCCGCCGAGCTTGAACGCCCACAGCGAGTCGCCCAGGGTGACCGATCCCGCGTAGGGGTTCGTCGATCCTGCCGCGATCACGGCCACGTACTGCTCGCCGTCGACCTCGTACGTGATCGGTGCGCCCGCGATTCCAGAGCCTGTCTGGAACTCCCAGAGCACGTCACCTGTGGCCGCGTCCATCGTGAGCAGGCGACCGTCGATCTGACCGACAAAGAGCAGATCGGATGCCGTGGTCAGGGGTCCCTGACCGTGCGACATGTCGGTCCCCAGGTGGTTACGCCACGCGACCTCGCCGGTCGACGCGTCGTAGGCCAGGATGCCGCCCGTCTGGTACTGACCGATGGCACGCAGGCCGTTCGTGGCGGCACCGTCGTAGTGCGCGACCGGGTTCGTGCCGTACGGGAAGTAGACCAGGTTCGTGCTCTGGCTGTACGAGTTGTTCGACCAGTCGCCACCGCCGTTCTGGCTCGTCGTCGACAGGATCGGCGCCTCGAACTGCGGGTCGTACAGGCAGCCCTCGCGGTGGCCCGACGAGCCGGCCGGGTAGGTGAGGAACGGCTCGTCGACCGAGATGTAGCTGTCCGGGTTGAACACGAGGTTGCCCTCGGCGTCCGCCTGATACCCGTTGAAGTTCGGCACGCCGCGCCAGGGGTTTCCGGGGATGTTGTCGGCGTCGAGCTTCTCCCACTCGACGCAGTCCGGCAGGAGCCGCGTCTCAGGCATGGGCTGGGTCGCCGTGTTGTGCTGGCGGGAGTCCGTGATCACGGGCTGCTCGGTCACGGGGAGCACGGGCTTGCCTGTGGTGCGGTCGATCACGAACTGGTGGCCCGACTTGCTGCCGTAGAAGGCGACCTTGCGCTCCTGTCCGTCGACGGTGATGTCGGCCAGTGTCGGCGGGTGCACGTTGTCCATGTCCCAGACATCGTGGTGAATGGACTGGTAGTGCCACTTGAACGCACCGGTCTTGGCGTCGACGGCAACCATCGTGTCGGAGAACAGGTTGTCGCCGGGACGCCCCGAGGCGTTCTGCGATGACGTGCAGCTGCGCGGGTTGCCGAAGGTCATGATGTAGTTGCCGAGTTCGGTGTCGACGGCGCCGTGCATCCACGAGGTCGCACCGCCCTCTTCGGCGCAATCGGTGCCGTCTGCCTGCACGGGCCCCCACGTCTCCGACGCGTCGAAGGTCAGGCCGTCGAGCCCAACGAACTGCTGCCCCCGCTTCGGCCCGCCGAAGAAGTGCCAGAGGTAGTGGCCGTCGCTCGCGTCCAGCGCGACGACCGCACCGCGGTCGCCGTCGGCCGCATGGGCATAGACGATTCCGTCGGAGTACACCGTCGCGACCTTCCCGACGCGTCCGAGGTCCTCGCCCGCAGGCCCTGTGGGCTGGACCGCCCAGACTTCCTTGCCGGTAGCTTGGTCGAGCGCGACGACGCGGTTGCCGCCGGCGAGCGTGTAGATCTTGCCGTCGCCCGCAGAGACGCCGCGGCGTGTTCCTGCCAGGCCGAACACGCGGTTCTCCCACTTCCAGATGGGATCGCCCGACACCCCGTCGACCGCGATCACGCCGCCGCTGGGCGTGTCGACGTAGATGACGCCGTCCACGACAATGGGCGTCGTCTGCTGTCCCACATTGTTGCTCGCGGGGGCGACCGCAGACACATGCGTGCGCCACGCGGGCGCCAGTTGCTCGAGGTTGCTCTTGTCGATTTGCGTCAACCCTGAGAAGTGCTGGTTGCCGAGATTGCCGCCCACGGTCGGCATGTCGGCGCCCGTCGGCTCGAGGCCCGTCAGCCCGGCGGGCGGGACGGGATCGGCGGACTTCACCAGTCCGTAGGCGGGTGGCACGGCGAGCGCGAGCACAACCAGTGCCCCGATTCCCGCTGTTCCCAGCCTCATAGTCAGTCGTCTGCGCATCCGTGAACTCCTTGATCGTCCTTGATCCGACGACAAGCGGGCTCTCGCCCGCCGGGCGTCTCTGGGGGGTGCCGCTCGGCTTGTCGATCTGTGGGATCGGTCATACCTGCCAGCGCTCGGAGGCTAACCGCAGCCTCATGGGCAGGCAACCGTGCGACCCACGGAGTGGTACAACCCGGTTCGGCGCTCCCGCCAAAAAAGGCCCGGAACCGCAGAATCCTGCGGGTCCGGGCCTCTCAACAGCCGTCTAGGGGCCGGGCGTGATGTGGGGCTCTAGAAGTTCCAGTCGTCGTCTTCGGTGGCCACGGCCTTGCCGATGACGTATGAGGAACCTGATCCCGAGAAGAAGTCGTGGTTCTCGTCCGCGTTGGGCGAGAGCGCCGACAGGATCGCCGGGCTCACGTTGCTGACCGCGGCGGGGAACATCGCTTCGTAGCCCAGGTTCATCAGAGCCTTGTTGGCGTTGTAGTGCAGGAACTTCTTGACTTCCTCGGTCAGCCCGACGCTGTCGTAAAGGTCCTGCGTGTACTGGACCTCATTCTCGTAGAGCTCGTACATGAGCGAGAACGTGTAGTCCTTGATGTCGTCGCGCTCGGACTGGCTGAGCTTCTCGAGCCCCTTCTGGAACTTGTAGCCGATGTAGTACCCGTGCACGGCCTCATCGCGAATGATGAGACGGATGATGTCCGCCGTGTTGGTGAGCTTCGCCTTCGACGACCAGTACAGCGGCAGGTAGAAGCCGGAGTAGAACAGGAACGACTCGAGGAGCGTCGAGGCCACCTTGCGCTTGAGGGGCGAATCGCCGCGGTAGTAGTCCATGACGATCTGCGCCTTGCGCTGCAGGTTCGGGTTCTCGACCGACCACCGGAAGGCGTCGTCGATCTCCTTCGTCGAGCACAGGGTCGAGAAGATCGACGAATAGCTCTTGGCGTGCACCGACTCCATGAATGCGATGTTCGTGTACACCGCCTCTTCGTGCGGGGTGATCGCATCGGGAATGAGCGATACCGCGCCGACGGTCCCCTGGATGGTGTCGAGGAGGGTAAGGCCGGTGAACACCCGCATCGTGAGCTGCTGCTCGTCAGGGGTGAGCGTGTTCCACGACTGCACATCGTTGGAGAGCGGCACCTTCTCGGGCAGCCAGAAGTTGTTGACGAGGCGGTTCCACACCTCGAGGTCCTTGTCGTCCTGGATGCGGTTCCAGTTGATCGCCTCGACGTGGGTGAGCAGCGGCAGCTTTTCGGTCATGATTTTGTTCCTCGTTCGTTGCGGGTCGGGACGGCGAAGGGTGTCAGAGCGTGCATGAGACGCAACCCTCCACCTCCGTGCCCTCGAGGGCCATCTGACGAAGACGGATGTAGTAGATCGTCTTGATGCCCTTGCGCCACGCGTAGATCTGGGCCTTGTTGATGTCGCGGGTGGTGGCGGTGTCCTTGAAGAACAGCGTCAGCGACAGTCCCTGATCGACGTGCTGGGTTGCCGCGGCATACGTGTCGATGACCTTCTCGAAGCCGATCTCGTAGGCGTCTTCGTAGAACTCCAGGTTGTCGTTCGTCATGAACGGCGCCGGGTAGTACACGCGACCGAGCTTGCCTTCCTTGCGGATCTCGATCTTCGAGGCGATCGGGTGGATCGAGCTCGTCGAGTTGTTGATGTACGAGATCGAGCCGGTCGGGGGCACCGCCTGCAGGTTCTGGTTGTAGATGCCGTGCTCCTGGACCGAAGCCTTCAGGGCACGCCAGTCATCCTGCGTCGGGATGTGGTGACCCGCGAAGAGCTCGGCCGCCCGCTCGGTCTGGGGCAGCCACTCCTGATCGGTGTACTTGTCGAAGAACTCACCCGACGCGTAGGTCGACTCGGCGAATCCGTCGAAGGACTCCCCGCGCTCGATCGCGATCTGGTTCGACGCACGCAGGGCATGGTAGACGACGGTGTAGAAGTAGATGTTCGTGAAGTCGATGCCCACTTCCGACCCGTAGTGCACCCGCTCGCGGGCGAGGTAGCCGTGGAGGTTCATCTGGCCGAGGCCGATCGCGTGCGAACGGTCGTTACCGTCCTCGATCGAGCGCACCGAGCGGATGTGGCTCTGGTTGCTGACCGCGGTCAAGGCACGGATGCTGGTTTCGACCGTCTTGCCGAAGTCGGGCGAGTCCATCGCGAGTGCGATGTTCAGCGAACCGAGGTTGCACGAGATGTCCTTGCCGATCTGGTCGTAGGACAGGTCCTCGTTGTACGTGGTCGGCGTGTTGACCTGGAGGATCTCCGAGCAGAGGTTGGACATGTTGATCCGGCCGTTGATGGGGTTCGCCCGGTTCACGGTGTCTTCGAACATGATGTACGGGTAGCCCGACTCGAACTGGATCTCGGCCAGAGTCTGGAAGAACTCCCGCGCGTTGATCTTCGTCTTCTTGATGCGTGCGTCGTCGACCATCTCGCGGTACTTCTCGGTCACGGAGATGTCGCCGAACGGGACGCCGTAGACCTTCTCGACGTCGTACGGCGAGAAGAGGTACATGTCTTCGCCGTTCTTGGCGAGCTCGAACGTGATGTCGGGGATGACGACACCGAGCGAGAGAGTCTTGATGCGGATCTTCTCGTCGGCGTTCTCACGCTTGGTGTCGAGGAACCGCAGGATGTCGGGGTGGTGCGCGGACAGGTAGACGGCACCCGCGCCCTGACGTGCGCCGAGCTGGTTGGCGTAGCTGAAGCTGTCTTCGAGGAGCTTCATGACGGGGATGATGCCCGACGACTGGTTCTCGATCTGCTTGATCGGCGCACCGGACTCGCGGATGTTCGACAGGAGGAGCGCAACGCCGCCGCCCCGCTTGGAGAGCTGCAGGGCGGAGTTGATGCTGCGCGCAATCGACTCCATGTTGTCTTCGATGCGCAGGAGGAAGCAGGAGACGAGCTCGCCGCGCTGCGCCTTGCCCGTGTTGAGGAAGGTGGGGGTCGCCGGCTGGAAGCGGCCGGAAATGATCTCGTCGACGATGGCGTTCGCGAGCTCCTGGTCGCCGTTGGCGAGGCCGAGTGCGGTCATGACGACGCGGTCTTCGAACCGCTCGAGGTAGCGCTTCCCGTCGAAGGTCTTCAGCGTGTAGCTGGTGTAGTACTTGAACGCGCCGAGGAACGTGTCGAAGCGGAACTTCGCGTCGAACGCACGGTCGGTGAGCTCCTGGACGAACGAGTGCGGGTACTGCGCGAGCACGGCCGGCTCGTAGTACTCCTTCTCGACGAGGTAATCCAGACGCTCCTTGAGCGAGTGGAAGAACACCGTGTTCTGGTTGACGTGCTGCAGGAAGTACTCCCGCGCCGCGCGACGGTCGGCGTCGAACTGGATGTTGCCGTCTTCGTCGTACAGGTTGAGCATCGCATTGAGGGAGTGGTAGTCCATCCCCTCGAATGCGGGGTTGTGCTTGAAATCGGTCTCTGTCTTCACTGCAGCTTCCACCAGCGTTCCAATCCGTCGCTCACGCGATCCATATCTTCAGGCGTGCCGAACAATTCGAGCCGGTACAAGTGCGGCACAGTGCACTTGCGGCTGATGACGTCGCCGGCGAGGCAGAAAGCCGCACCGAAATTGGTATTGCCCGCGGAGATGACACCGCGGATCAGGGATCGATTGCGCTCATCGTTGAGGAATCGAATGACTTGCTTGGGTACGGCACCCTTCTCTTCGCCGCGCCCTTGGCCTCCGCCATAGGTGGGGGTGACGAGCACGTAGGGCTCGTCGACGACCACTTGTGGTTCGCCTGCGTGGATCGGGATCCGCACCGCGGGCATCCCGAGCTTCTCGATGAATCGCGCCGTGTTGCCGGACACGCTCGAGAAGTAGACGAGGAGCGGCGCCTGCGTCGCAACAGCCGCATTCATCGCAGACCAGCCGGAGGTCGTCAGACCAGTCGCGACGCGAGTTCGTCGATCTTGTCGGGGCGGAAGCCCGACCAGTGGTCCTCGTCCGTGATGACGACGGGAGCCTGAAGGTATCCGAGCGACTTCACGTGCGCGAGCGCGGTGGGGTCTTCGGAAAGGTCGAGAATCTCGTATTCGATGCCCTTTGAATCCAGCGCGCGGTAGGTCGCGTTGCACTGAACGCAGGACGGCTTGGTGTAGACCGTGATTGCCATATTGACCCTGCTCTCCTCTCATTTCGTGATGTTCTCAGCTATACCCGTTGCCGGGAACTCAATACTACATATAGGTGCCGACATCGGATAGCACCACAAGGGGTAGTAGTTACATCAATGTAGTTTTCCACCGTTCTCCCCAGGTACAACACAGGTTGTCCACCATTTCATCCACAGGTCGGGCACGAATTCGCGCCCCGGAAAAGTCCCGGATCACGCGGTATTCCTCCGCGCTCGTCGGTGTTATCCACAGGCCCGAACCTACGACGGGCTTCCGACATTCATTTGGGGTCCGATGGTCGCCTCCGGCGTGTCGGATCGCTAGCGTTGTGGGGTGGCGGCATACGGCGATCTCCTGCGCACCCCTGGGGTGGGGCGGATCATGGCCGCGCAACTGACGGCCAGATTCCCCAACGGCATGATCAGCCTCGCCATCCTGCTGCACATCGAGCACATCACCGGCTCGTACGGTGCGGCCGGATTGGTGCTCGCCGGCGCCTCTGTGGGACAAGCGATCGCAGGGCCGGTCACCAGCCGATGGATGGGCGTCTGGGGCATGCGCCGGGTGCTCTCACTCACCCTGGTGATCTGCGCGCTCGCGTTGACCACGCTCGCGTTGTTCGAAACGACCGTCCCGGTCTACATGGGGCTCGCGATGATCTCGGGCCTTTCGACTCCGCCCGTCCAGTCGGCGGTGCGGACCATCTACCCCAAGATGGTCACGTCTCGGCAGCTGACGCCGCTGTTCTCGCTGGATGCCTCGCTGCAGGAGATCATCTGGATCGTCGCGCCCGTGCTGATCACGTTCGTCGCGCTGCAGGTGGGAACGGTGCAGGCGCTTCTGCTGATCGTGGTCATCCTGATCGGCGGCGGGGCCTGGTTCATCCTGTCCCCCGAGGTCGGACGAGTCCGCATCCCACGCAGCCGTCAGCGGCTCGGCAAAGTCCTCATCAAAGCTCCGGTGCTGCTGGCCACCATCACCGGCTTCCTGCTCATCGGAGCCTGCGCCGCGGTCGAAGCCGGTGTCGTCGCCACCTTCCGTCACGATGGGTTGGAGGCGGGGCTGGTGCTGGCTGTCTTCTCCATCGGCAGCCTCGTGGGTGGCCTCAGCCTCGGTCACATCCCGATCGGACCGTGGGCGATGGCTCGTCGGTTCGCGGTCGTGACGGTGGGTCTCGCGGCGACCATGATCTCGCTCGACGTGCTGTGGCTCGGCGGCTCATTGGCGATCGCCGGCATCGGCCTCGCCCCCGCTCTCGCCGTGATGTTCGCGATCACCAGCGCGAGCGTCAAGTTCAGTGAGACGGCCGAAGCGTTCGGCTGGATCGGCACGGGCCAGCTGATCGGCGCGGCCGCCGGATCCGCGGTGGCAGGATTCCTGATCGACGGCATCGGACCGCAGGGGGCGTACATCGCCGCGACCGGTTTCGCCGCGGTGGGGCTGTTGGTCTCGGTCCTTTTCGTCCGATTCTTCCCCGACCTCCGTGGCCGTGATTCGGCGCCCATCCCCGACACCGAACCGGTCCACACGATCACCTGAATCTGTCGAAACCCTGCACCGCTGCTGCATCGAGGCATAGCTCGCACATAGCTGGCAGCGCTCGAATAGAGCCATGACCTCGCAGAACGACCCCCGCTGGATCGACGAATCCGGCACTGTCATCGACGAAGACCATCGCGGCCTCGTCTACGACGTGCAGACCATGATCAACCGCCGACGCGCGCTCGGCATCTTCAGCGGCGTCGCCCTGACCTCGCTGCTCGCAGCGTGCAGCAGCACCGCCTCGACGGATGCCGCGACAAATGGAACAGCCTCTCCCCGCTCGACCGCGACGCCCACGGCGGCTCCCACCGCGACGCCGACGCCCACCGCCGAAGCATCCGCGCCGCTCGACGCCGTCCCCGACGAAACCGGTGGCCCCTACCCTGGCGATGGGTCGAACGGCGTGAACGTGCTCGACGACTCGGGAATTGTCCGCAGCGACATCCGCTCGAGTTTCGGATCGTCCACCACTGTCGCCGCCGGCATTCCCCTCGCCATCGCGCTGACCGTGCGCGACGCTGTCACCGGCGCAGCGCTGGCCGGGAAAGGCGTGTATATCTGGCACTGCGACCAGGCGGGCAACTACTCGCTCTACAGCCGCGGGGTGGAGAGCGAGAACTACCTGCGCGGGGTCCAAGAGACCGACAGCTCCGGCACCGTGAAATTCACGTCGATCTATCCCGCGTGCTACAGCGGGCGCTGGCCGCACATCCATTTCGAGGTCTACGACGACGTCGCCACGGCCGTCGCGACCGGACCGATCGTCAAGACCTCGCAGATCGCTCTCCCCGACGAGACGAATGCTGCCGTCTACGCCACAGCGGGGTACGAGCAGAGCGTCCGAAATGCCGCACAGATCACGTTGCAGAGCGACAACGTCTTCGGCGACGACGGTGGCATCCACCAGATCGCAACGATGTCGGGATCACCGCAGCAGGGTTACACCGCCGCGCTCACGATCGGAATCTGACCTCGGTGACGAACACCTAGGCCGCGCGACGCAACAGGTCGAGGACGGCCAGCGCGTAGGCATCCGCCGGTTCCGGATGCTCGAACCGCACAGTGTCGTCGCCGACACGGATTTCGACTTCGAAGGTATCGGCCAGGCGACGAAGCGAGCGGAAGGTCGATCGCAGCAATTCGCGCAGCTGGCTCTCATGCGGCAGCCAGAGCGCATCCTCGAGTGCCACCGAATCCAGCGCCCACTCGGTCGTGCCGTTGAACGCGAGGATCCGGCCGGTCGAGTACTCGCGCGGCTCGACCGTCATCTCGCTCACCGTGAAGACGTCGGCCTCGAACTCCGGCTCGTTCAATTGGAACCGGTCGCTGGAGCGCGGGTGCCACACCAGCCCTGCGTCGCGTAGCGCGGCTGCGGACTCCGTCGAGATCATCCCTCCATCATGCATCCCCGCGGACCCTCCTAGGCTGGAGTCATGCCTGTTCCTGTGACCCTTCCCCGACTCGCCTGGGGAGATGTCGCCGCTCCACGGCGCGCGCTCCTGCTCCATGGATTGGGGTCCAACGCCGCGCTCATGTGGCGGTTCGGGACGACCCTCGCCGACAACGGGTGGTACGCGATCGCGGTCGATCTTCGCGGCCACGGCACCGCGCCGCGCGCGTTGGACTACCGAGTCGAGGCGTACGCCGCCGATGCCGCGGCCACGATCGACACGCGCGGTCCGTGGGACCTCGTCATCGGCCACTCGCTCGGCGGTGCGGCGGCCACGCGTGCGGCCGCCGAGCACCCCGAGTGGACGCGCCGTCTCGTTCTCATCGACCCCGCGATCCACCTGCCCATGGGCGAGCGGGAGACCGTTCGCGCCAGCCAGCAACGCTCCTTCGATGATCCGACGGTGGCGGCCGTGCGCGCCGAGCATCCGCACTGGCATCCCCTCGACATCGAACTCAAGGCGGCATCGGCTGGTCAGGCGAGCCGCTACGCCGTCGAGGAGACGAGTGCCCAGAACGAGGAATGGGATGTCCGCCCGTTCGCCGCGAGGCTCACCATCCCGACGCACGTCATCGGCGCCGACCCTGCCGTCTATTCGATCTTCACCGGCGATCTCGCGGAGGAGGTTCTCCGCAATCCGGCGATCACGATGGCGGTCATCACCGGGGCAGGTCACTCGCCGCATCGCGATCGCCCCGCCGACACGATGGACGAGTTCGTCCGGGTGCTGGAGAGCTACCGCTAACGCTCATTGAACGACGTGTTCGACGCCCTGCCCGACGTCAATGGTCACGCCGACAAAGCTCGGGATGGTGCTCGCGAGCGACGTCTGGAGAGTGTCGATGTCCGGCACGGAACCGTCGGTCGTGGTGACATCGACGGTGGCCTGCAGTCCGCTCCATGTGACGCCATACAGTTGGGCACCACTTTCGGACGAGAGCCAGTCCTTCGTCGAGTTCTGAATGTCCACCGACCAGCGCGCGATCACCACCGTGGCAACAGTGTTGGCAGCGAGCGGGATCGCGATGATGAGAGCCAACACGCCGACGACGGTATAGGCGCGGCGCCTATTGGCCGATGGAGAAGACCCCGGCTCACGCGCGTAGCCGCCCATCGTGAAGACGATGCTGCCCGCGATCACGAGAGCAAGCACGTTGGAGAGAAACAGCAGCAGAGCACCCAGGGCGTCGCTCCACAGCCCCTGACCGGCCGTCACCCCGACGACCCCGAGGGGCGGCACGAGCGAAATGGCGATCGCGACGCCGGGCAGGACCGCGCTGAGGTCCTTGCGGCACATCGCGAAGCCGCCCGCGAAGCCGGTCGCCAGAGCAGCCATCAAGTCCATCAGGTTGGGAGAGGTGCGCCCGACGACCTGGCTGTTGGCGGCGAGGCTCTCGGGTGTCGATACGAAGACGGAGAAGAGGAGCCCCAGCACGATCACGATCCCCAGCCCCGTGAGGACCCACAGGATCGATCGGATGACGAGGGAGAGGTGACCGGTGACGATGCCGAGCGCGATTCCGAGGATAGGAGTTCCCAGCGGTGCGATGATCATCGCGCCGATGACGGTCGCGGTCGAATCGGTCAACACCCCGGCGATGGCGATTACTCCGGAGATCGTGAGCATGATCAGGAATCCGCTGCGCTTGCTGACGCGGTCGCCGTAGCTGAGGTCGAGCGCATCGCTCAGCGCCTCGACGGGTTGGCGTTGCGTAGGCGGAATCAGCGTCTGAATCAGTCCGGACATGGCCATCTCCTTTTGCCTGATGAGCACATCGTGGCACGGTCGAGACGCCAGCGCGTCAGGTTCAGGCCAGCGCGCCTGACGAGGCGGGGCACGCGGGACAATGGACAGGTGCCTGCCTCCTTCGACCCCGCCGTGCTGCTTCCCGACGCTCTCCTGGAGCGCTTCCGCGACCGCGCCGCGCATCACGACCGCGAGAACACTTTTCCCGAGCAGGACCTGGCCGACCTTCGTGCGGCCGGATACCTCGCGATCCTCGTGCCCGAATCGCTCGGTGGCGCCGGGCTCGGCCTGCACGAGGCATCCGTCCTCCAGCAGCGACTGGCGGGCGCCGCCCCGGCCACGGCACTGGCGATCAACATGCACCTCGTCTGGACCGGAGTCGCCAAGGTGCTCTCCGACCGCGGAATCGACGTGCTGCGCTTCGTGCAAGAAGGTGCGGTGAGCGGCGAGGTCTTCGCTTTCGGAATCAGCGAGGCAGGCAACGACCTCGTGCTCTTCGGCAGCGACACCGACGCCGTCCCACAGCCAGACGGCGGATACGCCTTCACCGGCACCAAGATCTTCACCTCGCTCGCACCGGTGTGGAACCAACTGGGATTGCACGGTCTCGATACCACGAGCCCCGACGGTCCGCACATGGTCTACGCGTTCATCCCGCGAACGGATGCCGTCACCACGCGCGACGATTGGGACACGGTCGGCATGCGTGGAACCCAATCACGCACGACAGAACTCCACGGGGCGATCGCGCCGGCTGATCGAGTCGTCCGCAGGATCGCGCCAGGACCGAACCCCGATCCGATCGTGTTCGGTATTTTCAGCGTCTTCGAGCTGCTCCTCGCATCCGTGTACACGGGTATTGCGCGGCGCGCGCTGGATCTCGCCGTCGAGACAGCGAAGAAGCGGATGTCGAAGAAGACCGGCGCGCCCTACAGCGACGACCCCGACATCCGCTGGCGCATCGCCGACATGGCGCTGGCATATGACGGGATGCCTCCGCAGATCGCCGCGCTCTGTCGGGATATAGACGGGCGCGTCGACCATGGCGCGCAGTGGTTCGCGTTGCTGAGCGGAGTCAAACACCGCGCGGTCGTGATGGCCAAAGCCGTGGTCGACGATGCCGTGCTGGTGGCCGGCGGGTCGTCCTACTTCACGCGGTCAGAGCTCTCCCGGCTGTACCGGGACGTGCTCGCGGGCATGTTCCACCCGTCCGACCCGGAGTCGGCTCACAGCACCGTCGCCACCGCGTGGCTCGGTCCGGTGGGCAGCTGACCCCGCGCTGAACCGGTGAGCGGTCAGCGATTCTCGAGGTCGTAGGCCTTGAGAAGTTCGGCGACCGCCTGTTCGCGCTCTTCCCCACCGTTCTCGAACATGTGGGTCACGTGGGTGCGCAGATGGTTCTCCAGGAGGAGCTTGTCGAGTGAGGCGAGGGCCCGCTGCACGGCACGCGATTGCGCGATGATGTCCATGCAGTAGTCCTCTTTTTCGATCATCTTCGCGAGTCCCCGCACCTGCCCTTCGAGGATGCTCGTGCGGTGCAGGGCGCGCTTGCGGATGTCTTCGATCACGCGGCCAGGATACGCCGCGCATGCGAGGATGACCCAATGGCAAGAACCCCTACCGCCGAGTTGAGCCCCTCCGATCAGGAACGGCGTCGCAGCCTTCGGGTGATGAAGGCAGTGGCGCTCGGCGCCCTGATCGCGATGGCCATCGTCTTCGTCGTCGCTTTCGCGCTCGAGGAGCAGGTCCCCGCAATGGCGTACGTTCGCGCGGCCGCCGAGGGCGCCATGGTCGGTGCGCTCGCCGACTGGTTCGCCGTGACCGCGCTGTTCCGGCATCCGCTGGGTGTCCCGATCCCGCACACCGCGATCATTCCCAACCGCAAAGACGAGATCGGTCGAACGCTCGGCGAGTTCGTGGAGACGAACTTCCTCGAGAGCGAGGTCGTTCGCTCGAAGCTCGAATCGACGCACATCGCCCAGCGGGCCGGTGAATGGTTGAGCGAGCCCGAGCACGCAGAATCGCTTGCCGCGGAAGCATCGACGATGGCCTCGGGTGTCCTTCGTGCCTTGAGCGACGACGAGGTCCAGGACCTCATCTCCGACCTCGCCCGCGAGCATCTGCTCTCCCCCGAGTGGGGCCCGGCGCTCGGCGGCTGGCTTGGCCGGGTCGTTGAGGCCGATGCGCATCGCGGCGCAGTCGATCTCGCGGTGGACAGCATCGGCACTTGGCTGAACGCCAATCATGCCGCCTTCAGCGGGCTCGTCTCACGGCGTCTGCCCTCGTGGGTGCCGTCAGTGGCGATGCGCCTGGTGGATGACACCGTCTACAACGAAGCGGTGAAGTTCGTCGCGGCGGTGAAGGCCGACCCCGATCATCAGGCCCGCCGCGCCATCGACGGGTATCTCGTGCGTCTCGCGGACAATCTGCAGGAGGACCCTCAGACGATCGAACGTCTGGAAGAGGCCAAGTCCTCCGTCTTCGACAGTCCGCGGCTTCGGGAACTTGCCACAGAAGCGTGGAACACGGCGAAGGCCGGCCTCCTCAGCGCCCTCGCCGACCCCGAAAGCGGACTTCGTCGGCGCCTCACGGCCGCGCTCAGCGAGGTCGGCGGACGACTTTCCACCGACCACGCCCTGCAGGCTCGGGTCGACAAGCGCGTCACCGATGCGGCGGTCTTCCTGGTCGCCCGCTACCGTCACGACATCGCCTCGATCATCACGGACACCGTCGAGAAGTGGGATCCGGCGGAGACCACCGAGAAGATCGAGTTGATGGTGGGCCGCGACCTGCAATACATCCGCATCAACGGCACGATCGTCGGAGCCCTCGCGGGACTCGCCATCTTCACGTTGGCCCATGCTCTTCTCGGTTGAGGCCCTTCTCGGTTGAGGTACCCGCGCACTAGCCTGGAATCGTGACCGAGGAGCAGGTGGATCAACTTCTCTTCACCTACGGCACGCTCCGGCGCCCGGAGGTGCAGCTCGACACGTTCGGGCGACTCCTCGGTGGGCACCCAGATGTGCTTGCGGGTTACACCATCGACTATGCAGACCTCGATGATGCGCGCGAGACCGGCACGGCCGAAGTCTCCGTCCACCCCATCCTCCGCGCGACAGGAAACCCCGCAGACAAAGTCGTGGGTATCGCGGCCCCGATGACCGAGAGCGAACTGCACGCGGCTGATGATTTCGAGTGCACGCTGTATCGCCGGGTCGCCGTCACGCTGGCATCAGGCGACGGCGCCTGGATCTATGTGCGCTGATGTCGGCGTTGGCACATGATGACCTCTGGCCTCGCGCCGGTGCCTGGCCCGCGCCGGAAGGCCACGTCGATGCCGTCCTGGTCGGGGTTCCCGCATGGCGAACGTCACTGTCGCCGACCGGTGCACACGAGACACCCGCGGCCGTGCGTGCGGCCCTCCGGCGATTCAGCCCGGCACTGCCGGGAACGCTGCCCGGAACACCGCCGATCGATCTGAACACGGTGCTCCGCATCGCCGATGCTGGCGACATCTCCGATCCCGACGGCCGTGAGGGCGAAGCCCGGGTGCGTGATGCCGTCCGCGAACTGTCGGCGACGGCGGATCTCGTCATCGCGCTCGGTGGCGACAATTCGGCGACGTATGCCGTGGCGCAGGGGTCGGATGCTGCGGGCATGATCACTCTGGACGCGCACCTCGACCTCCGCGATGGCGAGTCCAACGGTTCGCCCGTGCGCCGCCTCATTGCGGACGGTCTCGATCCCCGGCGCATCGTCCAGATCGGCATCGCCGATTTCGCCAACTCCGCCGCCTACCTGCAGCGCGCCGCCGATCTCGGAATCACGATGATCACCCTCGATGAGGTTCGGCAGCTCGGTGCACGCGAGACGATGCGGCGCGCGTGGGATGTCGCTGGAGCCGGCGGCGGGTAGTGGCAAGGTCCACCTGGACATCGACGTCGATGTCTGCGACCGTTCCGTGGCTCCCGGATGCCCGGCATCCGTGCCCGGCGGTCTCGCCGCGTGGGAATTGCGTGCGCTGGTTCGCGAGGCGGCATCCGATCCGCGGCTCGTCAGCGCCGATATCGTCGAAGTCGACGCTACGGCGGATGCCGCAGACGGACGCACGGTGCGTCTCGCGGCGCTCTGCGTCCTCGAACTTCTGACCGGAAAGGCACGCCGATGACGACACTCATCCTTGTACGCCACGCGAAGAGCGACTGGGGCGACCCGGGCCTCGACGATCACGATCGACCGCTCAACGACCGGGGGTTGCGAGACGCTCCCGAGATGGCCGCGCGCGTCGCGGCGAGCGAGGTGCGCCCGGACGTCATCCTTTCGTCCACCGCGCTGCGCGCACGCACGACCGCCGCATTCTTCGGCGAGGCTCTTGGCCTCGAAGTGGAGCAGCAGGAACGCCTGTACGGCGCCTCCGCCCGCACGCTCCTGCGCGCAGCCGTCGTCGCGGGCGACTCCGCCGTCATGGTCGTCGCCCACGATCCGGGAATGACGGTGCTCGCGGAGCAGCTCTCTGGCGGAGAGATCAGCCACATGCCGACGTGCGCGGTCGCGACATTCGTGTGGGATGCCGACGATTGGGACGTCGCGACATCACTCGATCCGTCATCCTGGACGTTCGACTCCCCGCGCTGACGGTTCGACGTCCCGGAGGCCAGAAGGGCGATCAGAGGCGCGTGCCGCCGAGGTAGACCTCGCGCACCAGCGGCACGCCCGGGCGGTAGGCCAGATGCGCGCGGGTCGGAGCATCGAGCACGATCAGATCAGCGCATTTTCCGGGCGCGATGATTCCGACGTCGTCGCGCTGCAGCGCTCGGGCACCGCCGGCGGTCGCCGCCCACACGGCCTCGGCGGGCGTCATCCCCATTTCGCGGACGGCGAGGGCGATCATCAGCGGCATCGAACTGGTGAAACTCGATCCGGGGTTGCAATCGCTCGCGAGCGCCACAGTCACACCGGCATCGACCAGTCGGCGCGCATCGGGGTATGGCTGCCTCGTGGAGAATTCGACGCCTGGCAGGAGGGTGGCGACAGTGTCGGATGCCGCGAGGGCCGCGACATCGTCATCGCTCAGGTAGGTGCAGTGATCGACCGAGGCCGCGCCGACCTCCACGGCGAGCCGTACGCCTTCGCCATAGCCGAGTTGGTTTCCGTGCAGCCGTGGGACAAGACCCGCGCCGATGCCGGCGTCGAGAATCCGACGCGTCTCCTCCGGAGTGAAGGCGCCCGTCTCGCAGAAGACGTCGATCCACTTGGCGCCCGGCGCGCAGGCCGCGAGCATCTCGCCGCACACGAGGTCGACATACGCATCCCGGCTATCGGCGTACTCGACGGGCACGACGTGCGCGCCCAGGTAGGTGACTTCGGGTGTGACCTCGCCGGCCAGTCGGGCGAGACGCGCTTCGCCCGCGACGGTGAGGTCATATCCGGTCTTGATCTCGAATGTCGTCGTTCCCTGCGCGTGCAGTTCCGCCACGAAACCGGCGAGCCGGGCGCGAAGCTCGTCGTCGGACGCTGCCCGGGTCGCACTAACGGTCCGGCGTATTCCTCCCGCGGCATACGGCGTTCCGGCCATCCGCGCTTCGAACTCGTCCGCGCGGTCGCCACCGAACACCAGGTGCGTGTGACTGTCCACGAATCCGGGGAGGACAGCGCGGCCGCCGACATCCACCACCGTGATCTGCGGTGCATCGAAACGACGCTCGTCGTCGCCCGAGCCGACACTCGCGCCGCCATCGGGGTCGGTGCGCACGTCATGGGCGAATCCGACCCACGCAATCGTGCCGGACTCGAGCAGCACCGCCGCATCGGTCATCGTTCCGCAGGGGTCGATCCGGCCCTCGCGCGCGACGGGGACATTCGTCGTCAACTCGCCGATCCCGGTCAGCAGCGTGGCGGTCATCGCAGGTTCCTTCCGCCGAGTTGCCGGTCGATGTCGCTGAAACCGCCGAATACCGACATCCGGTGGCAACTCACCGCTCGGCAACTCACCGCTTCGCCGGAAGCATCGGCACCTGAAGCCCCCTGTCGTGCGCGACTTCGATGGCGCGATCGTATCCCGCATCGACGTGTCTCATCACGCCGGTCCCTGGGTCGTTGGTCAGCACTCGGGCGAGCTTCTCCGCGGCGAGGGGCGTTCCGTCGGCGACCGTGACCTGACCCGCGTGGATGGACCTGCCGATTCCGACGCCGCCACCGTGGTGCAGGGACACCCAAGACGCACCGGATGCCGTGTTGAGCAGCGCGTTGAGGAGTGGCCAGTCGGCGATGGCGTCCGATCCGTCGCGCATGGCTTCGGTCTCGCGGTAGGGCGAGGCGACGGAGCCGGCATCGAGGTGATCACGGCCGATGACGATGGGACCCGCCAACTCGCCCGAGGCGACCATCTCGTTGAACTTCAGCCCGGCGAGGTGACGCTCCTGGTAGCCGAGCCAGCAGATGCGGGCCGGCAGACCTTCGAAGTGGACCTTGTCGGCGGCCTTGTCGAGCCAGCGGTGGAGCGCCGCGTCTTCGGGGAAGAGCTCCGCAACGGCGCGATCGGTCTTCGCGATGTCTTCCGGATCACCCGAGAGCGCAACCCAGCGGAAGGGTCCCTTGCCCTCGGCGAACAACGGCCGGATGTAGGCCGGGACGAAGCCGGGGAACGCGAACGCACGGTCGAATCCACCGAGCTGCGCCTCGGCCCGAATCGAATTGCCGTAGTCGAAGACGGCGGCCCCGGCATCCTGGAATCCGACCATCGCCGCCACGTGCGCGGCCATCGACTCGCGCGCCGCGCGCGTGAACTCTTCCGGGTCGGCATCCGCCATCGCACGCCACCGATCGACGCTGACACCAGCCGGCAGGTAGGCGAGCGGGTCGTGGGCGCTCGTCTGGTCGGTGACGATGTCGATCGGTGTTCCGCGACGCAGAAGTTCGGGGAACACCTCCGCGGCGTTGCCCACGACGCCGACAGAGAGCGCCTCGCCGGCATCTTTGGCCGCGACCACGAGGGCGACAGCTTCATCGAGATCGGTCGTGTACCGGTCGAGGTAGCCGTGCTCGACGCGCCGTGCGAGCCGCGACTCGTCGACGTCGACGATCAGCACCGCCCCGTCATTCATCGTGACCGCGAGGGGCTGCGCACCGCCCATCCCTCCACATCCCGCTGTCAGCGTCAGCGTGCCGCGCAACGAGTCGCGCCCGAGTGAGGCGGCGACCGCGGAGAACGTTTCGTAGGTGCCCTGCAGAATCCCCTGCGTGCCGATGTAGATCCACGATCCCGCGGTCATCTGTCCGTACATCGTCAGGCCGAGCGCTTCCAGGCGGCGGAACTCGGGCCACGTCGCCCAATCCCCCACGAGGTTCGAGTTGGCGATGAGAACGCGCGGCGCCCACTCGTGCGTGCGGAACACGCCGACCGGCTTGCCCGACTGCACGAGCAGCGTCTCATCGGGTTCGAGCTCATCGAGCGTGCGGACGATGGCGTCGTAGGCCTCCCACGAGCGCGCCGCGCGGCCGGTCCCGCCGTACACGACGAGGTCCTCGGGATGCTCGGCGACATCTGGATCGAGGTTGTTCATCAACATGCGCTTGGCGGCTTCGGCGCCCCACGATTTTGCGGTGCGCACGTTGCCACGGGCGGCGCGGATCTCTCGAGTCATGACGGGGCTCCTTCGGAAGTGGTGGAAGCAGGAGAGGCGGAGGCGGATACGGAATGCGCGGACTCGCGCGCAGCACGCGCGATCTGGCCGTCGAGGACCAGCGCGGTGACCGCTTCGAGGTCGGGTGAGACGAATCTGTCGGGGCCGGGGCCGCCGGCAACCGTGCGCACGAGGTCACGCACGGCCGCCGTGGCCGGTGCCGGTCGCAAGGGAGCGCGCAGGTCGAGCGCTCGCGCGCCGGTGAGAACTTCGATCGCGAGCACGCGCGCCAGGCCGTCGACAGCACGGCGGAGCTTGCGGGCCGCCGCCCACCCCATCGACACGTGGTCTTCTTGCATTGCAGAGGAGGGAATCGAGTCGACGGATGCCGGGACGGCGAGCCGCTTGAGCTCCGACACGATCCCCGCGGCCGCGTACTGGGCGATCATGAGCCCGGAGTCGACGCCGACCTCATCGGCGAGGAAGGGAGGAAGTCCGTGGCTGCGGGTGGGATCCAAGGCGCGGTCGGTGCGGCGCTCTGAGATCGAAGCGACATCGGCCGCCGCGATCGCGAGGAAGTCCAGGACGTACCCGACCGGCGCGCCGTGGAAGTTGCCGTTGGATTCGATGCGTCCATCGACGGTCACCACGGGGTTGTCCACGGATGACGCGAGTTCACGAGAAGCGATCATGCGAGCGTGGTCGACCGTGTCGCGCGCGGCGCCGTGCACTTGGGGTGAGCAGCGCAACGAGTACGCATCTTGCACGCGCGTGCAGACGGCAGGGTCGCGATGGCTTGCCATGATCTCGGAGTCCGCGAGGAAGTCACGAAGATTCGCAGCTGATGCGCCTTGTCCGACTTGCGGGCGGAGAGCCATCAGGTCGGCGGCGAACACCGCATCGGTCCCCAACTGACTCTCGACCGACATCGCCGCGGCGGCATCGGCCGTCGTCAGAAGCATGTCGAGGTCGTGGATGGCGAGAAGGAGCATCCCGAGCATCCCGTCGGTGCCGTTGATCAGCGCGAGGCCCTCCTTCTCCTCCAGGACGAGAGGCGCGATGCCCGCATCTGTGAGGGCGACACCGGCGTCCGTCTCGGTGCCATCGGTGGTGCGGACCGTCCCTTCGCCCATCGCAGCGAGCGCAATGTGCGACAGCGGAGCGAGGTCGCCCGAGCAGCCGAGCGAGCCGTACTCGCGCACGATCGGGGTGATGCCCGCGTTCAGCATGGCGGCATACGTTTCGACGACGATCGGGCGGACCCCCGTTCGCCCTGTCGCCAGGGTCTGCAGGCGCAGGAGGTGCAGTGCGCGGACGACCTCGCGTTCGACCTCGGTGCCCGTGCCGGCGGCGTGCGAACGGATGAGGCTCGCCTGCAACTGCCTGCGGCGCTCTGGCGCAATGAAGGTCGTCGCGAGTGCACCGAATCCCGTGGAGATGCCGTAGTGCGGCTGAGGGTCTTCGGCGAGACGCTCGATCAGCGCACGCGTGTGCGCGACGCGGTCGATCGACATGGGTGAGATCGCCACCCGCGCGTTGCCTCGCGCGACGGCGACGACGTCTGCCGGAGACAGGGGTGATTCACCCAACGTGACGGTCGAACTATCAGTGCGGGTAGCCATATGACGATCTCACCGCCATCGAGGGCGTCGACAACAGGGCATTGTGGCATCCTGTGTCTGTGATCCCAGACACAGCGCAGGTGCCGGCCGCCGACCAGGTGTTGCGCATCCTGTCGTTCCTCGCGCACCAGCCGGGCCCGGTTGCCGCACGGACGATAACCGATCACCTGCAGATCCCCCGATCGAGCGTCTACCACCTGCTCGCCGCGATGGCCGAGCACGGATTCGTCGTGCACCTGCGCGGCGACCGCCGATGGGGCCTCGGGGTATCCGCGTTCGAACTCGGTGGCGGCTATGCGCGGCAGGAGCCGCTGGCGCGCCTGGGCCGGACCCTGCTGGCCGATCTTGTCGACCTCGCGGGCGAGAGCGCTCACCTCGCGGTGATGACCGGTCGCGATGTGCTCTACATCGTCGAGGAGCGCGCGCCGCGCCGTCCGGCCTTGATCACCGACGTCGGCGTTCGCCTCCCCGCACATCTGACGGCCACGGGGCGCGCGATGCTCGCCGCGCTCCCCCGCGAGCAGGTCCGCGCCCTCTACCCGGATGCCTCGACCTTCGCCGATCGCACCGGACGTGGCCCGCAGCGGCCTGCCGACCTGCGGGAGGTCCTCCGCGAAACGCGCGCCCGCGGATACGCCACGGAGGACGGGGAGGTCACACTCGGGTTGCGCAGCGTCGGCGTCGCCGTACTCGACCACAGCGGATGGCCCGCCGCGGCGATCGCCGTCACGGGCGAATCCGATGCCGTGATGGGCGAGGTGATGATCGACCGGGTCCGTGCCGCGGCCCGTGAACTCGGGCGCCGAATCGGGCGCCGCGACGACGCGCTCCGTTGACGGACTGCGCTGACGAACGCTGCTCAGTCGACCTTCGCGACCAGCCCCGAGGTGAGGCGCACCAAGTCATCGAAGGTCAACGGGAACACGGTGTGGGGCGTGCCCGCGGCCGCCCAGATCTCGGGATATCCAGCCAGATCGGCATCGACCACCGTCTCCAGCGGGGCCGGATGCCCGGTGGGAGCGACGCCGCCGATCGCCTGGCCGGTCGCATCCCGCACCTGCTCGGCGGTCGCCCGCTGAATCTTCTCGCGGCCGAGTCGGGCGGCGAGCTGCACGGTATCGACCCGGTGCGCGCCGCTCGTCATGACGAGGAGGGGCGCGCCATCCGACCAGAACACGAGACTGTTGGCGATCGCGCCGACCTCCACTCCCAGAGCGGATGCCGCCGCCGCCGCGGTCGCCGCTGCGTCGGGCAGCACAACGATCGCTCCTTCGATGCCGACCGCCCGAAGAGCATCGTGCACCAGGCGACTGCGCGCGGGGAGTTCGGTCTTTTCGTCGGTCACACACTCAGCTTAGAGTCGGGGCATGGACGCTTTCGAGGAACTCTCCGAGCCGTTGCGCGACAAGGCGCTGGGGATGCTGAGCAGTGACACGGTCGCATGGTTCACGACGATCGGCGCGGATGGCGCACCACGCGCCGTGCCGGTCTGGTTCCTTTGGCATGACGGTGTGATCGACATCCTCAGCGAGCCCGACACCGTCAAGGTGGCGAACGTGCGCCGCGACCCGCGCGTGGTCATGCACATGAACGCGGGCGGGCCGTTCGGCGACGATGTCCTCGTTCTTCGTGGTGCGGCACAGCTCGCCGAGGAGTCCGGTCCTGTGTGGATGACGCATCACGGCGCCGCGTACGTCGAGAAATACCGCGATGGCATCGCCGCCTACGGCATGCCCATCGAGAAGATGGCCGAGACCTTCTCGACGGTCATCACCTTCACCCCCGCGCGCGTGCTCGCGTGGTAACCAACGCCCTGCCCCTCCCGGCATTCACGCACGAACGCGTGGAGATCACGACGGGCTCGCGCAGTGGCCTGTTCATCGCGGTTGCTGTGCACTCCTCTGCGCTCGGCTCCGCCCTCGGCGGTGCGCGCCTGTGGACGTACCCGCACTGGAGCGATGCGCTCGGCGATGCCCTCCGACTCTCGACAGCGATGACGCTCAAGAATGCGACGGCCGGACTCGATGCCGGTGGCGGCAAAGCGGTGATCGGCCTCGCCCCCGGCGACGTGCTCGACGCCGAGCGCCGACGCGCCGCCTTCCTCGACCTCGGCGACGTGGTCGAGACTTTCCAGGGCCAGTATCTGACGACCGAGGATGTCGGTTCGACCACCGACGACATGCTCGTCGTCAGCGAGCGGACCGCTCACGTCGTCGGTCTGCCCACGGCTGTCGGCGGATCCGGCGAGCCCGCCGCGCCGACGAGCATCGGCGTGTACGAATCGCTCCGCGCGACGCTCGAGCGACTGACCGGTAATCCCGATGTCGCGGACCGCCGCATCACCATCTCGGGCCTCGGGCAGGTGGGGGCGAGGCTCGCCGTGCGACTCTCGGCCGAAGGCGCACATCTCACCGTCACCGACGTGAACCCTGCGAAGCGAGACCTCGCCACCCAACTGGCCGCCACCTGGGTGGAGCCCGGCACGGAACACACCGTCCCGTGCGATATCTTCGTGCCGGCCGGCATCGGCGGACTGCTCACCGACGAGGTCATCGACACCCTCGACGCACGCGCGGTGTGCGGACCCGCGAACAATCCTCTCGCCGACCGCTCGGGCGCGGATCGGCTCGCGCAGCGCGGCATCCTGTACGCCCCCGATTTCGTGGTCAACGCGGGCGGCGTCATCTATCTCGACCTCGTGGCGAAGCAGATCGGGTCCCGTGACGACGTCTTCGCGCGCGTCGCGGCGATCGGCGACACCCTTCGACGAATCTTCGACGCCGCAGAGGCCCAATCGGTGACTCCCCTGGCCGCCGCCGAAGCTCTCGCCGCCGCCCGCCTCGCGTCGGTCTGACCCCGCTCTGGCGCACGCACCCCTCGAGCGAGACGCAGTTCCGGCGATGGCGGGACCGCGTCCCGTTCGCTCAGGGAGCGATGTGGCAGGATGGTCGCGTCCGGCACCGTCGCCGGCCCACGCGCTCATCAAGGGAGAAGCACCGTGTTCACCAGCCCCTTTCCAGATGTCGACATTCCGAATCAGAGCGTCTTCGAGTACCTCTTCGATTCGCTCGACGACAGCGACCTCGGGCGCATCGCGCTGATCGACCCGGCGACCGGCGCGGAGACGACCTATGGTGCGCTCCGTGCGCAGATCAGCGCCTTCGCCGGAGCCCTCGCCGCCCGCGACGTCGGCGTCGGAACCGTGGTGGCGCTCCTCTGCCCGAACGTTCCCGCGTTCGCCACCGTCTTCCACGGCATCCTGCGCGCTGGCGCCACGGTGACCACGATCAACTCGTTGTACACGGCGGGTGAGATCAAGAAGCAGTTGGCGGATGCCGGTGCCACCTGGCTCATCACGGTCAGCCCGCTGCTCGCCGGCGCCAAGGAAGCCGCATCCGAAGCGGGAATCGCCGATGACCACCTGATCGTCATGGACGGCGCGGAAGGTCACCCGAACCTCCGCGACTTCCTCACCGAGCAGGCCGCACCCCCCACGGTGGATTTCGACCCGGCGACCCACATCGCGGTGCTCCCCTACTCCTCCGGCACCACGGGCATCCCCAAGGGCGTCATGCTCTCGCACCGCAACCTGGTCGCCAACGTGCAGCAGTGCTGCTCCAACATCGACCTGCGTGAGACCGACCGCGTGCTCGCGGTGCTGCCGTTCTTCCACATCTACGGAATGACGGTGCTCCTCAACCTCGCCCTCCACCAGCGGGCGAGCCTTGTGACGATGCCGAAGTTCGACCTCGTCGAATTTCTCACCAACATCCAGAACTTCAAGTGCACGTACTTGTACATCGCGCCGCCGATCGCTGTCGCACTCGCCAAGCATCCGATCGTCGACCAGTTCGATATCTCCACGGTGCACACGGTGTTCAGCGGCGCCGCGCCGCTCGACGGCGACACCGCCGCAGCGGCCGCACGGAGGATCAACGCGCGCATGATGCAGGGCTACGGGATGAGCGAACTCAGCCCGGTCTCGCACGCGATGCCGTACACGATGGACGATGTGCCGGTGAGCTCGGTCGGAGTGGCTCTCCCCAACATCACCTGCAAGCTCATCGACACCGAGTCGGGCGCCGAGATCACCGAGTTCGGCGAAAACGGCGAGACGGCCCCGGGCGAGCTGTGGGTGAAGGGTCCGAACGTCATGGTCGGCTACCTCAACAAGCCCGACGCCACGGCCGAGACCCTCGACGCCGACGGCTTCCTGCACACCGGCGACATCGCGACGCTCAACGAGGGCGGCTGGATCACGATCGTGGATCGCCTCAAGGAGCTCATCAAATACAAGGGCTACCAGATCGCACCGGCAGAGCTGGAGGCCCTTTTGCTCAGCCACCCGAAGATCATGGATGCCGCGGTCATCGGTGTGCTCGATGACGACAAGCAGGAGATCCCCAAGGCGTTCATCGTCGCGGCGCCCGATTCGGGGTTGACCGCCGACGAGGTGATGGCATTCGTCACCGAGAACGTCGCGCCCCACAAGAAGGTGCGCCGCGTGGAGTTCATCGACGCCATTCCGAAGTCCACTGCGGGCAAGATCCTCCGCAAGGACCTCCGCGCACGCGAAGCCGTCAGCGTCTGACGAGCCCTGGAATGCAGGAAGGCCCCGCCGAATCGGCGGGGCCTTCCTGTTTGCATAAACACCCGCTGAGCGGGACTTTTCACGGTGGACCTGAGGGGACTCGAACCCCTGACCCCCTCGATGCGAACGAGGTGCGCTACCAGCTGCGCCACAGGCCCGTAAAAGACCTCCGTCAGATTATCACGATGGAAGCAGCCGTCAGAACCGGTCAGCTCGCGGCCCGAGCGCGAAGCAGTTCGCGCACGTGGGCTTCGATTTCGGCGTCGTCCGCGCCACCGGACACAGCCGGAACGCTCGCTGCCCGCGCGGCCGTGCGGGCGGTGTCGATCGAGGGCGGCTTGCGGAGTTCGGCACGTTCGCGCATCGCTTCTTCCACCGCCGCGGCGCGCAGCGCCTCGTGGGCGGCGGCGGTGTTGAGCACGGCGGCAGCCCGGGAGCCGGCGGATGCGCTGAGAGGCTTCGGCAGTTCGCGCGGCGTCCAGCCCGTCCGCTCCTCCGGCACAACGACAAGGTCCTGGATCTCCGGCACCTCGACGCGGACCGAGGTGGCCTCGGTGCGCACAACCCGACGAGCCTGTACCCGCGACATGCGGCCCAGGAGCACGGCGCACACGCCCGCACCCGCAACGGCCGACCAGAGAAGCATCTGCGAACCGGTCAGAACAACTTCGAATCCGCCCCAGACGGCGACCCCAACGGCGATGAGGCCGATGATGGTCACCAGGAGACGCGCGCGTCTACGGGAGCGTGAGCGGCGCGCAGCGGGAAGCGCCTTCGCCGCAAGAAGCTCTTCCCTCGCGCTCTCGAGGTCGGCGCTCTCGCGTTCGGCCTGAGCACGTCGAGCCAGCTTCTGTTGAGCGAGCGCGGTGCGCGCCGACAACTCGACGCGAACTTCCTCGGGCGTCTCGCTTGTCTCGGCGAGAATGCGCAGTGCCTGGTTGAGTCGCACGGCGTTACGCTCGGCCGCGTTGTACTGGTATCGACCGTGCCAAGACGGGAGCAGGTACACGAGCCAGAGAAGGACGGCGACGAGGACGATAACTCCACCGCCGAGAACCTGTCCACCCATGGGCACCACGCTAAAGCGGATGGCGCAGAGACGACGTCTCATCCGTCCGCGTGTCTCACCTTCGAGTTAAGGTCGAAGGTTTTTTCTCACGCAGAGGGGCGGTCGGCGGCCGGCACTGTCGCGGCGTCCGTCGGCGCACGACCCGATACCCAGCGTTCGAGGACTCCCTCGGGCACGTCCTCGCGCACGAGAGCGAAGGTGTAGTGGTCGCGCCAGTCGCCATTGATGTGGATGTAGCGGCGGCGAAGTCCTTCGTACCGGAAGCCCAGCTTCTCGACGATGCGCAGACTCGCGCGGTTTTCCGGGCGGATGCAGATCTCCATCCGATGGAGACCCAGTTCCGTGAAGCAGATGTCGGTGGCCATGGCGACCGCGGTCGGCGTGATCCCGCGCCCCGCAAACCGCTCCCCCACCCAGTACCCGATCGTCGCGGACGAGAGCGAGCCGCGGGCGATGCCCCAGATGTTCAACTGCCCGGCGATCTCACCGTTGTGCTCCATGACCATAGGCACGCCGCCGCCGTCCCGATACTGCTGGAGGAGTCGCCGGATGCCCATCTTCATGTCGAAGGAGACCGGTCCGTCGGGGCTGGTCGCCTCCCATGGCCGGAGCCACGAACGGTTGCCGAGCAACTCCGCCTGGAGGGGACGTGCATCGCGTGACTTGACGAGCCGGAGGGAAATCGGACCATGCCGACGGGGCGTCGCCAAATCCACGGGGCCCCCTCTTAGTTCGGCGTCGGAGCGCCTGGTATCAAATAGTCGACGCGAATTCTTTCAACCACGGCCGCAACTCGGGCCCGAGATCGTCACGGTCTGAGGCAAGCTGCACGATGGCCTTGATGTAGTCAAGCCTATCCCCGGTGTCATAACGACGCCCGCGAAACACGACGCCCAAAACGCCATCGGTCGTGGCGAGTTCTTGCAGCGCATCGGTGAGCTGGATCTCCCCGCCCTTGCCGGGTTCTGTCCGCTCCAAGATCTCGAAGACGTTGGGGGTCAACACGTAGCGGCCGATGATGGCGTAGTTCGAAGGTGCATCCTCTTTCGAGGGCTTCTCGACCAGGCCGGTGACCTTGACGACGTCGGGGTTGTCCGTGGTTTCGATCGCGGCCGCACCGTAGAGGTGGATGTGGTCGGGGTCGACCTCCATCAGGGCGACGACCGTGAGCCCGGTGCGTTCGTTCTCCGCGATCATCGTCGTCAGGAGCTCGTCGCGCTCGTCGATGAGGTCATCGCCGAGCATCACCGCGAACGTCGAGCTTCCCACGTGCGACTTGGCGCGGAGCACGGCGTGCCCGAGGCCCTTCGGCTCACCCTGGCGAACGAAGTGGATGTCGCCGAGTTCGCTCGACTCCTTCACCCGGCGAAGGCGATCGAGGTCACCCTTGCGCTCCAGATTCGCTTCCAGCTCGGGAACGGCGTCGAAGTGATTGGAGATGTTGTTCTTGTTGCGCCCGATGATGATCAGGATGTCTTCGATGCCGGCGTTCACGGCCTCTTCGACGACGTATTGGATGGCGGGCTTATCCACGACCGGGAGCAGTTCCTTGGGGATGGACTTGGTGGCGGGAAGGAAGCGGGTCCCCAGACCCGCGGCCGGAATAACCGCCTTGATGCGCTGCGTCATGTCCCCCACTGTATCGAGCCTGCGTGAACAGCATGTGTCGGCGCCGTGCGCAACGCCGCGCTCTAGAATCGTCACCATGGGTGATGGCATCGACAACGCGAAGCGTGCGATGCGCGCCGACCTGCGCGAGCGCCGCCAACAGCTCACCGAAACCGCACGCACGGCGACCGCCGCGGGGATCAAAGAGCAGCTCGACCGGTTGCTCGACACGTTGAACGTGCGGTCGATGTCGTGCTTCCTCTCGACGACGACCGAACCGGGAACTCGTGAATTCGTCGATGCCGCGGTGCGACGCGGCATCCGGATCCTCCTTCCGGTCACTCGCGCCGACGGCTTGCTCGATTGGATCGTCGCGGTCCCCGGCGGCGACATCACCGAGGGACTCTTCGGCCTGCCCGAGCCGGTCGGCGAGATCCTGAGCCCGCTCGCGGTGAACGATGTCGATGTTCTCGTGATCCCCGCCGCCGCCGTCGACGAATCCGGCATGCGGATGGGGTGGGGCCGAGGCTATTTCGACAAGACGCTCGGTTCGATGGAGCGGTGCCCCCCGGTCTACGCTGTGATCTTCGACTCCGAACTCGTCGGCGAGGTCCCTCGGGACGTTCATGACCAACCTGTCAACGGAGTGGTCACCCCCACCCGCACCGTCACCTTCGCTTCGGCGCGGCGCTGAGAACCAGAGGATCCATGCCCACCTACGCCTACGCCTGCAAGCAGTGCAGCCATCGCTTCGACATCGTCCAGTCTTTCGCCGACCCGACGCTCACGGAGTGCCCCGAGTGCGGCGGAGCGCTCCGCAAGGAGTACGGCTCGATCGGCGTGACCTTCAACGGGTCTGGTTTCTACCGCACCGACTCTCGCGCGGGAGAAAACGGATCGGGTTCGAATTCGAAGAAAGACGGCTCGAAGAAGGATGCCGGCGAGAAGACCTCGTCCTCCTCTGTCACCTCGGGGTCCGACGGTGGCGGCGGATCGACATCTTCGACATCATCGAAGTCCGAGGCGAAAGCCTCACCCACACCATCAGGTTCGTAGACGGCCACGGCCGGCGACAGACAGGGGTTTGCTCGTGATCAAAGGCTTCAAAGAGTTCATCATGCGCGGCAACGTCATCGACCTTGCCGTCGCGGTCGTCATCGGCGCCGCGTTCACCGCAGTGGTCAACGCGATCGTCGCAACCATCATCACGCCGCTCATCTCCTTGTTCTTCCAGGCCGACGCGATGGGTGTGCCGGGAATCACCATCAACGGCATCTACGGTCAGCCGGTGACTTTCCCGATCGGCGACCTGATCAGCGCGATCATCAGCTTCTTCGCCGTCGCCCTCGTCGTCTACTTCGTGTTCGTCGTGCCGATGAACCACTTCAAGGAGCGTCAAGCCGCTAAGGCCGGCATCGTCGAAGACACTGAAGAGAAGCTCCCCACGGAGTCCGAGCTGCTGATGCAGATCCGCGACCTGCTCGAGGCGGGCCAGACGCCACTGAATCAGGCACCGACCAACCCGGCGCCCAAGCTCTAGTAGTGCGGCGGAACATCCCGCCGCAACTGCTCGTCGTTCGGGCCGGCGCCTGATCCAGACGTCGCGACAGCCGGTCCGGCATCCGCATCGTCAGTGGCATCTCGTGCCGGTTCCGTCGCGGTACCGGGAGCAGGCGTCAGCTGTGCTCTGCGAGACCCGGGCACGCGAACGATGCGCTGCCGATCATTCGATGACATCGATGGGCTGGGTGTCGGCGTCGGCGGTGGGAGTGCGCGCCTCAACACCGAGGATGGCGGCCACCCGTTCGGCGACCCCGGCCGGGTCGCTGTACAGATCGAAGGCGTGCACGCGGACGTAGTGCCACCCCAGCCGGCGCAGAATCTGCGGGCGCAACCGCAGGGACTCACGCAGCGAATCTGCCGAGGTTTCCGGGTCGCTTTCGACGACGACAGCTTTGCCGCCCTTCTGCGCGACAAGCGGGAGAAGCCCGCGGTAGTGCACGTCGACGGCAACGCCGAGCCGCCGCAGATGCTGAGCGAGCGTCAGCGTCAACGGGTCGGCGAGGTCTTCCAGACGTGCTTCTCGGCCACGCGTGACGAGTCCGCCGAGGATGGACATGAGCGTCGCCGCGCCGTATTCCAGACGACCGTCATCGAAGGCGGAGGGCCGGATCGAAGAGACGATCACCATCGAGCGGCGCGCACGCGTCATGCCGACCGTCAGCAGGCGCTCACCGTCGGGACCGGACAGGTCGCCGAAGTCGCTCAGCACACGACCATGCTTGGTGAGGCCGAAGCCCAGCGAGAAGATGACGCGGTCACGGCTTTCCGCCACGGATTCGTCGAGCCCCAGGACGGCGAACGGCTCGGAGGTTTCGCGGCCGACGAAGTCGGCGACGTCCGAGCGACCGGCGAACTCCTTCGCGACGGCGGCGCGCACCTTCTCGGCGTGGCGGGCTGACGCCGTGATCACCATGAGCGACTCGGTCGGGCGGTTGACTGCGTGCTCGACGACGAGAGTCACCACGCGCCGGACTTCGGCATCCGGACTCTCGACGGCACCGGTGATCGGATCAGGGTTTCCGACGCCGCCTTCGACGTAGTCGACGCCCAGGCTTCCGCGGCCGAGGTAAGAACCTGCCCACGGCAGGGATCTGAGTTCGCCACCGTAAAAGGCCTCGTTGACGAGCGCCGCGAGGTCTTCGCCGCCCGCGCGGTAACTGCGGGTGAGCGTCTCGACGGGAACGATCTCGGCCAGACGGACGAAAACGCTCTCCTCGGCGGGGAGCGGCGCGGTGGCCACATCGGTATCGCGTCCCGCGCTGACCGTGAACGACGTGGGCTTCTGGGTGACCGGGTCACCGAACACGACGATCTGGCGCGCCCGTCGGAGCGCCGGCGCGGCTTCGGCGACGCTGAGCGCCCCCGCGTCAGCGATCACGACAACGTCGAAGTTGGGACTGTCGGGGATGTCCGGCACGTCGTACGGCGACGCCAGCCACACGGGAGCGAGCGAACGAAGAAGTGTCGGGGCGAGCGTCAGCAGTTCTGCGGCCGAGGCCGTGCCCTGCCGCAGCGCCGCCTTCAACGCATCGGTCTCGGCGGGCTCGTCGACAATCGCGATCTTCCACCGGGTCGCGAGATCTGCCGCCAGGAGCGGACCCGATGATGCGGCGTGCGCTTCATCGACCAGCCGGAAGTCGCGTTCGAGCCGGTCCACGACCGACGTGTTCGCTCCAAGGAGCGCGCGGTCGCTGCGCAGCATCGCCTCGAGGGCCGACTGCCACCAGGCGAATTCGAACTCCGTCGCGACATCCTCTTCGGGAACGTGGCGGACCGAGAGTTCGGTGAGCAGCGGTTCGAGACCCAGTTCGGCCAGTTCGCCGCGGAGCGTGGCACGCTCGACGAGGTTGTCGAACATATCCGACTCGGCCGCCAGGCCCGCGAGGGTCCGCAGCAGATGGGGGATCGGGGCGCCGGCGAGGTGCTCGTGCCCGACGATGCGGTCGAGTTCGGCCAGATCGGCGTCGACGCGCTGCCACGCTGTGGCCACTTCGTCCAAGCCCATCGGGATCTCGGGGGTGACTCCGGCCTCGACGAGTCGCTGCCATTCGCTGCGCTGTTCCTGAACCCGGATGAGCGCTTCGTGCATATCGCCGATGTGCATTCCGGGGCGGACGTATTCTTTCGACAGTCGTCGCAGTCGTCGTCTGTTCGCACCGGACATGCCGTCGGAATCGCGGCGGGGCGCATGTGCCTGGATCAGCTCACCGAGTGGCCGCTCGAACACTGTCAGGCTGAAGCGATCCAGCGAAGCGCGGATGCTCTGCAGCAACCTCACGTAGGCGCCGAGTTCAGCGATCGTCGAGAACGGGCGCATGCCGGTCTGCGCGATGAGCTCATACCCCCGCTCGAGGATGGCCGGGACCTCGGTCCGGTGCAGTCGAGCCGCCAGTGCGTGCGCGGAGGTCGCCTGTTCGTTGGTCTCGAACGCGACGCCGTACCACGGCGAGTCGTCAGGCCCGAAGCGGAACTCACCAAGCCGGGCGGCGGTCGAGAGGGCCGCAGCCGCCTCGGTGCGACGGGTCGCGAGCTTCTGCAAGACGCTGAGGTCGAACCGTGTGGCCGCCGACGGCTGGGGATCACTGCCCGCGATCGTCGTGAGCGTGCGGAGCACTTCAAGCGGAGAGACGGCGAGTTGCGGATGCCGGAGGGTGAGCGCGCCGCGATAGTCGCGCAAGACACCGCGAAGGCGTTCGAGCGTCTCATCGACATCGCTGACCTTCGGATGCTTCGCCTTCTCGTTGCGCGCGATGGCGCGAATCAGGTCACGGTGCACCTGCCGGGGCGAGACGGCGAGGCCCGCGAGACCGATCCCGGCGAGGCGGTGGCGCACACCCTCGAGGGTGGACCGACGGGCGCTGACGACGAGCACGCGCTTGCCGCCTCGGACGAGCTCGCCGACGGCGTTGATGATCGTCTGGGTGCCGCCCGTGCCGGGCAGCGTGTGCACGGCAAGCGACTGCCCCGCGACGATTCGCGCGAGGACGCCTTCTTGCTCGCCATCCGCGTCGAGGAGCAGGGTGTCGGATGCCGGCGGTCGCTCGTCGGCGTTGACCGGGGTGGGCACGCGGCGGAGCATCGACAGCGTCTCGCGGTCAGCCGGATGCCCCGCGAGAGCGCCGAGAATCGGATGATCGAGGTCGACGGCATCGCGCATCATTCCGGACGAGACATCAGCGAACGTCGACACGACGAGCCTCGGCTGAACGGTGAAGGTCTCGACCTGGCCGGTGAGCGCGCGCAGGCGATCGATCACCGGCTGCGGCTTGAAGACACCGGCGTCGTAGGCGAGCGATGCCAGGCCGACCCCGTCGAGTTCGATGCCGAACTGTGCGCGCACGGCGGCGACGAGTTCGGGGTTGATCGAGAACGAGCCCCGGAGCATCAGATCGAAGTCCGCGTGGTGACGTCGGATCGTGAGGGGACGAAGCAGCACGGGGGCTGTGAAAGCAGTCTCCTCCGTCGTCCACGAAGCCAGCCCAACGGCGAGGTGGACAGTTTCCAGGCCGCGAGCAGTCCGCAGTTCGACATCCTTCGCAGTGATGCGCTCGGCCGCCATCCGGGCCGTCCGCAAGGCGACTTCGTCACGGAACAGTCCCGACAGCAACGTCGATCGTCCCGTGATGAACTGCGGCAGGCTGCCCGGGTGGGCCTTGGTGATGTCGATGCCGGCATCGCCGGAATCGGAATAGTGCAGCAGAGTGGAGCGACCACCCAGGTGACTCACCCGCTCACGGATGACGGCGCGCTCGGGCTCCGCGACGTGGCTGATCATCACGCCCTCCTCTGACAGACGCAGATCCGCCGGGGTCACCGGTGTCTCGTGCTCGGAATCTTCCATTTCGCCTCGCACGGCACCGCCCTCTGCTCGCCACACACGAGCCACCCTAAGGTGCTCTCCACCACGATAGGCGGAGCCTGGGCCGAGTTTCGCCCGATTGCCGACACGCCGAGCGGACCTGCGGCTCCTCCCCAGGCGACGGACTCCAGCAACTGTCCACCGACGGGAGTGCTGACGCGCTGGTCCGCGCACGGCACCGGCATCATTGGTCCATGACCAGCGCAGCATTCTCGGTGCACCCGACACCGATCGGCGAAGCCCTCATCGTCGTCAGCGATGAGGGCCTCGTCGCCCTCCACATCCTCGACGGAGCGCACGACGACGAACTTGAGGAGTTGAGTCGGGCTCTGGGCACCTCACCGACGCACGACGAGGAGGCGACCGCACAGGTGGCGTCCC
The DNA here is from genome assembly GCA_963696085.1 of uncultured Actinomycetota bacterium. Taxonomy (GTDB): domain Bacteria; phylum Actinomycetota; class Actinomycetes; order Actinomycetales; family Microbacteriaceae; genus Microbacterium. Next base: position 186,291 of record CAVOIQ010000003.1, read on the forward strand.
AGCTCGACGAATACTTCGCCGGCACGCGCACGGCCTTCGATGTCCCCCTCGATTGGCGCCTCGTTCAGGGGTTCGTCCGCGCCGCGCTCGAGGCCGTCAGCGCGATCCCCTACGGCGAGACCGCTTCGTACGCAGAAGTGGCGATCGTCGCCGGCTCCCCCGGCGCGAACCGCGCGGTGGGGTCAGCGTGCGCGCGAACACCGATGTCGATCATCGTGCCCGCCCATCGAGTGGTCCGCAGCGACGGCTCGATCGGTGAATACGGTGGGCGGCCGCACATCAAGCGTTTCCTCCTGGATCTCGAGCGGGAGACCATCGCGTCCGCGAGCGGGTAGGCCCTCGCGAACGAATGCGGCCCCCGGGGATGATCCCCGGGGGCCGCGCTTCCGTTCAGAATGCGATCAGTGGTTGACTGCCTTCTCCGCGCCGTAGCCGGTCAGCGAGCGGACCTCCATCTCGGATGCCTTGCGCGGATCTTCCTTGCGCGAGGTCGTCACCGAGCCGAGCCAGCCGAGGAAGAACCCGATCGGAATCGAGACGATTCCCGGGTTGTTCAGGGGCCAGATCGCGGTGCCGACGTTCTTGAACACGCTGGTCTCCGTTCCCCAGAACACCGGGGAGAGGAAGATCAGGATGAGCGCGGCCGCCAGCCCGCCATACATGCTCCACACGGCGCCGCGCGTGGTGAACTTGCGCCAGAACAGGGAGTAGATGATCGTCGGCAGGTTGGCAGATGCCGCCACAGCGAAGGCCAGCGCGACGAGGAACGCCACGTTCTGTCCCTGCACGCCGATGCCGCCGATGATCGCGAGGATCCCGATGACGATCACCGTGCGACGGGCGACCTTGACTTCTCCGTCCGGCGGGACGTTGCCCTTCTTGATGACGTTGGCATAGATATCGTGCGCGAACGATGCCGCCGCCGTGATCGTCAGGCCCGCGACCACCGCGAGGATGGTCGCGAATGCGATCGCGGAGATCAACCCGAGCAGAATCGGTCCGCCGAGGTGGAACGCCAGCAGCGGTGCCGCCGAGTTCACTCCGCCGGGCGATGCGAGAATCTCCTCCGAGCCCACGAGGGCCGCAGCGCCGTAACCGAGCACCAGGGTCAGCAGGTAGAAGATGCCGATCAGCCAGATGGCCCATACGACCGAGCGACGGGCTTCCTTCGCGGTGGGGACCGTATAGAAGCGCATCAGCACGTGCGGGAGTCCGGCGGTGCCCAGCACCAACGCGAGGGCCAGCGAGATGAAGTCCCACGGCTTGGCGCCGTACTGCAGCCCCGGGCCGAGGATGGCATCCTTCGGGTCGGTGGCCGATGCGGCGACTGCGCTCTCCAGCAGCGTGTTGAGGCTGAATCCGTTGATCGCGAGGACCCAGATGGCCATCACGATCGCGCCGACGATGAGGAGCCCCGCCTTGACGATCTGAACCCAGGTCGTGCCCTTCATTCCGCCGACGAGGACGTAGACGATCATCAGGATGCCGACGACGGCGATGACGAGCGACTGTCCGAGCTGTTCGGTGATGCCGAGCAGGAGCGAGACCAGTCCGCCGGCGCCCGCCATCTGCGCGAGCAGGTAGAAGAAGCAGACAGCGAGGGTCGTGATCGCGGCTGCCATCCGTACCGGGGTCTGCTTCAGGCGGAACGAAAGGACGTCCGCCATCGTGAACTTGCCGGTGTTGCGCATGAGCTCCGCAACGAGGAGCAGCGCGACCAGCCAGGCAACGAGGAATCCGACGGAGTAAAGGAACCCGTCGTATCCGTTGATGGCGATAGCGCCGCAGATCCCGAGGAAGGATGCCGCAGACAGGTAGTCACCGGCGATCGCGAAGCCGTTCTGGGTACCGGTGAAGGAGCGGCCGGCGGCGTAGTAGTCGGCCGCCGTCTTGTTGTTGCGGCTCGCACGGATGACGATGAAGAGCGTCACCGCGACGAACGCACCGAAGATGGAAATGTTCAGAATGGGGTTGCTGTCGACCGTTTCTCCGGCCGCCTGAATCGCTGCGAAGATTTCGTTCATGCCGTCGGCTCCAGCTTCTCGAGCTCGTCACGGATTTCCGACGAGATGGGGTCGAGGCGGTGGTTGGCGTACCAGACGTACCACATCGTGATGGCGAATGTTGTGACGAACTGACCGAGGCCCAAAAGCAGGCCCACGTTGATGACGCCGAACACCGGCTGTGACATGAACTCCGGTGCGAACGACGACAGCAGCACGAACGCGAAGTACCAGACGATGAAGAACACCGTCAGCGGCCAGACGAAACTGCGGTGCTTGTGCTTGAGCTCTTGGAACCTGGGTGAGTCGTCAACGGCGATGTAGTCGATCGTCTCGGGGGGTTGGGAATCCGTTCGGGATTCGGACACGGGGCCTCCTTGCCTCATGGGGTGTGCGTGGAACGCTCGCGGCCCGTCGACATCAACAGACCGCGTGGTACGGTCGACGCTACGAAGGCGGCGATGATGCCGTCACCCCCGGAAGTAGGTAGTGCATGAGTGCACGCCCCGAAGCTGACAGCGACACGAAGCTCGTATCGCGTGCGGTCGGCGACCTCGCAAGCAGAACACGCTTTCCCATCGTGTTCGGAGGTCTCGAGCGCGACGGCGAGGTTGGCATCACGGCGATCTCGGGTGCCCGCACCCACAACCTTGACGGGCTGGTGGTGCACACCGGACGAGGGTTGGGCGGTGCCGCGATGGTCGAGAAGCGCCCACGCCTGGCGCTGGACTACCGCACGGCGCGCACGATCACCCATGATTACGACCGGGCGATCCTCGGTGAGGGCATCGCGACGCTGTTCGCCGTCCCGATCGTGGTCAGCGGTCGTGCGCGCGGGGTCATGTACTGCGGGTCGTGGGGACAGGCGCCCGTCGGCGACCTGGTGACACGTCCGGCCTTCGCGGCCGCAGAGTCGTTGGCGACCGAACTGCGGGTGCGCGATGAGGTGACGCGCCGGTTGGCCTCGATGCCCGCACCCGCACCGACGGCCGCCCTCGCGTCGTCGGCGAGGGAGGAGCTTCGGGAGAGCTTTGCCGAGTTGCGCTCTATCGCGGCATCCGTCACTGATGAAGCGCTGCGCCGTCGCCTCGCCGTCCTCGAGAACCGCTTGGCCGACCTCTCGCGCGGTGCTGCCGAGCCCGAGTTGCTCATCGACGCCAAGCTCTCGCCGCGAGAGTTGGACGTGCTCGCCTGCTGCGCCCTCGGGTCGACCAACGGCGAGATCGCCGCCACACTTCGCCTGAAGGAGGGGACGGTGAAGTCGTATCTCCAGTCGGCGATGGCGAAACTGGATGCATCGACCCGGCATGCCGCCGTCACCAAGGCGCGTCGCGGTGGACTCCTTCCCTGACCCGGTCGCTAAGGTGTGACGCATGGCTCGCAGAATCGTGCATCAGTTGGTCGATGACCTCGACGGCACCGTATTGGACGTGGGATCGGGAGAGACCATCCTGTTCTCGATCGATGGCACTGCCTACGAGATCGACCTGACCGACGAGAATGCCGCCGCATTGCGCGAGGCGTTTGCTCCGTACATCGCGGGCGCTCGTTCGGTGACGGCTCGATCGTCGAGCGGCTCGTCAACTCGCGGAGCGGCCGCGCGAACCCAGCGGCGCACCGGTCAGCGGGACTACGGCCCGGTTCGCGAATGGGCGGCGCAGAACGGATACCAGCTGTCTGAACGCGGACGCGTTCCGTCGTCAGTGCTCGACGCGTACGACGCCGCGCACTGAGACGAGTCGCTGACGCAGGCGGCAGCCGTCAGGCGGTTTCTTTGGCGTGCGGGTCCCCGATCCGCTCGGGGTCGTCGTCGTCGATGCCGTCCCGGTTCATGTCGGCGCTGCGTGCCTTGTGCGCATCCCATCGGAGGGTGCCTCCGGCGAGGACGGCAGCGATCACGCTCGCCACGAGCACGGCGAACTTCGCGGCCGACTCGTGACCTTCGTCGGTGAAGGACAGTTCAGCGATCAGCAGCGAAACGGTGAAGCCGATGCCGCAGAGAAGCCCCACCGGCAGGAGGTCGCGGATGCCGATTCCGTTGGGAAGCCGCAGGGGCGTCACCTTGGTCACGATGGCGGTGACACCCAGCACGCCGACGAGCTTGCCGATGACCAATGCTGCGATGATCGCGAGGGCGATCGGGTCGGCCAGGGCGCCCAGCACTCCCCCATCGCTGGACAGCGACACACCGGCCGCGAAGAAGGCGAAGAACGGGAGCGCGAAGCCGGCCGAAAGCGGACGGATGGTGTGTTCAAGTTGGGTCGTTCTCGACGTCGATTCACCGTGTATCGGGCGGGCGGAAACAACGAACCCGAGCAGGACTCCGGCGATTGTGGCGTGGACTCCAGACTCGTGCATGAGCACCCACGCAACCAGTGCAAGCGGAAGCAGCAGCCACCAGCGCATCTTCTTCATGCGGACGGCGACCGCGAAGATCGCGACGACCACGAAAGATGCCGCCAGGAGGAGGAAGTTGACTCCGTCGCTGTAGAAGACGGCGATGATGACGATCGCGAGGAGGTCGTCGACGACCGCGAGCGTGAGCAGGAAGATTCGAAGCGCTACCGGGAGACCTCGTCCGAAGATCGCGAGAACGGCGAGCGCAAAGGCGATGTCCGTAGCGGTGGGAATCGCCCATCCGTGCAGGGCCGGTCCGCCGCCGGTCGCCAGAATGACGCCGACGAAGATGAGGGCGGGCACGGCCATGCCGCCGACGGCGGCAAGGACCGGGACACCGGCTTGTTTCGGATTGCGGAGGCTGCCGGCGACCAGTTCGTGCTTGAGTTCGACACCCACCACGAAGAAGAAGATCGCAAGCAGTCCGTCGGCCGCCCACGTCTCGAGCGTCAGATCAAGATGGACGTCGAAACTGCCGATCATGAAGGTCGGGCCGACCCTGATCTGTGAGAGCGCTTCGTAGGACGCTTGCCACGGCGAGTTCGCCCAGACCAGCGCGATCGCGGCCGCCCCGATCATCAGGAGTCCCCCGACGACATCGCCCGAAACCCAGACGAGGAATCGGGACCAAGGAGTGGTCGGCGCGTGGGTGGTCAATATGATCCTTCAAGGCTCGGGGTCGGGCGACAGTCTACTCAGGCTCGCACCGCCACCTTGAGCCGGAGACGTCCGCCTAGACTCGGCCGTATGCCTTCGGTCGTAGTCCCGTGGCGGGCGGCCGCGTCCCGCGTCCCCGCGTTCGACGTGTTGCAGCAGTGGTATGCCGAGCACCTTCCGGACTTCGAGCTGCGGACGATCGATACCGGTGACGTCCCGTTCAATCTGGCGAATTGCCGCAACGTCGGAATCAATGCCTTCGAGGCCGACCAGGTCGTCGTGGTGAACGACGCCGACACTCTGCCCGAGGTGGAGCCGCTGCGTGCAGCGGTGGCGGACGCTGCGACAAGCGGGCTCGTTCACCTCCCCTACACCGAGTACCGCTGGCTCGGCGCGAGTGGAACCGCGGACCTCATGGCCGGGATCCCGGCATCCGACTGCAACGTCGAGCAGGTCGTCAGCGGTGCGTGCTCGGGTGTCTATGTGACGACACCGCGCACCTGGGCAGCGCATGGCGGTCAAGATCCGCGCTTTCGCGGCTGGGGATTCGAGGATGCCGCGTGGTACCTCGCTCACGAAACGCTGTTAGGCGCTCCGCCGGTGCGGCATCCCGGGCGCGTCTACGCTTTGCATCACGTCGGCGAGGTCAGGGCCGGCCTGCACTACGACGCGAATGCGCGACTCGCGGAGCGTTACACCGCGGCGGCAGGCGACAGCAACGCGATGGCCCGGCTCGTCGCGGAGCGCGAAGACGCCAGCAGCTCGTAGGCGATCTGAGGTCCGGGCCGCTCCTGCTGAGCGCGAGCCTCCGCGTCCAGCACTGACCGCCCCGAACCCGCAAGGTCGCGCACCGCACGGATCGCATCGGCCAGTTCGCTCACGGATGCCGTCTGCGGGTCGAGCGCCCTGCCGATGCCGACGCGCTCGATGGCCGCCGCCCCGGCGAACTGGTCGGTGGAGAACGGGAGCACCACCAGGGGAACGCCCTGTCCCACGGCCTCGGTGACGGAGTTGTTGCCGCCGTGGGTCACCGCGAGCCGCGCAGAGCGCAGCATCCGCACCTGGGGAAGGTAGTCGCGGACCAGCCAGTCGTCGGGGATCGGCCCCAAGTCCGCGGCCGGCGTCGTCCCGGTGGCGATCGCCGCACGCATTCCCGCCTGCGTGAGCGCTTCGACGACACGACCGAGAACGTCACTGCGGACGGAGAGGAAGCTGCCGAAGCTGACGTAGGCGAAATCTGCCGGGTCGGCGAGCCATGCTTCGACCTCGGCGTCGACGACCTCGGACCGGCGAGTGGATCCGAGAAACGCGTGCGGGGGAAGGGATCGTCCATCTCCCTCGGCGAGTGACCGCGGATAGTTGTAGAGCACCGTGGAGCCGTGCTCGCCGAAGGCGTCGGCGGTATCGGCCACGGAAGGATCCAGTTCGTGTGACGCGCGATTCCACTCCGCAGTGAACGAGGTCGATACGCGCTCGCACAGGGCGCGAAGTTCTGCGAGCTCCTCTTCTGCGGGACTGAACGCCCGTGGCCAAAACGGCGGGTAACCGTAGACCTCGCCGCTCACGGGGAGGGCGGTCGGGTGTCCCAGGACGACATCGCCATAGGGCACGCCGGCCGTCTGCAGCGCGAGTCGGGCACTGAAGGCCAGGTGATCGACCAAGATCGCATCGGGTCTCACCTCGGCGACGGCCGCGAGCACACGACGTCCGGTGGCGACGGGATCCCACATCAGGTCGGTCAGTCGTTCGGTCGCCTGGTACCGAAGTGTCGGCACCATCCCCTGACGGGTCGCGTCGAAGAAGCCGCGCAGCGATTCGGATTCCGATTCGGGCTGCTCTTCTGCGCGGATCACCTTCGCGTTGCTTCCCCGCCCGAGCGGGAGATCGAGCCGCTCGAACCCGAACTCCTCGACGATCGGCGCCGTGGCGGGACCGGTGGCCACGACCACGCGCTCTCCCGCGTTGCTCCACGCCGTCGCAAGGGTCGCGAGGGGCAGCAGGTGCGAGGCGTAGTCGGGACTGATGACCAGCAGCGTCATCCGATGACTCCGGCTTCGCGCAGCAGTTCTGCCTCATCGGCCGCCACCCCGCGGTAGACGGGTCCCAGCGCGGCCGCCATCGACTGGATGGTGAACTTCTCGCGGACCATCGCGCGGGCGCTTTCCGCCCGCTCATCGTCGAGCCGGGAGGCGATCCCGAGCGCGTCCTGCACGGCGCTCTCCAGTTGTGCCGCGTCCCACGTCGCCGTGAGGATGCCGGTGTGCCCGTGCTCGACGTAGGTCGCCGGCCCACCACCGTCGGGCGCGACGACGAGCAGCCCGGCGGCCATCGCTTCGAGGAGGGCGATTCCGAACTCCTCTTTCACGCTCGCGCAGACGTACACTCCCCCGGCCGCCGCCAAGCCCGGAAGGCCGAGGCGCGCCGCCGCCAACCACTCTGCGGCTTCGTCGTTGGGTCGGTGGCCGGCGATGATGAGGCCCGCCGCGCCGCGCTCGGCGCTCGGGACGGCAACATCGATCCGGTCGAGCTGTTCGCGCTCGTCGAGCGACGGGTGATCGAGGTCGCCGCCGACGATCAGGAGGTTGGCGCGCTCGCGGAGGGTGCCATTCGCCCATGCTTCGACCAGTGTCGCCATCCCCTTCACGCGGTGGAGTCGCCCGAGACTCACCACCAGCGGAAGGTCACGTCGCTCGGGAGCAAGGTGCTCCAGCAGCTCACTCAGCGACGCGAGTGCGGGGGTCGTGGGGCCACCACCCAGGTGAGCGGATGCCGTGTCGAGCGCCCTGTCGATGACGGCCATGTCGACGCCTTCCGCCACCACCGAGTGACGCTCGGGGTGTGCGGAGAGGTCGATCCCGACGAGTTCGCTCATGTCGCGGGCCAATTGCGGACGCGGGAACAGCACCGTGTGTGCCGCGCTCGAGGCCAGGCTCTTGACGAGACTCGTTCGGAACCAGAAGTGCTCGCGCAGATCGACGTCGCCGAAGTTCTCCCGGGTCATCGCTCCTGCCCGGTCGAGCGAGCGGATGACAGTGTGCGGGTCGGGCGCGACCGTGAAGACGACCGGGATCCCCAATTCGCGTGCCACGTCGGCCGCGGCGAGGCTGCCGAGGTCGGCCATGCGGAGGTGAAGCACATCGACCCTGCCCGCGGAGCGAAGGACGCGACGGATGCCGCGGCGCGCGGTGACGCGCAACGGCCACGCGCCCGCCGACGGGACGGGGTGCGCGGCCAGCGGGACGTGGCCGTAGACGTGTCCGGCCGTCTGACCGGAGATCTCGAGCAGGTCGGTCGCAGCCTGGCTGGCGCTCCCGCGTGACAGGGTGATGACACGGCCCACACCGGCATCCGGCGCATCGATCAGCGCATCGCCGAGGCGCACGAGCAGCGTGGCGATGCCTCCGTTGTCGCCCGCCCCCGCGGACGTCAGCGCGGGGTCGATATCGGCGTGCAGGAACAACTGCGCGATGGTCAGACCCGCGGCCTCGCTGCTGTGCAAGGCGACCGCCGGGTCAAGGTCGATGAGCGCCAACCGCGCGATCTCGGAGAGCCTGCCGAACCCCGACACGAGCTCCTCGAGAACCGGAACCGCCGCCACCCGATCGCCGGGTCGCTGTCCCAATGCGGAGACGGCAGCGACGCGGGTCTCCTCCGCCTCACTTGAGTCACTCGCGATCTTAAGGAGCGGTCGCGAAGCGATCCCGAGACGAACAAGTCCCAGAGTCTCGACGAGGCGTGTTCGCACGCTCGGATCGGTGGCGGTGATGAGCGCTGCCTCGAGGCTGACAGCGAGGATGACCCCGGACGTGTCCGACCAGCGTTCGAGGGTGCGCTGGGCGAGCATGCCCGTGAACCCGCCCGAGCAGACCAGTCCAATGAGCCGCGCGATCGCTTCGGGTCGTGCAAGTCCCTCGCCCAGCGCCCATGCGGCATGCTCACGGATGAATGGTCGCGGGTCCGACAACAACTCGACGAGCAGGCGTCGAGCGGTTTGGTCCTGAACTTCGGCAAGGGCGTGGACGGCGGCGATCGCTGTCAGCGTGTCATCGCCTTTGATGGCGGCGCTGAGGATGCGCAGGGTCCGCACCCCCGGATCGCGGCCGGCTTCGAAGGCGAGGTCGTCCGAGAGTCGGAGTGCGCCGACGAGGCTCGGCGCATCTCGCACCGCGTCGAGTGATGTCTGGACGCCCATGTGTGATCTCCTTGATAGCCGGTGATCGATGTCCGTCTGCCACCGGTTCGGGAACCGGACCATGGCGATCGTAACCCCGGCGACTGAACGCGGGATGGGCGTTGGCACCGACGGTTTCATCGGGTATAAGAGGGTCATAATGCGAGTAGTTGTCATCGGTGACGTAGGCGTCGTGGACGCCATGATGCACATCGGCGATGAAGCCATGTTCGAGGCCGCGGTGGATGAACTGCAGTCACGGGGCGCGGACGTCGTCGGCGTATCGTCGAACGCGATTGAGTCGGCACAGCGATACGGGATCCATGCCGTTTCACGCATACGTTTCGATGGGCTGGATCGGGCTGCCTCCGAGCGTCGTCTTGATGAAGTGGTCTCGGCCGCCGCTGGTCGCACCGGCTCACCGCGGACCACCCGGCTGGCCCGCTGATCGAGACGATCGCGGAGGCCGACGGCGTCGTGATCGCCGGGGGTGGAAACCTGGCATCGACGTGGCCACTGCATGTCTACGAACGGGCCGCGATCGCGCAGATCGCCGAGCGATTGGGGCGTCCCCTCGTCGTCACCGGCCAGACGTTCGGCCCGCATCTTGAGGGTCGGGATCGTGAGCTCGTTGGCGGCATCCTGCGCTCGTCCGCGGTGGTCGGCGTGCGCGAGGAGGCGTCGCAGGCGCTGGCGGCGGACCTCGGTGTTTCGGCGACCCTCGGTGTGGACGACGCGTCGTTCCTCGGGCGCCGTGGAGATGCGGATGCGGGCGGGGCGAACGGCCAACAGGCGGGCGTGCTGGTGAGCCTCTCGCTGAGCCTCGGCGGAGCTCCGAGGCAGGAGACTGTCGCGGGTATCGCTCGACTGGTGGATGCGGCCGCCGACACCGTGGGCGGGCCGGTGAGCTTTCACGCGCACTTCGGTTCGGTCGCGCCCCAGGAACGACGCGGAGACGCGGTGCTGCACGATGAGGTACGTGCGGCCATGCGCACGGAGTCGACCGTTCTGCCGACCGGCGATCCGGTCGACGCGGCCCGTCTCGCCCGCTCCGCAGGTCTGCTGATCACCGGTCGGTACCACCCGGCCGTCTTCGCAGCTCCGGCAGGGGTTCCTGTGTTGGGGCTTGTGACCGACGAGTACACGTCCGTCAAGCAGCGCGGCGCACTGGCGCACTGGGGTCAGTCGACAGTGGTGCCGATTGCGGATGCCGGCGCGGCCGGAGTGACGGGGATGACGGCGCTATGGCGTGATCGTCAAGCGATTCTGCGGGAAGCTTCCGCGCGTTATCCGGGGCATTGGAGGTCAAACCAGCAGTGGTGGGATCGCATCGCAGGAGCGTTCGACTGACCGGTGATCAGCCGAACACCCACGCGGGGAGCGAGGTGCGCCGCTCAGCCGGTCAGCCGCCCTGACCGCTGACCTTCTCGGGGTCGATCGTGATGACGACCCGCACCTGATCCCGGCCGCCGTACCAGCTGTACGGACCACCCGTGTACTTCTGCGAGAGCATCTCGATGTGCTCGACGCCACCGTCGGTGGTGATGCTGCTCACGACGCCTCGCACCTGGAAGAATCGCCGGGGCCGAGCCGGATCGCTGATCGTCACCGCGACCCGGGGGTCTCGGCGGAGGTTGCGCACTTTGAGGTGCGTGTCGACGCTGTTGACGATGACGTGCTCGCCGTCGGTGTCCACCCACACTTGGGTCAGCTGCGGCGAACCGTCCCGCATCAGAGTCGCGATGTAACAGGTGCTCGGCGCGCGCAGGAGCGTCAGAAGTTCTTCGGGAAGCTGCATCATGCGAGCCTATGCGCGCATTCGCTCACGCGGCTCGGAGTGCGAAGTCTCGAAGCTGTGCGATCAGCGATCTGCGCGGTTGCGGCGCCGGCGCGCGATCCCTATCCCGATCAGCACCAACCCCACGACCAGCACGATCGGACCGACGGTGGCCCATAGCGACGAGCCACTCATCGCGGACCCGCGCATGACATCAAGACCCTGCAGGGTCCAGATCAATCCCACGCAGCTGAGGATCACGCCGGAAACGAGGAACGGCCAGATTGACTTCACAAGCCTCACCATAGCTCCGGGTGAGGCGGATCCGGCGAAACGAGGTGGCTACCAGGTGGAGATGTACTCGGAGATCTGAAGGTGGGCCGCCTGTTCGATCAGCGGCAGCCCGCGGCCCACGGCCTGCTCAATGCGCTGCTGAGCTGCCGCGCTTCGAAGCTCGGACCCCTCGAAATCGACTGCGCTGGCGTACACACCCAGTGGAAGAGTGAGCGACTGGAAGAATCCGAAGAGCGGCCGCAGCTGATGCTCGATGATCAGCGCGTGGCGCTCTCCCCCACCCGTCGCCGCCAGCAGCACCGGCTGCCCGACCAACGCGTACTGGTCGACGAAATCGAAGAGGTGCTTGAAGAGGCCGGTGAACGACGCCCGGTAGACGGGGCTTGCCACCACGAGCAGGTCCGCACCCTCGATGGCCTCGAGGACGTCGAGCACCTCCGGGGGAAGTTCGTCTCGGCGCAGGGCACCGGCGAGCGCCGGACCGATGTCGGCGATTTCGATCAGGCGCGATTGGATGCGTGCGCGACGACCGACCGCCTCGATGATCGCAGAGACGAGCGCGGTGGTCTTGCTGGGCGTGTGCAGCGAACCCGAAACTCCGACGACCTTCAGCGGAGCGCGCAGCGAGGTGGGCGTGAGAGGGGTTTCGATGTTGGCGTCGATCGTGGTCATGAGGCGACGGTACGGCGATCGCGGGTGGGGTGCGGACGTCGCCGACACCGGACGTCACACGTACGTCACGCCGCGTAATGAGGGCGCGTGCACCCGCGTGCACTGCATCGACGGGCACACGAAGAAGGCCGTCCGCGCGGGGCGCCCCACCGACGCGGATGCCGGCGTCAGCCCGACGAGCGTTGCCGACGTCGCTCGGGCGGGGGAAGGCGTCGGATGTCGCAGATGCAGGCTGTATCAGTGACTTCCGCGGTCCGCCGTGGGTTCCGCTGCCCTCCGGCCTGCATCTGCAACCTCTGCGGCCCAATATAAGGAGCGCATGCCGCACCGGACCGGCGATGTGCCGCTTCGACCTCAGACGCTGCTGCCGGGGTTGAGGATCCCACGGGGGTCGAAAGCCTCCTTGAGCTGCAGCTGCAGCGCGTGGACAGCAGGCCCGAGCTCACGCTGAGCCCAACGCTTCTTGAGCCGGCCGACACCGTGCTCCGCGGTGATGGTCCCTCCCAGTTGCCCCTCTGCGAGCGGCCCAAGGGTCACACGGGCACCCGCGAACGCGTCAATGAGCCCGAGGCGAACTCGAGCGGGAGGGGGATCTCCCCGGGACGACCGCCGCGTGCCGCGAGGGCGCCGAGCTCTCGGGCGATGGCCGCGTTGAGCGGGGCCTCGATGCCGTGCTGCCGTGCGATCAGTGCGATCTCCCCGCTGAGGAAGTCGACTTCGCTCGACGCGCCGCGCGCGAAGCTCTGCCAGGTCGAGAGGTGCCCGGGCTCATGGCCGGGTACATCCGCGACGTCGATGCGAGGCGCATCCCTGGGAGGCGCGGCGACGGCGAGTCGAGCGAAGGCGAACACGCGGCGGGCTTCGTCCGCGAGCGCCTCTTCGGCGTACTCCTGCTGCTCGAGCGTCGCATCGAAGACATCGACGACGTTGCGGAGGTTCGCGATCAGCTTCCGACGCTTGGCGGCAGCGATGTCCGGCTCGATCAATGCGGCGAACCGTGCCCGCGCGAAGGCCACGCGATGTCTCTCCTCTTCTCCCGGAAGCGATGAGGGATACCCGCCGATCCACGCGACACCGATGACCGGTTTCGCAGGTGAGACGACAACGCCGGGCTCGAGGTGACTTGCGGGGATCCCGACGGACACACCGATGACGCGCTCGAATCGACGCAGCGCCGCGTCTTCGCTCGCGAGTCCGTTCTGCAGAGTGAGAATCGGCAGGTCGGCGACAACGCCCGAGCGATCGGCGAGCGGCACCCAAGCGATCTGCGCGATGGTCGACTCGGCATCCTGCGACTTCACCGCCAGGACGATCGTGTCGGACGCGAGCGGTGCGGCCTCGGCGATCGACGCGACCACGGACACCGGGACCACGTCGTCGCCTTCGGGACGACGAACCCGGACCCCGCGCCGCCTGATCGCGTCGTACGAATACCCGCGCGCGACGAGGGTCACCGGGACCTTCGCGACTGTCCACTGCGCGGCCAGAAGTGCCCCGAGCGCTCCTGCGCCGATGACGATATAGCGACTCATGCGATTGCCTTTCGGAGGGCGCGGCATGGCACGGCGTCCAGCAGCGCGCGGGTGTATTCGTGGGTGGGCGTATTCATGACCTGAGCGGCGGGTCCGCGCTCCAAGAGCCGTCCATGGCGGACGACGGCGACCTCATGGGCGACCTCCGGTTGCAACGGGTCGGTCGGGGTGGTTGGACCACTGGCTCCACGAGCCGGGGTAGAGGGTCGGGCTGTAGCCCGCGAGCGTCAGTGCGACGAAGGCGTGCGAGGCGGTGACGCCCGATCCGCAATAGACCCCGACCGGCGCGCCCTGCGTGACGCCGAGCGCGGCGAACTCGCGCCGCAGCTCATCGGGCGAGAGAAATCGGCCATTGGCGTCGACGTTCGCGCCGGTGAAGCGATTGACCGCGCCGGGGATGTGACCGGCACGCGGATCGATCGGCTCGACGTCGCCGCGGTATCGCTCGGCGGCCCGCACGTCGATGAGGACTCCCGTGGTGGCGAGGTGCGCGGCATCGTCGATGCTCAGGCGCGGCAGGTGGCCGCTCGAGAGCGTGATGTTGCCGGCGACGGGCACGACGTCTCCGGTCTCGAGAGGCTCCCCCAGGATCGTCCAGGCCCGAAGCGATCCGTCCAGGATCCGCACGTCGGCGATGCCGGCGTCCGTCAGCAGCCACCAGGCGCGCGCTGCCGACAGCGACTTCAGGTCGTCGTAGACCACGACGGTGTCGCCGTCGTTGAGTCCCCACCGTCGTGCGGCATCGCGCAGTCGAGCCGGCGAGGGAAGCGGGTGGCGTCCATCGGTCGCTGCGCCGTGTTCGGCGAGTTCGTGATCGAGGTCGACGTAGACCGCACCGGGGATATGACCCTCGAGGAACTCCGGGCGACCGTCCGGGCGGTCGAGGCGCCACCGCACGTCGAGAATTCGAACAGTGGTGTCGCTGGCGATCAGTTCGGCGAGCTGAGGGGCAGAGATGAGGATGTCGGACACGGTTCTCTTTCGGAGTTGGCGAACGCCGCGCACCGCGCACGAGGGCGCCGGTGTGGGAGGGCGTGAATGCGGGGTGCTGCGAGATCAGCGCATCGACGCGCTGAGGTCAGAACACATTCGACCGCCACGCATTCGACAGCGGCTGGTCGCTCCGACGGCGCTCACGACGCACGGCACAGCGACGCCCGTGAGGGTCGCCGTGAACGGTGCGGGTCGCATCGAGGATCCAGTCTGTCGAGGTGGTCTGGCCAGACTAGGGAAGATGATCGGGCTCGCGCGTACACAATGGACGCCATATGACGCCGCGTGTCATTGAGTGTCGGCGAAACAGCGTGATTACGCCGAAGTGGCTCAATCGCGCGCGGGCGGATGCGGCGAATGTGTCGCCACGTGTCGTTCGAAGAGCCGGCGAACAGGGCCGAATCGACAGTTCCATCGGCGCGATCTCGAACCTCATGTGATGGTTTTCCTCAGTGGTACCATTGTGCACCACTGACGATGGGGGCCACCATGGCTACGACCGTACGACTGAGCGACGAGGCCGAACAGCGCCTTGCCGAGTTGGCCGAGCTCCTGCACCTCAGCAAGAACGCCGTCATTGAGAAGGCCGTTCTTGAGATGGACGAGCGGACCGTCCGCAGGGCGAGGGTGCGCGCAGCCTTCGACGTGGTCCGCACGCGAGACGCTGAGTTACTGGAGCGACTGTCTCGGTGACCGAATACATCGAGCCGGACGACGTCGACGAGCTCGTGGAAGAGGAAGGCTTTCACTACCGAGACCGCGGACTGTTGCTGTCGGCCCTGGGTGCTCCCCTGCCGGTGTTCGGCGAGGAGGTCTACCCCGGCCTCCACCAGAAGGCAGCAGTGCTGATCAGCGCGATCAACCGCGATCACCCGCTGATAGATGGGAACAAGCGGTTGAGTTGGTTCATCGCGGTCGCGTTCTATGCAATCAACGGTTTCAACTTGCGCGCCGACGACATCGACGACACTGACCGGTACATCCGGCTGATCGCAGCCGGAGATGCACCTCTGAGCGACGTCGAACTGTGGCTCGAGAAGCACACCACCCCGCTATAGAGCGAACGAATCGTCGCGGCCCTCGATCGCAATCCCCATAGCGGGAGACGCGTGTGCGTCAACCGTCGGCTGCAGTGGGTTCGGGCGCGCCGACGGGGAACAGTCCGCGGACGAGCGCCCAGCCCAGTGCGGCGCCAACCAGTTGCGCAGCGATATAGGGCAGAACTGACGAAGGGGCGATCCCCGCGAACGTGTCGGAGAAGGAACGGCCGATCGTGATCGCGGGGTTGGCGAAGCTCGTCGACGAGGTGAAGAAATACGCGGCGCCGATGTACGCGCCTACCGCGGGCGCGGCGAGGTGAGACCGGCCGGTGCGGACCAGCGCGAAGATCACCAGCACCAGCCCCGCGGTGGCGACGACTTCGGCGAGGAGGTGCGGCCCGGTGGCACGGTCAGTGGTGCTCCAGGCGATGGCGGGTTCGGCGAACATCAGGTTCGCCAGGACTGCTCCGCCGATGCATCCGACGATCTGCGCGGGAATGTATGCCGCCGTGATCGCCGCGCCTTTGCGGTGCAGAAGCGCGTCGACGATCGAGACCACAGGGTTGAAGTGGGCGCCGGACACGGTCTGGAAGACCAGGATGAGCACGCCGAGGCCGAGCGCGGTCGCGAAGGAATTCTCGAACAGCGCCAAGCCGACATCGGAGGGCGAAAGAGTCTGCGCGGCAATGCCGGAGCCGACCACGACGGCGGCGAGCAGGGCGCTGCCGAGGAACTCGCCGACGAGGGCGCGGGTGGTTGCCGGGGTCACGAGGCGACGAGGAGCTGCGAGATGCGGTCGAGTGCGCCGGGGATGAGCTTGTAATACGCCCACGTGCCGCGCTTGCTGCGCTCGAGGAACCCTGCGGTGGTCAGAACCTTGAGGTGGTGCGAGACGGTGGGCTGGCTCAGTCCGATGGGCTCGATGAGGTCACACACGCACGCCTCAGCACCTTCGGATGCGGCGACGATCGACAGCAGCCGGAGCCGGGCCGGGTCGGCCAATGCCTTCATGGTCGTCGCGAGCTGATCGGCTTCGTCGGCGGTGAGCGGTTCACGCACCAGCGGGGTGCAGCAGGCGCCGGCGGTGACGTCGGTCACGTCGAGCATCGTGGTCATGCATCGACAGTAGTCGATATTGACAGACGTCAATAGACCGGTGCAGAATCAGACATCGACGTTCATCGATATCCGCTGGAGGCTGCTGTGACCTTGCTCGATCTGACACCCCGTGTCGTGGAGAACGACCGCCTCGCGACTCTCCCCGTCGTCATCATCGGCGCCGGCCCGATCGGACTCGCCGCCGCCGCACACCTGGTCGAACGCGGCATCGATTTCGTGGTGTTCGAGGCAGGAGACGAGGCCGCGGCGAGCGTGCGGGAGTGGGGACACACCCGGCTGTTCTCGCCGTGGAAGCACCTCGTGGATCCAGCGTCCCGCCGCCTGCTCGAGGCTGAGGGGTGGGAGCTGCCAGACCCTGAGCGTGCTCCAACCGGAGCCGAGCTGGTGGAGAAATACGTCGCCCCGCTGGCCGCACTCGAGCCGATTGCCTCCCGGCTGCATACGGGCGTCGAGGTTCTCGGCGTGACCCGCGAAGGCATGGACCGCACCCGTACACGGGCACGATTCGCCACCCCGTTCGCACTGCGAATCCGCACCGCAAATGGCATCGAGGATGTGGCCGCACGTGCGGTGATCGACGCCTCTGGCACCTATCGATCACCGAACTCGCTCTCCTCGGGCGGGCTCGACCTGCTCGGCATGACGGAGATCTCGGACCGGGTCACTCCGGCGCTGCCGGATGTGCTCGGTCGCGATCGTGTCCTTTTCGCAGGTCGCCACACCACGGTCGTCGGTGCCGGCCACTCTGCGGCGAACACGCTGCTCGCCCTCGTCGAACTCGCTCGCGTCGAGCCGCAGACAACGGTGACCTGGCTGATCCGCAACGCGAACGCCGTGCGCGTGTCATCGTCGGCCGACGATGAACTCGCCGACCGCGCCCGCCTGGGCAGCCGGGTTGATCGCGCGGTCGCTGACCGGCGCATCACCGTCCTCGACAGGTTCGAGATCGTTCGCGGACGCCGCTCCGGCGACGCGGTCGAGCTCATAGGGCACCGTCATGGCGAGGTCGTGGCCCACGCCACAGATGTCGTGGTGAACGCCACCGGGTTTCGCCCCGACCTCGACATGCTGCGCGAGATTCGACTCGAGCTCGACGACATCGTCGAAGCCCCGAAGAGGCTGGCGCCCCTGATCGACCCGAACGTGCACTCCTGCGGCACGGTCGAGCCGCACGGATTCCGCGAACTCACCCACCCGGAGAAGGGGTTCTTCATCGTCGGCATGAAGTCCTACGGACGGGCCCCGACCTTCCTGCTTGCCACCGGCTACGAACAGGTCCGTTCCGTGACCGCGTGGCTCGCCGGCGACATGGCTGCGGCGACGAACGTCGAACTGGTGCTGCCCACGACCGGCGTGTGCTCGACCGACCTGAGCAGCTCGGGAGGCTGCTGTTGACCGGGATCCGCGAGATGGATGCCGCCGACTGGCCTGCCGTCCAGCAGATCTTCGCCGAGGGCATTGCGGGTGGTGAGGCCACCTTCGAGATCGAGACACCGACCTGGGACGCGTTCGACGCCGGCAAGCTGAAGAGCCCGCGGTTGGTCGCCACCGATAGTTCGGATGCCGTCATCGGCTGGGTCGCGGCATCCCCCGTGTCGGCCCGTCAGGCATATCGCGGGGTCGTCGAACATTCGGTCTACATCCGCGACGACGCACGAGGGCAGGGCGTCGGCCGCCTACTGCTCGACGCATTTGTGACCGCAGCCGATACCGCCGGGATCTGGATGATCCAGTCGAGCATCTTCCCCGACAACCTGGCGAGTCTGCGCGTGCACGAACGTGCGGGCTTCCGGGTGGTGGGCCGACGTGAGCGGATCGCCAGGTCGCGACTGGGCCCGCATGCCGGGCAGTGGCGGGACACCGTCCTGATCGAGCGACGCAGCCGGGCAAATGGCCTCGACTGACACGGCGATAGGCCCCGCATAGACTTCGGTCTATGGATCTCGGCGCCGGCTCTCGCGAACTGACCGTCCTCGGGGACCCCACCCGGGCCCGGATCGTGAAGCTGATCCGGGACTCGGCGGACGGCCGCGCCTTGGTGGGGCATCTCGCCGACGTGCTCGGGTTGCGTCAGCCCACCGTGAGCCATCACATGAAAGCCCTCGCTGACGAGGGCATCGTCATCCGGCAGCCTGAGGGTCGGCGGGTCTGGTACTCGATCGATCCCCGGCAGGTCGACCGCGTCGATGCTCTGCTCGGCGACGACATGACGGCTCCGGATGCCGAGCCGGACCTTGCCCGGATCGTCGACGACCTCGCCGAGCGCTACCGCGGCACGTTCAGCCGCGAAACTGTCGACCGCTACGTCACCGAGAGCCACGAGCTCCTGCGGGCGAATCACGCGCCGCAGTTGCTGGCGTCGCGCACGGCCGCATTCGCGACGACCCGGCTCGACGCGCTCGCCCGCGCGGAAGCCACCCCGCACACGAGACCGGAGGTGCTCTTCGTGTGCGTGGAGAACGCAGGGCGTTCACAGCTCGCGGCCGGCATCCTCCGGCAGCTCGCTGGCGATCGCGTGCTGGTCCGCACCGCCGGTTCTGCGCCCGCGAACGCGGTGCGCGGGAGCATCGTCACCGCGCTCGACGAGATCGGTGTTCCTCTCGGCGGCGAGTTTCCGAAGCCCCTCACGGACGAAGCCGTCCGCGCGGCCGACGTGGTCGTGACGATGGGATGCGGCGACGCGTGCCCGATCTATCCCGGCCGCCGCTACCTCGACTGGGCCATCGAAGACCCGGTCGGAAGGCCCTTGGCCGAGGTGCGGGAGATCCGTGACGATATCGAAGCGCGGGTGCGGGAGCTCCTGGGCGAGCTCGTCCCGGACTGATCATTCACCGACCGTCCTTCACGATCAATAGATACTGGTCTATGCTTTCCCTTGACGAAAGCGAGACATCACGATGACCGACCAGCCCACCGCTCTGACAGACAAGCCCACTGTCTTGTTCGTGTGTGTCCACAACGCGGGACGCTCCCAGATGGCGGCGGGGTATCTCCGTGCGCTCGGAGGCGACCAGGTTGAGGTGCTGTCCGCCGGTTCGGCGCCGAAAGACACGATCAACCCGGTCGCGATCGAGGCGATGGCCGAAGAGGGCATCGACATCACAGGCAACACCCCGAAGATCCTTACCGTCGACGCAGTGAAAGAGTCGGATGTCGTGATCACGATGGGCTGCGGCGACGCGTGCCCGATCTTCCCCGGCAAGCGCTACGAGGACTGGGAGCTCGACGACCCCGCAGGCCAGGGCATCGACGCCGTGCGGCCGATCCGCGACGAGATCCGAACGCGCATCGAGGCGCTCCTCGCCGACCTCGTCCCGTCCAGAGGTGCAGCTTGACCAAGGCGCACACCCGCTGAGAAGTCCTCTGGCGGTCCAGAGGGACGTGTAGCCTCTGACCAGAGGCGACGTTGTCACCGATCTGGTCACGCTACGTGAGGTGCCGCATGGCTCGGAGGACCGATAACCGCTTGGTGCGAGCCGGTGTCCGGTCGGCGTCCGGGCGGTTTCTTCTGCGGGTCCGTCGCGAACTCCGCGACCTCGCGTTCGTCGATCGCGGAATGACGCTCGCTGCGCACGCGTTCACATCGATCCTGCCACTCCTGATCGTCGTCGGCGCTCTGCGTGAGACGCTCGACCCGCTGGCGGACGCGATGTTCGCCGAGCATCTCGGCTTCAACGATGCGACGGCGGAGATGATTGCGAAGTCACTGCCGGCAGGGACGCGGGAATTGAGGTTGATCGGTGTCATCGGCGTGTTGGTGCTCGTCGTCGCGGCGACCTCGTTTGCGCGGGCGCTTGAACGCAGCTTCCAGGCGATCTGGCGCACGCCGAAGGTCAGCATCCGATTCGCCTGGCGCTGGGTCGTGACGATCGTGGCGGTCGTCACGGGAATCGCGTTCATTGTCGCGACGCGAATCATCGTGCGCGGCGGCGGTGCAATACCTCTGTTGGAGTTCATCGCAGAGGTCGCGATCTGGGGTGCGCTGTGGTGGATCGTGGGGTGGCTCGCGGTCAACCGCCGCGTGAGCCTTCGAGCGCTCCTGCCTGGCGCGGTGCTCGCCGGGGTCGCGTTCGCGATCGCGGGACAGGTGGCTCGAGTCATCCTCCCGCCGATTCTGGCTGAGGCGGCACTGCGGTTCGGAGTCCTCGGCGTGGCCTTCAGCTACATCGGGTGGCTGTTGGTGCTGTCGTGCCTGCTCCTGATCGCAGTGGCGGCCGGTCGAGTCGTATACCTGACCTCCACCGGGCAGGCATGGCGACGGTCCTGATCAACCGGCTCCGCCTCATCACCGGTCTGGCCGGGCGAGCCGGTCTACCAGACGGTGCCGCCGCCGATCGAGATGCCGCCCCACGTGAGGGCGATGAAGATCGCGGCGAACACGACGGGAGCGATGCCCTTGCCGTTGCGCGCGAGTCCTTTGAGGAGACCGATGATGGCGAGGACGACGGCGACGATGGAAAGAGCGCCGCCCAGTATCAGCCCGATGAACAGTGGGATCGGCATGAGCACGAGGCCTGCCAGCGCGACCCAGAAGGCGGCCCAGGCAGTCGGGTTGGAGCGGTTTTCGACGGAGGAGGACATGAGCCCATTATCTCGTCTTCGTGGCAGCCGCCCGACGCCTACCCGCGCTTCGCGCGCCGACGACCGAATGTGAGTGCTCCCCCGCCCACGAGCAGGAAGATGCCGAGGACGACCGCGCCATATGGCGCCGTTCCGCCCGTGGCGGCGAGCGGGTTCGGGCCGGGGGTCGGGCTGGGGCTGGGGGTCGGCGGAACCGGGATGTCTCCGCAGGCGGCGTCGGTGCTGGTGAGCCCGAAGCTCGCGACCGCGCCTACGTTGTAGAAACCGTGGCCCGGGTCGTCTTCACACATCGCCAGGTCGGGAGCGACAGTGGCGGGCACGTCGGCCGTGACCACGATCATGTACGACTCGCTCGCCTCGGGGGCTAGTTCCCTTCCCGTCGTGATCACCTGATCCGTGATTCCATCGAAGCTCGGGTTGACGGTCGCGCCACTCGGTCCGGTGACTTCGACGGCGTTCACCGTGACTCCGGGCGGGAAGCCGGTCGCGTCGGTCAGGTCGTACAAGACGGAGTCCGACGCATTCGGATTGGTGACCGTCAGCTTGTAGCGAACCGTCACGATCCCCGTTCCCGGGGTCGGTATGGCGTCGACAAAATCCTTCACGACGGTCGCACGCTGGAGAGCGGTATTGGTGATCTCGCACGACACGCCCTCACCGGCCGGTGCGACGACGACTCCTGTGGCCGGGTCGAAGGTGCCCCCCTCGCACGTCCATGCGCTCGCGACGAAGCCACCTGGCCCGGACTCGGAGAGCACGTAGCTCTGGCCCGGCCGAACCCACATCGAATTGCCGGTCTCCGAACCGGTCACCGTCTGCGCGACCAGGCCGGGAGGAATCGTCGGCGACGCGATCGGAGTTGCGGTCAGCAGCCACGCCGACGCGTCGACGGTGCCGTCGGGGTCGCCCACCACATGTTTGACGAGCGTCAGCTGGGCGGTATCGTTCACCGCGCTGCAACGCACCGACAGGCCCATGAAGACGATCACTCCGCCGTTGAGCCCATCGGCGAACCCTGGGATGACACTCCCGTTGGCGTCGATCTCCACGCACTGCCAGCTGATGGTGGAACCCGGGATGGGCACTGCGTTCGCACCGGCTCGCTGCGTGTAGCGCGGATCGCCGCCAGACTCAGCCAACGTGTATCGGGCGCCGGGCGTGACCAGTGCGCTCACGCCCGTCGTCCCCGCGGGTCCTGCCGCCGCGCCTGCGGGAGCGGTGGCGGAGAGACTCCATGCGTTCGGAAGAGCGGGACCCGAGCTCACGTTCTTGACGAGCGTAAGCCGGGTGGTGCAGGTGACGGGGTTCGTCAGAACGAACGCGTTGCTCCCCTCCCCAAGCGTCGCCGTGTAGGGCACTCCGAGATTCCCGGGTTCGGACGCCCGCGCGAGAGTCGGGGTGCCGATCGTGCAGCCGCGGAGCCCGTTGGTGACGGTCTCCGCGATCGCGACTTCGTCACCAGCCCTGAAGTCGGCTCTCACGGCGCCGAACGGCTGGGCGCTGCCGTTGAGGGAGAGGCTCGCCTGCAGGTCGCCGGGCTGCGTCCCGTCGACGTAAGTCGTCGTCACGCCCGACGTCGTGTCCGTAATCGCCCACTGCTTGTTCACAACGATCTGCGCAGGCGGTGCCGGCGCACGGTTGTAGACCGTGCACGTGACTGGGTAGAGGAAGTTCGCCTCGACGGTGAAGCCGAAGGCCCCCGCGTTGGCGACAGCCATGCTCGCCCCCGTGTCCAGCCGGGTGCACACCGCGTTGAACCCGCCGACCTGGATCAGGCTGTAACCCGCTTGCTGGGTCTCGGTCACCGCTACCGAAGCCGCATTGATGCCACCTGGGAAGGTCAGGTTGAAGTTCAGGGCTCCCGTTCCGACTGCCGTGACTCCAGAGGCGGGTGCGATGGTCACGCCAGAGGTCGTCGTGGATGCCGCGAACTGCCACCCGCCCACCGGTACGGCACCAGCGATGGATCCGTCGGGCGCGGTGGAAGGCACCACCTGCTTCACCACGGTGACCGAGCCCGTGCAGCTGCCGAGCGCAAGCGCTCGCAGAACCCCGCCTACCTGGCTGTAGTTGGTGGTCTGGAAATAGTCGGAGTTGGCCGTCGGTCCGGAAATCGCGGCGAGATTGGCCGCCCCGGCACTGATTCCTGCCCCTACGCCGATGGCGAGGATTCGGGTGTTCTCGCTCTTGATCGCGTTGGCGGAGAAGATCCCGTTCTCGACTTCTCTCAACCGGGTGTAATTCCCCGGGCCCTCACTGTTGCCGTAGACAGTCGGGTTGCCATCAGTGACCACCACGACAATGTCGAAATTCGATGCGCTCTGCGCCACCTGGAACAGGCCGCGGTCCCAGTTGGTCGTCCCGCCGGCGCTCAGACCATTGATCCAGGCATTCACGGTGTCCGCGCCTGCTTGTGTG
Source organism: uncultured Actinomycetota bacterium (assembly GCA_963696085.1). GTDB lineage: Bacteria > Actinomycetota > Actinomycetes > Actinomycetales > Microbacteriaceae > Microbacterium. The sequence continues at coordinate 209,945 of CAVOIQ010000003.1, forward strand.
GACACCGGAGTGAGGGGTCGATTCGCGTTGTTGGCCCCAGGGGCCGGTGCGGTGGCCGCGAACGTGAAGAGCGCGAGTTGTGACGGTGTTCCGACGAGCGAATTGGTGAACGTCGTCGCCGCATTCTTGAGCGCTGGTAGTGAACCGCTGACCGAGCCGGACAGATCCAGAACCAATGCAACCCGCAGACCGCACTCGGTCGGTACCACGGGGTTCACTCTCGAGCTCTGCCAGATACCGCCCGACGCGGTCGGCGCGGTATTGCCGGTGCCGACCATGAAGTTCGAACCCGAGCTGTAGGTGGTACCGCTGCGCAGTTCCGTACCGGTCCGGAAGCGGTACGGCGTGGCGGAGAAAGGTCCGCCATCGGGGCCTGTGATCAGCGACGTGTTCTGGAACCACGGGGCCGGGACGCCGCCGGCCTGCACGATCCAGAATCGCCGGTCTCGATTGGCGCTGTCGGCGAGGTCGGAGCCCGTGTTCGGGATGATCCAGCTGCAGTCTCCGTCGGCATCCGAAACACACGTGTTGGTTCCACCGATCTGGTCGGACGGCACCGGGGCCGTGGGGCCGGTGTCCGTCCCGTCCCACAGCTGGAGAGTGATCCCTGCCAGGCCGCCGACGGACGCGGTCGTGAGTCGGTCGCCGCCGACCTTGACCGTGATGACCGCGTTGGCGTCTGTGGCGGGTGGAACAGCGGCCACCGCGGCTGACACCGGGCTGACTGTCACCGCGAAAACGACCGCTGCGGCGAGCGCAAACCGACGGCGGCGAACAGCCCGCACGTGTCCGTCCCGTCCGGATCCCCAGATTCTGCGCAACAGTATCCGCTCCAACCCCAGAGCAAAGCCAATCAGCAACCACGGGGAGCCCCGGGTCCACCGAAGCTTGACACACGCGGCGCACCTTGTAAATGGGCGCCTGATCTGCCCGAAGCTGACGGCCGCAGAGTGTCCACGGAATGCCGATCGGAATCAGAATCGCGCTTCCTCAACGGAGCCTTCTTGCAGATCTTGCCGATTCGCTTGCGCTATACTATAGTGGATCACACCTGCCGCCCGATCCGAGACTTCGCAGGTATTAGAGGACTATCTCCTCCGGGAGAGTTGAGCAAAGGAGCTCCATGAACGTACAAGAACTCGCGGCGCCTGAGTCAGCACAGCTGACCAGCAAAGCCAGCAAAACGGAGCGTAAGCACCTTCGCGCGCTCAGCTGGGGCCACGCACTCGAATGGTACGACTGGGCGATCTTCGGTCTGCTCGCTTCGTACCTTGGGGCCGCCTTCTTCCCCGCAGACAACGCTCTCGCATCGACGCTGAATGCACTCGCCGTCTTCGCCGTTGGATTCATCGCGCGCCCCATTGGCGGCGTTGTCTTCGGATCTATGGCCGATCGTGTCGGCCGCCGCAAGATCATGATCTTCGCCATCGCGGCCGTTGCCTTTGGCAGCTTCGTCATCGGCATCTTGCCGGGGTACGACACCATCGGTGTTGCCGCGCCGATCATCATCGTCACCATGCGTCTGCTGCAGGGTCTGTCCGCCGGCGTCGAGGCACCCCTCGGCACCGCCTACGCACTCGAATTGGTTCCGAACCGCCCCGGCTATGTCTCCGGCTTCTTCGGATTCTTCAACAACCTCGGAAACCTGCTCGCACCACTGTCGATCTTTTTCCTCACGCAGCTGCTCACGGGTGACAACTTCGCAGATTGGGGCTGGCGCATTCCGTTCATCATCGGCGGTCTGTTCGGTCTCATCGTGCTGTGGCTACGCACCACGCTGCCTGAGACGCTCAACGTCGACAGCGCACGCGAAGCAAAGGCTGAGAAGAAGCAGCTCCCCTCGGTATGGGGCGACGTACGCAAGTACTGGCTGAGCGTTCTGGCGACCGTCTTCATCGTCGGTGCGATCCAGGCCTATAACTACACGTGGATCGCCGGTCTGCCCAACCTCGCCCGCGCTGCTTTCGAGGAAGACCCAGCCGCTGTTTTCGGTATCACCACCGGCTTCGGGGTCTTCATGACTCTTGGCGCGCTGTTCCTCAGCAAGGTTCTTGACCGCTTCGCGATGTCCAAGGTTTTCGTCGTTGCTCGCGTCCTGGCAATTCCGACGATCTTCCTGTCATTGCTTTACACAGAGCCCGGCATCGGGACCTTCGCCGCGGTGATGTTCGGTGGCGCGATCGTGTTGCTTCTCAACATGACGATCTTCGTCACAGTCTCCAACTCGCTACTGCCCCAACACATCCGCGGCACGGGCCTCGGCCTCGGCTACGGCTTGGGTGTTGCGCTCTTCGGCGGCACCGCTTCGTACCTGCTGCTGTGGATGCAGGGCCAGGGCGCGTTCTGGATGTTCCCGGTATACATCGCCACCCTCTGCGCAATCAGCGTGGTCCTGTACCTCGCAGCTAAGAAGCGCAACGGCATCTTCGTCGGTAAGTAGTCCGACTCTCTGCGCGGTACCCTCGGCGGTTTCGCCGAGGGTACCCACTGATACCGGCACCATAGAAAGAACGAAACCATGGAACGCTTCATCATCGACACTGATCCCGGCATCGACGACGCGGGCGCTCTTTTCTGGGCACTCGCAACGGACAAGTTCCACGTCGAGGCACTCACGACTGTCTTCGGGAACGTGAACGTGCAGAAGGCAACCGCCAACGCACGCAAAATCGCACACCTGTCGGGTCGCGCCGACCTACCGATTTGGGTTGGCGCTCCCCGCCCTCTCGTAGGTGAGCCGAACTTCGCCGAGCACATTCACCGCCCCAGCGGCGTCGGGTACTGGGAATACCCCGACCCAGCTCCCGACACTGACGGTCCCACCAATGCCGTGCAGAAGATGATCGAGCTCGTCATGTCGAACCCGGGCGAGATCAGCATCATGGCGCTCGCACCCCTCACGAACGTCGCTCTCGCGATCTCCTTGGAGCCGAAGTTTGCGGAGAACGTTCGCCGCATCATCTACATGGGTGGAGCGGCTCTCACGTGGGGCAATGCCTCTCCTGTTGCCAGCGCGAACATCTTCAACGACCCCGAAGCCGCCGAAATCGTCGTGCAATCTGGCGCCAAGCTCACACAGGTCGGTCTTGACGTATGCCGCAAGTTCTCGGTCACCCCTGAACGAGTCGAGAAGCTCTGGACATCGGGTTCACCCATGGGCCGCGCCCTTTGCGAAATGATCGGCTACCCCGACCGCCACCAGGACACCACTGAGATGCCCGAGTGGAAGTCCGAAGGCATGCACCTGAACGATGTTCCGTGCGTCGCATACGCGATCAACCCGGGCTGGTTCGAGGTGCGTCATCTGCGCGTCGATGTTGAACTCGCCGGCAAGCACACCCGCGGACAGACGGTCGTGCAGATGATCGACCGTTGGGGCGGCGTCCCCAACGTCGATGTGCTGCTGGATATTGACGCGGCAGCAGTGGCAGACGCGCTCGTCGAGTCCGTCACCGCTTTCGGAACCCGGAACTAAGCGACGGACTGCTGCACGCTCTGAGCGCGACCAGCAGTGAAAGCCTTCGGCCGTGGATCATTAGACACGGTCGAAGGCTTCGTCTTTCTCCCGGGTCTTCAGAAAGGTACGACTATGACTCAAGAACTCCTTCCGTCAGACGCGGAACTCATCGAGGCCGCCGCCGCCCTCCTGTCACGCGTGCACGATCCTCGCGCCGTTCGGGTTGCCGCCGCTGCACGCGGCATCTCGGGAGCCGTATATCTCGGCGTGAGTCTCGCCACCCCGCGCGTCAAGGTGTGCGCAGAGAGCAGCGCCGTCGCCAACGCGAAAATCGGCGGCGACGAAGCCATCACGACGATCGTTTCTGTCGGACTCGGGGTTGACGATGTTCCGCACGTCATCAACCCGTGCGGGGTGTGCCGTGAACTGATCCCCAAATTCGGTCAGGATCTGCGTATCCTCATCGACACGGGGGACGGTGTCGTCGCGGCAGCGGCGCCCGTCGAACTCCTGCCTATGCCGTGGATCCGCGCTCGCTCCTACGACGATTGACGAAGCAATGAGAAGGCCCCTGAACTCGTCTTGAGTCCAGGGGCCTTCTCATTGCTTCTCAGCGCCAGGGAAGGGGTCTGCGCAGGGCTTCGCCGATCATTTCCAGAACGCCGTCGAAGTTCATGTCCACCACCACGCGGTGCAGGGGTCGTTTCTCATCCTTGAGGGGGTGCACGCCAGCCAGGTAGCGGTCCCCCGTCGCTGGATCTTGGAACGTCTGCAACGGGCGCTGCACGGATGCCGTGATCAGATCAGGTCGCAGGAGGGCAGCGACGGCCATGCTGTCGTTGATACCCATGACGCGCTCGTTGCCTGGTTGCGGGTACGAGCGGCTGTAAAATCCCGCGTAGTCCGCGCTGATCTTCGTGATCAGGTTGGCGGGTGCGTAGGCCGTGGACTCCGCGATCTCGAGGAAGAAGTTCTCAGGAACGAGCGCCTGGCGGGTCACATAGGGCCCACACCATGTGACATCACCCTCGTGAGCGGCGACAGCTTCAGCGGCGTCGATGTCGAACGTCACGTTGGGATCGCGCGAGACTCGGAAACGGCGATCAGCCCACGGTTCAGTGTCGCGGTAGAGCGCGGGCCCCAGAGTGCCGACAATCACGGTGCTGCCTAGCTTCTTCAGGAGATCAGGCTCACTTTCGAACGCGCGAGCAAGGTTCGTCTGCGGGCCAATGGCGAGATAATCGATCTCACCGGGATGCTGGCGCACAAGCTCGAGCACGACGTCGACACCGTTGGGTTCGGTCGCAACGGAGACCGCGGGGCGCAAACCGGTGTTTCCGAACCCGTCTTCGCCGTGAATGCCCGGGTTCAGGCGCAGCTCCTGCGCAATGGGAACATCGCTTCCGCGGTAGACCGGAACGTCACTGCGCCCGCAGGTGTCGAGCACGTATCGCGCATTGTCGGCTGCGCGTTCGCCTGTGCAGTTCCCGAAGACGCTGACCACCGCAAGGATCTCCACGTCGGGGTCTGCTGCGAGCAGCATGATCGCCAGTGCGTCGTCTACACCCGTGTCGGTGTCGATGATCACTTTTCTCTTCGTCATGATTCCTAACTTTCCGCTGCGTCTGCGCAGCAGGTTGTGAGCGTGAGGCCTTACGGTGCGCTGAGTCCAACACTCGCGAATGCCGCTTGCGCGCGCGCTTCGGTGAGCGTCGCCGCGAATGCCCGGGCGGATTCAGGTGCAGAAACGCCGACGCCGATCGCAAAGCGACCGTATGACTGCAGCGCGTGCGGAATCGGGGCCACCACATGCACACCTGTCACGGAGCGCAGCTCGGATACCTGCTGGATGGCAATGTCGGCACGACCGTCAATAACGGCTTCTGCGGTGAGACCCGCGGGGAAGCGCACGGCACGCTCGTCGATAACGTCGAGCAGGTTACGTTCGCGCAGCACTTTCATGAAGTGAAGACCGCTGGCGCCAGAGAGTGTGTACGCGACTCGAACATCGCAGAGGTATTGAAGAAATGCCTCTTCGGTATCTGCGGAAGGCGCAGGTGTGTCAGGTAGCCGCGCGAACCCGACGGCTGAAACTGCGATATCTGAAACGGTTTCCGGATCAAGAATGCCCTGAGTGGCCAGGTCATGCGCGGAGGCCGAAACACCCAGAAACAGATCAGGACGCTCGCCGCCGGCGATCTTGTCGAGCAGCACGGTAGTCGGCTCGAACGTTGCCACGATGCGATCACCTGTAGCGGCTTCGAACACTGGAATGAGTTCTTCAACAAGCGGCTGTCGAACGACGAGTCCGCTGTACAGCGTGATCATGCGATGGGCTCCTGAGAGGGCTGGGGCTGCAGGGCAGCGAGATGGTGCGGCGTCAGGGGTGCGGTGCGCATCCCTGACGTGAGGAAGAAGATTTGTGCGGTGTGTTCGAGTTCTTCGAGGACGTCCAGCGCCGAGTCGAGATCAACGCCGGCAATCACTGGCCCATGGTTGCGTAGCAACAGCGCGTGCGAGCGTGCGGCAGCTCGCTGCACAGCACGGGTCGCTGCCTTGTCGCCTGGCGCAGCAATGACGCCAATCATCGTGCCTCGATCACGTCGCGCAAGCGCGCAGCGGCAACACTCGGACCGTCGAGGACAGGCACCGCGATGTGGGCACGCAGCAGGTCGGCCGCGGGAGCGAGTGAATACTGAGCGAGCACGACCACGTCGTAGGGCTCGGTCACCTCAGAAATAGCCGCGACCAGGTGGGCGGCTAACTCGGCAACGGGTAGAGGGCTGGCCGCCGCGGGCACCACCACGGAGCGGATGGAGGTCGCCGCGCCTGCAGCGGCGAAGGCAGCGTTGAGGCGCGCGGTGCTGTCTGCAGCCGCTGACTCCAGAGACGCGACGAGGAGAACGCCGGCGGGTGCGAGCGTGACAGTGTCCTCGAAAAGCGGTCCGTCCGCGGAAAGCACGGCAACACCGTCTGTTGCGGGGTCACGGTAGTCAGCGCGCACGCCGTACTGGGAGCACGTCAGCAACACGCCGTCAGCACCGCCGGCGAGGGCGGACTCGATCAGAATGTCCATCCGAGCAGCGAGCGGTGCTGTCATCTCCCCTTGCTGCTTCAGATCGGAAAGCAGACGGTCGTCGAGAAGATTCCACACCGTGCTGTTCGGAATTGCCGCGCTCACCGCGGCTGCTGCCGGAGCAATGGCCAGCGGTGTCGCACTGATCAGGGCGATTTTCACGTTCACCGGGTCATCCTTCCGATCCAGTTAAGGCCTTCGTCGGTGTCGCCAACAGGACCATACTCGCAACCAACCCATCCGGTGTAGCCGCTGGCGGCAATCCGTGCAAGCACGCGCTCGTACGCGATTTCCCCTGTTCCCGGCTCGCCGCGACCGGGATTATCCGCAATCTGAACGTGCTTGACCAGTGGGGCAAGCCGCTCGAATCGTTCGATCACATTGCCGCGGTCGGTCTGTGCGTGATACACGTCGAACAGCACGCCAACGGTGCCAGGGTCAACGGCTTCAGCTACCGCAGCCGCCGTCTCCATCGATGCCAGGCCGTACATGGGCTGTTCGCGCTTGTTGATCGCTTCGAGCACGATGTGAACGCCAGCCGCGCGAGCCTGCGCTGCGGCCCAACCAATGTTGGTGACGTATGTCGCAAACGCGAACTCCGGGTCCGCATCCGGGGGACGAAGGCCAGCCATCACGTGAACGAGGGGGTTGCCGAGCACATCTGCATAGTGGAGTGCGCGCTCGACGCCCTCACGGAAAACGGACTGAGCGGATGGCACGTACGCTGTGCCCATGGCGGTAGCGGAACCCGCAGGACCACCGGGGGTGTTGATCAGCACCTGCGTGAGGCCGGCGTTATCGAGCAGCTCTCGCACGCGCGCGGCAGGGAGCTCGTAGGCGGATGCAAATTCAACGCCCGTGAAACCTGCAGCCGCAGCCGCGTCAAATCGTGCTTCGAAGGGGAGCTCGGTATACATCCATTTGAGGTTGGCTGCCAGCCGGAGCGGCCCACCGGCTGTCTGGACGATCATGCGACCTCTTCTCGGTATGCCGGGTTCACGACGAACTGTGCATCGCCCCCAGCGAGAACGCTGATCACGTTGGCTGCCGCCATGCGACCAGACTCGCCACGAGCTTCACGGGTTGCACCCGCGACGTGAGTGGTGGCGAGGATGCCAGGCGTGTGCAGAAGCGCACTGTCCGCGGGCAAGGGTTCCTGTTCGAACACGTCGAGAGCTGCACCGCCAATCACGCCGGCGCGAACAGCGTCGACGACGGCCGCTTCATCAACGATGCCGCCACGAGCCGTGTTCACCAGGACCGCGTCGTTCTTCATGGAACGCAAGCGCTCCGCATTGATGAGGTTCCGCGTCGAGTCGTCGAGGAACAGGTGCAGCGTCACGAAATCGGCCTGCGAAAGGACGTCGTCAAGCTCGGCACGCGCAATATTGTGTGCTGAAGCGAATGCGTCGTCGAAGTACGGGTCATAGGCGATGACGTTCATACCGAACCCTGCGGCAATCGTGGCCACGGCCTTTCCGATGGATCCGAGACCCAACACTCCCAACGTCGCGCCACGGAGCTCGCGGCCCGTGAGCTGCTGCCAGTTCCCTGCTCTCAGATTGGCGATGTTCTCGGGAACACGGCGGGCAACACCCAGCATGAGGGCGAAGACGTGTTCGGCAACGGCCTGACGATTAGCGCCCGCCGTGACACAGACGGGAACACCCTGAATGGTTGCTGCTCCGACGTCGACGCTGTCGTACCCGACGCCCGTTCGTACAACGATCTGGAGGTTCGGAGCGCTGGCAAGGTCGCTCGCCGTGAGCGGCTGTGTTCCCGCAATGATGGCTCGCGTGGAGGCCAGCAGCGCGTGACGGTCTACCTCAGAAAGGGC
>CAVOIQ010000004.1:0-244784 GCA_963696085.1 uncultured Actinomycetota bacterium
TTCCCGTATACGACACCGTCATCTACCTTCGCGAGGTTCTCCGAACCCGCCTCCGACAGGCGTGACGTGGGGCACTCCGACCTGGACGGGCACGGGAGGAACGGCCACAGACACCGCCGGCGTCGTCTGGCAGACCGTGACGATCAAGGTCGATGACTTCACCATCGCGCTCGGCGTCGAGAACGCGGCGAATGCCGTCGTCGGCGGGTTCAGCATCACGAAGCAGCGTGCGGCGGGCGAGCCGTCCCCAATCAGACGTTCTCGTTCCAGTACAAAGTCGGTGCGAGCGCGGCGGCGACGACCTGGAACGGTCGTGGCCGGCGGTACCGTGAACTGCGGTGCAGACCATCCCGTACGGCACGACGGTCTTCTCCGTGAGGTACCGCCGCTGAACCAGCCGAACGTCATCTGGGATCCGCCGGTGTGGAGCGCAACGCCCTCTGCTGGACCCCCGTCACGACGCAGCCGCCGGGATGGGCTGGCGCGGTGGCTTCGACCCCGCGCGGGATGGCACTCGTTCGTGTTCACCGGCCAGCAGGGACTGACGCTCGTCGCCACAAACAGGGCCGTGGAGCTGTTCGGTGGCTTCGACGTGACCAAGACGGTGACGACGAGTGGCTCGCCGGTCGTCGACGGCAAGGTGTTCGGCGCTCGATACCGTCTGGGCTCTGGCGACCCTCTCGTCTTCGGCGCCCCCGTGCCCTTCACCCTCGAAGATGGTGACACAACGGCCACGATCGGCAATCTCCCGTTCGGGACTGTTGTGCAGGTGCGCGGATACCACGCCAACAGCCCCTCGGCGTCGCGTGGGGCACGCCGACAGTGGAATGTGAATGGCGAGCCCGCGGAGATCGTCACCGACGCCGCCGGCAGCTGGGCACAGTTCACGATCAACGGCACCGACACCGTCGAGTTCGGCGTCACCAACCCCGCCACTGAAACCTACGGATCGTTCACGCTGCAGAAGGCGTTCGACGGCAACGGCACCCATCTCGTGCAGGGTCTGGCCTATCCGGTCGACGTGCAGATCAACGGCGGCGCCATCAATCGGGTAGACCTGTCCGGCGACGGAACGGCATGGGTCCATGACGCCGATCTGCCCATCGGCACGATCGTGAGGGTCAGGGAGGTTCTCCCGCTTCCGGTGGTGAACGGCATCGAGTGGGGAATGCCGTCGTGGTCGACTGGGCCGGGAACGCAGCTCGACGTCGATGCCGACGGCTGGACAAGTCTTCACGATCAGGGCGAGACCAATGTCGCGACGACCGTGACGAACAGGCCGACCGAGCAGTTCGGTGAGTTCCAGGTCACGAAGACCCTCGTCGCAGCCTCGGGCAATCCACAAGTGCCCGCTACCTACCTGGTGCAGTACCAAATCGGCGACGGCCCGATCGTTGACCTGCCACTGACCGCGGGGCAGACCTCCGCGCCAGTCGGCAACCTGCCCTTCGGCACCGTCGTGAGGGTGCGCGAGCAGGCGCCTGACGCCGTTCCCGGGGTGACCTGGAACACGGCGTGGACGATCAATGGCGCAACGGCTGCGCCTGACGACGGCTGGGTAACCTTCACGATCGTTGACGAGCAACTTGTCGAATTCGAGGTGACGAACGTCGCCAGACAGCTGTTCGGCCAGTTCCAGGTCACCAAGACCGTGACGGGTGACGGCGAAGGGCTCGTGCCCGATGACGCCGAGTTCACCTTCACCTACACCCTGAATGGCGGCGCGCCGCTGTCGGTGACGGCGACGCGGGCTGACGCATCCGCGTTCATCGGCGGCCTGTCCTTCGGCACGGTGGTCGAAATCGAGGAGGTCGGGTTCCCAGTCATCTCGGGAATCGAGTGGGGCGCTGTGCCGACCTGGTCGATCAACGGCGTCGAAGTTGACGAAGAAGACCTTCCGGTCACCTTCACCATCGACGGGACGAGTGTTGTGGCGCTGGGTGTCGAGAATGTCGCCAGCGAGATCTTCGGCACCTTCGACGTGACCAAGGTCGTCTCCGGTGAAGCTGCCGACCGAGTGCCCGACGATCAGGAGTTCATCGTCGAGTACAGCACGGACGGTGGCGACACCTGGACGTAGTCCGCCCTCGATGAAGGTCGACAACATCGTGAGCGGTCCCGACTTGCGCGTCGGTACGGTCGTCTACGTCCGCGAGGTCGTCCCGACCGCCGGTGAGAGCTGGGAGTGGGGCGACCCATCGTACTCCGGGGTCGGGGTGACCCCGCCCAGCGAGCCTGGTGGATACGCATCGTTCGAGATCATGGAAAAGGATGCCTCGGTCGAAGTGGAACTCGCCAACCCCGCGTTTGCCCTGGACGGATCGTTCTCGATCCTCAAGCACGTCACCGGCCCCGTGGCGGGCTCGGTCGATCCGAAGATGTCGTTCATAATTACGTACTTCTATGAGGGCATGTCTGATCCGGCGACTCTCACGATCCACGACGGCGAAACGGTGACTTCCCCCACCATCCCCACGGGGACGGTCGTGACGATTTCGGAGATCGCCCCCACCGGCACCCTCCCGGGTGGCGGCGGATGGGGAACGCCGACTTTCGTCCTTGCGGATGGAACGACCTCGACGGACACGACGACGGTGACGATCGGCGACGCCGATATCGTCGCGGTGCAGCTGGACAACCCCACCCTGCCGCCTCTGCCGGTGACCGGGTCGAACGCGCAGTCGATGCCGGCGGTTCTCATCGGCATTCTTCTGCTGCTCATCGGCGGTGCTGTTTATGTCATCAGCCGTCGTCGTCGGCAGACAGAAATGGGTTAGGCAGGAAACACCCAGCCCCGCGACACGCCCGAGTTTGCGACACGCCCGGGCGGCACGTAGACTAGTGAGGTTCCACATTCTGATGCCGCCTAGCGGTGTGCGTCGGATCACTGCCAGGGCAGTGCATAGGCGGCGCACCTCATCTCGAGGAAATGCGCAGTGACCTAGGCCGCGGGTAGCAGAACATCAAATCCAGAACCCACATCCAGAAATGGATGCGTGCGCGTGCGTGCGGCGGGAGAAGGTACCGCGAGATTCTCGCGGGTTGACATCAGAACAGCGGTGCAGCATCGCTCGCGAAAGCGAGTGGGAGTGCCCGGCGCAACCAGCGCCACCAGGCGTCCAATGCCCCCGAGACCCTCGGGCGAGTATGACGCGAGAAAGAGAGTGAGCAGACAATGGCGGGACAGAAAATCCGCATTCGCCTGAAGTCGTATGACCACGAGGTCATCGATTCCTCAGCGCGGAAGATCGTCGACACCGTGACCCGTGCGGGCGCGACTGTCGTGGGCCCCGTGCCCCTTCCGACCGAGAAGAACGTCGTGTGCGTTATCCGGTCGCCCCACAAGTACAAGGACAGCCGCGAGCACTTCGAGATGCGCACCCACAAGCGCCTCATCGACATCATCGACCCGACGCCCAAGGCTGTCGACTCGCTGATGCGTCTCGACCTCCCGGCCGACGTCAACATCGAGATCAAGCTCTGAGGCTCGGCATGACTGACATCAATTCAAAGGTTTCCCGTGGATTGCTGGGCACGAAGCTCGGCATGACCCAGGTGTGGAACGAGCAGGGAAAGCTCGTTCCCGTCACCGTCATCGAGATTGCACCGAACGTGGTCACCCAGGTTCGCACTCCCGAGAAGGACGGCTACAACGCGGTTCAGATCGCCTACGGGCAGATCGACCCCCGCAAGGTGAACAAGCCCCTCACGGCTCACTTCGACGCCGCAGGCGTCACCCCTCGCCGCCACCTCACCGAGGTGCGCACGGCCAACGCTGCTGACTACTCACTCGGTCAGGAACTGACGGTCGACGCCACCTTCGAGGCAGGCCAGCTCGTCGACGTCGTCGGCACCAGCAAGGGCAAGGGCACCGCGGGTGTTATGAAGCGTCACAACTTCAAGGGCGTCTCCGCTTCGCACGGTTCGCACCGCAACCACCGCAAGCCCGGCTCGATCGGCGCATCGTCGACCCCGAGCCGCGTCTTCAAGGGCATGCGCATGGCCGGCCGTATGGGTGGCGAGCGCGTGACCGTCATGAACCTCACGGTGCACGCCGTCGACGCCGAGAAGGGTCTGCTGCTCGTCAAGGGCGCCGTCCCCGGTGCACGTGGCCGCATCGTCTATGTCCGCAACGCAGTGAAGGGTGCCTGAACATGGCTGACTCCACTCTCGAGCTCGACGTTCTGAGCGCCGACGGCACCAAGGCAGGCTCGGTTGAGCTTCCCGCCGCGATCTTCGACGTCAAGACGAACATCCCCCTCATCCACCAGGTCGTCGTCGCGCAGCTCGCGGCGGCTCGCCAGGGCACCCACTCGACCAAGCGTCGCGGTGAGGTCTCGGGTGCTGGCCGCAAGCCCTTCAAGCAGAAGGGCACCGGTAACGCCCGTCAGGGTTCCATCCGTGCGCCGCACATGACCGGTGGTGGCATCGTTCACGGCCCCAAGCCGCGCAACTACGAGCAGCGCACCCCCAAGAAGATGATCGCCGCCGCCCTCCTGGGTGCGCTCAGCGATCGTGCTCGCGGCCAGCGTCTGCACATCGTCGACTCGTTCGCGATCGAGGGTGCCCCCTCGACGAAGGCCGCTGCTGCGGTTCTCGCCGAGCTCGCCCCGACGAAGAACGTTCTGGTCGTCATCACCCGTGATGACGAGATCAGCACCAAGAGCATCCGCAACCTTGCGTACGTTCACGTGCTCAACTCCGACCAGCTCAACGCCTACGACGTGCTCGTCTCCGACGACATCGTCTTCACCAAGGCTGCCTACGACGCGTTCGTCGCGTCGAAGTCCGCCGCCACCGAGGAGGTGTCCGCATGACCATCGCGAATATCGCTGTCAACAAGGACCCGCGCGAGATCATCATCAAGCCGGTTGTCTCCGAGAAGAGCTACGGGCTCATCGACGAGGGCAAGTACACGTTCCTGGTGGACCCCCGCGCGACCAAGTCTGAGATCAAGCTCGCTATCGAGAAGATCTTCGGCGTCAAGGTCGCGGCGGTCAACACGCTCAACCGCGCGGGCAAGACCCGTCGCACCCGCTTCGGCGCCGGCAAGCGCAAGGACACCAAGCGCGCCATCGTCACGCTGAAGTCGGGAACCATCGACATCTTCACGGCAGTCGGCTGACGGTCGGGATAGAGGACTAGAACATGGCTATTCGCAAGTACAAGCCCACGACTCCTGGTCGTCGCGGTTCGTCGGTGGCGGACTTCGCTGAGATCACCCGATCGACGCCCGAGAAGTCGCTCCTTCGCCCGCTCTCCAAGACCGGTGGACGCAACAACCAGGGCCGCATCACGACCCGTCACATCGGTGGTGGCCACAAGCGCCAGTACCGCGTCATCGACTTCCGTCGCAATGACAAAGACGGCGTGAACGCCAAGGTCGCTCACATCGAGTACGACCCCAACCGCACCGCGCGCATCGCGCTGCTGCACTACGTCGACGGCGAGAAGCGCTACATCATCGCGCCGAACAAGCTGGCGCAGGGCGACATCGTCGAGTCGGGTCCGGGGGCTGACATCAAGCCCGGCAACAACCTGCCGTTGAAGAACATCCCCACCGGTACCGTCATCCACGCCATCGAGCTCCGCCCCGGTGGCGGCGCGAAGATGGCCCGGTCGGCTGGTGTCAGTGTGCGCCTCGTCGCCAAGGATGGAAACTTCGCGCAGCTTCGTCTGCCCTCGGGCGAGATCCGCAACGTCGACTCGCGCTGCCGCGCGACCATCGGCGAGGTCGGCAACGCCGAGCAGTCGAACATCAACTGGGGTAAGGCCGGCCGCAACCGCTGGAAGGGCATCCGCCCGACCGTCCGTGGTGTTGCCATGAACCCCGTCGACCACCCGCACGGTGGTGGTGAGGGTAAGACCTCTGGTGGTCGTCACCCCGTTTCCCCTTGGGGCCAGGCCGAGGGTCGCACCCGGCATGCCAACAAGGAAAGCGACAAGTACATCGTCCGTCGTCGCAACGCCGGCAAGAAGCGCAAGTAGGAGTAGAGGAAGATGCCTCGTAGCCTTAAGAAGGGCCCCTTCGTCGATGAGCACTTGCTTCGCAAGGTTGTCTCGCAGAACGAAGCCGGTTCCAAGAACGTCATCAAGACGTGGTCCCGTCGCTCGATGATCATCCCGGCCATGCTGGGTCACACGATCGCCGTGCACGACGGACGCAAGCACATCCCTGTGTTCGTGTCTGAGACCATGGTCGGTCACAAACTGGGCGAGTTCGCGCCCACCCGCACCTTCCGCGGCCACGAGAAGGACGACAAGAAGGGGCGCCGCCGCTAACGCGGTGCGTTCCTAAGAGAGGAAAGAGGAGGAGAACAATGGTGGAATCCATCGCACGCGTCAAGCACATTCGCGTGACCCCTCAGAAGGCTCGTCGTGTCGTCGCGCTCATCAAGGGCAAGCAGGCTCAGGAGGCCTTGGCCATCCTGAAGTTCGCGCCGCAGGCAGCGAGTGAGCCGATCGCCAAGCTGGTCGCGGCCGGCATGGCGAACGCCCGAGTGAAGGCCGACAAGGACAACGAGTTCCTGGATGACTCAGACCTGTACGTGGTCAACGCGTACGTGGACGAGGGGTCGACGCTCAAGCGTTTCCGTCCCCGCGCCCAGGGTCGGGCATTCCAGATCAAGAAGCGCACGAGCCACATCACGGTCGTGCTGGCCACTCCCGAGACCGCTGACGCGGCCGCGGCTGCCCCGAAGAAGGCGAGCAAGTAATGGGACAGAAGGTAAACCCGTACGGCTTCCGTCTCGGTATCACCACGGACCACGTGTCCCGCTGGTTCTCCGATTCGACGAAGCCGGGTCAGCGTTACGCCGACTACGTCGCTGAGGACATCAAGATCCGCAAGCTCCTGACCACGTCGCTTGACCGCGCCGGTGTCAGCAGCATCGAGATCGAGCGCACCCGTGACCGTGTCCGTGTCGACATCCACACCGCCCGCCCGGGCATCGTGATCGGTCGCCGCGGCGCCGAGGCCGAGCGCATCCGCACCGACCTCGAAAAGCTCAGTGGCAAGCAGATCCAGCTGAACATCCTCGAGGTCAAGAACCCCGAGGCCGACGCTCAGCTGGTCGCGCAGGGCATCGCCGAGCAGCTCAGTGCACGTGTGGCGTTCCGCCGCGCGATGCGCAAGGGTCTGCAGGGCGCTCAGCGCGCTGGCGTCAAGGGCATCCGCATCCAGGTCTCCGGCCGCCTCGGCGGCGCCGAGATGAGCCGTTCGGAGTTCTACCGCGAAGGCCGTGTGCCGCTGCACACGCTCCGCGCGAACATCGACTACGGCTTCTACGAGGCAAAGACCACCTTCGGCCGCATCGGCGTGAAGGTCTGGATCTACAAGGGCGACCTCACCAACAAGGAGCTCGCACGCGAGCAGGCCAACGCTCCGAAGGCACCCCGCGGTCGCGATGACCGTGGTGGCGACCGTCGCCGTGGGCCGCGCAACGATGCTCCCGTCGCAGAAGGGGCATCGGCGTAATGCTTATCCCACGCAAGGTCAAGTTCCGTAAGCAGCACCACCCCAAGCGCGATGGCGCGGCTACCGGCGGCACGAAGGTCTCCTTCGGTGACTACGGTATCCAGGCAATCACGCCGGCATATGTGACCAACCGTCAGATCGAGTCCGCTCGTATCGCCATGACGCGTCACATCAAGCGTGGCGGAAAGGTGTGGATCAACATCTACCCCGACCGTCCGCTCACCAAGAAGCCTGCCGAAACCCGCATGGGTTCCGGTAAGGGTTCACCCGAGTGGTGGGTTGCGAACGTCAAGCCGGGTCGCGTCCTCTTCGAGGTCGCAGGCGTCAACGAGGAACTCGCTCGTGAAGCCCTGACCCGTGCCATTCACAAGCTGCCGTTGAAGGCACGCATCATCAAGCGCGAGGAGGGCGACGCGTAATGGCGATCGGCACCAAGCAGCTCGCCCCGAGCGAGCTCGACACATTTGAAGACCAGCGCCTCGTCGAGGAGCTGCGCAAGGCCAAGGAAGAGCTGTTCAACCTGCGCTTCCAGTCGGCCACCGGCCAGCTCGAGAGCCACGGCCGCATTCGTGCGGTCAAGCGCGACATCTCGCGGCTCTACACCGTGATCCGTGAGCGCGAGCTGGGCATCCGTGCCACGCCCGTTGCTGCCCCGGCACCGGCGAAGGCGAAGAAGACCAAGGCCACGAAGGCGGATGCCGCTGACGAGGCCGTGAAGGAAGAGGCCGAGTAATGGCTGAAAAGAAGACTGCCGAGACGGTTGCCCCGGCTGCCGGTCACGAGTCGGCCTCGCACGATGTGCGTGACGCTGACGCTCGCGGTTACCGCAAGGTCCGCCGTGGCTACGTCATCAGCGACAAGATGGACAAGACCATCGTCGTTGAGGTCGAGGACCGCGTAAAGCACCCGCTCTACGGCAAGATCATCCGCCAGACCTCCAAGGTCAAGGCGCACGACGAGGGCAACACGGCCGGTATCGGCGACCTCGTCCTCATCAACGAGACCCGTCCGCTCAGCGCCACCAAGCGCTGGCGTCTGGTCGAAATCCTCGAGAAGGCCAAGTAAGGCTTCGGCCTTCTTGGAACCCAAGGAGTAAAAAGTGATTCAGACCGAGTCCCGCCTCAAGGTCGCCGACAACACCGGCGCCAAAGAGCTGCTCACCATTCGCGTGCTCGGCGGCTCTGCCCGCCGCTACGCCGGCGTGGGCGACATCATTGTGGCGACCGTCAAAGACGCGATCCCCGGCGGCAACGTCAAAAAGGGTGAAGTCGTCAAGGCTGTCATCGTCCGCACCGTCAAGGAGACCCGTCGTCCCGACGGTTCCTACATCAAGTTCGACGAGAACGCCGCCGTCATCCTGAAGACCGATGGGGAGCCTCGCGGCACCCGCATCTTCGGACCGGTCGGTCGTGAGCTTCGCGACAAGAAGTTCATGAAGATCGTCTCGCTCGCCCCGGAGGTCATTTAATTATGGCGAAGATCAAAAAGGGTGACCTGGTTCAGGTCATCACGGGTGCAAAGCCCGAGCGCGGCGGAGACCGCGGTAAGCAGGGCAAGGTCCTCGAGATCCTTGTCGAGCGCAACCGCGTCATCGTCGAAGGCGTGAACTACGTCACCAAGCACACCCGCGTCGGCCAGACGCAGCGCGGGACCAAGACGGGTGGCATCGAGACCTTCGAAGCCCCCATCCACATCTCCAACGTCGCACTGGTCGACCCCTCGAGCAAGAAGCCGACCCGCGTCGGCCACCGCGTCGAGGAGCAGACCAAGGACGGCGTCAAGCGCACGGTTCGCGTGCGCTACGCGAAGAAGTCAGGCAAGGACCTCTGATGAGCACCACCACTGCCGCGGCGGCTGGCAAGACCCAGCCCCGCCTGAAGCAGAAGTACCAGGCCGAGATCAAGAAGGCTCTGCAGGAGCAGTTCGGCTACGCGAACGTCATGCAGATCCCCGGTCTCGTCAAGGTCGTCGTCAACACCGGTGTCGGTGAGGCTGCGCGCGACAGCAAGGTGATCGATGGCGCGGTCGACGACCTCGTCAAGATCACCGGGCAGAAGCCCGTTGTCACCAAGGCCCGCAAGTCCATCGCGCAGTTCAAGCTGCGTGAAGGTCAGCCCATCGGCGCACACGTCACCCTCCGCGGTGACCGTGCGTGGGAGTTCGTGGACCGCCTCGTGAACCTCGCACTGCCCCGCATCCGCGACTTCCGCGGACTGTCGGCCACGCAGTTCGACGGCCACGGCAACTACACCTTCGGGTTGCAGGAGCAGTCGGTCTTCCACGAGATCGACCAGGACAAGATCGACCGCGTCCGCGGCTTCGACATCACGATCGTCACCACGGCGAAGACGGATGACGAGGGTCGCGCCCTGCTTCGTGCTCTTGGCTTCCCGTTCAAAACCGAAGACGCTCAGTAATACCCACCACCACAGGTCGGCCGTCTGCGTAACAGCGGTCGAAACCTGGTGAACAAAGGAATCAACACATGACAATGACAGACCCGGTCGCAGACATGCTGACCCGTCTGCGCAACGCGAACTCGGCGCACCACGACTCCGTGTCGCTGCCGAGCTCCAAGCTCAAGACGCACCTCGCCGAGATCCTCAAGCGTGAGGGCTACATCGCCTCCTGGGAGGTCAGCGACGCTCGCGTCGGCCAGACCCTCACCATGGAGCTGAAGTACGGCCCCAACCGCGAGCGTTCGATCGCCGGTATCAAGCGGGTTTCGAAGCCCGGACTTCGCGTGTACGCGAAGTCGACCGAGATCCCCACCGTTCTCGGCGGCCTCGGCGTCGCGATCCTGTCCACCTCCTCTGGCCTCCTCACGGACCGCCAGGCCGAATCGAAGGGCGTTGGTGGGGAAGTCCTCGCCTACGTGTGGTGATCTGACATGTCGCGTATTGGACGTCTTCCCATTGACATTCCCGCCGGTGTGACCATCACGGTCGACGGTCAGGATGTCGTCGTCAAGGGCGCCAAGGGCGAGCTCGCGCTCACCGTGGCAAAGCCCATCGAGGTCAAGCTCGAGGAGAACCAGGTTCTCGTCAGCCGCCCGGATGACGAGCGCGAATCGCGCTCGCTGCACGGATTGACCCGCACCCTCATCAACAACAACATCATCGGCGTGACCGATGGCTACACCAAGGGCCTCGAGGTCGTTGGAACGGGTTACCGTGTCGCTCAGAAGGGCGGCTCGGTTGAGTTCGCCCTCGGCTTCTCGCACCCCGTGCTCGTCGAGCCGCCCGCTGGCATCACCTTCACGGTGGAGGGCAACAACAAGCTCACCGTCAGCGGCATCGACAAGCAGGCCGTCGGTGAGGCCGCCGCGAACATTCGCAAGATCCGCAAGCCCGAGCCTTACAAGGGCAAGGGTGTGCGTTACGCCGGCGAGGTCGTTCGTCGCAAGGCCGGAAAGGCTGGTAAGTAACCATGGCTGTGAAGAGCAAGTCCGTCGCACGTACGCGGCGACACACCCGCCTTCGCAAGAAGGTCGTGGGCACCGAGCTGCGTCCGCGCCTCGTCGTCTTCCGTTCGGCCCGTCACGTTTTCGTGCAGGTCGTCGACGACACCAAGGGCTACACCGTGGCCTCGGCATCGACCCTCGAAGCGGACCTCCGTTCGTTCGATGGCGACAAGACGGCTAAGGCACGCAAGGTCGGCGAACTCGTCGCTGAGCGCGCGAAGGCCGCCGGCGTCGAAGACGTCGTGTTCGACCGTGGTGGCAACCGCTACGCGGGACGTGTCGCGGCGATCGCCGACGGCGCTCGCGAGGGAGGTCTGAACCTGTGAGCGAGACAGTGGACAACAACAAGGTGGAGAACACAGTGACCGACCAGGCTCCTGCGACCGAGGCACCCGCTGCCGAGGCGCCCGCTGCCGAGCGCGAACCGCGCCGCGGTGGCCGTGAGCGCAACCAGAATCAGCGTGACCGCGGTTCGCGTGACGACAAGAGCCAGTTCCTGGAGCGCGTCGTCACCATCAACCGCGTGTCGAAGGTCGTCAAGGGCGGCCGTCGCTTCAGCTTCACGGCGCTCGTCGTCGTGGGCGATGGCAACGGTCTCGTCGGAGTCGGCTACGGCAAGGCCCGAGAGGTGCCCCTGGCTATCTCCAAGGGTGTCGAAGAGGCCAAGCGGAACTTCTTCCGCGTGCCCCGCGTCGGCGTGACCATCCCGCACCCCGTGCAGGGTGAGGCCGCCGCTGGTGTTGTGCTCCTTCGTCCCGCTTCGGGTGGTACCGGTGTTATCGCCGGTGGCCCCGTGCGTGCCGTACTGGAGTGCGCTGGCATCCACGACGTTCTGTCGAAGTCGCTCGGCTCGTCGAACACGATCAACATCGTGCACGCGACCGTCGCAGCGCTCAAGCAGCTCGAGGAGCCTCGTGCGGTCGCCGCGCGTCGCGGTCTCGACTTCGACCAGGTCGCGCCTGCCCGCCTTGTTCGTGCCGAGGCTGACGCCCTGGCCGCACAGAAGGTTGGTGCATGATGGCTGCCCGGCTGAAGGTAACCCAGATCAAGTCCAAGGTGAGCGAGAAGCAGAACCAGCGCGATACGCTGCGAAGCCTCGGTCTGAAGCGGATCAACGACTCCGTCGTTCGTCCCGACGATGCGCAGACGCGCGGATACGTCAAGACCGTCGCACACCTCGTCAAGGTTGAGGAGATCGACTGATGGCTAAGAAGGACGAGGCGGCCGAGGCCGCCCTGACCACCGCGGCAAAGCCTGCCGCAAAGAAGGCCCCTGCGAAGAAGGCTGCCGACAAGAAGGCACCTGCGAAGAAGGCGTCTGAGAAGAAGTCCGCTCCGGCCACCCGCCCGGGTGTCCTGAAGGTCCACCACCTGCGTCCGGTTCCCGGCGCCCACAAAGCCAAGACCCGTGTCGGTCGCGGTGAGGGCTCCAAGGGAAAGACCGCGGGCCGTGGCACCAAGGGCACCAAGGCCCGCTACCAGGTCCGGGTCGGGTTCGAGGGTGGGCAGATGCCTCTGCACATGCGCACCCCGAAGCTGCGAGGCTTCAAGAACCCGTTCCGCGTCGAGTACCAGGTCGTGAACCTGGAGAAGCTCGCCGAGCTGTACCCGAGCGGTGGCGACGTCACCGTGGGCGACCTCGTCGCCAAGGGTGCGGTCCGCAAGAACGAGAAGGTCAAGGTGCTCGGCACCGGCGACATCTCGGTCAAGCTCAGCGTGTCGGTCGACAAGGTCTCCGGCTCCGCCGAGCAGAAGATCGTCGCCGCAGGCGGTTCCATCAAGTAGCACCTGAGTGAGGGCCGGAGGCAACTCCGGCCCTCATTCTGCATATCGGGCCAGCCGTCGTCCTACTCCCTGAAACTCCGAGAGTGGACGTGCTGGGTTACCCTGGTTGACGGTGACCCCCGACGTCACCGGTCACCACACTGGAGGAATCCTTTTGTTCAGCGCCATCGCGCGGGTCTTCCGCACCCCGGACCTCCGGAGGAAGATCGCCTTCACTCTGGCGATCATCGCCATCTACCGGCTCGGTGCCCACATCCCGACCCCGTTCGTGAGTTTCCCGAACGTCCAGGCGTGCCTCGCATCATCCGGTTCCACCGAGGGTCTTCTCACCCTCGTCAACCTCTTCTCCGGCGGCGCACTGCTGCAGCTGTCGATCTTCGCGCTCGGCGTCATGCCGTACATCACCGCGACGATCATCGTCCAGCTGCTCCGCGTCGTCATCCCGCACTTCGAGACTCTCTATAAAGAGGGCCAGTCGGGTCAGTCCACGCTCACCCAGTACACCCGCTACCTGACGATCGCGCTCGCGCTGCTGCAGTCGACGACCCTCGTCACCGTCGCACGTTCGGGTGCCCTGTTCGGTTCGGGCGGCATCCCGGAGTGCCAGCAGCTCCTCACCAACGACGCGTGGTGGGCGCAGCTGCTCATGATCATCACGATGACCGCCGGTACCGGCCTCATCATGTGGTTCGCTGAGCTCGTCACCGAGCGCGGCGTCGGCAACGGTATGTCGATCTTGATCTTCACCTCGATCGCCGCCAGCTTCCCTCCGGCCATGTGGGCTATCGCCCAGGCCCGTGGCATCGAGGTCTTCCTCTTGGTGCTCGCGGTGGGAATCGTGACTGTCGCCCTCGTCGTCTATGTCGAGCAATCCCAGCGCCGGATCCCTGTCCAATACGCGAAGCGCATGGTGGGGCGCCGCACCTACGGCGGCACGAACACGTACATCCCGATCAAGGTCAACATGGCCGGCGTCGTGCCCGTCATCTTCGCGTCGTCGCTGCTCTACATCCCGGCTCTCATCTCGCAGTTCAACCAGACCCCGGATGCCGATGGCAACGTACCCGGCTGGGTGGCGTGGATTCAGGCGTATCTGACCAAGGGTGATCACCCGCTCTACATGCTCCTGTACTTCCTGCTGATCGTCGGCTTCACCTACTTCTACGTGGCCATCACGTTCAACCCGGTTGAGGTTGCGGACAACATGAAGAAGTACGGCGGGTTCATCCCCGGCATCCGTGCGGGCCGTCCGACGGCGGAGTACCTCGACTACGTGCTCACCCGCATCACGCTCGCCGGAGCCATTTACCTGGGTTTGATCGCACTGCTGCCACTCGTGGCCTTGGCCACGGTCGGGGCTAATCAGAACTTCCCGTTCGGTGGCGCATCGATCCTGATCATCGTCGGTGTCGGTCTTGAGACCGTGAAGCAGATCGACGCACAACTCCAGCAGCGACACTACGAAGGACTTCTGCGATGACGTCGACCCCCGCGCGCCTCTTGATCGTCGGCCCTCAGGGCTCCGGCAAGGGCACTCAGGGTGTTCGGCTCGCAGAAAGCCTCGGCATTCCCGTCGTCTCCACCGGAGATGTCTTCCGGGCGAACGTCAAGGACGGCACGCCGCTTGGCCAGCAGGTGAAGGCGATCATCGATGCCGGAGACCTCGTGCCCGATGAGCTCACCAGCGCTCTCGTGCGGGACCGACTCGAGCAGGAGGACGCGGCCGGGGGATTCCTCCTCGACGGATACCCGCGCAACCTCGCCCAGGTCGGCGACCTCGATGCTTTCCTCGAGGCTCGCGGTGAGGCCCTGACTTCTGTGATCGAGCTCGTCGTTCCCCGCGAGGAGTCGATCACCCGTCTTTCGCTGCGTTCGAGCGAGCAGGGGCGCGCCGACGACAACGAGGAATCGATCGCCAAGCGCCTCGGCATCTACGAGCGCGAGACGGCGCCGATCCTCGACGTCTATCGTGAGCGCGGCATCGTCGACGAAGTCGACGGCGTCGGCTCGCTGGACGAGATCACCGAGCGCATCTCCGCCGCGCTCGGCGCTCGCTCCATCTCGGTCTGATGCTCGGCAAGCGCTCGATCTACAAGTCGCCCGGGCAACTCCGGGCGATGGTGGAACCGGGACTCATCACGGCCGATGCTTTGGCGGCGGCGCGTGCGCTGATCGCTCCGGGCGTGACGACTCTCGAGCTGGATGCCGCGGCATCCGCTGTCATCACCGGTCGCGGCGCCGAGTCGAACTTCAAACTCGTGCGCGGGTACCGCCACACCATCTGTGTGTCCGTGAACGAGCAGGTCGTGCACGGGATCCCGTCGGGTCGCGTGCTCGAGCCGGGCGACATCGTCTCGGTCGACGCGGGAGCGCAGCTGCGTGGCTGGAATGGCGACTCGGCGTTCACCGTCGTCATCCCCGACCCGTCGCGGCCGGAGCTCGTTGCGGCACGCACGCGACTGTCAGAGGTGACCGAGCAGTCGCTGTGGGCGGGGATCGCCGCGCTGGCGACCGCGTCGCGCGTCGGGGAGATCGGCGACGCCGTGCAGACCTCGATCGAGGCGACGGGGGAGGGCTACGGCATCCTCCGCGACTATGTCGGTCACGGCATCGGGCGCAAGATGCACGAAGCGCCCACGGTCTTCAACTACCGCGTCGCGGATCCGGGACCAGAGGTCAAGCCGGGGCTCGTGGTCGCCATCGAGCCGATGGTGGTCGCCGGCTCCGAAGACACCTTCGTCGAGGAAGACGACTGGACGGTTTCTACCATGGACGGCTCCGCCGGCTCCCATTGGGAGCACAGTGTGGCTGTGCATGATGAAGGTATCTGGGTGCTCACCGCACCCGACGGGGGTGCGGCCGGCCTTGCGCCGTTCGGTATCGTCCCCGCCGAGATTCGATGAGGGGTTCTGGACATGGCAGCGGTTAAGGGCAAGACGAACTGGTTCGCGATCTGGATCAGCGTCGCGGTGCTGGTTGTAGTCGCTTTGGTGATCGCGCTCGTCGTGTGGATGAACAATGCCGCGACAGGTCCCGGGACCGCGCCCGATGCGGCGAACATCAACGCCGAGACCGGTGCGATCATCGTCGGCGACGGCACCGGGACGATCGACACCTACATCGACTTCATGTGCCCGGTCTGCAACCAGTTCGAGCAGCAGTACGGCGAGACGATCAACGCCGCGGTGGCAGATGGCTCGGCCACGCTCAACATCCACCCGATCTCGATCCTCGATCGCGCCTCGCAGGGCACCGAGTATTCGACACGTTCCGCCAACGCGATGTACTGCGTCGCGGTCGCTGACCCGGACGCGTCGGTCGATTTCATGCAGGCGATGTACGCGAACCAGCCCGAAGAGAGCTCGACAGGCCTCACCGACGAAGAGATCCTCGGGATCGCGTCGGGCGTTGGCGTGACCGACATCGACTGACTGCGTGAACAGGCCAGACCTATTCGAAGTACGTCACCGCGATGACGCCCAAGACGCCCGTGCAGCCCGGTGCCGCCGGCATCGGCACCCCGACGGTCGTCGTCAACGACGAGGTCCTCACTCTGACCGGCGACCCGGCCGCGGACATCACCGCCCGCCTGCAGTAGGGCTGATCGGTCCCGCCTTGCACCCGGGCCGCCGAACCCATCACCTACCGCCGAACCCATCCTCAACCTGCGCAGGTAGAGGATGGGTTCGGCGTTTTCGGATGGGTTCGGCGTGGGGCGTGGGGCGTCCGCGGGTGGGGCGGCCGGCACTCCACAGGTGACGTCCGGGCGGCGTTGTCCACCAATGGGCGGATGCTGAAGGTATAGGCATGCGCCTGCGCGGAATCGTTGCGGGCATGGACATTGGCGAGGCGCGCGCAGCGCTGATGACCCGGGGCGCACTGCTCACCAACGGATTGTCGGAACGTGGGCTGAAGGCAGCAACACGTGGGGGACACCTCCGACGCGTCGACCATGGACTCTACGTAGCGACCACGGTGTGGGATGCCGAGTACAGCGAGGGACGGCACCTCCTCCGCGTCGTCGCGGCCGACGCACGGCGCCATGGAGGTGACACCGTGATCTCCCATGTGTCGGCCGCCGTCGCTCATGGATACCCGCTCTTTCGGCTGGATCCGCCCTGCGTCCACACGAGCGGCCCGCGCGTCGACGGTGTCGTCCGAAAATCCGATCCGTTCGTCGCGCGGCACGAGATTGCGGTCGCCGAGGCGAACATCGTCACGGTCGGCGGTCTCCGTTGCACCTCACCCGCGCTCACCGTCGCCGATGTCCTGAGAACAACGCCACCGGTCACGGCCCTGGTACTGATGGATGCGGCAATGGCGCGCGTGGCGTGGGACCGCGTGGCGCGCGCGTATGACCTGGAGGCCGCGGAGGACTTCCGCGAGGAAGTGTTGCACCATCTGCGAGCGGGCGCGCGAGGAGTTCGACAAGCGCGCCGCATTCTCGAGTTCGCCGATGGGAGAGCCGAATCGCCGGGGGAGAGCGTGAGCCGCTGGTATTGCGCGGAGCTGGGGATTGCGCCACCGCGTCTGCAAGTGCCGATTCCGCGGCTCGATGGTGGAAACTATTACGTCGATTTTGGATTCGACGACCTCGCGGCCTGGGGTGAGTTCGACGGTGGAGGCAAGTACACCGATCCGCAGTGGCGGGGCGGCCGATCTGCGGAACAGGTGGTCATCGCGGAGAAGGCTCGCGAAGACTGGATCCGTGGGACGACCGGCCGTCGAGTCGTCCGTTGGGGCTCTGCGGACATCGCCTCGCTCGCTGCTTTCGCCACACGAATGAAAGCGTTCCGCCTCATCCCTGGATGAATATGTCCGGTGGAGCCGCTTGCCGCGCGGCATCCGGTCGCCGAACCCATCTCCGTTCGCCGAACCCATCCCAAATCTGCGCGAATCGGGGATGGGTTCGGCGCCCGAGGATGGGTTCGGCGAAACTAATGGAGGGACGAGAGGGACGGAGCGGGCGGATGCCGGGGCGCGCGACACGCCCGAGTTGCCGCTGGGCCGCATACCACGTACACTTGATCCTTGGTGCCTTGCGCCTTAGTTGGCGTGTCGCCGCACCAAACCCCACCCACCGCAGACCGATCGGTCTGCCCAGCGTTAGCGAGTGTATGGCCAAGAAAGACGGTGTCATCGAGATCGAAGGTGTGATCTCCGAGGCTCTGCCCAACGCGATGTTCCGCGTCGAGCTCAGCAACGGACACAAGGTCCTCGCCACGATCTCCGGCAAGATGCGACAGAACTATATCCGCATCATCCCCGAGGACCGAGTTGTTGTAGAGCTTTCGCCCTACGACCTCACCCGCGGCCGGATCGTCTACCGCTACCGCTGAGTCAAACCGGTCGAGAAGTAACGCCCCAGGCTCGCAGCCTGCCCGGCGAAGACAGCGAACAAGGAAAATCATGAAGGTCAAGCCCTCCGTCAAGCCCATGTGCGATCACTGCAAGGTGATCCGTCGCCACGGCGTCGTCATGGTCATCTGCAAGTCCAACCCGCGCCACAAGCAGCGCCAGGGCTGACGAGCAGTACCCCGCACGTACAACTGAATACACACAGGCAGATCAGAACCCCGCAAGGGGGGACACCTCGGGACGAAGGCCCGGGCACAGATCCTGCTCCACACCTTCGACATACTCCTTAGGAGAAACCGCATGGCACGTCTTGCCGGCGTTGACATCCCGCGCGATAAGCGCGTGGTGATCGCACTCACCTACATCTACGGTGTAGGCCGAACCCGTTCGAACGAGATCCTCGCAGCAACCGAGATCGACGAGAACATCCGCGTCAAGGACCTCAGCGATGAGCAGCTCATCGCCCTCCGTGACCACATCGAAGTCACCTACAAGGTGGAGGGTGACCTTCGCCGCGAGGTGGCTGCCGACATCCGTCGCAAGATCGAGATCGGCTCCTACGAAGGCGTGCGCCACCGTCGCGGCCTTCCCGTGCGCGGACAGCGCACGAAGACGAACGCTCGTACCCGCAAGGGCCCCAAGCGCACGGTCGCCGGCAAGAAGAAGGCGCGCTGACGCGCGGTCCCAGGGTTTAGGAGAATACGCACATGGCACAGGCCAAATCCGCAGCGCGCAAGCCGCGCCGCAAGGAGAAGAAGAACATCGCGCTGGGTCACGCCCACATCAAGTCGACGTTCAACAACACCATCGTCTCGATCACGGACCCCTCGGGCGCCGTCATCGCGTGGGCATCGTCGGGCGGCGTGGGCTTCAAGGGCTCCCGCAAGTCGACCCCCTACGCGGCTGGCATGGCTGCCGAGTCGGCTGCCCGTCAGGCCGCCGAGCACGGCGTCAAGAAGGTCGACGTCTTCGTGAAGGGTCCGGGTTCGGGCCGCGAGACCGCGATCCGCTCGCTGACCGCCGCCGGTCTCGAGGTGGGGTCCATCCAGGACGTCACCCCGCAGGCTCACAACGGCTGCCGTCCCCCGAAGCGCCGCCGCGTCTGATTTACAGAGCCGGGTGCCCGAGTCCACGGACTCAGGCACCCGGCATCTGCACGATTTCCGCGGATGCCTGCATGAGGGCATCCGCCTGACAACAACTCAACACCTCATTGAAACTGCACGTGTCATATAGCGGTCACGTGACTGAAAGGAACACATAGTGCTTATTGCACAGCGTCCCACTCTGACCGAGGAGAAGATCGGCGAGTTCCGCAGCCGGTTCATCATCGAGCCTCTCGAGCCCGGCTTCGGCTACACGATCGGCAACGCGCTGCGTCGCAGCCTGCTGTCGTCGATCCCCGGTGCCGCGGTCACCAGCATCCGTCTCGAAAACGTGCTGCACGAGTTCAGCACCATCGAGGGTGTGAAGGAAGATGTCACCGAGATCATCCTGAACATCAAGCAGCTGGTCGTCTCTTCCGAGCGCGACGAGCCGATCACGGCGTACCTGCGTAAGACCGGCTCCGGTGAGGTCACCGCTGCCGACATCTCCGCTCCCGCCGGCGTCGAGGTCCACAACCCCGAGCTCGTCATCGCGACGCTCAACGACAAGGCGCGCTTCGAGCTCGAGCTCACCATCGAGCGTGGCCGTGGCTACGTCTCGGCGACCCAGAACCGCAACGAGTACGCCGAAGCGGGTCAGATCCCGATCGACTCGATCTACTCGCCGGTCCTCAAGGTCAGCTACCGCGTCGACGCGACCCGCGCCGGAGAGCGCACCGACTTCGACAAGCTCATCCTTGACGTCGAGTCGAAGCAGTCGATCCTTCCCCGCGATGCTGTCGCGTCGGCTGGTCGCACGCTCACCGAGCTGTTCGGTCTCGCCCGCGAGCTGAACGTCGAAGCGGAAGGCATCGAGATCGGCCCCACGCCGGTCGAGACCGTCCTCACCAACGAACTGTCGATGCCCATCGAGGACCTCGACCTGTCGGTGCGTTCGTACAACTGCCTCAAGCGCGAGGGCATCAACACGGTGTCCGAGCTCGTCGCCCTCTCGGAGACGCAGCTCATGAACATCCGCAACTTCGGTCAGAAGTCGGTCGACGAGGTGCGCGACAAGCTCATCTCCCTCGGCCTGTCGCTGAAGGACTCGGTCCCCGGGTTCGACGGTGCGCACTTCTACGGCGGATACGAAGACGAGACCCTCTGAGCGGATGCCGGTTCGCCGGGTCTCTCGCTGACATTTTTCAACTGGAGTAATTGACATGCCCAAGCCCACGAAGGGTCCCCGCCTCGGCGGAGGTCCCGCTCACGAGCGTCTGATGCTTGCGAACCTCGCAGCAGCGCTCTTCGAGCACAAGTCCATCACCACGACCGAGACGAAGGCCAAGCGCCTGCGTCCGCTCGCTGAGCGTCTCGTGACGTTCGGCAAGCGCGGTGACCTGCACGCGCGTCGTCGCGTGCTGTCGGTCATCGGTGACAAGTCGGTCGTGCACACCCTGTTCGCTGAGATCGCACCGTTGGTTGCGGATCGCCAGGGCGGGTACACCCGCATCACCAAGATCGGCAACCGCAAGGGCGACAACGCCCCCATGGCTGTCATCGAGCTCGTTCTCGAGCCGGTGAACCCGAAGCCGAAGTCGGCGAAGAAGGCAGCTGCTGCCGCTCCCGCCGCTGAGGCTGAGGTTGAGGCTCCGGCCGAGGCTGAGGACGCCCCCGTCGAGTCGGAGACGGCTGACGCCGGCGCCGAGTCGCCGGAAGAAGGCGCCGCCGCCGAGGCTGCTGCCGAGGAGGCCGTCGAGGCCCCCGCCGAGGAGAAGTCCGAGTAATCGGACCCTCGAGCAGCCGGCATCCGGACTGCTTCGACTTCTTGCATTCGAGACCCGTGTGCTCCCCCTGGGAGCCGCGGGTCTCTTTGCGTTGTGGGCGGATGCCGCCACCCGCCGCGACGAGCCCATCTTCCCCCGCCGAACCCATCCCCGATTTGCGCAGATTCGGTATGGGTTGGGCGGATGCGTATGGGCTCGGCGCTGATCGGCAGGCGCTGGACCCGTCCCCGACGACGGTCCGACAGGGGTTTCGAAACGTGTGCGGCACAGTCCGGGTAGCGTGTGAGCATGACCGGCGCACTCGTCATCGGCGAAGCACTCATCGACATCGTCGAAACGGATGCCGGTGCCCGTGAACTCGTCGGCGGCAGCCCCGCCAACGTCGCCGTCGGCGTTGCCCGACTGGGTCATCGGGCGCGTCTTCTGACGCGGATCGGGCGCGACGATCGCGGCGAGCGGATCGCCGCGCAGGTGAGAGCGTCGGGTGCCGTGGTCGAAGAGGAGTCGTGGACGGATGCCGCAACATCGACCGCCCGCGCCGTGATTCAGCACGACGGATCGGCGCGCTACGAGTTCGACATCGAGTGGTCACTGCCGGTGCCGCGGGTGCACGGATGCCGACCTCGTGCACAGCGGATCGATCGCGCTGTTCCTCGAGCCTGGCGGCGAGGTCGTCCTGCAGGCGCTGGAGGCGGCGGCCGCGGCATCCGTGCTGGTCTCGGTCGACCCGAACATCCGCCCAGCGCTCGTCGGTGACCATGCCCACGCGCTGACCACGTTCGAGCGCGCTGCGTCGGCCGCCGACATCGTGAAGTTGAGCGACGAGGATGCCGAGTGGCTCTACCCCGGCCTCGCTCCGGCGCAGGTGCTCGACGCGATCGCGCAACACGGACCGCGCATCGTCGTGATGACCCGAGGCGCGGACGGCGCCATCGGTCGCGGCCCGGACGGAATCGTCGAGGTCCCGTCGCGCAGCGTCTCGGTCGTCGACACGATCGGCGCGGGCGACTCCTACATGGGGAGCCTCATCGCGAGTGCCCTGGAAGACCCGGCCCTGTTCTCCGCCGGTGATGGTCTCGCACGCGCGATGCGTCGCGCAGCGATCGTCGCCGGAATCACGGTCTCCCGCGAGGGCGCCGATCCGCCCACCCGCGCCGAGGTCGACTCGACGCCGGCAGAGTGAGGATCGGGATCGGGTCTGACTCGATCGGTGCTGCAGATACAGGCTGGATCACGGTGTTCAACGGCGCTGGGCGCGAACGGGGTCGATTCGCCCTGTATCTATGACGCCACACGAGGCGAAGGCCTGGGCGATGAGTGAACTCTGTTCCGACTAAACTCACGGAGTGCGGATCCGGCTCGACATCGCCTATGACGGCACGAACTTTCGCGGCTGGGCTATTCAACCTGGACTGCGGACCGTGCAAGGGACGCTCGAGGGCGGCATCGAACGAATCCTCGGCGGCCACGCGCGCCTGGTCGTTGCAGGGCGGACAGACGCTGGTGTCCATTCCACCGGCCAGGTCGCCCATGTCGATCTCGATGACCGCCAGGTCGCACGGCTGCTGAAGACGCGTACTCACGCGCAGCCGCGCGATGGCGACCCGGTTTCCATCTTCGCACCGCGCCTCGCGGGGGTGCTGGGCAGGTATCCGGACGTCGTCGTCCGTCGCACGTCGACGGCCCCCGACGGGTTCGACGCGCGGTTCTCGGCGACCAGTCGCAGCTATGAGTACCGGCTCGCTGATCGCGCAAGCGGCTACGACCCCATGGAGCGGTATCGCACGACCATGGTGCGGGCGGATCTCGACGTCGAAGCGATGGATGCGGCGGCGCGCTCGATGATCGGACTGCACGACTTCGCGGCGTATTGCAAGCCGCGCGAGCGTGCGACCACGGTGCGGACACTGCTCGAGTTCTCCTGGCGACGGGATGAGTCCGGAGTGCTCGTCGCGAGGGTGCGCGCCGACGCGTTCTGTCACAGCATGGTGCGCGCGCTTGTCGGTGGCTGCGTCGGAGTGGGCGACGGCCGGCTGAGTATCGACGACATGGTTCAGATCCGCGATCGACTCGATCGGGTGGCCGACATCAAGGTCCTCGCCGCGCGCGGACTCACACTCACCGGGGTCGAATATCCGTCGGACGAGTTGATGGGTTTGCGGGCTGAGCAGACGCGTGCGCGGAGGGTGCGATCCGACGCGAACGATCCAGAGGCGTCGGCCGCGCAATAGGCTGGACCGTGCCATGAAGGTCATCTCCTATAACCTCCGCAAACACCGCGCCGCGGGCGAACTCGCTGGGCTCGTCGACCAGCACAGCGCCGACATCCTCTGCCTCCAGGAGGCGGACACCGAAGACATCCCCGCGGACATCGCCGGCCTTCGGCTCGCGGACGCCACGACGCGCAACCGACTCGGCCTCGCCGTCTACTACCGCGCCAACACCTTCGAGGCGTTGGAGATCCGGTCGACCGCACTGAAGAAGTCGCTCCACGACCGCGTGCTCAAGCCGGCCGAAGAGCGGATGCTCGGCGTCCGGCTGCGCGACATCGACCACAATCGCGAGTTCATCGTCGCCAGCTTCCACGCAGCGCCGCTGACCGCGCTCAACAAGCTGCGCCGCCACCAGATCAAGGCGGCGCTCACCGAGCTGTCGGAGCTCGGCGAGAATCTGCCGATTCTCATGCTCGGCGACTACAACTATCCGGTGTTCAAAGAGAACCTCGGTCAGGCGGTGCGGGAGGCAGGGTACGAACTGAACCTCAGCGATGCCCGCACCTACACGAGGTACAAGTTCTTCCGCGGTCACTACGACTTCGCGACGTCGGTCGCCTTCGAGATTCAGAGCATCACCACCCTGCCGCAGGGGCTGAGCGATCACTTGCCGATCCTCGTCACCGCACAGCCTTCCGTGGCGATGCTGGGCCAGCTCCGGATGCCGGCTCCTGAGTAACTGCGGGTACTGGTACGGAGTGCGTTCACTCATGGTGCGAGGGCATCGCGTTCGGCCGCCGCGGCGCGCGGCCGCGTGATGTGCCGGACCGGGTTTGGGATCGGCATCCGGATGCCGTAGGATTGCTCTTTGGTGTCCGGCTCAGCTGATCCGGCATCGCGAACGTGAGCCCTCCACTGGCGTGTTCGGTATCTATCAGGATGCAGAACCACCCCGGAGCGGGATTCACGAACCACTCCGTTCGAATCAAGAAAGCAGCACTATTGTGACGCGCACTTATTCCCCCAAGGCTGGCGAAGTCCAGCGCGAATGGGTCGTCATCGACGCAACTGACGTCGTTCTCGGCCGCCTCGCCTCGCACGCGGCAACGATCCTCCGCGGCAAGAACAAGCCCACCTTCGCCAACCACATCGACACCGGTGACTTCGTCATCGTCATCAATGCCGGCAAGGTCGCCCTCACGGGCCAGAAGCTCGAGAAGAAGATGGCTTACCGCCACTCGGGCTACCCGGGCGGCCTCACGGCCACGCCGTACGGCGAGCTCCTCGAGAAGAACCCGGTTCGGGTCATCGAGAAGGCCGTCCGCGGCATGCTCCCCAAGAACAGCATCGGGCGTCAGCAGCTGTCGAAGCTGAAGGTCTACGCGGGCGCCGAGCACCCGCACGCGGCCCAGCAGCCCACCACGTACACCTTCGACCAGGTCGCCCAGTAAGCGCCGCCGAGATTACTAAGGACATACTGATGGCGAAGATCGCAGACTCCCTCGACCAGCCCACCCCCGAAAGCTTCACCACCGAGACCGCCGTTGAGGACGCGCCCGTCGCGCCCCGCCCGGTTCTCTCGGTTCCCGGAGCAGCCGTCGGCCGCCGCAAGCAGGCAATCGCCCGCGTGCGCCTCGTCCCCGGCTCCGGCACGATCACGGTCAACGGCCGTACCTTCGAGGACTACTTCCCGAACAAGCTGCACCAGCAGCTGATCAACGACCCGTTCACCGTGCTCAACCTGGTGGGCGCCTACGACGTCATCGTGCGCATCTCCGGTGGTGGCCCCTCGGGTCAGGCCGGCGCGTTGCGCCTCGGCATCGCGCGTTCGTTGAACCAGATCGACGAAGAGAACAACCGCGCGACCCTCAAGAAGGCCGGCTTCCTCTCCCGTGACGCTCGCGTCACGGAGCGCAAGAAGGCTGGTCTCAAGAAGGCCCGCAAGGCTCCGCAGTACTCGAAGCGCTAAACCGCTTCATGGCGCTGTTCGGTACGGACGGTGTTCGTGGGCTGGCAAACGGCCCCCTCACCGCCGACCTCGCGCTCACCCTGGCCCAGGCGACTGCTGTCGTCCTGGGCCAGGGGCGTATCGCCGCGGCTCGAAAGAGTGCGGGAAAGCGACTGACCGCCGTTGTCGCACGTGATCCGCGTGTCTCCGGGGAGTTCATCGCGGCCGCCGTCTCGGCGGGGCTCGCCTCTTCCGGAGTCGACGTCCTCGACGCCGGTGTTCTGCCGACCCCGGCCGCGGCGTTCCTGATCAGCGACATCGACGCCGATTTCGGCGTGATGGTCTCTGCCTCGCACAACCCCGCGCCCGACAACGGCATCAAGATCTTCGCGCGCGGCGGCATCAAGCTCCCCGACGAAGTCGAGAAGCGCATCGAAGAGGCCATGACCGGGCCCAAGCTGCTGCCGACCGGCGGCGCCGTGGGTCGCATCCGCCGCTTCTCTGACGCCGAAGATCGCTACGTCGTTCACCTGCTCGCCTCGTTGCCGCATCGTCTCGACGGACTCCATGTCGTGCTCGACTGCGCGCATGGCGCGGCATCCGGCGTGTCTCCGGAGACGTTCCGGGATGCGGGGGCCAAAGTCACCGTGATCGGCGCGGACCCCGACGGAATGAACATCAACGATGGCGTCGGCTCGACCCACCTCGATGTCCTCGCAGCCGAGGTCTTGCGCACCGGCGCGGACCTCGGGATCGCGCACGACGGCGACGCCGACCGTTGCCTCGCGATCGACGCCGACGGCACGGTCGTCGACGGCGATCAGATCATGGCGATTCTCGCCGTCGCGATGAAAGATCGCGGCCGGCTCTTCGGCGACACGCTCGTCGCCACGGTCATGAGCAATCTCGGCCTGCACCGCGCGATGGCCGACCACGGCATCACCGTCGAGCAGACCAGCGTCGGAGACAGGTACGTTCTCGAGCGGATGACCGAAGCCGGCTTCAGCCTCGGCGGCGAGCAGAGCGGCCATGTCATCATGAGCGCCTTCGCGACGACCGGCGATGGGCTCCTGACCGGCCTTCACCTCGCGGCCGAAGTCGCTCGGCAGCGCAAGCCCCTGTCCGAGCTTGCGAAGGTCATGACGATCTTCCCCCAGGTGCTGATCAATGTCCGCGGGGTCGAGCGCTCACGCGCCACGGACCCGGATGTCGTCGCCGCAGCCGAGAAGGCGTCCGCCGAACTCGGTGAATCCGGCCGGGTACTGCTGCGCCCGTCGGGCACCGAGCTGATGGTGCGAGTGATGGTGGAAGCCACCGATCACGACACCGCGCAGCGCGTCGCCGAGCACCTCGCGGACGTCGTCCGCGGCTGAGATCAACGCTACGACGCGCGGCTCGTTCCAGGACAGCGACTCGATGTAGCGGAGGAGCACTCCTTCGCGCAGCGCCCACGGCGACACCTCGAGTTCGTCGATGTCCATCACCTTCATGGCCTGGTGCAGGACGACAGCGGCCGC
The DNA here is from genome assembly GCA_963696085.1 of uncultured Actinomycetota bacterium. Taxonomy (GTDB): domain Bacteria; phylum Actinomycetota; class Actinomycetes; order Actinomycetales; family Microbacteriaceae; genus Microbacterium. The sequence continues at coordinate 26,633 of CAVOIQ010000004.1, forward strand.
GACGATCTGGAACGTCCGGTCTGCGGTGATACCCGGAAGCTCTTGGCGGGCTTCCGCGGGCATGCGCGCAAGGCGCGGTATCCACGATTTCAGGGATGCGCGGGGGAGCACCATTCGCTCGATCCCCGACCAGCCCGGCATCGGGTAACCGGCGAGTTTCGCGAGTGACCGGATCGCCTTGGATGATCCGACAACGTGATCGGGGTGCGGCAACGCGCTGAACGAATCGGCCACGGGTTGGAGAGTGGCACGTGCGTGAGCCCGGAGGGTCTCGATGGCGTCTTCGCTCGGCGGATCGTTGGGGAGGAATTCGACCGTCATCCGGCCGGCTCCGAGGGGGACGGATGCCGCGGCATCCGGCAGTTCGTCGCCACCGGCGGCAATCTCCAGCGACCCGCCGCCGATGTCGAACAGCAGAATCTGACCGGCCGACCACCCGAACCAGCGCCGGACCGCAAGGAACGTGAATCGCGCCTCGGACTCTCCGCCCAGCACCTGCAGATCCTGGCCCAGGGCGGCCTCGATGCGCGCGATGACGTCCTCGCCGTTGCGCGCTTCACGGACGGCACTGGTCGCCGTCGCGAGGAATTCGACGACGTTCTCTTCTTGCGCGACACGGCGGGCGTCGGTCACGGCGGCGACGAGCGCGACGACGCCTTCTTCGCTGATCGCGCCGTCCGGCTCGAGGTAGCGCATCAGGCGCAGCACCGTTCGTTGGCTGGTTTGCGCCAGCGGCCGCCCTCCCGGGCGTACGTCGGCGACCAGCAGATGGACGGTGTTCGAACCGATATCGAGGACTCCGAGGCGCACGTCCTCAGAGTAGCGGTGCCGATCGTGATGCGCTGTCCTCGGTCATCTCCGACGGGTTGATTGCTACGATCTGTCGGGAGGTACAGAGAGCGGACGCAGTGGATCGCGAAGGCCAGACCGCACGCGGTGAAGGTATCAATCGGCGGGCCGTGCTCACCGGTGCGGCCTGGGCGGCACCGGTGATCGTTCTGGCGACCGCTGTTCCCGCGGCCGCGGCGAGCAACAACTGGACGTTGAACTTCGAAACGCTTCGGCAGGACGGGCGGTGGCATAGGTCCGGGTGAGACGTGGGAAATGGACGGTCGGCGTGCGCCTCGGCGATCAAGTGCGTCTCAACTCGGACTGGTTCCTTCATGGTGACGGTCGATCCTAACGTCGGATGCAGCTTGGCGATCCGACAGGGCTCGTCGCGGGCATCCGAACTGGACGATGGTTGACGCGAGGTCGATAAACGATCACGCTGACCTGGGCAGGGTCGCTCGCGCCGGATGGTAACGACGGTCGGCAACGAATTCGGTTCACGCGGCCGATCGATACCCTAAACGGTACAGTTCATCGGTCGTCCGCTGCGCTGACGACGCCGCAGCAACCGGTCTACCGTTGTCGATTCTGCCTCGAGTGCAGGAGCATCAACTACACGCGAGCGACGGTATGCGAGGAGCAGCGTCTCGGGCTCGACGGGCTCGGGTGACAGATATAGTGGGGCCCGATGTCCATTGATGCCCCCGAGACGGCCTCCCTCGCCGGTTCGCTCTACCGTGAAATCGACCGCGCGGACTGGGCGCGCCTGGCATCCGGTGTGGAGCAGCCGCTCTCCGAAACCGAGATCGTCCAACTGCGCGGGCTCGGCGATCGCCTCGACATGGCCGAGGTTCGTGAGGTCTATCTGCCGCTCAGCCGGCTGCTCTCGCTGTACGCCAGCGCGACCAAGAGGCTCGGTGCCGCGACCGATGCGTTCCTCGGCGAGCCCGACACGACGACGCCCTTCGTCGTCGCGGTCGCAGGTTCCGTGGCGGTGGGCAAGTCCACGATCGCGAGACTCCTGCGCGAACTGATGAGCCGGTGGTCCACCACCCCGCGCGTCGAACTGGTCACCACCGACGGATTCCTCTACCCGAACGCTGAACTCGACCGCCGAGGCCTGATGGCTCGCAAAGGCTTCCCGGAGTCGTACGACCGCCGCGCGATGGTGGAGTTTCTCAGCGCCGTGAAGTCGGGGGCTCCCGAAGCCCACGCACCGTTCTATTCGCACATGCGCTACGACATCGTCCCCGACGCGCACGTGACGGTCCGCCGTCCCGACGTCGTGATCGTGGAGGGGCTCAACGTCCTCACTCCGCCGCCGTCGCCGAACGACATCGCGGTGAGCGACCTGTTCGACTTCTCGATCTACGTCGACGCCGACATCGAAGACATCACCGGATGGTTCGTGGACAGGTTCATGACACTGAAGGCCGGCGCGTTCAGCAATCCGACCTCGTTCTTCAACTCCTTTTCGCACCTGAGCGACGAAGAGGCGAACACCACCGCGCTCGGGTTCTGGAACGAGATCAACCTGCCGAACCTCGTCGAGAATGTGATGCCCACCCGGCACCGCGCGAATCTGGTGCTGCGCAAAGGCGCCGACCACACCGTCGAGACGGTGCACCTCCGCAAGCTCTGACCGGGATTCTGCCGGGCCATGCCCCATCTACGATGGGACCATGTGCGGAATCATCGGATATGTCGGAGCTCGCCCCAGCCAGGAGATCCTCCTCAAGGGTCTCGCGCGTCTGGAGTACCGCGGCTACGACTCCGCGGGAATCGCCGTCATCGATGACACGGGCGACATGGACATGCGCAAGCGCGCGGGCAAGCTCGCCAGGTGCTGCGCGATGATCTCGAAAGCCCACCCCATGCCGGACGGCACGACGGGCATCGGCCACACCCGTTGGGCCACCCACGGCGGTCCGACCGACGCGAATGCCCACCCGCACCTGGCCGATGATGACAAGCTCGCCGTCATTCACAACGGCATCATCGAGAACTTCTCCGAGCTGAAGACCGAGCTCCTCAGCGACGGCTACACGTTCCTCAGCGAGACCGACACCGAAGTGGCAGCGGTCCTGCTCGGGCGCGAATACGAGGCATCCGGTGGAGATCTCACCGCGGCGTTCCGCTCGGTGGCAGCCCGTCTCGAGGGTGCGTTCACCCTGCTCGCGATGCACAAGGACAGCCCCGGCGTCGTCGTCGGTGCGCGGCGCAATTCGCCGCTGGTGATCGGCCTCGGCGAGGGCGAGAACTTCCTCGGGTCCGACGTCGCCGCGTTCGTCGAGTACACCCGCAACGCCCTCGCGATCGGTCAGGACCAGATCGTCACGATCACGCCCGACGCCGTCACGGTCACGGACTTCGACGGCGACTTGGTCGAGGTCGAGCCGTTCGAGGTCAAGTGGGATGCCGGCGCCGCAGACAAGGGCGGCTGGTCGTCGTTCATGGCGAAGGAGGTTTCCGAAGAGCCGGATGCCGTCGCCAACACGCTGCGCGGACGCATCCGTGACGGCCGGATCGAGATCCCCGAACTCGAGGGTCTCGACGGCCTTTTCGCGGGCATCGACCGCGTCATCATCGTGGCCTGCGGCACGGCCGCGTACGCCGGCATGGTCGGCAAGTACGCCATCGAGCAGTGGGCACGCGTCCCCTGCGACGTCGAACTCGCCCACGAGTTCCGCTACCGTGACCCGGTCATCGGCGCGAACACGCTCGTCGTGTCGATCAGCCAGTCGGGCGAGACCATGGACACCCTGATGGCCGTGAAGTTCGCGCGCGAAGCGGGCGCGAAGACCCTGTCGATCTGCAACACGCAGGGCGCGACGATCCCTCGCGAATCCGACGCCATCGTCTACACGCACGCCGGACCCGAGGTGGCGGTCGCCTCGACCAAGGCCTTCGTTGCGCAGATCACCGCGCTGTATCTGCTGGCGCTGCACGTCGCCTCGGTCCGCGGAGCGATGTCGGATGTCGCACTCGCCGACCACGCGCGCGAACTCGAGGCGATTCCCGCCAAGATCGCACGCATCCTCGCCGAGGAGCAGGGACACATCGAGCAGTTCGCCGGCTGGATGGCCGACACCCGCTCGGTGCTCTTCCTCGGTCGCCACGTCGGTTTCCCGATCGCCCTCGAGGGGGCGCTCAAGCTCAAAGAGATCACCTACATCCATGCCGAGGGTTTCGCCGCCGGCGAGCTGAAGCACGGACCGATCGCCTTGATCGAGCCCGGGCAGCCGGTCTTCGTGATCGTCCCGTCGCCCCGCGAATCGGCGCTGCTGCACTCGAAGGTCGTCTCCAACATCCAGGAGATCCGCGCCCGGGGCGCCCGCATCATCGCGGTCGCCGAAGAGGGCGACGCCGCCGTCCTGCCGTTTCGCCGACGAGGTGCTCCGCATTCCGCTCGCAGGTCCCCTCTTCGAACCGCTGCTCGCGGTCGTTCCGCTGCACATCTTCGCGATGGGCCTCGCCAACGCGAAGGGCCTGGACGTCGACCAGCCGCGCAACCTCGCGAAGTCCGTCACGGTCGAGTAGGCATTCCCACCCGGTGGTCCGATCGGACTATCGAACGACCCTTGGCGTTGTCGGATCCGACAGCTTGCCGGCGGAGCATTCTGCCTACGCTGGCCGCATGGGCACAATTGACGACCTCAAGGTCTGGCTGAACAACACCGTCGCGGCGCGCGCCGCTGAACTCGATGTCCCCGCGGCATCGATCGCGATCCTTGTCGATGGACAGGTGATCGAGCACGCGGTGGGCATCCTCAACCGCGAATACCGGCGTCGAGAACACGACCGACGCGGTCTTCCAGATCGGCTCGATCACGAAGGTGTGGACAGCGACGCTCGTCATGCAGCTCGTCGACGACGGCCTGATCGAGCTCGACGCTCCGTTGCGCACCTATCTGCCGGAGTTCCGCATCGAGGACGCGGATGCCGCGGCATCCGTCACCGTGCGCCAACTGCTCAGCCACACTGCCGGATTCGAGGGCGACATCTTCCGCGACACCGGCAACGGTGATGACGCGCTGAAGATCTACATCGACGGCGTGGACGACGTGCGCAGCTGTTCCCGCCGGGGGAGCAGTTCTCGTACAACAACCTTGCCTTCTGTGTGCTGGGTCGCCTGGTCGAGGTGCTCCGCGAGAAGCCGTACGACGTCTGCCTGCACGAGCACATCTTCGCCCCGCTCGGCCTCACCCACGCGGCCACCGATGCGTACGAGGCCATCAAGTTCCGCGCGCCATGGGCCACGTCAGCCCCGGCGAAGGCGAGTCCGCCATCCCCGCGCCGTTCTGGGCGATGATGGCGTTCCAACTCTCCCGCCGGTGCGATGCTGTCGATGCCACCGCGCGATCTCGTCGCATTCGCCAAGATGCACCTCAGCGGCGGCACGGCCGAGGACGGCACTGTCGTCCTCAGCCCCGGAATCGGTGCGTGCCATGCAGCAGCGCGAGGTCGAACTCCCCAAGCTCGAGATGCTCGGCAACGCATGGGGCCTCGGCTGGGAGATCATGGACGCCAACACCGGCACGATGATCGGCCACGATGGCAACACCGTCGGTCAGGCCGCGTTCCTGCGGGTGCTTCCCGAGCAGGGAATCGCGATCGCGATGCTGACCAACGGTGGCAACGTCTACCCGCTCTATCACGAGGTGTTCGCGCACGTTCTGGGCGAACTCGGCGGCATCGAGTACAAGGAACTGCCCTCGCCGCCGGAGAACCCCGAGCACATCGACGCGAGTCGCTATGTCGGCACGTACACGGCATCCATCATGGACATGAAGGTCTCGCAGGACGACGACGGCCGCATCTGGGTGGAGACGGTCCCGAAGGCGATGGCCATTGAACTCGGCGAGACAGCGGAGCGCTCGGAGTACTGTCCCGTACGGCGAGCAACCGCATCATCTCGCTCGAGCCGTCCAGCGGGATGTTCATGCCGTTCGCCTTCATCGGTGCCGATGACGAGGGCAAGGCCCGCTACCTCCACATCGGCCGGGCGCTGCCGCGCGTCGATTCCTGACCTCCCCTACCGCACACCGGCACCACGCACCACAGCACCATCCCCACCAAGCGCAGCTGCACCCACCCGCTGCACGACGAAAGAGGCACATCATGAAACGACCATTGATCTTCGTCGGCGTCCTGGCCGCCGGGGCGATCGCTCTCGCGGGCTGCTCGGGCAGGCAGCGACGGGGGCGCCAGCGGCGGCGGGGACGGGAATTACGTCGACGGCGCCACCTTCACCATGGCCGTCAGCGGAGACGCCGGAGCCCTCGACCCTCAGCTCAGCCCCAGCAACATCCTCAACCAACTCAACCAGTTCACCTACGACTCACTCGTGAGCATCAACGCGGACGACGGCAGCATCGCCTCACAGCTCGCATCCGAGTGGACTGTTGAGGACTTGAGCCTGACGTTCACGCTCAACGATGGCATCACGTGTTCCGACGGGTCGGACTTCACTGCCGAGACCGCGGTGAAGAACATCGAGTTCGTCGCGGACCCCGCCAACGAGAGCCCTTTCCTGGGCGTCTACGTGCCCGGCGGTGCGACCGCCGCAGCGGAGGGCAATGTCGTCACGGTCACCCTCGCGGCCCCGGCCCCGTTCGCGATCAACGGATTCGCCAGCCTGCCGATGGTGTGCGACGCAGGAATGGACGATCGCAGCACCCTCACATCTGGAACGAACGGTACCGGGCCCTACGAGCTCACCGAAGCCGTGCCCAACGATCACTACACCTACGCGGTGCGGGAGGGATACACCTGGGGGCCCGACGGAGCAACCACCGCCGAGAAGGGACTTCCGGCATCCGTCGTCGTTCGTGTCATCGAGAACGACACCACCGCGGCGAGCCTCATCCTCAGCGGTGAAGTCAACGCCGGAGGCATCGTAGGATCCGACGCGAAGCGCCTGGAGTCGGCGAACCTCTTCAGTGTTCCCAACGATGCCCTGTTCGGACAGCAGTGGTACAACCAGGGCGAGGGTCGCGCGACCAACGACCCTGCCGTGCGCATGGCGCTGTCCCAGAGCGTCGACCTCACCGAACTCGCGAAGGTCGCTACCGGTGGCACCGGCACTCCCAGCACGACGTTCGCTGTCGTGGCCCCCGTCGCGTGCCCGGGAGACTCCATCAGCGGCGCTCTCCCTGCTTTCGATGTCGATGCCGCCGCGACGCTGCTCGATGACGCAGGCTGGATCGCCGGGAGCGACGGCAAGCGCGCGAAGGATGGCACACCCCTCGCGGTCAAGTTCCTGTACAACTCGGCCATGGGCCCCGAAGGAACGGCCGCAGCCGAGTACGCGGCAAAGCAATGGGAGGCGCTGGGCATCACGGTCGACGTGCTCGCACAGGATTCGACCGCTCTGCAGACCGTGATCTTCACGCCCGGCGGCGACTGGGACATCACCTGGATCGCGCTCAACGTCAGCAGCCCCGACCAGCTCATCGGCTTCATGTCAGGAGACGCACCGACCAATTTCGCCCACATCGACAACGACGCTTACACAGCGGGCGTCGCCGATGCGTCGACGATGATCGGCTCTGAGGGTTGCCCGACGTGGCTGGACGCAGAGTCGAACCTCGTCGCGGATGCCGATGTCATCCCCTTCGCCAACACGGTGTTGAACACCTTCGGCAACGGAGCAGAGTTCACCATGAGCGGGTCTATCACCCCGACGTCCGTCCGGATGCTGGGCTGAGGTAACCCGTATGACAACGGCGACACCAGCAGTCGAAACGACTTCCGTCCCGACAACGGGCTCGGAGAGCGTCTTCTCGAACCGATGGGTACGCTTCGGCGTCCGTCGGGCCGGGCGACTGCTGGTGTCGCTGTGGGTGCTGGTAACGGCGTCCTTCCTGATGATCCATCTCATCCCGGGTGACCCGGTACGGGCGGCGCTCGGGCCTACCGCGTCCGCAGACCTCGTCGCACGGAGGCGTGAAACTCTGGGGCTGAATGATCCGCTGCTCGTTCAGTATTGGAGCTTCATCAAAGGCGTGCTCACCGGGGACTTCGGCACGTCGATGATCTCGGGGCTGCCCGTCTCGGACACCATCGCGCAGCGCCTTCCCGCCACGCTGCAACTCGCGCTGCTCGCCTTCCTGCTCGCCGTGGTGATCGCCGTCCCGCTGGGCGTGGGAATGGCGATCCTCACCCGGCGCGGGCGGGGGCGCAAGACCGAACTCGCATTCACCGGCACGAGCGTGGTCGTCAGCTCCATTCCTGACTTTCTCGTGGGGGTCATTCTGGTCGCGGTCTTCGCGGTCGGACTCGGGTGGCTGCCCGTCGCCGGTCGCTCGGGCCCAGATTCATACATCCTCCCGGTGCTGGCCCTGGCCTTGGGCTCGGCAGCCGTCCTCTCCCGCATCGTGCGCGTCGAGATGATGGGCGTCATGGACGCCGACTACGTCCGTACCGCCCGAGCGAAGCGTTTGCCGGCGTGGGTGGTGAACATGCGTCACGCACTGCCCAATGCGGTCACCGCCTCGCTCACCCTCGGCGGGTTGTTGCTCGGCGGACTTGTCGCGGGGACCGTCCTCATCGAAAACGTCTTCGCCTGGCCGGGCCTGGGTTCCGTGATCGTTTCGTCGATCACCAACAAGGACTACCCCGTGGCGCAGGCGACCATCCTCATCTACGGCATCGGCGTGCTGTTGGCGAACACCCTCGTCGACATCATTCTGGCAATCCTCGATCCGCGCTCGACGATCGGAGAAAGCTGATGTCCGATCTTCCTTCGAATTTCAACACCCTCAGCGGTGAGCCGCTGAACAAGCCCATGCTGACCGCGCCGATCAGCACCGCGCACCGCAAGCGTCGACGCTTCCGGCTGATGCAATCGCCGATGGGCGTGACGGCTGTCGTTCTGACGACCTTGGTGCTGCTGATGGCGATCTTCGCGCCCATCATCTGGGGCGAGGCGGCCGAGAGTTTCGACACCGACAACATTCTCGCCGGTCCATCGCCCGAACACTGGGCGGGCACGGATGCGCTCGGGCGCGACATCCTCGCGCGGGTACTCGTGGCCACGCGACTGACGGTGGCGCTCGCGCTCGGCGCGACCGCGATCGCCGTTGTCCTCGGCCTGATCCTCGGCGCTGCCCCGCTCCTGCTCGGCAAACGCATCGGCGGTGTGATCACGGCGGGAGTGAACATCGCCGTTGCCTTCCCCGGACTGCTCCTGGCACTGTTCTTTGCGGCGATCTTCGGCGCCGGCCCGCTCGGCGCGATGTTCGCGATCGGCCTCGCCGGCGCGCCTGGCTTCGCCCGACTGTGTCAAACCCTCGTCGCCGGCGTCGCCGAACGTGACTTCGTCAACGCTGCCCGCATCGTCGGAGTGGGTCGCCCTCGCCTCTTTGTTCGCCACGTCCTGCCGAACATCGGTGAACCGCTCGTGGTCAACGCGACGATCGGCCTCGGCGGGGCACTGCTGGCGTTCGCCGGGTTGTCGTTCCTCGGCCTCGGGGTTCAGCCGCCCTCGTACGACTGGGGGCGTCTGATGCAGGAGGGGGTTGCTCAGATCTATGCCAACCCCGCCGCCGCCATCGCTCCCGGAATCGCGGTCGTCCTGGCCGGACTCGCCTTCAACCTGCTCGGGGAGTCGATCGCGAAAGACCTCGGTGTTCCGGGGGCCGGGGGCGTACCGTTCCGCTCGGCGAAGCCGATCGCGGCGCCTGTGCCGCATGCCCGTCCGCACGACGTGGATGCTGCCGACCTGGTGCTGGATGTCAAGAACCTGCAGGTCACGGTCCCGAGCGCACGTGGTGCGATCAGGCCGGTGCGCGGCATATCGTTCACCGTCGGCCGCAGCCAATCCATCGGCATCGTGGGTGAATCCGGCTCAGGGAAGTCGCTCACCGCACTCGCTATCGCACAGCTCATCGAAGAACCCGTCGTCGTCGACGCAGACCGCATGGAGTTCATGGGAACGGACCTTCTCGCGGGCGAGTCCCCTGACCGGCAAAAGCTGCTCGGCACCTCGCTCGCGATGGTCTTCCAGGACCCGATGACGTCGTTCAACCCGACGATGCGGATGGGCTCCCAGCTGATCGAGGTCTCGCGCCGGCACGGCGGGATGACGAAGAAGCAGGCGATCGCTCGAGCGATCGACCGGCTCGGCGCTGTGCAGCTGACCGAACCCGAGCGTCGCGTGAAGCAGTACCCGCACGAGTTCTCGGGCGGGATGCGTCAACGCGCCATGATCGGCATGGGACTCATGGGTGCTCCCGCACTGATCATCGCCGACGAGCCCACCACCGCCCTCGATGTCACCGTGCAGAAGCAGGTTCTCGATTTGCTCCGGCTGATCCGCGACGAGAACGGCGTCGCGCTCGTGCTCATCAGCCACGATGTGGCCGTCGTGCGGGAGGTCTGCGATCGCGTGCTCGTGATGTACGCGGGCAAGATCGTGGAGGAACTGCCCGCCGACCAACTCGAGACCGAAGCGAAGCACCCCTACACGCGCGCGCTCGTCTCGGCTGTGCCCGACATGCACACCGACATCCACGAACCGCTGACCGTGATCCCGGGCCGCCCGGTCGACCCCGCCGATGTGCCGATCGGATGCGCCTTCGCAGCTCGCTGCCCGCTCGCCGACGCGCACTGCTTCCAGGTCGACCCTGAACTCGTCACCGACGAACAGGGACACCGCGTCGCGTGCTGGCACGCCGGAGAGCCTCTCCCCACGCCGAAGATGCGGCCGATACGGACGACGGGCGCCCTCACCGACCCCGAAGTACCCACGACGAAGGGCGGGCAGGCATGAGCGAACTCGCTTTCGAATCCCTCACGGTCCGCTACGGGTCGCGCCGGCATCCGACCCTCGCGGTCGATGATGTGTCGCTGGTCGTTCCCGAAGGCAAGGTCGTCGGCCTCGTCGGCGAATCCGGCTCGGGGAAGTCCACGATGGCGCGTGCCGCGGTCGGCCTCGCGCCGATCAGCGGCGGCCGGATCCTCCTCGGCGGATCGCCCATCCGTCACGGCGCCCGGCGTGACCGCGCCGTGCAGATGGTGTTCCAAGACCCCTACTCGTCGCTGAACCCGCGGATGAGTATCGCCGACACTCTTGTGGAGGCGATGCCGAAGGGATTCCGTGGCGCGAAAGCCCGCGCCGAGGCCGAGCGGCTCCTCGAACTCGTCCAGCTCGACCCTCGTCACGCCCAGTCGTATCCGAGCGAAATGTCAGGTGGTCAGCGCCAACGCGTAGCGCTCGCGCGCGCCCTCGCCGGTCGCCCCGACGTCATCATCGCCGACGAGATCACCTCGGCACTCGATGTCTCGATCCAAGGCGCGGTGCTCAACGTCGTCCGTGACCTGCAGCGCGAACTCGGCTTCTCCATGCTGTTCATCTCGCACAACCTCGCCGTCGTCCGGTACGTCGCCAGCGAGGTGGCCGTGATGTTCCACGGCCAGATCGTCGAGCGCGGGACGGCCGATCAGGTCCTCGAAAGCCCCGCCCATGACTACACCCGCAAGCTTCTCGCCGCGATTCCCGGCACCGCCGCCGCATAACTCCACACTCCCCAACAGTCCCCATAAGAGACTCTCGAAAACCCACAAGGAGCCCGATGTCCCGCCCGCTCACCATCGACGATGTCACCGCGATCACCGTCGCCTTCGATCCCGCAGTCTCGCCCGACGGGACACGAATCGCGTATGTCGTGCGCCACTCCGACACGGAGGCGGACCGCACCGCGACGAATCTGTGGATCGTCGACAACGCCGACGGCGCAGAGCCGCGCCAGCTGACCCGCACCGGTGCCGACAGCTCGCCCGCCTGGGCGCCCGATGGCAGCGCGCTCGCGTTCGTCCGTGTCACGGACGGGGCACCTCAGGTGTTCCGGATGCCGTTGGCCGGCGGTGACGCTGAGCAGCTCACCTCACTGACGACAGGCGCGGGTGCTCCCGTCTGGAGCCCGGACGGCACACACATCGCCTTCGCCGCCGCGGTCGACGGTGGACCGGCGGATGCCGGCAGCCACGACCCGATCGTCGTTGACCGGCTCGACTACCAGGCCGATGGTTCGGGGCCGTTCGGCACCGTGCGCCAGCAGCTGTTCGTCCTCGATGTCGTCGCGGGAGAGACCCGCCAGCTGACGTACGGCGACGATCACGCCGACGGCCCGGCGTGGTCGCCGGACGGCCGGACGCTGGCCTTCACGTGGGGTGCGCCCGACGGTGACCGACCGCTGGTGCGGCCGGTGTTCACGATCGACGCTCTCGATGCGAAGGCGAGCCCCACGAAGGTCGCGCTGGCTGATGGGCTCGCCGGAACCGTTCTTTGGACGGCCGACGGCGGCAGCCTCATCGTCATCGGCTACGAGGGCACACTCAAGGGCCACGCGAGTCTCCTGCGCGTCGACCTGGCATCAGGCGAGGTCACCAACCTCGCGGCATCGCTCGATCGCAATGTCATGGCCGGCGCCCCGGCCTACCCCGGCGCGCACCCCGCGCTCATCGACGACGGCGCGCGTGTGCTGTTCTGCATCCGTGATCGCGGACTCAGCCACCTGTACGTCGTGGGCGTCGCCGGGGGCGAGCCGACTCCCGTCCTCACCGGATCTGGCGTGGGCGTCGCCGGGATGAGCACCGCTGCGGGCACGACGGCGGTCGTGCTGGTCACCACCGAGTCTTTCGGCGAGATCGCCACCGTCGACATCGGCAGTGGTGACCCCGACTGTCCGCACCTCGCACGGTGCGAGCCTCGACGTCACCCGTTTTCCGCACACCGAGCGCGAGTTCACCATCGCCGACGGCACCGTCGTGCATGGCTGGATCATCTCCGACCCCGAGCAAGACGGCGCGCGTCCGCTCCTCGTCGATGTCCATGGCGGACCCCACAACGCCTGGAACGACCTCGCCGACGAAATGCACCTCTACCACCAAGACCTCGTCGCTCGTGGTTGGGCCGTGCTCATCGTCAATCCCCGCGGCAGCGACGGCTACGGCGAAGCCTTCTACAACGGAGTGTCCGCGGCATGGGGCACCGCCGACGCGAACGACTTCCTCGAGCCGATCGACACGCTCGTTGCCGAGGGCTTCGCCGACCCGAAGCGGCTCGCGATCGCGGGCTACAGCTACGGCGGATACATGACGTGCTATCTGACCAGCCGAGACAGTCGCTTTGCCGCGGCCGTGTCGGGCGGCGTGGTCAGCGATCTGGTGAGCATCGAAGGGACGGCGGCGGATGCCGAGGGTCTCGGCGCTGTCGAACTCGAGGCATTCCCGTGGCAGGATCCCGCACGGTACGCCGAGATGTCGCCGTATACGCGCGTCGACCAGGTCACCACTCCGACGCTGATTCTGCACGGTGAGGAGGACCGCACATGCCCCGTGGGGCAGGCGCAGCAGTGGTTCAGCGCACTCAAAGGCCAGGGCGTCGAGACGGAGATGGTGCTCTACCCGGGTGCCGGTCACATCTTCCCGATCGCGGGTCGTCCCTCGCATCGCCTCGACTACAACCGCCGAGTTCTCGCGTGGCTCGAACGGTTCGCCGGCGACGCCGCGGGTCCGCGTCCGGCGCCGTTGGACGCTCACCACTGGCAGAGCCGGCTCGACGTCGTCGCGCAGAAGCACGGGGTGGTGGGCGCGCAGTTGGGCATCCTTCGTATCGGCTCGGGTCCGGATGAGATGGTGCGCGCGGCCTACGGCACGCTGAACAAGCTCACCGGGGTGCCGGTGACGAACGATTCGATCTTCCAGATCGGCTCGATCTCGAAGGTGTGGACGGCGACCATCGTTATGCAGCTGATCGAGGAGGGGAAATTCACGCTCGACACTCGCGTCATCGAGCTCGTTCCCGAGTTGAAGCTCGCCGATGCCGAGGCACTCGCCGGCGTGACCATTCATCACCTCCTCACCCACACGAGCGGCATCGATGGTGACATCTTCACCGACACCGGCCGAGGCGACGACGCCGTGGCCAAACTGGTTGCTCTGCTCGAATCGGCGATGCAGAATCACCCGCTCGGAGCGTCGTGGTCGTACTGCAATGCCGGCTATGTGCTGCTGGGCTACGTCATCCAGAAAGTCACCGGCGACACGTGGGAGACCGCGATCCACAAGCGCCTCGCGGTGCCCATGGGACTCGTGCGCACAGTCACGCTCCCCGAGCAGGCGTTGCGCTACTCGGTCGCCACCGGTCACATTCCCGGACCCGACGACGAGTTCGTGCCGACGCCGACGTGGGAGATGCCCCGTTCGGTCGGCCCGGCGGGCCTGATCGTGCAGTCCGCGGATGAGTCGCTCGCGTTTGCGGCGATGCACATGCGCGGTGGAGTCACGGCCGACGGCACTCGCATCATCAGCGCGGAAAGTGCACGGACGATGACCGAGCACCAAACAGACATTCCCGACAAGATCATTCTCGGCGACTCGTGGGGCTTGGGGTGGATCCGCTTCGGCTGGAACGGGCACCGCCTCTACGGTCACGACGGCTCGACGCTGGGGCAGAACGGATTCCTCCGCATCCTGCCCGAGCAGAATCTGGCAGTGACGATGCTCGTCAACGGCGGGCATTCGGGCGACTTCTTCCGGGAACTCTCCGGCGAGATCTTCGCCGATGCCGCCGGTGTCGAGCAGCCTGCCCCGTTCACGCCACCCGCCGAGCCCATCGAGGTCGACGCGGCCCCGTTCCTCGGCGTCTACGAGCGCGCATCGGTGCGCATGGAGGTCCTCCGCGGCGAAGACGGCGTGCTGAAACTCACGACCGAGACGACCGGGGATATGGCCGAACTCGCCGAGGACAAGCCGGAGGAGTACCCACTGGTGGCTGTCACGGACAACATCTTCGCCCTGCGCGCGCCGGGTGCCGTCGGCTGGACACCCGTGACCTTCTTCAGCCTCGACAATGGGCAGGACTACCTGCACTTCGGCGCCCGGGCGACACCGAAAGTGGCACAGCCATGAGTGTGCCGTCCGCCCTGGCGGCGGGTGGGGTGATCACGGCCGCCCTCGTCGACGACATCCGCACTCTCGTCGAGTGCGAATCGCCGTCGAGCGATCACGCCGCGGTGGCGCGGAGCGCGGACGTCGTCGCCGCGCTGGGTGAGGGGCTGCTCGGCGTGGCGCCGGATCGCATCGACATCGATGGATGTTCGCACCTCCGCTGGCGTTTCGGCGACGGGCCCACCCGTGTCGTGGTGCTGTGCCACCACGACACCGTATGGCCGTTGGGGTCGCTCGCTTCACGGCCCTTCGGTGTGGTGGACGGAGTGCTGCAGGGTCCCGGATGCTTCGACATGAAGGCGGGCCTGGCGATGGGGCTGCGGGCCGTCGCGTCGCTCGAGTCGCGCGAGGGAGTGACGATCCTCGTCACCGGTGACGAAGAGATCGGGTCACCGAGTTCTCGCGCCCTGATCGAGACCGAGGCCACCGGCGCCGACGCGGTGTTCGTCTTGGAGGCGTCGGCCGACGGTGGTGCGCTGAAGACCGAACGCAAAGGCACGTCGCTTTACCGGGTGCATCTGCACGGCCGTGCCGCGCACGCGGGCCTCGAGCCGGAGAAGGGCATCAGCGCAACCGTTGAACTTGCCCACCAGGTGCTCGCGGTCACCGCTCTCGCCGACCCGACCCTCGGCACCACGGTGACCCCGACGACCGCCGTCGCCGGGACGACCACGAATACCGTCGCCGCGGCAGCCTCGTTCGACGTGGACGTGCGCGCAACCTCGGCGGCCGAACAGGCCCGCGTCGATGCCGCGATCCGCGGCCTGGAGCCCGTGCTGCCCGGATCGCGCATCGAGATCGACGGTGGCATCAACCGCGCGCCGCTCGAGCTCAGTGCATCGCAGGATCTGTTCGCACGCGCTGTCGCCGTGGCCGACCGGCTCGGATGCGAGCCGCTGCGCGCCGCCGCGGTGGGCGGGGCATCCGACGGCAATTTCACTGCCGGCATCGGTGTTCCCACCCTCGACGGCCTGGGAGCGGTCGGCGGGGGCGCTCACGCCGCCGACGAGCACGTGCTCGTCGACATGCTCGCCGAACGGACGGCACTGCTGGCCGCCCTGGTCGATGATGTTCGATTCGATCATCCGGACGTCGACGATGTCGGGACGGGGCGTTGACCATGACCGACCTGGCAATGCCGCCACGGGCGCGACAGAGTGCACCCGTCGACGACCTGACTGCGCGGGCGTGGCTGTCCGCGGGGGCAGCCGCCGAGGCATCCGGGGTGGATGTGCGCACCATCGCCGACCTCGGCGGACTCACGGATGTCGCTGACCTCTTCGGCACGATCTGGGGCCGCGAGCAGGGCCCGCCGATGACCCCCGAACTTTTGCGCGCGATGAGCAAGGCGGGCAGCTACATCGCGGGAGCCTTCCACCAAGATCGGCTCATCGGTGCCGCCGTCGGCTTCCACGAGGAACCCGCCGTGCGCACACTGCACAGCCACATCACGGGTGTCCTGAAGGGACCGTGGCGCAGCGTCGGCTACGCGCTGAAACTGCACCAGCGTGCCTGGGCCTTGTCGAAGGGCATCGACGAGATCGCCTGGACTTTCGACCCGCTCATGTCCCGCAACGCCTACTTCAACATCGTCAAGCTCATTGCCAGGCCGGTGGAATACCTGCCCAACTTCTACGGTCCGATGAGCGACGCCATCAATGGCAATGATGAGACCGACCGGCTGCTCACCATCTGGCGCCTCCGCGACGACGATGTCGTGGCTGCATGCGACGGTGGGCGGCCTTTCTCCAGCGGCTCAGCTGAGCGGACGCCGGACCTCGCTCCCGAGTCCGTGCACGACCTGCTGACCGAGGTGGATGGCGAGCCGGCGGTGATCTCGGCGGGTGACGCACACCGCACGCTCCGTCTCGCCGTTCCCGCCGATATGACCTCCCTGCGACGCACGGACTCCGAATGCGCCCAGCGGTGGCGGTTCGCCGTCCGCGGAGTCCTCGAGCCGTTACTCGCCGACGGTGCGCGCGTGATTGGATTCGAGCGGACCGGCGCGTACCTTCTGTCCCGCCCCGACCAGAGCGCTGCGGCGCCGAAGGAGTAGACCATGCGTTTGACCGGAGTAGAACTGCGCCGCATCGCGATGCCGCTGGTCTCGCCTTTCCGTACCTCGTTCTCCACGCAGACTGCGCGCGAGATCCTGCTCCTGCGGGCGGTGACCGACGTGGGGGAGGGCTGGGGCGAGTGCGTGGCACTGCCGAGTCCGCTGTACTCGGCCGAGTACTTGGAGGGTGCCGCGGATGTCCTCCGCCGATACTTCATCCCTGCGGTGGGCGCCGATGGTCTGACTGCGCCGCGCGTGGGAGAGGACCTGAAGAAGTTCAAGGGTCACCAGATGGCCAAGGCCGCGCTGGAGATGGCCGTGCTCGACGCGGAACTTCGCGCCGAAGGTCGCTCCTTCGCTCGTGAATTGGGCTCTGTCACCGACCGGGTGCCCAGCGGCGTGTCGGTGGGGATCATGGACAGCATTCCGGAGCTTCTGGATGCCGTGGAGGGTTATCTCGAAGAGGGCTACGTTCGCATCAAGCTCAAGATCCAGCCTGGGTGGGACATCGAGCCCGTCCGTGCGGTGCGCGAGCGGTTCGGCGATGATGTGCCCCTGCAGGTCGACGCGAACACCGCGTACACGCTCGGCGACGCGCGACACCTCGCCAAACTCGACGAGTTCGATCTGCTGCTGATCGAGCAGCCGCTCGAAGAGGAAGACATCCTCGGCCACGCGGAACTGGCGAAGATCGTGACGACCCCGATCTGCCTCGACGAGTCGATCACCTCCGCCCAGACCGCCGCCGCCGCGATCGCGCTCGGCGCCACATCCGTCATCAACATCAAGCCCGGACGCGTCGGCGGATACCTCGAAGCGAGACGCATTCACGACCTGTGCGCCGCGCACGGCGTTCCCGTCTGGTGCGGCGGGATGCTCGAAACCGGACTCGGGCGGGCGGCCAACGTGGCGCTCGCGTCGCTTCCCGGGTTCACGCTCCCCGGCGACACCTCGGGGTCAGGGCGCTTCTACTCGACAGACATCACCGAGCCGTTCGTGATCGAGGATGGGCATCTGTCCGTGCCCACCGGCCCGGGCCTCGGCGTGACTCCTCTCGAGGATGTGCTGGCCGAAGTCACGGTGTCGACGGAGTGGATTGCTGTCTAGCCCGACCGTGGCAAACTCGGGGCGCGAACTAGGGTGGAAGTCGGCTACTTCTTCCTCAGGACTGGTGCTCCCGACCGTGCAACTCCCACCCCGCGCGACTCTCGCCCGAGTTCTCGACGACCTCGGCGATGCGCTGCTGGATCTCGTCTCGGGTGAGGCCGACGCGGTCCGCGAAATCGGCGGGATCGTCATCCACGATCCGCTCGACGACGCGGTTCTTCCACCTCACGCACTGGTGCTCGGGGTGGGTCTGGCGGACCCTGCCGAGCTGCGGTCCGTGGTGAGCGCGCTCTCAGCGGGCGACGCCGTCGGACTGATCGTGCGCGCGCCATTCCCCGATGAACACCGAACTTCGCGAAGCCGCCGCCGAGCGCGGTGTCACCCTGATCGCGCTGCGACGTGGCGCGTCGTGGTCGCACTTGGTGACGATGCTGCGGGCGCTGACGGCCGACGGGCTCGGCGTGGGCGATGCAGAGACACTCGGCGGCATCCCCTCGGGCGACCTCTTCGCCGTCGCCAATGCTGTCGCTGCGCTCGTGGATGCCCCGGTCACCATCGAAGACCGGGAATCCCGAGTCCTCGCGTTCTCGGGTCGGCAGGAAGAGGCCGACCCTTCCCGCATCGAGACGATTCTGGGACGACAGGTTCCCGAGCGGTACTCCAGAGCTCTCGCCGACGCCGGCGTCTTCCGCGAACTGCAACGCAGCGACCGGCCCATTCGCGTCGAGCCCGTCGCGCTCGACGACGGCGGATTCACCGTGCCCCGCCTGGCGGCGGCTGTCCGGGCCGGCGATGAGTTCTTGGGTTCGATCTGGGTGGCTGCTGCCGGGGATATCAGTCCTGAGCGAGAGCGCGGATTGCGTGACGCGGCGACGCTGGTCGCGTTGCACATCTTGAGGGCGCGCGCGGGCGCGGACGTGCAGCGTCGCCTGCACACGGAGTTGCTCTCGACCGCGCTCGAGGGCGGGCCGGGCGCCCACGCCGCGCTGTCCCGACTGGGGATCGCCGATCAGCCCGTCATGATCATGGGTGTGGCCCTTCTGCGTCCCCTCGCGCGTTCCGCCGGAGAGGATGCGGCGCTCGCCGGAGACCGTTCCCGGCTCGCCGACGCTTTCGCGGTGCATTTGTCTGCCGTGCATCCTGGCGCTCGCGCAGCCCTGGTCGGCGACGTCGCCTATGGACTCGTTCCGGTCGGCCGCGCGCCCCAAGGTGACGCCCCGCCGCGCGCCGCGGGCGTCGAGGAGGAGCGCGCCCTGCAGATCGCTCGCGACTTTCTCGACCGCGTCGGACGGCGCCTGCCCGCGGCGATCGGGGTCGGACCGGTCTCGCGCGATGTTGGTGGCCTCGCGCGTGCGCGATCGACGGTCGACCGGGTGCTCCGCGTGCTGCGGGGCGGGACCGGTTCGCGGGCGGCGCGATTGGACGAAGTGCAAACCGAAGCACTCGTCATCGAGTTGCGGGACCTCGCATCGACGCGCGGCGACGAACCCACCGGCGCCATCGCTCGGCTGATCGACTACGACCGCGCCAACGACGCCGACCTGGTCGACACGCTGCGTGCGTGGCTCGATGCGCTCGGCGACGTCACCTCGGCGGCCGCGCGACTTTTCGTACATCCGAACACCTTCCGCTACCGGCTGCGGCGGATCGCGGAAGTGGGGCCCATTGATCTCGCTGACCCCGAGCAGCGCTTCGCTGCCATGCTGCAACTGCGTGTCCTCTCTTCGCCACACGAATGACCAGGTGCGCGGTCGCGATAGTCTGGCCGAGGCCGTATTCGTGGCGCGAGGGGAGGGTTCCGTGATCATCGGAATCGGCGTCGATCTGGTCGATATCCCCCGCTTCGAGCGCGCGATCGAACGCACGCCCGCGTTGCTGACCCGCCTGTTCGCACCGGCAGAGCGAACCCTGAAGCCGCACTCGCTGGCCGCGCGCTATGCCGCGAAAGAGGCGCTGATCAAGGCGCTCGGTGGGTCGGATGGCGTGCACTGGACCGACATCGAGGTGGCGTCCGAGCCATCCGGCAAGCCGGTCTTCGCGCTGTCCGGCGAGACGGAAACCACCGTCGCCGCCCGTGGCATCACTGCACTGCACTTGTCGCTGTCGCATGACGCGGGTCTTGCGACGGCGTACGTCGTTGCGGAAGCCGTCCCCGGCGCTGACGTTCACCCCGCTCCGGAGGAGGAATCCTGATGCGCGAAGCGCTCATCGACGTCGGCGCGATCGCCGACAACGTGCGCCATCTGCGCCGGCTCACGGAATCCGAAGTGATCGCCGTCGTCAAAGCAGATGGATACGGCCACGGCGCTCTCCGCTCTGCCATCGCGGCTCTCGAAGGCGGCGCGACGCGGCTGGGAGTCGCTGACATCAACGAAGCGCTCGCGCTGCGCAAAGCCGGGATCGATGCGCCCATCGTCGCCTGGCTGCACACGCCCGACGTGAATTTCACCGAAGCCGCGTCCCACGGGATCGAGCTCGGCATCTCGAGCTTTGCGCAATTGCAGGCGGCGGCGGACTCGGCATCCGTCGCCGGACCTGTCGGCGTCCACCTCAAGGTCGAGACCGGCCTCGGCCGCAACGGCATCGAGCCGGCCGCATGGAGCCAGGTGTTCGCAGAAGCGGCCCGGATGGAGCGAATCGGCAGGATTCGCATCATCGGGATCTTCAGCCACCTCTCCAACACGAGCGTCGAGGACGATCGAGCCGCCTTGGCGCGGTTCCACGATGCGTTGGGTCTCGCGTCGTCGTTGGGCGTCACCCCGCGCATCCGCCACATCGCGGCCTCGCATGCGGCGATCGCGCTGCCGGAGTCGCGGCTCGGATGCGTGCGGCTGGGCATCTCGATCTATGGGCTGTCGCCGTTCGACGACAAGACGAGTGCCGAACTGGGACTGCGCCCCGCGATGACGCTGCGCGGCGAGGTCGCCGCGGTGCGCCGGGTGCCCGCGGGGCAGGGAGTGTCGTACGGGTACCAGTACCGCACGGATGCCGACACGACGCTCGTGCTGGTGCCGCTCGGATATGCAGACGGCGTGCCTCGCCAGGCCTCGGGGCTGGGCCCCGTGACGATCGGGAGCGCCAGGTTCACGGTGGCGGGGCGGATCGCAATGGATCAGTTCGTCGTCGATGTGGGCGACCGCCCGGTCGCGGTCGGCGATCAGGTCACCCTGTTCGGCGATCCGACGCTGGGTGCGCCGGCGGTGGAGGAGTGGGCGGATGCCGCCGGCACCATCAACTACGAGATCGTCACGCGCATCGGGCCGCGGGTGGTTCGCCGGTTGGTGGAACTGTGAGCGACCGTTCCGTGCTCGAGGCGGGTGTGCGAGAGATCGAGTCGCCCGCCGATATGGAGCAGTTCGGCCGCTCGCTGGGTGCGGAGCTGCGCGCGGGTGATCTCGTTGTGCTCACCGGTCCGCTGGGAGCAGGGAAGACAACGCTGACTCGAGGTATCGCGGCCGGGCTGGGAGTGCGCGGGCGCGTGCAGAGCCCGACGTTCGTGATCGCGCGGACGCATCCGTCCCTTGCTGGCGGTCCGGCGTTGATCCATGTCGACGCGTACCGGCTGGGGTCCGCCGCCGAGCTCGATGACCTCGACCTCGACCTCGACACCGCGGTCACGATCGTGGAGTGGGGCCGCGGCATGGTCGACGATCTCCGCGACAGCTGGTGGGAGATCGAGCTCGAGAGCCAGTGGGGCGGTGCCGGCCTCGACACCGCCTGCGGCGGCGCGGCTCCGGCCGCCCAGGAGCTCGACGCCGACGCCCCGCGAACGGTGACGATCACGCGGCATCCGTAGCCGCCCCGCCCCGCCCCGCGGCCCGCGAGGGGTCGCGATCGGCGGTGTTGCGGTGCGAGAACCCCGCGCTCGGCCCGCGAGGGGTCGCGATCGGCGGTGTTGCGCTGCGAGAACCCCGCGCTTCGCGACCCCTCGCGGGGATGCGGCCGGCGATGACGAGCGTCTGCGCCGCGAGGGGTCGCGTTCGGCGGTGTTGCGGCGACGGATGCCGCACATTGCGACCCTTCGCGAGCAGCGCGATCGCGGATTCGTGAGTTGGTCTCCCTGCCGTCCCGGGATGCCGGGGCGGGAGCATCTGGAGTGCCGACCTCATCGAACCGACTGGAGCATCCGTCATGTCCCACGCAACGTCCCGCACCGCCGACACCGTTTCCGCGAAGCCAGCGCCCGGCACACGAGCCCGCGACCTCCACGTCGCCGCGCGCGCCGCGCTCATCGCCGCCATCATCTGGCTGATCGAACCGATCTTGTTCGCCCTGACTCTCACGAACCCCGACAACATGCGCATGGATCAGACGCTCGAGGAATTCCGTGCGGCGAACTGGATCGGCATCCTCGCTGGTCCGGCGTACATCGCCCTCGGCGTGACCTTGGCCGTCATGCTCCTCGCCATCTCGCGTGTTCAGCGAGTCGCGCAGCGACCGCGGATACGCGAGCGTGATCGCGTACGGGCTCGGAATCCTCGCCGCAGCCGCGCTCGTCGTCGCCGGAGCGATCGGTCTCACCGGCGACGGGCTGGCGGGGATGGCCCTCACCATGATCCCTGATGCCTCGGAGGGTGCGAGATGGCTCGCCCACCAGTCGTTCATGGTCGTGCACGAGGCTTTCCGACTCACCGCCTGCCTGGGGTTCGCGGCGTGGCTGATCGTCTTCTCCCGCACGGGCCGACGGACAGGACTCATCGGGCGGGGTGTCGCCGTAACGATCGTCATCGCAGCCGTGCTCATCGCTCTTCCGGGTGCCGTCGACCGGACTGCTGACCGGCATGAACTTCATCCTGCTGGCCCTCATCCCGCTCGCCGTCGCATTCTCCCGGCGGGCGAAGGCCGCCGCCAGCGCGGACGACACGCA
The DNA here is from genome assembly GCA_963696085.1 of uncultured Actinomycetota bacterium. GTDB lineage: Bacteria > Actinomycetota > Actinomycetes > Actinomycetales > Microbacteriaceae > Microbacterium. The sequence continues at coordinate 49,450 of CAVOIQ010000004.1, forward strand.
GGAACAGTAGCCGCCGCATCCGTCTCACTGTCACAATCACAGCCATGGACGACGTCCTACTCGCGGCGAGCCGCCTCACCCTCCTGATCGTGGGGGTGGGCGGCTCCGTCGCGGTGGTCGTGGCCGCCGCGCGACGTCGGGTCGGCCGCGGATGGGTGCCGGCGCTGGCCGCGTCGTCGATTCTGCTTTCGTTCGCCGGGAGTTTGACAGGATCGACCCTCATCCCGGAGCAGCTCTCCCTCATTCCTTGGTTCGTCGGATTCCCGTTGCTGGCCGCCACCTTTCCCGACGGCCGTTTCGTGCCGCGGTGGTCATGGCTGATCGCCGCCGGATCCGTCGTCGCCCTAGCCGCCAATGCGATCTCGGGCGATGCGTGGCGACAGAGCACTGCGTGGTTTCTCTTCCCGGTCACTCAACTCGTGTTGTGCGTCGCCGTCATCATCTACCGCTACCGCCGCAGCGCGACCACTTCGGAACGCGAAAGCGTCCGCTGGGTGCTGCTGGGAACCCTCATGACCGTCGCCGCGTTCATGGCGATCGCTGCCAATGGGGAGGTCATCGGCGGCCCGGGCGCGCTCTCCGAAGCGAAGGCGAACGCAGCGGGCATCCCTTTGATGCTCGGTCTCGTGATCGGGCTCGCCGCGCCGCGGATCTGGAATGTGGATGCTGCGTTCCGCGCGGTCCTCGTGGTGCTGGGGGCCGGGTGGGCCCTGGCGGGCGTGTACGCCGGAACGCGCGCGTTGGCGCACGCTGCCGGTGTGGGTTCCGATGGCGCGGGGTGGGCTGCCGCTGCTGTGGCGATCGCCGCCTACCCGATCATCCGACTGGCGATGCGCGCGGCGACCTGGCTGGTGTACCGAGACCGTCTGAGCCCGGAGGCCGCGGTCGCGCGGCTGGCGGCAGGCCTCGAAGCCGACGATCCGCGCAGCATGGCACTGCGCGTGGTCGAAGCGGCACGCGAGTCGACCGGGTCGCCCGCGGTATCGCTGGAGCCAGTCGATGCCGCGGATGCGGGAGTGTTCACGGCTGCATCGGGTGCGATCGACTCCGAGGGAGTCGGCGCCGACTTCCCCGTCATCCTCCGTGGCGAACTGCTCGCGCGACTCCACGCGACGCCACGCGCAGGAGAGTCCGAGCTCAGCAAGAGAGATCGGGCGACCCTCACCGCGATCGCCCAGCACGCCGCCCCCGCGCTGCACGGCGCACGTGCCTTCATCGAGGCCACGGATGCGCAGGCGGCGCTCGTCTCCGCGCGCGAGGAAGAGCGGCGGCGCTTGCGACGCGAGCTCCATGACGACCTCGGTCCCGCGCTCTCCGGCCTCGCGTTGGGCGCGGCCGCCATCGCGAAGCGCGCGGATGCCGGAGCGCCAGAACTCGCGGCATCCGCTCGGGAACTGCAGGCGGACATCGGGGATGCCGTCGAACGCGCTCGGCAGATTTCGCATGGGCTGCGCCCGCCGGTGCTCGATGACCGCGGGCTCGCCGCCGCGCTCCGAGATCGGCTGGGCGATGACGTGGTGTGGGAGATCGATGAGTTGGGTGACCTTCCCGCAGCTGTCGACCTCGCGGCGTTGCGCATCGTGCAGGAGGCCGTGACGAACACGCGCCGGCACGCTGCGGCCTCGGTCTGCCGGGTGCGGGCCCAGTGCGACCAGGCCGGGCTTCGTATCGAGATCTTCGACGACGGGGTGGGGATACCGAAGGGAGTCACCCCGGGCCTTGGGCTGAGGTCGATCCGTGAGCGGGCTGCCGAGTTGGGCGGACGCGCCCGGGTATCGCGGGCAGAGGGTGGTGGGACCCTTGTCAGCGTGTGGCTGCCGATCGTCGCGAACGCACCCGACCTCGAGAACGCCACCGTAGCCGCACCTGTCGAGACCGCGACCGATAATGCCCCGGCTGATGCGGTTGAGGTGTCATCGTGATCCGCGTCATCGTGGTCGATGACCACCCGGTCTTCCGCAAAGGGCTCGTCGCGCTGCTTCGGGCGAGCGACGTGGAGGTCGTGGGTGAGGCGGCAAATGGGCTCGAGGCGATCGCGGTCGCCGCGGACCTCCTGCCGGACGTCGTGCTGATGGATGTCGCCATGCCCGAGCTCGGCGGGCTCGAAGCGACCGAACGGATCGTTGCCGAACATCCGTTGGTGCGCGTGGTCGTGGTGACCCTCTTCGACGACGAAGCCACCGTGCTGCGCGCGCTTCGCGCCGGCGCGAGCGGCTACGTCACGAAGCAGGCGAGCCCGGAGCAGATTCTGGCGGCGGTGGAGGCGGCATCAGCCGGCGCGTTGATGATCGGCGCCGGCGTACCGCGCCCGCTCGCAGGGCTGGCGGAGTCCGGCGGCATCGAAGGGCTCACGCCGCGAGAACAATCGGTGGCGGATCTGCTCGGCCGAGGGCTGGCAAACCCTGCGATCGCGGAGCGGTTGTTCCTCTCGACCAAAACAGTCGCCAACTACGTGTCCATCGTCATGCTGAAGCTGGGTGCGTCCGATCGTGCCGAGGCCGCGCGGCTGATTCGGGCACGCAGGGAAGCGTGACCGGTCGGCGACTACCCTAGAGGCGTGATCCTCGGCATCGACACCTCGATCGGCACGGCTGTGGCCGTCGTCGACCTTGACGGAACGGTGCGCGCTGATGTCGCGAGTCCGGATGCCCGTGGGCATGCCGAGGTCATCGGCACATTGATCGAGCGGGCGCTCGCCGAGGCCGGGGTGCGACCGACCGACATCCGATATGTCGCTGCCGGTATGGGCCCCGGACCCTTCACCGGTCTTCGCGTCGGCATCGCTGCGGCGCGAGCGTTTGCACTGGGGCGGGGCATCCCGGTCATATCTGTCGTCAGCCACGATGCCGCCGCTCTCGATCGCACTGCTCTCGACGGTACGGGCGACGCGCCTTTCGCGATCGTCACCGATGCCCGCCGCCGCGAAGTTGCGTTCTCGATCTACCGCGCCGACACGGGCCGCGAATCGCCCCAGCGCCTCGCGGGCCCCGAACTCGCGCTCAAGGGCACGGATATCACGGCAGCCGGGATGGACTTCCCTGCCGCGGAGATCGTCGAGACGACCACCATCAGCGCCGCCGCGCTCGCCCGCGTTGCCGCGCGTCGAATCGCGACGGGGGAGAGCGACCCCGCGGCATCCGATCCCCTCTATCTGCGCGTGCCGGACGTCACCCCCTCCAACGGACCCAAGAGGGTGGGCACGTGAGCCTCCGCACCGCGACACCGGCCGACCTCGCCGCGATCATGGACCTCGAGCGCGCATCGTTTCCGACGGATGCCTGGAGCGACGCGATGATGGCAGAAGAACTGCGCTCACCGCACGGCCGCTACGTGATTCTCGAAGAGACCGGCCGCGTGCTCGGCTACGGGGGAGTGCGAGCGCCGCAGAATGCTCCGGATGCCGACATCCAGACGATCGCGATCGCCGAGGCGGCGCGCGGACGTGGCCGTGGACGCGAGTTGCTCCGGTCGCTGCTGACCGAAGCTGCCCAGCGCGGTGCTCGTGAGGTGTTCCTCGAGGTGCGTGCCGACAACCCGACCGCGCAGGCGCTGTACGCCTCGGAGGGCTTCGTCGACGTCGGGCGCCGTCCGCGCTACTACCAACCCGATGACGTCGACGCGGTGGTGATGAAGCTGGATCTCGCAAGTTGGACATCCGCGCGTGCCCTTCCTCGAATGGATGGCGCCGCGACTGACGCGGGGGCGTGCACATGAACCGCACCGAACCCCTGGTGCTGGGGATCGAGACGAGCTGCGACGAGACCGGAATCGGAATCGTGCGCGGCCGGACGCTCCTGTCCAACACGATCGCGTCGTCGATGGACGAGCACGCTCGCTACGGCGGGGTGATTCCCGAAATCGCGGCGCGCGCACACCTCGAAGCGTTGCAGCCCGCCATCGAGGCCGCTGTCGCCGAGGCCGGCGTGCAATTGACCGACCTCGACGCGATCGCCGTCACGAGCGGTCCCGGGCTCGCCGGCGCGCTCATGGTCGGCATCGGTGCCGCGAAGGCACTCGCCGTCTCGCTGGAAAAGCCGCTCTACGCCGTCAACCACCTCGTCGGGCACATCGCCGCAGACCTCCTCACCGGCGAGGACGTCGAATATCCGACAGTGGCGCTGCTCGTCAGCGGTGGACATACCTCGCTGCTGCTCGTACGCGACTTGGTCTCGGATGTCGAGCTTCTCGGTGAAACCATGGACGACGCTGCCGGCGAGGCGTTCGACAAGATCGCGCGAATCCTCGGCCTTCCCTACCCCGGCGGGCCGGAGATCGACCGGGCCGCGGCATCCGGCGACCCTCGGGCGATCCGGTTCCCACGCGGAATGTCTCGGGCGTCGGACATGGCTGAGCACCGCTACGACTTCTCCTTCTCCGGCCTGAAAACCGCCGTCGCCCGCTGGTGCGAGCAGCGCGAGGCCGCGGGGGAGTCCGTGCCGATTGCGGATGTCGCGGCATCCTTCCGCGAGGCGGTCGTGGACGTGCTCGTCACGAAAGCCCTCGACGCGTGCGCTCGCCACGATGTGCCGCGCCTCCTCCTGGGCGGCGGCGTCATCGCCAACCGCAGGCTCCGCGACGTTGCCCTCGAGCGTGGCGCGGCCGCCGGAGTCGCCGTGCGCATCCCGCCCCTGTCGCTGTGCACCGACAACGGGGCGATGATCGCCGGGCTCGCCGCCGAACTGATCGCCAGCGGCCGCGAGCCCTCCACGCTCGAGTTCGGTGCGGATTCGACCCTGCCGGTCACCGAAATCCAGGTGATCCGATGAGCGACGAGCAGATTTCCCGGCCGCGCTCGCGCCGCGAAGCCAGCAGTCCGACCGAGGCAGGCGAACGGGACGAACACGGCGCCGTCGCACCCCCGGTTCCCGGGAAGACGGATGCCGCTTCTGCCGATGCAGCGGCCCCTGTCGCTCTCCCCACCACACCACCTGGTGCGTCACACACGTCGGTCGAGAAACCCTCTGACGACGTGGCGACGGTGGGCGAGGCATCGAGCATGCCCGGTGAACACCGTGGCGGATTCCAGCGCGCGCTGACCGCGCCCGTGCCGATCACGGAGTCCGTGCACGTTCCCGTGGAGTGGGCCCCCGCCCCGCCTCGCCCCCTGCCGCGCATCGCGCCCTGGGCTCTGGGTCTGGCCATCGTCGGGCTCTGCCTTTCGCTGATCGTCGGCTGGGCGTTTCCGCTCGGGATCGCTGCATTCGTGATGGCGATCGTCGCCCTGCGACGCCCGTGGGAGAGCCGGTCGGCCGCGGTGTGGGCACTGATGCTGGGGCTCCTGTCCCTCGTCTACAGCGCCGGATGGCTCTGGTGGGCCGCTTACCAGGCACATCTCCTGCCCTGAATCGCTCGGACGGGCGGGCGGTCGGACGGACGGGCGGGCGCGCGCGGCAGCAGTCAGACGCGGTCGGCGAGAAGCGCGACGCGCGATGACCCGACACGGGTGAGGATCAGCGTGGCCGACTCCGCGCCCTTGAGCTTGAGCTTCGGGCGCAGGATCGCAGGATCGACATCCACCCCGCGCTTCTTGATCTCCAGAATCCCGATGCCGCGCTCGCGCAGCGCTTTCGACAGTCCCTTCACGTCGGCGGGCAGGCGCTCTCGCACCCGGAACGTCGACACGAACGGGCTCGTCAGCGCGACATCCGATGTCAAATACGCGATGCCCGGCGCCAGCATCCCCGCGTCCAGACTGCGCGCGACATCGCCGATCAGCCGTGCTCGAATCACGGCGCCCTCGGGCTCGTGCACGAATGCACCGAGGGGGCGAACATCGACGTCGGGCGTATCGCCGTCGGATGTCAGTTCATGCGCGGCATCACCACGGATGACGAGCGCGGCCCGTCCGACGCCCGCGCGCGCAAGTGCGCCCGACCACAGCACGAGTTCGACGGTTGCCCCGTCGACGCTGATCCACTGGGCCTCGACACCGTCGGGAATGCGTGTCCGATCGAAACCGGGCCCGAGCTTGATGCCGGTCGGCATGCGAGCGGCGAGGTCGAACGTCCAGTCGAGGGCCGGCGAATAATCCTCGGCTCCGACGCGGGACGTCTCGGTGTGGCCCGCGGTGCGGCGGGCGGGGTCGAGCCACACGGCTTCGATCCCCGTCAGGTCCACCTCCTCGGCGCGATTGCTGCGTACCTCGACGGACTCCCCGAACGGGGCGAGGTTGTAGGCGGCGATCGCGGCGGTCACTTCATCGGCATCGACCGCGAGCACGTCCAACCCGATCCCCGCCAAACCCAGCGCATCGCCGCCGATGCCGCAGCCGAGGTCGGCGACGCGCGTGATCCCCGCTGCGCGGAATCGCCCCGCATGGCGAGCGGCGATCGCCAGCCGTGTCGCCTGTTCGAGGCCGGCGCGGGTGAACAGCATCCGATCGGCGAACTCCCCGAACTTGGCGCGCGCTTTCGTGCGCAGCCGAGCCTGGCCGACAGCGGCCGAGACGAGGTCGGCAGAGCGACCCTCGGCCCGCAGGCGCGACACGGCGGATGCGACGTCGCCGGCTGTCGCCAGAGGGCCGAGTTCATCGACGAGCCGGAGGCCCTCCGAGGTGAGCAGTGTCGACAGCTCTCCGAGATCCACGAGGCCAGCCTATGTGCGCCGGGCTGTATCCACCGTCCCCGCGTCCGGCAGATTCTGGCGTGAGCGGGGTCATGATTGGCACTCGCGTTGCGAGAGTGCCAGCCGCGCTCTACACTTGAGGCTGGCACTCTCAGGGTGAGAATGCTAACCAGACTTGAAGCAGGAAAGAGGTAGCCCGTGTCGGTTTCCATCAAGCCACTCGAGGACCGCATCGTCATCAAGCAGGTCGAAGCTGAGCAGACCACCGCGAGTGGCCTGGTCATCCCGGACACCGCGAAGGAAAAGCCCCAGGAGGGCGAGGTCTTCGCTGTCGGACCCGGTCGCATCGACGACAACGGCAACCGCGTTCCGCTCGACGTTGCCGTCGGCGACAAGGTGATCTACAGCAAGTACGGCGGCACCGAGGTCAAGTTCGGCGGCGAGGACTACCTCGTTCTGTCCGCGCGCGACGTGCTCGCTGTCGTCGTTCGCTGACGCACAGTCTCCGAACAACACAGTTCCTGAATAAAGGCCCGGATGCTTCGGCATCCGGGCCTTTATCGTTCCCGCCTCCTGGCAAGCTGGAGGGATGACCCCACCCGATCCCGCCCGCGAGCGGACCCTCGGCGGGATCTACGCTCTCAGCGCCTACTTGTTCTGGGGCTTCATGCCCCTCTATTTCCTCACGCTGGCCCCCACCGGTCCGTTCGAGGTCGTGGCGTGGCGAGTGATCCTCTCGTTCGTCTTCTGCCTGCTTCTGCTCACCGTGACACGCGCATGGCGCGCCTTCGGCGCGATCGCCCGCAATCCCCGCCTGCTGCTCTGGACGGCGCTCGCCGGCGTGCTCATCTATATCAACTGGCAAGTGTTCCTCATCGGCACGCTCACCAACCACGTCATCGAGACGAGCCTCGGCTACTTCATCAATCCGCTGGCGACCGTGCTGCTCGGGGTCCTCTTCCTGCGCGAGCGGCTCCGCGTGGCGCAATGGGTCGCGCTGGGTATCGCCGCCGTCGCGATCCTCGTCATCGTGGTGGGGTACGGGACTGTGCCTTGGATCTCCTTGACCCTCGCCATCAGCTTCGGCCTCTACGGGTTCGTCAAGAAGCGAGTCGGACCCTCGGTCGACGCCGTCAGCGGGCTCACGCTCGAGTCGTTCTGGCTTTTGCCCATCGCCGTCGTGCAGCTGATCATCGTCGGTACGACGTCGGGCATCACGATGTTCTCGGCAGGCCCGCTGCACGCGGTGCTCCTCAGCCTGGCGGGCGTGATCACCGCGATCCCGCTGCTCTTTTTCGCCGCAGGAGCCCGCAGAGTGCCCCTCATCGTGATCGGCCTGCTTCAGTTCATCACCCCGGTCATGCAGTTCATCATCGGCGCGTGGTTCCTCGGTGAAGCCATGTCGCTCTCGCGCTGGATCGGATTCAGCCTTGTCTGGGCGGCTCTCATCGTGCTGACGGTCGATTCGCTGCGGGCGGCTCGCAAGCAGAGGGCGGATGCCGGGATCTCCGACGTCGGCGCCATCGTTTGAGCTGGCCGCTCGAGCCGCTCATCCGCGCCGTTTGTAACGATTCGGTCGCGTAACAGACCGTTAACCTTTTGCAACACTCCTGGTGCATGCGCCCCGTTAGGTTTATACGACTGGCACGGCGCCCGAGTCGAGCCATCTTCAATTCACAGCAAGGAGCAAGATGAACGTCTCTACACGTTCTCGCGCAGGAAAGATCATCGTCGGCATCGCCGCGATGGGAATCAGCGCAGTCGTCCTGGCCGGTTGCTCAGGCAGCTCGACCTCCACGGAGTCAAGCGCCGCCGCCGCACCGGCCGCAGAGGACCTCACCCTCAAGATCGGCACGGTCCTTCCCCAGACCGGTAGCCTCGCCTTCCTCGGCCCGCCCGAAGAAGCCGGCGTTCAGCTTGCTATCAACGAGGTCAACGAGGCTGCGGCCGGCGTGACCATCGATGCAACCTTCGGCGACTCGGGTGACGCGGACAACAAGGCCTTCGAGACGACCGTCCCGAAGCTGCAGAGCGAAGGCGTCTCCGCCATGATCGGTGCGGCCTCCTCGGGCGTCACCAAGCTCTTCCTCGACAGCAACGTCTCCGAGGGCATCATCACGTTCTCCCCGGCGAACACCTCGCCCGACTTCACGACGTGGGAAGACGACAACCTCTACTGGCGTACCGCCCCCAGCGACCTGCTCCAGGGCGAGGTCCTCGCCAACCAGGTTGCCGAGGATGGCCACAAGAACATCGCCGTCCTGTACCAGAACGACGCCTACGGCACCGGCCTCTTCGGCGTTGTCAAGGAGGTCTTCGAGGCCTCCGGCGGCACCGTCGTCGCAGACGCCTCGTACAACGATGGTGACTCCTCCTTCGATGCTCAGGTCGCGACCCTCACGGCGTCGAACCCTGACGCGATCGTGCTCATCACGTTCGACCAGCTGGCGACCATCGCTCCGCTGCTCGTGAACGCGGGACAGTCGGCCGAAGAACTTCTACCTCGTCGACGGAAACCTCAAGCAGTGGGGTACCGACGTCAGCGTCAGCCTCGAAGGCGCCAAGGGCACGACGCCCGGACCGGTGCTTTCGGATGACTTCCAGGAGCGCCTGAACGCGGCCTGGGTCGCCGAAGGCAACGCCGACCTCGAGGACCTCAGCTACGCAGGCGAGTCCTACGACGCCGTCGTGCTGCTCGCGCTCGCATCGCTCGCGGCGGGTTCGACCGATTCGGCCGACATCGCGGCGAAGCTGCAGGAAGTCTCCGGCGGTTCCGGTGACGGTGAGAAGTGCACCACGTTCGCGGACTGCGCCGAGATCATCACCGGCGGCGGCACGGCCGACTACGACGGCTACTCCGGTGGCGTTGCATTCGACGACGCTGGCGACCCGACCGAGGCCACCATCGGTGTCTTCCAGTACGACGCCGACAACAAGTTCACGCGCATCAACTAATACCTGATCGCATCAGAGGGCCCCGGGTTTCGACCCGGGGCCCTTTGCGTTGTCGAGATGTGGTTTCGTCCGTCGCATGTGCGCAGTCGACGTCGGCAGCACCCTGCGCTGGCGACGGCGGAACAGCAGGGCACGTGCCGGTGCCCAACAAAGAGGAGGGGCGGATGCCGCAGCATCCGCCCCTCCTCTTTGTACGACGCCCTCAGGCGCGCTCAGTCCCTGAATCAGACCCCGTCGGAGCCGAGCGTGCCCAGGTACAAGCCGATGACCTTGGGGTCGTTGAGCAGCTCGCGACCGCTGCCGTGGTACGCATCGCGGCCCTGGTCGAGGACATAGCCGCGGTCGCAGATCTGCAGGCACCGGCGCGCGTTCTGCTCGACCATGATCGTCGTCACGCCGGCCTTGTTGATGTCGGAGACGCGGATGAACGCATCGTCCTGGCGAACGGGGGAGAGCCCCGCGGACGGCTCATCGAGCAGCAGCACCGACGGGTCCATCATGAGCGCGCGCGACATCGCCACCATCTGACGCTCGCCACCGGAGAGCGATCCGGCGCGCTGCTTCAGACGCTTGCCGAGTTCGGCGAAGATCTCCGTGACGAACTCGAGGCGCTCGGCGTAGATCTTGGGGTTTTGGAAGAGACCCATCTGCAGGTTCTCTTCGATCGACAGCGACGGGAAGACGTTGTTCGTCTGGGGGACGAAGGCCACCCCCCGGCGGACGAGCTTGTCGGCGTTGAGCCCGACGATGCTCTCGCCGTTGACAGTGATGTCTCCGCCACGCACCTTGACCATGCCGAAGATCGCCTTGAGCAGTGTCGACTTTCCGGCACCGTTCGGGCCGATGATGCCGATCAACTCACCCTGGCGGGCAATGAGGTTGGTGTTGTTGAGGATGTCGACACCGGGAAGATAACCCGCGACGAGGTTGGTGACCTCGACGACGACCGCATCGGTCTTGGCGACCGACCGCTCGCCCGCGTGGCTCATGTCCATCGCCGGAGCAGAGGCGGCAGCCGCGCCGCCACCCGCAGCATCCGGGACCGTGGAAGGATCGCTCACTTCTTCTCCTCGCCGTCGGCCTCGTGGATCGATTCCTCTTCGGCCTCGTGAATCTCTTGAAGCAGTTCTTCAGCCTCTTCGGTCAACGTGCCGTCGTGGCGTCCGGTGATCACGCCGAGGTCGACATCCTGGTGACTGCCGAGGTAGGCGTCGATGACGGCCTTCTCGTGCATAACGTCCTCGGGGGGGCCTTCGGCAACGACACGGCCCTCCGCCATCACGACGACCCAGTCGGCGATGTGCCGAACCATGTGCATGTCGTGCTCGACGAAGAGCACCGTCATGCCGAGCTCTTTGAGATCGAGGATGTGGTCGAGCAACGACTCGGTCAGGGCCGGGTTGACACCGGCCATCGGCTCATCCAGCATGACCAGCGCAGGGTCGCTCATGAGCGCGCGGGCCATTTCGAGGAGCTTGCGCTGTCCTCCCGACAGCGAGGCAGCGAAGTCCGCTTCCTTGGCATCGAGCTTGAAACGCTTGAGCAGATCGCGCGCCTTGTCTTCGATCGAGGTGTCCTGCGCTCGCCAGAACGCGGGAATGAAGCTGGTCCAGAAGCGCTCGCCACGCTGGCCGGTCGCACCGAGCTTCATGTTCTCGAGAACGGTGAGCAGCGAGAGCGCCTTGGTCAGCTGGAACGTGCGCACCTGTCCCATCCGGGCGACCTTGTAGGCGGGGATGCCGGAGAGCGTGTTGCCGTCGTACGACCACGTTCCGGAGTTGGGCTTGTCGAAACCGCAGAGGAGGTTGAACAGTGTCGTCTTGCCCGCACCGTTGGGGCCGATGAGGGCCGTGATCACTCCGCGAGGGATCTCGAGGTGATCGACGTCGACGGCGGTGAGGCCGCCGAAACGCCTGGTGACGTTGTCGACGATCATGATCGGGTCGACTTTCGACACCCCGGGGACGGCGTCACCGACGGCCAGGCCGGTCGTTTTCGGGCGACGTACGCTGCCCGTGGTGGGTGGCGCGGTGGGAGCCGGTGCGCCGCCGATCGGTTCGCTAGTGGGCTCGCTATTTGACAAAGGTCATCTCCCTCTTGTCGCCGAGGATGCCCTGCGGCCTGAAGATCACGAGCAGCATGAGTGCGACACCGACGAGGATGTAGCGCAACGTTCCCGCCTGAATCGACGTCATCGGCAGGATGCCCGCCGACGCGAGTTGGGGAAGAAGGTTGCCGAGCAGTGCCAGCACCACCCAGAAGATCACGGCGCCGAGGGTCGGACCCAAGACCGTCGCCGCACCGCCGAGGAGGAGGATCGTCCACAGGAAGAACGTGAGCGACGTGGTGTAGCTCGAGGGGACCACCGCCGACGGGAGCACGTAGACGATGCCACCCATCGCTCCGATGACGCCACCGACGACGAGCGCCTGCATCTTGTACGCGAAGACGTTCTTGCCGAGCGAGCGCACGGCATCCTCGTCTTCACGGATGCCCTTGAGGACGCGTCCCCAGGGGCTGCGCATGAGCGACCAGACGAGCAGGATGGCGATCGCGAGCATCGCGAGGCCGAACACGCGAGTCCAGAGCACTGTTTCATTCGATTCCCACGGCCCGAAACCGTACTGACCGGGTGGGAAGGGGTTGGCCGCGCGGAAGCTCGCGTGGTAACCGCCGAGCCCGTCAGCCGAGTTGGTCACGTCGTCGAAGACCTGCGTCGTGAACAGGAGCCTGACGATCTCCGCCGCCGCGATCGTGACGATGGCGAGGTAGTCCGCCCGCAGTCGGAGGGTCGGGATGCCGAGAATCAGCGCGAACACCGCCGCAGCAAGCAGCCCGAGAAGCATCGCGATCCACCACGGGATGCCGAGTGTCAGAACCCCGATCGCGTAGCCGTAGCCACCGAGTGCCATGAAGCCGGCCATACCGAAGTTGAGCAGTCCGGTGTATCCGAAGTGCACCGCGAGGCCTGTCGCCGCGAGCGCGTAGGCGATCGTGACGGGGCTCAGGATATAACCGAGCGTGTTTCCAAGAATTGATCCCCAATCCATGGCCGCTACCCCAATCTTTCTTTACGACCGAGCAAGCCTTGAGGTCTCACGAGCAGAATCAGAATCAGAATCAGCAAGGCGGCCGCGTACTTGAGGTCGGACGGGATCCACAGCGTCGAGGTTTCAACGACGATGCCGACGATGAGCGAACCGAGCAAGGCGCCGAAGGCGGTGCCGAGACCGCCGAGCGTGATCGCGGCGAAGATGAGCAGCAGCATCTGCGTGCCCATGTCCCACTTGACGCCCGGCCGGAAGTAGGCCCAGAGGATACCGGAGAGACCGGCAAGCGCACCGGCGAGGATCCATACGATCCGCACGACGCGGTCGACGTTGATACCCGAGGCCGCGGCCAATTGCGGATTGTCCGAGATCGCGCGGGTGGCCTTGCCGATTCTGGTGCGCAAGAGGAAGTATGCGACGAACAGGATGACGACAATGCTGACGCCCATGCTGATGAGGTCGATATACGACAGCGAGATCGGTCCGAATTGGTACGGAGCAGGACTCGCGCCCGGCAGCTGGTAGGTCTTGCCGCCGATGAAGTACTGGAAGGTGTAGCGCAGCGCGAGGGAGAGGCCGATGCTGACGATCATCAGCTGCACGACCCCCAACCCTCTTCGTCGTAGAGGTCCCCACAGACCGCTATCCAGCGCGAGACCGAGGACCCCGCCCATGGCTACCGCCAGGATCATGCCGAGCCAGAACGGGAGCGACCAGAACGACGTGAACACCAGGGCCGACACCGCACCCCAGGTGACCATCTCGCCGTGGGCGAAGTTCGACAAGCCGGTGGTTCCGTAGATGAGCGACGCGCCCATGGCCGCAAGTGCGAGGAGGAGTCCGAAGTTCAGTCCGTTGACCAGGCGCAGAAGGAGCTGATCGAAGAAGGACTGCGTCACGCGCTCGCCCGTTCCGAGGAAGAGGTTCACGATCTTCGTGTTGGTGAGCCCGAATTCGACCTCTTGAGAGGCGGAGGCGCCCTCCACGATCACTCCTTCGGGGAGCGTCGACTCATCGACGGTGAGCGTGTACGTGCCCTTCTCAGGGACGTACAGTCGCCACTTGCCTTCGGCATCCGTTGCGGTGGTGGCGGAGAAGCCGCCGCCCTCGATCTTCATCTCAACGCCTTCGAGCGGGACGTCGTCCTTCTCGATCACACCGGCAAAGTAGAAGTCGGTCTTCTCTTGATCGTCACCGGCCGCGGCAGACGCCGACCCGGGGGAGGCCATGAAGACCATGGCGGCTGCCAAGAGCGCACACATCAACGCCATCAGCCATGGCGAAATTCTTCGCGCGGGGGCAATCGTGGAACCCACAGGACCTCCAGTCCGTCACCGCTGACCGACATAGTCGGTGTCATCGGCCTCGATGCACGACGGTACGAGCGTAATGTGTCGACCGTGTTTCGCCTACAGTTCGGGTCTGCGACGTAGAAGACACGTTAGCGGTCGTTTCGCGGTCATGCGCGACGGCTGACCGCGCTTATGTCGGGGAATTTTTCGAGGCCCCTCGGCGCTTAGAATCGTGTATACAGCGGGGGCGTCCCTGCAACCTGGCCGTCGACGTCCGATTTTCGCGCCGAGCGGCGCAGGAAGAGCAGCGCATGGAGCATCACGACCCGTTCGGTTTCGTCGGATTGACCTACGACGACGTTCTGCTCCTGCCCGGGCATACGGACGTCATTCCCTCCGAGGCCGACACGTCGTCACGCGTGACGCGGCGTATCACGGTCGCCACGCCCCTCATCGCCGCGGCCATGGACACCGTCACCGAGGCGCGGATGGCGATCGCCATCGCCCGCGAGGGCGGTCTGGGCATCATCCACCGCAACCTCTCCATCGAAGATCAGGCGTCGATGGTCGATCGCGTCAAGCGCAGTGAATCGGGGATGATCACCGACCCGATCACGACCACGCCTGACACCTCGATCGAAGAGGTCAACGCGCTCTGCGCGCAGTACCGCATCTCGGGGCTTCCGGTCATCGACGACGACGGGTACCTCCTCGGCATCATCACCAACCGCGACATGCGCTTCGTCTCGGGCTTCGAACGGCAGACCACGAAGGTCCGCGATGTGATGACGAGCACCGGCCTGATCACCGGAAAGGTCGGGATCGGCGCGAATGACGTCATCGCTCTGTTCGCTCAGCACCGGGTCGAGAAGCTTCCGCTGATCGACGACGAGGGCAAGCTGGCCGGCCTCATCACGATCAAAGACTTCGACAAGAGCGAGAAGTATCCGCTCGCCACCAAGGACGAACAGGGACGGCTTCGCGTCGGCGCTGCTATGGGCTTCTTCGGCGACGCGTGGCAGCGGGCCGAGGCACTCCGGGATGCCGGTGTCGATGTTCTCGTCGTCGATACCGCCAACGGGCAGTCGGCCGGCGTCATCGACATCGTCACGCGCCTCAAGGCCGATCCGTCGTTCGAGCACATCGACATCATCGCCGGCAACGTCGCGACCCGAGAGGGCGCCCAGGCACTCATCGATGCCGGGGCGGACGCCGTCAAGGTCGGCGTCGGGCCGGGGTCCATCTGCACGACGCGCGTCGTCGCCGGGGTCGGCGTGCCGCAGGTCACCGCGGTCTACGAGGCGTACCTCGCCGCGCGTGAGGCCGGCGTGCCGGTGATCGCCGACGGCGGACTTCAGTATTCGGGCGACATCGCCAAGGCGCTCGTTGCCGGAGCGGATGCCGTCATGATCGGGTCGCTCTTCGCCGGCACCGACGAGTCGCCGGGCGAGATCGTCTTCGTCGGTGGCAAGCAGTTCAAGCAGTATCGCGGCATGGGATCGCTCGGAGCCCTCCAGACCCGTGGCAAGAAGACCTCCTATTCGAAGGACCGCTACTTCCAGGCCGATGTGCCCAATGACGACAAGCTGATCCCCGAGGGCATCGAGGGGCAGGTCGCCTATCGGGGACCGGTCTCGGCCGTGGCCTACCAGCTCGTCGGCGGCCTGCGCCAGTCGATGTTCTACGTCGGGGCCCGCACCGTCGAAGAGCTCAAGGCTCGCGGAAAGTTCGTCCGGATCACGGCGGCGGGGCTCAAAGAGTCGCACCCGCACGACGTCCAGATCGTGGTCGAGGCACCCAACTACAAGCGCTGACCCCGCCTGCCGCTGTCGCCGAACCACCGCTCTCGCGGGGAATTCGCCGCGCCCGGTCAGGCGGGCAGGCGGAACGGGGCGGCCGCCCGGGCGGTGTCGTCGGTCGCGAGCCCGGCAAGCACCGCGCCCACCGCGGGAGTGAACTTGAAGCCGTGCCCGGAGAATCCGGCACCGACGACGATGCGGCCGCGGCGATCGAGCACGAAATCCTCGGTGGCTGTCGAGGTGTAGGTGCAGCTGATCGGCACAGCACTGTCGGCGTCGAGCCCCGGCATCCACTCTCCGACGTAGTCGCGCAGCAGGGCGGCGAGCTCCGGCACCGGACGGAAGGTGCGGGCGTCGGGGTTGACGACGGGTCCGACGAGATGGAATCCCACCTTCACACCCTCGCCCGGAGTGGGCATCCCGTAGACGTTGCCGGGGAAGCGGTCACGCGGCAGCAGGTGGTTGAACGATGGCCACGCAGGCGTCCGATCGCCCGAGGTCGTGTCGAGCGGCGCGAAATGGGCCGGGCTCTCTTCCGTGACGGTCAGCGGAGGGAGTGCGAAGGAGGCGGGAAGGATGCCGCGCGTCCAGGCTCCGGCGGTGACGACCACCACGTCGGCGACGAAGTCCTGGCGTTCGCCGTGCCGCTCGACGGTGACGACCACGTCGTCGGCCCGCTCCTGGATGTCCACCACGCCCGCGCCGTAGTGCACCTCGGCGCCGAAGCCTCGTGCCCCGCGTTCGAGCGCTTCGAGCGCGGCCGCCGCGCGCACCACACCCGCGTCCGGGGTGAACAGGGCATCGCCGTCGAACCGCATGCCCCGCCACCGGCGCGCTGCTTCGTTCGACGACAGCACCTCGGCGCGCGCGCCGCGGGCGGTGAGCGCCGCGTGGACGCGGGCGATGGCGTCGTCATCGCCGTGCGTCACGAGCCCGTGCAGGCGCAGCAGCGGCTCGCCCGTCGTGCGTGACAGCTCGTCCCACTCGGCACGGGCGAGATCAAGCAGGTCCAGGTAGTGATCGGCGGAGTAGGCATTGTTGAAGTTGCGCGTCGCACCGTGCGATGCGCCACGCGTGTGGCCGCGCTCGAAGCGCTCGAATGCGACCACTCTGTGGCCGCGCCGCGCCAGCTGCCAGGTTGTGGCCAGTCCCATCGCGCCGGCGCCCACGACGATGTGCGAAACGCGCTCTGTCATATTCTCGTTCCAATGGTGGGGATCGGTTCGGCGCGCGTGGACAGCGCGGCGCGCAGCGCTGCGCGGGCAGCGGCGTCGATCTCTCGCAGCACGGTCGAGTTCGTGTGGGGGACCGGCGCGATGATCGTGAAAACCCGGATGTCCTCATGTGGGACACCAACGGAGAACAGATCGGCTGCCGCCGTGCCGTCGCTCCCGACCACGGCGCCGTCTTCGGCGCGCACGTCCAGCGCATCCGACGCGGTTCCGTCGGGGAAGCGCCAGACGCGACCGATGCCGTCTTCGAGAAGTCGGCGAAGCAAGGGATCGGCGGTGCGCTTCACGGTGGGGGCGGGCAGCCACGCCTCGACGATCCGTTCGGCAGTGACGGTCTCGCCTGCCCGTGTCGCGACGGTGACACCGTCATCTCGCACCTCGACGGCGATCTGACCGCCCGCGAACCGGACGACACCCGCCTCGTGCGCGGCGAGGAGCTGGCGGGCGCGACGCAGCGGCGGACCGCTGCCGAAGGACGCGGCCGTCGCCAGAAACGCGCGATAGGCAGGGAAGGACTCGGTCGTGAGACCACCGAAGCCGACGAGATCGATCACCGCGGATCGAGCGGCCGCATACGAGTGCAGAGCGAGTTTGAGCGGACTTTCCATACCCCGTGCAGCCTCGTCGGCGTCCCGCCGCACGGCGGACGCGACATCCGCATCGGTCATGGATTCGCGCGAATGGAAGGGGTCCGCGGCGTCGACCAGCGACAGTCGGTCTGCGGGATCCGCGATGTGTATCGCGACCAGCGCCGCCACGGACTCGTCCGTCGTTCGAAGGGCATCGAGGAGTGCAGGTGCATCGCGCACCGCACCGGGTCGCACGCGCACGAGCGCCCGGTAGTAGTCGAACGCGGCGTCGCGCTCGATCAGCGGGAGCACGTCGCGGGCGAAGTCCACCGGGCGCCGCGATCGCAGCCGAGGCAGGGCCGCGCGCAGGATGCGCTGCTCGGGGAAGAACGGCGGTGCGCCGAAGTCGGGCTTCGCCCGGTAGGGGAGGCCGCGACGGGAGCCCGCGACCAGGAAGGGTTCCTCCCCGGACGGCTCGTAACGGCACGAACCGTCGGCGAGATCGATGAAGCGGCCGCCGCGCTGCTCCGTCAGTTGGCTGAGCGTATCGAAGAACCCCATCCCCAGGCCGCGCACCGCGACGATCTCGCCCGCCCGGATCGGCGACAGGTCCTGGTCGATCGGATTGCCGGCAGCGATGACCCGCGCATGCGGCGCGGGAGCCGCCGGGTCGAGCCAGCCGACCGCGAGCAGCACCGCATCCGTCGTCAGAGCGTTGCCATCGTCGAGCTCGACGCTCCAGCCGGCAGCGGCGCGCTCCAGCGCGATCGCGCGCGCACGATGGACCCGCACCTCGACATGCGGCGGCGCCGACCGCACGATGTCTTCGAAGCACCACCTGAGGTAGTGGCCGTAGAGCAGTCGCGAGGGATTCGAGTGGTCCCGCGTCGCGACCGCTTCGGCGATCACCTCGGTCGGGGCGTCAGCACCGGCGACGGCCGGATCCGCGGCGACGAGGCGACACCACTGCGCCAGCGAGGGACCGGGGCGGATCGGACCTTCGCATTCGACGGTTCCGTCGGTGAACAGCGTCGACTGCGCCGCGACCGTGTTCATGATCAGAAAGGACGACTGCGCGGCCCGCCAGATGCGGCCGGACCCCGGCGGGTACGGATCGATGACATGCACGATGAGCTGCTGACGAGCATCGTCGCTGGCGCTGGCAAGGATGCGTTCGAGCGCCGAAGTACCTCGCACGCTGGCCCCGATGATCGTGACGGATGCCGGGGAGGCGCGGTCGTCACCTGTCAGCCGATCCGCTCGCACCGGTCCATCCTGGCAGGGCGTCCCAGCCCTCTCGGCCCGTCCGGGCCGTTTGTGTCGGCGTGTGTCGGGGCGACTTCGTCGATCGAGTGAAACGTTTCTACGTTGGGGACTACGCCGCAGCGGTGAATCGCATCGCCGCGGCGTCTCACAGCCTCGCCATCCAATCCAGGAGCACACCGTCATGCCTCATTTCCGTCGCGGAGCCGCCCTCGCCGGCGCCGCCGCCCTCGTGCTCGGCCTCACGGCCTGCAGCACCCCCGCCGCTCAGTCCGGCGACGCCGTCGCCACGGAGCCCGTGCGCATCGGCGTCGCGCTGCCGCAAACCGGTGACCAGGCCCAGTACGGGGAGTACTTCCAGCAGGGATTCGATCTCGCCCTCGACCAGCTCAACGACGCGGGTGGCATCGACGGCCGGCAGGTCGAGCTCGTATACGAAGACACCCAGGCCGATCCCGCGCAGGCGCCCGCGGTCGCGCAGAAGTTCGTCGACGACGAGTCGATCCTCGCCGTGCTCGGAGACTTCGGTTCGCCGGCGTCCGCCGCAGGCAGCCCCATCTATCAGGCCGCAGGGTTGGTGCAGTTCGCGTTCTGCGCGTCGGCCTCGACCGTGACCGATCCGGGCGACTACGTGTTCGCGACGTGGGTCTCGCAGGAGTACGAAGCCCCCCGCCTGGCAGAGTTCGCCGCCGAGCAGGGCTCGACCGCCGCGGTCTTCTACCAGGACACTGACTGGGGTCAGGAGACCCACGGCTTCTTCTCCGGGGGCGCCGACAAGGCCGGACTCGACGAGGTGTACTCGACCGCGTACAACCCCGAGAGCACGGACTACCGCCCGCTGCTGCTGGCGGCCCAGGCCGAGAACCCCGAGGTCATTGTCCTCATCTCGTACGCGGCGGACGCTGCGCTCATCACGTCGCAGGCGCGTGAACTCGGCATCGATGTTCCGATCGTCGGCATCAGCTCGATCTACAACCAGCAGTTCATCGATCTCGCCGGCGATGCCGCCGAGGGCGTGCAGACGCTGAGCTACTTCACCCCGAAGAACCCCGACGAGGATGTGCAGCAGTTCATCGCGGACTTCGACGCCGAGTACGACGTCGAGACGCCGTCGGACTTCGCCATCCGTGCCTACGACGCGCTCAACATCGTCGCAACGGCGGCTAACAGCACTGACGAGCTCACCCGCGCGAGCCTGCGCGATGCCCTGGCCACCGGCGAGGACTTCCCGACCATCCTCTACGGCCCGATCACCTTCACCGAGGATCGCCGCGTGGTGGACGCCGAGCAGTACCCGCTGGTGGTCAAAGACGGCGCATTCGAGCTCGTCGAGTAGCGCCGCACTCACGACCGAACCCTGTCCGGGTGCCCGCTACGGGTACCCGGACATCGGTATGAAAGGGACCTTCGGGTGGACATACTCCTTGCAGGGATCGTCAGCGGCAGCACGTATGCGCTGCTCGCGATCGGCGTTTCGCTGATCTTCGGCGTATCCAACATCGTCAACTTCGCGGCGGGCTCGGTGTTCGCCGCAGGCGCGATGATGGGCTGGTTTCTGGCCGCAGTGCTGGCGTGGCCGCTGTGGGCGGTGCTGGGCGGGGTGGTCGCATTCACGAGCCTGCTCGGGTGGCTCATCTTCGTGGTCGCGGTGCGGCCGCTGCGGACGGCACCGGGCATCGCCGTGCTGCTGTCGACGTTTGCTGTCGGCATCATCCTCGACAACACCTCACAGCGGGTGTTCGGTGCTGAGACGCGTCGCTTTCCTGCGTTGCTCGAGCGCAGCAACTTCGAGCTGTTCGGGTTCCGCTTCGGCACCATCGCGATCGTCATCATCGGTGTGAGTGTGGTGTGCGTCGTGGTGCTCGCTTGGGTGCTGGCGCGTACGCGCATCGGCCGCGCGATCCGCGCCACCTCGCAGGACCGTGACGCCGCAGCCCAGATGGGCATCCCGGTCGACCGCATCCAAGCAATCTCCTTCGTCATCGCCTCCGCGCTCGGTGGTGTCGCGGGAGTCCTCGTGGGCATGTACTTCTCGAATGTCGCGCCGTCCATGGGGTTCGCCGCAGGCGTGCAGGCGTTCGCCGCGGCGACCATCGGCGGGCTGGGCTCGTTGCCCGGGGCGATCGTCGGGGGTCTCATCCTCGGCGTGGCCGAGGCCTTCGGTGTGTCCCTCTGGGGTGATTCGGTGCGCCAGCTCATCACGTTCGGCGCACTCATCCTGGTGCTGTGGGTCCGGCCGGGCGGCATCCTCGGCCGCGTTCCTGCCGTGGCGAGCGAGCCGATGACCGGCACGTTCTTCGGTGCGGGCACACCACTGCGCCTGAACCGGTGGCTCGCCTTCGGACTGCTGGGGGCGGGGCTGCTGGTGCCGGTCATCGCCAGCGACTACCTCCTGCGGACGGGGGCGCTGGTCTGGATATACGCACTCTTCGCACTGTCCGTCACCCTCGCGGGGGGCTTCGCCGGCCAGATCGTGCTGGGGCAGGCCGGGGCGCTGGCGATCGGCGCGTACACCTCGGCGCTGCTGGTCACGCAGGCCGGCTGGGACTTCTGGGCGAGTTTCGTGGCCGCCGGACTCTGTGCCGCGATCGGGAGCGTATTGCTGACTGCTCCGACGTGGCGGCTCCGAGGGCACTACGTATCGATGGCGACGCTCGCCACCGGCGGGTTGATCGCCGCGCTCGCGCTCAACCTGCAGGGCATCACGAACGGCGCGCGCGGCATCTACGGCATCCCCCGGCCGACGCTTTTCGGCGTCCCCGTTTCGTCCGCCGCAGGGATGTACCTGCTCGCGTTCGCGGTGCTCGCCGGGGCCCTGGTCATCGTGTCGCGCCTCGGGTCCTCGCACCTCGGCCGCTCGTGGGCCGCGGTGCGCGAGGACGAAGTGGCTGCGGCATCGTCCGGCATCCACCCGGCGGCGTACAAGTCGCTGGTGTTCGGGCTCGGGTCGGCCATTGCCGGCTTCGCCGGGGCGCTGTACGCCGCCCAGGTCACCTATATCGAGCCGAGCCAGTTCGGCATATCGCTCTCGGTGCTGGCCGTGACGATCGCCATCCTCGGGGGCCTGCGCGCACCGATGGGCGCCGTCGTGGGTGCCGTCGTGCTGGTGGGCGTCCCCGAGTTCTTCCGCGCGTTCGCGGACTGGCGACTCCTGTTCTACGGTGTCCTGCTGCTGGTTCTGATCTTGTGGCGGCCGCAGGGGTTGTGGGCGCATTCCGACACGTTCGCACGGCTGTGGGGGCGCCTGACCCGCCGCCGAGTCAGTGAAGAGGTGGTCTCGTGACCGAGCCGACGACCAGGCCCCTACTGCGGGTCACCGGCCTGACGAAACGCTTCGGCTCCTTGACGGTGGTCGACAATGTCTCGCTCGAGATCCAGCGCGGCGAGGTCGTGTCGATCATCGGCCCCAACGGCAGCGGCAAGACGACGACTCTCAACATCATCAGCGGGGTGCTGCGCGCGGCATCCGGATCCGTGGAGCTGGACGGCAGACGCATCACCGGCCGCAAGCCGCACGAGATCGCCAATCTCGGGCTCACTCGCACGTTCCAGAACGGCCGCGTGATCGGCAATCTCACGGTCGCCGAGAACGTCCTCGTCGGATTGGAGTCGGTGCAGACCATCGGGCGTCCGCTGTCGACGTTGCGCGGCATCCCGGGCATCCGCTGGCTCCCCCTTCTCGCCGAGACCGTGAGCGCGCTGCTTCCCGGACCTCGCCGCCGACGCCAGGATGCGGCAGACGCGGAGCGCGTGAGCGCGGAACTCGCGCGGTTCGGCGACCGCCTCGCGCCGCGCCGCGACCAGTACGCGTACTCGCTCTCGTACGCCAACCGTCGTCGCACCGAGATCGCGCGTGCTCTCGTGGCCTCGCCAAAGCTGCTCGTGCTCGACGAGCCGACGGCCGGAATGAACCAGACCGAGACCGCCGAGGTGCTCCAACAGCTGCTCGAGCTCAAGAAGGCGGGCCTCACGATGCTGCTCGTCGAGCACAAGCTCGATCTGGTCATGACCGTGTCGGATCGTGTGCTCGTTCTCGACGACGGGCGGCTGATCGCACAGGGCCGGCCCGACGACGTCCGCCGGGATCCGCGCGTCATCGAGGCCTACCTCGGCAAAGCCTTCGCGGAAGGATCCGACGCATGACCGCGCTGCTCGCATTCGAGGACGTCACGGTGAGCTACGGCGTGAGCCCCGCTCTCGAGAACGTGACGCTCCAGCTCGAGGAAGGGCACATCACCTGCCTGCTCGGCGGCAACGCCTCGGGGAAGTCCACCACCATGAAGACGATTCTCGGGCTGATTCGCCCGGTGTCGGGCCGCGTGATCTTCGACGGTCAGGACATCACCGGTTGGGGCACACCCCGCCGCATCCGTGCGGGCATCGCGTCGGTCCCGGAAGCGAGGC
The DNA here is from genome assembly GCA_963696085.1 of uncultured Actinomycetota bacterium. Taxonomy (GTDB): domain Bacteria; phylum Actinomycetota; class Actinomycetes; order Actinomycetales; family Microbacteriaceae; genus Microbacterium. The sequence goes on from CAVOIQ010000004.1 coordinate 72,578, forward strand.
GCGTGTTCGCCGACATGACCGTCGAAGACAACCTGCTCGCCGGCGCGTATGTGCGCCTCGACCGGGGCATCCGGCGCACGCTGGCTGAGGTATACGAGTTCTTCCCGCGGCTCGCCGAGCGCAGGGTGCAGCGAGCGGGCACGTTGTCGGGCGGAGAGCAGCAGATGCTCGCGTTCGGCCGAGCGCTGATGAGCCGCCCGCGACTGATCTGCATGGACGAGCCCACAATGGGGCTGGCGCCGATCGTCGTCGAGCGCGTCCTCGGGCACATCGCCACGATCAACCGCGACCTCGGCGTGAGCGTTTTCATGGTGGAGCAGAACGCCGAGCTGGCGTTGAGCGTGGCGGACAGCGGCTACGTGCTGCGCACCGGCCGAATCGCCGTGACCGGCACGGCCGCTGAGTTGCTCGCCCACCCGGGCGTGCGCGAGGCGTACCTCGGCCGGGCGATCGATCCGGCTGCTGCGCCGCTCGAGGTCGCGGGGCGATCAGATCCCGGCACGGGCACCCCCGCGCGCGCTGACACGACGACCGACGCCACAGAGGACGGACGAGCATGACCGATGTACTCCTGACGATCGCGGAGGTCGTCTCGGACGCCCCGCGCGACCATCGACCCGCGGTTCGCGAAGCGGCACAGGCGAGCTATCACGCACTGTTCGACGTCCCTGCCGACGACCCGGCACCCGGTGTCGACCGGTCGCTGCGGCATCTCATCGCGGCCCGCACTGCCCGGCTGGAGGGCGACGGTCCGGCCGTCGAGTTCTATCTCGAGTCCGTCGATGCCCGCGATGAGCAGTCGCTTGTGGAGCAGGGACCGGATGGACCGGCGGGAGTGCGGGCGCCGCGGCGCACGCGCGCCGCGCTGCGCTACGTCGACCTTCTCACCACACGTCCTGCTGGGGCGACGGTCGACGATCTGAACGGGCTGCTCGCCGCAGGCTGGGAGCCCGCCGAGATCGTCGTGATCGGACAGATCGTGGGTTTGGTGACCTATCAGGTGCGCGTCGCGCAAGGGCTGCGCGTACTGGATGATCTGTTCGGGGAGGACGACCGTTGAGCACGCGATTCACCACCGAGGAACGCGCTTGGCACGCGTGGATCGAGCCGGTCGGTCCTGACACCGGCTCACCAGCGCAGATCGCGGCGTACGAGTCGAGCGTGTGGCCCGACTCGCCGTATTTCCGCCTGCTGGCGTGGCATCCCGGCGCACTGGCGGCCAGGACCGCGCTGGACCGTGCGATCTTCCTCGGGCGACCGGGGCTGCCGCGCGGCGAACGCGAACTGGCGGCGACCGTCGCTTCACGCCTCAACGGTTGCGAACTGTGCACCAGCGTGCACTCTCGGTTCACCGTCACCTTCACCAAGCAGGAGGACGCCGTCCAACGCCTCCTCGAAGAGGGCGTCGATGCCCTCTTCGAGCCGCGCTGGCGGGCGATCGTCGATGCTGCCGCGGCGCTCAGCGCCTCGCCGCCGCGGTTCGCCGCTCACCACGCACGGGCACTGGTGGACGTCGGGTTCTCTCGTGCCGACATCCAGGACATCGTGGAATCGACGGCGTTCTTCGCCTGGGCGAACCGCCTGATGCTCAGTCTTGGGGAGCCCGCCGCACCCGACGCTGCGGACGGGGAGGCGATCGCCAACCAGCGCGCCGCCGACGCCCTCGCCGCGGAGACTGCGGCGTAGGCGCCTCGGAGGCGCACCCACCTGCCTTCCCGCCACCATCGCGGGAAGGCAGGCGGGTGTCGTCACGCCTCGGCGAGCGCGGGCTCGCGGGTGACAGATGCCTCGGCCGCGGCATCCGTCTCCACGGTGTTCGCGGGAGCGGAGCGTCCGACGGGCAGCCACAGCGCGACGACGGCGGCGGCCAGCAGCACTGCGGCCCCGGTCAGCACCGCGGGGCGCGCGGCGTCGACGTAAAGGTCGGGCCGCAGCTCGCCCCCGGCGCTCACGAAGATCGCTGTCATCACGGCCGTTCCCAGAGCAATGCCGATCTCACGCGCGGTGGAGTTGACCCCGGACGCCTTGGCGTGGTCGAGCACTCCGAGTGTCGCCAGCAGTGCGGTCGCCGACGGCGCGAAGACAAGCCCCATGCCGATGCCGGCGAGGATGAATGGCGCCACCATCTGTGCGTAGGCGAGGTCGGCTGAGAGCGTGAGGCCGATCCACCCCAGTGCGATGCCCTGCAGCACGAGGCCCGACAGCAGCAGGATTCGCGTGCCGACCCGAGGTGCGATGATGCCGGCGATCGGCGCGACGAACATCGGCGCGAGGGTCCAGGGCGTTGTCTGCACCGCGGCTTCGAGGGGCGTCGACCCCTGCACGACCTGCAGGTACTGGATCAGGATGAACACCGACCCAAAGGTTCCGAAGCTGAACGCGAAGCCGACGATGTTCGTCAGCGAGAATGACCGGTCGCGGAACAGCCGCAGCGGCACGAGTGGCGCCTTCGTGCGGGTCTGCCAGCCCAGGAAGGCCAGCAGCAGCACGATCCCGGCCGCGATCTCGGCGATGACACCCGCCGACGACCAGCCGTCATCGTTGCCACGGACGATCGCATGGACGAGAGCGAGCACGCCGACGGCCGCGAGCAGTGCTCCGAAGACGTCGATCCGGGCGCGCTCGCCGAAGTCGTTGTTCAAGGCGAACAGTGCGAGGGGGATGGCGATGAGCGCGACCGGGATGTTGATCCAGAAGATGGACTGCCAGTTCAAGCCCTCCATGATCGCGCCGCCGACGAGTGGCCCGACCGCGACGCCGAGACCGGCGACGCCGCCCCAGATGCCGATTGCGAGTGGTCGGCGCGCCGGCGCAACGCCGCCGGCGATGAGGGCGAGCGACAGCGGCATGACTCCGGCGCCGCCGAAGCCCTGCAGCGCGCGGGCGGCGATGAGCTGCCCCGGGTCAGTACTGAGGGCCGCGAGGGCCGATCCGATGCCGAACAGCGCGATGCCGATCACGAAGACGGTGCGGCGGCCGAAGCGATCGCCGAGTGCCGACGCGACAAGGATCGCGCTCGCGAATGCCAGCGTGTACGCGTTCATGAACCATTGCAGCTCTTCGACGCTGGCCCCGAGCTCGCTGTGCAGCACCGGGAGCGCGTTGGTCATGACGAGGTTGTCGAGCGTGGCCATGAACATCGGGACGGATGCCGCGGCAACGACGAGTCCGAAGGACCGCGTGCGTCCGGGGCTCCCGCCGGCACGGCTTCGCACGGATGCCGGATTCGTCGCGTCAGCCATCGGCGCGGGGGTGATGACGTCGCTCATGCGAGCCTCTTCTCGGGTGTTGTAATTGAATGATTACTTCGGTCACACCGACTGTAGTAATCCGCTGATAACATGTCAAGCGTGAAAACAAATGAGGGAACGACGACGACGTCAAAGCCCGCGCCGGCCATCCGGATGAGCTCCGAAGATCGCCGCGAGCAGATCATCGCCGCAGCCCTGGCGGTGTTCGGCGCCAAGGGGTACGAAGGCACCACGACGGACGAGGTCGCCCGCACCGCCGGGATCAGCCAGCCGTACGTGGTCCGGCTGTTCGGCACGAAAGAGAACCTTTTCCTCGCGGCCATGCAGTCCGCGCTCGACGAGCTGATGCACACGTTCCGCGCGGAACTCGCCGACGAGGCATCCGATCGTCCCGTCGCCAAGCGCATCGGGGAGGCGTACGTCGAACTGCTCAGCACGCGGGGACTGCACCAGACCCTCTCGCACGCGTGGCTGCTCGGCGGGCACCCGGTGATCGGGCCGGCCGCGCGGCGCGGTTTCGCGCAGGTCTGGCAATTCTTCCGCGATGAGGCGGGCCTGGATGCTGACGAGGCCCGGATGTTCCTTGCCGAAGGCATGCTGATCAACGTCATGATCGGCATGCGCCTCGTCGACGACTACGGCTCGGATCCGCGGATCACCGAGCTCTTCCGCACGTGCTTCCCGACCGAGCTGCCGCACATCCTCGACATCGCGCCCAAGGGCAACGAGCCCTGGTAGCAACGTGACGGATGCGGTGCACCCAGAGGTCGCGGCATCCCGCCGAACGAACCGGCGCCGGTAGGCTGGACCTGTGAGCATGGAGATCGAGATCGGCCGCGCCAAGCGCGCGCGTCGGGCATACGCGTTCGATGACATCGCGGTCGTGCCTTCGCGGCGCACCCGCAACCCCGAAGACGTGTCGACGGTGTGGACGATCGACGCGTTCTCGTTCGGCATCCCGGTGCTGGGCGCCCCGATGGACTCGGTCATGAGCCCGCAGACGGCGATCATGCTCGGACAGCTCGGGGGCCTCGGAGTCCTCGACCTCGAGGGTGTCTGGACGCGCTACGACGACCCGGAGCCGCTCCTCGCCGAGATCGCGGGACTGCCCGACGCCGAGGCGACAGAGCGCATGCAGGAGCTGTATGCCGAGCCGATCAAACCTGAACTCGTCCGCGATCGCCTCGCGCAGATCCGCGATGCCGGTGTCACGGTCGCCGGGTCCCTCACCCCACAGCGGACGCAGGAGCTGTACGAAACCGTCGTCGCCGCGGGCGTCGACTTGTTCGTGATCCGCGGCACGACGGTCTCGGCCGAGCACGTCTCGAGCGTCGCCGAACCCCTCAACCTCAAGAAGTTCATCTACGACCTCGACGTTCCCGTCCTCGTCGGAGGAGCGGCGACGTACACCGCCGCGCTCCACCTGATGCGCACGGGCGCCGCCGGCGTCCTCGTCGGATTCGGCGGGGGAGCAGCTTCCACGACGCGCGCCACCCTCGGGGTGCACGCTCCGATGGCCACCGCACTCGCGGACGTCGCCGGCGCACGCCGCGACTATCTCGACGAGTCGGGCGGACGCTACGTGCACGTCATCGCCGACGGCGGAGTGGGCACCTCGGGCGACATCGTCAAGGCACTGGCCATGGGAGCGGATGCCGTCATGCTGGGCGTTGCGCTCGCTCGCGCGACCGATGCCCCGGGCCGCGGATTCCACTGGGGACCCGAAGCACACCACCCCCGGCTGCCGCGCGGACGTCGCCTGAAGGTCGAGCAGACCACGAACCTCGAGTCGGTGCTCTACGGCCCGGCGCCCGTCGCAGACGGCACGGCGAACCTCATCGGGGCTTTGCGGAAGTCGATGGCCACGACCGGATACTCCGACCTCAAGGAGTTCCAGCGCGTAGAGGTCGTCGTCGCGCCGTACACCGCCGGATGACAGACTCCGGTCCGACCGCAACAGGCCCTACCCCCGAGCCCGCGCAGGTCTTTCCGCCGACGCTGCGCGAAGTGCTTCTGCGCCCCTGGTGGCTGGGAATGCTCGCGTTTGCACTCGTCGTGGCGGCAGTGTTCGCGTGGCTCGGTCAGTGGCAGCTCGGGCGTGCGGTCGAATCCGGCCCGGTCGAGCCCGGCCAGACCGAGATCGTCCAGCCCATCGCCGACGTCGTCGCACCGGGTGAATACCTCTCGGGTCCGCTCGGCGGGCAGCAGGTCGAGGCCGCCGGGGGCTTCATGGCAGACGACTTCCTTGTCGTGTCGTCTCGGTACAACAACGACGTGGAGGGGTACTGGGTGACCGGGCAGTTCCGCATCGACGGTACAGCTGAACCCACGTCGGTTGCGGTCGCCGTCGGATGGACGGACGATCGAGAAGAGGCAGACGCTGCGGCATCCGCCCTCAATTCGGATCCTCCCCAGAATCTCGAGGTCTCCGGCCGGCTGATCGCCGACGAAGGGCCGGCCCTTCCTCCACGAGGAGCAGAGCCGGATGAGATGACCCGGATGTCGCCCGCAGCGCTCCTCAGCCGCTGGCACGACATCGCAGAGCTCAACGTCTACCGTCCCTATCTCGCCTCGACGGAACCGCTCGGAGACCTCACCGCCATCGACTCGCCCGCCCCCGACGAGGGCTCTAGCGTCAACTGGCTGAACATCTTCTACGCCATCGAGTGGGCGGTCTTCGCCGGCTTCGCGTTCTACATGTGGTACCGACTGGGCAAAGACGCGTGGGAGAAAGAGGTCGAGGAACTCGAGGACGGCGAATCCGCCTAACCCTCACAACCGGATGCCGGGGGAGGCTCGCTCTCGCCCCACGGTTAGAATGGGGATCATGCCCCGACAGCCCAAACTCGCCTCGTTTCCGGCGATCCGCGGAGCTCTGCGGTTCTACCAGATCTGCTCCATCATCACGGGTGTCGGGCTTCTGCTGCTGTGCACCGAGATGCTTCTGAAGTACACCCCGCTGCACGTCGAACTCTTCCTCGGCGGCTCAGGCGGATTCCTCTGGTTCGCCCCCGTCGTCCCCGGTGTCGACGGTGGCCTCGTCTCGACCGGCGACGGTATCAACCTGTCGCTGGCGATCCTCATCGTGCACGGCTGGTTCTACGTCGTCTATCTCTTCGCGTGCTTCCGCGTGTGGAGCCTGATGCGCTGGAGCTTCATCCGCTTCATCATGCTCGCGCTCGGCGGCATCGTGCCCTTCCTCTCGTTCGTGATGGAGGCTCGCGTCGCGCGCGACGTGAAGAGCTACCTCGCACGTCGTGAGGATGCCGAGCTGCACTCCCGCGCCGAGCACTCGTCTTTGACCCAAGCGATCCCGACGGAGAACAAGCGTTGACCACTCAGACCGAAACGGCCCAGAAGCCGGTCCTCGTCGTTGACTTCGGCGCACAGTACGCCCAGCTGATCGCACGTCGTGTGCGCGAGGCGGGCGTGTACAGCGAGATCGTGCCGCACACGGTGACCGCCGCGGAGATCGCGGCGAAGGAACCCGTGGGGATCATCCTCTCGGGCGGGCCGTCTTCGGTCTACGAGCCGAATGCACCGCAGCTCGACCCCGGCGTGCTCGAACTCGGCGTGCCGACGCTCGGCATTTGCTACGGCTTCCAGGTGATGGCGCAGCAGCTCGGCGGCGAGGTCTCCAACACCGGCTTGCGCGAGTACGGCGCGACGGACGCCACGGTCCTCACCGAAGGTGTCCTCCTTCACGGCCAGCCCCCGCTGCAGAACGTCTGGATGAGCCACGGCGATCAGGTGTCGAAGGCCCCGGACGGGTTCGAGGTCCTCGCTCGCACCGCAGTGACGCCCGTCGCTGCTTTCGCGAGCGACACCCGTAAGTTCTACGGCGTGCAGTGGCACCCCGAGGTCAAGCACTCCGACTTCGGCCAGCGAGTGCTCGAGAACTTCCTGCACAACGCGGCAGGCATTGCCGCCGACTGGAACAGCGGCAACGTGATCGCCGAGCAGGTCGACCGGATCCGCGCCCAGATCGGCACGAGCCGCGTGATCTGCGGCCTCTCCGGCGGTGTCGACTCGGCCGTGGCCGCGGCGCTCGTGCACAAGGCCGTCGGTGACCAGCTCGTCTGCATCTTCGTCGACCACGGCCTCCTCCGAAAGGACGAGCGCGAGCAGGTCGAACAGGACTACGTCGCCTCGACCGGTGTGCGCCTCGTGACGATCGACGCGCGCGAGCAGTTCCTCGCTGCGCTCGCGGGCGTCAGCGACCCCGAGCAGAAGCGCAAGATCATCGGTCGCGAGTTCATCCGCACGTTCGAGCAGGCCGAAGCAGCCCTGGTGGCCGAAGCAGAAGCCGACGGCGAGCCGATCCGGTTCCTCGTCCAGGGGACGCTGTACCCCGACGTCGTCGAGTCCGGCGGCGGAACAGGCACCGCCAACATCAAGAGCCACCACAACGTGGGCGGCCTGCCCGAAGACCTGCAGTTCGAACTCGTCGAGCCGCTGCGGACGCTGTTCAAGGATGAGGTCCGCGCGATCGGACGGGAACTCGGGCTGCCCGAAGTGATCGTCGGCCGCCAGCCGTTTCCGGGGCCAGGCCTCGGCATCCGGATCGTGGGTGAGGTCACCGCTGACAACCTCGAGATTCTGCGTGAGGCCGACGCCATCGCCCGCGAAGAACTGACCAAGGCCGGCCTTGACGATGAGATCTGGCAGTGCCCCGTCGTGCTGCTGGCCGGCGTCCGCTCCGTCGGCGTGCAGGGAGACGGTCGCACCTACGGCCACCCGATCGTGCTGCGTCCGGTATCGAGCGAAGACGCGATGACGGCCGATTGGACGCGCCTGCCGTACGACGTGCTCTCGAAGATCTCCAACCGCATCACCAACGAGGTGCGCGATGTCAACCGTGTCGTGCTTGACGTGACGTCGAAGCCGCCGGGAACGATCGAGTGGGAGTAACTACTCAACCCGAGTAACTACTAACCCGAGTAGCTCCCCGCGCAACGAAGAAGGCCCGTCCGGATCACCGGACGGGCCTTCTTGCGAGTGGTTGCTAGTTGCTGCCGCGAGCGATCGCGATGATGCGGAGGATCTCGACGTACAGCCACACGACAGTGACCATGATGCCGAAGGCGCCGAGCCATGCCATCTGACGGGGTGCGCCGTTGCGGACACCGCTCTGGATCGAGTCGAAGTCGAGGACGAGCGAGTACGCCGCCATGATCACGACGATGACCCCGATCAGGACGCCCCACGGGATGCCGAAGAGGAAGCTGGGCTGGCTGCCCATACCGAACGGACCAGCGCTGTTGGGGCCGCTGAAAGCACCGAACATCATCATCACGACGTTGATCAGCGAGAAGACCAAGTAGCCGAGCATCGCGATCATGAAGATCTTGGTGGCCCTCTTCGACGCGCGCACCTTGCCGCTGGCGAACAGCGCGAGCGTTACGCCGACGACCGAGAGCGTCGCCACGGTTGCCTGAACGACGATGCCGGGCCACAGGTGCTCGAAGTACGCCGAGATGCCACCGATGAACAAGCCCTCGGCCGCGGCGTACCCGAAGATGAGCAACGGGCGGATCTTCTTCCTCGAGGTGAAGATGACGACCATCGCGAGGACGAACCCGGCGAGTGCGCCGATCAGCCACGGGGTGAGGTTGACGTTGTCGGGGGTCGCGGCGGTGACACCGGACATCGTCCAGATCCAGCCGACCGCTGCCGTCACGAGAAGGATCGCGAACAGGCCGACCGTCTTGAGGACGGTGTCTTCGACCGTCATGCGGTTGGTCTCGACCGCACCGGCGGAGGGGGCGGCGTACATGCCTTCGAGGTTCGCCTGTGCGGCGACGTTGACACCCTGCAGCTGCGCGGTGGCAGCCTGGGTCTGGGCGCCTGGAGCGGCCGGCGGGGTGAGCCCGGGCTTCTGCTCCTTGAACGCGGGGTTGTCGAATGCGGGGTTTCTGAGGGCCACGGCTCTCACACTCCAAAGTCGTTTGCGACACAACGCATCTGCTGTGTGTTAGCAAGGATATCCGAACAGGGGTGAACCCGTCACGCGCGGTGCTGTGAGCCCGCTATGAACAGCCGCGGGTCAGCGGCTGACAGCCCGCGTAGCCTGGATGGATGCCGCGCCCCACTTCTCCGCTGATCGCGCAGCGCCCGCTCGTGATCGGTCATCGGGGTGCACCCGGCTATCGTCCCGAGCACAGTCGGTCGTCCTACGACCTGGCGATCGAGTTCGGCGTCGATGCGGTCGAACCCGACGTGGTCTTCTCGAAGGACGGCGTCTTAGTCGTGCGCCACGAGAACGAGATCTCGGGCACGACGGATGTGGCGGACCATCCGGAATTCGCCGAGCGGCGTGCAACCAAGTCGATCGACGGCTCGGAGGTCACCGGCTGGTTCACCGAGGACTTCACGTGGGCGGAACTGGCGACGCTGACGTGCCGCGAGAGGCTGCCGAAGCTGCGTCCTGGCAGTGCGTCGTTCGACGACACGCAGCCGATTCTGCGGCTCAGCGATCTCCTCGATCTCATGCGAGGCGCTTCGCTGGAGAGGGGCCGGGAGATCGGCGTCGTGCTGGAGATCAAACACGCAACCTACTTCGAGGGTCTCGGCTTCGACGTGGCAGGCGTCATCGTCGACGAGCTGCGATCGGCGGGGTGGGCCTCGGGGGAGCATCCGCTCACGATCGAGTCGTTTGAATTGACCATCCTGGAAAAGGTGCGCTCGCACGGTGTGGACGGCACGTATATCTATCTCCTTCAGGCGTCCGGCAGCCCGGCAGACCTCGTGGCGGCACGCGGAGACGCGGCGCCGACCTTCGCATCGCTGGCGGATCCGGCCGGTCTTGACACGTTGATCGGTGTCGTCGACGGCATCAGTGTCGACAAGCGGATGATCCTCGGACCAGGCCGCCTCGGCCGCGCGACCGGCCCCACGAGCGTCGTGAACGACGCACACGAGCGGGGCCTGCGCGTTTTCACCTGGACATGCCGCCCGGAGAATACGTTCTTGATGGCTCAGTTCCGTAAGTCGGGTGGCAAAGGCGCATTCGGTGATTGGGAATCCGAATGGCAACTGATCGCAGATGCGGGCGTTGACGGCGTCTTCGTCGATCACCCCGACCTGGGTGTCGCCTTCTTCCGCGATCGGTGAACGCACGACGCGCTGCACGCAGGACGCCCGTCTGCGCGAAAGAGGCGCACACCAATAGGCTCAGCTTGTGAAGACGGCGACGAAGCGGGGCATCCTCGCCGTCGTCGTGTCGATTGTGCTGATCTCCCTCGGCGCGGGGGTTGGGGTCGTCCTTTCCGATGCCCTCGGCATCCGGACGGAGCCGGCCACGCAGATGGAACCCGCAGCACCCGCCGTTCCCGTCGCAACGACGGCCGTCCCCCCGCCGCTGTTCACCACGGTGGATGACGCGCAGCGGGACGAACGTGTCAACGTCGCCCTCGAGGAGCTGTCCGATGCCGTGGCCGACGCCCCTGAGCGCGCGGGCGAAGCAACACTGACCATCGTGCCGGGCACGGGCGACCCGGCAGACGAGACGTATCGACTGAGCGGAACGGCCGATGCGCTCCAGATCGAGGCCGCGAGCGAAACCGGTGCGGTGCGGGGCGTCTACGACCTCGCCGCCCAGGTGCGTGCCGGTCGATCCGTGACGGAGCACCTCGGTGAGGAGGTCACCTCCCGGCTGCCGTTCCGCATGGTCGACATGGGCGCAGTCGCGGTGACGCCGGATCCCGCCGAGTGGGAAGCGGGCACCGACTACTCGCACGCGTCCAAGGCGTTCGCCGATGTGATCCTGCCCGATGCGCCGTACATCGACCCGGAGTCGCTCGCGGACGCGTATGCGGATTTCGATACGTTCCTTCGTCACTCACTCGCGAACGGGTACAACGCCGTCGCCTGGCCCGGCCTCGTCGAGTACCTCACCTTCGACGATATCCCGGGCGGGCCTTTGTACCTCGAGGGCGACGACCATCGAGCCAAGGCGTTCGCGCTGGTGGATGCGTTCGGGCCGTTCTGGGACCACGCGCAGGAGCTCGGTATGAAGGTCTTCCTGCGCACGGACATGCTGACCTTGACCACTCCGCTCGAGGAGTATCTGACGGACCGGTTCGGGTCGCTCGACACGGAGAACCCGGAGCTCTGGGACGTGTACGCCGCCGGACTCGATGAGATCTATGCGGCCGCGCCCGCACTCGATGGTGTGCTCATCCGCATCGGCGAGGCGGGCAGCGTCTACGACGTGGAGGGATGGGACTACTATTCCCAGCTCGCAGTGACCTCGCCCGAGGCGGTCCGCACGATGCTGACGACGCTCACGGCGCAGGCCGAAGCATCCGATCGAGAAGTGATCTTCCGCACCTGGAGCGTCGGGGTCGGCGCGGTCGGCGACATGCACACGAACGATGCGTCGTATGAAGCCGTGCTCGGGGGCATCGACTCACCGGCGCTCATCGTCTCGACGAAGTACACGCTGGGCGACTTCTACAGTTGGCTGCCGCTGAACACCACCCTCGAGCAGGGAAGCCAGCGTCGGATCATCGAGTTCCAAAGCCGCCGCGAATTCGAGAATTTCGGCGCGTTCCCCAACGACCTCGGGCCCGAATACCAATTCGCGATGCAGAGTCTCCTTGCCGCGAACGACAACATCGAGGGCATCTGGACGTGGACGCAGGATGGCGGGCCCTGGCGTGCAGGCCCTATGACCCTGTACCTGAAGGCGGGGTTCTGGCAGCTGTACGAGCTGAACACGATGCTCGCCGCACACCTCGCGCGTGACCCCGACACCGATGTCGCGGAGGTGACCGAGGGGTGGGCGCGGCAATGGTTCTCGGACGATCCGGCGCACGGCGTCCGCGATCGTCGAGGCGATGTCGATGTCGCGCTCCGCCGTCGAACAGGGCCTCTACATCGAGCCGTTCGCCGATCAGCGGGTATTCGCCATCGGGCTCGAACCGCCGCCCATGATGTGGATCTTCGAGTGGGACATCGTCACGGGTGATTCGGCCGTGCTGGATGTCATCTACGCGATTTCGCGCGACGCCACCGGCGGTGACATCGAAAAGGCGATCGTCGGCGGCGAGCAGGCCGTGACCGATGCCGAGAAGATGCGGGACCTGATCGACGGGACGGATGCCGCGACCTGGCACGACCCTGCCATGCGGGACGCCTTCGTCGGCACGATGGACTATCAGGTCGACGTGCTGAAGCTCCTCGCGGCCAATCGGGCGATGATCCTCCACCAAGCGCAGTGGCACGACACGCTCTCGTCGGATGCCTACGCCGCGTGGCAATCCGATCGCGATGAATTCCAGGAGCTCGCCGCCGCCCACACCGCGACCTACACCGGCGATGTCAACTTCCCGGCATACAACCTCACTGCCGCACAGCTCGGCGTGCAGCGCGCCGACCGGGATATGGCGATGGCGTGGGCGGCGCGCATCCTGCTGATCCTCGCGCTGGCGTGGCTTGTCATCGGCATGGTCTCATCGCGTACACGTTTGGTGCGTCGCCCCGGAGCGGCGGCCGCACGCGCGGGATGGCTGGCATCGACGCGCCCGTGGCGGGCGAGGGAATCGACGCTGGGGATGCTTCCACTCGACCGGTGGCTGCTTCTCGGTGTGCCCGCCGTGCTGCTCGTGGCGACCCGTGCCGTGCAGACGTCGTTCCTTTCGTGGAGCCACCTCGCCGTGGTGCTGGGCGCATGGATCATCGCTGTGATCGTCGTAAGGCTGCTCGTCGGGCGGCGATCGCCGTGGCCGATCATCGCCGCCGCCGGCGGAGTGGTCGTGCTGCGCTGCATCCTCGCGCTGGCCGCGCTGTCGCTCACGGGTCCGGGCGGCTACTGGTTCGCGTTCTGGACCGATCCGACCCGCCGGACGATCTATGTCTCGCTCGCATTCGCCCTGTTCATTTGGGTCTTCGTCGCTGCGGGATGGGCACTCGCCGCACAGATCGGTGCGCGGCGCGCGACGGGCACAGTGCTCGCAGGGGTCGGCGCGGGGCTCGCGATTCCCGCCGCCATCGTCGGGATCATCGGGCTCGAGCAGGCCCTCAGTTTCTGGAACGACGAAATGGGCCTGCTGCCGTGGGGGCTCGCGCGCATTCTCGGCATCACCGTGTATCTCGACATCCCAGGCGACACCGCGTGGTATGCCGCCGGCTTCGGCGCGATCATCTGCGTCATCGGGGTGCTGTTGGCGATCAGATGGCGGCGCGCCGAGCCTCAGGGTCGCTCGTAGCTGGAGCAATACAGTGTGGTCATGGCCACAGGAATCGCAGCCCATGGAGTCCGTCGATCGTTCGGTGAGGTCCACGCGGTCCGCGACGTGACACTCGACGCGCGCGAGGGGGCTGTGACCGGCCTCGTCGGCCCGAACGGGTCGGGCAAGACGACCCTGCTCCTCATGCTCGCGTCGTTGCTGGCGCCGGATGCCGGCGAGGTCCGCATCGCCGGCATCGACCCGATCGCCGACCCCGCCGCGGCTCGCGCGGTCCTCGGCTGGATGCCCGACGCGCTCGGTGCGTGGCCGTCTCTCACCGCCCGCGAGACGATTGCGATGACGGGACGGCTGTACGGCATGGACAAAGACGCCTCGTCGCGGCGCGCGGACGTGCTGCTGGGTGAGGTCGGACTCGAAGAGCTCGGTGCGGCGCCCGCGCGGGTCCTTTCTCGGGGGCAGAAGCAGCGGCTGGGTCTTGCCCGTGCGCTCGTCCACGACCCGCGCGTGCTGCTCCTGGACGAGCCCGCGTCGGGCCTCGACCCGCAGGCGCGCATCGACCTGCGCACACTCCTCCGCCGATATGCCGCCGAGGGGCGCACGATTCTCATTTCCAGCCATATTCTCTCGGAGCTCGAAGAGGTGGTCGACGATGCCGTGTTCCTCGTCGCGGGGGAGACGGTCAGCTCCGAGCGCGTCGCCGAGGCCGCCGGCCGGACGCGCACGTGGCGTATCCGGATCGCGGATGTCGAAGCATCCGTCGCCGTCCTTCCGGTCGCGCACGCGCTGGGCCTCGACGTCGCGCTCGTCCCCATCGACCGCCGCGACATTCTGGTGTCGTTCGAATCGGACGCCGCGGCCGCTGCGGGCCTCGCCGCGCTCGTCGGCGCGGGGGTTGCCGTAGCCGAATTCTCTGCAGCGACGGGGATGCTCGAGCATACGTTCCTCGATCTCGAAGGAGGCGCTCGATGAGCGCCGCGAGGCTGTGGACGATCACCCGGTTGGAGCTGCTCCAGCGGGTGCGCACCGTGTCGTGGTACGTCCTACTGGGGATCTTCGCGCTCCTCCTGGTGGGGGTCACGGCGCTCGCCTTCCTCGCGTTCGGAGGTGTCGACTCGGCTTTCGCGGCCGATACGGATGGCGCGAGGCGTGGATCGGGCATCTACTCGACGATCGTCTACATCACGCTGCTGCTGGTCGTCTTGGTCTCGCCGACGCTGAGCGGCAACTCGATCAACGGCGACCGGGATGCCGCAACCCTCGCACCCGTTCAAGTGACCTTGGCCACGACCGGCGAGATTCTGCTCGGCAAGCTGCTCGCGGCATGGATCACCGGCCTCGCCTTCGTCGGCGTCGCGGTGCCGTTCCTCATCATCGCGACCTTCGCGGGAGGCGTGCAGCCGTGGACGGTCGTCGTGTCCCTGCTCGTCCTCATCATCGAGATCGGAGTCGTCTCGGCGATCGGGGTCGGGCTCAGCGGCATCCTGGCCCGCCCGCTTTTCTCGGTCGCCGCCACATACCTCGTCGTCGCCTTCCTCACCGTCGGAACCCTCATCGGGTTCGGGCTGATCGGGTCGGCGTTCGGTTCGGAGTCGGTCTCGAAATATCGTTCAGCGGAGTACGACTCGAACGGCGCCCCGGTGTGCAAAGACGGTTCGGAGAGCTGTTGGAACAACCCGGAGGAGTGGATCTGCGGCGACTGGGAGACCACCACCTACCAGGCGCCGAGATTCGATCGGGTGTGGTGGATGCTCGCCGCCAATCCGTTCGTGATCCTCGCGGATGCGACTCCGTCGACCTTCGACGGGTATGGAAACCCGGTCGACCTCTTCGGTCAGGTGAAGTCGGGCGTGCGCTACGCCCAGCTGACTCCCGACCTCGAACAGACGTGGGACGAGTGCGCCCCGCCGGTTTCGGAGAGCTCGCCAACGCCGGAGGACATCATCGCCACAACGGTGCCGAGCTGGTTCGTCGGGCTCGGCGTGCAACTGCTCCTCAGCGTGGGACTGCTGTGGTGGGCGTGGGCAAGAACCCGAACCCCCGCACGGAAGCTCCCACCCGGAACGCGCATCGCCTGACAACGCCAAGAGCGAAGAGATAGAGACCTCGTGAAGAAGTGGATCGTCGTCATCCTGTTGGGCAGCGCCCAGTTCGTGATGGTGCTCGACGGCACCGTGATGAATGTGTCGATCTCGACCGTGGTGTCGGACCTCGACACCACCGTGGCGAACATGCAGGCGGCGATCACCTTCTACACGCTCACGATGGCGGCCTTCATGCTGCTCGGCGCCAAGCTGGGTGACATCTGGGGTCGGCGGCGCGCGTTCGTCATCGGTTCGTGCATCTACGCGGTGGGGTCCCTCACGACGGCGTTGAGCCCGACCTTCGGGGTCCTCTTCACGGGCTGGTCGATCGTGGAGGGGCTCGGCGCAGTACTGGTGATTCCGGCGATCGCTGCGCTCGTTGCCGACAACTACACCGGACGTGACCGAATCGGCGCGTACGCGATCATCGGTGCGGCATCCGGTGCCGCGGTGGCGGCAGGTCCGCTCATCGGCGGCTACGTCACGACCTACTACTCATGGCGCTACGTCTTCGTCGCCGAAGTCGTGATCATGGTGATCGTCGTCTTGTTCTCGCGCTCGATCACCGACTCGTCCGTGCGTCAGCGCGTCCGCATCGACTTCCTCAGCGTGGTGCTGTCGTCAGCGGGCCTCGTATTCGTGGTGTTCGGCATGCTGCAGAGCAAGACGTGGGGATGGATCATTCCGCTGCATCCCCCGGAGATCGCCGGTGTCGCCATTGCGCCGCTGGGAATATCGCCGACGGCGTGGCTGATGGTCGTCGGGGCCGGTCTGATCGTGCTGTTCGTGCAGCGTCAGAAGGCGCTGGTGCGCGCGGGTCGCTCGCCGCTCGTGCACGTGGAGATGTTCTCCATCGCCCAACTGCGCAGCGGCCTGTCGGTGTTGGGCACCCAGTACGCGATCACCGCGGGACTCTTCTTCATGGTCCCGGTGTATCTGCAGATGACTTTGGGGCTCGACGCGCTGCAGACCGGCATCCGGATCTTCCCGCTCTCCATCTCGCTCATCCTGTTCTCCTTCGCGGGCACGAGGCTGTCATCCATCTGGTCGGCTCGGCGGATCGTGCGCGTCGGGCAGGTGCTCCTCGTGGTGAGCGCCGTGCTGCTGCTGGGGACGGCCACCGTCGACCTGCGCAGCGTTCTGTTCGGTGTCGGGATGTTCCTCGCCGGAAGCGCGCTAGGTCTTCTCGCCTCACAACTCGGCAACGTCAACATGTCGGCCGTGACCGAGAAGGAGACCAGCGAAGTCGGTGGGCTTCAGGGCGTGTTCCAGAACCTGGGTTCCTCCCTCGGTACGGCCCTCATCGGCTCGATCCTGATCGGCGCATTGGCGACATCGTTCGCCAGTGGAGTCGCGGAAAGCAACCTTCCCGACGAGACGAAGGCAATCGTCAGCACCGCGACCGACGGCGGCGTCGATATCGTTCCCGTGCGGGACGTCGCGGACATCGGCGCCAAGGCAGGACTCACCGAAGAAGAGTCGGCTGCGCTGACGACGGTCTATCGAGAGTCGCAAGTGGCCGCGCTCCGCGTTGCCTTCTTCGGACTCGTTGTGATCAGTCTGGTGGCGCTGCTGTTCTCCGGCGGCATTCCTGCAGAGGCACCGGAGCGACGACAGAAGAAGCGCACGCAACCGGCGTAACGACCTCCATCAGTGGCGCCGCGTCACGCGGAAACGACGACTCGGTCGCTCACGCTGCTCATTCTCGTCAATGCGATGACAGACAACGCCGCCGCGGGCGCTATCAGCAGTGCCCAGCGGAGAGACGTGGCATCGGCGATCGCACCGACCACCGGCGGAGCGAGAAATCCGACCCGCATCGCGACCGAAGCAATAGCGAGACCAGAACCGATGCGCAGGCCCGGAGTCTCATCCGCGGCCTGCATCGCAGAAGGGATCATCGTGGCGATGCCGACACCCACGAGCGCGAAGCCGGCCAGCGTGCTCCACAGTGCGGGCGAGGCGAGTGCGAGGAGGAAACCGGCCGCGGCCAGGCACGCTCCGCCGTCGAGGACCCGTCGGGTTCCCCACCTCATGATCGCCCCGTCACCGGCCAAGCGACCGATCGTGAGGGCGCACATGAAGACGATGAAGACCAGTCCTGCGGCTTCTTTCGCCGTGCCGACGATGTCCACGAGGTAGATTCCGCCCCAGGTCGACACCATGTCCTCGAGCAGTGCGCCGATGATCGCGATGCCCAACACCGCGAGAAACGGCCCGACCGCCAGTCGGCGAGCGGGGGAGAGCGTGTGTGGTGCGGCATCCGCTTCGGCCTTAGTGGAAGGCGCGGGGAGTCGTACGAGGTAGCCCGCGACGCCGGAGAGCAGCGCGATGGCAATTCCGGTGGCGACGAGTTGCGTCGCGATCGGCACGGCGGTCGAGATGGCGAGCGCGGCAACCAGTCCGCCGGCGATCGCGCCGATGCTCCACACCCCGTGCAGGCCACTGATCACCGATCGGCCCATCAGGCGCTGCACTCGCAATCCGTGCGCGTTGTTGGCGATGTCGCCGGTGCTGTCGAGGACACCGGCAATGAAGAGCGCCACAGCGAGTTGCACGCCGTCGGCGGCCAGCGAGATCAGCACAAGATTGAGCCCGAGCAGGACAGACGACGTGACCGCCGTCGGTGCGGAGCCGATGGCGCGGAGGATTCGCCCGGCGACCAGCCCCGCCACGAGAGACCCCACCGGACCCGCGGCGATGATCAGTCCGAGCGCGCTGTTGTCGAGGTCGAACGTCGCGCGGAACTCGACATATCGCGGGACGATCGACGCGAACGCGACAGCGTTGACGAAGAAGAGGAGCGCCACGCCCCACCGCGCCCGGCTCGCCCGTGTTTCAAGTGCAGATCTCACTTGTGCACCATAGCCGGAATCTGGGACCGGTCACAGACACCGGCTACGTCATTCGTATCATGGGGGCCGGAACTGCCCCTACCCCGGGTTGCGTTTGGCAGACTGGAGCGACGCGAGAAGGAGAAGCAATGAAGCAGCGCAATCTGGCGGGACGACAGGTCTCGGCGATCGGCCTGGGCGCCATGCCCCTTTCGATGAACAACGACAAGAAGTACCCGTCGTTCGAGGATGCCGTAGCAACGGTGCATGCCGCCCTCGACGCAGGCGTCACCCTCATCGACACCGCCGACATCTATGCCCCCGACGGTGAAGAGATGGGACACAACGAACGCATCGTCGCCGAGGCGCTCCGCACGTGGGGCGGCGACTCGTCGAACATCTTCGTCGCCACCAAGGGCGGCATCACGCTCACGGAAGACGGCACCAAGACACGCGATGGGTCCGAGGCTTATCTGCGATCGGCCGTGGAGAAATCTCTCGAGATCTTCGGCGTCGACCAGATCGAGCTCTACCAATACCATCGCCCCGACCGCACCCGGGTCTACGCCGACATCATGAAAAGTTTGAAATCGCTGCATGACGCCGGGCTCGTTCGTGCGGTCGGCATCTCGAACGCGAGCGTCGAGGAGATCCAGATCGCTCTCGACGTGCTCGGCGAAGGAAACCTTGCCAGCGTGCAGAACGAGTTCTCGCCGAAGCATCCGGGAAGCATCGACGAACTGCGCTTCTGCGCCGACCACGACATCGCGTTCCTGCCGTGGAGTCCCCTCGGTGGCACCGGCGGGGGTGCTCGCAGCGTCGGCGATCGGTTCTCGGCCTTCCGCGAGGTGGGCGATGCCCACGGCGTCAGCCCTCAGCAGGCCGTGCTCGCGTGGGAACTCGCCCTCGACCCACACGTCATCCCGATCCCCGGTGCGCGGCGGGCAGCGTCCATCACGGACTCGGCGAAAGCCGCCGATCTGGAACTCACCGCCGATGAAGTGACCCAGCTGTCCGAGTCGGTGGGAATCTTCGACTGAGCGTCCATCCGCGCGGCGTTCACGGGAAGCGACCAGGTATCGCTTCGCTTGACAGGTCGACGCGACGGCGGGATTCGAACCCACTGCACTTCCGGGTATGAGCCGGTGCCCGGGCCATCCGGATCGTCGCGGTGAAGCCAACGTAACCCGACGCTCCGACGTCGCGGATCCATGTGACAGGCCGTTGCGACGCATGACGGTCTGTGACGGCATCCGGGTTCAGCGAATCAGCGGGGCTGGCTCAAACGCACCGGCTCTCAGCAAACTCGGCGGCGGTGTCGCAGCACCCGCCTACACTTGAGAGGCCATGACCGACGCCTCCCAGCCCCTGATCGTCGGCGGCGACCGCGGACCCGAAACGCGCCCCGATGCCGACCTGCTCGAGGGCCTGAATCCACCGCAGCGCACCGCCGTCACCTATCGCGGACCCGCCCTGCTGATCGTTGCCGGCGCCGGATCGGGTAAGACCCGCGTCCTGACGCATCGCATCGCCTCCCTCCTGCGCGGACGTGAGGCATGGCCCAGCCAGATCCTCGCCATCACCTTCACCAACAAGGCCGCAGGCGAGATGCGCGAACGCGTTCAGCACCTGATCGGCGACAGCGCGCAGGGCATGTGGATTTCGACGTTCCACTCCGCGTGCGTACGAATCCTCCGCCGTGAAGCGCAGCAGTTCGGCTTCACGAAGAGCTTCACGATCTACGACTCGGGCGATTCGCGTGCGCTGATCAAACGGTTGGTGAAGGAGCACGAAGCGGATGCCTTCGGTCTCACGCCAGCGGGCGTGCAGAGTCGCATCTCGAAGCTGAAGAACGAACTGGCGGATGCCGAGTCCTACGCGCGCCAGGCCAATATGTCCGACCCGGCGGAGCGCATCTTCGTCGAGATTTTCGCCGATTATCAGCGCGCGCTCCAGCGGGCGAATGCCTTCGACTTCGACGACCTCATCGCGCAGACCGTTTACCTCTTCCGCGCGTTCCCGCACGTCGCGAACGTCTATCGCCGCCGGTTTCGACACGTCCTCGTCGACGAATACCAGGACACGAACCATGCGCAATACTCGCTGATCCACGAACTGACCCGCCCCGTCGTGGGGGAGACGGCCGAGCCGTTCGAATCCGGCGGGATGATGATCTTCGAGCCGGAGCGTGCTCCCGAACTGGACGCCGCGTCGCTCACCGTCGTCGGCGACTCCGATCAATCCATCTACGCGTTCCGCGGCGCCGACATCCGTAACATCACGGAGTTCGAACGCGACTACCCCGGCGCGAAGGTCGTGCTGCTCGAGCAGAATTACCGCTCGACGCAGAACATCCTCTCGGCGGCGAACGCCGTGATCGGCAACAACTTCGACCGCAAAGACAAGAAGCTGTGGACCGACGTGGGAGCGGGCGACCCGATCGTCGGGTTCACCGGGTACTCGCAGCACGATGAGGCACAGTTCGTCGCGGATGAGATCGAGGCGCTGCGACGCACCGGGATGGCCTACTCGGAGATGTCGGTGTTCTACCGCACCAACTCGCAGTCGCGGGCGCTGGAGGAGATCTTCATTCGCTCGGCCCTGCCCTACAAGATCATGGGCGGCACGAAGTTCTACGATCGCGCAGAGATCAAGGACGCGTTGGCGTACCTCGTCGCCATCTCGAACCCCGCCGACGAGATGGCGGTCCGGCGGATTCTGAACAAGCCCCGCCGCGGCATCGGCGATGTGACCGAGACGGCGATCGCCCGTTACGCCGCCGACGAGGGCATCACCTTCCGCGACGCGCTCGCGAACGCACCGTCGCTCGGCGTCGGGCAGAAGATTCAGACGGCGATCACGCGGCTCGACGCGGTGCTCGCAGAAGCCGCCGC
Organism: uncultured Actinomycetota bacterium; assembly: GCA_963696085.1. Taxonomy (GTDB): domain Bacteria; phylum Actinomycetota; class Actinomycetes; order Actinomycetales; family Microbacteriaceae; genus Microbacterium. Next base: position 93,831 of record CAVOIQ010000004.1, read on the forward strand.
GATCATGCTCCCCGAGTCCGGCGAGCTCGCCCCACCGACCGCCGTGGCAGAGGGACTCACGCTGCTGCTGAATAAGAGCGGCTATCTCGAGGCGCTCCGGGCGAGCAAAGACCCGCAGGACGAAGCACGGCTGGAGAACCTCGACGAACTCGTCGCGGTGACCCGCGAGTTCGCGCGCAACAACCCCGAAGGCACGATCCTCGACTTCCTCACCGAGGTCGCGCTCGTCTCCGACGCCGACGATCTCGAGAGCGATTCAGGCTTCGTGTCGCTGATGACGATGCACACCGCGAAAGGGCTCGAATACGATGCCGTGTTCGTCACCGGCGTCGAAGAGGACCTCATCCCGCACCGCATCTCGGCGGGCGAGCCCGGCGGACCTCAGGAAGAGCGGCGACTGTTCTATGTTGCGCTGACCCGCGCGCGCAAGCGCCTGTACCTGTCGCTTGCCATGACACGGGCGCAGTTCGGTGAAGTGACCGTGGCGATGCCCAGCCGGTTCTTGCAGGAGATTCCGCACGAGCTCATCGACTGGCGGCAGTCACCCGGCGACGTCAATTCGCGTGGCGGAATGCAGTCCCGCGCTCTCAATGCACGTCGCTCCGGTGGCTTCGGTGGGGGATCGACGAACCGATACGGTGACGATCTCGTGCCGCTCCCGCGCCGCGAGAAGAGCGGATCGATCGAGAAGTTCGCGAACCGGATTCCCGCGAAAGTACGCGACAACGGTGACATGGAATTGGCATCGGGCGACCGCATCCGCCATGACGATTTCGGCGATGGGCGCGTCGACGCCGTCACCGGCGAGGGCGCCAAGCGCGTGGCACATGTGCGTTTCGACAAGGTGGGCGCGAAGAAGCTGCTCATCAAGATCGCACCCATCCAGAAGATCTGACCCTCGCGGCTGAATGACATGAGCGACGCTGGGTAGGCTCGAACGATGGCATTGTTCAAGCGCGACAAGAATCGCAGGGCTGACAGAGAAGCAGCGGTCGATCCTCCGGTCACGGATGCCGAACCGGTCGAATCCGAACCGATCGAGTCCGAGCCGGTACCCCAGGTCAACATCTCGATGTCGACGTTCGGTGCGCCCGCCGCCCCGCCCACGCCCATCGCCGCGCCTGCGATCACCCGCCCGGCCGCGCCGCCGGTCGGAACGCCGACGGTCCGTCCGCCGGCCGAAGCACCCGCAAAAACAGAGACGGCGTTGGGGCTTCCCGACAACGTGCTGGTCGTGGAGGCGCTCCAGAAGCTGTCGGATCCGCCGACGAACGACGAGGCGATGAACGTCATGCGCCAGGCCTTACAGGGCCATCTGTTCGTGCGCGTCCGTGGCGACGCCCGTGCATTGCTGTCGGAGGGAAAGCCGCTCGATCTCGCGGTCTCCGAAGTCGATGGCAACCGCTTCCTGCTCGCCTTCAGTGGCGGCGCGGGGTTGCAAGCCAGCGTGCGAGCCGACGGCGACACGGCGACCTCGGCGATCAGCCAGCCGGTGCGCGACATCTTCCGTACGGCGATCGATGGCCCGTATGCGGGCATCATCGTCGATCACGCCACCGCCGGCGCGCGCATCAATCTCCCCACGGGCCTTCTCGAAAAGGCGTCGGGCGAGGGCGACCCGGCGCGGACGGTCAAGGCTCTGCTCGCTGCTCCCCGAACCTCGGACACGGCGGCGGCAGTCGCAGAGGCGCTCACCACGTCGCCACTCTGGGTCGCTGCTGGTCCGAGCGATGAGAACGGCAAGTTCGGGCTCGCAGAGTCGCGCTCACCCGATGGCACGCGCCGCCTCGAGGTGTTCACGCATCCGCTCGAGATCGTCTGCATGCGCCGCGGTGACCGTACCCTTCCGATCACGGGCGCGCAGCTGGCGAAGGCGCTGACGAGCGGCTCGGGTCTGACCGGCATCGTGGTCGATCCTGCGGGGCCCTGGATCGAACTTTCGCTGACCGACCTCGCGCCGTTACTCGAACTCGAGGCCTGACACACAGGCATCTGGCTGAGTAGGGTCGGGGCATGGCCTCCGAGCGCATCACACTGACTGTCCCAGGGCCGCACGGCGATCGCGAGGTCGGCCTCTCGAGTCCGAACAGGGTCATCTGGCCCGAACTCGGCATCACCAAGCACGAGCTCGCCGAGTACGCCATCGCGGTCGCAGAGCCATTCCTGGCCGCGAACGGGCACCGACCGATTTCGCTCGAGCGGTTCCCCGCATCGATCGACGGCGAGCGGTTCTTCTCGAAGAATCCACCCAAAGGCTCGCCGGAGTTCGTCAATCAGGTGATGTGCACCTACAACAGCGGACGGAAGCATCCCCAGGTCGTGCTCGACGAGGCCGCGGCCATCGTGTGGGCGGTCCAGATGAATACCGTGGTCTTTCACCCCTGGTCGTCGCTGGCCGCCGATACCGACAACCCCGTCGAGTTGCGGATCGACCTCGATCCGCAACCGGGCACGGATTTCGCGGATGCCGCATCCGTCGCCCCTGCTCTGCGTGACGTGCTCGCCGAGGCCGGGCTCACCGCCTTCCTCAAGACGAGCGGCAATCGCGGCATCCACGTCTTCTGCCCGATCGAACCGACGCACGAGTTTCTCGACGTCCGCCATGCGGTCATCGCGGCCGGCCGTGAACTCGCGCGGCGCATGCCCGAGCGCGTCACCACGAACTGGTGGAAAGAGGAGCGCGGCGAGCGCATCTTCGTGGACTTCAACCAGGCCAACCGCGACCGGACGATGGCCGGCGCCTACAGCCCGAGGGCGCTGGCCGGAGCGACTGTCGCGACACCCATCACGTGGGATGAATTGGCGGATGTGAACCCCGCGGCATTCACCGTGCGGACGGTGCCGGAGCGCCTCGCGACCGTCGGCGACCCGTGGGCGGATCTCCAGGCCTCACCCGGGCGCATCGACACGCTGCTGGAGTGGTGGGAGCGCGATCTGAGCGACGGTCTGGGCGAACTGCCCTTCCCCCCGGAATTCCCCAAGATGCCGGGTGAACCGTCGCGCGTACAGCCGAGTCGTGCGAAGAAGCCCGAAGCCGAGGGTTGAGGCCGTCGGCGCGACCGCCGCCGAACCCATCCTCATGCGCCGAACCCCTATCCAATCTGCGCAGAAAGACTATGGGTTGGGCGTTCGGGGATGGGTTGGGCGTCGGGGAGCGCGAACCTATCCATCGGTGCCCCACTCGCGTTCGGTGACGACCCGCGCGACGGTGAGTCCCACCGCGAGGGCGATGACGATGAACACGGCCAGGATGCCGAATTCCACGGCAGCCACCGTGTCGCCGTCGATCGTGGCGACGATGGCTCGATACGACGCGGCGCCGGGAACCATGATGATCACGGCGGGGACGGTGAGGGCGATCCGGGGCGCTCGAATGAGCTTGGTCGCGACGTAGGCACCCAAGCCCACCGCGAGTCCGGCGGCGGCGGCAGCCACGGCGGGCATGACTCCCGAGTCGACGAGGGTCAGTCGTCCGACGTTGGCCACCGCGCCGATCACCGCCGCAGTGAGCGCGATGCGCATCGGAGTGGCGAACAAGATGGCGAAGCCGAGGACTCCGATGAATCCCGCACCGAGTCGGACCACAGAAAGCAGGGGCTCGGGGACCACCGGCGAGAGGGTATCGGTCGCGCTCGTTTCGAAGACGGCGGCGACGGCCCAGACGGCGCTGCCGCATGCCAGCAGGATCAGGCAGGCGTACACCACGCGCATCACACCCGCGTTCAAGTCGAGGCGTGCGAGATCCAGCGCTCCGGTCACCAACGGGAACCCGGGCACGAGGAAGAGGACCGAGCTGGTGAGTGCTGCGCCATAGGCGATCTCCGGCGCACCCGCCAGGCTGAGCACGTGCGATACGGCGAGGAAGCCGAGGAGTGCGGTCAGGGCCGCCAGGAACACGAGCAGAAACTCGTTGAACCGCGCACGCGCACACAGAATTCGCACCCACTGACCGGCCGCGACAGCGAGCGCGACGCTGACGATTTCGGGCCAGCCGCCGTTGTTGAGGAATGCAAAGGCGGCGCACGCCGCCGCAGCGCTTGCCACCCGCAGCGTCATCGAGTACAGCGGCGGGGTCGACTCGATGCGGTCGAGGTCGCGCTGGAGGACCTCGACCCGGACACCGCCTTCGATGTCATGCGACAGATTCTTCAGCAGCGCGATCCGCTGCGCATTGACGCCGGGACGACGAATCTCCGCCACCCTCGTGCGGAAGAGTGCGCCGCGGTGCGCGGTCACGATGATGTCGGTCATGCCCACCCGCGATTCGAGCCGCTCGATGCCGAGCGCTTTGGCCGTGCGCGTCATCGTGTCTCGGACTCGTGCGGACGAGGCGCCCGCGCCCAGCATCATTGCGCCCATGCGCAGAACGGCATCGGTGCGGGCGATGAAGAGGACCGGCTCCAGGTTGAGTTCGGCCGTCAGCTCGGTGACTTCTCCCGGTTCGACCGGCTCAATCGGCTCTCCGGTCTCGCCGTCCCGATCACCGCTCATGGGTCGATCCTGGCATCCTCAGTGACCGAAGCGTGAGAGCCGCCGCCCGACGGCCCGCAGAACTCGTCGGAGGTCAATCCAGGACGTCCGCGAGATCGAAGGCAGACACGGTCTCCAATTGGTCATAGGTGCATGAGCGCGGCTCGCGGTCGGGTCGCCATCGATCGAACTGCACCGTATGCCGGAACCGGTGACCCTCGAGCTGGTCGTAGCGCACTTCGAGCACGCGCTCCGGGCGAAGTCGCACGAAAGACACATCCTTCGACGACGTGAAGCGAGAGCGATCGCCCTCACCCGTGACCGCTTCACCATCGGCGTCGCGTTCGACGAGCGGAGCGAGTTCGTCGACGAGCTCGAGTCGCCGTTTGTCGGTCCACGCGGCGACGCCCCCCACGCTGCGCAGCACTCCGTCGGCGTCGTACAACCCGACCAGGAGCGATCCGACGCCCTGACCGCTCTTGTGCACCCGATAGCCGAGGGCGACCACATCCGCGGTGCGCGCATGCTTGATCTTGAGCATCGTGCGCTTGCCCGGGGCATAGGGCTGCGCGAGCGGCTTGGCGACGACCCCGTCGAGGCCCGCGCCTTCGAACTCCGCCAGCCACTGACGGGCGCGATCGGGATCCTCGGTCGTGCGGGTGAGGTGGACCGGATGCGGGATATCGCTCAGCAGATCGACGAGTTCGCTGCGCCGTGCGGAGAATGGCTCGTCCTGCAGATCGCGCTCGCCGCGGGCGAGGAGGTCGAAGGCGATGAACATCGCCGGAGTCGTCTCGCTGAGCATCGTCACTCGTGACACGGCGGGGTGAATGCGCTGCGAAAGCGCCTCCCATTGCAGGCGCTGGGAGCCTGACTCGCCGGTGGCGACGACGATCTCACCGTCTATCAGACAGGGTTCGGGGAGGAGGCGTGCGAAGGCCTCGACCAGCTCGGGGAAGTAGCGCGTGAGCGGCTTGGCTCCGCGCGAGCCGATCTCGACGGACTCACCGTCCCACGACACCAGCGCGCGGAAGCCATCCCATTTCGGTTCGAACGAGAGCCCGCCGGGGGTCTTCGCCGGATCGGGAATGGCGGGTACGGCTTTCGCGAGCATCGGCTGGGGAATGTCGTAGGCCATGGATCCATCCTGGCCCGTCGCGGCCACGCACGGAATGGGTGGGAGCATCGCGGGGGTGGGGCAGCTCGCCCCACCCCCGCATCCCGAGCCATGGTGCAGGCGTTCCGCTCTCTCCCCACGAGAGTTTCAGGGGTGTGGGTTCATACCCTGGACACCCTGTCGGCAGTCATTCGGGACACTGTGCCAACGTGACTTATCTTGATCCCTGGGCCAGGAAACCTCATCGGGCATTTGCCCGATCTTCGGCGGACGTAAGGCGTGTGTTCGCGGCGTAGCCTGGTGCGATGCCCGACGTGAGCCCGCACATCCGCGCCGTTCCGGGCAGCGGCATCCGCCGAATCCACGAGATCGCGCTCACGCTCGATGGGGTGACATCGCTCGTGGTGGGCGAGCCGGATGTGCCGATCGCCTCGCACATCGCCGCCGCGGCGAAGGCCGCCTGGGACGCCGACGAGACCGACTACACCGCCAACGCGGGGATCCCCGCCCTGCGGCGCGCATTCGCGGATCGGTTCGCCGCGGATCAGGGCGTCGACCTCGACATCGAGCGGATCTGGACCGCGGCGGGCGGCACCCAAGCCCTCCACCAGGCGCTCGGGCTCGTGCTCGCGCCGGGTGACGAAGTGCTCGTGCCCGATCCTGGCTACACGACGTTCACGATGAGCCCGCGGATGCTCTCGGCCGTGCCGGTGCCGTACGCGCTCAGGCTCGAAGCGGGATTCCTCCCGGAGATCGACCGGCTCGAGCACCTTGTCACCGCGCGGACCAAGGCGATCATCGTCAATTCGCCCTCGAACCCACTGGGCACGGTGCTCGATCGCGCCGCGGCGGAGGCGCTGCTCGAGTTCGCGAGCCGTCATGACCTCTGGGTGATCAGCGACGAGGTGTATTCAGATCTGACGTGGGACGGCGCGCATGTCAGCCTGACGGCGCTCGACGGCGGGGAGCGGGTGCTGGGGGTCTTCTCGCTGTCGAAGACGTACGCGATGACCGGCATCCGGATCGGATTCCTCGTCACCCCGCCGGGCTGGACAGACATCATGCGGACGGTGCAGGAAGCGATGATCTCGTGCGTCAACGCACCGGGTCAGTATGCCGGGATCGCCGCGCTCACCGGCGATCAGAGTCACGTGGCGGCCGCGCGCGCTCACTATCGGGGCAACCTCGACGCGGCGACCGCTCTCCTCGACGCGCGAGGCATCGGCTACGTCGAGCCGGCGGGAGCGTTCTACCTGTGGATCGACGTGCGCCACACATCCGGGGGAGACGTGGCGGCCTGGGCGGAGCGATTCCTGCGCGAGCAGAGGGTCGCCGTGGCGCCGGGTTCAGCCTTCGGGGAGTCGGGTGAAGGCTGGATTCGCGTCTGCGTCGCCGCGAACCGTGCCGACATCATGCACGGGTTGTCGCTGCTCCCCGCCCCCTGACCGGCGGGGGAGTGGCTTCGCTCAGGGGTCGAGGCGGGCGTGCAGAAGCCGGGCCACTTCGGCCCGCGGCATCCGGCGCGGGAACACTGCGATCACGACGTCATCGTCGGCGGGACCGGACTCGTCGCCCAGGACGCCGAAGCGGCGACGCACATCGTCGAGCGCTGCGCGCAACGTGCTGACCGGAACGCGCTTGGGCCCGCGGAGCAGTTGCCGCAGAACGTGATTGTGCACCGCGGTCACCAGGGCACTGAACCCGACGGCGTCGAGCGGATCGAGGCCCGGCAGTGCGCCGCGAAGGTATTCGTCGAACACGCGCTCGTAGCGGAACACCATCACGATCTCGCGGTCGCGCAGCGCCGGCACCGTGCGCACGACCGCGTACCGGCGACGGGCGAGGTCGGGGTCGGCGGCGAAGTGGCGATACACCTGCACGGATGCCTCGCACACGGCGTCCCACGGGTCGTCGTGGGGCTTCGCCAAGTCGGCGCGCACCCGTTCGAGGAGCAGGTCGTGGTCGGCGAAGACGACGTCGTCCTTCCCGCCGAACTGGCGGAAGAAGGTGGAGCGGGAAATTCCGGCCGCCTGTGCGATCTGCTCGACTGAGGTGGATTCGAAACCCTGCGCGGCGAACAGTTCGAGCGCGGCGGCGACCACCGCGTTGCGTGCGGTGGAGGGATTCGCTGTCTCACTCATGGTCGACCAAAGCCTAGACCGGGGTGGGACGTGACAGAGCGGTCCTGGCCGGATAGTAGGCTGGATAACTGGCCGATATCTTGACGTCAAGATTCTTTTCGGCCTTACCCCCACAGTCGCCCAGCGAAGGATTGCACGTGGATCTCTACGAGTACCAGGCACGAGACCTATTCGAGAAGCATGGGGTGCCGGTACTTGCCGGCATCATTGCCGACACTCCTGAGGAGGCGAAGGCAGCGGCCGAGAAGATCGGCGGCGTGGTCGTCGTCAAGGCTCAGGTCAAAGTCGGAGGCCGCGGCAAAGCCGGCGGCGTCAAGGTCGCCAAGACCGCCGACGAGGCATACGAAGCAGCGAAGGCCATCCTCGGCCTCGACATCAAGGGACACGTCGTTCAGCGCGTCATGGTGGCTGCCGGAGCCGACATCAAAGAGGAGTTCTACTTCTCGGTGCTGTTGGACCGGTCGAACCGCTCCTACCTCTCGCTGTGCTCCGTCGAGGGTGGTGTTGAGATCGAGCAGCTGGCGGTCGAGAAGCCCGAGGCACTCGCACGCATCGAGGTGAACCCGCTGACGGGTATCGATGCCGCCAAGGCGCTCGAGATCGCCAAGGCCGGCGGCTTCGACGACGAACTGGCCGCGAAGGTCGCCCCCGTCTTCGTCAAGCTCTACGACGTCTACAAGAACGAGGGCGCGACCCTCGTCGAGGTCAACCCCCTCGTCCTCACCGGTTCCGGCGACATCATCGCCCTCGACGGCAAGGTCACGCTCGACGAGAACGCGAGCGAAGTTCGCCACCCCGAGCACGAAGCGCTCGAGGACAAGGGCGCCGCAGATCCGCTCGAGGCGAAGGCCAAGGCATCCGGTCTGAACTACGTCAAGCTCGACGGCCAGGTCGGCGTCATCGGAAACGGTGCGGGACTGGTCATGTCCACCCTCGACGTCGTCGCGTACGCGGGGGAGAAGCACGGCGGAGTGAAGCCGGCGAACTTCCTCGACATCGGCGGCGGAGCGTCAGCGACCGTCATGGCCGCAGGCCTCGACGTCATCCTCGGCGACGAGCAGGTCAAGTCGGTCTTCGTGAACGTCTTCGGCGGCATCACGTCGTGCGTCGCCGTTGCGGACGGCATCGTCAAGGCCCTCGAAATCCTCGGCGACAGCGCCACCAAGCCGCTCGTCGTGCGCCTCGACGGCAACCAGGTCGAAGAGGGTCGCGCGATCCTCGCCGCAGCCAACAACCCCCTCGTCACCCTCGCCGCCAGCATGGACGACGGCGCCGACAAGGCCGCCGAGCTGGCGAACGCCTGAGCCTCGGACGAAAAGGAATCTGAAATGTCTATCTACCTCAACAATGACTCCAAGGTCATCGTCCAGGGCATCACCGGCGGCGAAGGCAGCAAGCACACCGCTCTGATGCTGAAGGCCGGCACCGATGTCGTCGGCGGCGTCAACGCCCGCAAGGCCGGCACCACCGTCTCGCACACCGACAAGGACGGCAACACCGTCGAGCTCCCCGTGTTCGGATCGGTCGCCGAGGCGATCGAGAAGACCGGCGCCAACGTGTCGGTCGCCTTCGTCCCGCCGGCTTTCACGAAGGACGCGATGATCGAGGCGATCGACGCCGAGATCGGCCTCCTCGTCGTGATCACCGAGGGTGTTCCCGTCGGTGACAGCGCCGAAGCCTGGGCGTACGCCACCGAGAAGGGCAACAAGACCCGCCTCATCGGCCCGAACTGCCCCGGCATCATCACCCCCGGCGAGGCCCTCGCGGGCATCACCCCCGCCAACATCACCGGCAAGGGACCGATCGGCCTCGTGTCGAAGTCGGGCACCCTGACCTACCAGATGATGTTCGAGCTGCGTGACCTCGGCTTCTCCACCGCCATCGGCATCGGCGGCGACCCGATCGTGGGCACGACCCACATCGACGCGCTCGCCGCGTTCGAGGCCGACCCCGAGACCAAGGCGATCGTCATGATCGGCGAGATCGGCGGCGACGCCGAAGAGCGTGCGGCCGACTACATCAAGGCGCACGTCACGAAGCCGGTCGTCGGCTACGTTGCGGGCTTCACGGCTCCCGAGGGCAAGACCATGGGTCACGCCGGTGCGATCGTCTCCGGCTCGGCCGGGACGGCGCAGGCGAAGAAGGAAGCCCTCGAGGCTGCCGGTGTCCGCGTCGGGAAGACCCCGTCCGAGACCGCCGACCTCATGCGCGAGATCATCGAGGCGCTCTGAGTCGAAGTGCGCTGAGCTCTAAACGACAGGGGACGGATGCTGCGGCATCCGTCCCCTTCGTCGTTCTTCCTCGACTTCGGGCAGGGGTTCGCCGCACGCTCGATCAGGCGTCATAGGGTGGAAGCATGCCGCTGACCGGAGAATACAAGCCGTCCACCGCCGAATGGGCTCGCACCCAGGCCGAGAAGTTCGAGGCGTCGGGAGGGACTGAAGCCAACACCCTGCGCGGAGTGCCGATCATCGTCCTCACGACCGTCGGCGCGAAGTCCGGCGGACTTCGCAAGACCGCGCTGATGCGCGTCGAGCATGAGGGGCGCTACCTCGTCGTCGCATCGAAGGGCGGAACACCAGAGCCACCTGCGTGGTACTGGAACATCCGCGCGAACGCGCACGTCGAGCTGCAGGACGGTGCCGACAAGCGCGACTACAACGCTCGCGAGCTGAGCGGTGACGAGCGGACCGAGTGGTGGGCGCGCGCGACCGCCGTGTGGCCCGATTACGACACCTACCAGACCAAGACAGACCGCGAGATCGCGATCTTCCTCCTGGAGCCGTTCGAGGACTGACGACCGCGATACTGACGAGCGCGCGCCCGTCGGAACTACCCGCCGAGCAGCGTTTCGATGGGCCCGCGCCCGAAGTACACCGCAAATCCAGCCGCGACGACCCAGAGCAGTGGGCTGATGTCCCGCGCCTTGCCGGACAGCGACCGGACGATGACCCAGCTGATGAACCCGGCGCCGATGCCGTTGGCGATCGAGTACGTCAGAGGCATCACCGTGATCGTGAGGAAGACCGGGATGAGCGCCGAGACGTCGGAGAGTTCCACGTAGCGGATCTGCGCCATCATCAGCGCGCCCACGATCACCAACGCCGATGCGGCGATCTCGGTCGGCACGATCGTCGTCAGCGGCGTGAAGAACATCGCGAGCAGGAACAGAGCGCCGGTCACGAGGTTCGCGAGGCCCGTGCGGGCGCCTTCGCCGATGCCGGCACCCGACTCGATGAAGACCGTGTTCGACGAGGACGAGGTGAAGCCACCTGCGACGGCGCCGATGCCCTCGACGACGAGCGCCGATCGGAGACGCGGGAAGTTGCCCTTGTCGTCCGCCAACTCTGCTTCGCGCGAGAGCCCGGTCAGCGTCCCCATCGCGTCGAAGAAGTTCGTGAACAGGAGCGTGAAGACGAGCATCGTGGCGGCGAGCACGCCGATGCGCTCGAACGAGCCGAAGCTGATCTGTCCGACCAGGCTCAGATCGGGGAAGCTCACCCACTGCTCCGGAAGTTCGGGGACGGTGAGGCCCCACCCCCCGGGGTTGAGGGTGCCGTCGTCGCCGAATTTGGGCCCGATGTGCCAGATCGCCTCGACGATGACCGAGACCACGGTGCCGGTGACGAGTCCGATGAGGATCGCGCCCTTGACCTTGCGCGCCATGAGCACGGCAGTCAGCAGCAACGTGAAAACGAACAGCAGAGTCGGGACGGTGGCGATGGAGCCGGCGATACCGAGACCGACCGGAGGTGACGATTCTCCGGTGGCGGTCACGAACCCGCTGTCGACGAAGCCGATGAAGGCGATGAACAGGCCGATGCCCACGGTGATCGCCGTCTTCAGCGCCATCGGAACGGCGTCGAAGATGAGACGGCGGAGCCCTGTGACGGCCAACAGCACGATGAGCAGGCCGTTGATGACGACGAGCCCCATGGCTTCGGCCCACGTCACCTGGCCGACGACCGCCACGGCGAGGAACGAGTTGATGCCCAGGCCCGCCGCGAACGCGAACGGCAGACGTGCCACCAGCCCGAACAGAATCGTCATCGCTCCGGCGGTCAACGCGGTCGACGCGGCGACGGCGGCGAAGGGCAACTGGCCGCCCTCGACGTCGACGGCACCCGACAGGATGATCGGATTCAAGATCACGATGTACGCCATCGCGACGAAGGTGACGAGACCACCGCGGACTTCGCCGCCGATCGTAGAGCCACGCCTCGAGATGTCGAAGAAGCGATCGATCGCGTTCTTCGGCTGAGTGTCGGGCTGAGCGTCCGTAGGGGCTGTGCTGGTCATGATTCCTCCTTGGACGACGCTAGCGGTCACATGGTGCGCCTCGCATCACCCTCCCGTTCGGCTAGGTAGGGTCGATGGGGCATGAATCGCCTTATCGTCGCCCTCCTCGCCGCCTTCGACGCCATCATCGTCGTCGCGACCGGCCTCGCCGCCGTCCTTGCTCCGCTCACGATCCTGTGGGTGCTCAACCTCGGACCCGGCGCGGTGTGGAGTGCCCTGTGGCCGACGACCGCGAAGATCTGGCAGCTCGGACACCTGGTGCCCATCGAGGTCACCCTCCCCGCGGACTACCTCGCGGCCACCGGCATCCCCGCCGATGCCAGCACCTTCGTGCTTTCGCTCGCACCCTTGGCGTTCGCGGGTTTCACCGCGATCTTCGCCGCGCGTTCGGGCGCTCGCGCGGCCCGCGCCGGCGCGTGGGGCACCGGCGTGGGCGCGGGTACCGTGACGTTCGCCGCCCTCACCGTGGCCCTGTACCTCACCTCGCAGACCGACCTCGCGGTCGTCACGCAGTGGCAGGCGCTCCTGCTGCCGGTTCTGGTGTTCGCGCTGCCCGCCCTCGTCGGTGGCATCGTGGGCGCGTGGCGCCTCGGCGACGACGGGCTCATCGACGGCATCCGGGAACGCGCTGACGACCACCCGCACTGGCGTGGCGTCCCCGAAGGCATTGCGGTGGGCGCCGGCATCACTCTCGCGGGCACCGTGGGGCTGGGAGCGCTCGCGCTCACGGTCGGACTCGTCACCCGCGGCACGGAAGTCATCGCGCTGTTCGAGGCCGCGCACGTCGATGTGCTCGGCGCCGTCGTGCTGACGATCGGTCAGCTCGCCTATCTGCCGACAGTCGTCGTGTGGGGAGCGGCATTCGTCGCCGGGCCGGGGTTCGCGGTCGGCCAGGCGACCACCGTGTCACCGGCGGGCACCAACCTCGGTATCGTCCCCGGCGTGCCGATCCTCGGCGTCATTCCCGAATCGGGCAGCGCATGGCTGCTGCTCCTCGTGCTTCTGGTCGTCGGTCTTGGCGTGCTGGCCGGGCTGGCCGCGCGCGCACGGCTCCTGCGGCAGGGGAGGGACGAGCGGATGCTTCCGCGCCTCATCGTGCTTGCGGGCATCGTGATCCTCAGCGCCGGCGGCGCGGCTCTGCTCGCCGTTCTCGCCTCGGGCTCGCTCGGTCCCGGCCGACTGGACACCCTCGGCCCCGAGCCAGGCCCGTTCGCATTGGCGGTCGCCGCAGAGGTCGCCGTCGGCGCGGCGATCGTCTTGCTGACACCCCGCGGTGGGCCGCATCCTGTTGCTGAATCGGGATTGGGTGCCGTCGAAGAGTGGCCTGCTCCGGACGCCCCGCGGGATCTCGCCCCCGCGCCATACCTGGCTGCTGCGTCGGCACAGGGACCGGAACCGGTGACGGATCCCGACCTGCAGCCCACAGAACCCATCGACGCCGGGTTCCTCGCCGCGCCCTCCGCCAGCCGGTCCGGCGAGACTCCTCCCGACGAGACGGACCCCGAAGTGCCCGACGGGTCGCGGGTAGAGTAGGACAGTGCTCACGGTCGCCGTTCTCATCTCGGGCGCGGGGTCAAACATGCGTGCCCTGCTCGAGGCCGCGAGCGACCCGCATTACCCGGCACGAATCATCGTCGTCGGCGCCGACCGACAGGCCGACGGATTCGAGCACGCGGAAGCCTTCGGCATCCCGACGTTCATGGTTCCGTTCCACGAGTACGAGACTCGCGAGCACTGGGGCGAAGAACTGCAACGCCAACTCGAGGTGTGGAATCCCGACCTCATCGTGCTCAGCGGTCTGATGCGCCTCCTCCCGCCGGCCGTCGTCGATGCCTGGTCTCCGAACCTCATCAACACGCACCCCGCGTTCCTGCCCGAGTTCCCCGGCGCACACGGCGTGCGCGATGCGCTCGCCGCCGGCGTCGCCCAGACCGGTGCCAGCGTGATCGTCGTCGACAACGGCATCGATTCGGGTCCGGTCCTCGCCCAGGAGCGCATCGCGGTGCACCCCGGCGACGACGCACACTCCCTGCACGAGCGCATCAAACCCGTTGAGCGCCGACTGCTGATCGATGTCGTCCGTCGCATCGCAACCGGCGATCTCGCACTGAACACCGTCTCAGACCCCTCTCACAGACACTGAACCACCAGGAGCTTCAATGGCCGGCCCCAGCATCGACCCTGCCCTTTACCGTCACCGCGACCTCGTCCCGGTGCGGCGGGCACTCGTCTCCGTCAGCGACAAGACCGACCTGCTGCCGCTGGCACAGGCCCTCGCCGAGGCGGGCGTCGAGATCGTCTCCACCGGCGGATCCGCGGCGCTTCTGCGCGACGCGGGCCTGACGGTGACCGACGTCGCCGAGGTCACCGGCTTCCCTGAGTCGCTCGGCGGTCGTGTCAAGACGCTCCACCCGAGCGTCCACGCCGGACTCCTCGCTGACCTGCGCCTCGAAGACCACGAGCTTCAGCTCGGTGGCCTCGGCATCGAGCCCTTCGAACTCGTCGTCGTCAACCTGTACCCCTTTGCTGAAACTGTGGCCTCGGGTGCCGAGGGCGACGCCGTGGTCGAGCAGATCGACATCGGCGGACCGGCGATGGTCCGCGCCTCTGCGAAGAACTTCGCCAACGTGGCCATCGTCGTCTCCCCGACCTCCTACCCCGCCATCATCGACTCCGTCCGTGCGGGCGGCACCACGCTGTCGCAGCGCCGTGATCTCGCCGCGCGGGCCTTTGCCCACACGTGCGAATACGACCGCGCGGTCGCCACCTGGTTCGTCGAGGAATCGCTCGCCGGCGACGACCTGCCGCGGCATCTGACCATCAAGGCAGAGCGCCTCGCTACCCTCCGCTACGGCGAGAACTCGCACCAGCGCGCGGCGATCTACACGCGCATCGGCGGCCACGGCATCGCTCAAGCCGAGCAGCTTCAGGGCAAGGAGATGTCGTACAACAACTACGTCGACGCGGATGCCGCTCTGCGGGCAGCATTCGACATGGTCAAGCCCGCTGTCGCGATCATCAAGCACGCCAACCCCTGCGGGATCGCGGTCGGAGCGCCGCAAGCCCTCGACCCGATCGCCTCCGCGCACCTGCGCGCTCACGAGTGCGATCCGGTCTCGGCGTTCGGCGGCGTGATCGCCGCCAACCGCACCATCACTCTGAAGATGGCGGAGAATCTCCGCGATATCTTCACCGAGGTCATCGTCGCGCCGGACTTCGAGCCCGCAGCGCTCGAGGTCTTCAAGCTGAAGAAGAACCTGCGTGTGCTGCGCCTGCCTGCCGACTGGCGCCAGGAGCAGATGGATGTGCGGCTCGTGTCCGGCGGTCTTCTGCTGCAGGATGCCGACCGCTTCCCCGACGACATCGAGTCGGTGGCGGCAAACTGGCAACTCGTCTCGGGCGAGCGTCCCGATCCGTCCGAACTCGAGGGCATGATCTTCGCGTGGAAAGCCTGCCGTGCGGTGAAGTCCAACGCCATCGTCCTCGCGCGCGGCTCTGCCACCGTCGGCATCGGCATGGGTCAGGTCAACCGGGTCGACTCCTGCCGACTCGCGGTCGAACGCGCCGGCGATCGCGCCGCCGGATCGGTCGCGGCATCCGACGCCTTCTTCCCGTTCGCCGACGGCCCACAGGTGCTGATCGACGCCGGCATCCGCACGATCATCCAGCCCGGTGGATCCGTGCGTGACCAGGAAGTCATCGACGCCGCCCGCGAGGCCGGCGTGACGATGTTCTTCACCGGTGAGCGCCACTTCTTCCATTGATCCGGACGTCGACCGGCACGAAGGCGCGCATGGGCACTGCTGCCCATCGCGGGTGAGTACGACGTCGGTTAGGTTTACGGAACCTGGTTGAAGGTCTGTGCGGATGGAGAGAAACGGCTGCGATGACTGATTCTGGACCCAAGATCTGGGAGATCGACGAGTCGACCCCCGAGATCGAGGGGCTGGATCGCTCAGGGCGACCCCGACCCGAGTATGCGGCGTCGTTGGGTCTTCTTCCGGCGCCGCTCGGGCGACGCTCGTTGGCCACGCTCATCGAAGTCGCGGTGGTGGTGTTGTTGCTGCTCCCACTGCTCCTGGTGGCCCTGCCGGCCATTCTCACCGCGGCGCAGACGCCTGAGAATCTGCAGGCAGAACTGCTCGGCCGCAGCGATCTGCTGCTCATCATCATCTGCACGCTCGCGTCGTATGTCCTCGTCATCGCGTTCATCGTCGTCCAGCTGATCCTCCATGGACGGAAGGGCGTGACGTTGGGAAAGGCCGTCGTCGGCATCCGTTCGGTCAACGTGCGCACGCTGGCGCGGCCGAAGTTCTGGCGTGGAGCGATCGTTCGCTATCTCGTGCTGTGGGGGAGCTTCCTGATTCCCCTGATCGGACCGCTTCTGGTCATCGCGCTGTCACCGCTGTTCGACCCGCAGCGACGGGGCCGAGGCTGGGCGGATCTCGCCGCGGGGACGTGGCTCGTCGACGCCCGTCGGGGACTGAACCCCTACGACGAGAAGCGGATGCGGATCGCACGCAAGACCGTGGCGTCGAACCTGAAAGATGAGCGCAGCGCGCTCCCGTCGCTCGCCACGCCGCTCAGTGCGGGCACGCAAGCGGCGTACATCCCGACCGCCCGCAGTCGCGGGGGAGTGCTCGGTGCGCCGTCCGGGGATGCGACCCCGGCATCCACGCCAGATCCCGCTCTGGTATCCGCATCCGTTGCGGCGTCCGTGCCGCCTGCGCACTCCGCAATTGCTGGTCCGTCGCTCGCGACCCCCGACCCTGTCCCAACATCGCAACCGGCATCCGATCTCCCTGCCTCGTCACCCGCTGCCGAGTGGGCGCCCCCGACGCTGTTGCCTTCGGTGCAGGCAGCCCGTGCGCTGCAGCCCGTGCCGGACGTGCAGGATGCGGCGGCCCCGGAAACTCCGGCGCCCGCGGCGCTTGTCGTCACACTGGTGCTCGATACCGGCGTCACGATCAACGTCGACGGTGCGGGCGTGCTCTTGGGCCGAGCACCGACCGCGGCTGAGGGCGAGAGTGGGCTGGTGGCGGTCCGGGTTGCGGATCCTTCGATGTCGATATCTAAGACGCACCTCGCTGTGCTCCGATCAGGCGAATCCATCGTCGTCGTCGACCGCGGATCAACCAACGGCAGCTCCCTGACCAGCGGTGGAACCGAGCGGATTCTCGCGCCCCGCGAGCGCGTGCAGCTCACTGACGGCGATACGATCCGATTCGGAGACCGTCATGCCGCGGTCAGAATCGGCTGACATGCAGAGCCAGACGAGGACGTATCGATGAGACTCAAGCTGACCCTTCAGCGCCGCACCGGCGAGCGCACGGATATCGTGGTGACGTCGGACACGACCGCCACTGTGCAAGACGTCGCGCGCCGGATCGCGGAAGCCGACCCGACTCGAGAGATCGTCCCCGCTCCCACCGACGTGCTCACCTTGTCGGTGGCACCACCGACGTCGGCCGATGTCGAGCTGCTCGACCCCAATCTGCTCATCAGCGACGCGCCCGTCGGCTCGGGCTTCGTGGCTTCGATCGTCAATCTCGGCAGCGACTACGTCTCCGCTCGCAACGCCAGTGCCCCAGTCGCAGCGATCCTCCGCATCACCGGTGGACCCCTTGCCGGGAGCGAATTCCCGCTCCCCAAGGGGCACTTCATCATCGGCAGGGCACCGGAGAGCGACGTCGTGCTCGATGATGCGCTCGTCTCGAAGCGGCACGCGCGCATCGAGGTCGGACCCGCCGTTGAACTCGTCGACCTCAACTCGGCGAACGGCATCGTCGTCGACGGCGGCCTTGTTCAGCGCCTCCGCGTGATCCCCGGTCAGCCGTTCGTGCTCGGTGATTCCGAGGTTGTCGTGAGCATGGTCCAGGACTTCGCTCCGGCAGACCGCGAGCCCGTCCTCGAGCGCGGCGGATCGCTCCTGTTCAATCGCAGCCCCCGGGTCGAGCCTCGCTACGCCGGTGAGGAGCTGCCCGAACCTCGCATGCCGAAAGACCCGATCACTCGGATGTTCCCGTGGCCGATGCTCGTGGCGCCGGTCATTCTCGGCATCGCGATCTTCTCGATGACCGGGCAGCTTCGATCGCTGCTGGTCATCTTCATGTCACCGCTCATGCTGTTCGGAAACTTCATCTCGCAGCGCACCCAGATCGGACAGCGTCAGCGCAAAGAGGCCGAGGTCTTCGAGCGCACCTTCGAAGAACTCGAAGAGACGCTCTACCGCGAACGTCCGCGAGAGCGCGAGATCCGCAATGCCGAGGCGCCACCGGTCGCGGTCGTCTTCGACGAGGCGATGCGGCTCGGCCCGATGCTGTGGACGCGACGGCCCGAGCACTGGAACTTTCTTGCGATGCGGATGGGCACGGCGATTGCGCCCTCGCGCACGACCATCAAGCACGCAGAAAACCCGGAGGCGCTGCAGGAGTTCGTCGATCGTGTCGATCGATTGCGTGAGCGCTACAAATTCATCGACGGGGTGCCCGTTCTCGAGTCCCTGCAGAGCGTGGGTGTCATCGGGGTTGCCGGTCCCAAACGTGAAGCGGCCGATGCCCTCCGCGGGCTGTGCGTGCAGCTGTTCGGGCTGCACTCGCCGAACGAACTCGTCGCGGTTGCCCTCACTGAGCCGGATTGGGCGCAACAGCTCGAGTGGCTCAAGTGGTTGCCGCACACCTCGAGTGAGCGCAGCCCGTTCCGCGATCTTCCTCTCTCGGACTCCGCCTCCACGGGGGCTGCGTTGCTGTCCGGGCTGGAAGAGCTCGTCATGAAGCGGTCGAAGGCCGCCGCGTCACAGCGGCTGCCGTTCGGCGCCGACTGGGACCCCATGCTCTACGGGACCGATGTGCGCCGCGCAGCCGAAGAGGCGACATTCCCCGGCCAAACCGCGGTCGTCGTCATCGTGACTGCGGATGCGCCGGTCGATCGCGCCCGGCTGACGCAAGTGCTCGAACGCGGCGCCGACGTCGGCGTCTACGGGCTGTTCGTCGCCCCCATCGTCGATGCGCTCCCCGCTGTCTGCCGGACGTTCCTCGATGTCAGTGGCGGGCTCGATCGTGCGCGCACCGGCACCGTGCGCAGCGGCGTCGACTACCCCGAGACCGCGGTTGAAGGAGTCTCGAACGAACTGATGAGCGTCCTCGCGAAGCGGCTCGCACCGGTGACCGACTCGAGCACCGTCATCGAGGACTCGTCCGACATCCCCAACTCGGTCATGTTCCTCTCTCTGGTCGGCGCCGAGATGGCGACCGAGCCCGCCGCCGTGATCGAGCGCTGGCGCGAGAACAACACGATTCTCGACCGCTCCGGCGCGGTACTGCCGCGGCTCAAAAAGGCCGGCAACCTGCGCGCCATCGTCGGGCAGGGCGCCACCGATGCGATGACCCTCGATCTGCGCCTCCAGGGGCCCCACGCGCTCGTGGGTGGAACCACCGGCGCCGGTAAGTCCGAGTTCCTGCAGGCCTGGGTGCTCGGCATGGCAG
The DNA here is from genome assembly GCA_963696085.1 of uncultured Actinomycetota bacterium. Lineage (GTDB taxonomy): Bacteria > Actinomycetota > Actinomycetes > Actinomycetales > Microbacteriaceae > Microbacterium. The sequence goes on from CAVOIQ010000004.1 coordinate 113,342, forward strand.
CGGCGCACAGCCCCGACCGGGTCACTTTCCTGTTCGTCGACTACAAGGGCGGATCGGCGTTCGCCGACTGCGTCGAATTGCCGCACACCGTGGGCCTCGTCACCGACTTGAGCCCTCACCTGGTTCGACGCGCGTTGACGAGCCTCCGTGCGGAACTTCACCACCGCGAGCATCTCTTCAACCGCAAGAAGGCGAAGGATCTTCTCGAACTCGAGAAGCGTCGTGACCCCGAGACGCCCCCGGCGCTGGTCCTCGTCATCGACGAGTTCGCCGCGCTCGCCGGTGAGGTGCCCGAGTTCGTCGACGGTGTCGTCGACATCGCCCAGCGAGGTCGCTCCCTCGGCATCCACCTGATCATGGCCACCCAGCGGCCCGCGGGTGTCATCAAGGACAATCTGCGCGCCAACACGAACCTGCGCGTTGCGCTGCGCATGGCCGACGAGTCCGACTCGAAGGACGTCGTCGACAGCCCGGTCGCGGGCAGGTTCGACCCGAGCATCCCCGGTCGCGGCATCGCGAAGACCGGCCCCGGTCGCCTCGTGCCGTTCCAATCCGCCTACGCGGGTGGATGGAGCAACGACGAGGTGGCCGTCGCCGACGTCAACGTCGCGGAACTCCGCTTCGGATCGACCCAGCGGTGGGAACTCGACGATCACGGCGACGCGGAGTCGCACGATGCGGACCCTGGTCCCAACGACCAGAAGCGGATCGTCGCGACGCTGGTGGCGGCATCCGCTCAGGCGAAGATCCCCGCCCCGCGCCGTCCGTGGCTCGACGACCTCGAGACCACCGTCGACATCCGTTCGCTGACGCCGGGGCGATCCGGCTCGATTCTGCTCGGCAAGCGCGACGTGCCCGAGCGGCAGCTGCAGGAGGCCGTCTACTTCGAGCCGGACCGCGACGGTTCGCTCCTCATCTACGGCACGAGCGGGTCGGGGAAGTCGACAGTCCTCCGCACCGTCGCGATCTCGCCGGCGATCGGCCGTCGCCCCGAGAACGTGTCCGTCTACGGCCTCGACTTCGGATCGGGGTCGCTGAAGAGTCTCGAGATCCTGCCCCACGTGGGCTCGATCATTCCGGGCGATGACGCCGAGCGCGTCCAGCGCATCATGCGGTCCCTCGGCGCCGTGCTCGACGATCGCGGCAAGCGCTTCAGCGCCGCGAACGCGTCGAGCATCGGCGAATACCGCGAGATCTCCGGACGGGACGAGGCCCGCATCATCCTCCTGCTCGACGGACTCCCGCAGTTCCGTGCGGAGTGGGAGTCGACGACTGCACGGATGCCGTTCTACCAAGCCTTCATGCGGATCCTCGGCGAGGGACGCCCGCTCGGCGTCCACGTCGTCGCCACCGCGGATCGCTCGGGTTCCGTCCCGACGGCGGTCAGCTCGAACGTCTCACGGCGCGTGGTCCTGCGTCTTTCGGACGAGAACGCATACGCGCTGCTGAACGCTCCGAAGGATGTGCTCGACGAACGCTCGGCACCCGGTCGTGCGATCGTCGACGGCTTCGAGACGCAGATCGCCGTGCTCGGCGGCACGCCCAACGTGGCCGAGCAGACGAAGCTGCTGACCCAGCTCGCCGAAGAACTGCGTGCCCGCGGTGCCCGCGAGGTCGCCGAGATCGGATCGCTGCCGACCCGCCTAGCGGTGCGCGACGTCCCCGACCGGATCGGCGAGTTTCCCGTGCTCGGCATCGCCGAGGACACCCTCGCCGCGCGCGAATTCGACCCCGTCGGCTCGTTCGTCGTCACGGGGCCACCGATGTCGGGCAAGACCAACGCGATGAAGGCGCTGATCACGTCGATGACGCGCTTCGACCCGCAGGTGAAGCTCTTCCACCTCGGCGGTAGGCGCTCGCAGCTCAAGGACTTCGCGCCGTGGACGCGCAGCGCGGTGACCCCGGACGAGGCGAAGGAACTGGTCACCGAGCTGGCCGAGCTCGTCGTGGACGAGTCCCTCGGAATGCGCCTCATGATCGTGATCGAGGATGTGCCGCAGTTTGCGGACACGCCGGCCGAGCGTCCGTTGAAGGCACTGTTCCAGGCGATCAACCGCAGCGAGCATCTCCTCATCGGCGACGCCGATGTCAGCCAGGTCACAAGCGGCTTCGGGCTCATCGGCGACTTCAAGGGCGGCCGCAAGGGCATCGTCTTGCGCGCCGACGCCTTCGACGGCGACGCGATCTTCAAGGTGCCCTTCCCGAAGGTCAAGCGAGCAGACTTCCCGGAGGGCCGCGGTATCTTCGTGCAAGCCGGGCGTCAGGTCACCGTGCAGCTGCCGCTGATCGAGGCATCCGTGCTCGCCGTTCCGGAGGCCGTGACCCGGTGATGCGGTGGTCCGGGTCGGCCACTGAGAGGGCGGGGACCTCCGCGTGAGCCGGCAGAAGTCCTCCCGCGTCGTCGGTAACGGATCTGCTCCGCCCGCGAAAGCATCGCGAGGCCGAGTGTCAATATGGGCGGTCCTCTTCGGGACCGGTTTGATGGCGGCCGTTGTGTCGGCGGCCGTGATGTATCCGCCACTGCGTCGAATCGTTCTCGAACCTGCGATTGCGGTGCCACTCATGACCGCAGGCACGGGTCTGGCTGTCCTCGCGCTCGCCGGCGCGTTGGCGCTTCGGCCAACGCCTGACTGGGCCGCGACCGGAGCGATCTTGAGCATGATCGTGGCGGTCGCCGTCATCATCGCCTTCGTCTATCGACTGGTGGCCGGGTCGCTGGGGACCCCGTTCGAACCGGCTCTTCTGACGTGGTGGTTCGTCGGTGCGGCAGTCATTCTCGTTGAGTTGGCAACACTCGGCGTCAGACTCCGTCACCAGTCTCGATCTCGTCGCGTCGGCGGGAGCGGGTGATGGGTAGTGCTGCCCATCGCGGGTTTTTGGGTGCTCGGTTAGGTTTTCAGTACGGCCTGGTTGTGGGTCGGTGGGATTACGTGGAAGGGGCCTGTGATGGCTGATTTCGGAGCTAGTTATGCGGAGATGGAGCAGGTGGCGTCGTCGTTGTCGCAGGCTCGTGATGACATTCAGGGTCAGCTCGACACCTTGAAGAGCCAGGTTGACACCCTGTTGGGTGAGGACTTCAAGACGCAGCACGCGTCGGGCAAGTTCGGTGAGGGTTACTCGGAGTTGACGACCGGTTTGAAGAACGCGACCGATGGCATCAACGACATGTCTGAGGCTCTGCTGGGCATGATGCGGGCGATCCAGGACCTCGACCAGCAGCTCGCCGGCGGCTGAACCCCGTCTCCCCTTCGTCGCGGGGCGGGCTCGGTGCCCGCCTCGTGACATCTTTCATCCACACTCACACGGAGGCATCCCGATGGACATCATGCTCGACCTCGAACAGTTGCGCGAAGCGCGGAGCGGGCTCGCGGCATCGGTGTCCGAATTCGAGGCCGCCTCTGACACGAATGACGACCTCGAGGCGGCCGTGGGGCGCCCCGACGGCCGCAGTGCGCTCGTGGACCAGGTCATCGACTTCGAAGTGGCGTGGCGCGACAAACGGGGCAAACTCCGCGAAAACCTGACCAACATCAAAGACCAGCTGACGTCGATCATCGACGGCTGGGATGAGTGGGACACGGGCACTGCCGCGGAACTCGAGGGCTCCACCACGACCGAAAACATCTCGACTCCGGGGACGATCTGATGCGCTCACCGAACACGGGCCACGAGTTGCGACAGCTCGAAGGCACGGCATCCGACATTGTCACGCGCGCCGAGGCATTGAAGACGCTCGCGACGACCATGGAGACGACCGCGACGCAGCTTAAGAACATCGGCGACTCGTCGATCCACAAGAGCAAGGGCACCGACAAGCTCGCCGAGATGGCCAGCGAGACGCATGCCGATCTCAGTGACGCGGCCGTGCGCTATAAGGGCACCGGCGACAGCTTGGCCGTGTATGGCGAGGCGCTCGACGTTGCCCAGACGTGGCTGCGCACCAACATGAACAGCGTGGAAGGCGCGGAGAACGCCTATCAGACCGCGCTTGCAGACAAGGCGGACGCCGATGAGGCCGAGTGGTTCGCCTCGATGCGCGCGACCGGTTCCGACGACGAGGCGGACGCGCGCGCCGCGACCCGGGCCGGTGATACGGCCGATGATGCCTCCGACGCTCTTGCGGCTGCCGAGGCGGAGCGCACCGAGATGTGGAAGGCTTTCGACAGCGTCTTCGAAACCTGGTCGGATGCCTATGACGACGCGGTTGACGGCATCGAGAACGCGATCGAGACGGCAGACAACAACGACGGCTTCTGGGAGTTCGTCGACGATCTGCTCGACGTCATTGCGATCGTCCTCGTCGTGCTGAGCATCATCGCCCTCGTCATCGGCGCGCCCCTGACCGGCCTCCTCGCGGGGATCATCTTCGCGCTTGCCGCGGCGTCGTTCCTTCTGACAGCGCTGAAGTTCGCCTACGGACGGGCGAGCCTCAGCGACCTAGCCTGGAGCGCGGTGGGCCTGCTGCCGTTCGGGGTGGGGAAGATCCTGTCACGTGGCGTGCCCACCCTTGCCACGGTCGTCCAGGGTGGCCGGGGCGCCGTCACAGCGGCGATCCGAGCGAGCCTCCCGCGCGTCTCGCTACTACGCCCGACGAGCTGGGTGAGTCCGGTCCGCTCGCTGTTCGCACCGGTGCGCTCGTGGCTCGCACTGCCGAAGCCGGGATTGCTGACGAACCCGTTCACCGCGATCAAGCTCGGTGGAGCCGAGACAGCCCAGGTGACGACCTTCCTGAACACGATGCGCAACACGCCATGGGCGACCAGCCCGGGAGTGCAGCAGTTCATCTCCTCGACTGCTGGTGCGCTGCCCGGTGGCATCCGTCAAGCGGCCAACGTCATCTCGTGGGGCGGATTCAGCCTCGTCGACGGGCTGGGGCTGTTCGACGCGCAGCCCCAAATTCCGGGCATTCGCGACGTCCGCGTAAGCTGACGGCGTGGCCCAACGCTCTACGATCTCGCGTCTCAATCGGATCGCGAGCACGGCCTACGCCGTGGTCGTGATCGTCCCCGCGGCGATTGTCGTGGTCTTCCTTGTGGGGTCGCTCATCCTGTCGGGCGGACAGGTGAGCGAGACGATGGACACCAAATGGGGGGTGGTCGTCGCCTACCCGCTGTTCGCAGTGCCGACGGCGCTATTGGTTGCGCTGGCAGCACTGTCGGTCGTGCTCGCGATCGTCGTTGTCGCGACAGCACGGGCGGACGATCTTCCCGGCCTTCGCGGGCTCATCGGGCCGACCGTCGCCGCGATCATCAGCTCCGTGCTGCTGTCTGGGCTGGTGCCCGACGGCGGGACCCGGGTCGGCGACGTCGTGTGGGGCGATCAGTGGATCGCGGCGCCGATCAGTGCCGTCGCCCTCGTCATCCTGCTCGCGGGCGCGGCGATAGTAAAGTCCCGAGCCGCGAGCGCGGTGGGGCCGAACCGGTGACCGCTCTCACGGGTTTCCGCATTCTGCTCCCCCCGGGATGGTCGCAATATCGCGTGGACGAGGACGGTCGCGCGCAATTCGTCGCGAAACTCTCGGCTCGTATGAAGCAGATCGGTAATCCGGAGTTCGACATCAGGCTGCGGATGCTGGCCAACGCGCAATGGCGACGCCTCGAGCAGACGAGGACCCACTCGGTCTACCTCGCCGACCGTGAGATCGACGGACTCGCGCACCTTCCCCTCTCGATCGCCGTCACGCAGCACGTCGCACCGTCCGGTGTGGCCTTCGCCGACAGTCTCGCGGTACTGGCGAAGGCGTCGATCGAGACATTCGACACCGCGATCGGGCCCGTTCAGCGCTGGCAGCGCGGACGTGCCGGTGACGGGGAAACCGACGGGATCATGACGCGGTCGCTTGGATACGGCTTCGTCCTGCCCGATGGCGCCGATCGCCGAGGGCTCGTCTTCACCGCCTCTATCCCGTATCCGCAGGATGCCGACCCGCAACTCGTCGATGGTGCCGGTGAGCTCATCGACTCGATCATGGAGACATTCCGATGGCGCTAGCGCCGATGTACACGCTGACCCTCGACGAGACCGCCTGGCTCCCGGTCCCGCTAGTGTTCCCGTGGGGAACGTTCGCGGATGCCGACGGTTGGGCGGCCGAGCTGGCGGACAACCTGCTCGCCGATCTCCCCGCCGAGGTCGAAGGGCGCGACCAGTTGCGTGACACCGCCATCGCCCTGCACGGCATGCCGAGCCCGCTGCCCGGCGCGCAGGAGCGCTTCTGGCGCACCGAGTATGTCGGCGGAACAGCGATCGTGGCGCACCTTTACATCACCGACACCGATGCCCGCGACGTCGACGACTTGCTGCAGCTGGCCCGCGCGGGTATCGGCGGTGTCGTGCAGACCTGGCGCACCATCGACGGCACGGACTTCGACGTGGCCGTTGAGGCGGTCGTGATCGCCGAGATCGACGACCGTCGGATCGGCGCGATCCGTCACCTCGGCATCCGGGATGGGCACGTCTTCCTCGTCGACCTGCTCGACGAAGACCCGTTCGTCCTCGACGCGGTCGAAGGCGAGATGGAGCGGATTTTCCGCTCGATCCGCTTCGCGTGAACAGCCATACGCCGAGGCGGGTCGTCCCGGCGCGGACTGGTGCGCTTGTCCGATGGGTAGTGCTGCCCATCGCGGGTTTTTGGGTGCTCGGTTAGGTTTTCAGTACGGCCTGGTTGTGGGTCGGTGGGATTACGTGGAAGGGGCCTGTGATGGCTGATTTCGGAGCTAGTTATGCGGAGATGGAGCAGGTGGCGTCGTCGTTGTCGCAGGCTCGTGATGACATTCAGGGTCAGCTCGACACCTTGAAGAGCCAGGTTGACACCCTGTTGGGTGAGGACTTCAAGACGCAGCACGCGTCGGGCAAGTTCGGTGAGGGTTACTCGGAGTTGACGACCGGTTTGAAGAACGCGACCGATGGCATCAACGACATGTCTGAGGCTCTGCTGGGCATGATGCGGGCGATCCAGGACCTCGACCAGCAGCTCGCCGGCGGCTGAACCGCGTCGGATCGTCACACGAGGTAGGGGGAGGGTCGGATGTCTGCGGACGCCGTGTGGATCAACTATGCGACGCTGCGGCGCACGAGCAGCCAGCTGAAGCGGATCATCGACGAACTCGAGGATTCTGGCAGCTTGTCCTCCGACCTCTGCGACGCGATCGGGTCGCCCTACGGGCACTCGCGCCTCCGCGACCGCGTGGACGGTTTCGAATCGCGCTGGGACAACCGCCGCGGCGATCTCATCCGCGACATCACGAAGATCCATGAGCATGTCGCCGGAGTCGTTGAAGGGTTCGCGGGCTGGGATGCCGAGACCTCGGCATCGATGGATGTCGACGCGTCGGGTCTGAGTGACGCGACCCGGGCGACCCCGGCCTGAACGGGACGACAGCATGAGCACGATGGAGAACTCTCCGCGCGGTCGGCGAATCGACACGCTCGACGGCGACGCCGCAACGATCATCCGCCGTGGCGATCGCATCGCCTCGATCGGCCGTCAGATGGTGCAGAGCGCCGATGTCCTCGAAGACCTCGCGGGCGGCGAAGACGGACAGCGCGGCAAGGCGATCGACAAGGTCCGCGAGATCGTCGGGGACACGTACGTCGAGCTGCGCCGCGCCGGGAACATGTACGCACCCACAGGCCCGGTCCTCGCCGACTATGGGCGAGCGGTGGCCTCGGTGCAGCCGCTCCTCGCTGCCGCCGTCGGCAACTGCGAGCGCGCATGGACCACCTACGACGCGGCCCCCGGCTATCGCGGCGGGCGGCCATGGACCGCCGCTGATCCGGATGCGGAGGACGAGCTCGGCGAGCAGGACGACCGCAAGGACGACCTCTATGACGACTGGCGCGCCGAGGCAGGTGTCTTCGACCGTCATTACGACACGTGGGAGGACGCGTTCGATCACGCGGCGAACTCGGTCGGCGATGTTCTCGACGGCGCGATCAAGGACGGCTTTTGGGACAACGTCGACGGTGTTCTCGCCGTCGTTCTCGAGGTCCTCGGATGGGTCGGCCTCATCGTCGCGATCGCGGGCATCATCATCGGCGGCCCGATCTTCGCGCTCATCGGTGCCGTCATCGGCGTCGTCACCCTGCTGCTGACGGCCTACCAAGTCCTCAGGAGTGACGCGGGGATGGACAAGCTGATCATCGCGCTGATAGCGGTCATCCCGTTCGGCAAGGTCGGCAGTCTCTTCCAGGGCAAGCCTGGACTCCTCGCCTTCGGCGGCGAAATGGTGACCGCTTTCCGGCCGTCGGCGTGGTCGGCTGCGGGCGGTCAGCTGCGCAACATGTCGATGCTGTCGAACTTCGCGGGTGGCGGACTCGCCGGTGCCGGCGCGGCCTTCCGAGGACTGTGGAGCATGAATAACCCCGCCGGCGTCGGCGACATCATGTGCCGTTTCATGTTCGGCAAGAACTCGACGGGACTGACCGAGCTCGCTGAAGCCGTCGGCGGATCAGCCAACGGCTGGTGCAGCTCCACCACCGTTTCCGCGGCGTGGGAGGGCGTCTACACCATGGCGTCCGGCGCCTGGGGGGTCGGGAACAAGATCACGAGCTGGACCGGGAACAAGGACAGCTCCCCGAGTTCGGCGTTGCCGTGGGTCGGGGCCTTTCTGTGACCACCGTCACGCGGGCCGAACCCGCCGATGCGACACAGCCTCCTCCCGACTGGGGAGCGGGGTTGTGGCGTCTGTCGGGCCGTAGCGACGTTGCCGGCTGGCTCGATCTTCCCGCGCACGTCGACAGCGTCGACGAATGGGTCGAGGCGCAGGCAGGCGAGCTACGTGCGGCATGGGGGAGCGCGTGGCGCGACGATCAGTCCGCAGCCGTGGCTGGACTCCTGCGGAACGCGCTGGCCGCTCGCCCCGACGACGCCGCTCTCGCGTTTCAGCTGTGGCCGGTGCCCGCGCCCCTCGTCACGCACGTACGGGCATCCTTCGGCGCCCGGCCCGCCGGGCTTCGCCTTGGACCCGGCGACGGTGTCCTCTATGAGGCAGCTGGTCTCGGATTCGGCGTACAGGCGCTGCGACAGGTCCGCGTCGACGACGCGGGGCTCGACTTGATCGGCATCGAGATCGTCTTCCTCGGCGAGGACGCCGCCGTCGTCGCGTCGCTCGAGCCGACGATCCCCGAGCTGTTCGCGATGGTGGTGGGCCAGTTCCACGCGTTCGTCCAGACGCTCGAATTTCAAGGGCCGGACGGCCGGGCGATCGTTGCCCCGGCACCCGCGGAGTTCCTGGATGCTGCACCCGATGCCACGTGGGCTGATACCGTGCCCGCAGCATGACTTTCCACCACCCGAGCGCCTTGGTCTGGGCGCAAGAGCACTCTCTGGCAGCACCCGTGCGTCTCGGCGTGCTCGAAGTGATGGCGTTTCAGCAGCATCCTGAGATCTATGCACTGTTCGGCTCCGACGGGGCGCTGCGCGCCGAGCGGGAGAGCGTCCCGCGGCGCTCGGCGGCTCGCCGCGGGGGTGCGACGCTGGTGATCGTCCTGGCCGTCCTCGGCGCCATCGCCCCGATCGCGGGGATGGCGGTGATCGCCGGCGACGAGTTCGACTTCTTCCGGATGGATGCCTCGCGGTCGGTGCCGATCGCAGGTGTCTGCTTCACGATCGCGGCCCTCGCGCAGCTCGTGCTCTTCATCGGCTGGCTGGTCAGTGGAGCGCGGTTCAGTGGACTTCTCTTCGGTGCCGTCGTGGTCGCTGCTGTCACGTCCGCATTCACACTCGCGGGCATCCCCAATATCTCGGCGATCGATGGATTCGAGGGGTGGGAGGCCTGGTACGCACCGGTGCTGATCTGCCTGGGCATTTCGGTCATCTCGGCCGTCGCGATGCTGCTTCGCTTTCGCGTGCGGGCCCCCGAAACCAGCGAATCGCCGCCCGTGCTTCCCTCGCCCACCGTCGCGATCTCCACGATCCGGTCTCGGGTTGCGGCCCTGCCCTATCCCGAGCGGCAGGCGATCGCGGCAGACCGCGACGCGGCACTCGCTACGCTCCAGGAGCGCGGACTCATCGACGAAAGCCAACGCGATCTTGCGCGTACCCGTGATTTGGGCACGTTGTTCGTGATGGACGGCGAGCCCGCCCGATGACGAGAGGACGACGATGACCGACATAGGCGGCACCGACAGCCCCGGCGACACGCAGCCACCCATGCGAATTTCCCTGCGTGACGAGCTCGGCGCGAGCGACCCTGGATTCGAGATCGCGCTCCCGACCGGATGGGTGCGCCGCGAGGCATCCGAGTCCGAACGCGAGGGTCTGCAGTCGGCACTTCGGGGACGGCTCCTGCAGGCGCAGCGCCCCGATCTCTATGGCAGGCTGCGGCCGATGGTCGACGATGCCTTCCGGTCGATGGCTGAGGCATCCGTTCTGGCGTTCTTCACCCCGGCGACGGGAGACGACGAGGCGCTGGCCCTGCCGGCGTCGCTCGTGGCATCGGTGCGGCGTGCGGCGCCCGATCAGGAGACCTTGGATCCGCTGATCGGGGCGCTGATCAGGCAGGCGGGCGCGACCCCGCTGCTCGACGACAAAAGGTTCCTGAGGTGCGAGCGGGAATCACGCCAGACGCTCGACGGCGTCGAGTATCTCGCGACGAATGTGATCTACCTGACGCCGATTCCGGGCAGTCGTAGGCGGCGCGCGCTTCAGATCACCGCGACGATTGCGCGACCGATGGATGCGCCATCCGATGATCAGCCCATGGTGATGATGCGCGCCCTCTTCGACCTGTGCGTGTCGAGTCTCACCTGGCACCGGTAGCGCACCGGGCGATCGACTACGGCGTGGGCCTGCCGTACTGCTCGAGAAGGCGAAGCCACACCTCGCTGATCGTGGGGTACGAGGGCACGGCGTGCCAGAGGCGATTCAGTGGCACTTCGCCGACGATCGCCACGGTGGCGGAGTGGAGGAGTTCTGCCACTCCGGGCCCCACGAAGGTGGCACCGACGAGCACCCCGCGCGCCTCGTCGACGATGGCGCGCGCCTGACCCGCGTAGCCATCGGCGAACGCGGATGCCCCGGCGACGCCTCCGAGGTCGATGTCGAGCACGCGGACGGTGAGGCCAGACTTCTCGGCCGCGCGAGCGGTGAGACCGACCGACGCGACTTCGGGATCGGTGAAGGTGACCTGGGGGACGTGGTGGTGGTCGGCGGTGGCGACGTGAGCGCCCCAGGGTGCATCGTCGACGCTTCCGCCGGTCGCCCGTGCGGCGATCACGTCGCCGGCGGCGCGTGCTTGGTACTTCCCCTGGTGGGTCAGCAGCGCACGGTGGTTGACGTCGCCGACGGCGTAGAGCCAGTCGGTGCCGCGGACGAGCATCGTGTCGTCGACGTCGAGCCAGTCTCCGGCCGTCAGCCCAACGGTCTCGAGCCCGAGATCACTCGTGCGGGGAACGCGTCCGGTCGCGACGAGAACCTGCTCGGCGACCACTCGGCCACCGCCTACGAGGGAGAGTACGGCGTTGTGCTCCGTCCGGTGCGCGCTCTCGACGTCGACTCCCGTGCGCACGTGGACACCGCGCGCAGCGAGCGCTTCGCCCACACGTTCGCCCGCGAACGGTTCGAGGGTGGAGAGCAATTCGCCCCGCGCCAGGATGGTCACGGTCGCGCCGAGGTCGGCATATGCGGTCGCCATTTCGCACGCCACGACACCGCCGCCGATGATCGCGAGGGATGCCGGGACCTCCCGCGCGCTGGTCGCGTCGCGACTCGTCCACGGATCGATGTCGGCGAGCCCCGGCGTCTCGGGGAGGAGCGCGGCGGATCCCGTCGAGACGGCGACCGCGTGGACAGCGTGCACGATCGTCGTCTCGCCGTTGCTCGCCGTCACCACCACCGTGCGCGGTCCGTCGAGGCGGGCGTGGCCACGGATCAGGTCGATGCCCGCCGATTCGAGCCAGTCGACCTGCGACGCATCATCCCAGTCGTGGGTGAATGACGTGCGGCGCTGCAAGGTCGCGAGGGCGTCCGTCTTCGCCTCGTTCGCAACCCCCGACCCGCGCTACCGCTTGCGCGGCCCGCAGAGCTGTCCCCGCGCGCAGCAGCGCCTTGGACGGCATGCACGCCCAGTACGAGCAGTCCCCGCCGACGAGTTCGGATTCGACGATCAGGGTCCGCATCCCGCCTTGCACGGCACGGTCGGCGACGTTCTCTCCGACAGCCCCAGCGCCGATGACGACGACATCGTATTCACGTGCACTCATTCCCTGAGGCTACTCGCCGGCCGAGCTGCGGGTCGGCGCTGGAGCCCTCCTCGCAGGCGAACTGTCGTGTCCGATTCCCGCGAGTCGAACGTGCGAAGTCGTGTCAGGCTAGGGACGTGAGCACGCAATCTCTGACCTTCGACGAGCGGTATCGCGCCATCGACGCGCGCGATGCACGCTTCGACGGCCAGTTCATCACGGCGGTCTCCTCCACCGGCATCTACTGTCGTCCGAGCTGTCCGGCGCGCACGCCGAAGCCCTCGAATGTGACGTTCTACCCGACCAGCGCGGCTGCCCACGAGGCCGGCTATCGCGCATGCAAGCGGTGCCTGCCGGAGGCGGCGCCGGGGTCGCCCGCATGGAATCTCCGCGGCGACGCGGCCGGACGCGCCATGCGCCTCATCGTCGATGGCGTCGTCGAGCGCGAGGGCGTCCCGGGACTCGCGGCGCGCCTCGGATACTCCACGCGCCAGCTGACCCGCATCCTCACCGCCGAACTCGGCGCGGGCCCTCTCGCCCTCGCGCGCGCACAGCGTGCCCACACGGCCCGAATGCTGTTGGTCGGCACCGATCTCCCGGCATCCGATGTCGCCTTCTCGGCCGGCTTCGCCAGCGTTCGCCAGTTCAACGACACCGTCCGCGACGTGTTCGGGATGCCGCCGCTGCAGCTTCGCGCGCATCGTCGCGGCCATGCGGAGCACGCGCCGGGCGCGATCGACCTGGCACTGCCGCTGCGGGGTCCGATCGATGCCGACGGACTCTTCGGCTGGATGGCGGCTCGAGCGATACCGGGACTCGAAGTCGCGACCGCGGATTCCTACGCGCGAACCCTTGCTCTGCCGGCGGGGCCGGCCTGGTTCGAGGTGCGCAGGACTGCGGACGGGTTGCGGCTGAGGGCGAAACCCCAGCGGCTCAGCGACCTGCCTGTGCTCGTCGCCCGCGTGCGGCGGTTGTTCGATCTGGATGCCGATCCGCTCGCCGTCGATGCGTCGCTCGCCCATCACCCCGAACTCGCGCCGCTGGTCGCTGCGACCCCCGGCATCCGCGTGCCTGGTGCGGTCGACCCGCACGAGATGCTCATCAAGGCGATGATCGGCCAGCAGATCTCGGTCGCCGCGGCGCGCACCGCCCTCTCTCGGCTGGTGGAAGCGCTCGGCGAAGCGGTGCCCGAGGTGTCGGGCACATCTCGGCTTTTCCCGACGATGGCGGCGATCGCCGAGCACGGGCACGACGTGCTGCGCGGTCCCGGGGCACGAATCCGCGCGATCACCGGAGCGGCCGCGGCGCTCGCGTCGGGCGATCTCGTGCTGACCGCGGGCGATGACAACGCGGCGCAGCGGGCCGCGCTCCTGGCGATGCCGGGGATCGGTCCCTGGACGGCCGACTATGTGCGCATGCGGGTCACCGGCGACCCCGATGTGTTCCTCCCCGGCGACGTCGCCGTGCGCACCGGCGCTCGTAACGCGGGCCTTCCGAGCGACGCTCGCGGCCTCGAAGAGTGGGCTCGCCGCGCCGCACCGTGGCGCAGTTACCTCACCGCGCACCTGTGGCGCGCCGTTTCCCGCTCGCCATCGACCACGTCACTCACCATGCAGGAGATCCCGTGAACGCCACGATTCAGACCCTCGATACCCCCGACGGACCCTTCACCGTGCTCGAAGACGCCGACGGACGGGTCCTCGCCTCCGGATGGACCTCCGACCAGGGGGCCGTGCTCGCCCGGCTTCGCGCGCCGTACCGTCCGGATGCCGCGCCGGGGGAGACCCAGGCCGCCGCCGCCGTTCTCGCTTACTACGAGGGGGATGTCGCCGCGATCGATGCTGTTCCCGTGATCCAGCACGGCACGGCTATGCAACGGGCGGGCTGGGACGCGCTGCGCAGCATCGCGCCCGGCGCACCCCTGTCGTACTCCGAGTTCGCGGCGGCGCTCGGTTCGCCGACGGCCGTGCGCGCCGCGGCGGCGATCTGCGCGCGCAATGCGCCCGCACTGTTCGTCCCGTGCCACCGCGTCTTGCGCTCGGATGGGTCGCTCGGCGGATTCGCGTGGGGCCTCGAGGTCAAGCGCTCGCTGCTCGCGCGCGAGGCCGCCTTGAACTGAGACTTGCGCTTCACGGACCCTGAGAATATCCTGGAGGGCTGTCACACACGACGTGGGGCACTCGATCCGAGGAGGAAGCCATGTTCCAGGCCATCACCGAGCCGAGTGCGCCCCTCGCTGTCCGCAGCTTCGCTGCATCGCAGGGGTAGGGATACCGGAGTCCACTCCCTCGGGAAGCGATCACCCGCTCCCGACGTTGTCCCTTTCAGGCTTGCTGCCCGTCCGTTCGCGCGCCCCGCGCACTTTGACCTTTCGCCGTGATCCGGCATCCGATCTCCACCTCTGAGGGAACATGACCTCCGCCTCCACCGAGAGACTCTCCACCACCCGCGCGCTTGCGCGCCTCTACCCCTTTGCCAAGCCGGTCTTGCCGCGCCTCTCCCTGGGTTTCGTCAGCGCACTGATCGCGAGTCTGCTCGCGCTGTCCATCCCCCTGGTCCTCGAAGTCGTCGTGAGCGGCCCGATCGCCTCGGGTGACACCGTCCAGATCGCGTGGGGCGCGGTCGCGATCCTCTTCCTCGGCCTCGCCGAAGCTGCGATGGTGTGGGCGCGCCGCTGGTTCGTGCTGGCGCCCGCGACACAGGTCGAATACGACTTACGGACGGGCTTCTACCGGCGCCTCCAGCGACTCCCGGTGTCCTTCCACGACAAGTGGCAATCCGGGCAGCTGCTCAGCAGGATGATGCAGGACATCAGCATGCTCCGCCGTTGGCTGGCGTTCGGGATCGTACTGCTCGTCGTGAACGTCATCACGATCGCGGTCGGCGCGGCGCTCCTGTTCCAGTGGAACTGGATTCTCGGTGCGATCTTCCTCGTCGTCAACCTGCCGATGTGGTTCGTCGGATACCGATTCGAGAAGACCTACGGCTCCCTGGCGCGCCAGAGCCAAGACCAAGCGGGCGACCTCGCGACCTCCGTCGAAGAGAGCGTGCACGGCATCCGCGTCTTGAAGGCATTCGGCCGCGGCCGCCACGCCCTGCAGAAGTTCACGAGCCAGGCCGAGACACTTCGCCAGACGGAGCTTCGCAAGGCGGGCGCGGTCGGCTGGATCTGGTTCTGGCTCGTGCTGCTCCCCGACATCGCCTTCGCGCTGTGCCTCGGCGCCGGGATCGTGCTCAACCAGATGGGCGAACTCACCGTCGCCGAGTTGATCGCCTTCTTCGCCATGGCGACGGTGCTGCGGTGGCCGATGGAGTCGATCGGCTTCCTCTTCTCGTTCCTCATCGACGCGCGCACGGCGACCGACCGCATCTTCGAGGTCTTCGACGAAGACAACGACATCGTCGATCCCGAAGAACCCGCCACGATCACCACCCCGCGCGGAGCGCTGGTGTTCGAAGGTGTGCACTTCCGGTATCCGGATGCCGCACCCGGCGAACCCGACCTGATCAACGGCATCGATCTCGTCCTCGAACCCGGCGAGACGATGGCCCTCGTGGGCTTGACCGGATCGGGCAAGACGACGCTGACGACGCTCCCGGGGCGTCTGTACGACGTCACCGGCGGGCGCGTCACGATCGACGGCGTCGACATCCGTGACCTGACGCTGCACGAACTGCGCACTCGGGTGGGGATGGCCTTCGAAGATGCCACCCTGTTCTCGCAGTCGGTGCGCGACAACGTACTCCTCGGCCGTGATGACCTCGTCCCCGGCAGCGCCGAGGCCGAAGCGGTGCTCCGCGAAGCGCTCGACGTCGCTCAATCCGCATTCGTCGACGACCTTCCCAACGGCGTGGACACGATCATCGGCGAGGAGGGCATGAGCTTGTCGGGTGGACAGCGTCAGCGGCTCGCGCTCGCACGCGCGGTTGCCGCACGGCCGTCCGTGCTGGTGCTCGACGACCCGCTCTCGGCGCTCGACGTCGACACCGAGGCGATGGTCGAGGACGCTCTGCGTGTCGTCCTCGCCGACACGACGGCGCTCGTCGTCGCTCACCGCCCGTCGACGGTCGCGCTCGCCGACCGGGTCGCGCTCCTCGAGAACGGCCGCATCACCGCCGTCGGTCGGCACGCCGATCTCCTACGCGACAGCGACCACTATCGGCACGTCATCTCGAGTCTCGAGCACGAAGAAGCACGTGTCCGCGAAACGGAGGTGAACCTGTGAGCACGACAGTCACCGGAACCAGCGGCGAAGACCGCTCCGACTACACACGCGACGAATCGAAATCGATCCGCCAGCGTTCACTGCGCCTTCTCGGCTCGCTCGTCTCGCCGTTGCGTTGGCAGCTCGTCCTCGCAGCGGTCGTCCTGATCGTCTCGACCGCCCTCCGGGTCATCGGTCCGGCCCTCATCGCGTACGGCATCAACACGGCTCTCCCCGCGGTGATCGACGAGATGAACTGGCTGCCCACGATCGGCGTCGTCGCGGTCTATCTCGTCTCGGCGATCGGCGGTGCCGCGCTCATCGGTTGGTACGTCGTCGTGGCCGCGCGCCTCACCCAGGCCGTCATGCTCGACCTCCGCAAGCGCATCTTCCTGCACACGCAGGTGCTGAGCCTCGAGTTCCATGAGTCGTACACCTCGGGCCGGATCATCTCCCGCCAGACGAGCGACCTCGACACCATCCGAGAGCTGCTCGATGGCGGCCTGAACGAACTCGTCTCCGGGGTCCTCTACGGCGCCTTCACTCTCGTCGCCCTGCTGCTGCTCGACTTCGACTCGGGCGTCATCCTCTTGGTGATGGGCATCCCGCTTTTCCTCTTGATGCGCTGGTTCTATCTGCGGTCGCAGCGGGTGTACCGCGAATCACGCGTGGTCAGCGCGAAGGTCATCGTGAAGTTCGTCGAGACGATGACCGGCATCCGCGCCGTCAAGGCCTTCCGCAAGGAGGAGCGCAACGACGAGGAGTTCGGCGCACTGTCGGCGGACTATCGCGAAGTCAACATGCGGTCGATCCGCCTCTTCGGCACGTTCGAGCCGGCCCTCATGGCGGTCTCTGCGGTGGCGATCGCGCTCGTCCTGCTGTGGGGTGGCATCCGCGTCGCTGACGGCACGCTCCTCATCGGTACTCTGCTGGCGGCCGTGCTGTACGTGCGGAACTTCTTCGCGCCGTTGCAGGAAGTGGCGATGTTCCTCAACTCGTACCAGTCCGCTACGGCTGCGCTGGAGAAGGTCTCGGGCGTGCTCGAGGAGCAGCCCACGGTTCCCGATCCCGAGGAGGCCGTCGATCTGTGGTCGGCGCGCGGGCACATCGAGTTCCGCGATGTCATGTTCGGGTACTCGGACGATCGCACGATCCTTCCCGACTTCTCACTCGATATCCCGGCGGGTCAGACGATCGCGATGGTCGGGACCACCGGTGCCGGCAAGTCGACGCTCGCCAAGCTCGTGTCGCGGTTCTACGACCCGACGCGCGGCTCGGTCACTCTCGACGGCGTGGACCTCAAGGAACTGCACCCGAAGGACCTGCGCCGCGCGATCGTCATGGTCACGCAAGAGGCGTACCTCTTCAGTGGGACGGTGGCCGACAACATCGCGTTGGGCAAGCCTGACGCGACGTTGGACGAGATCAAGGCGGCTGCGCGTGCGGTGGGGGCAGATGGTTTCATCGAGCGCCTCCCCGACGGATACGCCACCGATGTCAACAAGCGCGGTGGTCGCGTTTCGGCGGGGCAGCGTCAGCTCGTCTCGTTCGCTCGGGCGTTCCTCGCGAACCCCGCGGTGCTGATTCTCGACGAGGCGACCGCATCGCTCGATATGCCGAGCGAGCGCCAGATCCAGGACGCGCTGCAGACGCTGCTCGCCGACCGCACCGCGATCATCATCGCCCACCGTCTGTCGACGGTGGCGATCGCTGACCGCGTGCTCGTCATGGAGCACGGCCGCATCATCGAGGACGACGATCCCGAGACCCTGATCGCGGGCACGGGGAAGTTCGCGCAGCTGCACGCCGCCTGGCGCGAGTCGCTCGTCTGACGCCGCGGGTGATCAGGCCGACGTGACGGCTCGTGATTCGGCGACGGCGGCGGCGAGTGGATGCCGAGGTCCGAGATCGGCGAGGGCGAGTGCCCCGTCGATTCCTTGACCGGCGGGCTCGACGAGATCGATCGCAAGGGGGGCAGCCGTCAGGCGCTCGGCGAACAACGCGCGCAGCGGTGCTGAGCGGAACACCCCACCCAGTGCGCACACCCGGAGTGCGGCGTCGTCCGGGCGGTGCACGCGTTGCAGGGCGGAAATGACGCTGTGTGCGAGTTCGGACGCCGCGCGTTCGGTGATCGCCTGCGCCACGGGGTCAGTCGGAGCGAGCCGTGCGACGTGCTCGGCGAACGATGCGATCGTGCTGACTCGGTCTTCGGCCGTCTGCAGGCGGATGTACGCCTCGCTGAGGTCAGGCCAGCGTTCTTCGGCGACGGCGCGGAGGGCGGTGGAAGATCCGCGACCGTCGTAGTCGCGCATGACGGCATCCAGAGCCTCGCGGCCGAGCCAATACCCACTGCCCGCGTCGCCGATGAGATACCCCCAGCCGTCCACACGGGCCACGGCGTCTCCGCCGACGGCGAGGGTGACCACGCCCGTTCCGGCGGCCACGACGGCACCGCGGGTATCGCCGAGCGCTCCCAAGAACGAGGTCGTGGAGTCGTGAGCGAGGATCGTGCGCACCACGGAGGTTCCCCGCAGAAGATCCCGCAGACTGTCGGCGTCGGTCTCGGCGGTCGTGAGCCCCGAGACGCCGGCCGCGACGACGGTGACAGGTGCACCGGTCGCGGTGATCGTGGCGCGGGCGACGGCGGCGAGTTGGGGAAGCAGTGGCTCGTGAGTGCGGATTCCGGGGAAGACGTCCTCATGCACGCCGCCGTTGAAGCGCACCACGGTCTTGATGCCGGTCTGCCCGGCATCGATCGCGAGCACGGCGCCCTGAGCGCTCATTTCGGTGCCTTTCGTTGCAGGCCGAGGTAGGTGTCCCGCAGGTACGACCCGGCAGGCTTGCCATATGGACAGTAGTCGTCATTGGCGGCGGCGTCGGATGCCGCGTACAGCTGCGCGGGCCAATCCCACAGCATGATCCCGCCGACCCACTCCCGCCGGCTGAATGCGTCGAACATCGCCCGGTAGTAGCGCAACTGCTCTTCACCCGATGGCTCTCCGGGGAGCGCCCAGTCGTTGGGAAGGTCAGCGGAGCCGGTGCGGCTCGGGCATCCGCCCTCGAGAAAGAGGAATGGTTTGCCGGATGCCGCCACAACAGCCTCGACGCGGTCGAGCTGCTCCTCCCAGCTGTCGATCGGGTAGTACCCGCTGGAGGAGATGACATCCACGGCATCCCACCACGTGACGTGGTCTTCCTGGTACTTGTCGCAGTTGTAGGTGATCGGCCCGGTGTAGACAGCGCGAACCTGCGCGATGAGCCGCCGCCAGTGCGCTTCTTGGCCGTCGGTGCGCACCATTTCGCATCCGATGCAGAGCATCTCGCAGCCTTCCGCTTCGGCCAGGCGGGCGGCGTGCACGATGAACGCGGTGTACGAGGCGAACCACTCGGTCCAGCTCGGCTCGCCCGGGACATCCCAGTCGAAGAAGCCGATGTGGGCGCGCCACGTCCCGTCGGCGACGTTCACCACCGGCTTGAGACACACCTTCAGCCCGAGAGAGTGCGCTTCGCGGATCGCCCAGACGATCTCGTCGTCGGTGACGGTGGGTTCCGCCTCGAACGGGATCTCGGTCGAGAACGCGGTCTTCTGGAGTGCCGCGTACGACAGCGTCGCCCACGTGACCCCGTGGCCTGCCATCTCGCGCATCGAGCCGGCCGCGGCATCCGTTGCCCAGGTTCCGCGAACGCCGGTCCACCCCCACGTCATGCCGCAGGCGAACTCCTCGAGCGCGCTCACTGCGAGACCAGCTGATTCGCGCTGCGCAGGACTCGAGGATCCGACAGGGAGGCGGCGTCGAGCGAGGCGCCGATCACGAGGATCTCCGCCGACTCGCCGGGGAGCAGCGTCACCAATCCGCTGACCGCGTGTGCACTCGGATGCACCTTGTCCACGAGCAGGGTCACGTCGCGGGCAAGCGCGTCCGCCGCGATCGTGACGAGCGTGCCGTTCTCGGCAGGAGCAGTCGTCACGCGCAGCGACGCGGCCGGCAGCGCTGAGTCGCGCGGTTCGGCGAAGAACCAGAAGCCGCGGGCGTCCGCCGTGTCGGCGACAACCAGTTCGGCCGCGCTATCGCCGGGATCGCCGATGTCCGCGGTGATGGGCAGCGTCGCGCTGCCCCGCGCCGCGACATGGAATGGCAGTTCGACACTCGCATGCTCGGTTCCGTCGAAGGCGAGACGGCGGATGCGGAGGGTTCCGTCCCAGTCGGCGGCGGAGTCGTTGCCGAGGACCACGGCAAGGCCCTCGTCCCGTGGCTGAATCGTCACCACGCGCGGTGCGAATGCCGCGTGCAGCGCGTGGAGGAGCGGCTTCGGGCGACCGTCGCCGTCGATCGCGGCCCACGACGTCACCGGCCAGCAGTCGTTGAGCTGCCACACGATCGCACCCATCGTGTGCGGAGCCCACGACCGGAAGTGATCGAGCGCGGCGCGCACGGCGAGAGCCTGGTTGAGTTGCATAGCCCAGTGCCAGGTTTCCATGTCGGCAGGGACGCGGAAGTGGGGGAGCAGCCCGTCGGAGAGCTTGACGTTTCCCTCCATGGCCTTCTGATGCACGATCATTCCCGGCGACTCGGGAGTGAGAGGGTCGTCGTCGAGCCACTCGGTGAGGGTCGTCCACGTCGGCGGACCCTGCCAGCCGAACTCGGCTACGAATCTCGGCCGGTGTTCGCGATAGGTGTGCCAGTCGCGTCGGTTCCACTGTTCCCAGAGGTGCATCGAGCCGTGCGCTTCGGCATTGGGGTGCTCGCCGATCTGCTCCGAGCCGTTCCATTCGGTGCTCGGGCTGAACGGGCTTCCGGGTGCGTAGGGGACGGCGGGTGCCAATTCGGCGATCAGGGCGGGGAACAGCTCGTAGTAATAGTGCGCTCCCCAGGTCGCGCCGTCGAGGCGACGCTGCCAGCCCCAATCTTCGTGCCCCCAGAGATTCTCGTTGTTGCCGGTGAGCAGCACGAGGGAGGGGTGGGACGCCAAGCGCACGATGTTCTCGCGGGCCTCGGCCTCGACTTCCGAGCGCAGCGGCTCTTCCTCGGGGTAGGCGGCGCACGCGAAGAGGAAGTCCTGCCACGTGAGCAGGCCCAACTCGTCACAGAGATCGTAGAAATCGTCGGACTCGTAGATTCCACCGCCCCACACCCGGATGAGGTTGAGGTTGGCCCCGACAGCCTGGCGCAGGCGCCGCTCGTAGCGGGCGCGATCGACCCGCACGGGCAGGGCGTCATCCGGAATCCAGTTCACGCCCTTCACGAAGATCGGCTGATCGTTCACCACGAGCGTGAACGGGGTGCCGGCCTGGTCGGGCTCGGTGTCCCAGCGGACCGTCCGGAAGCCGACCACGCGATGGGTGGCATCGAGAATCTCGTCGCCGGCGAGCCGGACGTCGACGACGTAGCGAGCCTGCTCGCCGTAACCGGCCGGCCACCAGCGTTCGGCGTGTTCGAGGGTCAGACGCGCGTGGGCGTGGTCGCCGCTGATATCGGTCGCGGCGCCCGGGATCGCGTCACCACGCACGCCCGGGCCATTGGCGGCGACGTGCACGAACAGGCGCTCCGCCTCGACGCCGGGTGCCGTCTCGATGCGAACGTCGACGTCGATCGCGCCGCCGTCACCGTCGGGGGTCGCAACCACTCGCACCTCGTCGAGACGCGCGACCGACCACGACTCGAGCCGGACCGGGCGCCACAGGCCGCTGGTGAAGGTGGCGATGCCCCAATCCCAGCCGAAATTGCATGCGGACTTGCGGATCGACTCGTATGGCATCGGGTACGGCCGCGGTCGCGCGCCGAGCTCGAGGCTCTGCGCGTTCGCGTAGGGCACGGGCGCGCGGAATCGCACGATGAGTTCGTTGTCGCCCTCGATGAGGAGCGCGCCCACGTCGAACCGGTAGGACCGATGCTGGTTGGCGACGCTTCCGAGCACTGTGCCGTTGAGGGCGATCTCGGCGACAGTGTCGACGCCGTCGAACACCAGATCCTGTCGGGTGTGCTCGTCGGCCTGCCAGGAGAAGGTCGTCCGGTAGGTCCAGTCGACGAGCCCGATCCATGCGAGTAGGGCTTCGTTGACGCCGCGGTACGGGTGGGGGATGAGGTCCGCGGCGAGCAGATCGACGTGGACGCAGCCGGGCACGGTCGCGGGCACGACGACCCCGGCGATGCCTTCGGGCGCAGGGCCGGAGTCGGCGCGGACGGTCCACCCGTCGTGCAGTTCGCGGCGGATGAGGGGTGCGAAGGTCACTTGACTGCTCCCGAGGTCAGGCCGCGGTAGATCCACCGCTGGAGAAAGAGGAAGGCGAGGATCGTGGGGACGATCACGACGATCGTGCCGGCCGCGATCACCTCCCATTGCGCTCCGAAGGGTCCTTTGAACCGGAACAGCGACGTGGAGATGAAGCCCTCTGATGGCAGATAGAGGAACGGGGCGTAGAACTCGTTGTAGATGGCGATTCCCTTGATGATCACCACTGTCGCAATCGCCGGCCGCAGCAGCGGCAGGATGATGCGCCAGTAGATGGTCCACCGGTTGGCGCCGTCGATCATCGCCGCTTCGTCGAGCGAGATAGGGATCGACTGCATGAACTGGATGAAGAGGTAGATCGCGATGATGTCTGTTCCCATGAACAGCAGGATCAGCGCAGTCTTCGTGTCGTACAGCCCGAGACCATTGATCAACTGGAATGTCGCCACCTGGCTGGTGACGCTCGGGATGAGCGTGGCCAGAAGAAACAGGC
Organism: uncultured Actinomycetota bacterium; assembly: GCA_963696085.1. Lineage (GTDB taxonomy): Bacteria > Actinomycetota > Actinomycetes > Actinomycetales > Microbacteriaceae > Microbacterium. The sequence continues at coordinate 136,451 of CAVOIQ010000004.1, forward strand.
CGACCACGAGCTTCTTGCCCCGGAACGCGAAGCGGTCGATCGCGTACGCGGCCATCGTGCCGATGAAGATCGTGCCCACGAGGGAGATGACGAGGACGATCGTCGTGTTGATGAAGCCTTCCAGCATCTTCCCGCTGGTGAAGGCCGTGACGAAGTTGTCGAAGTTGAACCAGTTCGCCGGTGCATCGAAGGGCCCGGTGCTGGCGTATTCGCTGCTCGTCTTGAGGCTGGCGAACAGCACCACCGAGAGGGGGAGCAGCGTGAAGAGGGCACCGATGATCAGGCTCACGTACTTCGCGGTCGTGGCGCTCATCGAACGCATGCGCATCAGCGGCGTCAAGCCGCTCGCGGTCTGGCGGACGGTCGTCATGTGAGGTCTACCTTCTCGTCGGGGAAAATCTTGCGTTGGATCACGGTCACGATCACGACGATGAACAGCAGCACGACCGCCATGGCCGAGGCCAGACCCACTTGACGGAAGCTGAATGCCGTTTGCAACGTCTGGATCACGAAGGTCGCCGAGCCGTTGGCGCCTCCGGTCATGATGAAGGGGATCTCGAACACGCTGAGCGCGCCGGCGACGGCGAGGATGAATGAGAGCCCGATGATGCGTCGGATGCCGGGAACGATGAGCGCCCAGAACTGCTGCCAGCGGCTGGCCCCATCGAGCTCAGCGGCCTCGTACAGCTCCCGTGGGATGGACTGGATGGCACCGAGGAACAGGACGAAGTTCAGGCCGGTGTAGCGCCATACCGACGTTCCCGCCAATGACCAGTTCACGATGTTGGGGTCGCCCAGCCAGTGCGGCGGGTCGCCGACGCCGAACCAGGCGAGCACGGTATCGAGGGTTCCACCCGGCTGGAAGAGATAGAGGAAGACGAAGCCGATGGCGACGCCGTTGATCAGGTAAGGAAAGAACAGGATGCCGCGGAAGAGGTTCTGAAACTTCGTCGAGAAGCTCAGGACGGTGGCGAAGTAGAGCGCGATGGCCATCTGGGCGAAGGTGGCGATGAAGTAGTACACGCTCACACCGAAGACGCTGAAGATGCGCGGGTCGGTGAAGACGCGGACGTAGTTGTCGAGTCCGACGAAGTTCTTCGTCTGATCGATGCCGTCCCAGTCGGTGACGCTGAAGTAGAACAGGTTCACTGCCGGCCAGTAGGTGAACAGCAACAGCAGTCCGACAGCCAAGGCGAGAAAGAGCCAGGGTGTGAGGTGCTGCATCACCTTCTGTCCGAAGGTGCGCCCGCTCTGCGGCCCGAGCTCGTCGGTTCTGCGGCCGAAGCCGCGGAACCGACGAGCACGAGCAGGAGCGGAGAGGACGGCAGGAGCATCGGCGGCAGAGCCGGATGTCGCGAGTGCCATGTACTTCTCCGTTATCTAGGGAACCGACGGGGTGAACTCAGGACATCGCTCAGCCGGCGAGCTTGGCGCTGGAGGCTCCCCAGCGCTCGTTCAGCTCGGCGAAGTAGCTGTCCTTGTCGCCATCGGCGGCGCCGCGGGCGATGTCGACCAACTTCTGGCGGTAGAGCGGCCCGTACAGGTCGATCTGCGAATCGTTCGCGATGTCGTTGATGAGACCTTCCTTGCCCTCCGGCGCGGGGTTGATCTCCATGAGTTCGACTCCGGCATCCGAGAAGCCCTGCAGGTTCGTCGGCAGTTCCTTGTCGATCACCGGCGAGATCATGCCCTGCGTTTCGGTGTATCCCGAATCGGCCGCGACCCACTGGATCCACGCCCATGCCGCGGCCTTGGCCTTGGAGTGCTTGCTGACCGCGAGGTTGTAGTCGCCGCCGATCGTCGCGTACTGCGTGCCGTCGACGTTGGCGGGGAACGCCATGAACCCGATGTCGTCAGCAGATCCGCCGTTGTCTTCGGCAGCGGCCTGCATCTGCGAGATCGCCCAAGAGCCGAGTGTCATCGCCGCGATCTTGCCTGTGGCGAGGTCGACCTTCGACTGCTCCCAGTTCGTCGTGAGCGGATCCTCCTCGGTGAGGCCGGCGGCCACCGTGTCGTAGAGGAGGGAGTCGATCGCGTACTGGTCGGTGCCCTCCGTCCAGGGCGCCGGGTCCTCGGCCATGGTGATCGGCGCGTCGAGGTCGTGCGTGACGACTCCGAGGTTGCCGAAGGACTGGGTCAGCGGCCAGCCATCCTTGTAGTTGGTGTACAGCGGGATGGCGTCGGTGTTGTCTTTGACCTTCTGCATCGCGGCGAGCCACTCGTCTTCGGTGGTGGGGAGGTCCGTCACGCCTGCTTCTTCGAAGACCTTCTTGTTGTAGACCACGCCGTTCGCGTTGCCGCCGAAGGCGATGCCGTACTGGGTGCCGTCGAAGCTGGCCGCGGGGAGGAAGCGGTAGGTGTCCTCGAAGTCGGCCGTGTCGCCGAGGGGCTCGAGGAACTGATCGTACTGGCTGGGTTGGATGGTGGGGATGCCGATGACGTCGCCGTAGTTGCTGGTGCTCATGCGCGTCTGCATCTCACCGGCGTAGTCGGTGATCCCCTCGAACGTGACGTTCACATCGGGATACTTCTTCTTGAACTCGGCAGCGTACTTATCGAACGTGCCGTCCTCCACCAGGTCGGTGCGCCACGTGACGACTTTGATGTCGCCCGCCACGTCGCCGTCGATGGTGTTGTCAGCGTCGGAAGATCCGCTGCCGCCGCCAGCGCAACCGCTGAGTGCGACACCGGCCACCGCGAGCAGGACGAGTCCCGCCAGTGCCTTACGTGCCATGTGATTTCTCCTATCAGTTCACCCTTGAACATCACGATGCGGGACATCGCATCGTTGCGCGGGTCTTCGCAGGGTCAGCGTAAGAGCATGAATGCGGTTTCCGCAAGGGGTCGATGACAACGCTGTCTTGTCCTGTCCTCCAAATTGGATCGCACTTTTTATCGCATTTGACCTGGGATAAATTCTCCTGTCGAATGACTGTGTCTTAGGAAATGTCTGTTGAATGTCCTACGTGGTCATTTCAGCTTGACGGTGCTATCGTGGAGCCGTTCCAAGGAAGGAATCACCCATGACGGTGCAACAGCGCGCCACGCTCGAGGATGTCGCCCGGCTTTCCGGCGTCAGTTCGAAGACGGTGTCGCGGGTCTTCACGCATCGTGATCTCGTCGCTCCAGACACGGTCGAACGGGTGCTGGCGGCTGCCAAGCGGCTGCGCTTTCGCCCGAATACGCTGGCGCGCAGCTTGCGACGGGGAGGCGCGACCAACACCATCGGCTTCATCATGGGCGAGCTGAGCAACCCGTTCTACTACAAGGTCGCCGCAGGCATAGAGAAAGAACTCGCAGACCGCGGTTTCGCCCTCCTGGTGGCAACGACCGATGACACCCCGGAGGGTGAAGAACGGGTCGCCGACGCCCTCCTCGCACAGCGCATCGGGGCACTGCTGCTGATCCCCGTGGCCGACGATCAGTCGTACCTCGAGGGTGAGCGACAACTCGGCACGGCAGTGATTGCGATTGACCGGCCCGCTCGCAACCTTGTGGCGGATTCCATCGTGTTGGAGAACCACCGCGGTGTTTTCGATGCCACCACCCGCCTCCTCGCACTCGGGCATCGCCGCATCGGGTACGTGTGCAATCCGGCATCCGTCTACACGCAGTCAGAACGTCTGCGCGGATATCGCGATGCGCTCGCCGCCTACGGCATCCACGACTCCGGAGCGTGGGAGCGACTCGGCGACGACCTGACTCTGCCCGCAGACCACCTCGTCGCCGACCTGCTCGAGGGAGACGACGCGCCCACCGCCCTGATCACCGGGAACAACCGCGTCACGATCGGCGCGCTGCGCGTCCTGCGCGCTCGCAGGGACGATGGGCGCACTGCGTTGGTGGGGTTCGATGACTTCGATACCGCCGATGTGCTGGGTGTCAGCGTCATCAGCTACGACCCGCTCGAACTCGGCCGTCGCGCTGCGGCGCTCGCGATCGAGCGGATGGGCGATCCTGGCGGCTTCACCCAGCAGGTTGCGCTGCCCACCTGGATTGTCGAGCGGGGCACGGGCGAACGCCCTCCCGGGGAGAGGACGACACCATGACTCGCCGTCATATCCACCTCGAGGCGCACGATGTCGCCGTCGTCCTCGAATGCAGTGATGACGACCTCCCCGCGGTGCTGCACTGGGGCGCTCCTCTTGGCCCGCAGACGGACATCGACCTCGAAGCGCTCTCCGAAGCCCTCAGCAGGCAGAGCCCGCCAGGCACTCTCGACGCGTCGTGGCAGGTGAGCCTTTCGCCGCAGGAAGGCGACGGGTTCACCGGTCGTCCCGGCATGGAGTTGCGGCGTCGCGGCGTGCTCCACCACGCACGATGGCGGGTCACGGCTGTGGATGCGTCGCAGACGCCAGGCGAGTCAGCCACGCGATGTGTGATCGTTGCGTCCGACGCAGCGTCTGGCCTTCGCCTCACCATCGAGCTTTCCATCGAGGTCGGCGGGGTGCTGTGGGTGCAGCATTCTCTGCGGCTCGATGACGACGCCGAGCCTGTCGAGGTCGGCTGGCTCGAGCCGACTCTCCCCGTCCCGCCGGGAGTGGATTCGCTCCTCACTTTCGACGGACGGTGGACTCGCGAAAAGCGCCCCGTCGCCCTGGCGCTGCCGCCCGGTTCGAACGTGCGCCAGTCGCGCCGTGGTCGACCCGGGCACGATGCGCCCCTGGCGTCCATCGTGTCGCGCGGCCCCGCGCAGTGGGGGAGCGGTGAGGTGTGGGGCATCCATCTGGCCTGGTCGTCAGACGTGACGATGCGCACCGATCGCGTGACGGATGCCGCGCCGCTGATCGGCGCCGGTGAGCTGCTGCGCCCGGGGGAAGTGGTGCTCGAGGCGGGCGGATCGTACGACACGCCACGCGCCGCGTTCGTTTACAGCTCGGAAGGGCTGGATGGCTTCGCGGGACGTATGCACGAATGGATGCGGTCCCGCCCACAGCACCCACGGACGGATCGTCCCCTCGTGCTCAACACGTGGGAGGCCGTGTACTTCGACCAGGATCCCGCGCGGCTGATCGCCCTCGCTGAGCGCGCCGCTGAGGTCGGAATCGAGCGGTTCGTGCTCGACGATGGCTGGTTTCAGGGGCGCCGGAACGATTCGACGAGCCTGGGTGACTGGGTCGTCGATGACCGTGTCTGGCCCGATGGACTCGGCCCGATCGCCGACCGGGTGCATGACCTCGGCATGCAGTTCGGGCTGTGGTTCGAGCCGGAGATGGTCAGCCTCGACTCCGATCTCGCGCGGGCACACCCCGACTGGCTCCTGCACGACCCCGGCCATCTCGAGCACCGGCCCGGGCTTTCGTGGCGGCAGCAATACGTCCTCGACCTCGCGAACCCGGGCGCGTACGCGCATGTCCTCGGCCAGATGGACGAGCTGGTCACTCTGCTCGGCATCGACTTCATCAAATGGGATCACAATCGCGATCTCGTCGAGAGCGTTCATGACGGGCCGGCCCGGCGGTCACGCGCAGATGCTCGCCGTGTACGCCTTCATCCGTGACCTGAAGTCGCGGCATCCGGGTCTCGAGATCGAAGCCTGCTCGAGCGGAGGTGCGCGCACCGACCTCGGGATTCTGGACGTGTGCGATCGGGTGTGGGCGAGCGACTCCAATGACCCGATCGAGCGTCAGGACATCCAACGCTGGACGGGGTTGCTGCTGCCTCCCGAACTCGTCGGCGCGCACGTCGGACCGACGGATTCGCACAGTTCGGGGCGGCGTACCGCGCTGTCGTATCGAATGGCGACGAGCCTCATGGGGTCCGCGGGCTTCGAGTGGGACATCCTGTCATGCGACGCGGAAGAGACGGCGACCATCGGACGGTTCGCAGCGCTGTACCGCGAACTGCGCCCGATCATCCATGGCGGCCGGGTGCGGCATCCGCAGCTGCGCGATCCGGCATGGCGCGCCACGGCCTACCTCGCCGGCGATGCCGCCGTGGTGATCGTCGCGACCGTGGCAAGCCTCGAAGATGCCCGCTCCGAGCGTCTGCGCATTCCTGGCCTGGATCCGCGGCGCCGATACCGAGTGCGCGTGCGCAGGGAGATCGGTGCGGCTGAGTACGGCTGGATCGCGCCGCCGTGGTTCACGGAGGGCGACATCGTCCTCCCCGGCACACTGTTGAACGAGGTGGGATTGCAATTGCCGACCCTCTGGCCCGCGCAGGCCTTCGTGCTGCACGTCGAAGCGGTCGGGCCACGGCCGTAGCGGGCGGGCAGGGTATCTTGATATCGAGACAAACGCCGCGCGTGAACGGAGAAATGAAGACCGATGACCGAGCCCACCATCATCTACACCCACACCGATGAGGCACCGGCCCTGGCCACCGCATCATTCCTGCCGATCGTCCAGGCATACGCCGGTCAGGCGGGGGTCGGCATCGAAACGCGCGACATCTCGCTCGCCGCGCGAATTCTCGCCGCGTTCCCGCAGAATCTGACGCCTGAGCAGCAGGAGGGCGACGCGCTCGCCGAACTCGGCGGGCTGGCGACGCTTCCTGAAGCGAACATCATCAAGCTCCCCAACATCTCGGCCTCGATCCCGCAGCTGAAGGCCGCGATCGCCGAGCTGCAGGCGTCGGGCTTCGACATCCCGGACTATCCGGACGACGCGTCCTCGATCGAGCAGAAGGACGTCCGCGCCCGGTACGACCGCATCAAGGGCTCCGCGGTCAACCCCGTGCTCCGCGAGGGCAACAGCGACCGCCGCGCGCCCCTCGCGGTGAAGAACTACGCGCGCAAGCACCCGCACCGCAACAAGGCGTTCCCCGCGGGTTCCAAGACGCGCGTCGCGACCATGGGCCACGACGACTTCAAGAGCAACGAGAAGTCCTGGGTCGCCGCCCACGACGATGTCCTCACCGTCCGTCACATCGCCGAAGACGGCACCGTCACCGTGCTCAAGGACAACCTGAAGGTCCTCCCGCGCGAGATCATCGACGCGACGTTCCTCTCCGCATCCGCCCTCGACGCCTTCCTCGCCGAAACGCTGGAGATCGCGAAGGCCGACGACGTGCTGTACTCGCTGCACCTCAAGGCCACGATGATGAAGGTCAGCGACCCGATCATCTTCGGACACGCGGTCAAGGCGTACTTCTCCGCGGTGTTCGACGCCCACGGCGATGAACTGGCCGCGGCCGGCCTCACGCCGAACAACGGCCTCGGGTCGATCCTGTCCGGCCTCGGATCGCTCGATGACGGCGACAAGATCGGTGCCGAGTTCACCGCAGCGCTCGAGGCAGGTCCGCGCCTGTCGTACGTCAACTCCGACAAGGGCATCACCAACCTGCACGTGCCCTCCGACGTCATCGTGGATGCCTCGATGCCCGCTCTCGTCCGCAACGGCGGCAAGCTCTGGGGCGTCGACGGCGGCGAGGACGACACTCTCGCCGTGATCCCCGACTCGTCGTATGCGAGCGTCTACCAGGCGGTCATCGACGACGTGATCGCCAACGGCGCACTCGATCCCGCGACGATCGGCACGGTCCCGAACGTCGGCCTCATGGCGCAGGCCGCCGAGGAATACGGCAGCCACGACAAGACGTTCGAGATCGCCGCCCCCGGCACCGTGCAGGTCCTCGACAGCGAGGGTACGGTGCTCATCGAGCACGAGGTCGGCACCGGCGACATCTGGCGCGCAACGCAGACCAAGCACATCCCCGTCATCGACTGGGTGCGCCTGGCTGTGGGCCGTGCACGCGCGACCGGCGTCCCCGCGGTGTTCTGGCTCGACGTGAACCGCGCGCACGATGCTCAGCTGATCGCGAAGGTGCACCAGGCCCTCGCGACGCTCGACGTGAGCGGCATCGAGATCCTGATCCTCGCTCCCAAGGAAGCCACGCTGTACACGCTGGCGCGCCTGCGCGAAGGGCTCGACACGATCTCGGTCACCGGCAACGTGCTGCGCGACTACCTCACGGACCTCTTCCCGATCCTCGAGGTCGGCACGAGCGCCAAGATGCTCTCGATCGTTCCGCTGCTGGCTGGCGGTGGACTGTTCGAGACCGGTGCGGGTGGCTCGGCGCCGAAGCACGTGCAGCAGCTGGTCGAGGAGAACTACCTTCGCTGGGATTCGCTGGGCGAGTTCTTCGCGCTCGCGGCATCGCTCGAGCACCTTTCGGGCTATGCGGACAACGTGAAGGCCCAGGTCTTGGCCGACACGCTGGATGCCGCGACCGGCACCTTCCTCGAAGAAGACCGTTCACCGGGCCGCGCGCTCGGCACGATCGACAACCGCGGAAGCCACTTCTATCTCGCGTTGTACTGGGCGCAAGAGCTTGCTGGCCAGACGGCGGACCCCGAGCTCGCCGCGGCCTTCGCCCCGGTCGCGGAGGCACTCGCGAGCGCGGAGCAGGAGATCGTCGCCGAGCTGATCGCGGTCCAGGGATCGCCCGCGGAGATCGGCGGCTACTACCGTCCGGATGCTGACCTGGTCGAAGCCGTGATGCGACCGTCGGCGACGTTCAACGGCATCATCGACGCGCTGCGCTGAGCCGCGGTTTCACGAACAATGCCCCATCCGCCTCGGCGGGTGGGGCATTCTCGTACCCGGCATCCGGATTCATCCGTCGCTTCTGCAGCATCTATCGCGAGAAGACTGTGCGTACGCGACGGATGAAGCCGCGCGAGGCGCGCGGTGGGACGAGCTACAGGCGGATCTCGGCGACGACCTCGCCGTACTCCGTCTCGTCGACGGGCGTGAAACCCACGCGTGTGAAGAATGCCTCGGGGCCGCCTTCGCCGCCTTCGTAGATGACGTCGACGTGGTCGAGCCCGCGTGAGCGCGCCTCTTCGATCAGCTTCTCAACGGCGAAGCGACCAACACCCTTGCCCTGGTCGTCCGCGTCGACGTTGATCCGCCACAAGACCGAGCGAAAGTGCGCTTGCGGCGCTGCGGAGTCGAATCCGGCGCTGACGAAGCCCACGACCTCGTCGCCCGCCAGGATGACCCGCTGCCATGACGTGCTCGGGTCGACGACAGTTGCGGCAATCGCATAGCTCTCGGGGGCAAGGAACTTCTCTTGCCCCGGTTTGAGTGACATCGTATTGACTGCCACGATCGTGGCGGCGGAGAGCTCCTCGAGGCGCAGTTCAGGCATGCCCTCAGGTTATCCGGGATCAGCCTCGTACGCACGACGCAAACGTCACCCTGCGACGCGGTCAGCGAGGAATTTCGTCTGTGCGAGCCATTGGAAGGACTGGCCACCCTCGTGCTCGTTGTGCGCGTAGACGACGATCTCCTTGTCCGCGCCCCCGAAGGCGTTGAAGGCGGCGTAGACCGTCGAGGGTGGGCAGATCGGGTCGAGCAGGCCGACCGAGAAGAGTCCTGCCGAAGTCGCGCGCCGGGCGAGATTGACGCCGTCGAAGTACGAGAGCGTGTCGAACACACGCTCCTCCGCACCGCGATACACCGACAGGTACCGGACGATCTCCTGATACGGGTCGCCGCCGGTGAAGCCGACGGCGCGCTCGAAGTGGCAGAGGAAGGGGACGTCGGGCATCGCCGCAATGAGACCGTCGGCCAAGCCCGCCGCAGCCAGTGCGATTCCGCCGCCCTGGCTGCCGCCGGCAACGGAGACACGGTCAGCGTCCACCTGGGGGAGTGTGCGCACGGCGTCGATGGCAAGGACGGCGTCGGTGAACACGCGGCGATAGTAGTAGTCCGATGGATCTTCGATCCCTCGGGTCATGAATCCTGCCGACGACGGCCCGCTCCCGTGCGGATCGGGCGTCTCACCGCCGCTGCCCCACATCGAGCCCTGGCCGCGGGTGTCCATGAACAGATGCGCATAGCCAGAGGATGCCCAGCCGAGGCGTTCGACCGGCAGGCCGCGTCCGCCGCCGTACCCGTTGTACTCGACGACGGCGGGCAGCGGCCCGTCGATTCCTCGCGGAAGCGTCAGCCACGCCTTGATGGGGTCGCCGCCGAACCCCGAGTACGTGACGTCGAAAACATCGAGCGTGGTGAAGGGGGACGCCACAGGCGTCACGGTCGGCGCGTGTGCCACCGACCGTGAAGACCGAAGCGTCTCGGTCCAGAAATCGTCGAAATCAGCGGGCTCGCGGACGTCGGGGCGGTAGGACTGCAGGTCCTCGAGACTCAGATCAAATCGGGGCACGTCGGTGACGTTACACGACTCCGGTCAGCTCGAGATCAGCCGTGGATCCAGACGTCGGTGCCGGTCGGCGCCCAGTCGTAGATCGTCTTGGCGTTCGCATTCGACATGCCGACGCAGCCGTGGCTCGACGGGCGACCGAAGTTGTTGTGCCAGTACACGCCGTGGAACGCCTGGTTGCCGTTGAAGTACATGACCCACTGCACGTTGGGTACGTCGTAGTTCCAGTTGGGGTCGGTTGCGCTGTAGGACTTCATGGTCTGCGACAGGATGTGGCTGTTGACCGTGAAGTGTCCCTCGTGCGTCGCGGTGCTGCCCGGCAAGCCGGTGGAGACGGGCCAGGAGAAGACGGTGGCGCCGTTCTCCTTCGCGTACAGTCGCTGCTCGCTGAGGTCGACCTCGAGAAGGTACGCAGTGGCGACCGTGCTGGTGGGAACCACCTCGACGGGGAGCGCGTAGGCCGCGTTGCCCGAGGCGAGCTGTGTCGCGAAGGCCGTGGCGATGCCCGCGGTGGCGCCGACGGTGCGGCCTTCCTTCGTCGCGGTGATGGTGCGAAGGACCGAGCCGGAGTCGTTGGTGATGACCTTGCCGTTGACCGGTGCCTGATCGACGAGTCCGGGAAGGGTATCGACGACGGGCTGGATCTTCGCGGCATCCGCGGCGATCGTGAAAGCTCCGGCCGCATCGTTGCCCACGGTGATCCAGCTGGCGACGACGTCGCGGCCGAGGGGCACGGTGTTCTCGTCGCCGACGTAGAAGCCGGCCTTGTCGAGCATGCCGTTGAGCACGGTGACGGTGCCGTTTGCCATGTCGGTGGTGGTCGTTGCGGGAATGGCCGTCGGTGTCGGGTCGACGACAACGCTGGTCTTGCCGGCGTTGAACGCCTTCTCCATGTCGGCGCTGACGGTGTCGGTGTTGATGCCGGCACCGTCCACGGCGGGCGCCACGACATATGACGTGCCGTCGAAGGAGATCGTCGCACCGACGGGTTCGACGAACAGTGAGGGGTCAGCGGCGCGAAGTGCCTCCGTGGCCTTCTCGGAGTCGACGGTGATCGCGACGGTGGTCGGGTCGGCGAACCACTGCGTCGGGTTCCATGCCGGGTGATTGGCGAATGCGGCGGTCGCGAGTGCTTCCGAGTCGATGGTTGCGCCGAGGTCAGCGGCGCTCATGGTGGCACCGGAGTCTCCGACGGTGACGACGGTGGCGTCGAGCTGATCCTGGATGGCTTCGGTCGCCGCTCCCGTGGTCATCAGGCCTACGGGAACACCGGCGACGGTCGTGCCGGGAGCGATCAGAACGGCGGATGCTGCGGCGAGGCCGGCCACGGCGAGGCCGACAGGGATGCCGATCCACAGTGCGAGGTGGCGCTTCTTCTTAGCGGGTTCAGCGGGGGCCCACTGGACCTCACCCTGGGCGTCCGTACCTACGGCATCAACGGAATCGATCGGCGTCGTCGGTTCAGACGGTCCGTCCGCTTCCTGCCTCGTGGCCACATCAGTCACGAACTCACCCCCCGGCATCCGCGCGTTCAGCGCATCATGAGCGCACTGCGCTCACTTCCATCTTACGGGACAACGCTGATCGAAAACGCTGTCAGCCCGCCGTGCACAAGTCGGAGAACGTGGCGAACGACGTCTGGATGTCCTCGAGGGACGTCTGAAGTTCGGTGGCCTTGCTCAAATCGCCGCCGGCGACCGCCGTCATCACCTCGGCCGCGGCCGCGAAACCGGCCTTCAGATCGGGCAGGATTGCGGCAACCTCGGCGTTCGTCACGCTGTCGGCGGCCTCGCCGATGCTGTCCGCGACGTTCTGCATCGCCGCGGCGGCGGCGGCAGGGTCGCCCTCCGCGACATCCTGCAGCTCTGTCGTCGCGTCCTGCACGATCGTTCCGACGGCTGCGCAGGCATCGGCGACCGTCTGGTCGGAATCACCCTGTGCGGCCTCTGATGGTGCTGACGTGCTCGTGTCCGAATCCTTTGCCGAATCGTTACCTGCCACGGTGCCCGTGCAGGCGGTCAGGCCTAGAAGAGCTACGGCAGAAATGGCCAATGCTGCGATACGACGGTTCATGAAGCCTCCTCGATGAGCGCACAACTTTACGTGACAGTGGTGTCGCGCGAAATGTAACAAGTTTGTAAACCCTCCTACCAAATCGGCTTCACGGCTTGCGGATGCCGAATTCGTAAGGTCTACTAACAAACATGCTCAACGATGACCTGAACCGCACGGCGGTTGACAGCGACACCCGATCCTTCGGGTCGAGCCGTGGGCTGCGCCATGGTGGCAAGGTGCTGCCCGAGCACGCACGAGCTCACAACCGGTCACTGGTTCTTCAGACGCTGTTCCACCAGGGGGCGATGAGCCGAGCGGACCTTGCGCGCGAAACGTCGCTGACTCGGGTCACCATCTCCGACCTCGTGGCAGGCCTCATCTCCGAGGGCTACATCATCGAACGCGGCCTGCGCGAAGTATCCGGACCCGGCAAGCCCGCCACGCTGGTCGACCTCGATCGCGAGGGGCACCGTATCGTCGGTCTCGACCTCTCGGGCAGCGAGACCTTCCTGGGCGCCGTCCTGACGCTCGACGGCGAGATCGTCGCCCGCCACGAAGTCCCCGTGCCGGCGAACCCGGATGACGTGCTCGAGGCCGTCGCAGGCCTCGCGCAGGCGCTGGTCGAGGACGCACACGCTCCTGTTCTCGGAGTCGGTGTCGGAACGCCCGGTGTCGTCAACGGCGCGGGCGTCGTGCTCACCGCGCCGAACTTCGGCTGGACCGGCGTCGACCTCGAAGGCATCCTGTCCGCCCGACTCGGGCTTCCCGTTCTGGTGGCCAACGACGCCAACGCCGCGGTCCTCGCCGAGTACACGTTCGGCGGCGCAGGCGAAGACGTCATGCTCGTCAAGGTCGGCCGTGGTGTCGGATCCGGACTCCTCTCCGGCGGTCAGCCGATGCGCGGCAGCCGATTCGCTGCGGGAGAGATCGGGCATGTCACGGTCGGAACCGACGGCGGCCCGCAGTGCGTCTGCGGAAAGATCGGATGCCTCGAGGCCTGGATCTCGGCGCCGTCTCTCACTGCGCGGCTGACGACCTCGAGCGACCGGGAGGCGATCCTCCGCGACGCCGGTGAGCGGCTCGGAATCGCTCTGGCGCCCATCGTCGGCGCGCTCGACCTGTCGGAGATCGTTCTCTCCGGCCCCTCTGAACTTCTCGATGGAACCCTCGCAGAGGCGACCGCCGAGACTCTTCGCACCCGGACGCTCGCCGAGTTCCACGACGGCATCCAGGTGCGGATGACAGCACACGGCGAGGACATCGTCCTTCGCGGTGCCGCCGTCATGGTCCTCTCCGGCCAACTCGGGGTGTCCTAGACGCCCATCCACCCCGGTGGGTCACCCGACCCCCGAACCACCAAGAGAAACATAAGGAAGACACCATGAACAAGAAGCTCGGAGCCCTCGCCATCCTCGGCGCGTCGGCCATCGTGCTCGCGGGTTGCGCCGGCGGCGGCGGTAGCGCGCCCAGTGCCGATTCCTCGGGGTTCGACCCTGAGGGCGCGAAGGACCAGAACATCACCTTCTGGGTGATGGGCGGCGACACCCCCGACGTGGCACGCGACTACCTCGTCAAGGAATACAAGGACGCGACGGGCGGCACGCTCACCATCGAGGAGCAGACCTGGGGTGACGCTCTCACCAAGCTCGCGAACCAGCTTCCCGACGCGAACAACACTCCCGACGTCACCGAAATCGGCAACACCTGGGCGCCGACCTTCACGACGGCCGGTTCGTTCACCGACCTGAGCGGCATCTACGACGACCTCGGCGGCGAAGACCTGCTGCAGTCGTTCGTCGACGTCGGCTCGGTCGACGGCGCCGAGTACGCACTGCCGTACTACTTCGGCTCGCGCTACATCACCTACCGCAAGGACATCTGGGACGCGGCGGGCCTCGCCGTCCCCACCACGCTGGATGAGTTCAACTCCGACGTCGTGAAGCTCAAGAAGGACGGCCAGGCCGGCTTCTACATCGGCGGCCAGGACTGGCGCAACGGCATCTCGTGGATCTTCGCCAACGGCGGCGACCTTGCCAAGAAGGACGGCGACAAGTGGGTCTCGACCCTGTCCGACCCGGCGAGCATCGAGGGCCTCACGCAGTTCCAGGACCTGTTCCAGAACGCGTCGACCGCACCCGTGACCGAGGCGGACAGCACCCCGTGGGTCAACATCAACAACGACAAGTCGGGCGCCGCTCCCACGGCCGCCACGATCATCGCTCCCGGCTGGGCGCACTGGTCGATCGGTGACTTCGTCGAGGAGAAGACCAACGACGACGGCACCACGACCGAGGTTCGCGAGTGGAACGACGACACGTTCGGCGTGTTCCCGCTCCCCGGAACGACCGCGGGCGAGCCTGCCCCGGTGTTCGCGGGCGGTTCCAACATCGGCATCTCGGCCAAGAGCAAGAACCAGGCCGGCGCCAAGGAGCTGCTGCGCATCATCTTCTCCGACGAGTACCAGCAGATGCTCGGCGAGAACGGCCTGGGACCGGCAAACACCAAGTTCGTCGACTCCCTCGGCGACGACCAGTTCGCGAAGGCGCTCATCGCGTCGGCGCTCGAACTCGAAGCTGACCCCCGCAGCGCCCGGTTGGGCAGCGGTCGAGGGCCAGAAGATCCTTGAAGAGTTCTTCGGGAAGGTCGCCGACGGCGGCGACATCACCGCCCTCGCCAAGGAGTACGACGAGAAGATCAACGCCATCATCAACGGCTGATCCATCCTCCCGGGCCGGAAGCACCGCTTCCGGCCCGGGAACCAGCCCATCCGTGGGCACCCCGCGACTTCATCAACCCCTGCGACCTCGAAGGAGGTGCCCCATGGCGATCGCCGCCCCCACCACGAGTGTCACGGAGGGCCCCCGTGCTGACGAGACCGTCGGCCGTGCCCGACGGTCACTCGCGCCCCTGTTCCTTCTGATCCCTGCCATCGCCATCCTGCTGTTCGGTATGGGATACCCCGTCATCTGGCAGGTCGTCACGTCGTTCCAGAAGTACGGCGCCATGCAGCAGCTCGGCGGCAAGGCCCCCGACTTCGTCGGCCTCGACAACTACATCGCCATCGCGACCAGCCCGACGTTCTGGATCGTCGCCGCGCGCTCGATCGCCTTCTGCATCATCACGGCGGTCCTCACCGTCGTCATCGGCATGCTCCTCGCGGTGCTGATGAGCAAGGTGCACTCCGGCATCCGGATCATCCTGCAGGTGTCTCTGCTGCTCGCCTGGGCCATGCCGGTCGTCGCGGCGATGACCGTCTGGATCTGGCTCTTCGACCGCCGTCGCGGTGTCGTGAACTACCTGTTGGATCTCATCCCGGGCGTTCACATGAACAACTACAACTGGATCGGCGGATCGCCGACGGTGTTCTTCATGGTGGCATCCATCATCGTCATCTGGATGTCCGTTCCGTTCGTCGCGTTCTCGGCCTACGCCGGCCTCACCCAGGTCTCGGACGAGGTCATCGAGGCATCGCAGCTCGACGGCGCGACGGGGTGGCAGCGACTGCGGTACATCCTGCTCCCCATGGTGCGTCCGGTCATCATGATCGTGCTGCTGCTCAACCTCATTTGGGATCTGCGGGTCTTCACGCAGATCACGATGCTCCAGGATGCCGGTCCGCAGTCGACCGATTACGACCTGCTCGGCACGTACATCTACAAGACGGGCGTCGCCGGCCTCAACTTCGGCCAAGGCGCGGCCATGGCGATCTTCGTCCTCGCTCTGACCATCGCGATCAGTTGGTTCTATATCCGGAGCCTGCTCAAGGAAGACCAAGCCTGATGTCCACGCACACACAGACCGCACCCGTCTCGCAGGCGCGGCCACGCAGCGCCACCCCGAAGCTCACCTCGAGGGGCCGCGGCCCTGGCCGTGTCGCGAAGTGGTGGTGGGGCGCCCTCGCCATCGTCGTCTCCATCGCATGGGTCTTCCCGGTGTACTGGATGGTCAACTCCGCGATGCTCCCCACCTCGACGTTGGAGTCATTCACGCCGACGTTCCTGCCCTTCGGTGGTTCGTTCGCCAACTTCAAGGCCGTCCTCAACGAGAGCTTCTTCAGCGCCTTGGCGATCAGCCTCAGCGTCACGCTCATCGCGGTGTTCTGCTGCCTGCTGTTCGCGTTCCTCGCGGCGGTGGCGATCAGCCGGTTCCGTTTCCGCGGGCGCTTGACCTTCATCATTGCGATCCTGGTCGTCCAGATGCTCCCCGCCGAGGGACTCTTCGTGGCGCAGTACAAGATGATGAGCCAGCTCGGGCTGCTCAGCAATATCTTCGGGCTGAGCCTGCTCTACATCGCCGCGGTCGTGCCGTTCACCGTGTGGATGCTGCGCGGCTTCGTCGCCGGTGTGCCGGCCGAACTCGAAGAAGCGGCCATGGTCGACGGACTCAGCCGGACACAGGCGTTCCTGCGGATCACGCTGCCGCTGCTGGCACCGGGTCTCGTCGCCGCTGGGGTGTTCGCCTTCCTGCAGTGCTGGAACGAGTTCACCGTGGCACTGGTCATCATGAGCGCCGACAGCGAGACGTTGCCGCTGTGGCTGCGCGGGTTCGTGCAGCAGAGCTCCTCGCGCGCGATCGACTGGGGCCAGGTCATGGCCGCATCGACGATCGTCGCCGTGCCGGTGATCATCTTCTTCCTCATCGTCCAGGGCCGCATGACCAGCGGACTCGTCTCCGGGGCGGTCAAGGGCTGATGCGCACGAATGAATACCGGTCCGCTCACGGGGATCGGCTCATGAGGGTTGGGCTGGACATCGGCGGGACCAAGACCCTGGCCGTCGCCGTCGATGACGCGGGCACAATCCTCGGGCAGGTGCGCCGCCCGACCGGGTGGGGCCCCGAGGCGGTCGTCGCCGGTGTGCAGGATGCCGTCGCCGAGCTCTGCGCGGAGACCGCGATTCCGCTGAGCGCGGTCCGATCAGTCGGCATCGGTATTCCCGGGCAAGTGGAGCCGGGTTCGGGACGCGTTGTGCACGCGGTCAATCTCGGCGTGGACTCGTTGGATCTCGCCGGCGCGCTGGAGCCAGGATTCGGCGTCCCCGTGTGGGTGGAGAACGACGTCAAGGCCGCCGCGCTCGGCGCGCACCGCCTCGCGGGTACGACCGGTTCCATGGCGTATCTCAACCTGGGCACCGGAATCGCCGCCGGCATCGTCTCGGACGGGGCGCTGTGGCGCGGCGCGCGAGGCGCTGCCGGCGAGGTGGGTCACATCTCGATCGACCCCGCTGGCCCGCTGTGCCGTTGCGGACAGTTCGGCTGCATCGAGGCGCTCGCGGGCGGCGGTGCTGTCGCGCATCGCTGGGGTCGCGCCGTCGCGCTGCCGGTCCTCGATGTGTTCGACGCTGCCGATGCGGGTGACGCGCTCGCCGTCCGGCTGCGCGACGATCTCGTCCACGGCGTCGCCGCGGCCGTCCGAGTGCTCGTACTCACGACCGACGTCGAGGTCGTCGTCATCGGGGGAGGCGTGACTGCGCTCGGCGAGCGGCTGTTCGCTCCGGTGCGGGAACTGCTGGCGCGCAGCGCCGAGGCATCCGCGTTCCTGCGCTCGCTCAATCTTCCCGATCGAGTGACGCCGCTCCCGCCGGGATCACCCGCAGCGGCGCTCGGTGCCGCACTGATCGGTGTCGCGCCTGACGCATCCCACACCCCGGCGGCCCTCGCCCATGGCTGAGATCGTCATCGTCACGTCGGCCGCCTCGGGCGGAGTGCTCGTCGCCGACGAGATCATCCGACTCGTCACGGCGCGCCCGGATGCCGTCTTGGGCCTGGCGACGGGCTCGACGCCGCTGCCGGTCTACGAGGCGCTGCGCCCCCGATCGGTCGGCGTGGACTTCTCGCGCGTGCGCGGATTCGCGCTGGATGAGTACGTCGGGATCGATCCGGACCACCCCGAAAGCTACCGCAGCGTCATCCGACGCGAAGTCGTCGAGCCGCTCGGGCTCGACCCGTCGACGGTGTCGGTGCCGAACGGGTCGCTCGAGGGCATCGAGCACGCCGGCGAGGATTACGAGCGGGCCATCGCCGACGCCGGGGGAGTCGATCTGCAGATCCTCGGCATCGGCACCGACGGTCACATCGGATTCAACGAGCCGGGGTCATCGTTCGCGTCGATCACCCGGGTGAAGACCCTCACCGAGCAGACGCGGACCGACAATGGTCGCTTCTTCGACAGCGTCGACGATGTCCCGATGCACTGCATCACGCAAGGGCTCGGCACCATTCTTCGGGCGCGGCACCTCGTGCTGCTGGCATTCGGCGAAGGAAAGGCGGCGGCGGTGGCCGGCGCGGTCGAGGGTCCGGTGAGCGCGTCGTTGCCCGGATCGGCGATTCAGCTGCATCCGCACACGACGGTCGTCATCGACGAGGCCGCGGCCTCTCAGCTGCGATTCGCGGACTACTACCGCTACGCCTTCGCAAACAAACCGGCCTGGCAAGGGCTCTAGCACTCTCGCCGAACCCATCCCCGCCCGCCGAACCCCTACCCAATCTGCGCACATTGAGGATGGGCTCGGCGATAGAGGATGGGCTCGGCGTGCGACCAGGCGACGGTCAGGGCGCGAAGACCTTGCCGGGGTTGAGGATGCCGGCGGGGTCGAAGACCCGGGCGATCTGGCGCTGGATCTCCCACTGGTCGTCGCCCAATTCGTCGGCCAGCCAGCGGCGCTTGAGCACCCCGATGCCGTGCTCGCCGGTCAGCGTGCCGCCGAGGCGCAGGGCCGCGCGGAACAGGTCATCCGCGGCATCCCAGATCAGCGGCGGAACTTCCTCGCCCTCGAAGATGAAGTTCGGATGCAGGTTGCCGTCGCCCGCGTGACAGACGGTCGGGATCGCGATGCCGTACTCACGTTCGACCCGTGCGATCTCGTCGAACATCGCCGGCAGTGCGCTGCGCGGCACGGAGATGTCCTCGATCAGGGTGGTGCCGAGGGTCTCCATCGCGGGATGCATCGACCGGCGGACGGCCAGCAGATCCTCCGCCTCCGCATCGTCAGCCGCGACGCGCACGGTGCCACCGGCCCCGGCCAGGACCTCGGCGATCGTCTCCGCCTCCACCGCCGCCGCCGGCCCGTCGGTCTGGATCGTCAACTGCGCGGCGCCGGCCTCCGGGGCCACACGGCCGAGCAGGCGATGGACGGCCGCGAGCGAACCGGCGTCCATGAGTTCCATGATCGCGGGCTGCACTCCCGAGGCTGTGACGGCTGCTGCGGCAACGGCGGCATCCCGAACGGTCGGGAACGTGGCCGAGAGAGTCCGGACCTCGCCGGGGACGAGGCGCCGCAACTTCAGTGTGGCGCCGACGACGACGCCGAGCGTGCCTTCAGAACCGATCACGAGCGAGGTGAGGTCGAGGCCTGTGACACCTTTCACGCTCCGGTGGCCGAGCTTCAGCATCCGCCCGTCGGCGAGGACGAGGTCGACGCCCAGCACCGCATCGCGGACGACGCCGTACTTCGCGCACAGCAGTCCACCCGCGCCGGTCGCGATGTTCCCGCCGACCGTCGAGATCGCTCGGCTGGCCGGATCCGGGGCCCACCAGAGGCCGTGCTCCGCGAGAGCGTTATTGAGCTCGGCATTGAGGATGCCGGGTTCGACGACGGCGAGGAGATCATCGGGGCGGATCTCGAGGATGCGGGTCATCCCGCGCACGCTCAGCACGATCTCACCGGCGCCTGCGTTGGCCCCACCGGCAAGCCCCGTGCCCGCACCCCGCGTGACGACGGGAGTGGATGTGCGGGAGGCTATTCGCAGCGTCGTCTGCACGTCGGCGACGGATGCCGCGTGCACGACCGCGAGGGGGAGGCCGGCAGCGGCGTGCCCCGACTTGTCTGCCCGCGCCGACGCCAAGGACTCGGGCGTCGTGTCGACGCGGTCGCCGAGCTCCTCGGTGAGGAGGGCGACGACGTCGAACGAGGTCATGCCAGGCGGCGACGGCCGGCGATGACGCCGACGGTCACGGCGATGACTCCGTAGACCAGACCGATCCAGACGTGTCCCATGGTCCACCACGCGATGGTCGCCGAGGCGTACACGAGAAGCTCGACCAGGGCGCGCACGAAGGGGTGAAGCACGAACACGGCGCGCGGCGAGCAGAAGAGAGCCCACAGCAGGATGGCGATCACGGGAGCTGCGATACCGACGACGATGTTCCACGGGAACGGCCATGCGGCGAACCCCCAGATCGCAAGGGTCGCGAAAGCGAAGAGCTCCACGAGAAACGCGAGGAGGTCGATCGCAGTGAGCGCGGGACGTGTGCCGGGAGCAAGCGGCTCGGCCGGCTGTGCCGGGCGCACGGTGGGCAGTTCGGCCATGGGTCGATTCTACCCGCGCACCGACAGGTCCGCGTGGTGCGTCAGACGCCGTTCGTCCATACGCGCTGGACGTGCAGATCCGCGCCCAGCAGGACGGCGTCCGCGGCCGCGCCGATGGCGAGTGAA
The DNA here is from genome assembly GCA_963696085.1 of uncultured Actinomycetota bacterium. GTDB lineage: Bacteria > Actinomycetota > Actinomycetes > Actinomycetales > Microbacteriaceae > Microbacterium. The sequence continues at coordinate 157,051 of CAVOIQ010000004.1, forward strand.
CCGAGGTCGGGCCGGCCGATCGCGGCTGCGGGTGTGCGGGTGAGGGCGTCGACGGCGGAGGCAAGGTCGACTCCCGCCGCTACGGTGAAGCGCAGCGCGACATCCTGCGTCAGGGTCGAACCGGCGATCGCACCGCCGTCCACCAGCCGAGCGATTCCGTTCTTCACGTCGACAGCGAGGGTCCCGAGAATGTAGCGGCCATCGGCCGACCCCGCCGCCGCCATCGCGTCGGTCACCAGCGCGATACGTCCGGGCGCGGCGGCGAAAGCGATTCGCACGACCTCGGGATGCAGGTGCACGCCGTCGGCGATGATCTCGAGCGTCGCGCGGGGATCGGCCGCCGCGGCCGCCACCGGGCCGGGCTCGCGGTGATGCAGCCCCGGCATCGCGTTGAAGGCATGAGTGAGGATCGTTGCGCCGGCATCGAACGAGGCGCCGGTCACGGCGAAGTCGGCCGAGGTGTGCCCGACGGCCGCCGCCGCACCCGAGTCGACGACCAGGCGAATCGCGTCGATGCCGCCGGGCAGTTCGGGCGCGAGAGTGACCTGCCGGACCGTCCCGCGCCCGGCGCCCAGGAGCAGGCCGACGGCATCCGGAGTCGGATCGATGAGCAGACCAAGGTCGTGTGCGCCCTTGTGACCGGGGTCGAGGAAGGGTCCTTCCAGATGCGAGCCGAGGATGTCGGCATCCGTCTCGGTGAGGTCGGCGATCTCGGCGGTGCGCTGGGCGAGGAGATCGAGCGGAGCGGTCACCAGCGAGATGACCGCGCGGGTCGTGCCGTGCGCGCGGTGCAGAGCCCGTGCGGCGCGGATCGCATCCGGACCGTCGTCGTAGGAGAATCCGCCGCCACCGTGCCCGTGGATGTCGATGAAGCCGGGCGTCAGCAGCGCGCCCGAGCCGGCGAGCGCAGCGGCATCGATGACGTCAGCAGTGGCATCGGCGGAGTCGTCGCGCCAGGTCTGCCCCGTGCCCCGCGCCGAGACACGGCCGTCGGCAAACCGGACCCAGGCATCGGCGACGATCTCGCCGGCGTCGACGATCGACGCGGAGTGAATGACGGTGACGCCCTGCATGTGCATCCCTTTCGTCACGCGCCCCGACTCAAAGCCAGGGGATCTCGGGCAATCGCGTGTAGCCGATCCCGAGGCTCGTCCACAGTGGTCCCATCGCGCCGACGCGTTCGCGGAACGACTCCCACGTTCGGAGGCTACTCGCACCGACCGCGGGGGACCAGGCCGCCTCCGCGGCGGATGCGATGCGGGGAAAGGCGAGCGCATCGATATCGGCGAGGTCGCGCACGGTCTCTGCCCACAGCGGAGCTTCGACCCCGAGGATGTCGCGTTTCGGTGACGCCCTCGATCACCGCGGTCGGCTCCCACGCGTAGGAGCGCTCGATCGTGGTGACCCCGTTCGCCCAGGTGAGTCCGAGCGGCGAGTCGGCGTCGAATTTCATGTCGAGGTAGATGGCGTCGGCGGGGGAGAGGATCAGCTGCGATCCGCGCCGCACGAACCCGCGCGCCTTCTCGTCCATTCCGTCCGTGGGGATCACGTAGCCCCAATACTGTCCGATGGTGTCGTCCTCGAGGCCCGCCGCAGCACCGGCTTCATGCCACGCGATGGGGGTCTTCCCGAGATCGGCGACGAGTGCGGTCACACGGGTCATGAACTCCGCAAAATCCGCCGGGTCCGTGCCGAGCGCTTCGTCTCCGCCGACGTGGAGGTACGGGCCGGGCGTCATCGCCGCGAGTTCGCCGAAGACATCGGCGAGGAAGTCGTACGTCGCCTCATCGTGGATCTTCAGCGATGAGAATCCGACCGCCATGCCCTGGTACGGCTCGCCGGCCGTCGGAATTCCGCCGCCGTAGTCGCGGATGATCTCGCGCATCTCGTCGGTGACGACCGGGTCTTCGGCAAGTTCGGGATACGCCAGCCCGACGGCGTGGGTGTGACCGGGAGTGTCGATCTCGGGGACGACGACCATGTGATGGCGTGCGGCGTACTCGACGAGGTCCTGATAGTCCGCCTTCGTATAGAAGCCGCCGGGGTCGCCTCCGATCGCGTTCGAACCGGTGATCGCGGTCAGTTCGGGTCGTGATCGCAGTTCGATGCGCCAGGCCTGGTCGTCGGAGAGGTGCAGGTGGAGGGCATTGAACTTGAGGCTCGCGGCGCGGTCGATGTAGGCGCGGACGGTGTCGACCCCGTGGAAATGCCGTGCGACGTCGAGCATCACCCCTCGGTAGGCGAACCGGGGCGCATCCTCGATCGTCACGGCGGGGATCACCCACGTGTCGCCGTCGGCCGTGATCAGTTGGCCGAGGGTCTGCACGCCGTAGAAGAGACCGGCCGGGTCGGCGCCGACGATGGTGACGGATGCCGCATCCACCGTGAGTGTGTACGACTCGGGTGCACCGTCGCCGGCGACACGAAGGTCGATCGTGGTGCGACCGACGGCGTCGTCACCGTTCACTCCTGTCTCGAAAGCCACCGGACCACCGGTGCGTGCAGCAAGGAGCGCTGTAAGCCATGACGCGGCATCCGGGTCCCCAGCGATCGTCGCCCGCTCGTCGATGCGAAACGGGTCGCCGCCGGTCGCGGTGATGGATGCCGGTGCGGGGACAACGGCGGGCAGCGGTGCGGAACCGTCATGGGTCATGTAAGGAACCCTAACAAATCGGAATTGCGAGCGGAAGATTGCGGCATCCGGTCTGATCGCATCCGTTATGATTCAAGGGTCGCGACTGGCGTTGAGGTGGGTGACCACCGGGGAGCGGCTGACAACGGCATTCGACCGTACGCCTGGGCCGATGTAGACCATTCCGGTTGCCCGCAACCGGTGAATCCCACACCAGCCGTCGTCAGGAGATCGTCATGACCGATTCCGTATTCAACGCCCCTCTCTCCGAGGTCGATCCCGAGATCGCCGAGGTTCTCGAGCGCGAGCTCAACCGCCAGCGCGGGTTCCTCGAGATGATCGCCTCCGAGAACTTCGTCCCCGTCTCGGTCCTGCAGTCGCAGGGCTCGGTGCTCACGAACAAGTACGCCGAGGGTTACCCCGGACGTCGCTACTACGGTGGCTGCGAAGAGGTCGACGTCGCCGAAGAGCTCGCGATCGAGCGCGCGAAGTCGCTGTTCGGTGCAGAGTTCGCGAACGTCCAGCCGCACTCGGGCGCCTCCGCGAACGCCGCCGTCCTCCACGCGATCGCCCGCCCCGGCGACACGCTGCTCGGACTCTCTCTCGACCACGGTGGGCACCTGACCCACGGCATGAAGATCAACTTCTCCGGACGCCTGTTCAACATCGTCGCGTACGGCGTCGACCCTGAGACCTCGATCATCGACATGGACGAGGTCCGCCGCCTCGCGATCGAGCACAAGCCGAAGGTGATCATCGCCGGCTGGTCGGCGTACCCGCGCCAGCTCGACTTCGCCGCGTTCCGTGCGATCGCCGATGAGGTCGGTGCGCTCCTGTGGGTCGACATGGCGCACTTCGCCGGTCTCGTCGCCGCGGGTCTGCACCCGAACCCCGTCCCGTACGCGCACGTGGTGTCCTCGACGGTGCACAAGACCATCGGCGGACCCCGTTCGGGCTTCATCCTCACCAACGACCCCGACATTGCGAAGAAGATCAACTCCGCGGTGTTCCCGGGCCAGCAGGGCGGGCCGCTCATGCACGTGATCGCTGCGAAGGCGACCGCGTTCAAGCTGGCCGCGACGCCCGAGTTCGTGGAGCGTCAGGAGCGCGTGCTCAGCGGTGCGCACATCCTCGCCGAGCGTCTCACCCAGCAGGATGTCGTCGACGCCGGCATCGGCGTGCGCTCCGGCGGCACCGACGTGCACCTCGTGCTGGTCGACCTCCGCGATGCGGCGATCGACGGCAAGCAGGCCGAGGACCTCCTCCACGACATCCACATCACGGTCAACCGCAATGCGGTCCCGAACGACCCGCGCCCGCCGATGGTCACCTCGGGGCTGCGGATCGGCACGCCCGCACTCGCCACCCGTGGGTTCGGCGACGTGGAGTTCACCGAGGTCGCCGACATCATCGCGCTCGCGCTGATCCCGGGTGCGGATGTCGAGGCACTTCGCGCGCGCGTGGACGCCCTGGCCGCCGCGTTCCCCCTGTACCCCGGGCTTCAGCAGTAACCCCGGCATCCGCCCCGCCCGCATCCGCCCCCACCCGAATCCCGCGAGACTGCGTACGGGCGACGAGACTGCGGACAGCGCACGCTGTCTCGTCGCGTACCCGCAGTCTCGCGGGAAGCGGAACGGGCGGGGGACGCAGGGGCGGGGCGGGACGGGCCACACACGATAAGGAGTAGACATGACCGCACGGATTCTGGACGGCAAGGCGACCTCAGCGGCGATCAAGGACGAGCTGCGCGAGCGCATCGCGGCTTTGGCGGCTCGCGGCGTCGTCCCCGGCATCGCGACGGTTCTCGTCGGCGCTGACCCGGCTTCGCAGCTGTACGTCGGGATGAAGCACCGCCAGTCGGTCGCCCTCGGGATGAACTCCATCCAGCGCGAACTTCCGTCGGATGCCACGCAGGCACAGGTCGAAGCGCTGATCGACGAGCTCAACGCGGACCCGAGCTGCCACGGCTACATCGTGCAGCTGCCACTGCCGAAGCACCTGGACACCGACGCCATCCTCGAGCGGATCGACCCCGCGAAGGACGCCGACGGCCTGCATCCGACCAATCTCGGTCGACTTGTGCTGAACGTCAACGGGCCGATCGACACACCGCTGCCGTGCACTCCTCGTGGCGTCATCGAGCTGCTGCTGCGCAACGACTACGACCTCGCCGGAAAACACGTCGTGGTGGTCGGTCGTGGCGTCACCATCGGACGGTCGATCGGGCTGTTGCTCACGCGCCGCTCGTTGAACGCGACGGTCACCCTGACACACACCGGAACAGTGGATCTGCCGCGCTACCTGCGCGAGGCCGACGTGATCGTCGGCGCAGCGGGCGTCAAGCACCTCGTGCGCGCCGAAGACGTCAAGCCCGGTGCGGCCGTGCTGGACGTCGGCGTGACCCGGGAGACGGATGCCGAGACCGGCAAGTCCGCCGTATTCGGCGACATCCACCCCGATGTCGCCGAGGTCGCCGGCTACCTCTCGCCCAACCCGGGGGGCGTCGGGCCGATGACCGTTGCGCTGCTGCTGACGAACGTCGTGGAAGCCGCCGAGCGCGCCTCTCGCTGAGCGCGAGGTCACGCCGGCCGGCGAGCCGGACGGCTAGGACGTGAAGCGCGAGAGGAACGCCTTCGTGCGTTCCTCGCGCGGATCGCCGAAGACCTCGGCGGGCGGCCCCTGCTCGATGATGCGGCCGCCGTCGAGGAACACCACGCGATGGGCGATATCCCGCGCGAACGCCATTTCATGGGTGGCCATGAGGATTGTGGCGCCATCGACGGCGAGCTGCTGCACGAGTTCGAGCACCTCGGTGACGAGCAGCGGGTCGAGGGCCGACGTGATCTCGTCGAGGAGAAGCACTTCGGGTTCGGTCACGATGGCCCGGACGATCGCCGCGCGCTGCTGCTGACCGCCCGAGAGTCGATCGGGGTGCGCGGTCGCCTTGTCGGCGAGCCCGACCCGTTCGAGCAGCGCCATCGCACGTTCTTCGGACTCACGCTTGGGCATCTTGTGCACCATGCGGGAGGCGAGGGTGACGTTGTCGAGCACGGAGAGGTGCGGGAACAGATTGAACTGCTGGAAGACCACCCCGAACCGCGCCCGAACGGCATTGGCATCCGCCCGCGGGTCGGAGATGTCATCGCCGCCGAGGAGAATGCGCCCGTCGTCGATCGGCTCGAGCAGATTCAGGCATCGCAGCAACGTCGACTTTCCCGAACCGCTTGCTCCGATCAGCGCGACCACCTCGTGGGCCGAGACTTCGAGCGACACCCCACGCAGAACCTGGTGCGTGCCGAACGACTTCCACAGGTCCTCGGCCTGCAACAGCGCGGTCATACGATCGAACCCATCTGCTCGCGCTCACGAAGCTTCGCGGTATACCAATCGGCCAGGCGGAGAGAGGGGATCGCGAGCAGCACGAAGAGCAATCCCGCCACGACATACGGCGTGAAGTTGTACATGAGCGCGGTCTCGATCTGCGCCGCCCGCACGGCATCGACGGCCCCGAGGATCGAGATGAGTCCGACGTCCTTCTGCATCGCCACGAAGTCGTTCATGAGTGGTGGGGTCATCTTCCGCAGCGCCTGCGGCAGGACGACGAGACGCAGGGTTCGCGCGTAGCCCAGCCCCAGGGCACGCGCGGCGAGCGTCTGCGACGGGTGCACCGCTTCGATGCCTGCCCGGATCACCTCGCTCACGTAGGCCGAGTAGGTGATCGTGATCGCCGCGGTGCCGAGCACGAAGAGCGGGATGCGCTGGTTGAGCAGCGCGGGGACCCCGAATCCGACGAGGTACAGCACGATGATCAGCGGGACGCCACGGAAGAAGTCCGTGTATGCGGCGGCCAGCACACGCACGGGAAAGAACACCGGTCCGCGCAACGTTCGGAGGAGGGCGATCGCCGTGGCCGTGATCGCGACCGTGATCACGGACAACGCGAGCACCTGCAGGTTCAGCAGGAAGCCGTCCCAGACCCGCGGGAGAGCCGCGAGAGCCGTCGCCGGATCGAAGAACGATTGCTGCACAGCCGCCCACCCGGGCGTGCTGATGATCGTGAGCCACACGACGACCGCGAACACGATCGTCGATGCGACGGCAACCCACACCGACCGCCTCGACTGACGCGTGCGGTACGCGCGCCGATCGAGTTCGAGAGCGCTCGGCTCGTGGGGGGTGTCGGTCACGATCCGACGCTAGCGGACCGGTGCGGATTCGCGGTCACTGAAGCTTGGTGACGCCTGCGCCCTCGCCGAGCCACTTGTCGGTGATCTCGTCCAGCGTGCCGTTGTCGCGCAGGGTGTCCATCGCGGCCGTCACCCGCTCGGTGAGCGGCGAGTCCTTCGCGAGCACGACGCCCCACTCGTCGGGGACACCGGCCGCGGGCAGCTCGCCGACGATGAAGGAGTTGTCGATGTACACGCCCGTCGCGTAGTACGCGGTCGGCAGGTCGAGGACGAGGCCGTCGATCTGTCCGGCTTCGAGCGCCGCCTTCGCGTCCTCGTTCGAGTTGTAGAGCTGAGCGTCGACGTTCGGCTTGACGGCGTCTTCGATCGTCTGCGCACTCGTCGAGCCGACCATGGCGCCGAGCACGAGGTCCTTGAGTCCGTCGATGGTGGTGACACCTTCGGCGGCGGAGCCCTTGATCGCGACCACGGCCTGGCTGGCGGAGTAGTACGGCGAGGAGAAGTCGATGTTCGCCTTGCGCTCATCGGTGATCGTGTACTGCTGGATGTTGAAGTCGAACGTCTTCGGCCCCGGGGCGATTGCCGCCTCGAACGTCGTGCGTACCCACTCGACATCGTCCGCGGCGAAGCCGAGTTCGTCGGCCACCGCGTAGGCGATGGCCGATTCGAAGCCTTCACCGGATGCCGGGTCGTCGTCGATGACGTAGGGGTAGTACGCAGGCTCGCCGGTGGCGATGGTGATCTTGCCAGGGGTGATCCAGTCGGCATCCGATGCCGCGGAGTCGCTGGCAGCCGGGGTCGAGCCGGACGCGCACCCGGTCAGGGTGACGGCGAGGGCCGCGACGAGGACGACGGCGGTGCGGGCAAGTGGGCGGGAACGCGACATGAAGACTCCGGTGCTCGGGGAACCGCCGAACGAGTGCTGTGGCGTCGGCGAATCTCTATTCTCCCGCCCTGCCCGTGCGACGGCGCGCGGGACGGCACTTTGTTACACGGTCTTCATCAGCTGCGGGGATCAGGGGCTTCCGCGACCCAGACCCCCACGTCGTCGCCGTGGAGGACAAGGCGCACCACGCTGCCGGGCGCGAGATCATCCACGAGCTCCGGACGAACGTCGTAGCCCACGCGCAGATCGAGAGAAGGCTGGAGCGGGCTGGGCGTGCAACCGACGTGGAACACGCCATCGGATTGCGATCTCACGAGCAGGCACGTCATTCCCGCTGTGTTGACCGCCGACCACACGGAGAGTTGTCGGAAGGGGGCGAAGGACTGCAGGCGGGCACCCGTCATGCCGAAGGAGAAGAGATCGACCTCATCGATGAGGTCCTGTCGTTCCTGCGCACTCGCTTTCGTGGGGGCCAGGACCACGTCCCCGGTCGAGGCGAACGGATGGCTCGCCACCCACGCCAGCGCGACGGTGGCCGCCACGATCGCCGAGACGACTCGAAGCGACGGCGCACGCCGGGAGCGGCGAAAGACCGGCGTGTGCCGGACCGGATCGGACATCTCATCTGGCACGTCGGCAGCAACGAGCGTGAGAGGGCGGACGACGACGTTCTTCTCGGTGGGCGTGACCTCGGTGGGCGTGACCTCGGCGTGTGTGGCAGTCGGATGCAACGCCGCCTCGAGCTCGCTCAAACGTCGCAGCGCAACCGGGTCGGAGTCGATGTCGGCGTCGAGCCCGTACGCTCGACGCCGAAGAGTCTCGAGTTCGCGAGTGAACTCGGGCGACATCGACGACGCGTCCACAATCCCATCATCCCCCCGTTTCGGCGAACGGGCCAGGGTCTTGCGTGACGACGTGGGCGGGGTGCTGGTCGTCAGCTCTTGCCGAGGTCCTCGAGCATCTGGCGCTGCTCCGCGGTCAGTCCGTCGTCGAGTTCTTTGCGAGCCGCGCGAGTCGACGGTGCGGCCGAAGAGGGGGTCGGTGCGGGTGCCTGTGCAGGCGACTTCGAGCCGCGGATGCCGGCATCCGCCTTGTCGTACAGTTCGCTCGCATGCGCTTCGACGCGGTCATCGATGGCTTCGTAGATCGCCCAGCCGATCAAGACGAAGACCGGAGGAATGATCCATCCGAGAATCCAGCCGTGCACCTGCACGCCCGAGAAGATGACCGTGAGCACCCAGACCACGAAGGCGATCGCGAGTACCAGGAAGAACTGCACGATGTTCTCGCCGAGCTTGGTGCGACCACCTGCCGACTTCGCCGCAGATGATTGGAACCACCGCGTGAGCGCAGGCTTGACCCACATCGTGGCCGCCGTCAGGATGATGCCCGCCCAGAGCGCCGCCCAGCCCACCTTGGCGGGGGTGAACAGCCCGATGAGCAGCAGCAGCACAACGTTGAAGACCAGCAGTGAGACGAAGCGGACGATCCAGGCTTTCATACGTCCAGGATCCCACGGCTCGTGGTCAGGGCGAGACGGTCAGGTGATTTGGACGAGAGTGTTCAAGTCATCGCCCGGAAGCTCGTCCACGACGGCGTTGACCGTGACCTCGACGAGGTCCGCGCGGCCGGAGATGACGTTGAGGAACGCGGTGTCGGCGGCATCCCGACCCGAGGCGATACGGACGAGAGTCGAGCGCGGGGCGAGCGTGGTGGCGTCGACGACGTGCCACCCACCGTTCACCCAGGCTTCGGCGACAGCGTGGAAATCCATGGGGCTGAGGCCCGGCGCGTAGACGGCGACGAGGCGGGCAGGGATCCCGAGAGCGCGCAGCAGGGCGATGCACAGGTGGGAGTAGTCGCGGCAGACGCCCTTACGAGCGAGAAGCGTGCGGATGGCGCCGTCGGTGGGGAGCGAGGATCCCGAGACGTACGACAGCTGCGTTCCGACCCACGATGAGACGGCGGTGAGCAGCTCCTTCGGGTCTTCGATGCCGCCGAACTGGGCGTGCGCCGTAGGCGCGAGCGAATCGGACTCCGCATAGCGGCTGGGCCTGACGAACGTCAGGAGGTCGACATCGCGGGCGAGGCCGGGGGCTCCGTTGCCGAGAATGATCGCCGAGTAGTCCACGACGAGCTGACCTACCCCACTGCGAACGCGGTGCAGGCGGATGCCGTGCCGATCGAGGAGCTCTTCATCCTCGACGAGGTTGCCATCGAGGGTGGCCGTGAACTTCTCGTGGTTGGGCGCGTAGTGGCCCGACACGGCCACGGAGAAGACGAGATCGGCGGGCTCTGTGATGTTCAGGACGATGTGGCTCGAGACTTCCCTCTGCATGCGTACAGGCTCTCACGCGGGGAGAGGTCTCATCCAGCGTTGACAGTGCGGGCGTGCGGTGGATATGCGGTCGGGGTCGACCACCCCTCGACAACCGCAGTAACGTGGGCTATTCTTACTAAACCGGTTTAATAAACCGGTTTAGACGTGAGGCAATGGAGCCCATGGATCAGGATTCTCAGAAGCATCGCCGCTCGCGGCCCACCATCTCCGATGTCGCGGAGCGCGCCGGAGTGAGCAAGGGTCTCGTCTCGTTCGCGCTGAACGATCGACCGGGCGTGAATCTGGCAACCAAGGAACGCATTCTGACGATCGCCGCCGAGATGGGCTGGTCGCCGGATGTGCGTGCGCGCTCACTCAGCACGAACCGCTCTTTCGCGCTCGGGCTGGTTCTGCAGCGTGACATCGCCATCGTGGCGGGAGACCCCTTCTTCCCCGCCTTCATCGCGGGCGTTGAACGCGAACTCGCGCCCGCCGGACAAGCGCTCCTGTTGGCATCCGTCCCGACCGGATCTCGCGAAGCGGAGACGTACCGCAAGCTTGCGGCGGAGCGCCGCGTCGACGGCTTCTTCCTTGCAGATATCCGTGCGGCGGACGGGCGGCTTGCGCTGATCGAAGAACTCGGACTCACCGCCGTCACCCTCGGTCACCCCGACGTCGACTCGCCCTTTCCGGCGGTGTCCGTCGATGACGTCGCAGGAGTGAAGGCGACGGTCGACCACCTCGCCGAACTGGGCCACCGATCGGTTGCGCACGTCGCGGGCTCATTCGACATGCTGCACGCACGCCGCCGCGCGGACGCCTTCTCATCCGCGTGTGCGCGCCACGGACTCACAGCGCGCATCGTCGAGACGGATTTCAGCGCACGTGCCGGCGGTGAGGCGACGCAGGAATTGCTTGCGGATGCCGCCACTCGCCCCACGGCGATCACGTACTCCAACGACCAGATGGCGCTCGCAGGTATTGCCGTGGCTCAGCGCCACGGGCTCTCTGTACCGCGCGACCTGTCCATCGCAGGGTTCGATGACACCGACATCGCGCGCTACGTCTATCCGTCACTCACCTCCGTCGCCACCGACGCCGTCGAGTGGGGCGCGGCTGCTGCACGCGCACTGCTGGCCGCGATCGGGGGCGCACCGATCGACGACTCCGAGCTGGCCCCAGCCCGCCTCGTCGTGCGCGAGTCGACCGGTCTGGCCCCGGTCGGTCGACCCTCGAGCTAGTACTCTCGCCGCCGCGTGGTCTGGGATTCAGGCCTCAGGACAGGCGACTCAGGATGCGCCGCATGACGCGTCCTCACATGGAAGGAAGAACAATGCGAAGAAGCATCAAGATCACAGCCCTTGCCGCAGCCGGCACCTTGTTACTGACCGCGTGCAGCGGCGGTGGTGGCGGGAGCAACGGCGCCACCCCGGAGGGGCGTGGCGACATCACGATCTGGTACTCCAACAATGAGGCCGAGATCGAGTGGGGCAAGCAGATGGTCGACGCATGGAACGCCGACCACCCCGATGAGCAGATCAAGGCCCAGGAGATTCCGGCGGGCGACAGCAGCGAGGCTGTCATCAGCGCATCCATCACGGCAGGAAACGCGCCGTGTTTGATCTTCAACACCTCCCCAGCGGCCGTCCCACAGTTCGAAAAGGCGGGCGGGCTCGTCTCGCTCTCGAGCTTCGAAGACGGCGACGACTACATCGAGGCACGCTCGGGTGGAAACGCCGATCAGTACAAGTCAGCCGATGGTGAGTTCTACCAGATGCCGTGGAAGTCGAACCCCGTTGTGATCTTCTACAACAAGGCCATGTTCACGGCGGCCGGTCTCGACCCGGAGAACCCGAAGCTGTCGACCTACGACGAGTTCCTCGATGCGTCGCGGACCCTCACCGAGTCGGGTGCCGCGCCCTACGCGATCTACCCGGCCCCGTCGAGTGAGTTCTACCAGTCGTGGTTCGACTTCTACCCGCTCTTCGCGGCCGAGAGTGGTGGCACGCTCCTCGTCGAGGACGGCAAGTCGACCTTCGACTCCGACGCCGGCAAAGCGGCGTCCGAGTTCTGGGCGACGATGTACGACGAGGGGCTGTCCGGCCAGGAAGCGTACAACGGAGACTCGTTCGTCGATGGCAACTCGGCCATGACGATCGCGGGGCCCTGGGCCATCGACTACTTCGCGGACACCGTGGATTGGGGTACCGTCCCGGTGCCGACCTCGAAGGGCACGGCGCCCGAAGACACGTACACCTTCAGCGATGCGAAGAACGTCGGCATGTTCACCGCGTGCAAGAACCAGGCCACCGCGTGGGATGTACTGAAATTCGCCACGAGCGAAGAGCAGGATGGGCAACTGCTCAACCTGACCGGGCAGATGCCACTGCGACAGGATCTGACCGGCACATACGCGGACTACTTCTCCGAAAACCCCGCGTACACCGTGTTCGGTGACCAGGCGAACCGTGTCGTGGAGGTACCGAACGTCGCCAACTCGATCGAGATCTGGCAGACGTTCCGGGATGCGTACTCCAAGGCGGTCATCTTCGGTGAGGGCGACATCTCCACGTTCCTCTCCGACACAGCCGCCGAGGTCGACGCCCTGGTCGATCAGGGCTAGTGGATCGTCGGTCTCAGACATGGCTACCGTAACTTCCAAGCCGGAGACGGGTCGGGTCGACGCGCAGCAGACGCCGTCGGCCCGGCGCCGCCGGCGCATTCTCGGAGAGAACCCCTTCGGGATGCTGTTGGCCGCGCCGTACCTCATCTTCGTCGGCGTGGTCTTCGCCTACCCACTGGTGTTCGCCGTGTGGATGTCGTTCCAGGACTACTTCTTCGCAGCGCCCGGTGCGGACGTCCAGCGCGACTTCGTCGGCTTCGACAACTTCGTCACCGTCGCGACGGATCCGGCCGTCTGGCGTGCGTTTTTGAACGTCGGCGTCTTCCTGATCATCAACGTGCCGCTGACGGTGGTGCTTTCGATCTTGCTGGCCACGGCGCTCAACCGCGTCGTACGAGGACGGTTGTTCCTGCGCGTCAGCTACTACGTGCCGTATGTGACGGCATCCGTCGCGGTCGTCGGGGTGTGGCTGTTCATGTTCAGCGACAACGGATTGGTCAACCAGGTCCTCGGTCCGCTCGCTCCTGATCCCTCCTGGCTCATCAACCCGACCCTGGCAATGCCGACCATCGCCATCTTCGTCACGTGGAAGCAGCTCGGATTCTTCATCCTTCTGTATCTGGCTGCTCTGCAGGCGGTGCCCGAGGAACTGTACGAATCGGCGGCCACGGATGGTGCCGGCGCGGTCCGCACGTTCTTCACGGTGACCGTACCTGGGGTGCGACCTGCGACGGTCCTGGTCGTACTGCTCTCGACGATCACCGGTGCGAACCTCTTCACCGAGCCCTACCTGCTGACCAACGGCGGGGGGCCCAACGGCGCGTCGACCTCGCCCGTGCTGCTGATGTACCAGAAGGGCCTCGAACAAGGGAACCCGGATGTCGCAGCCGCGATCGGCGTGATCCTGGTCGCTTTCGTGCTCATCATTGCGCTCTTACAGCGCCGTTTCGTGGGAGGTGACGAGTCATGACTGACATCGTGAACCGTCTGGAGGAAGGTGCCTCCGAGCCGGATGCACCGGTCGAGAAGTCCAAGTGGCATCCGCCCCGCAAGGGCGTCGTGATCCGATGGATCGTCCTCGCCATCGGCGCGCTGATCTTCCTGTTCCCGTTCTATTACATGGTCATCGGCTCTCTGCAGATCTCGCCGGATCAGTCGCCGGCGGGCGCGTTCCCGAACCCCGCCAATATCTCGTTCGAGAACTACGTCGAGATCAACTCGCGTATCAACCTGCTCCAGGGACTCGTGAACTCGGGGATCTTCACGGGCGGTGTGATCCTCTGCACCGTGATCTTCGGCGTGCTCGCCGGATATGCGCTCTCGGTGCTGCACTGGCGAGGGAGGGGATTCGCCTTCGCGATTGCGCTGCTGGTGCAGATCGTCCCGTTCCAACTGTTGATGATTCCGCTGTATGTGATGATCGCGCGCGACTACGGTCTCGCCGATTCGTATGGCGGCATGATTCTGCCGTTCGCGATCAACTCGGCAGCGGTCCTCATCTTCCGGCAGTACTTCCTGCAGGTGCCGCGGGCGCTGTTCGACGCGGCGCGAATCGATGGTGCGGGGGAGTTGCGAATTCTGTGGAACATCGCCTTGCCGCTGGTTCGACCCGCGCTGCTCACCGTCGTCCTGCTGACCTTCATCGGACCATGGAATGAATTCCTGTGGCCGTTCTTGATCACCAAGGAAGCATCACTGCAGCCGCTGGCGGTGTCGTTGGCGAACTACATCTCCACCGTCGCCGCCTCGGCAGCCAATCCGTTCGGTGCCATCTTGGCGGGTGCCGTCGTGCTCGCTATTCCCGCCGTGACGCTGTTCATCATCTTCCAACGACAATTCCAAAGCTCCGACATCGGGTCGGGGGTGAAGGGCTGACATGAGTACCCCACAGTTGCCCCCCGTTCCGTATACGCTGACGCGGATCGGGGTGCTGATGACGCCAGAGGACGGCAACCCTCTCGAAGCCGAGGGGGTGCTGAACCCGGCATCCGGTCGCGGCGCGGATGGTGAGCTCTACCTTCTCCCGCGGATCGTCGCGGCAGGCAACGTCTCGAGGGTCGGCCTCGCTCGGGTCGTGATCGAGGATGGTGTGCCCGTCGGCGTCGAGCGTCAGGGCGTCGTCCTCGAGCCCGATCGTTCGTGGGAGCACGGTGTGACCAACGCGGGCGTCGAGGACCCGCGCGTCACCTGGATCGCCGAATTGGCGCTGTTCGTGATGACGTACGTGGCGTACGGCCCGCTGGGCCCACGCACCGCACTGGCGACTTCGTCGGACTTGCGCGAATGGCGCCGGCTCGGCCCGGTGATGTTCACGTACGACCATGCCCTCGACATCGATCTCAACCTGTTTCACAACAAGAACACGTCCTTCCTCCCGGAGCCCGTCACCGCACCCGATGGTGTCCGCAGCTTCGCCGTGCTGCATCGGCCGATGTGGGATATGGGTGAGACGAAGCCGGGGCTGGGAGTAGTGGTTCCGGCAGGGACGACGGACGAGCGCCAGTCGATCTGGATCAGCTACGTCCCCGTGGACGCAGTGGCGGAGGACATCTCGGCCCTGACGTTGTGGAGTCAGCACAGGTTCGTCGCGGGCCCGCAGTTCGCCTTCGAAGTGACGAAGATCGGTGGGGGTCCCGCGCCGGTGCGTGTCGAGGAGGGGTGGCTGCTGCTTCACCACGGGGTGACCGGGACCATCGAGAGCGCGTTCGAGCATCAGCAGAACGTCAACTACTCCGCGGGCGCGATGCTGCTCGACGGAGATGACCCGTCCGTTGTCATTGCGCGCTCGCCGGAGCCGCTCCTGCGCGCCGAAACCGACGATGAGCGGGGCGGCATCGTGCCGAACGTGGTCTTCCCCACCGCGATCGAAGAGATCGAGGGTGTGCGATACGTGTTCTACGGGATGGCGGACTCGAAGATCGGCGTTGCGCGGCTCGACCACGTGTAGCCGTCACGCGTCGCGGGGAACTCGCCCGTCGCGAGTGCGCGATCCCATCGAGCAGCATTGCGCGAAGGCGACGGGCGAACCTCTGACCTAGTAGCTCGCGCGCGTTTCCTCGTCGACGGAGGGGATGAACCGCGCAGCCAGCGCCTCCGAGCCGCGTGCGAGCAGCGCCACGTCGGCGCCGACCAGCACGAACGACGCGCCGGCGGCGAGGTACCGATCGGCCGCGATGGGGTCGAACGCGTTCACGCCGACCGGCTTGCCGGCGCCGCGCACCGCCCCGAACGTGCGGAGCACGGCTGCCACCGACGTCGGGGTGCGTCTGCTGACCCAGCACGCCCATCGACGCGGAGAGGTCGGAGGGTCCGACGAAGACGCCGTCCACCCCGTCCACGGCGGCGATCTCCGCTGCGGCATCCACCCCCGCAGCGGTCTCGATCTGGACGAACAGCGACACGTGATCGGCGGCGTTCTCGAGGTAGGCGTCGACGCGGTTCCACCGCCCGGATCGGGCGAGCGCGTTGCCGATTCCGCGCGTGCCGAGCGGCGGGTATCGCACCGCGGCGACCACCGCAGCCGCTTCCTCGGCCGAGGAGATCATCGGCACCAGGATGTTCTGCGCGCCGATGTCGAGCACCTGCTTGATCGTGACCACATCGCCGATCGGCACGCGAACAACGGGCGTGATCGGGTACGCGGCCACCGCCTGCAGCTGCGCCAGCACGGACTTGAGCCCGTTCGGAGAGTGCTCCATGTCGATGAGCGTCCAGTCCATGCCCGACCCCGCGCAGATCTCGGCGACCAGCGGCGACCCGGAGCACACCCAGATCCCCGCGAGGGGGCGGGATGCCGTCGCCAGATCATCGCGGAACGTGGGAGCTAGACGAAGCGGCATGTGATCTTTCCCATCGGCCCATAATCGCAGAGCACATCATCGCCGCGCTGGACCCACATCGGCCGGGTGAACGATCCGGCGAGGATGACCTCTCCCGCCTCGAGCCGCGCGCCGTGCTGCGCGAACTTGTTCGCGAGCCACGCGACACCTGTCGCAGGGTGGCCGAGCACGCCGGCCGCGACGCCGGTCTCTTCGATCTCGCCGTTGCGGGAGAGCACGCCGGGAACCCACCGCAGATCGATCTCGTCGGGTCGCTTGTGGACGTCCCCGAGCACCATGCCCCCGTACGCGGCGTTATCCGAGATGGTGTCGACGATCGTGCGGCCCTCGAGCTCGATGTGCGAGTTGAGGATCTCGAGCGCGGGCACGGCGTAGTCGATCGCCGCAAGCGCGACTTCCAGTGTGCAGTCCGGACCTTCGAGCGGCTCCTTGAGCACGAAGGCGAGCTCCACCTCGATGCGCACATTCGAGAAAAGGCCCACCGGGATCTCGGCCCCGCTCTCGTAGACGGTGTCGTCGAACATCACGCCGTAGTCGGGCTCGCTGATGCCGGTCGCCTGCTGCATCGCCTTCGAGGTCAGCCCGATCTTGCGGCCCACGAGCCGCCGCCCGGCTGCGATGTTCTTGTCGCGCCACACGCCCTGGATCGCGTACGAGTCCTCGACCGTCGCGTCCGGATACCGGGCGGTGATCCGTGGGATCACGCTGTGCGCGCGATCCGCCTCCGCGAGCTCGCCCGCGATCTGCGCGATCTGCTCAGGTGACAGCATCCGTCCTCCTTCGGTCGACGTTAGCGCGGGTTACAGCTGGTGGCCGAGCTTGTACTCGCCCTGCTTGTATTCGGGCATCGAGTCCTCGTCGGGACGCGTGTACGAGAAACCGTCGGCGCCGATCGTGACAGCCATCTCGCTCGAGTCGGTGCGGGCGACCACAGGCTGCGGATTGCCATCGAGGTCGAGGACGAGCGACGCCTCGGTGTACCACGAGGGCACGACGGGGTTGCCCCACCAGTCGCGGCGCTGGTTGTCGTGGACGTCCCACGTGATGACGGGGTTGTCGGGGTCACCGGTGTAGTAGTCCTGCGTGTAGATCTCGACGCGGTGCCCATCGGGGTCGCGCAAGTACAGGTAGAACGCGTTCGAGACGCCGTGGCGACCGGGGCCCCGCTCGATCGCGTCGGAGCGGCGGAGCGCCCCGAGCTTGTCGCAGATCGAGAGGATGTTGTGCTTCTCGTGCGTCGAGAAGCAGACATGGTGCATTCGAGGGCCGTCGCCACCCGTCATCGCCGTGTCGTGCACGGTGGGCTTGCGGCGCATCCAGGCAGCGTAGACAGTGCCTTCTTCGTCCTGGATGTCTTCGGTCACACGGAAGCCGAGATCCTGCATGTACTTGACCGCGCGCGGGACGTCCGGGGTCACTTGGTTGAAGTGGTCGAGACGTACCAGCTCTCCAGGAACGTAGAGGTCGTAACGCCACGACAGGCGCTCGACGTGTTCGGTCTGGAAGAAGAACTCGTAGGGGAAGCCGAGCGGGTCCTCGACGCGCACCGAGTCGCCGATGCCTTTCACGAATCCCTCCGGGCGACGCTCGACGCGGCATCCGAGTTCGGTGTAGAACGCGACGGCCTTGTCGAGGTCTTCCGGTGTGCGCACCCGGTACGAGAACGCGGCGACCGCGGCGATCGGGCCCTGGCGCAGCACGAGGTTGTGGTGGATGAACTCCTCGGTGGAGCGGAGGTAGATCGCCTCGTCGTCCTCCTCGGTCACATGCAGTCCCAGCACGTCGACGTAGAACACGCGCGAGGCGGCGAGGTCGGTGACGACGATCTCCATGTACGCACAGCGCAGGATGTCGGGTGCCGGGCTCGTCGGTGTAGGCACCGGATTATCGGTGTCGATGGTCGCCTCCTGCGACACGTAGTAGCCGGAGGAGGTGAGCGTCATGTCGGCACGGTTCGTCATGTCAGTGTCCTTGCTTGCCGAAGGTGGGGTTGTGGGGTTCGCCCAGTGTGATGTGGACTGCTTGCTGGTCGGTGTAGAAGTCGATCGAGCGGTAGCCGCCCTCGTGTCCGAGACCGGAGGCCTTGACCCCGCCGAAGGGGGTGCGCAGGTCGCGCACGTTGTTCGAGTTGAGCCAGACCATGCCGGCCTCGACGGACTGCGCGAAGTTATGGGCGCGTCGGAGATCACTCGTCCATATGTAGGCGGCAAGCCCGTACTTGGTGTTGTTCGCGAGGGCGAGTGCCTCGTCGTCATCGTCGAACGGCGTGATCGCGACGACGGGACCGAAGATCTCCTCCTGGAAGATGCGGGCGTCGGGCGAGACGTCGGCGAACACGGTGGGGGCGACGAAGTTCCCGGTGTCGAACCCTTCCGGGCGGCCACCTCCGGCGACGAGTCGTCCCTCGGTCTTGCCGATTTCGACGTAGCTCATGACCTTGTCGTAGTGCTCGGGGTGCACGAGTGCGCCCACCTCTGTCGCCGGATCGTGCGGGTACCCGACGACCACGCGAGACGCCTGTGCGGCGTACCGCTCGACGAACTCGTCGTACACGTCGCGCTGCACGAGAATGCGGGAGCCGGCCGTGCAGCGCTCGCCGTTGAGGGAGAAGACACCGAAGATGGTCGCGTCGATGGCGGCGCCCAGGTCGGCATCCGCGAAGACGATCGCGGGGGACTTGCCGCCGAGCTCCATCGAGAGGCCCTTCAAGAAAGGCGCGGCATTTCCGAAGATCAGCTGACCCGTCGAGCTTTCGCCGGTGAAGGAGATGAGCGGGACATCCGGATGCTTCACGAGCGCATCCCCGGCGTCCTCGCCCAACCCGTTGACGAGGTTGAAGACGCCCTTCGGCAGTCCCGCCTCTTCGAAGATGCCGGCCCACAGCGAGGCGGAGAGCGGGGTGAATTCGGCGGGCTTGAGGACGACGGTGTTGCCGGTCGCGAGGGCGGGGCCCAGCTTCCACGACTCGAGCATGAAGGGGGTGTTCCAGGGCGTGATGAGCCCGGCGACGCCGATCGGCTTGCGGTTGACGTAGTTGAGCTGGCGGCCCGGAACCTTGTAGGTGTCATCGGCCTGCGCGACGATGAGGTCGGCGAAGAAACGGAAGTTCTCCGCGGCGCGCCGCGCTTGCCCGAGCGCCTGCGTGATCGGCAAGCCCGAGTCGAACGATTCGAGTTCGGCGAGCCGGGCGTCGCGGGATTCGACGATGTCGGCGATGCGGTGGAGGATGCGAGAGCGCTCGCGCGGCAGCATCCGGGGCCAGGGTCCCTCGGTGAAGGCGCGACGAGCGGCAGCGACAGCGAGGTCGATGTCGGCCTTCTTGCCTGCGGCTGCCTGCAGATACGTCTCGTTCGAGACAGGATCCAGGACGTCGAACGTGTCGCCGTCCACGGAGTCGACGAATTCGCCATCGATGTAGTGCTGGATGCCGGTGGGTAGATCTGCGGGCGTGTAGCGCTCGGTGAGTGCGGTATCGGTCATGATGCTCCTCTGCATCTTCAGAAGGCCGGGAGGCCGAGGGTCTCGTCGGGGTGCTCGTGGGTCATGTAGGCGTCCAAGGTCGCCGAACGGTGACGGCGTGCGGACTTCTCGATCTCGCCCAGGGGCGCGCCGGTCTCGATGAGGGCGAGGATGTTCTCGTGCTCGCGCACCGATTCCGCGGCGCGGCCGGGCACGAAGCTGAACGTGGAGTCGCGCAGGTGGCCGAGGCGCGCCCATTCGGACTCCACCAGCTCGAGCATGCGCGGGTTCGCGCAGGGTGCGAACAGGATCGCGTGGAACTGCTGGTTGAGTCCCGTGAAGACGCGCGGATCGAAGTGGTCGAGCGCCTGGACCATGCGCTCGTTGATCGCACGCGCGCGCATGATGTCGTCGGTCGTCAGTCGGCGCGCGGCCAGTGCGGTCGCGGCGCCCTCGAGGATCGACAGTGCCTGCATGCTGTGGCGGTACTGGGTGTCATCGACCATCGAAACCCGCGCGCCGACGTTGCGCTCGAAGGTGACGAGCCCCTCCGCCTCGAGTTGGCGAATCGCCTCTCGGACGGGCACGACGCTGATGTCGAGATCCCCGGCGATCGTCCCGAGGACCAGACGGTAGCCGGGGGTGTACTCCTGGCGGGCGATGCGCTCTTTGATCCAGCGATAGGCCAGCTGCGACTTGCTCTGGGTTGACTGCGTCGTCATGGCGTCGCCTGCTCGTGCTCGGCCTGCTCCTGGTCGAAGCGCGCGCGCCAGGTCGCGTCCATGGGGAAGAGCCCATCGACCGGATGTCCTGCCGCCACCTGCTGAGCGATCCAGGCGTCCTCCTTCTCCTGGGCGAGGGCGGCATCGGCCACTTCCTCGGCCAGGGCCGGCGGGATGACGATGACGCCGTCGCCGTCACCGACGATGATGTCGCCGGGCTGAACGGTGGTCCCGCCGCAACCGATCGTCACGTCACCCTCCCAGGGGACGTGTTTGCGGCCGAGGACCGCGGGATGGGCGCCGTTCGAATACACCGGAATGCCGACCGCGGCGACGGTGTCGTAATCGCGCACACCGCCGTCGGTGATGATGCCCGCAGCCTGCTGCGAGTGGGCGCGGATCGCGAGGATGTCGCCCAGCGTTCCCGATCCGGCCTCGCCTCGAGCTTCGATCACGATGACCTCGCCTTCGCGCACCGAATCGAAGACGCGTTTTTGCGCGTTGTAGCCGCCGCCGTGGGTCTTGAAGAGGTCTTCGCGCGAAGGAACGAAGCGGAGGGTCTTGGCGGTGCCGACGATCTTCGTGCCGGGATGCATCGGGCGGACGCCGTCGATGGTGACATTGTTGAGGCCCGCGCTTGCGGAGCTGGCCCGACAGCGCTGCGACCGGGATTTCCGCGAGCTTTGCGCGCAGTTCGGGGGAGAGCGCAGGCGTGGCCTCTTCGTCCGCCGGCAGTCCCGCGGCGTCACGTGAACCCCATGCCTCTGCGCGCTGCGTGTCGTCGACGGCAGGGAGCGATCCCAATTCTTCGTCGAACGCCGCGGCTCCCTGCGTGACGGTCGTGACCAGTCGGCCGGAGCTTTCGCCCGTGAGCGCATCGACCTCGACTTCGACGACATCGCCGGGGACGACGACCGAAGAGCCCGCCGGGGTGCCGGTCAGGATCACATCGCCGGTCTCGAGGGTGAAGTGCTGCGAGAGGTCCGCAATCAGCTGAGCGAGAGGGAAGAGGAGGCCTGCGGTCGTGTCCTTCTGAACGAGTTCCCCGTTCACCCACGTCCGCAGCCGCAGAGCTTCCGGATCGATCGTCCGTGCGTCGATGAGGTCGGGACCGAGCGGGGTGTAGCCGTCGCCTCCCTTGGAGCGGACGTTCGATCCCTTGTCGTTTGCGCGCAGGTCGTACAGCCCGAAGTCGTTCGCGGCGGTCACATAGTCGACATGGCTCCAGGCGCCTTCGAGGGCCACTCGTCGCGCAGGGGCACCGATGACCAGCGCGATCTCGCCCTCGAAAGCGAGGAGCTCCGTGCCGTCGGGTCGCTCAATCGCCGAGCCGGATGCCGCGACCGAGCTGGACGGCTTGAAGAAGTACGACGGGGCCGCGGGGCGGCGTCCGCGCTGGTCGGCGCGCGATGCGTAGCTCAGGTGGATCGCGATGATCTTGCCCGGGCGGCACGGGAGTGCCGCGAATCGGGGATCGGCGGCATCCGATCGGTGCTGTTCGGTGGTCATGAGCTCCCTCGCCCTTGCGTCGTATCTGAAATCGTATATGATCAGATCTCGAAGGGCAACAGTTTGCTGCAACGAACACCGCCCTCGCCCAGACAGAGACGTCAACACTTCGGGAGTCACAACGATGGTCACACCGCAGTCCCGCTCGCCCCAGTCCGCAGCGGGTTTCACGCCCACCGGAACAATCTCAAGCCCCGTAGATCGCAGACGCGTGGTCTTCGCCACCGTCGTCGGTACCACCGTCGAGTGGTACGACTTCTTCATCTACGCCACAGCCGCGGGCCTTGTCTTCAGCAAGGTGTTCTTCGAGCCGCTCGGCCCACAGGCTGCCATCCTGCTGTCGTTCGCGACTGTCGGCCTGAGCTTCCTCTTCCGCCCCCTGGGAGCCTTCCTCGCGGGCCACTTCGGCGACAAGTTCGGTCGACGCGTGGTGCTGGTGTGGACGCTGATCCTGATGGGCAGCGCGACCACCCTGATCGGTGTGCTGCCGACATACGCGACGATCGGCATCGCCGCTCCGATTCTCCTCGTGCTCCTGCGCATTCTGCAGGGCATCTCGGCCGGCGGTGAGTGGGGCGGTGCTGTCCTGATGGCAGTCGAGCACGCCAAGAAGGAGAAGCGCGGCATGTTCGGCGCATCACCCCAGATCGGGGTGCCGATCGGACTGCTGCTCGCCTCCGGCATCACCGCGCTGATGGCGGTCATCGCGCCCGGCGACGCCTTCCTCGAGTGGGGCTGGCGTGTGCCGTTCCTGCTGTCGGTCTTCCTCGTCCTCTTGGGCTACTGGGTACGCCGCCGCGTCGAAGAGAGCCCCGTGTTCCTTGAGATCGCGGAGCGCAAGGAGAAGGCGAAGATGCCGATCGTCCAGCTCTTCAAGAAGCACACGCTGCTGGTCATCGTCGCCGCGCTGGTCTTCGCGGGCAACAACGCCGTCGGATACATGACGACCGGCGGCTACATCCAGAACTACTCGACCAACCCTGATGGTCCGATCGGCCTCGAGCGCGGTCCCGTGCTGCTCGCCGTCACCTTCTCGGCGGTGGTGTGGCTCGTCTCGACGTGGCTCGCCGGCTGGATCTCCGACATGATCGGCCGCCGCAACACCTACATCATCGGATGGATCCTGCAGCTCGTCGGAGTCTTCGCACTCTTCCCCCTCGTCAACACCGGCGACGTCGTACTCCTGGGTTTGGGGCTGGCGATCCTCACCGTCGGTCTCGGGTTCACGTACGGTCCGCAGGCAGCGCTGTACTCCGAACTGTTCCCCGCGTCGATCCGGTTCTCGGGCGTCTCGATCTCCTACGCGATCGGTGCCATCATCGGTGGAGCGTTCGCCCCGACGATCGCGACGGCGCTCGTGCAAGCCACCGGTACGACCTGGTCGGTCACCTGGTACTTGGCCGCGATGACCCTCGTCGGGCTGACCGCAACACTGCTGCTCCGCGACCGCACCGGCATCCCGCTCGGACCCGACCACGAAGAAGAGCAGGCCAAGAGCCCGATCTACGGCATGTCTCGGGCATAGGGAGTACGCGATGCAGTTCCACGATCACGGGTACGTCTCCGGCAATCCCCGCGTCAGCCCCGCCGCGGGCACCGGAGTGGACCGACCCGCAGAGCTCCCCGATGAAGTCGATGTCCTGATCGTCGGCTCGGGGCCGGCCGGAATGCTGCTGTCGGCTCAGATGTCGCAGTTCCCCGGCGTCACGACCCGCATCATCGAGCGGCGCGAGGGGCGACTCGTCCTCGGGCAGGCCGATGGCATCCAGCCGCGCAGTGTCGAGACGTTTCAGGCGTTCGGGTTCGCGGAGCGCATTGTCGCGGAGGCCTACAACATCGCGTACATGAACTTCTGGACGCCGGATCCCGAGAACCCCGGCAACATCATCCGCACGGCGCGCACCGATGACTATGCGTTGAAGATCAGCGAGTTCCCGCACCTCATCGTCAATCAGGCGCGGGTGCTCGACTACTTCGCCGAAGCGGCAGCGGACGGGCCGGGCCGGATCACGCCGGACTATGGCATCGAGTTCGTGGGGCTCACCGTGCACGAGGAGGGCGAGTATCCGGTCGAG
Organism: uncultured Actinomycetota bacterium; assembly: GCA_963696085.1. Lineage (GTDB taxonomy): Bacteria > Actinomycetota > Actinomycetes > Actinomycetales > Microbacteriaceae > Microbacterium. Next base: position 181,303 of record CAVOIQ010000004.1, read on the forward strand.
GTCCGCGTGCGGTACGTCGCGGGGGAGCGCGCCGGGTCGGAGCGCACGATCCGCGCGAAATATGTCACCGGATGCGACGGTGCGCGCAGCGGGGTGCGCGAGGCCATCGGCCGAACGCACGTCGGAGACATCTCGCAGCACGCGTGGGGCGTCATGGACGTGCTCGTCAACACCGACTTCCCGGACTGGCGCACCAAGTGCGCGATCAACGCCTCGGCGGGCAACATCCTGCACATTCCGCGGGAGGGCGGGTACCTCTCGCGCATGTACATCGACCTCGGCGAGGTCGCGGGCGACGACAACCACAAGGTGCGCTCGACGCCCATCGAGGCCATCATCGCGAAGGCGAACGAGATCCTGCATCCGTTCACGATCGACGTCAAAGAGGTCGCGTGGCACAGCGTCTACGAGGTGGGCCACCGCGTCACGGACGGCTTCGATGATGTGACCGAGGACTCCGACCGCGCGCCGCGCGTTTTCCTGACGGGCGACGCGTGCCACACGCACAGCGCGAAGGCCGGCCAGGGCATGAACGTGTCGATGCAGGACGGCTTCAACCTGGGCTGGAAACTCGGATCGGTGTTGACCGGCCGCAGTCCCGAGTCGCTGCTGTCGACCTACGAGACGGAGCGGCGTCCGGTTGCCCAGCAGCTGATCGACTTCGATCGGGAGTGGTCTTCGCTCATGGCGCGCAAGCCGGGCGAGATCTCCGACCCGCAAGACCTGGCGACGTACTACTTGGCGACCGCGGAGTTCCCCTCCGGATTCATGACGCAGTACGGGCCGTCGACGATTGTGTCGGATGCCGCAGACCAGACGCTGGCGGCAGGATTTCCGCTCGGCAAGCGGTTCAAATCGTCAGAGGTCACGCTCGTCGGCGACGGCAACGCGGTCCACCTCGGCCATCACGCGAAGGCCGACGGACGATGGCGGATCTATGCCTTCGCAGATGCGCCCGCACCCGGTGCCGAATCGAAGCTCGCCGCGTGGGCGGCATGGATGTCGTCGCCGGAGGGCCCGGTGGCCCGGTACACGCCGACCGATGCCGACCTCGACGCCGTCTTCGATGTGAAGGTCATCTACCAGCAGGGTTTCGAAGACGTCGACATCTCGCTGGTGCCCGAGGTGTTCCGGCCGAAGACCGGCCCGCTCGGTCTGACCGACTGGGAGAAGGTCTTCGCGGCCGCTCCCACCACGTGGTCTGCAACCGACATCTTCGAGGAGCGCGACATCGACCGCGACGGTGTCGTCGTGGTGGTGCGGCCCGACCAGTACGTCGCGCACATCCTCCCGTTGACGGCAACCGACGAGCTCGGCGCGTTCTTCGCGGGCAACCTGCTGCCGGCTCGCTGACGAGATCGGCGGACGAGATCCGCCCACCGACGTTCTCGCCGGGTCAGGAGTTCACGCGGATGATCTCCTCCTGGTACGGCGCGATCACCGACGACGAGATCCGACAGTCCAAAAGCAGGAAGGGGCGGGTCGCGGCATCCTCCGCTGACCACGTGCCGAGCCGGTCGAGATCGCTGAGCGTGCGCACGACGACGCCCTCCGCGCCGACCGACCGGGCGAGCCCAGCGAAGTCGACCTCGGGGATCATCATGGGTCCGGTCGCGACGCCCTTCAGGCCATAGAGGTTCACCTCAGCGGCATAGGCGCCGTCGTTCCAGACGACGGCCATGCCCCGCCCGCCGGCGACGCGCACGGCGGACTCGAGATCCGCGAGTGCCATGAGGCCACCGCCATCGCCGGTCGTGAGGACCACTGTCGCGTCGGGTTTGGCCAGCGCCGCACCCGGGACGCTCGGGAAGCCGAGTCCGATGGACTGGAACGCCGTGCCGACCATGATCATCCGATCGGGGGATGCCACCGGCCAATACATGTTCGCCCAGCCGATGAAGTGACCGCCGTCCGAGACGACGACGCGGTCATCGGGGAGCATCTCGGCAATGCGCGCCGCGACGCTGCGCGGGTCCAGGCGACCGTCGGTCGCGATGCCATCACCGGCGTCGAGCGATCGCAAGGGCGTGAAATCGACGGATTCCCGCCAGGTTCCCGGTGACGCACCGAGCGCCCGGAGTTCATCGACGATGGCGGATGCGACGACGCGCGCATCGCCGCGGATGTATCCGCCGACGTGCGGATGCGTCGCCGCCGGCGCGATGTCGATCTGCACGACTCGGGTGCCGGGGGCGAACAGTGCGCCGAAGCGCATCGTGAATTGGTTCAGCGACGCCCCGAACACCACCGCGACGTCAGCCTCGCGGATGAGCTCCATCGCGCCTTCGGCCCCGAACCCGCCCGTGACGCCCAGGTCGAACTCCGTGCGCGGAAAGATGCCTCGCCCGAGTGCGGTCGAGGCGGTGATCGCGCCGGTGAGGTCTGCGAGGGCACCGAGCGCGTCACCGGCGCCGGAGACCCACGCGCCACGTCCCGCCAGCAGCATCGGCCGTTCGGCCGACGCGAGTGTGCGGGCGAGTTCTGCGATCGCCGCGCGGGCGAACGGGCCCGCGGGAGCGAGGGCCTCGGGAAGGCGCGGCTGGGGTGCCGGCGGAACCTCGCCCGCGTCGAGGGTGGCCACGTCATAGGGAATCGCCAGCACGGTCGGCACGCGGTAGGTCAGAGCGTGCTCGATGGCGATGACCGTGGTGGCAGCGGCATCCGTTCGTCCCACGGTGTACGTGCGCGCGCCGACCGCCGACGCGAGGGCGATCTGGTCGACATCCCAGGGGCGCGGGCCCGACGTCGGCTCGTCGCCGACGACCAGCACGAGCGGCACGTGCGCCTGCACCGCTTCGGCGAGTGCGGTGAGCGTGTTGGTGAACCCGGCGCCGTAGGTTGTGGTCGCCGCGGCGAGGCGCCCCGACGCGCGGTGATAGGCATCCGCGGCGACGACGGCACCGGCTTCGTGGCGAGCGGCGGTGAAGGTGGCGGGCGTTTCGCGCTCGAGGGCATCGAGGAACCAGGCGTTGCCGTTCCCCATCACCCCGAACACATGGTCGACGTGCTGGGCGAGGGTGATGGCGACGTGCGCGGACACAGTGGGCATGGCGAAGGTCCTTCGAGACAGAGCGGAGGTGAGGCCGTATGTGTCTCGCTCGCCTGGCCTCAATTCTCATGACGAGATGCCGAGGCGGCTGCGTGCCCATTTTTCGAGCACCGGCGGGATATCAAGGTCGCCGGACAGTATGAGTATAGGCGGCGAGAACAGGCAGAATGAGGTCATGAAGACTGTTCAGCTGCGCCGCTACACGCTTGTCGAAGGAGCCTACGAGGACTTCGCGTCCTGGTGGCAGGAATGGATGCCGCGGGTCCGCGCCGAGGCCGGGTTCACCATCGAGTTCGCGTACGGACTCCCGGAATCCAACGAGTTCGTCTGGGCGGTCAGCGCACCCGGCGACGAGGCGGCGTTCCTCGCCCTCGAGCAGGAGTACATGGGTTCAGCCGGCCGCGCGGCGGCATTCGACGGTGTGCCGCAGAGAGTTGCCGTGCATAACGTCGCGATCGTCGGCGACGTCTTCCCGACGGCGCCCTGATCCGACCCGCGACATTGTCGCCGGCATCGGCGAAGATGTCGCTATGGACGACGGAGACCTGCGAGCAGCGCGACTTCGATCGCATCGGCTGACGGCGCCGGCACCGACCGTCGTCGACGCGGCCACACACATGTTCGCCGTGCAGGCCCAGGAGTTCTGGGGCGGGCGGTGGGCACTCGCGTCCCGCACGACAGGCGCGCCCACCATCTCCGACGTCGACGCTCAGTTCGAGAGCGGCGCGCTGGTGCGCTCGTGGCCGATGCGAGGCACCCTGCACGTCCTCGCGTCGCACGATCTCTCCTTGGTGCTCGCGGTCACCGGTGCCCGCCAAATCCGGCAGATGGGCATGGACGAAGAGGTCGTCGCGGCGGCCGAGCGCACGGCACGGAGTGCCCTGCGGGGCGGAAATCGGCTTTCGCGCACCGAGTTCTTCGACATGCTGCAGGCGGGCGGAATCAACACCGAAGGCCAGCGCGGCATCTATCTCCTCCGAGCCCTGTCGCTGCGTGAGGTCGTCGTCCAAGGTCCGGTCGTGCCACGGGAAGGTGGCCCTGCACGCGAACAATATGTCGTGCTGTGCGACGACTGGATGGGTACCTCGGCGGGTCACGCGCTGCCCGCCGATCCGCTGACCGAGTTCTTCGTCCGCTACATCATCGGCCACGGTCCCGCCACGGCCCGGGACTTCGCCTGGTATTCCGGTCTGCCGCTCGGCACCGCGCGGGCGGCGGCCGCGGCATCCGCCGACCGGGTCGAGATCGTGGACGACGACGGCACCTTTCGCGCGGCATCCGTCCCGGAGCTTTCGGAAAGCACGCCGGACGTGCTCGCCCTCGCGCCGTTCGAGGAGTACTACCTCTCCTACGGCGATCGCAGCGTGGGCCTCGCTCCCGGCGTCGCCGCGGTGGTCGGGCCAGGCGCGAACGGGATGGTGCGCCCCATCCTGGTGGCCCGTGGTGAGATCGTCGGCGTCTGGAAGCACTCACTCGCCGTCGGTCGGCACGCTGACGATCCGGTTCCTCAGTTGGCGGTGCCGGGCGCCGCCACGGATGCCGAGATCGCCGCCGCGTTGGATCGTTATCGGGCGTTCATCACAGGCTGACGGATGAGGGCTCCGGGGCTGGTTCGCTACTCCTGAGCGTGCCGGTCGAGGAAGCGATACACCTCGTCGTCGTCGACGCCGGGGAACGCGCCCCGGGGGAGCGGCGAGAACATCTGCATGTGCACGCGGGCACTCGGCCAGGCCTTGTCCTTCCACCGGGCCGTGAGGTCGCCGTCGGGGCGGCGGCAGCATGCCTCGTCGGGGCACGACGACACGGCGCGCTTCTGGCTCTCGCGTCCGCGGAACCAGCGGGCGTCATCGAAGGGCACCCCGACCGTGATCGAGTATTCGCCTTCTGAGGTCATCCCGGTCTGGCTGGAGCACCAGAAGGTTCCGCCCGGGGTATCGGTGTATTGATAGTGCTCGGTCGTCCGGTTGTGCTCTGAGAACGCCGACCGCGCCGCGAACTTGCGGCACACCATCTGGCCCTCGACGGAGCCGGTGACATCCATCGGCAAGGGGAGGCCGTCGTTCTCATAGACACGGCCGATCGCACCGGATCCATCGACACGCATGAAGTGCAGGGGGATGCCGAGGTGTTCGGTCACGAGGTTCGTCATGCGCATGCCGGCAGCTTCGTGGGTGACGCCGAACGCGTCGCGGAAGTCCTCCACAGCGAGATCGCGATCCTTCTTGGCCTGGGCCAAGAATGCGACGGATGCCGTCTCGGGCATCAGACAGCACGCCGCGAAGTAGTTGATCTCGAGGCGCTGCTCGAGGAAGTCGGCGTAATCGGTGGGCCGCGTGTGCCCGAGGAGGCGATGCGCCATGGCCTGCAGCGCCATCGACCGCAGACCGTGCCCGCCGGGGATGGACGCGGGGGGCAGGTAGATGCGACCGTTCTCGATGTCGGTGACCGAGCGAGCGGAGTGGGGGAGGTCGGTGACGTACATCAGCTCGAACCCGAGCTGGGTGGCCATGATGCTCACGGTCCGGTGCGTGAGTGCGCCCGACACATGACCGGCGATCTTCAACTGCTTCTCGGCGAGCTTCTCGATGGCCGGAAGGTAGTTGTTCACTTCGCGCATCCGCAGGCGGAGCTCGGTGTTCGCGCGACGCGCCTCCTCGGGCGTCGCAATCGCCTCGCGCTCGCGACGCTGCAGTTCGCGATGGAGCCCCAGGACAGACTCGATCGTCTCGTCGGACATCGTCTTCGAGATGCGGACCGGGCCGATGCCGAGCTGACGGAAGACCGGGCTCGACTGCGCCCGTTCGAGTTCGAGCTCGAGGGCGGCACGGCGGTTGGGCGGCTCCGTCGAGAGGAGGTCGGTGACCTCGGTCCCGGTCGCCGACGCGATGGCCTGCAGGAGTGAGAGCTTCGGCTCGCGCTTGCCGTTCTCGATGAGGCTGAGCTGACTGCCCGCCACACCGACGATCGCGCCGAGTTCGTCGAGCGTGTAGCCCTGCGCCACGCGGTGGTGCCGGATGCGATGACCGAGAGTCGACAGCTGGAGAGACGTGGGCGGCATTACTTGAGCATAGCGAAAGAATCGCGATTCTTGATGGGATTTGTCTCGATAAGAGCGGCGTATCGGGGGGCAAAGTGGAACCAGACACCCCGACACGAATGGAGCCCGTGATGGCCCTCGCCGACATCTTCACGCGTCCCGCAAGCCCCGCACTTCACACCGCACCGTCCCGCGTCGCCGCGACGACGGCATCGACCTCGTCGGGCGAACGCCCGCGCGGTGACGCGGCGATCGGACTCGAAGCGCTCGCCGCCTGGGTCGATGAGATCGCTGCTCTCACCCAGCCGGCCCGCGTTCACTGGGTCGACGGATCGCGCGCGGAGAACGACGCCTTGCTGCGCGAGATGGTCGACGAAGGCAAGATCATCAAGCTCAACCCCGAGTGGCGGCCGGGGTCGTACCTCGCCCGCTCTCACCCCGGCGATGTCGCCCGACTCGAGTCGCGCACATTCATCGCATCCGAGAATGAAGCGGATGCCGGTCCCACCAACAACTGGATCGCGCCGAACGACATCCGCGCCACGATCACGCCGCTGTTCGAAGGTTCGATGCGCGGACGCACGATGTATGTCGTCCCGTTCTCGATGGGCGCGGTCGGAGGGCCGCTCTCCCACATCGGCGTTCAGGTGACCGATAGCGCCTACGCGGTGACCTCCATCGGCATCATGACGCGGGTGGGCACCTCCGTCCTCGAGCAGATCGCGGCCGGCAAGCCGTGGGTCAAGACTGTCCACTCGGTGGGCGCACCGCTCGCGCCCGGCGAAGCCGACGTGCCCTGGCCCTGCAACGACGAGAAGTACATCGTCCACTTCCCGGATTCGCTCGAGGTGTGGTCGTACGGCTCGGGTTACGGCGGCAACGCGATCCTCGCCAAGAAGTGCTTCGCTCTGCGCATCGCATCTGTCATCGGCCGCGACGAGGGCTGGCTCGCCGAGCACATGCTGCTCATCCGCGTGATCGACCCGAACGGCAAGGCCTACCACCTGGCCGCTGCCTTCCCGTCGGCGTGCGGCAAGACGAACCTCGCGATGCTCCGCCCCACCATCCCCGGCTGGCGCGTGGAGACGCTCGGCGACGACATCGCCTGGATCCGTCCCGGCGAGGATGGACGCCTGTGGGCGATCAACCCCGAGGCCGGCTTCTTCGGCGTCGCTCCCGGCACCGGCGAATCGACGAACGTCGCCGCAGTGGAGACCCTCTGGGGCAACACCATTTTCACGAACGTCGCGCTGCGCCCCGATGGCGATGTCTGGTGGGAAGGCCTGACCGACGAGGCGCCGGCGCACCTCACCGACTGGGAGGGAAAGCCGTGGACGCCCGCATCGGGACGGCCCGCCGCCCACCCGAACTCGCGCTTCACCGTCAGCGCCGGTCAGTGCCCGCAGATCGCGAGCGACTGGGAGAGCGCCGAGGGTGTGCCGCTGGATGCCATCCTCTTCGGTGGTCGACGCGCCACCAACGTGCCGCTCGTCGTCGAGTCGACCGACTGGACGCACGGTGTGTTCATGGGCTCGAACATCTCCTCCGAGAAGACCGCGGCCGCCGAGGGCACCATCGGCGAGATGCGCCGTGACCCGTTCGCGATGCTCCCCTTCTGTGGCTACAACATGGCCGACTACTTCGCCCACTGGCTGAAGGTCGGACAGTCCGCCCGCTTCGACCGCGTGCCCCGCATCTTCCAGGTCAACTGGTTCCGCAAGGGTGACGACGGCCGGTTCCTGTGGCCCGGCTTCGGCGACAACGCTCGCGTCATCGACTGGATCATCCGCCGCGTCGACGGCAGCGTGGGCGCGGTCGACACCCCGATCGGTCGTCTCCCGAAGATCGAGGACCTCAATCTCGACGGTCTCGACCTCCCGCAGGAAGACCTCGACGAACTGTTCGCCGTCGACCCCGCCCTCTGGCAGCAGGAGGCCGACCTGACGGAGGAGTTCTACGCGACCTTCGACGGCAAGGTCCCGGCGGCGCTCAACTCCGAACTGGCCGCGCTGCGTTACCGGTTGAAGCTCGCGCAGAGCGCCTGACGCGACGGATCGTGTGACCCCGAGTCAGACCAGCAGCTGGTGGCGAGCGAGATCCCGGTAGAGCGGGACGGTTGCCACCAGCTCTGAGTGGGTGCCCTGGCCGACGACCCGGCCGTGATCGAGCACGACGATCACATCGCTGTCGACGACGGTCGAAAGCCGGTGGGCGATCACGATGAGCGTCCGCCCGGAGGCCACCGCATCGATCGCGTCGCGCATCCGCTGCTCGTTGAGCCCGTCGAGCGACGACGTCGACTCGTCCAGCAGCAGGATCGGCGGAGCGGCCAGCAGAGCGCGCGCGATCGCGAGGCGCTGACGCTCTCCGCCCGAGAGCATGACGCCCGCTTCACCGACCGGCGCGTTGACCCCGAGCGGGCTGCGTTCGAGCACCTCGGCGAGATTGACGGCGTGCAGAACGCGCTCGCAGTCGGCATCGGATGCCTCGGGCGAGGCGAGTCGCAGGTTGTCGGCGATCGTGCCGGCGAGGGTCGGGGCATCCTGCTCGACGTAGCCGAGTCGGGAGCGCAGCGCGTCGCGGTCGAGGGCCCGCACATCCTCGCCGCCCAGCAGAATCGCACCCTCGGTCGGATCGTAGAATCGCTCGATCAGTGCCAGCGTGGTCGACTTGCCGGCGCCGGACGGGCCGACCAGTGCGACGCGGGCGCCTTGCGGCACGCGGAACGAGACGCCGTGGAGCACGCCTCCACTGGCGGCGTCGGGCAGGTCGATGGCCGTGGTGTCCACGCGGGCACCGGCGAGGAGGGCGACCGCTTCGCTTTCGGACTTGCGGCGGGCGCTGACGACGGCTTCGGGATAGGCGAAGTGGACGTCGCGGAATTCGATGGCGGCGGCATCCGCTTCGTCCGGTGTCGTGAGAATGCCCGCGGCGATCGTCGCGTCGTTCTGGGATTCGGTGGGTAGATCGAGGACCTCTTGGATGCGGCCGAGCGCGCCCAGAGCCTGGTTGACCGAGGTGATCGCTCCGAACGTCGATCCGAGCGGGGCGATCAGCAGGAAGAGGAACATGATGAAGGTCACGAGGCTCGCGATCGTGATCGCGCCCGAGGCGACGCGCAGTCCGCCGACGCCGAGCACGACGAGCAGCGATACCTGCAGGGCGATGCCGGCGATGGGGACGACGAGGGCCGAGACCTTGGCGATGCGCACGCCGATGCCGTACACCTCGGTCGCGAGGCCGGTGACGGAGTCGACTTCGCGCGCGGTCGCCCCTGAGGCACGCACGGTGCGGATGGAGCCGACGGCGCGATCGACCCCCGAGGCGAGTTCGCCGACCTTGACCTGCTGTTCGGTGGACGCCGTGCGGATGCGTCCGCTGAGGAGCACCACGACGGTGACAGAGATCGCGATCACGGCGACGATGAGGCCGAGCAGGACCGGGTCGATCACGGCCATCGCGATCAATGCGCCGGCGAAGATCAGCACGTTGCCCACTGAATCCGCCAGGCCCTGGGTGAGCACGGCGTAGAGGAGTGTGGTGTCGGTGCCGACGCGCGAGACGAGGTCACCGGTGCGGCGCGCGTCGAATTCGCTGATCGGCAGGTGCAGGATGCGAGCCACCAGCTTGCGCCGGCTCGAGTAGACGATCGCGGTGCCCGTTCGCTGCAGCAGGTAATGCTGGTAGCCCGAGATGACGGATGCCACGACGACCAGTCCGACGAGTGCCCACACGAGCCAGCCCAGCGGGTCGCCCTCCTGCACACGAGTGATGAGCTGGCCGACCAGGAGAGGCTGGAGGAGCGTCGCGACAGCGCCGAAGACGCTCAGCACAACAACGACGACCAGGATGCGCTTGTGCTCGAAGAGGAAGGGGAGGAGCTGGCGCAGGCTCGCGCGTGGGCCGTCGTCCTTCTTGCGGGAGCGGGAGCGTCGGGCTGTCATAGACATAGGGGTGCCTCGGTTCGTGCGAAAACGTTCACTGTCGACCGTACTTCTTGTGCGCGGCCTGTTTGCTCACGCCGAGGGCATCGGCGATCGCCACCCAGGAGTATCCGTGCGTGCGCGCACGGCGCACCTGCTCGGCTTGGGCGCGAGCGATGGCCGACTGCGCGGCGCGGAGTCGGCGGAGTTCGGAGAGCGGCTCGCCGCCTTCGGCAATGAGTATCGGGTCATCGGTCACGGCGTCAACCATAGTTGACGACCACGGTAGGCGTCAACTTGCATTGACAAACCGGATGCCGCGCCGCGGCAGCTCGCGACTGATCGACATCCGTGGAAGCACCGTCGCGTGCGCGGGATGCCGGGGCTACCCTGGGGCGATGACCGAGCCCGTCATCCATGCCGCCAACCTCGTGAAGGCCTACAAGGTGAAGGGCAAGCCCGACTTCCTCGCGGTGGACGGGCTGTCGTTCGAGGTTGCACCGGGGGAGTCGTTCGGTCTGCTCGGACCCGAACGGTGCGGGCAAGTCGACCACCATGAAGATGATCGGTGCGGTGTCGTCGCGCACGAGCGGTGATCTGCAGATCCTGGGCCTCGACCCTGACCGATTCGGGCCCGAGATCCGCTCGCGCCTGGGCGTCGTTCCGCAGCAGGACAACCTCGACGGGGAGTTGAACGCCCGCGAGAACCTCTACATCTATGGCCGATACTTCGGGCTGCCGAGCAAAGTGTGCCACCAGAAGGCCGACGAGCTGCTCGCCTTCGCTGACCTCGAAGAGAAGGCGAAGAGCCGAGTCGATCAGCTCTCCGGCGGCATGAAGCGCCGGCTCACCATTGCGCGCGGACTCATCAACGATCCGCGGATCCTCCTGCTCGACGAGCCGACGACCGGACTCGACCCGCAAGCGCGGCACGTCCTGTGGGACCGGCTCTTCCGCCTCAAGGAGCGCGGTACGACCCTCGTGCTCACGACGCACTACATGGATGAGGCGGAGCAGCTCTGCGATCGGCTCGTGGTCGTCGACAAGGGCCGGATCATGGCGGAGGGGACACCGGCATCCCTCATCAAAGAGCACTCGAGCCGCGAGGTGCTCGAACTGCGCTTCGGGTCGCAACGCAACGCGCAGGTCGCCGAACAGCTCGCCGGCATCGGCGATCGCGTGGAAGTCCTGCCCGACCGCATCCTCATCTACGCACGCGACGGCGAAGCCGCGCTCGAGCGCGTCATCGCGGATGGTCTCTCGCCCAACACCTCGCTCGTGCGACGAGCCTCGCTCGAGGACGTCTTCCTGCGGTTGACCGGCAGGTCGCTGATCGAATGAGCGCGGATGGCATGAGCACGGGTCCCGTGGTCCGCACGGCGACCCAGCCCACCCTCGACGAACTGCGCGCCGAGGCGATGACGTGGGGCCGCAAGGCGCGCCGCTTCGGTGGCTGGTACGTCACCGAGCACATGATCCGCGCCATGCGCGCGTACGGATGGACGATCGTCGTCGGGTCGCTGGGTCAGCCGATCATCTACCTCCTCGGTCTGGCCGTCGGACTTGCGGCGATCATCGACGCTCCGGTCGTCGATCATGGCCGCGAAGTGTCGTACTTGGTCTTCGTCGCGCCCGCGCTCCTCATGACCGCGGCGATCTCCGTGGCATCGGAGGAGATGACCTACCCTGTCATGGCGGGATTTCGGTGGCGCCGCTACTTCTTCGGTTTCAGCGCTTCACCCATCTCGCCGCCGCAAATCGCGCAGGGCGTCGTGAACGGCGCGGCCGCGCGCATGTTCGTCACCGTCGCGTTGTATTACCTCTACATCTGGATCTTCGGCGCCGTCCCCGATCCCTCGACGGGGTGGCTCACGATCCCCGTCGGCATCCTCGCGGGTCTCGCATTCGGCATCCCGCTGATGGCATATGCCGCGTCCCTCGAGGTCGACAAGGGTCAGTTCCCGCTCGTCCAACGGTTCATCTTCATGCCGATGTTCCTCTTCTCGGGCACCTTCTATCCGCTCGCCTCGCTCCCGATCTGGTTGCAGTGGATCGGCTGGATCTCGCCGCTCTGGCACGCGACCGAACTCGGGCGAATGGCGACATACGGGGTGGGGGATCCGCTCGCCGCTATCGTTCACGTCACCTACCTGCTGGCGCTATCGGTCGGCGGCTGGATCATCGGGCGCCGCATCTTCCAGAAGAGGCTTTCAGCATGAGCGTGGCGGTGCGGGGAACGGATGCCGACGTCCGCCGCGGCAGCGTGCGGGCGCTATGGGCGGGAAACCCCTGGTCGGTGATTCAGCGCGGTCTGCTCGCCGCGCGGTCGGGGAGCGGCATCCTGATCGCCTCCGGCTTCTTCGAACCGGTCTTCTACCTCGCATCGATGGGGCTGGGACTCGGCGCGCTTATCGGCACGGTGGAGACCAGCGCGGGTGCCGAGGTGTCGTACGCGGCCTTCATCGCGCCGGCCCTCCTCGCCGTGTCTGCGATGAACGGCGCGATCTACGACTCGACGTGGAACGTCTTCTTCCGCCTGAACTACGGCCGCCTCTATGAAGGGATGCTGTCGACGTCGCTCGGCCCGCTCGACGTCGCCCTCGGCGAGATCCTGTACGCCGTCCTGCGCGGAGTCCTCTACGCGACCGGCTTCATGATCGTCATGCAGATTCTCGGCCTCAATCTCGCTCCCGACGGCGATCCTCGCGCTGCCCACGGTGGTGATGATCGCCTTCGGCTTCGCGAGCATCGGGATGGCGATCACGAGCTACATGAAGACCTTCCAGCACATGGACTGGATCAACTTCGTGCTGTTGCCGATGTTCCTGTTCTCATCGACGCTGTACCCGATCACGGTCTACCCCGAGGTCGTCCAGTGGATCGTGATGGCCTTCCCGCTGTGGCACGGCGTCGAGCTGATCCGCGGTTTCACGACCGGGGCGATGGGGCCGGACACGTGGTGGCACATCGCCTATTACGTGGCGATGATCGTCGTCGGCCTCGCGTTCACGACGAAGCGGCTGAGGGCATTGTTCCTGGATTGAGGGCGCGTGATCGAGCCCCGGATGCCGCTGGGGATTCCCTCAGGTGGGGTGGATAGCGTCCAATTGGTGTCGATCGATCTGGTCGAGACTGCTTGCCGAGCGAAAACTCGCAAGTGACCGATGTCAGGGCGAGTCCCTAGACTGCGGACGAGGGCTCCTTGGGGGAGCCGTGCACGTCGTCCGGCCGGAAACGAGGATCGATCCGATGTCTGCACCGCGTGTGGCGCCACGCTCCGGGGGAGCGCCGTCCGCCGACCGCCCTGCTTTTGGCCGCGGGAAAAGTGCGGGCCAGGCCAGTGTCCTCCCGCTTGCCATCGGCGTCGGTGCGCTCGTCGTCAGCATCGCTCTCGCGATCTGGGCGGTGGTATCCGTCTCTGCGCCGGTGATGTTCTTCGGGCTCAGCCTGCCGTTGGTCAGTTCCGACGCATGGATGGTGAGCGCCATCGGCTATTTCCTGACGCCCTGCGTGGTCATCGCCTGTTACGGCTGGGATGCCATCGCCCAGCGTCGAGGCCCGTTGGCGAACCCCAACTACGTGACGAAACCGGCGTACCGGCGCGCGTTGCTGTGGACGGTCGGAATCGGCATCGCCGTCGGTGCGTGGCACATCCTGAACCTCAGCGTTCCGCTGTCCGAAGCGCTGGGTCTGTCGTGAAGGTGCTCCGACCTGCGATCGCGACACTCGCAGCACTCCTCATCGTCGGTTTGACCCCGGCGCTCGCCGGCGCGACGCCCACCAGCGGGTCTGCCTCCCTCGCCACTGTGTCGGCAGCGGTCGATGGGGGCGACGAACTCCTCAGCGAGAACGGTTCGGCCGCGATTGCCGACCTCCGCACATGCCTCGCGTCGAGCGATGTCCTCAACGTCTATTACCTGATCGATAACTCTGGATCGCTCGCTGCCGGCGACGGTGATCCCGGAACTGACCCCGACAAACTTCGTGCCCCCATCCTTGCGAACAGCCTTGATCAGCTCGGCGCGCTCGGCGGCGAGGCTACCGTCAACTGGGGTGCCGGTTTCTTCAGCACCGGCTTCTCATCGGCCATCCCGTTCCGCCCGTGGACCGAGGGCAGTCCGGACGATCTGAGCAGCGCGATCGAAGACGCCGAGCCTCGCGGCTATACCAACTGGCCCGCCGCTCTCGCGGGGGCCCAGCACGAGCTTGCGGATCAGCAGGCGGCACAGCCCGGCTGCCAGGTTTTGATCTGGTTGACCGATGGGCAGCTCGATACGGCTGCGCCGGCCGGGCCCGGCCAGGAAGACTACGACGCCATCAACGAACTGTGTGGGAGCACACTGGACGATCGAGGCGATCCGGCATCCGATGCCGGCATCTTCAATGCCTTCCGCCAGTCGGGGATCGTCGTCATCGGTGCGCTGTTGGCGGTCGACGAAACCACGAAGACAACGGCGAGCCCGGTCATGCAGACGCTGGTGGAAGGGTCGGCGCCGGGCACCGAGACGACCTGCGGGGTGCAACCCATCCCCGACACCTATGTGCACGGCGCGTTCGTGGAGGCGTCTGACGCGCAAGGCCTCGCGCAGGTCTTCGCGCGCCTCGGCGCCGAGGTCGGCGGCGGTTACCCGCAACCGTTCAATGCAGACGGCTCCTTCTGGATCGACCCGGGCGTGGCCCGCATGCGCATCGTCACCGGCGCGGATTGGACGCTCACACCTCCGGCGGGCTCTGGATGGGATCCTGCCTCAACGGCAGCCGAACAGCCATGGGCGACGGTCTCCACCGGCAACGGCGTCACAATCATCGACGTCGACACACGTGCACCCGATGCCGACGGATCATGGGTGTTCGACACGACGGATGCACGTGCGCTCTACCTCTTCAGCGACCTCACGATTCAGTTCGACGCCAAGAACAGCATCGAGCTGAGTGCGGATGGATCCGCATCGGCCACGCTCGGCGCGCAGGTTGTCGACGCGGGCGGAGATGCGGCCTCGCTGGATGTGTACGGCGTCGCGGAATTCCGCGCGTCCTACCTCGACCCTGCTGGGGCGCAGGTCGATCTGCCCGGCGCCGCCGTGGATCCCGCGACGGGCGACATCACCATTCCGATCCCCGAAGATTTCCCGTCCGCTCAGCTGACTGTCACGGCAACCATCGACCCGCTCCAGACCGACGCGCACCAACTTGCGCTCGCGCCCGTCTCGAGTCGCCAGACTGTGGCGACGGTGCTCCCAGCGGAGTTCCCCAGGGCGGTCGCGCTTCCGGTGCAGCTCGACCCGCTCGAAGGGTCAGACGGTGAAGCCGTCGGCACCCTGAAGGTGTCGGGTCCCGAATCCGGGGGCGATGGAACCGTCTGCCTCCCCACCGATCCCACGATCATCAGCGATGCCGGCGAGCGCGGCGGCGACTGGAAGTGGGACGTGACGAGCGACCTCGACTCGGAGCGCTGCGTGACGGTGCCGCAGGGTGGCGAGGTCAGCATCACACTGGCGGCGAGCAATCCGATCGCCGCCGACAGTGCCGTCCAGGCATCCCTTCCTGTCGAGTTCCGCTCGGCCGCCGGCGACAGCGTCACCCAGCAGGTACCGGTCGCGTTCACCTCTACTCGTCCGATCAACACGGTGGCCGTCGCCGGCCTCGCACTTCTGCTCCTGCTTCTGGGCATCCTCGTGCCGATGATCGTTCTCTGGTTCGTCAATCGCTGGACCACGAAGCTCGACGTCGGCAGTGGCACTCAACGGGCATCGTTCCCCATCGTCTTCACCGCAGATCGGGTGAGCATTCCAGCCAGCGCGAAGTCGGACAGCGAGCTGTCGAACTCCTTCATCTACCAATCACCCCGCGGGGGAGTGCGCTCTCTGCGCGACGCCGATCTCGGAGAAATCCGCGCTCGGGTGTCGTGGTTCCCGATCGCCGAACCTTGGTACGAGATTGCGCCCAGCGGCGCCGCCCGCATTTTGATGGCACGCGCCGGACGCACCTCGACCGGTGCCGAAGATGCGAGCGGCCGGATGCGTTTCTCGTCCCTTCCGCTCGACCGGTTCTGGGCCGTGGTCGTCACGGACTCTGAACTCGCGAAGTTCGCGCGCGGCACCGAAGCGCGCGGCACCGCCGTGGTCTATCACCGCGCAAGTCCAGGTGAGGCCGGCCAGTACAGCCGTCGGCTCAGCGAAATCGCGACCGAGCCGAAGTTGCTCGAACGCGTTCGCCGCGCCGCGGGCGCGTTGAAGGATGCCGGCGGCGACCGCGCTCAGGTCGGCGGCACCACCTCGTCGGCACCGCAGCGTCCACCAGCGTCCGCATCCGTCCCGCCCCGGCCCGGAGGTTCGAGCGGCGCGGGGGCGCCTCCACGCACCACCGGGATGCCGCCACGACCGGGTGGCATTCCGCCCCGACCGGCCGACCCGCCGCCCCCCAGCGGACGGCCGCGGCCGGGCACTCCGCCCCCACCGCGCCGCTGACAGTCAGCGCCCCACTTTCCTCTACAGACAAGGTAGACATCATGCTTCGACCGTTTCTCCTCATCGGCGTCGGCGGCTCCGGCGGCAAGACCCTGCGCGCGATCAAATACCAACTCCAGCTGCGACTCCAGCAGGCGGGGTGGGACGGTCCACTGCCGGCCGCCTGGCAGTTCCTGCACTACGACACCCCGACCGTCCAGGACGGCGTCGACTTTCCGGCACCGTTCCTTCCGTCGCAGCAATACAAGGGACTCGTGAGCGTCGGCGCCACCTACGACACCGTCTACAAGACGATCGAGGGCGCCCACGCGACGAACTCCGCTGTCCACGACGACATCCGTCGCCAGCTGCCCGACCCGCGTCGCGTGCGAGTGGACGTCACCAAGGGCGCCGGCCAGTTCCGTGCTGTCGGACGCGCCGCTGCCCTGTCGGCGACAAAGGACATCGCCGTCTCCGCACGCACCGCCATCGCGCGGCTCGGCGATGCGTCCGCGCTTGCGGAATTGCAGACCCTCGGTCGCTTCCTCAAGGCCCGTGACGAAGCCGCGAATGCCAGCCCGACGGTCATTCTCGTGTCCTCGATCGCCGGTGGCTCGGGCGCCGGCCAGTTCCTGGACATCATCGAGATCGTGAAGGCATCGGCGCGCCAGCATCCGTGGTCGAACGAGCTGTTCAGCATCCTCTACGCACCCGACGTGTTCGACCAATTGCAGGTCACCGCCGGCACTCCCGGCAATGCGCTCGCGGCGATCGCCGAGACCATGAACGGGTTCTGGACCGACACGCCCTCTGAGGCGACGATCGAACTGCTTCAGACCCAGGGCGTCACGCCGTCCTACGGCGGGGCGCGCGACCGTGTCGGTGCGGCTTATCCGTTCATCGTCGGACGCAGCAACTCCAAGGTGACCTTCAGCGATCAAGGCGAGGTGTACCAGGCCGTCGCGACGAGCCTCGCCGCGTGGATGACTGACGACCGGGTGCAGGACAGCATCACCGCGTACGCCACCGGCAACTGGCAGGCGCGCGTCTCCGCCAACGTCCTTCCCGACGCGACCGGGCTGATGAATCCCGCCCACCACTCGCCCGCCTTCTCTTCGATGGGCTTCGGCCGTGTGACGCTCGGCCGCGAGAAGTTCCTCGAGTACTCCGCCGAGCGCCTCGCACGCTCGGTCATCGACCGCCTCCTGACGGCCCACCTCGAAGCCGATCCGCTGTTCTCTCAGCGCACCGAGCAGGAGTGGATCGCGGTCAACGCGGACAAGGTCTATCAGCAGTTCATCCGCGATCTCGCTCTCAACGAAGACACCGAAGAGCACAACGACGTCATCGACGCGCTCCGGCCAGACTCCACGCGGCAGATGCTCACCGACGGTCTCACCCGCGGGATCTTCGACCGACTTTCGGATCCTCGTCAGCTCGACAAGAACGGCGGGCTCGACCTCACCACGTGGAGCCAGCGCCTTCTCACCGAGTGGACCACCCGTGCCCCCGACCTCATCCGAGAGGAACAGAACGCCCGCCAGCGGCTGCTCGACGAATGGATCGCGGACGTGCCGTCCAAGATCTTGAACACCGTCGCGCGGTATGCCGCCAATGACGGTCTTCCGGTCGTCGTCAAGCTGCTCGAGCGCGTAGAGCGCAACCTCAAGGGCGCTGTGGATGGGCTGCTCGCCGAAGCGCAGACACACGACCAGTGGGTCGCCGAACTGCCCTCGCTGGTCAGCGAAGAACTGCAGTCCGCGCCGAATCAGACGTCGATTCGCCCCGCGCAGGATGCCGTAGCCGGCGCCGTCGATCGGATCGGACAGGCGCTGGGATGGGCCTGCGAAGCGCGACTGCGCACAACGGCATCCGCTCTCCTCGCAGAACTGCGGACCGATTTCCTCGCCCCACTGCGCAGCTATCTCGATGGAGCGTCCGAGGAGCTCTCGCAGCGCGTCCACGCGCGCAAGACCGCGGATGACCGCGAGAACGACTACGAGTTCTGGCCGCGACGCGACGACAAGACCGTGCCGCGCAAGTACACGCCTGCGCCGAACGAGCGTCTGCTGGTCGAACACACCGATTACCCCGAAGAATTCCGAACTCTCGTGCGCAACACGAGCACTGACCACGGAGAGCGGTTCGCCGACGCGATCCTCGACGTCGTCGCCGACCTGATCGTCGGCGTTGAGCCGGTCAAGGTGAAAGAGGGTGACGAGACGTCCTGGACGATGGTGGGTCAGGCTCGCACCTGGAAGCCGGCTGTTCTCGCTGACCCCGAGGCATCGCGGTCGTCGCAGCGGCCTCGCTTCACCATGTTGACGAACCCCGGCGACTACGTTTCGCGCGCACGCACCTGGATCCGCCGCGAGGGGACACCATTCAACGCGTACGTCACGCAGGATCTCGCGTCGTTCTTCGACGAGGGTGAAGTCGCGCCCGACGTCTTCGGTCACCGCCGCGACAAGTTCCGTGAGCAGCTGCAGGCCGCACTCGGTGCGAGTGAGCCGCTGGTCAAACTCAACCCGACGTTGCTGCGGCTGGTTCATGACAAGGCCATCAACGAGGCGACCAGCCTGGTGTTCAGCTCGATCCCCTTCAAGGAGGGCACCGAGATGTATGCCGTGACAAAGCAGGTCCTCGGCTCGATGGGGTTCTGGGACGATGCGGTGTCCGAGTCGTGGTTCCAAGACGCGTCCGCGGATGGCATCGAGGTCTTCGCGATGTCCGGCTTCCCGTACCAGCCGATCGTCATGGACTCCGTCATGGAGCCGATCGCGCAGGAGTGGATGCGTCAGTCGAACACACTCGATAGTCGCGAAGCGTTCTGGCGGTTCAAGCGCTCGCGCCTGCTCGGTGAGGCGATTCCCGCCGACCCGACGATCATCGACGCGATGATCCGTGGCTGGTATGTCGCGAAGATGCTTGTCGCGCTTGAAGGTCACCCCGGAATCGGGGGAGCGCGGTCGAGGTATCTCGATCTGGGATTCGACGAAGCGCACGTTCGCCGACTTCCCGCATCCGCTCCTGGACTCCCGCAACACGCCACCCGAGGATTTCCCCGGCGTCGTCATGCAGTCGCTGACGATCGCGCTGGCGTTGTGCAACACGCAAGAGTCCCTCGAACCGCTCCGCGCGTACCAAATCCTCACGCGACTCGGCGGGGGAAGCCGCGAGATGTCCGACGAGCTGCTCGCTTGGGTGCAGGAGGGTCGCCTGTCAGATGGTGCGCCGACGCCGGACACATCTCGCGCCGGCGCGGCAGCCGGATCGCTCGCCTCACGTCAGGAGACGCTGAAGGACCAGCTGGGCCGCGAGCGAACCAAGTTCGTCGAGCAGGTCGTCGAACACGACTTCTCGGTGTCGGTCTATGACTACCCCGTCAGCTGGGAGATCCGCCGTCAGGTGCTCGAAGCGATCGACGCATTGTCGTCGGCCGTGATGGCCACCCGGGCGGCAGACTCGGGCGTGTGACCAGTGTCCGGATCAGTGTGGCCACAGGCGAAAGCCAGCGTCATCCTCTTGCCGAGCGGGCCGCAGGGAGAGGCGATTCTCGTGCTCGCCGGCGAGTGGACTCGTATGGGGCTGCTGGGCCCCGCGCTCTGGGTGAAGCCGGAGAACGTCCGGCGAGCCCGCAGCGGTCCACCACGAATCGATGCCATCGTCCTGGTCGTTGACCGAACGAACGAACTGGTGCAGGTCACCGTTGATCTGTTCGAAGCCTTGGCGCGCGAAAGCGCACGACTTGTACGTCTCGTCAAGCTTCGGTCGGCGTCGCCCTCGCGCGAGCTCGACGCAGAGCAGGACGATGTCGCCGAACACGTCGCCGAGTACTTGACGAAATCGATGCCGCTGGCCGTCCCCTCTGCCAGCATCGCCGACCAGTCGACCGATCTCATGCGGGTGACTCTCATCTGTGCGCCGACCGAGTTCCAGCTGCAGCAGCGTGTCGACTGGGCGGCATCCGAGTACGGCACGGTCGTCATCGCGTCGCCGGAGGACCGGTCGAGCCCGTGGTCGGGCGACGCGTTCGTTCGCGACAATGAACGTTTCGTCGGCTTCGCGCTGATGCACCTCGCGAGTGTCGCGGGCCTGTGGAACGGCGTCGGCAAGGGCACGTTCGAACTCTTCCCTCGCGAAGCCTCGGGCATGCAATCCGTGTGGGTGTCGCGGGTCTTCTTGCACGCGATCATCACCGAATCGCTCGGCCGACGCACTGCGGCACAGGTGCTCGACGACATCGCCGATCCCGAATCGCTTCTGATCGATCCCAGCTCGGGCACACCGCCGGAGGGCACAGCCTTCATCGGCGACCGCGATGTGGAGCGCTATGTCGATCAGATGGTCGAGGCCGCCATGAGTCTCGATGACGGAGCGCTCAGCGCGCACCCCGCAGGCGATGAGAAGGCGCCCGGGCGTCGCCGGATCGGCGCCTGGGCGGCGCTGCGCTCATTCGGCTCGTTCTCCGTCGACAAGCTGGTCGCCATGCCCCGCTGGACGTGGCGTTGGGTCACCTCACGCACCGGCCGTGCACTGACGCGGCAGTTGCAGAGCGACGAGGGCACCCACGTGGTCGGTCACGACTACGACGAGATTCTGGATGCCGCCGATGCGCAACTCGTCGCTCGTCGCGATGAGATCTTCGAGGCCGAGCGGCGCGCACGCGCAGGGCTCCTCGCTCCTCCGGGAATGGGCTCGCAGCGCACCACGCCGCAGCTGTGGTCTCGCCTGCGGGAGCTCGTCTTCGGTTCGCTCGACGGCAGCGCCGACCTCACCGACCTGGGTCTCGAGCAGGTTGAGGGGAAGGTGCCGGTCTTCGGCCGCGTGGCCGATGTGTTCCCCCCGACGGATGACGTGTGGACCTCGCCCGACGGCCCCGCAGACCTCCCACCCGTCGACTGGCATGAACTCGCCCGAGCCGACCCCCGCGAGCGCCTCGTCGCCTGGGTCGATGAAGCGCGAGATGCCGTGGACAACGCGACAATCGTCGTCGGCATCACCGAAAATGCGGTATCGCAACTCGATGAGCGCCGAGTGCCACCGGCCGCCTACGCCTCCGCGCCCGCCGCGCACAATCCGCGACTCCTGCACCGTCGGCGGAGTATCTCGCTCCGTTGGCGCCCGAGTCGGCAGTGATGGAGAACCCCGCATCCACAGAATCCGCGTCGTTCGCCGTCGATTCTGCCGGCACCGTCGACGCCGGTGAGCCCGCCCAGTCGACCCCGACGGAAGGTGATGCCGAGGCCGGCATCCCCGCCACTGCCGTCGCCGGAGCCGGAGCGAGGGGGACGCACGAGTTCCCGGTCGAACTGGAGCAGGCCGTCGGCCGTCGCGACAAGGCGCTCGTCGCGCGTGACCGCGCCCAGGCGGTCCTCGACCGCCGCACCGATGTCATCGCGGATTACGACGCATGGAGTGTCACCCGCGATCGGTCGTTCGCCTGGCGATTGCTTGCGCGTTTGGCCTCTGATCGCCGTGCCGCGGTCGATACGGCAGACCGTTTCGCGCGCGAAGTCGACGCCGTCCGGATCCCCCAGCCAGGGGTACTCCTGTCGCTTCGACGTCGATTCCACCTCACCATGATCATCGGCTGGCTGATCCTCCTCGCCGTCATGGCACTGTTCATGTTGCTGCCGGAATGGATTCCGGACATGCGCGAGACGTGGCGTTCAGCCGACCTCTGGTATCCCGAGAATTGGCAGATCGTGCTCGCTGCCCTCGTGGCCGGCCTGATCTTCACGCTGCTCGCCCTTACCGCCTACCATCGCGGCTGGTCGCGATTCCAGCGGCGGACCCACCTTGCCCATGCCCACCTGACCTACGTGTCCGAGGGCTCGCGAAGCGCGCGGCGCGAACTGGCGCGGCTCGATTCGCTCCACCGTCAGACCGTCGATTGGCTGATCGTCTTGGCGCGGGCCGTGCACAAGCCCTGGCATGTTCGTCCGGAATGGAAAGAGAAGCCGGCTTATGAAGTGGCGGCGGAGTCCATGCCCTTTGCGATGCGGGTCAGCACCGTGCAGGAGAACGACCACGGAGCCGCGACGCGCCTGCGCAGATTGACCGTTGAACGTGCCCTGGCACGCGGATGGCGCCACGCGGCTTTCCTCGACCTCGTTCGCGAGGTCGGTGCTGAACTCGGCGAAGACCGAGAGTCCTTCGGCATCGCCGCGCTGGACGAGGATCTGCCGCATTCGTCGAACAACACGAGGCAGATGCTTCGCGACACCATGGACCGCGAGGCGGTCCTCACACGCGTGGCCGTACCGCGGCTGCGGATGCTGATGGCAGAGATTCAGCGAAGCGCCCTGCACGGCAGCAAGCCGCGCGTCACTCCGATCGATGACGATCCGCTGGCCGCAATGGCAGCGGCCGCCGATCCGCTCGGCGTAGATGGCGATGTCGCGTGGGACGACTTCCTCCTGGGTGCCCACCGCGGGCGACGCGAGCCTGTCACGCCGCTCAGCGCCTCGTGGCTCGCGCAGCGGCAGGTTCAAGAGGGCTACCACGAGCAGGTGACCGGCTACCTCGTCATGCCCGAGCGGCTCGAGTCCGAGCTGGAGTTCCGCGAAGACGCCCAGTTCGTCACCGTGCCTTTCGGAGCCGAGGGCCAAGGTCCGATCGATCTGGTCTGGCACGCGGACATCGCCGGCCCGATACCGGTCGGCGCGATCGGCCTATGGGATGTTCCCGCTGCGCCGACGGCTCCCCGCCCCGACGCCGACGGGGCCGACACCGGAGTCTGAGATGCCCGCACCACCTCCGCGTCCGCCCGGCCGCGGCGGTTCGCCGCGCGAGCCCGGTCGCCCGGCGCCGCCGCCTCGATCAGGGTCGACGCCACCGCCCCTGCCGAGACGCGATAGCGTGTCGCGACCGGGCGGGTCGACCGCCACCGAACCGCGGCCGACCAAGCGTCGACGCACGGCAATCGTGATCGGAGCGGCCGCTGTGGCAGTGGTCCTCGTCGTCACCGTCGCGTTCTTCGCTACCCGCGGCGGCGGGGAGTCCACCGACGACGGCCTCAGCGAATCCCGACGCCGGCTGCCACCGCATCACCCACGGCATCCGCCACGCCGACATCCACGCCAACGGCAACCCCTACCCCGGTTCCCACTCCGGAGCCGCCGGTCGATGACTCCGCGACCGCCGCGCTGGCTGCACTCGCCGCGATTCCGACCACCGCTCGGAACGCCAATGCGCCGTACAACCGTGACCTCTTCGGCCAACCGTGGACCGACGTTGATCGCAACGGCTGCGATACCCGCAACGACATCCTCGGCCGGGATCTGCTGACTCCGGTCTTCAAGGCGGGCACCGGTGACTGCAAGGTGCTCAGTGGGACGTTGATCGAGCCCTACGACGGGCAGGCGATCGACTTCGTCTCGGGGTGGGACACGAGCATCCTCGTGCAGATCGACCATGTCGTCCCGCTCGGGTGGTCGTGGCACAACGGGTCGGATGCATGGACAGACGAACGGCGCACCGAGTTCGCCAACGACCCCCGCAACCTTCTCGCGTCATCGGAGGCGATGAACCAGGAGAAGAGCGCCTCGGGCCCTGGCGAATGGCTTCCGCCGGTGCCGGAGTTGCGTTGCGTCTACGTCGAGAAGTGGGTGGAGGTGCTCACCGTCTACGGTTTGACGATCGACAGTGCCGATCGTGCGGCATCCGAGGCGGTCTTGCGGGCCTGCTGATGTCCCGAATCAGCGAACCGATCTCAGCGTGACGCGGTCGACTCGGCGCCCGCTTCCACCCCGAGGTCGTCGTCGAAGTCGATGTCCTTGGTCTCGGGGGCGAGGATCACCGCGATCATGGTGAGCACGCCCATGGCCGACAGGTAGAGCCCCACCAGCACGGGAGCCCCGTCCGCAGCAGCCCACAGGGCGACGGCCACAATCGGAGCCAGCGCGGCACCGAGAATCGACGACACGTTGTACGAGATCGCCGAGCCCGAGTATCGGACGTTCGTGGGGAAGAGTTCTGGCAGCACCGCACCCATCGGGCCGAACGTGGTGCCCATCAGCACGAAACCGAAGATCAGGAAGGCCTGCACGAGCGCCCCAGTGAACTTCGGGTCGGCCTGCGGCAGCAGGAACACGTTGAACAGCAACCCGAAGACGACGATGCCTCCGGTGACCCACAGCAGCAGTTTCCTACGGCCGATGGTGTCTGCGATCGGGCCGGACAGCAGGGTGAAGATCCCGAAGAAGACGACACCGATGATCTGCATGATCACGAAGTCGGTGAAGCTGAAGCCGAGGCCGGGGTAGAACTGCGCGGCGAATGCCGCCGGATCGAACGCCTTGCCCGCGGCCTCGGCCGCCGTCTGCGCGGCGGCCGAGGCGGTCTCGAGATCCGCCGCCTTCGTGCCGTACGACAGCGTGAAGTTCGTCATCAGATAGAACAGCACGTAGGTGGCCAGCATGATGAAGGTCCCGAGGATGATGTGCCACCAGTGGTGGCGGAACACCGTTCCCAGCGGGAACTTCCGGATGGCACCCTTCGACTCGGCCTTGGTGAAGGTCTCCGACTCGACCAGGCGCAGGCGCACCCACAGGCCGATGATCACCATCACCGCCGAGAACAGGAACGGCACGCGCCATCCCCACGCGAGGAATGCCTCCGACCGGAGACCGGGGCCATCCGGGTGCGGGAGGGCGAAGTTGATGAGGAGGAACACCGTATTGGCGATGATGAAGCCCAGCGGTGCACCCAGCTGCGGGAAGGTGCCGTACCAGGCGCGCTTGCCGGCGGGGGCATTCTCGGTCGCCACCAGCGCGGCACCCGACCATTCACCGCCGAGGGCGAAGCCCTGCACCAGGCGCAGGATGAGCAGGAACAGCGCGGCCCACCAGCCGATGCTCTGGTAGGTGGGGAGGCACCCGATGAGGAACGTCGCGATACCCATGGTGAGCAGCGATGCCACGAGGGTGGCCTTGCGCCCGAATCTGTCGCCGAAGTGGCCGAACACCATCGCGCCGATCGGACGCGCGACCATCGCCGCGCCGAACACCGCGAACGACGCGAGCAGCGACGTCGTGTCGTTGCCGGTAGGGAAGAACAGGATCGGGAAGACGAGGACCGCCGCCGTGGCATAGACGTAGAAGTCGTAGAACTCGATCGTGGTGCCGACCAAGCTCGCCGTGATCACACGGGAGCGAGGATTGGCGGGCGTGGGGGGAGTGGCAACTGCGGACGACATCGAGCACCTCAGAACGCGTGGCGGTCAGGAAACGTCCAGGCTATCGTTCCTGCCGCGCCGCGCGGCGGACTATTACCGCCAGAGAACCGCGATGCAGACGTTGACGAGGGTCAGGATGCCGACCAGCCAGAACATCACGGGTGGCACCGATCCGTTGCGACGCTGGCGCGCGGTGCCGATGCCCAGCAGCGCTCCGATGACGATCAGGATGCCCAGTTTCACGCCGAGCTTGACGTAGTTCAGGTCGTAAGAGATGCCCCACGGCGCCGCGAGCGCGAGTCCGGCGACGAGCGCGATGACCATGCCGACCGTCATCAACCGCGTGAAGCGCATGCGGCGCGCGGCGGCCTCGACGAGCCAGGCCCCGAACAGCGTTGCAAACCCGATGAGGTGGATGATGACGACGATGCCGCGCAGAGTTTCCATACCCTCAGTCTAGTTGAAGGTCGCCGCGAACAACACTCCGCACCCATCACGCGGGAACCCTCAGGATGCGGCGCGGATCTCCCGCAGCAGCAGAGCGGTGCGGATCGCGGCATCCGCCGCTTCGGCGCCCTTGTCTTCTTTCGAACCAGCAAGTCCCGCCCGGTCGATGCCCTGCTGTTCATCGTCTAGCGTCAGCACGCCGAACCCGACCGGCTTGCCGGTGTCGAGCGCGACGCGCGTCAGCCCGTCGGTGGCCGCTGAGGACACGAACTCGAAGTGCGGGGTTCCGCCGCGGATGATCACGCCGAGCGCGACGACGGCATCCGCGCCGGACTCCAGCGCGGCCTTGCTGACCACCGGCAGCTCGAACGACCCCGCAACGCGGATGACCGTGAACGAGGCGTTCGAAGCCTCGAGCACCCGCTCCGCGCCGGCGATGAGCCCGTCGGTGATCACGTCGTGCCATTGCCCCGCGACGACGACGATCTTCAGTCCCGTCGCGTCGACGGATGTGGTTGCCGGTGCGCCGTGACCGCTCATGAGGCGTCCTCCTGTGTGCGTGCGAGCGCCGATTCGAGTTCGCCGGCGCCGATGATGTGTCCCATGCGATCCCGCTTGGTCGCCAGGTACTGGTGGTTGTTGGGTCCGATGCCGACCAGCAGCGGGACCTGCTCGTCGATGTCGAGGCCGAGTTCGCGGAGCTGGGTCACCTTGTCGCTGTTGTTGGTGAGCAGCCGCACGCGCTGGACGCCGAGGTCGGCGAGGATTCCGGCCGCGGCCGCATAGTCGCGGGCATCGGCGGGGAGACCCAGCGCGAGGTTGGCGTCGACGGTGTCGAGGCCGCGCTCCTGCAGGCTGTAGGCGCGGAGCTTATTGATGAGCCCGATGCCGCGTCCCTCGTGACCGCGCATGTAGATGACGACGCCGCCGTCCCGCTCGATCGCATCGAGGGCCGCATCGAGCTGCGGTCCGCACTCGCACTTGAGCGAATGGAACGCCTCGCCGGTCAAGCATTCGGAGTGCACCCTCACCAGCGTGGCGTCACCGCTGAGATCGCCCGAGACGACGGCGAGGTGATCCGTGCCCGTGATCCGGTCCTTGTACGCGAGGAAGCGGAACGATCCATGAGCAGTCGGGACCTGAGCCTCGGCGCGCAGGCTCACGCGGCGACGGTGGGCAGGCTGCGCGTCGACGTCGCGAGGGTCATTTTCCTTGAGGTGGGCGATCAGCTGCTCGATGGTGATGACCGGGACCCCATCGCGGGCACCGAGCTCGAGCAGGCCCGGTAGGCGCATCATCGAGCCATCCTCGGCGACGATCTCGGCGATCGCGCCGACCGGCTCGAGGCCGGCGAGGCGCATGAGGTCGACTGCCGCTTCCGTGTGGCCCCCGCGCTCGCGGACGCCGCCATCGACGGCGCGCAACGGAAGGATGTGCCCGGGACGGATGACGCTCGTCGGCTGTCCTTCGGGGTCGGCGAGCACGTTCAGGGTGCGTGCGCGGTCGGAGGCGCTGATGCCCGTGGTGACGCCGCTCGCGGCATCCACGCTGACGGTGTAGGCCGTGCCGCGCGCATCTTCGTTGACCTCGACCATCGGCGGCAGGTCGAGGCGGTCAGCCCAGTCGGCGGGCATCGGCGCGCAGATGAAGCCGCTGGAGTGGCGCACCGTCCACGCGATCCACTCGGGTGTCGCGAGTGCGGCGGAGAGAATCACGTCGCCCTCGTTCTCGCGGTTCTCGTCGTCGGCGACGATGATGGGCCGCCCGGCGCGGAGTGCGTCGAGAGCGTCGGAGAGGGGTGAAAGGCTCATCGCGAGCCTCCTTCTGTAGCGGTGGGGGTGGGGGAGAAGGCGAGGAGGCGCTGGACGTGCCGCGCCAGGATGTCGGTCTCGAGGTTCACGCGGTCGCCGACGACGCGGGTGCCGAGCGTGGTGACCTCGAGGGTTTCGGGGATGAGTGAGATCTCGAACCAGGCATCGTGCTCGTGCGCGGGGCTGGCATCGCTGACGGTCAGCGACACGCCGTCGACGGCGATCGAGCCCTTGTCGACGACGAGCGGTGCGAGATGCGCCGGAAGTCCGATGCGCAGCACCTGCCACTGTTCGCCCGGCCGCACCTCGACCACGGAGCCCACGCCATCGATGTGCCCTTGGACGATGTGCCCGCCGAGTCGGCCGTGCGCGGCCATCGCCCGTTCGAGGTTGACGGCGGTACCGACGCCGACCTGATCGAGGGCCGACATGTCGAGGGTCTGCTTCATGACGTCGGCGGTGAACCAGTCATCGCCCTGGTCGACGACGGTCAGGCACACGCCGCTGACAGCGATGGAGTCGCCATGCGAGGCATCGGACACGGCGAGCGGCCCTCGGACCGTCAGCCGCACGCCGTCGCCGGACTCTTCGATGCGTTCGACGACGCCCTGTTCTTCGATGATTCCGGTGAACATCATTCGTCTCCTTGGAGCGTGGACTGGGTTGCCTGAGTGGGCTGGATGGGCTGCGAGACGATCAGCAGATCGTCCCCAAGATGTTGGACGGATGTCACAGCCAGCCGTCGCTGGTCGGAGATCGTGGCGACGCCGAGGTCACGGACCGCGGGGCGGTCCGAGCCGTCGGCGCCTGTCCCGAGCAGGGTGGGGGCAACGTAGACGAGGAGCTCGTCGGCCAGGCCTGCCCGGAGGAACGCGCTCGCGATCGTCGGGCCGCCCTCGACGAAGACGCGGTGGATACCGCGATCACGGAGGTCCGAGAGGACGGACGAACCGGCTCCACCTTCGTGCTCCGAGAACAGAGCCCCACCGCCGTCGTACTGGAGGAACGGATGCGGATGCCGCCGGATCGCGGCATCGGCAGGCACAGTGCGATCACCCAGCACGACCGGGATCGGCTGGTGGTCGTCGAGGGTTCCGTCGGGCGTCCGCGCGGTCAGCGCCGGGTCATCGGCGAGGAGCGTGCCCGTCCCGACGACGATCGCGTCGGCGTCGGCGCGACGACGGTGCACATCCGCGCGCGCTTCTGCGCCGGTGATCCACTGACTGGTGCCGTCGGCCGCGGCGGCGCGCCCGTCGAGGCTCTGCGCCCACTTGACGGTGACGTGCGGACGGCCGAGTCTTTGCACGGTCATCCACGAGTCCAGGAACGCGGCAGCCTCGTCGGCAAGTACGCCCGGAACCACATCGACCCCCGCGGCGGCGAGGCGATCCGCGCCCCCCGCTGACTGCGCGCCGGGGTCGGCAATCGCATACACGACGCGCGTGATCCCGGCGGCCAACAGCGCCTCGGCGCAGGGCCCCGTGCGTCCGTGGTGGTTGCACGGTTCGAGCGTCACGACGGCTGTGGCGCCGCGCGTCTGGTCCGCCGTCAGATGCGAGAGCGCATCGACCTCGGCGTGTGCCGTCCCGGCGCCCCGGTGCCAGCCTTCTGCCAGCACGTCGCCCGCGGGGGAGAGGATGACGGCTCCGACTTGGGGGTTGACCCCGCGGCGGCCGCGCGCGGCGAGGGTGAGCGCACGCTGCATCGCTTCGCGCTCGACCTGCGTCTCCGACATCCGTGGTCCTTCTGTGAAGGCTCCGGGGACGGTCCGCAAGGATTGGTCGACGACGCGCAAGACGCCGTTCGTGCTTCCTCCCATCCGGACTAGCGACTCTCGTCGCATCACCGTCGGTTCCGGAATTTCACCGGATCAACCCCGGCCTTGCAGCCAGAGTTCGCGGACTATCACCGCCGGTTCGGATTCTCACCGACCCCGGAGCACGTTAATTAGCTCCGAGTCTACTCAACGTTCAGATGTGCCTCGCATTCCCGCGGCCGGACCCTCTTTCGGGGCCGTAGCCTTGAGGGGGGAGGATTCACATGACAGCGTCGACCGACAGGTTCGATTCTCTGCGTCAGCGACCGTATGCCGAGGTCCTGATCATCGGCGGGGGAATCAACGGGCTTGCCACGTTCCGTGACCTCGCGATGCAGGGCGTCGATGTGGCCCTGGTCGAGCGTGCCGACTACGTCAGTGGGGCATCCGCCGCCTCCAGCCACATGATCCACGGCGGCATCCGGTACCTCGAAAACGGCGAGTTCCGTCTCGTCCACGAAGCGGTCACCGAGCGCAACAACCTCCTGCGCATTGCGCCGCATTACGTGCGACCGCTGCAGACGACTATTCCGCTGTTCACCACTTTCTCCGGGGTGCTCGCCGCCCCGTTGCGCTTTCTCCGCCATGGCTCCGCACGACCCCGCGAGCGAGGGGCGCTGCTCATCAAGGTCGGCCTCGTGATCTACGACTCCTTCTCGCGCGGTGGCGGGCGCGTGCCGCGGCACACGATTCATGGTCGCACCCGGTCGCTGCGCGAGATGCCCGACCTCAACCCCGCGCTGAAGTACACGGCGAACTACTGGGACGCCTCGCTCCACGACCCGGAGCGGCTCGCGATCGACGTGCTGCGCGATGGCCTGGCCGCCGGCGGCGACCGTGCCCGCGCGGCCAACTACACATCCGCGGTGGGCTCGTGGGACGGCAAGATCGTCCTCCGCGATGGCATGTCGGGCGAAGAATTCGAGTTCGCGGCATCCGTCGTCGTCAATGCGTCGGGACCGTGGACCGACGTGACCAACGACTCACTCGGCGATCACACGCAGTACATGGGCGGCACCAAGGGATCGCACATCGTGCTCGAACACGAGCAGCTGCTCGCCGCCACCGGAGGGCGAGAGCTGTTCTTCGAGCATTCGGACGGCCGTATCGTGCTGATCTACCCGCTCAAGGGCCGGGTGCTCGTAGGGACCACCGACCTCGAGCACAACATGCGCGACGCGATCGAATGCACCGAGGAGGAGGTCGACTACTTCTTCGACCTCATCAAGCACGTCTTCCCCGAGATCGCGGTCGATCGATCACAGATCGTCTACCGGTTCGCGGGTGTCCGCCCGCTTCCCGGCCACGGCGACCTCGCACCCGGTTTCGTCTCGCGCGATTACCGCATCGAATCGCAGCCGCTGGGCGGGTCGACCGGTGCCAGCGTGCTGAGTCTCGTCGGCGGCAAGTGGACGACGTTCCGCGCCTCGGCCGCACACCTGACCGATCGCGTTCTGGATCTCCTCGCCCGGCCTCGTCTGCGCTCGACCAAGAACGTGCCGATCGGCGGTGGCAAGGGCTACCCGATGGGCGAGCGCGCACGGCGCGCATGGCTCGTCGCGTTCGTCGGAGAGATCGGCTTCGAGCGGGCAGCTGTCCTCCTCGACCGCTACGGCACCGTCGCCGCGGACGTCGCCGATGCGCTCGGCTTCGACGGCGACGATGCCCCCTTGACCACGGTTCCCGTGTACAGCACGGGGGAGCTTCGCTACCTCGCCCGCACCGAGGGCGTCGTCCACCTCGACGACCTGCTCATGCGGAGAACCAGCATGGCGTTCACGGGGGATGTGACCGAGGAGTCAGCGGCGGAGGTCGCGGACGCGATCGCGCCGGTCATGGGGTGGGATGCCGCCACGACGGCCGCTGAGGTCGAGCGCGCGCTCGAGCGCGTCCACGCCGCAGACCCCGCCTGGAATGCCGATCCTTCCTCGAATGCCGACCCCGCCTCGAATGCCAACCCCGCCTCGACTGCAGGAGCAGACGCGATAGCGTGACCTCCAGGCATCCGATGGCGGATGCAAGAGCAAGGAGGCGACGTGGCCGATCACGTGATCTCGATCGATCAGGGGACGACGTCGACCAGGGCGATCGTCTTCGATTCCCTCGGCACCATCGTTTCGACCTCGCAACGTGAGCACCAGCAGATCTTTCCGCGCGCGGGACAGGTCGAGCATGACCCCGTGGAAATCTGGACCAACACGCAGTGGGTGATCGCGCGTGCGCTGAGCGAATCCGGACTGTCCGCCGCCGACATCGCCGGCATCGGAATCACCAACCAGCGCGAGACGGCGATCGTGTGGGACCGGCGCACGGGCAGGCCGGTGCACAACGCGATCGTCTGGCAGGACACCCGCACCCAGCAGAGGGTCGACGAGTTGGCCGCGGCAGGCGGGATCCACCGGTTCGCCGAGACCACGGGGCTTCCCCTGGCGACCTATTTCTCGGCGTCGAAGGTGGAGTGGATCCTCGACCACGTCGACGGGGCGCGGGCGGCCGCCGAACGCGGCGATCTCCTGTTCGGCACCCCCGACACGTGGGTGGCGTGGAACCTCACGGGAGGAAACCGCGGCGGCATCCACGTCACCGACGTCACCAACGCCAGTCGCACCCTGCTGATGGATCTGCGCACCCTCGACTGGTCCGACGACCTGCTCGAGGTCTGGGGCATCCCGCGGGCGATGATGCCCGACATCCGCTCTTCTTCGGGAATTCTCGGTGAGGCGCAACTGCCCGGCGTGCTCGACGGGGTCCCGATCGCGGGGATCCTCGGCGATCAGCAGGCCGCCGCCTTCGGTCAGGCCGCTTTCGATGCGGGTGAATCCAAGAACACCTACGGCACCGGCAACTTTCTGCTCGTGGGCACCGGGACCGAGATCGTCACCTCGAGCAACGGACTGATCACCACCGTCGCGTACCGCTGCGGCGACGATCCGGCGCGGTACGCGCTAGAAGGCTCGATCGCGGTCACCGGATCGCTCGTGCAATGGCTGCGCGACAACCTCGGGATCATTCAGCGCTCCGAAGACATCGAGGCGCTCGCCGGCAGCGTCGAAGACAATGGCGGTGCGTATTTCGTGCCGGCGTTTTCCGGGCTGTTCGCCCCGCACTGGCGGCCGGACGCTCGTGGAGCGCTGGTGGGGCTGACGCGCTACGTCACGAAGGCGCACATCGCGCGCGCTGCGCTGGAGTCCACCGCGTTCCAGACCCGGGACGTGATCGATGCCGTCGTCGCCGATACCGGGTTGCCTCTTGCTGAACTGCGCGTCGATGGGGGGATGACCCACGACGACCTGCTGATGCAGTTTCAGGCCGACATCCTCGGGATCCCGGTGGTCCGCCCGAAGATCGTCGAGACCACAGCGCTGGGCGCGGCGTACGCTGCGGGCCTCGCGACCGGAGTGTGGAAGAACTTCGAAGAACTGCGCACGCACTGGCGCGAAGATGTCCGGTACGAGCCGAGCATGGACGAAGACGAGCGCGAGCGGCGCTATCGGCTGTGGCAGAAGGCCGTCACGCGCTCGCTCGACTGGGTCGACGACGACGCCCGGATCATGATGGGCACCACCCGGGACTCAGGTCGCGCCGGTACCTGAGGGCGCGTCACTTGAGGAGCCGGGACAGTCGGCGATCGGCGAGGACCTTGCCGCCGGTCTGACACGTCGCGCAGTACTCGAGTGAGTTATCCGCGAAGAACACCGAGCGGACGGTGTCGCCGCAGACGGGACAGACCTCGCCCCGGCGGCCGTGCACGCGCATGCCTCGACGCTTGGCGTCTTTGAGGTCGGCGGGCGGCTTTCCGGATGCCGTCGCCACCGCCTCGGCGAGCGTCTCGGTCATCGCCGCGTAAAGGCGGTCGACCTCCGCGTCGTCGAGCTTTGCCGCCAGCGCGTAGGGCGACATCTTCGCGACGTGGAGGATCTCGTCGGAGTACGCGTTGCCGACACCGGCGATCACCGATTGATCGCGCAGCACACCCTTGATCTGTGTGCGGCGACCGGCGAGCAGGGCGGCGAAGGCATCTCGGGTGAAGGTCGCATCGAGCGGATCGGGGCCGAGGCGCGCGATCCCGGGGACATCCTGGGGGCTCTTGGACCGCGTAGTAGGCGAGGGACTTCTTCGTGCCGGCTTCGGTGAGGTCGAACCCCGACCCGTCGTCGAACCCGACCCGGAGCGCGATCGGCGTCTTGCCCGGTCGAATGAGGGTGGGCGCAAGTGTGTCGTACCAGCGCAGCCAGCCCGCTTTGGCGAGGTGGAACACCAGGTGAGGGCCGGCCGCGGCATCCGCTGTCGTGTGGGTCGTCGGCGCGATCGTGGCGATGTCGACGAACTTGCCGTGGCGCGAAGCCGTCGTCACCGTCGCGCCCCGGAGCGCATCGATCGGCGGGTCGTAGGTCTTCAGCGCCGCGATGTTCCCGACGTTGACCTTGGTGATGGTGAGTCCGGGCAAGCGGGTACCCAGGAAATCGACGAGTCCCTGCACTTCCGGCATCTCGGGCATGCGGACATCCTCGCACGCGTGACGGACGCCGGGGGTGAAAGTGTGCCGCTCATTCCTCCAGGTTCGGCCAGTGTTGCGGAGTGCGCTCGTCGGCGCGGAGGAGCCCTGCGATCCAGCCGTCGTAGCGCCCGCGCGGGCTGGAGAGCCCCTGTCGCAGCACACCCTCGTAGCGGAATCCCAGTGCGCGGGCCGATCGGGAGGAGGGAACGTTGCCGACGACTGCGCGCCATTCGATGCGCTGGAGATCGAGTGGCTCGGGTGCGAAAGCGAAGTCGATGACGGCGCGGGCGGCCTCGGTGAGGTATCCCTGGCGGCGTGCGGTCGAGGCCATCCAGTAGCCGATCTCCGCCTGGCCACCGATGGATACGCCGTGCAGGCCGATCATTCCGACCCAGGCGTCATCCCGCCGAATGGCCCACACCAGATCGGTAGCGGCGTCCCACCGCTGCGCGGTCATCGTGAGGAACGTATCCGCGTCGGCACGGCTGTAGGGCGAGGGCAGCACTGTCCAGCGCGGGACCTCCGGGTCCTGGGCGGCCGCAGTGATCGCATCGGCGTCGGATTCGACGGGGATGGACAACTCGAGCCGCTCGGTCCGCAGGGTCACAGGTTCCATGCCGGGAGCCTAGTGGGTGGGATGCGTCAGGGGTGTTCGGAGATCCAGACCGCCATCGCGGCGAGGTTCGTCAGCGGCGTCATCGCGCCGTTGATGGGCGCGTCGAAAACGAGGGCATCGACACCGGACTCGGCGAACGCTGCGACCCAGACCGCCGCACCGGGGAGCGGAACGACCAGCATCCGCCGCGCCTCGTCCTCTGTCATCCCGAATTCGACCCCGGCAGCGTGAGCGCGTTCCTCGGTCGAGAACGCGAAAAGCACCGCGCCGTCGTCGGTGTTCGTCGCGAACGGCGTCGGCTGATCGTCCGAGCCTCGGGCGAGGAAGAACCACCGATCGAGCCCGAGCACGGCTCGCCAGAGCTTCTCCTGGGCATCACGGTCCGCGGGCGCGAGGCGTGAGGCCTCTCCGGCGGCGTCGAGCGCGGCGAGGGTCTCGGGAGCCACGCCGGCATCTTCTGCGGCTGCATCCCCGACGTCAGACACGGCGGAGCAGGCCCATCTTGTCGTAGACGTCGCCGAGCGTCGCGTTCGCGGTCTCCTCGGCCTTCGCCGCGTTCACAGCGAGGATGCGGTCGAGTTCCGCCGGGTCCGACAGCAGTTCGAGCGCGCGCGAGCGCACCGGACCGAACTCCTCCACGACGACCTCGGCGAGACCCTTTTTGAAGTCTCCGTAGCCGCGGCCCGCGTACTCGTCCTCGATCGCCGGGATCTGCCGCCCGCTCAGCGCTGCGTACAGCACGAGCAGGTTGGAGACGCCGGGCTTGTTCTCGCGGTCGTAGCGCACCGCGCCTTCCGAGTCGGTGACAGCGCGCATGATCTTCTTCGCGGACTTCGAAGGCTCGTCCAGGAGCCAGAGCACACCGGCATCCGATTCAGCCGACTTCGACATCTTCGCCGTCGGCACCTGCAGGTCGTAGATGCGGGCAGTGTCGCGCTGGATGACCGGCATGGGAACCGTGAACGTCTCGCCGTAGCGGGCGTTGAACCGCTCGGCGAGATCACGGGTGAGCTCGACGTGCTGCTTCTGATCGTCACCGACGGGCACGATGTCGGTCTGATAGAGCAGGATGTCGGCGGCCATCAGCACCGGGTAGGTGAAGAGCCCGACGTTCGTCGCGTCGGCGCCGTAGCGCTTCGACTTGTCCTTGAACTGGGTCATCCGTCCGGCTTCGCCGAACCCCGTGATGGTCGAGAGGATCCACGCGAGCTCGGTGTGTGCACGCACGTGCGACTGCACGTACAGCGTCGACTTCGACGGCTCGATGCCCGCAGCGATGTACTGCGCGGCGGTGCGCCGGGTCTTCTCGCGCAGCTCGGACGGGTCATTGGGCTGGGTCAGCGCGTGCAGGTCGACGACCGAGAAGTACGCCTCATACGACTCCTGAAGATCCCGCCACTGCAGGAGCGCGCCGATGTAGTTTCCGGCCTGAAGTGAATCGGCCGACGGCTGCATTCCGGAGTAGAGGTGGGGTTTGGTCATCCCTCAATCCTAGGGCGGATGCCGCGACCGCCCTGATCAGCCGCCGACGGTGTAGTCCGCGATGACCGGTGCGTGATCGCTCCAGCGGGTGTCCCACGATGGTGCGCGCACGACGCGGTAATCGGTCACCCGCGCGGCGAGCGCGGGGGAGGCGAGGTGGTAGTCGATTCGCCAGCCCGTGTCGGTGTCGAACGCCTTGCCGCGGCTCGACCACCACGTGTACGGACCGTCGATGTCACCGTGGAATGTGCGCCCCACGTCGACCCAGCCGAGGCCGGTCCCGGTCGATCCGTCAACGCCCGTCACGGGTTCGCCCTCCGCGCCGACGAAGCGATCGAAGTAGGCGCGCTCGCGGGGGAGGAAGCCGGCCTTCTTGACGTTGCCCTTCCAGTTGCGGATGTCGAACTCACGATGTCCGACGTTGAGGTCTCCTGTGACGACGGCGAGGGCACTGCGGGCACCGAGCACCGGCATCCGCTCCTCCATCGCGTCGAGAAAGGCGTACTTCGCGACCTGCTTCTCGGTGCCGTCCTCGCCGGTGAAGACGTAGGCGCTGACGACAGTGACGCGCTCGCCGTCGACATCGATGTCGGCTTCGATCCAGCGTCCCTTCGACTCCAGCGCCTCGCCACCGAGTGCGACGCGCCATCCGGTCACCGGCTCGCGTGTGGCGATCGCGACGCCCGCGCGTCCTTTGGCGAGGGCTTCGTCGCCCACGATGTGCCAGCCCGGCAGGGCAGTCGCGAGATCGGATGCCTCGGCCCGTACCTCTTGCATCGTGAGGACATCGACGCCCGCCTGTTCGAGCCACGGGTGCATGCCTTTGCGCACCGAGGCGCGGATGCCGTTGACGTTGACCGAGGCGATGCGAAGGGAGCGTGACACGACCGCCAGCCTATCCAGTGGCTACGACAGACCAGATCCGCGGAAGGCCCTACTCGAACAGCGCACCGTGGCGTGCGGTGGGGGGCGCGGAGGCCTTGACGTCATCGAGTTCGTTCTGCGCCTCCCGCAGCGCACGGTCAGCGGCCCAGCGGCGGTACCACGGGGCGGTTGCCCGTTCGGTTCGGGCCGTCCGCAGCCGTACCCGTGCGGCCAGGACGAGGGCGGCGTGTTCAGCCGTGATGCGCTCTTCTTCGGTGGGGGTGAGCAGGGGAACCGCGCGGTCATTCGCGGCGACGGCGATCCACGCGGCGGCGACCAGGATGATGATGCCGATCACTCGGAACCACAGCAGGAGACCGATGAAGATCGCGAACGTGGCCAGCAGCGGATTGGTCGGCGTGTAGATCAGCAACCAGCCGGCCCCGATCTGCAGCACGGTGATGGCGGCGCCCCCGAGGGCGGCGCCGGGCCAGGTGCGTCGCCACGGGATCGAGGCCCCCGTGAGGAAGCGGAACAGTGCGGCCAATGTCGCTGTGAAGAGCGCGAAGGAGACGGTCAGGGTCGCGGTGCGCGCACCGTACTCGTACAAGGTCGATGCGGTGCTCCACCCGAAAGCGGAGAACAGCAGATGCAGCGCCCAGGTACCCGCCGAAGTGAGGACGAAGCCGAGGAGAAGCGCGAAGCCGAAGATTGCGGCGGCGACGAGGTCGCGGGTTTTGAGGAGGATGTAGCTACGGCTGTCGATGGGCAGGGCGAAGATATTCCGTACGGCGCGACGGCTGTAGGTGACGAATCCGATGGCCGTCCAGATCAAGGTTCCGAGCGCGATGGCGCCGCTGATCCCGAGCGTCGCGACGCTGTCGTTCGCGATCGCCTTGACCTGATCGGGAGTGAACAGCCCACCGGTAGGCGCGATCAGCCCCGGGATGTAGCTGTTGATGGCATTGATCAGCGCCTCGATGGCCTGCTCACTGCCTCCGAGCCAGATGCCGGCGGCAGCGAACGCCACATAGATCGCGGCGAACGAGGCGAACAGCGCCTGGTAGCTCACGCCGGCGGCGAGCAGGAAGCCGTTCTCTCGCAGGAAATGTCGCCAGACCCGCACAGGAAACCATGCGAGCGTTCGCTGGGTGAGAACGGTCGCACGGGAGAGCGGCGTATCGAAGCGCAGGCGCAGTGCTTCTTGCGTCTGGTCCCACCGGGCGCGGAGATGCTCCTCTTCGCGCGCGGCGACAGCGGCGGACGGCTCAGCCGGCCGAGAAGACGAACTCACACGCTCAGAGTAGTGGTCGAGAGGTCGGCCACGAGGCTCAGCGGCCGCGCAGCACCGCCTGCTTGACCTCGGCGATCGCTTTGGTGACCTCGATTCCGCGCGGGCATGCCTCGGTGCAGTTGAAGGTGGTGCGGCAGCGCCAGACACCCTCTTTGTCGTTGAGGATGTCGAGGCGGACGTCGGCGGCATCGTCGCGAGAATCGAAGATGAAGCGGTGCGCGTTGACGATCGCAGCCGGCCCGAAATACTGTCCGTCGGTCCAGAAGACCGGGCACGATGACGTGCACGCGGCGCAGAGGATGCACTTCGTGGTGTCGTCGAAGATCTCGCGGTCGGCGATCGTCTGGATGCGCTCTTTGCCACCCTCGGGCTTGGAGTTCGCGATCAGGAACGGCTGCACATCGCGGAAGGAGGCGAAGAACGGCTCCATGTCGACGACGAGATCCTTCTCGAGAGGCAGGCCCTTGATGGCCTCGACGTAGATCGGCTTCGAGATGTCGAGGTCTTTGATCAGCGTCTTGCAGGCCAGGCGGTTGCGACCGTTGATGCGCATCGCGTCCGATCCGCAGATCCCGTGCGCGCACGAGCGACGGAAGGTGAGCGAACCGTCGACCTCCCATTTGATCTTGTGGAGGGCGTCGAGGACGCGGTCCGTCGGGTACAGCTCGACGTCGTAGTCCACCCAGCGCGGCTCGGCATCCGTTTCGGGATCGAACCGACGGATGATGAAGGTGATGAGGAACGACTGGATGCCGGTGTCGTTCGCGGGGACGTCATTCTCATCGACGACTGACATCGACATCAGTACTTCCTCTCCATCGGCTGGTAACGGGTGATCACGACGGGTTTCCAGTCGAGTCGGATGTGGTCCTCGGGGTGAGACGAGCCCGCATCGCCCGAGAGGTACGCCATCGTGTGCTGCATGTAGTTCTCGTCGTCGCGCTTGGGGTAGTCGTCGCGCATGTGACCGCCGCGGCTTTCCTTGCGGTTGCGGGCTGCCACGACAACGACCTCGGCGATGTCGAGGAGGAAGCCGAGTTCGACGGCCTCGAGGAGATCGGTGTTGAAGCGCTTGCCCTTGTCGTCCACGTGCACGTTCTTGAAGCGCTCGCGGAGATCGGCGATGACGTTCATGACGTCCGAGAGGGACTCGTCGGTGCGGAACACCTGTGCCTTGCGGTCCATCTCTTCTTGGAGGGTCTTGCGGAGCACGGCGATGCGTTCGGTGCCGTTGCCCGCGCGAAGTCCTTCGATCAGGTCGCGGACCTCGCCGGCCGGGTTCTCCGGCAGATCGACGAAATCTGCCGTCTGGACGTACTCGACCGCGTTGCGGCCGGCGCGCTTGCCGAAGACGTTGATGTCGAGGAGCGAGTTGGTGCCGAGGCGGTTGGATCCGTGGACCGAGACGCACGCGCATTCGCCTGCCGCGTACAGGCCCGGAACGATCGTGGTGTTGTTGATCAGCACCTGCGCGTCGTTGTTGGTGGGGATGCCGCCCATCGCGTAGTGCGCGGTGGGCATGACCGGCACAGGCTCGACGACGGGGTCGACACCGAGGTAGGTGCGGGCGAACTCCGTGATGTCCGGCAGCTTGGTCTCGAGAACCTCCGCGCCCAAGTGGGTGCAGTCCAGCAGCACGTAGTCACGATGGGGTCCGGCGCCGCGGCCTTCGGCGACCTCCTGCTGCATACAGCGCGAGACGATGTCACGCGGGGCGAGGTCCTTGATGGTCGGCGCGTAGCGCTCCATGAAGCGCTCGCCGCTCGCGTTTCGAAGGATCGCGCCTTCTCCACGGGCACCTTCGGTGAGCAGGATGCCGAGCCCAGCGAGCCCGGTCGGGTGGAACTGGAAGAACTCCATGTCCTCGAGCGGAAGGCCCTTGCGCCAGACGATGCCGACGCCGTCACCGGTGAGGGTGTGCGCGTTCGAGGTCGTCTTGTAGATCTTGCC
The DNA here is from genome assembly GCA_963696085.1 of uncultured Actinomycetota bacterium. Lineage (GTDB taxonomy): Bacteria > Actinomycetota > Actinomycetes > Actinomycetales > Microbacteriaceae > Microbacterium. The sequence goes on from CAVOIQ010000004.1 coordinate 221,717, forward strand.
GAAGCCGCCGGTGGCGAAGATCACGGCCTTCGACTGGAAGACATGCAGGTCGCCGGTGGCGAGTTCGTAGGCCACGACGCCCGCGACCTTGGTCCCACCGTCCTCGCCCTTCACCGTGAGCAAATCGAGCACGTAGAACTCGTTGAAGAAGTTGATGCCGAGCTTGACGCAGTTCTGGAACAGCGTCTGGAGGATCATGTGGCCGGTGCGGTCTGCGGCGTAGCAGGCGCGACGCACGGGGGTCTTGCCGTGGTCAGCGGTGTGACCACCGAAGCGACGCTGGTCGATCTTGCCCTCGGGGGTGCGGTTGAACGGCAGCCCCATGTTCTCGAGGTCGATGACCGCGTCGATCGCTTCTTTCGCGAGGATCTCCGCCGCGTCCTGGTCGACGAGGTAGTCGCCACCCTTGACGGTGTCGAAGGTGTGCCACTCCCACGAGTCTTCTTCAACGTTCGCGAGCGCAGCTGCCATGCCGCCTTGCGCGGCTCCGGTGTGCGACCGGGTGGGGTACAGCTTGCTGATCACCGCGGTCTTCGCGCCGGGCCCGGCCTCGATCGCCGCGCGCATGCCGGCGCCGCCGGCGCCCACGATCACGATGTCGAACTGGTGGTAGTGAATGCCGTCTTTCACGACGGAATCCGTGGTCTGCGTGCTCACGTAAGGGAGCCTTTCGTTTTTGTCGTACTCGTCTGCGTCATGAGGATGTACGGGCGGGTCAGGCCTGGCACATCTCCCAGAGCGTGCTGTCTTGCGTCACACCGAGGCAGGGGTCGAAGGTGAAGACGACCAGCGTGCCGAGGAGGATGAGGAATCCAGCCGACAGTGCCAGGGCCCACACGAGGACCTTCCGAACCGTCGGTGTCGTGACGTAGTCGTTCACGATCGTGCGCATGCCGTTGGCGCCATGGATCAGCGCGAGCCACAGCATCAGAACGTCCCACCACTGCCAGAACGGCGTGGCGTACTTGCCGGCGACGAACGCGAAGTCGATGCCGTGGATGCCTTCGCCGAGCATCAGGTTCACGAAGAGGTGTCCGAAGATGAGGACGACCAACAGCACGCCCGAGGCGCGCATGTAGATCCATCCCCACTTTTCGAGGTTGGCGCCCTTTTTGCGAACCTGCGGGCTCCGGGGAGCGGCGAGAGTCTCAGCGGACATCAGTGGCCTCCGCCCATGTTCGACAGCACGATCGGAATATGACGCACCGCGAAGCCGCCGGTGGTCACGACCCAGAGGCCCAGCACGCCCCACCACAGCTGACGCTGGTGGCGAGTCGCCCACGGCCACAGGTCAACGGCGATGATGCGCAGTCCATTGAACGCGTGGTAGACGATCGCGGCCACGAGGGCGACTTCGCCCAGGCCCATGATCGGGTTCTTGTACGTGCCGATGACGGCGTCGTATGCCTCGGGGGAGAGGCGGATGAGTGCTGTGTCCAGCACATGCACCAAGAGGAAGAAGAAGATGGCGACGCCGGTGATCCGGTGCAGAACCCATGACCACATGCCCTCACGGCCGCGATACAGCGTGCCGCGGGGGGTCTTCGAAGTGGTCTCGGATACCGACGGTATGACCCGTGCTGGTGCGGACACGGTCGTCCTCCCTGACTTGTAAACGGTGCGGGGGCTGGTGGATGCCCACGGCGTCACTGGGGCGCTCGCTCTAATCCTATTCCCGCTCGGCGATGGGCGGCGAGCAAGGGCAACCTCACCGGGCCTATGTCGGGCGATATCTGTCGGGGAGGCAAGAACGACGATTCTTCGCAGGGCGCCCAGGTAACCTCGGTGGCATGGTCGACCCCATCGAGGATTTTTACGCCGTCATTCCCGCAGGCGGGGTGGGGAGTCGGCTCTGGCCACTGTCCCGCGCCGACGCACCGAAGTTCCTGCACGACCTGACCGGATCCGGGCATTCGCTGCTCCGTGACACGTGGGATCGCCTGGAGCCTTTGACGGGCCCCGGCCGCATCGCTGTGGTCACCGGCCGCGCGCACCGCGCCGCGGTGGAGAAGCAGCTTCCCGACGTCGAAGACCACAACGTGTTCCTCGAATCCGAACCGCGTGACTCCGCGGCCGCGATCGGCCTCGCGGCCGCGATTCTGCACCGCCGGCATCCGGATGTCATCATCGGCTCATTCGCGGCCGACCACGTCATTCGCGTGCTGCCCGTCTTCCAATGGGCCGTTCAGCAGGCCGTCGCCGTTGCGCGGGAGGGGTACATCTGCACGATCGGCATCACCCCCACTGAACCGTCGATCGGATTCGGGTACATCAAGAAGAACGAGATGCTCGAGATCGCAGGGGCACCGGAGGCGGCGCTGGTCGAGCGCTTCGTCGAGAAGCCCGACCTCGACACGGCGAAGGAATACCTGTCGTCGCGGTCCTACCTGTGGAACGCGGGCATGTTCATCTCGCGCGCCGATGTGCTGCTGGGTGAGATCGCGGAGAACGACCCGCAGTTGTACGCCGGGCTGATGGATCTCGCCGAGGCGTGGGATGACCGCGAACGCCGCGGGCCCGTCGTCGATCGCGTGTGGCCGACGCTGCCCAAGATCGCCATCGACTACGTCGTGGCGGAGAAGGCGGCTGAAAAGGGGCGACTTGCCGTTGTGCCGGGGCACTTCGACTGGGACGATGTGGGCGATTTCGCCAGTCTCGCCAAGCTCAACTCCCACGGACGCAAGAACGACCTCGCGATTCTCGGCGAGAACGCGCGCATCCTCTCCGACGCCGCCAGCGGCATCGTGATCAGTCACACCAAGCGCGTCATCAGCCTGATCGGGGTGAAGGACATCGTCGTGGTCGACACCGATGACGCCCTTCTCGTGACCACGAGCGAGCACGCGCAGCGCGTGAAGCATGTCGTCGACGCGCTGAAAATGTCCGGCGGAGGCGACGTCCTGTAACGCGCGTATTGCGTCTTGGTAACCATTGCCCCACCGAGGCGGTCAGAGTGCGCAACTACGACGTCACATTAGGTAACTTCTATGCATCCCCCGTGAAATCCTCGGGGCTATCACCGTGGAGGCTGCTTTGGCCATTTCGACCACCAAGAAGTTCGTCGGCATCACCGCCGCCGCTGGACTTCTCATCGCCCTCGCCGGCTGCGGCGCCGCGCCCGAAGCCGCCGAGTCCAGCACTCCCGGCCCTACCGCCGTCGCCGGCTTCAAGCCCTGCATCGTCTCGGACGACGGAGGATGGAACGACAAGTCGTTCAACCAGTCGGCCAAGGAAGGTATGGACCGCGCCAGCGAATCGCTCAGCGTAGAGGCCATCGAGGTCGAGTCGACGAACGCGAACGAGTACGCGTCCAACCTCGAGAGCCTTGTGTCGCAGGGCTGCACATTCATCATCGCGGTCGGCTTCAAGCTCTCTGCTGACACTGTCACGTCGGCGCTCGCTAACCCCGACATCGACTACGCGATCATTGACGACTTCGCAGACAACACCGGTGCGACCGGCGATGACGGTAAGCCCACGGGGGACGGAACGACGGACGCCCCGAACATCAAGCCGCTCGTGTTCAACACGGCCGAGGCGGCCTACCTCGGTGGCTACGCTGCTGCGGCTTGGTCGGCGGAGTCAGGCGTCAACAAGGTCGGCACCGTCGGCGGAGCGCCGATCAACTCGGTCAAGGTCTTCATGGACGGTTACCAGCTGGGCGTCGAGAAGTACAACGAAGATAAGGGTGCCGACGTCGCGGTCGTCGGTTGGGACATCGCGGCCCAGGACGGCAGCTTCACCTTCGGCTTCGACGCAAACGACACCGCGAAGCAGGCCATGCAGGCCGTGCTCGACCAGGGCGTGGACGTGCTCTTGCCTGTCGGTGGACCGATCTACCAGAGCGCGCGCGACGCGATTGCCGACTCGGGTTCTGACACGGTCATCCTCGGCGTCGACTCCGACCTCGCGGTCAAGGACGAGACCGTCGCCGACATCACGCTGGTCTCGATCATGAAGGCGATCGACCAGGCTGTGAACGATGCCGTGCTCTCCGCCGCAACGGGCGACTTCGACGTCGCGCCCTACGTTGGAACGCTCGAGAACAAGGGCGTCAGCCTCTCGTCCTTCCACGACTTCGAGTCGAAGCTGCCCGAGGGCCTGACCGACGAGCTGACCGCGCTGCAAGAGCAGATCATCAGCGGCGATATCACGGTCGACTCGCCGAACTCGCCGTAGTCGCTCATCGTGTACGACCGGGGGATGCGTCCGCGCGTCCCTCGGTCGCACTGTTTCTGTTGTCTTTCGCCCTTTGCCGATAGGTTTTGGATATGAAGCTCGAACTGCGGGGAATCACCAAGCGGTTCGGTCCACTGGTGGCCAACGATCACATCGATCTCGTCGTTCAGTCGGGCGAGATCCACGCCCTGCTCGGCGAGAACGGCGCCGGCAAGTCGACGCTGATGAACGTCCTCTACGGTCTCTACCAGGCGGATGAGGGCGAAATACTCCTCGACGATCAGGTGCAGCACTTCCGGGGGCCCGGCGATGCGATGAACGCCGGCATCGGCATGGTGCACCAGCACTTCATGCTCATCCCCGTCTTCACCGTCGCCGAGAACGTGATGCTCGGCCACGAAGATACCAAGTTCGCCGGTGCGCTCGATCTCGGCAAGGCCAGAGCCCACGTGCGTGCAGTGGCCGACCGGTTCGGATTCCAAGTCGATCCGAACGCTCGCGTGGAGAACCTCCCCGTCGGTGTGCAGCAGCGGGTCGAGATCATCAAGGCGCTCGCAAGGGACGCGAAGGTGCTCGTCTTCGATGAGCCGACTGCAGTGCTCACCCCGCAGGAAACGGACGAGCTCATGGCGATCATGCGCCAGCTGCGCGATGAGGGTGCGGCAATCGTGTTCATCACCCATAAGCTCCGCGAAGTCCGCGAGGTCGCCGACCGCATCACGGTGATCCGCCTCGGCAAAGTCGTCGGTGAAGCCTCACCCACCGCCACCAACGCCGAGCTTGCCTCGCTGATGGTCGGCCGCGCTGTCGAGCTGACAGTGCACAAGAATCCACCCTCCGTCGGCGAAGGCGGTTTGCAGGTGCGGGATCTGCGCGTGGTCGGAGCTGACGGCGCGGTCGTCGTGAATGACGTCTCGTTCGAGGTGCGACCCGGAGAAGTCCTCGCCATCGCAGGAGTGCAAGGGAACGGGCAGACCGAGCTCGCCGAGGCGATCGTGGGCCTTCAGGCCCGCGTGACCGGCTCCATCACGTTGGGCGACACCGAGCTTGTCGGTCGGAGCGTCCGTGCGATCCTCGACCAGGGAGTCGGCTTCGTGCCCGAGGACCGCACAGAGGATGGCTTGGTCGGGACCTTCTCCGTGGCCGAGAACCTCATGCTCGATCGCTCGAGCGGCGCGCCGTTCGTTGCGGGCGGCACGGTTCGCCGCACAGTGCTCCGTGAGTTCGCGGAGCAGAAGATCAAGGAATACGACATCCGCGCAGGTGGCGCGCAGTCGCCTGCCTCGACCCTCTCCGGTGGGAACCAGCAGAAGGTCGTGATCGCACGGGAGATGAGTCGCGAACTCACGTTGCTGCTCGCCTCGCAGCCAACCCGAGGCGTCGATGTCGGTTCGATCGAATTCATCCACAAGCGCATCATCGAGACGCGGGATGCCGGCATCCCGGTCGTCGTCGTCTCCACCGAGCTCGACGAGGTTGCGGCTCTCGCGGATCGGATCGCGGTCATGTACCGCGGCGGTATCGTCGGGATCGTCCCGGGAGACACCCCACGAGCCACCCTCGGTCTGATGATGGCCGGCGAATCCATCGCGCAGGACGCTGCATGAGCGGCCAGGTGCCCGAGGAGCTTCCCGCCGTGCACGGCCCGCTCACCGGCCAGCCCGTCCCTCCGCTCGAAGAGTCGAACCCGGCGGGTACCGTCCCACCGCCACCGCGCGGCAATGTCTTCATACGCGAGCTGCTGCGCGGCAGCATCGCCACCACGATCCTCGCCATCGTCGCAGCGATGATCATCGGCGGCATTCTGATCGCCATCACCGACGAAGACGTGCAGGCCGCTGCCGGCTACTTCTTCGCGCGTCCCGCAGACATGCTGGTCGCGATCTGGGATTCGGTCTCCGGCGCATACGCCGCATTGTTCAACGGAGCGATCTACAACACTCAGGCTCCCGATTTCGTCACCGGCATCCGCTCCTTCACCAACACCTTGGGCTTCGCGACACCGCTCATCGCGGCGGGACTCGGGGTGGCCCTCGCCTTCCGCGTCGGTCTGTTCAACATCGGCGCTCGTGGGCAGATGTTGATCGCCTGCGCGACCTCGGCGCTGTTCACGTGGAGTCTGGACCTGCCCGCGGTGATCCACCTTCCGCTCGCGCTGATCGCCGGAATCATCGGCGGCGCGGTGTGGGGTGGCATCGTCGGCCTTCTCAAGGCGCGCACAGGTGCACACGAGGTCATCCTGACGATCATGCTCAACTATGTCGCTTACTACCTGGTGGCGTGGATGGTGCGCACACCGTGGCTGTTGCAGGCGTCGGGCGGCAATCAGCCGATCACCGAGAAGACGCCCGAAACCGCGCAGTTCCCTGACCTGCTCGGCCCGCAGTTCCCGCTGCTCGATTGGGGCTTCATCGTCGTGATCGCTGCCACCGTGTTCGTGTGGTGGGTGATCGAGCGGTCCAGCCTCGGCTTCCGCTTCCGCGCGGTGGGTGAGAACCCGCACGCGGCACGGGCATCGGGCATCAGCGTGCAGCGCGTCTATATCTACGCGATGCTGTTCGCCGGAGGCCTGGCAGGCCTCGCCGGCATGAACCAGGTGCTCGGGTCGGCGACGAACGGGTTCGACGCCACCGTCGACGCCGGCATCGGATTCGACGCGATCACGGTGGCATTGCTGGGACGCAGTCGCGCGGGTGGGGTGTTCGCCGCAGGCATCTTGTTCGGCGCGCTGAAGGCGGGCAGCTTCACGATGCGCGCGGCGGAGGGCATCCCCGTCGACATCGTGCTCGTCGTGCAGTCGCTGATCGTTCTGTTCATCGCCGCTCCTCCGCTCATCCGCACGATCTTCTTCCTGCCGAAGACCGACGAAGAGCGACGTGCAGCCGCCAAGCGGAAGGCGATGACGAAATGACCACGATCGCATCGGAGGCACCGTCCTCAGAGTCCGTCGATCACGTGATCGTCAGGCGGCGGCAGTGGAAACTCTCCGTGACGCTGTCCATCGTGACCGCGCTGTCGGCACTGCTCTATCTCCTCGCTCCGCGGACGGGGACGAGTTCGTTCCGCCTGAGCGACGCCGGGGCGGCCATCCCCCTCGACGTGGTCGCTCTGCCGACCCTGCCGTGGACCATCGGGCTCCTCGTGATCATGGCCGCCCTCACTGTGTACGCGCTCGTCGCCGCGTGGGCATACCGGAGCCCGGGGCTGTGGCTCCCGATCGTCTATGGTCTGGTCGCGATCTTCGCGTTCCTCGTGTGGTCGGCCGCAGACGGGCTTGTCCCGGTGACCGGACTGCTGTTCGGTGCGGTGTCGCTTTCGATCCCGCTGATCTTCGGCGCGCTCGGCGGCATCATCGGCGAGCGCGTGGGCGTGGTCAACGTGGCGATCGAGGGACAGTTCCTTTTCGGCGCCTTCAGCGCTGCCATGCTGTCGAGTGTGACCGGCAACCCGTTCGTCGGACTCGTCGCGGCCATGGTCGCCGGCGTGCTCGTCGCGTTCGTGCTGGCTGCGTTCTCGATCAAGTACCTCGTCGACCAAGTGATCGTGGGCGTGGTGCTCAACGTCCTGGTCACCGGTATCACCGGCTTCCTCTACGGAGTGCTGCTGGTGCCCAACTCCGAACTGCTCAATACTCCGGTGCGGTTTTCGCGCGTCGCGATCCCGTTGCTCAGCGACATCCCGATCATCGGTCCCGTGCTCTTCAACCAGACCTTCATCGTCTACCTCGCGTACATCGCGGTCGCGCTCGTAGCCTGGGGTCTCTACCGCACTCGGTGGGGTCTGCGTCTGCGAGCCGTCGGCGAGCACCCGCAGGCCGCCGACACCGTGGGCATCAAGGTCAACACAAGCCGGTTCTGGAACGTCTCGCTGGCCGGTGCCATCGCCGGCATCGGCGGCGCGTACTTCACGCTCGTCTCGGTCGGTCAGTTCGGCAAGGATATGACCGCTGGCCTCGGCTTCATCGCCCTTGCCGCGGTGATCTTCGGCAGGTGGGACCCGGTGCGCGCCATGCTCGCGGCGCTCCTGTTCGGCTTCGCGACGAACCTGCAGAACCTCCTCACGGTCCTGAAGACTCCGATCCCGAGCGAGTTCATGCTGATGCTTCCGTACGTCGTGACCATCCTCGCCGTCGCCGGTTTCGCAGGTCAGGTCCGCGGACCCGCCGCGGCGGGCAAACCGTACATAAAGGGATGACCCAGTGACCGATATCGATTGGGACGACCTCCGCGCCGTGGCAACCGAAGCCATGCAGCACGCCTACGCACCGTACTCGCGCTACCGCGTGGGGGCGGCAGCGCTCGTCAGCGACGGCCGCGTGGTGTCAGGGTGCAATGTCGAGAACGCTTCGTACGGGGTGGGGCTGTGCGCCGAGTGCGCCCTCGTGGGTGACCTGCAGATGTCCGGCGGCGGCCAACTCGTCGCCTTCGTGTGCGTCAACAACGACGGGCTGACGATCATGCCGTGCGGCCGCTGTCGCCAGCTGCTGTACGAATTCGCGCTCCCCGGAATGCTGCTCGAGACAGTCTCGGGCATTCGCACGATCGACGAAGTGCTCCCCGATGCGTTCGGCCCACGCGATCTCGAAGACGTCGGCCGATGAGCGAGCCGGCCGTCGAGGCTTTCGACGCCGTCGACATCATCCGCACGAAGCGTGACGGGGGAGCGGTCCCCGAAGACGCGCTGCGGTGGATGGTCGATGCCTACACACGCGGCTACGTCGCCGATTCGCAGATGGCAGCCTTCGCTATGGCTGTGCTGCTGCGCGGCATGGAGCGCGACGAGATCCGCGTCATGACCGATGCGATGATCGCCTCGGGCGAGCGAATGAGCTTCGCCGGCCTCGGCAAGCCCACCGTCGACAAGCACTCCACCGGCGGTGTCGGCGACAAGATCACGCTGCCGCTCGCGCCGCTGGTCGCGGCGTTCGGGGTGGCCGTTCCGCAGCTCTCCGGCCGCGGACTCGGGCACACCGGCGGCACGCTCGACAAGCTCGAATCGATCCCCGGATGGCGGGCGGCGCTCTCGAACGACGAGATGTTCGCTCAGCTCCAGGGCGTCGGCGCCGTGATCTGCGCCGCCGGGTCGGGTCTTGCCCCCGCAGACAAGAAGCTGTACGCGTTGCGTGATGTCACCGGGACGGTCGAGGCCATTCCGCTGATCGCATCCAGCATCATGTCGAAGAAGATCGCCGAGGGCACCGATTCACTGGTCCTCGATGTCAAGTTCGGCTCGGGTGCGTTCATGCGCGACGTTGACAAGGCGCGTGAACTCGCGCGCACGATGGTCGCTCTCGGGACGGACTCAGGAGTGTCGACCACGGCGCTGCTCACAGACATGAACACTCCGCTCGGCCTCGCGATCGGCAACGCCAATGAGGTGCGCGAATCTGTCGAGGTGCTCGCCGGCGGCGGCCCCGCCGACGTGATCGAGCTCACCGTCGCCCTCGCTCGCGAGATGCTGGCGCTCGCAGGGCAACCCGACGCAGACGTCGAGGCTGCGCTGCGCGATGGACGTGCCATGGACGCGTGGCGGGCGATGATCGTGGCGCAGGACGGAGATCCGGATGCCGCCCTCCCCATTCCCCGTGAGACCCACACGGTGACCGCAGCGTCCTCCGGAGTGATCGCGCGGCTCGACGCCCTTCCTTTCGGCATCGCGGCCTGGCGGCTCGGCGCGGGTCGCGCCCGCGCTCAGGACCCGGTTGTTCACGCGGCCGGCATCGACCTGCACGTGAAGCCCGGCGATTCCATCACTGCCGGTCAGCCGCTGTTCACCCTGGTGGCCGATGATGGACAGCGCTTTGCCCGCGCCCTCGACGCGCTCGAGGGCGCGTTCGAGATCGGGACGAACGCCCCTGCATCATCCCCGCTCGTGCTCGAGCGCATCACCGCCTGACAACTTCCACACCACGACGAGGGGACACACCATGGCTATCGACCAGCACGGCGACGCGAAACTACAAGGCGTATCGCTGCGGTCGCTCCCGAAGGTGTCGTTGCACGACCACCTCGACGGTGCGCTGCGACCGCAGACGATCATCGAGCTTGCCGACGAGGCCGGCATCGACGTCCCCTCCACCGACGCCGAGGATCTCGCCGACTGGTTCGAGGAGCGCAGCGACTCGGGGTCGCTCGTGGAATACCTCAAGACCTTCGATCTGACGACCTCGGTCATGCAGACACGTGAGAGTCTGACCCGCGTTGCGCGGGAATTCGTCGAGGACCTCGCCGCCGACGGTGTCGTGTACGGCGAAGTGCGGTGGGCGCCCGAGCAGCACCTGGGCGGCGGGCTCTCGCTCGAAGAGGCCGTCGAGGCCGTTCAGGACGGTATCGAAGAAGGCCAGGACATTGTCGAGGGCAATGACCGCGACATCCGCGTCGGTCAGCTCATCACCGCGATGCGGCACACCGACCGGTCGCTCGAGATCGCGCGACTCGCGGTCGAGTACCGCGGGCGCGGCGCGGTCGGCTTCGACATCGCCGGCCCCGAAGACGGGTTCCCGCCGTCGAACCACCGAGCGGCTTTCGACTACCTGGCGTCTGAGTTCTTCCCTGTCACCGTGCACGCGGGCGAGGCTGCCGGCCTCGACTCCATCCGCTCGGCCCTCATCGATGGCCGCGCGCTGCGCCTCGGGCACGGCGTGCGCATCGCCGAGGACCTCGATGTGGTCTCACGCGACGGTGACCAGGTCCGGGTGACCTTCGGGGATCTGGCCCACTGGGTGCGCGACCGCGAGATTCCGCTGGAGCTGTCCCCGTCGTCGAACCTGCAGACCGGCGCGATCGACCGTTGGGGCACGACGATGGAGGATCACCCCTTCGATCTGCTGTACCAGCTCGGTTTCTCCGTCACGGTCAACGTCGACAACCGCACGATGAGCGCCACGTCGCTGACCCGCGAACTCGCGCTGCTCGTCGAAGCCTTCGAGTACAGCCTCGATGACCTCGAAGCCTTCCAGCTCAACGCGGCCGCAGCGGCGTTCCTGAGCGTCGAGGAGCGCGAGGAGCTCATCGAAGTCATCGCCGAGGGCTTCGGCGACTGAGTCGCAGTTGCCGTGATTACGGTGCGATGGACGTCGCGAGCGCGCCCACGAGGGTCGTGATCTGCGCGGTCATGTCCTCGTCCGAGATCGTCGGCGTGCCATCGCCCGGCTGCAGGCCGTAGTCACCGAAGGACGAGTGGCTCGCGCCCTCGATCTGCTCCATGTCCGCGTCCGCGGGCAGCATCGGCCGCGCATCCGCGATTTTCTCCGGCGTTGACAGGCCGTCATCAGACCCGCCCATGCTCACCACCGCGAGGCCGGAGTCGCTTACATCGTTGGTGCAGTACGAGCCGAACAGAGCCAGGCCCACCGCATCGGACGACACCAAGCAGGCGCGCACCCCACCGAGGGAGTGGCCCCCGACGATCCAGGTGTCGATGTCCGGCTGAAGGTCGGTGAACGTCTCCAACGGTCGCAGATCGAACAGGGCGAGATTGAGCCACGGCTTGACGATGACGACGGTCAGCCCGTCCTCGGTGACGAGATCGGACAGCTTTGACGCGTACGCCCACGGGTCGACCTTGGCGCCGGGGTAGAAGACAAGCCCCGTGGGAGCAGGGTTCGATGCGGGTGCGAGGACGATTGCTGCACCATCGTCGGTGATGTCGATCCGCTCATCGGCTTGAACAGTGGCGAGAGGTTCCGCTTCAGCGGCCATGACGCCAACCTGGCTCCAGATCACGATGCCGACGACCGCGATCACGATCAGGGCGGCGACACTCCCCAAAACCCACCACAGCACCCGGCGCCAGCGCGGCCCTCGGGTGGTCTTGTCACGTTTGCTCACTCTGCCAATTCTGCCTGACGAGCGCGCACGATCTCCTCCACGCGGCCGAAGAGCGGATGCGCGGGTTCGAGGCCCGTCACGGCGGCGGTGAAGGCGGTCGCATCCTCCGATCGCAGGCGTGCCTGCAGCTCGACCGACTGCTCATCCTCGGCGTCGTCGAACTGGAGCGCGGCGGCCATCGCCGCGACCAGGCCATCGACGCTCAGCCCGCGTTCGGCGGCTTCGGCGGCGGGGCCGACGAAGCGTTCGTGCCGCGAGAGTTTGCGCAGCGGTTGCCGGCCGACTCTTCCTACGGTGTCGGGGAGTGCCGGGTTGGCGAACCGGCGCAGGATCGTCGCGCGGTATTCGGCGAGTTCACCTGCGTCGAGCCCGTGCTTGGCGACCAGCAGAGCCGACGTCTCTTCGAGAGCGGCGGCGACTTTGGCGGCCGTCGCCGGATCGGCAAGCACATCAGAGATCTTCTCGACCCCGGCCTGCGCACCGAAATACGCCGTCGTGGCGTGTCCCGTGTTCACCGTGAAGAGCTTGCGCTCGATGTATGGCGCGAGATCGTCGACGAAGTGGGCACCGGGGATGTTGGGCAGGTCACCGTCGAACGCGGGGGACTCGATCGCCCACTCGAAGAACGGCTCAACGGTGACATCGACCCCACCTCCTTCGGGCTGCGCGGGCACGATGCGGTCGACGGCCGTATTGGCGAACACAGCCCGGTCGGCGATGGCATCCCACGCCTGACCGGCTTGCTCGCGGATCTCGTCGCGCAGCAGATCGGTCGCGTTGATGGCGTTCTCGCACGCCATCACCGCGATGGGTCTCGCGTGGGGTTTCCGCTGGGCGAGCCCCGCGAGAATGTGCGGAGCCACGAATCGGAGGATTGTCGGACCGACCGCCGTCGTGACGATATCGGCGGTGGCGATCTCGTCCACCACCGCCTGCGCATCGGTCGCACTGTTGATGGCACGAAACCCGGTGACGACCTTATCTGTCCCGCCTTCGCCGACTTCGTGGACGGTGTACTCCGTGACGGCGTTGATGCCGTCGACGAGGGGAGCGGCCACGTCCGAGAAGACGAGTTCGTAGCCACCCTCGTGCAGGAGCAGTCCGACGAATCCGCGGCCGATGTTGCCGGCCCCGAAGTGGACGGCTTTCATCCCTCGTTCACCGACTCCAGCAGCCCGAAGAGCTCCTCAGGGGTCGTGGCCTCTTTCAGTTTCGCCACTTCGTCCTCGTCGGAGAACAGGATCGCGATCTGAGACAGGATGTCGAGGTGCTCGTCGCCCTTGCCGGCGATGCCGACGACGAAGCTGACCGGCTCGCCGCCCCAATCCACGCCGCCGTCGTAGCGGACGAACGAGAGGGCGGAGTCGAGGATGGCATCCTTGGTCTCGTTCGTCCCGTGCGGGATGGCGAGTTCGTTGCCCATATAGGTCGAGACGGTGACTTCGCGCTGCTGCATCGCATCGTAGTAGGCGCTGGTGACGGCGCCCGCTGACTCGAGGATGTCAGCAGCCTCTTTCATCGCCTCCGACTGGGTCACTGACCCGGCGTGGATTCGCACCTGTCCGACGTTCAGAACGGCCATGGCTATGCCTCCTCTGCCTGCTGCTTGCGGACCATATCGACAACCTCTTCATACTTCGGTGAGTTCATGAAGTTGTCGACCGAGACGTGAATCGCATCCGGTGACTGCTTCATGGCTCGGTCGGTGAGCTGGTTCTGCGTGATGATCAGGTCGGCGGTGCCGTCGAGGTTCGCGATCGCCTTGTTGACGACCGTGATTCCTTCGATGCCGGCTTTCTTGATCTTGTTGCGCAGCACGCTCGCGCCCATGGCAGAGGAGCCCATGCCGGCGTCGCACGCGAAGACGATGCTGTGCACCTGCTTGGTCACCAGCAGGACACCGCCGTCGGCCATGTCGTCCGTTTCGGCCTCGGTCTCCATCTTGTCGACGGCCTCTTCCGCATCGTGGATCACGGCGCGGTCCTTGCCATCCGATGCGCGGAGCGCGGCCATCGCGGCCGACGCCTTGCCCTTGTTCGCTTCGGTCTGCGTGATGGCGGCACCGAACGCATCCGCCTCGGCGAGGAGGTCGCGCTTGCGAGAGGCGCGCAGGATCACGCCGGCGATCAGGAACGTCACCACAGCGGCAACGGCCACTGACAAGTAGACGACCATCAGGTTTCCGATGCCGGGTCCGATCGCCGCAGCGGTCACCGCGATGATGCTGCCCGGTGCGGCGGGGAAGGCGAGTCCGCCACCCAGAATCATGTTCACGGTGACACCGGATGCTCCACCCGCGATCAGGGCGAGGATCGTCATCGGCTTGCTCAGCGCGTACGGGAAGTAGATCTCGTGGATGCCGCCGAAGAACTGGATGATGATCGCACCGGGTGCCGACGACTTGGCCGCGCCGACACCGAAGAACGTGAAGGCGAGGAGGAGGCCGAGGCCGGGGCCGGGGTTCGCCTCGATGAGGAAGAGAATCGACTTGCCGGTTTCGGTGGCCTGCTCGATCCCGAGCGGAGTGAAGACGCCGTGGTTGATCGCATTGTTGAGGAACAGCACTTTCGCGGGTTCCACGATGATCGACACGAGGGGGAGGAGATTGACAGCGACGAGGCTGTCGACGGCCGCACCGAGTACCGTGCTGATCCCCAGCATGAGGGGTCCGAACGCGAAGAAGCCGATGATGGCGAGGATCATGCCCAGGATGCCGGCGGAGAAGTTGTTGACCAACATCTCGAAGCCGGGCTTGATCTTGCCGTCCCAGAGCCTGTCCATCTGCTTGGTGATGTAACCGGCGATCGGGCCCATGATCATCGCGCCGAGGAACATCGGGATGTCGGTGCCGACGATGACACCCATCACCGCGATGGTCGCCACGACGCCACCGCGTTCGCCGTAGACCATGCGGCCGGCGGTGTTCGCGATGAGGAGGGGCAGGAGGTAGGTCACCATCGGGCCGACGAGTCCGACGTAGGCCATCACGCCGCCGTCGCCCGCGAGTGCGGTCATCGCGCCGTTCCAGCCGATGACGGCCGGGTCGCCGCCACCGCCGATGATCTCCGATACCGGATACCAGTGCCACCCGAAGGGGCTGTCCGCGCCGAAGAAGCCGGCCGGGATGAAGAGCATGGTGATGAATCCCCATGCGATGAAGGCGGCGATGTTGGGCATGATCATGCCCGAGAGGAAGGTGCCGAAGCGCTGAACTCCGACCCTCGCTTTGCTCACCCCGCTCTTCGGTGCTGTGGCGGACGTCGTTGTCATGATTGCCTCCTCCTAGTTGGCTGCGGCCGCGCGTGCGGCATCTCGAGCGGATGCCGCATCGTTCGCGGCGAGGGCAGCCTGAGCGATGCGCTTGGCGTCCTCCATGGTGTAGTTCAAGAGGCTCGCGCGGACGTCCGCGAGAGCCGTGGGCGCCATCGACAGGCTGGTCGCACCCATGCCGACCAGCGCGACGGCGAGGAGCGGATCCGCCGCGGCTTCGCCGCAGATGCCGACGGGCTTGCCGTTGATGCGGCCCGCTTCGCCGGTTTCGTTGATGAGGCGAAGCACGGCCGGATGCCACGGGTCCTGGAACGAGGAGACCGAGCCGAGCAGCCGGTCGGCGGCGAGGGTGTACTGGGTCAGGTCGTTCGTGCCGATCGAGGCGAAGTCGGCGATCGCGAGCACCTTGTCGGCCATCAAAGCGCACGAAGGTACCTCGATCATGACCCCTGCCGTCTTGATGCCGTATTCGCGGGCGATCGTGACGAAGTAGTCGGTCTCCTCGACGGTGGCCACCATCGGGGCCATGACCCAGAGGTCGGCGCCGCCTCCGGGTGAAGCCTTGGTGGCGGCATCCGCTTCGGCCAGGGCCGTGAGCTGCTCACGCAGGATGTCCTCGCTCGCGCGAAGCGCGCGAAGGCCGCGCAGACCGAGCGCCGGATTCTCCTCGTGCGCGTCGTTGAGGAACGCGAGGGGCTTGTCGGCGCCGGCATCGAGAGCACGCACGACGACCTTCTTGCCGGGGAACGTGCTCAGCAGTTCGGTGTAGGCCTCGCGCTGCTGCGCGACCGTGGGCGCCTGTGAAGCGCTGAGGAAGAGGAATTCCGTGCGGAACAGGCCTACGCCCTCCGCGCCGAGTTCGACGGCCTGGGCTGCGCCGCCGGGCTTTCCGAGGTTCGCAAGGAGGGGCACGGGAGTGCCGTCGCCGAGGGCTCCGGGAGTGAGCGGAGCGGATGTGGCCGACTTGCGCTCATCGGCGCGCGTTTGTGCTCGGCCGAGTTCTTCGTCGGTGGGCTGGGTGGTCACGACGCCGGAGGCGGCATCCACGATCACCATTTCACCGTCGACGAGCCCGGGCGCGCCCACGACTCCCACGATGGCGACGATGGACTTCTCGCGCGCGAGAATCGCGGTGTGCGAGGTGGGGCCGCCTTCCGAGGTGATGAGCGCCAGGACCATGTCGAGGTCGAGGAGCGCGGTGTCTGCCGGGGCGAGGTCGGTCGCGACGAGAACGAATGGGTGACCGGGGTCGGGGACACCGGGCGCGGGAAGACCGCGGAGACGTGCGATGACGCGCTGGGCGACGTCGTTGAGGTCTGCGGCGCGTTCGCCGAGGTAACCGCCCATCGCACTGAGCATGTCGCGGAAGGTCGCAAAAGCTTCGTAGACGGCGAACTCACCCGTCTTTCCGGCTGCGAGCCGCGTGGCGATCTCCTGGTCGAGCGTGGGGTCCTCGGCCATCATCGCCTGTGCTTCAAGGACGTCGCGCGCCGCGCCGCCGGCCTGCGCACCACGCTCTTCGAGCTCTCGTGCCACAGCTGCCACGGCCTCGTGGACGCGCGCCGTCTCCTCCTCGGGGGTCAGGATGCTGGCCACATCGTCAGGGGCGGGTAGCGGCTCAGCCATCCGGGCGATCGGTCCTTGGGCCACGCCCAGTCCGACGCCGACTCCGCGAAGTTCACTCATGTCCGTTGCTCCTCAGCCTTGGGGTTGTCATTCGTCGTGATCGGTCGACAGCAGTTCGGCGAGAGTGTCGAGAATGCTCTCGGCATCGTCTCCGCCCGCCGTGAGCGTCACATAGTCGCCGTACTCGACGCCCAGCCCGATCACACCGAGAATGCTCGCGGCGTTGACGGGGCTGCCCGAGCCCTTCGAAATGGTGACGGGTACCCCGGCGTCCTTCGCCGCCTGCGCAAAGAGCTTCGCGGGTCGCGCGTGGAGTCCGTTGGACGATCCGATCCGGACAGTTCGCGATGCTTCGGTCATGGAATCTTCCTCTCAAGAGTGACTGCGTCTGTGTCGTTTTCTGCCGCCGTGGTGGCGTCGAGGGAATCCTGAATCAGGGCGAGAGTGCGGGAACCGTCGAGATCGGTGAAGACATCCGCCGGAAGGATGACCACGCGGGTGCCCCGGTATGCGGCATCCTTCTCGATCCGTTCCATAGCGTGGGCAAGTTGCGGGCCGACGAGCACGATATCTGCGTCATCGAGATCGATCGGCAGGGAAAGCTCCGTGCCGGCGATCGCAGTGACATTCAGACCGCGCGCGTGAGCTGCGTGCCGCACCCGCTGGGCGACGAACGTGCTCGACGCTCCGGCGCCGCATACGACGAGGATCTTCATCGATCCACCTCTCTGTTATTGCCATTCTTGTGATTTAGCTGGGAGGGGACAACCATCGCTCCTTCCGCGGGGGCGGAAACAGGTGGGGACGGACGTGGTTGACTGGTCCTCGTGGCCAAAGCGAGACAGGATCGCGTCATCGCAATCCTTGTACGCGACGGGGAATGGGTCACCGCGGCCTCGCTCGCTGACGCCGTGGGCGTGACGCCGCGCAGCATCCGCAGTTACGTGACCGCGCTCAATGCGCGGGTTGCGTCCGGCACCGTCATCGAGTCGGGACCGCAGGGTTACCGCGCGGGGGCGGATGCCGCCAGCGCACTGCACGGCGGCGAAGAATCCGGGACGCCGCGAGACAGACAGCATCAGCTGATCAGGGCGCTGCTGGATTCCCCCGATGGCGTTGACGTCTTCGACATGGCCGAGCAGTTTCACGTCAGCGAAGCCACCGTCGATGCCGACCTCGCACGCGTCCGAGCGCTCCTGGGCGGGACGGAACTGACCCTCGAACGAACCGCCGCCCGCGCAAGGCTGCGCGGCACGGAGATGGCCCAACGACGACTGCTCTCCAAACTCGCGCACGACGAGACGGAGGATGGATCCTTCGACCTCGAATCCCTCCGTCGGGCGCTGGGGCAGGGATCGGTCGGCGCGGAGGCGTTCGGCCCCTTCAAATCCGCCCTCGTCGTGGAACTTGGGAGGATGGGCTATTTCGTCAACGAGTGGGGCATCGGCGATGTCGTCATGCATGTGGCGATTGCAGCGGATCGCGTGACGCGCGACCGCGCGCTCGACGAGCGCACCGCGGAGGTGCACGTCGCCCGGGCCGAGCTGGCTGCCGTCATCGACACGTTGGTCCGCGAGCACCTCGGCGTCGTCCTCGGAACCGGGGACACACAGCATCTCGCGGCTCTCGTGCTCACGCGCGTCGTCGCACCCGGTGCCGGCGAACCAGCCGCGGAAATCCGCGACCGCCTCGAGCCGGATGTCGAGGCCGCGGTGCGCGAAGTGGTGGAGCGCGCGGCGGCGGAATTCCTCGTCGACATCGACGACGACGATTTCGTGCTTCGCCTGGCCCTCCACGTACAGCACCTCCGGGATCGTGCGCGCGAGCAGGCCTGGTCGCGAAACCCCCTGACGAGGTCGCTGAAGACGACGTATCCGATGATCTTCGAGGTCGCCGTGTTCATCTCGAACGGATTGCGAGGGCTACTCGGAATCGACATTCTCGACGACGAGATCGCCTACATCGCGATGCACGTGGGCGGCAGACTCGAGCGAAAGCGCCGCGCGGGTCAGCTGCTGACCGCGACCATCGTCTGCCCCGGTTACTACGAGCTGCACGAGCTCCTTCGCTCGAGCGTGGACCGCTCACTCGGCCAGTCGCTGGAAGTCGTCGGCGTCGAGACGCGTGTGGACCCGGACTGGGCCTCGATCGACACGGATCTCATCCTCACGACGATCGTGCCGACCGTGGTATCCGATCGGATCGTGCACATCCAGCCGTTCCTCACCGACGCGGACATCGACCGGATCCGTGTCGCGGCGGGCCGTCTGAGGCGAGCGCGACGACTGGCCCGTCTGCGCGCGGAGCTGGAGCGGTATTTCGACGCGTCCGCTTTCGTCCGCGGTCTGGACGCGGATGCCGGAGAAGAAGCCGTGATCCGGAAACTCGGGGGGCTGCTGGTCGACCAGGCCGTGATCGACCAGGACTATGTGGAGCGCACCCTCGAGCGTGAGCGGCTGTCATCCACCGCGTTCACCGACGCTCTGGCCGTCCCGCACGCGCTGGGCATGACCGCGACCCGCACGGCGATCGCCGTCGGCATCGCCGACCCCTCGATGCGGTGGGGGGAGGGACGGGTTCAGGTCGTCGCGATGGTGGCGTTCTCCGAGTCCGACCGGGCGGCATTCCAGACCGTCTTCGAACAGCTCGTCGAAGTGTTCAGCGAGCGGGAGAGCGTCCAGCGGATCGTCAGGAGGGGAACGACATTCACCGCGTTCCTCGACGAACTGGTCGCCGTCGTCGACGGCTGACGCTATCCGCGACGGCGATGCTGGTCGCAGATCAGCGCCGACGCAGATCAGCCTCGGCGCAGACGCTCCTGAAGGCCGAGCCGGACCGCCGGCCACTCGCCGGGAAGGATGGAGAAGACGACGGTGTCGCGCAGTGACCCGTCCTTTCCGAGCGCATGATTACGCAGCACGCCGTCCTGCTTCGCGCCGAGTCGCGCGATGGCCGCACGGGATTGCCGGTTGTGCCAATGCGTGCGGAACTCGACTGCGATCGCGTCGCACGTCTCGAACGCGTGGCCGAGAAGCAGCAGCTTGGCAGCGGTGTTCACGGCTGTGCGCTGGGCGGACACACCGATCCACGTGTGTCCGATCTCGACGTGCCGGTTCGCCTGATCGATGTTGCAGAACGTGGTGGTGCCGACCACCTGGCCGGTGTCGAGGCGGCGCACGGCCCACGGGTTCATCGTGCCGTCGACGTGCCACTGCAGGCGCGAGCGGACGTTATCCTCCATCGCCTGCGGGGTCGGAACGCTGGTGTACCAGGCGTGCTCCAGACCGACGCACGCCTCGGCGAGGGGTGCGACGTGGTCGATGCTCAGCGGTTCGAGTCGGACGACATCGTTGTGGAGGGTGATGGGCTCGGTCAGGTGCATTCCGAGAGCCTATCGGCGCGCGCGGTCCGAATTTCGGGCCCTCGCCCGCCGCCAATGCGCAATATGGTCGAACCCGTCTGCGCGCGAGCGACGGCCGAATTCCGCCGCAGGCACGCCGCGAGGCCCCCTCAGCTGTGTTGGTCGATGAGCGCGTTCGACGCTGCCGTGAGCGCCGCGATCCTGTCGTGCGTGTGATGGTCTCGATGTCTCGACGTCTCGACGTCTGCTGGGCGCTCTGCTATTGGCGCTGAGTTTCAGTGCCAAGTGGTTCCGACCGTTCGCATGTGCCAGGCCGCCGCTGCCTGGGCGTCAGCCTGCTCTTAGTGCCATCATTCGAGACCTCGAACATCGGTGACAAGGGTCAAGAAGGGAATTCGTTGGTGAAAGGCTTTCTGATTGGAATCGTCGTGCTCGTGGCCCTCGTGGCAGGCTATTTCGCGATCGTGACGCAATGGAGCTACTCCACCGGGGAGCGAGCCGGCTGGGTGCAGAAGTTCTCGAACAAGGGCTGGCTGTGCAAGACCTGGGAGGGCGAGCTTGCGCTGGTGTCGCTGCCCGGCACTTCGGTCGAGAAGTTTCTGTTTACCGTACGCGACGAGTCGGTCGCCGAAAAGATCAATAAGGTGGTCGGCCAACGCGCTAGCTTGCACTATGAGGAGAAGGTTGGCCTGCCTACCACCTGCTTCGGCGAAACCCGCTACTACGTGACCGACGTCAGCGCGATGGGCGAGGTGACGCCCGGACACGGCGTGGTGCCGTCGACCTCGCCCGGCGCGCCGGCATCGGCCGCTTCGGCGCGCTGAGCGCGCGTCGCCGGGCGGACGGGCAGCGTAAGGACTACTTCGAGGCTCGAATAGCGTTGATTGTCCTTGCGAGTGAGGTCTTCCCCCTTTCCGGACAGTTCTAGCTGTAGACGGGCGGGCTTTCGGCAATTGGCCCGATCTCATTGGTGCCATCGCTCGGTGATATATGGGCGAGCGTTCCACGTGGCCCACGGTCCTTGTAAGTCGTCCTTCCACGTCATCGGTATCTCACGGACCTCTTGCATCGCTGAGCTCCGCTGAGCGTTGGCGCGAGCGCACCGGGCCGCCATTCGCTCTCAAGTCTGCGGCTCGTCACAGGAGGATCCTGAAGCACTGCCGTGTCGTCGGCGCGGACTCGCCGCCTCGCTGCTGCCGGGTGGCCGGTGCACCGGTAGCGCCCCGTTGAGCGGCACCGGCGGCACGTGGCCTGCCATCACCCGCTAAACGTTGAAAGGACCCCATGGACACGACTGGAAATTTCCCGAAGGCGAGCAATGGAACGACGGCCCTCGATGAGCCGGCCGGTGCGGTCAAGGACGGAGTTCGCACTGCCCAGGGGGTAGGGCAGGCCGCAAACGCCGCGGCCGATCGAATCGATCAGCTGAGGGACGAAGCAGCCCCCGCGCTCAACAAGGCATCGGCAAAGGCAACAGAGCTTGGGCAAGAAGGCATGGATGCCCTGACCGACACCTCCAAGCAACTCCGGGACCGCGCCAAAGAGGCCTCTGACGCTGCCGTCGCATACGCCAAGGACGAGCCGATGAAGGCTCTTCTCATCGCCGCAGCTGCCGGGGGCGTCCTAATGGGGCTTCTGGTGATGATGGTGCGATCGGAAGACTAGATTGATTCGCGACGGTATGAGCGCCATCCCGGCCAGGGAGAACTCACCGCCAGTTGTGATGCCGGCGCCCTATCCCCGGCCGACGCCGTCGGTGCAGTTGACGCCGCCGAGCGTCTGGCTGCATCGCGGCAACGGCTTAGGCAGGCGCTTAACGCCCTTGCGCACCCCCCGGAGCGGCCGTCACTATTCGCGGAAGGCATCGGCAACGTTGGAAATCGACTCCTCGACAGAATCAAGTCGCTGCCGATGGCCACTGCGCTCCTGGAAGGGCTTGCCGCCTGGTGGCGGAAGCACCCGCTGCATCGAGCCGCGAACGCGGTCGATAAGGCTTCGAGCGAACTGCTCGGCCCGGTCGCACGTCGCAACCCCGGAGCCGTGTTACTGATAGCAGTTGGCTCGGGCATCTTGCTCGCCTACGCCAGACCGTGGAGATGGTTGTTGCGCCCGGCAGTGCTCTTTGGCGCGATTGTCCAGATCGGTCGATACGCGACGCGCGGACCATCCGCCAAAGCTTGGAAAGAGGCTTTCCTGCAAGGCTCGGTCGATGCTTCGAACTCATCGCAGGCTGCGGATGTCCTCGCCAGATGCGGACATGTTGCTCGCGGTCGCTAACCAATTTACCGACGACGCGCGGACCCCGTAAAACAAATCAAATGACCATCTTCCGAATCGAAAAGGGAAAAACCATGGCCACCGCAAAGAAAGTCGCTCCACGTTCCGCTGGTCCTCAAGATGCAGTCGCGCTCTTGATCGCCGATCACCGCGAAGTCAAAGCGTTGTTTGAGAAGTATAAGAAGCTGGCCGAGGAAGAACGCAACTCCGCCGATCTGCAGGCTCTCGCCGAGATAATCTGCGACATGCTGACCGTCCACGCGACCGTCGAGGAGGAAATCTTCTATCCGGCTGCTCGCAAGGCGACTCAAGACGGCGACCTGGTCGACGAAGCCGAAGTCGAGCATGCCGCCGCCAAGGATCTGATCGCCCAGATCAAGGACATGAGCCCGGAAGACGATCTCTACGACGCCAAGGTCAAGGTTCTCAGCGAGCAGATCGACCACCACGTCGAGGAAGGGGAGGGCGAGATGTTCCCCGCGGCGAGGAAGTCGGAGATGGACTTGGCCGAGCTGGGTGCCCGAAT
>CAVOIQ010000005.1:0-486538 GCA_963696085.1 uncultured Actinomycetota bacterium
ACCTCTACGGTGAATCCGAGGTCGACGTCGCTGGCGGCGTGTCCGCCACCCACTCCCCAGTTCTCCAGCGCGATCTCGTGCAGGATCGTCGACACGTGATCACGGGGGATGCCAAAGCCCTCAAGCCCGTCGACGATTCCGGCGTAGAGACGCCTCTTCGCATCCGCTGATCGGCCCGCGAAGCAATCGATCGTGACGATCGTCCGATACTCGGGGTGCGAGAGATCAGCAGAACACGAAAAGCGATGTGGCTCGTGAACGATGAGGCGAACGTTCCGATCCTCCTGAGGGATTTGGAAGGCGGCAACGAGTGCGCGATGAACCGCCGAGATGATTTCGACTTCCTCTTTCGCGGTATAGCGACGACGGACTTCGATCAGTGCAGCGGGCATTTCGCCATTATCCGGGGGCGGAGCGTCAGCTGTCGAGGCCGCGCTCGCGGTAGAGGTCGACGCTCTCGCGCAGCGCCTTCAAGACATACGGCGGGAATTCCATGCCCTGCGTGGTCGGCCCACAGCAGTTGCGCCTCGATGCGGCCGACCTCGCGCGCGTACTTCTCCAGGTCGTCGCTGAAGCCGAGCGTGTCGATGACGCCGCCCATCTGCGTGCGGTAGCGGTCCTGACCGTTCGTGCCGACGAGGTTGTATGACTTCTCACGCATGATCCGGGCGAGATACAGCTGCCATGGCTTGAGCGTGCCGCTCTGGATCAGCTCCGTCGCACTCATCCGATAAAAGGCGAAGTGGCCCGGCTCCTGCCGGCGGATCGGCGCGATGATCGTCTCGGCGATCGCGCCCTCGTCGAGGTGCTGCATCCCGTCGTAGAGGACGTTATAGGCGAGCACTGCCTGGCGCTCGGTGCTCGCACCGGTCAAGTAGTACAGCAGCCGCGCGATGTCCTGTATCGACGAAAAGTGGGCGAGTGCACCCATGACCTTCATCTTGAAAGACACCTCGAGTTCGGGCACGGTAGCCGGGCGGCCGATGTCCTGCTGCAGACGATCGAGGATCAGCCCGTGCTGAATCTCTTGGGGCTGCCATACGTCGGCGTAGAACATGCGGTCGACTTCGCTCACGTCCGGCAGGAGGACGAGGAGTTCGAGGACATTTCGGTCGACCTCGAGTTCGACCCGGGCGAGATAGTCGATGACGTGACCGTAGCGGTCCATCACGACCGTCGGATTCCGGATGCCGCGATCAACCGAGTCGAGCGCGATCGGAGGATATTGCTCGCCGAGCCGTTGGACGTGCTCGAGGATCCGCTGCGACGAAATTCGATCGGCCATACCTCCATGATCTCGCTCCCATCGACCCTCAGGCGCGACGTGGATCCTCTCGCCTGGCGGTATCACAGCGCACGGCGGGCCCTCTCTTCCCGTGGCGGCGCATATCGCGCACGCCCCTGACGGAAGAAGGAAATCATGGCTGCACCCTCAGGCGGTACACCGCGTAAGCGGAAGCCGTCTACATCGTCCGGCGGCACCGCGTCCGCGCGGACACCCGCTTCTTCACCGGACACTGATCCGTCGGCACCGCTCTACGCGGCTGGCGACAATGTCATCGCCGGTGAGGTTCTCGTCACGCTGCAACCTGCCGCTGCTCAGTCGATGACAGCGTCGGTGCCGATCCACCCTGCGGGCGCTGCCGGCTCCATGGCCGACATCCTCGGAGTGGACCCTCTCGACGCGTTGCTCGCTCGCCTTGGTGCGCACGACATCACCCGTCTCGCGCCCTCGAAAGTCGGCATGGCCGCGTTCGCGTTCGCGCTGGACGGGATGCCCGAGCCAGACGAGTCGTCTCTCAGCCGCAGCTTCCGGGTGCGCATCGACCCGGATGTCGATCCTGAGACGGCGGCGAGCGAACTCAATGCGCTCGACGAGGTGGAGATCGCCGAGCCGAACCGGTGGCGCGAAGCGAGCATCATCCCGAACGATCCTCAGTTCTCGGCGCAATGGGGTCTCACGAAGATCAACGCACCGACCGCCTGGGACATCACCACCGGATCGGCGAGTGTGATCGTTGCGGTGATCGACTCGGGTGTCGACCTCGACCACCCGGAACTCGCGCCGCTGCTGGTACCTGGCTTCGACATGGTCGATCTCGGGCCCAACCCCACGCCGAAACCCGGCTGGCGGTTCGAAGGTGACTTCGCCGGACGCGACAGCATCCCCGAAGACGAAGTCGGTCACGGCACGCACGTCTCCGGCACGATCGCAGCGGTGTCGAACAACGGCGCGGGCGTAGCGGGCATCGGCTGGAGCACTCGGATCATGCCGATCAAGGCGCTGACGCGGATCGTTCGCATCAGCGACGGCCGAGTGAGCGGCACCGGCTCGTCGGCTGACGTCGCCGCAGCGATCCGGTATGCCGCCGACAACGGAGCCCACGTGATCAACATGAGCCTCGGGAGCTCGACACAGACCAGCGTCGAGTCGAGCGCTGTCGCGTACGCGATCAGCAAGGGCCTCGTGGTGATCGCTGCGATGGGCAACGACGGTACGGCCAATCCGAGCTACCCCGCGGCGTATCCGGGGGTGGTGTCGGTGGGCGCGGTCGGCAGCAACGAGAAGAGAGCATCGTTCTCGCAGACAGGCACGCACATCGACGTTTCTGCGCCGGGAGTCGGCATCCTGTCGACCTACCTCAACGGTGGCGCCGCCACGATGGACGGGACCTCGATGGCGACACCGCACGTCGCGGGTGTCGCCGCGCTGATCAAGGCGGTCAAACCCGCCGCGACCGGCAACGAGATCGCCGACATCATCCGTTCGACGGCGAAGCCGTTGCGGGATGTTGCGGCGGACCCCGTTCCGAACGATCGTTATGGCTGGGGTCTGCTCGATGCCGCTGCTGCGGTCAACAAGGCGCGTGGAAAAGTCGTCGTCACAACGGTCACTCGTCTGAAGACCCCGATCATCGCCTGCCCGCCGAAAACGGTCCTCGTGCGGGAATGCGTCGTTCTGAGGACGCGCTTCCAACCCGAGTGCTTGAACGTTCGGACACCGATCGTCGCCTGCCCGGTCACGCCGACGATCACGCGGACGCCGACGATCACCCGGACACCGACGATCACGACGATGCCGCCGACACGGACACCGGTGCTGAAACCGGGCGGAGGCAACCCCTTCGGGATCGCGAGCGGCCAGGACGAGGACATCGAAGCCGCTTACACCGCCGGTTACTCGGCGGCGTTGGAGGCTCTTCAGGAAGCCGAGGGCGGCGACGCCTACGACGGTGACCTGTTCGACGAGTGATCGTGACCACGACTGCTCCATCGGTGCGGACGGATGCGGCGACCATGCCGCATCCGTCCGTCACCGCGCTCCGACGTGTCGGACTGCTCGGCCCAACACAGCGGCTGAGCGCCGAACCTCGAGATCTCTCACGCGCCCATGGCGTGTGGGGAGTGACGCTGCAGGATCAGCGGCGGGTCGTGGTGAAGTCCGGAGTGCTCTCGGCCGGAGACTCGACGTCCGAACCCGCGATCGTGCCTTCCCTCGGCGCCGAGATGTTCGTGTATCGCATGGCGCAGTGGTGCGACGAACTGCGTCTCGCCCTGCCGCCAGCCCTCGCCGTGGACGAGGAGGCTGCACTGCTCGTTCTCGGGGACGTGTCCGACGGGGGAGCGGAGTCATCTCTCGCTCTGACCTGGACGCCCGCGGCGCCCGCGCATCCCGTGTTCGCCGCCCTCGGCGCGCGCCTCGGCGCAATTCATCGGGCGACGGCTCGGATGCCCCTGCCGCCGGCCAGCCGGCCCTTGATCCTCGGCGTGCTGCACGATCGTCCGGGGGAGTATCCCGGGCCGATGGGAGACGTGATCCCTCGTCTGGCCGCGGCCCCCGTACTGGTGGATGCCGCTGCTGCCGCATCACGGGGCGGTGGGTCCTGTCTGGTGCACCACGACCTCAAATGGGACAACGTCGCTCTCTCCGCCGCGGCGCCCTCCGTGCCCATCATCTTGGATTGGGAACTCGCCGGTGCGGGCGATCCGGCATGGGACCTGGGTTGCCTTCTCTCCGAGCACCTGCTGCGCGCCGATGATTGCCGCGCGTCGCTCGATGCAGCTGCCGCTGCGATGCTCCTCTCTTACGCCCGCACAGCGCGAATCTCGGCGCGGGCGACTGACCTCTTCGCGCGGCGTGTCACGTGTGCCGCGGTGCTGCGCATCGCACAGCTTGCCCTGGAAGTGGCCGAGCGCGCCGCGCCGGGAGACGACGTTCACGCGCACGAGATCGTCGCAATGGCGGTCGCGCATGCCGATCGGATCGCAGAGCGCAGTGTGGAGGTGGCCGGATGTCTGGCCAGATAACGACCGGGCGGGCGTCTCGCGCCGCCATCGCCACCGCCACCCGCACATTGGGGGAGCTTCGTCGTGCCCTGGCGCTGGTCGCCGACGAGCCGGCCGCACGCACCCTCGCGGCGAACGCATCGACCGAGGTGATCATCGAATCGCCACTGGCTGATTGGCTGTACGCCCACTGGTGGGCAGCGCCGACCGGCGACATCGAGTCGAACGAAGACGACTCCGTGCGCACTGCGATGCGACGTGTCGCGGCCCTCGAGGAGTCCCGTCGACGGGCGGCGGGTGTGTCGCCACGCTGGCTCGTGCTGGCCGGGACTGCTCGCACCGTCGCGGTGGTGCCGCTTGAAGGATCCGTGCCGTCGTCGCCCCTGCGTCCCCTCCACACCACCGTCGATCGAATCGTCGGGTCGTCGCGTCCGGGAACGATGCCCGCACCGGGCGATTTGGTCGACCTCGCCCGCGGAGTCTCGCAGTGGGATCAGGATCACGGCTGGTGGTGGGCACACGGTGCCGACGACGGATCAGTGCCAGCCGATCCGCTCGATCGCTGGTACGTTCACGCCCTCGGGCCGGCGCATGCCGCCCACCTGATGCGAGAGCTGATCCCGGCATTCGTCGAATCCGGAGCACAGTACTCGATCAAATGCCTGCCCGGCGCGGAGGGCTATGGCCGTGCGGATGCGCTGGTCGCATACACACCTCGTCCCCTCACCGGACGCATCGCGGCACGGTTGCGCCAACGTGCCGCGATGATCGCGCCGCACGTTGCGCCGGCGGTCGTGCCGACGACGAGACGCATCCTGCCCGGCATCTCCTGCGCCCAAGATCCCGACTCCGGCGACAGCTTCGGGCAGGTGCGCACGGCGCAGGTCGCGGCGCTGTCCGTCATCCTGGGTTTCGGTCGGCCCGACGACGACACATTGAGTGACGCCGCGAAACACGTCGGCATCGACATCGATCACCCCGAACGGACCTCCTCGTGACCGTCTTGTCGCTGTCCCCGACCGCCGACCCCGCCCTGCGGGCGGCCGCCTTCCGCCTGTCCGACCGATTGGCGGCATCCGTGGTGGACGACCAAAACGGTGCGCCCCAGTGGTTCGGCGATGAGGTCGATCCGGCAGCGCCGAAGGGTGTGACGTCGCTCCGTCACGGACCTGTCGATGACGGTCTCCTCACCGGGCGCGCGGGCATTGCCTTGGCACTCGCTACGAGCGCGACGGCCGCTGACGGCGACCCCGACCTCGCTCGTCTCGCATGGGACACGATCGATGACGTGATCAGGCGGCGACCGCAGCCCGTGGCGGGTGCCGCAGGCTGGCAGAGCGGCGACTTGGGCATCGCCTTCGCGGCTGACCGCATCGCCGAAGTGCTCGACGATGGACCACTGGCGCTCGAGGCAGCATCTCTCGCCACGCGTGCCGTGACCGTGCTCGCGCGCGGATCAGAGGAGTGGATCCCCTCATACCCCGACCTGCTCGACGGGCTCGCCGGCCACCTCCTGGCAGTTTTGTCAGCGCGTCTGCCCGCGTCAGCCGAACACGTGCGGATCGACGCGGCCGCCCGACTCGTTGCGGCGATCCACGCGGGTGCCATTCGCGACGAGCACGGCGCGAGATGGAAGATGGCCGGGACCGAACTGTCGGTCGCCGGCATGGCACATGGGGCATCGGGAATCATGCTCGCGCTCGCCGCTGCCCGTGCCGCCGGCATCCCGGGCAGCGACCGGGGAATCATCGAAGATGCGCAGCTGTGGGAATCCGGCTGCTACGACAGTGCGGCGAACGGCTGGTGGGATCTGCGCCTCGAGGAACCGGTGATCGGGATGGCATGGTGCCACGGAGCGCCCGGCATCGGAATCGGTGCGGCGGCGCGCGCTCAGCTTGGCGAACAGGACCTCGTCGGAACCTACTTGCGCGCGGTGCGGTCGGCCCGGGGGGATTTCGACAGGGCGGATGTCGATACGGATGCCGACGCAGATGCGACGCTCTGCCATGGACGCGCGGGGATCATCGAACTGCACCTCGCTGGTGCGCAGGCATGGCCATCCGCCACAGAACATCTGCGAAGTGCGCGGGCACTCGCGCAGGACATCGTCGCCGGCGTCGGCGCGGATGGGGCGACGACCTGGTCGCATGGCGTGGTCGGCGGATCGTCTCCGGCTATCTTGGACGGCGTGGCCGGTGTCGTTGTCACGCTGTTGCGTTGCGATGCGCACGAAAGCATCCCGGCGCTGACCTACCCCGGTTTGCCGCGTCGGTAGGACGGTCCGGGTGCTAACGGTCTTCTGGCGAGTCCTCGTTCACCGCCGGGCTGGGCATCCCGAGATCGAAGTCTCCGGCTGAGTCAGCAAACGCATCACGCCAGGAGTCGGCTTCGGCCTCGCTGACTCCGGCGATCGAACGGATGGACGCGATCCTCGGCTCGAGGTCGTCCACGTCGAAAGTCGCAATGGCGACATCGGGCAGTTCCGGTTGGGGAGGGGTAACCGACTCGGCCCCGGCTTCATACAGCGCACGAACCACTTCGTCGGCGTCGGCGTCGTTCTCGAGCGTTACCAGAATCCGCGTGGACATGGCGCAATCCTCGCCGCCATCCGTCTCTCTCGCAAGGGAAAGCGACGGATCACAGGCAGCCGTCGTCTCCAGAAGACCGCTGCGATTCGGCGCTGCCGGTTCTCAGAGTTCGGGCTGGACGCGCTCGAGGGGATTCTCCGCGAGCTTTCGGACGAGGCCGCCATCGACGAGGCGACGGGCAGAGGTGTCCGGCTTGCGTTGCGCCTGGTCCACGACGCACGCACCGAATTCCTCGGCGAGGGTGCCGCGCGGATGGGCGGCGAGCACCTCACGCAGGAAAGCTTCGGGGAGGGCATCGGGTCTCGCGCCAGAAATATCGAGGCCGGTCGCGATCTCGAGCAGATAGCCCTCGACGTCGACATCCGGATCCACGCTCGGCCAGTTGTGGCGCACGATCACGTCGAGCACGCGTTGCCGGCGCTCGGCCGGCCACCCCGCTCCGGCGGTGAGTGCGACAGCGACATGTCCGCCGGCATGCTCGTACGAAATCGTGTGATTGTCGAACTCGGTGACGGTCCCGATGTCGTGCAGAAGTGCGGCGACGAAGAGGAGTTCATGATCGAGCTCCTGCCGGCCCTCGACGACGGCGAACGCCTCAGCCCACAGCCACGACCGCATCGCGTGGGCCGTGATCGACGGGGATTGGTACTCCGTCGCCAGCTCGAGCGCGCCCCGAGCGGCAGCGGTATCCGGCACGGGAAAGTCGAGGATGCGTAGAGGAGCGGCGATGTCATTTCCAGCGGGCAGGAGCGGATTCGCGGAGTCACTCATGCCCAAAGCCTAGGCGTCGGCTGTTCAGCGCCGGTCCGGGTTTGCGCGCGGTGCGAGCACGATCTGCGACTCGGCGGGAAGCTCCGTGCCGGTCGCGGTCTCGAAGGCGAGTGGGAGGCCTTGTGCGCGGGACCATTCGATGCTGTCCGTGACCTGCACATGCACGTGCGGTTGCGTGCTGTTCCCCGAGTTTCCGCACTGACCGATCTGCCGGCCCGCCACAACGCGGTCCCCGACTTTGACGGAGAGCGACCCACGGCGCAGGTGCGCGACGAGCACGAAGGGTCCCCCGTCGCCGAGGGCGATCACGACATGGTTTCCGGCGATCGCACCAGCGCCGCGTCGGATGCGCTGTGCCTGGCCCGCCATGTATGAAAGAAGCGTGAGCTGGGATCGTCGTGCCTCGTGGTCTTCCTCGCCGTCATGCGCCAAGACGACGGTGCCGGATGCTGGTGCGAGCACCTTCGCGCCGAATCCGACGAATGCATCCGGCCGCTCTGTCGCGACGAGTGCACGCCAGTTCCAGGGAGCTGAACGGCCCTTCGAATCGACAGGGATGAGGTCGATCGCGTAGGTGGTTCCCATCAGGTCGGTGCCGTGGCTGGGTACTCGCTTCGCTGGACTGTTGCGCGCACGAAACCGCCCCTCCAACGGGTATCTCAAGACCACCGGCTCGCGACCATCCACGTGCTTATCCAGGGTCATCGAAGTCCAAGGATGCGCACTCGATCAAAGCGAGGAGGATGTAAGAGATCGTCTCGGTGAGCGGCAACTGCGGCTTGCGATTCATCGGGTCCTCCTCCTCCGCTTGACTATGCAGTCAAGCGATAAACAGCGCAACCGACTATGCAAGGAGATTCGCTTCACGATGACCGGGCATCAGGATGACGCACCAGCGCGGAGCGTGTTGGCGGCGCTGGATATGGCGGATGCTGACCTGTCTCCACTCGGGACGGGTTTCGCCAGCGAGGCCTGGCGCGTCGGCCGTTCGGGGAGCTGGTTCGCGCTCCGGATCGCTCGTGATGGCGTGACACATCCGACCTACGAGCGGGAGCACGCCCTGATGGGCCGATTGGCGGCATCCGGTGCACGCGTGCCGCGACCCGTTCGGGGTAGCTGGGAGATCGACGGTTGGCAGGGGCCTGCATTTTCACTGACGACGGGTCTCGAGGGTTCGCCGCTGGCGTTCGATGCCTACCCTCGCGCCGTGCCCGCGCTGGCCACGTTTCTGCGGCTGCTCCACGGACAAACGCTCGACGGCTTCGGAACGCTCAGTGTCGACGGCGGGCTGCACGGCGAGCAGTCGACGATGGCCGAGGGTCTCATCGCTTGGGCGGGGCGACCGATCTGGCCGCTGGGGGAGGCGCGTCTTGATGACCACTCGGCACTGGCGCATCGGGACGCGTTGCGGGGGCGGCTCGACGCACAGGCGCCGGCGGTCCGACTCGCGCTGGACCGTGGCCCCGCTGTGCTGCTGCACTCGGACCTCCACGAGGAGAACATCCTCGACGCAAACGGCGTGCTCGGAGTCATCGACTTCGGAGAGGCGTTCATCGGTCCCGCCGCGTGGGAGTTCGCCGCCCTCGGCTACTTCATGGACTGGCCGACTGCGGATGCCGCGCTTGCGGCATACGCCCACGATGCCTCCGAGCGGGCACGACTGCACGCCGATGCGACCGCCATCGCGCTCTGCTTCGGGGTGTATCGCTGGGCGCAGGACCGCAGACTGAACCTCGATGAGGACGCCTATAACGAATCCTTCCTCCTCCAGACGCTCGCACGGATGTGATCCTCCACCGAGGCGCACGGGACCCGTTGAGATGGGGCGGATGCGGGGTTATCGTGAGGCGATGAGCACCGAATCTGTCGGGCGGCCCCCTGTCGTCGACCTCGCCACGTGGGAAGCCGCGCGTGCGGAGCTCCTCGTCCGCGAGAAGGCGCACACCCATGAAGGCGACGCGATCAGCGCCGCACGTCGCCGGCTGCCGATGGTCGAATTCGATCCGACCGTGTCCGTTGTCGGGCCAGACGGCGCCGTCCCCTTCCTCGACCTCTTCCAGGGCCGCGACGAGTTGCTCGTCTACAAGCACATGTGGTGGGACGGCGCCCCGCATCAGGGGCAGTGCGAAGGGTGCACGTTCGCCGCCTGGGAGCTTCGGGATGCCGCGTACCTGAACGCGCGCGGGGTGTCATTCGCGATCCTCACCGCCGGCCGGTGGGAAGAAGTCGCCCCGTACCTCGCCTTCATGGGCTACACGCAGCCGTGGTACTCGGTCCGCGGCGTGGATCCTCCTGTCGGACGAAACATGGGGTCCATCGCCGCATTCCTCCGGGATGGCGATCGCGCATTCATGACGTATTCGACGACAGGTCGTGGCAACGAGCGGTTCGAAAGCGTCCCCGCCTTGCTCGACATGACGCCCTACGGCCGTGGCGAGCGCTGGGAGGAAAACCCCGAAGGCTGGCCGAAGGGTGAGCATGCCTGCTGGTATTGGCGCACGGATGCGGACGGCCAGTCGACGTTCGGGCCGACGAGCCGGCCGGTGCCGCAGTGGACGCGGCCCGCGGCCGACCCGGTCACCACGCTCGGCCGGACGGGCATGCACGACTGACGAAGTCGAGCGAAGGACTGATTATGACCACCCAGAACGACAGCACCGCCGAGCCGCACATCCCCGCGCCGGATGAGGCGTCCATTCCCGAATTGGAGGTCGACGAGACGATTCCCCCTCGACCAGAGGAAGAGATCGCCGACGCACTGAGGGCGAAACCCGACGTCGAAGACCACAGTCGCCCTCACCAGTGACGACGGCGGCTAACTCTCGGCCTTCCACAGAATCTCGCGGATCGGCCCGTCCTGCGCTTTCGACTCGACGAACTCGTAGGACTCTCGGATGAGCTGCTCGAGCACACTCTGATCGACATCGCTCAGCCGCTTGATGTAGACGCAGTATCCCGTGCTGGAGTGCGTACCTAATTTCGCCAGAAGCTCCGCATGGCGGGCCGTGCCATCCATCAGGTAGATGGTCAGTTTGCCCTTCCGTGGATAGAAGCCGATCGTGTGACCGTCTCCTTCGCGCCCGCTGTCGTACTTGTAGTGGTACGTGCCGAATCCAATCGTGCCGACATTCCACAGCGTCGGCTCGCTGCCGCTGATCCGCTGCATCACGTCGATCAACGTCGCGCTGTCCTTGACCGCCTGCTCATCGTCAAGCGAAGCGAGGTATTCATCGACGGAGCGGTCGCTGTCGTCTGACATTTCATCTCTCCCATCCGCGCGAGCCGTCACCGGGCACACCGGTCATACCGCCCACGGTAGACCCGGCCGCTGCAATGTGTGCCGGCGCGAGGGGATTTGCCGAGCCGAGGAGCGAATCCCGGCATCCGGTACTCGCTTCGGCAAATATCCTCGGCCCAGAACCCCATCGGGCAAGGCGGGACCGAGTTGCCATCGAAATGGATACACTGGCCGGCGAAATGCGAGACCAATGACTCAGCCGACCCAACCAGACGCGAAGACGCACGCGAGCGACGCCTCACCGGACCGACCCCGGACCGCATTGGTCTTCGGGGGCGCGGGATCGACGGGCAATGCCTGGCTGATCGGCGTGATCGCCGGCCTGTGGGAGGCAGGGCTCGATGTGACCGACGCCGATCTCATCATCGGGACGTCGGCCGGATCGACCGCCGCCGCCCAGGTGACCGCCGCGCGGGCGGTGGACCTCCTTGCCGAGATCGTCGCCGCGACGCCGCGGCAGCGGACCTCGCCGGCCAGCTCCGACCGTATTCCGGGGCGGCCGGCCACCGACTACATCGCGATGCGACGCGCCATCATCGACGCCTCTTCCGATGCCGCCGACTGGCGCCGCCGATTGGGTGCCTCCGCGCTCGAGTCGGATGCCGCGACGCGCGATGCCGCGCAGACGCAGTGGCGCGCGACCGTCGCCGCGCGGTTGCCCAGCCAGCGATGGCCGGCGCAGCGGCTGCTCATCACGGCGGTCGATGCCGATACGGGTGAAGCGGTCGTGTTCGACCGGGACAGCGGAGTCGACCTCGTCGATGCCGTGGCTGCCAGCTGCTCCAGCCGCTTCGCCTACCCCATCGGTGACGGCCGATTCATCGACGGCGGGTACCGATCCAACGCAGAGAATGCCGACCTGGCATCCGGATATGAGCGCGTTCTCGTGTTGTCACCGTTCAGCGGCGCGTCGCTCACCCCCGTCGAATGGGGCTTGCATCTCGCGACACAGATCGATGCGCTGCGCGCCGGAGGGAGCGTTGTCGAGACGGTTTTCCCGGATGCCGAGGCGAATCACTTGTTCGGCAACAACGCGATGAATCCGTCGCTGCGCGCGCCGGCGGCACTGGCGGGTCATGGCCAGGGACTGGCTCTCGCCGAGCGCCTCCGCGCGTTCTGGCGCTGACACTGGGGCGCACGCCCGAGCACGCCGAGCGGCAACGCACTCACGCGTCGGATGCCGGACGCACGTATTCGCTGCCGTTGCGCGATCGCTCGAGCAGTTCGTGGTCGACCAGATATCGCCGGAGCAGCGCGACGTCGCTGTCGAAGGGCACGAGGCGCTCGTTCAGTTCGGGTTCAGAAACGACCTCTCCGGGCGCGAGCACCTCGGCGGCGACGTGCTCCAGGAGCTGGCGGCGCTCGGCGGCTGCCGCCGGGTACCTGTCGATACGACCGTCGACGGTGAGGAATCGCCCGATGCCGTGGCGACGAACCGGCTGCGGCGCGGCACGCAGGATGCGAGAGAACACGTCGTCGCCGGCAACGTAACGCCCGTCGCGGTGTTCGATCAGCCCTGCTTTGAGCAGCGTGTCAATGGCGTGGCGCCGACGCGAGGGGCTGAGATCGGAACCCGGGTCGTTCCGGTCGAGGACGATCTGAGCGTAGACCTGCCGTGTGATGGCGTTGCTCAACGCCGCGAACGCCGGTCGCCACGCCGAATCGTTGACGTCGCTCGCTGCATCGTCCACGGTGAGGGTGGACTATCGGCTCGCAGGGACGGTTCCGCGCGCGGCCCAGGCGGAGCCGGTGACCTCGAACGGTGCCGGGGGCATTTCGGCTCGAAGGGTGCGTTCGAGCCGGTCGCGGCCCGCGGCGTCGAGTGCGTCGATATAGGTGCCGACCGGGCCGGCGCCGCGCAAATAGGGTTCCCACCAGTCTTCGAAGGTCGGATGCAGCACTCGCACGGTCAGCGTCGTTTCGGCGATGTCGTCAAGCCCGGCACCGGTCAAGTACTCGCCGAGCTGGCCCTCGCGCGTGCCCGGGAGGTCAGCTTCGGACGGCGCATCGGGGTCGGTCGTGCTGAGCACATCCCAAAATCGGCTCAGCGGGCTCGTCCCCCCGGCGTGATCCCACACGCACGCTGCAACGACTCCGCCGGCACGCGTCACCCGGGCCATTTCGCGGAGATCATGCACAGGGTCTTTCATGAAGTGCACCACGAGTTGCGCGAGGACGGCATCGAACTCTTCGTCGTCGAAGGGCAGGGCGCCCGCAGCTGCCACCTCGATGCGCACATCCGGAAATCGTTCGCGCGCTGAGCTCGCATAGGACTCGGAGGGGTCGACTCCCGCGACCGATGATGCGCCCAGCCGGGCGACGAGCTCGGTGGTGAGTGCTCCCGGACCGCAGCCGATGTCGAGCGCGCGCTGGCCCGCTTGCACACCAGCGAAGTCTGCGAATGGCGCGCTCAACCCCGCCGAGTAGCGGCCCATGAAGCGGTCGTAGTCGGCCGCGGCTCCCTCGAATCCCATGTGCACACCGTAGGCCTCGCTGTCGCGGGGCGATAGAGGGCCAGGGAGCGCCTTGTGCCGGCCCAGAAGGCGCGGGATGATCGGCTGATGAGCACCCCGGATTGGATCCAGCATCGCGGGCTTGTCGCCTGGGTGGAAAAGATGGCCGAACTCTGCACCCCGACGAACGTCCATTGGTGTGACGGTTCGGACAGCGAATACGACGCGCTCTGCGAGCAGCTCGTCGAAGCGGGCACGTTCATCCGGCTCGACCCCGAGAAGCGGCCCCGTAGCTACCTCGCGCGAAGTGACGCCAGCGATGTCGCTCGCGTCGAAGAGCGGACATTCATCTGCGCGCGGAGCGAAGAGGATGCCGGCCCGACCAACAACTGGATGGAACCGAAGGAGATGATGGGGATCCTCCGCGGCCTCTTCGCCGGATCGATGACCGGACGCACGATGTACGTGGTCCCCTTCAGCATGGGTCCGCTCGGATCACCCATCGCCCAATTGGGTGTGCAGATCACGGACTCGCCGTACGCCGTGGTGAGCATGAAGATCATGACGCGAATGGGGCGGGCAGCCGCGGAGGTCCTGGGTGCCGTCGGCGAATTCGTGCCGTGCATGCACAGCGTGGGAGCGCCGCTGGCGGAGGGCGAGAACGACGTCGCCTGGCCGTGCAATCCGAGCGAAAAGTACATCGTCCACTTCCCAGAGACACTCGAGATCTGGTCGTACGGGTCTGGCTACGGCGGCAACGCACTGCTCGGCAAGAAGTGCCTTGCCCTGCGCATCGCATCGACCATGGCCCGAGACGACGGCTGGCTCGCCGAACACATGCTGATCCTCGGGGTGACGGATCCCCAGGGGGAGAAGACCTACGTCGCGGGAGCCTTCCCGAGCGCGTGCGGCAAGACGAACTTCGCCATGCTCGTCCCGCCGGAGTCGTTCACCGAGGAGGGGTGGAAGGTGACCACCGTCGGCGATGACATCGCGTGGATCAAACCGGGCGATGACGGCTCGCTGTTCGCGATCAATCCGGAGGCGGGCTACTTCGGTGTCGCCCCCGGCACGTCGTACGCCACCAACCCGAACGCCATGGCGTCGATCCGGTCGGACACGATCTTCACCAATGTCGCACTCACCGACGACGGCGATGTGTGGTGGGAGGGCATGGACGGACCCAAGCCCGCGCATGCCATCGACTGGGAGGGAAACGACTGGACACCGGAGTCGGGAACGAAGGCGGCGCATCCGAATTCACGGTTCACCGCTCCCGCGACGTTGAATCCAGCGCTGGACGAATCATGGGACGACCCGCAGGGAGTGCCGATCCGCGCCTTCATCTTCGGCGGTCGCCGCGCCGGCACGATCCCCCTCGTCACACAGAGCTTCAACTGGGCGTTCGGGGTCTACATGGCAGCGACCCTGGGTTCCGAAACCACGGCGGCCGCGGCCGGGAAGCAGGGCGTGGTGCGCCGCGACCCCTTCGCCATGCTCCCGTTCGCCGGGTACCACATGGGCGACTACATCAACCACTGGCTCTCCCTGGGGCGCAAGCTGCGCAATGCTCCCCGCATCTTCCAGGTGAACTGGTTCCGGCGCGACGAAGATGGCTCGTTTCTCTGGCCGGGCTTCGGTGAGAACATGCGCGTGCTGCAGTGGATCGTCGCCCGTTCGCGCGGGCGGGCGCTTGCGGTCGAGAGTCCGCTGGGGTGGATGCCGCGCTACGAAGACCTCAATTGGGACGGTCTCGACTTCTCCGAGGAGGACTTCTTCAAGTGCACGGCGATCAACCGACGTGACTGGACCGCGGAGCTCCTGGACGTCGAGGAGCTTTTCATGAAGCTCTACACCCGGCTGCCGAAGGAAATGGAGATGGTCCGCTCTCTCACCACGAGCGCGCTTTGGCGCTCGCCGAAACAGTGGGAGAACGCCGACCCGACCTGATCGCGAGGTTCGAGCCGGGTCTTTCAGGCCACAACTCGCTCATCCCAGTCGATGCGGTGCCCGGCGATCCATGCCGTGCTCTTGGGCGTGACCGCGTAGCGGAACACCAGCCGCATGATCGCATCCTGGAAGACGCGACCGATCCGTCCCGGAACCTTCGAGCTGCTGCTGCGGGCCCCCGCGGCAACGATGGCCTCGACTCGCCCCCGCCGAGCACCCTCGAACGCGGCGAACGCGTCACTGATACCAGCGTTGTCGCGAATCGCTTGGGCGAGCACCAGCGCATCTTCGAGCGCCATCGATGCCCCTTGGCCTGAGCTCGGGGACGGCGCATGGGCGGCATCGCCGAGGACGATCATGCGCCCGCGTGACCAGATCGGCACGTGGCCGAGGTCGTACGTGTTGTCGCCGGCCAGCTCGAGTTCGCCGTTCGCGATGAGCTCGTGCATCGGTCCCGCGTCGTCGGAGACAAGGTCGAGCAGGGCGCGCTTCCACTCGTCATCGGTGGTCGATGCCCTGACCTCACGCGCAATCTCCGGCTCGGGGACGTTCACGAACCAGACGACGTCGCCGCTGGGCGTCGGGTGCGATCCGGTAAATGCGCGGCGACCGAACACGAACTGCCATGCCTCGGGCGGCAGCTGAGCTGCGATCGCAGTTCTGCGTGTGATTCCCCCGAAGTTGGTGAGTCCGACATAGCGAGCGGGACGCGCATCCGGATCGATCTCCCGCCGCACGCTCGACCAGACACCGTCGGCGCCGACAAGCAGGTCACCCTCAACCGACGTGCCGTCTGCGAGATTGACCGTCACGTGATCGCCGTGGTCGGTCATCGAGGTGACGGATGCGTCCAGCCGCACGTCGACTCCGCGCTGGATAGCTTCCTCGGCGAGCAGAGCCGCCATCCGCGACCGTTTGATGGTGAGGCCGACCCACCCGTCGTCGAGAGCGGGCCCGAGTGGAATCGACCCCAGGAGCGTGCCCGTCGCGCCGACCATATTGTTCGTACTTGTGCGGAAGCCTTCCTCGCGCACGCGGTCGAAGACGCCGAGGGTCCGCAGAGCGTCGATGCCGTTCGGCGCCAGCGAGAAGTAGGATCCCTGCTCGACCTGCGCATGCGTTCGTCGCTCGAGGACGACCGACTCGACGCCGACCTTGTGAAAAGCGAGCGCCGTCGCAGTCCCCGCAACGCCCCCTCCGACGATGATCGCCTTCATCCGACTAACCTTTCATTGCAATATCCGTACATTTCGATAATCGAAAGAATACCTCATGACGGACTCCCGCGGCACCCTGATGACTGAACTCGGGCAGGCAATGCAGCGCTATCAACGCAGCGTGCAGTCTTTCGACGACCAGGTCGGCCGCGCCCTGAGCCTCGGCCCCGCCGATCTGCGCTGCCTCGATTGGCTCACCGACGGGCCGCTCACGGCCGGCCAGCTCAGCACCGCGACAGGCCTCCGCCCCGCAGCGACGACCGCACTCATCGATCGGCTCGCGACACGCGGTCTGGTCGAGCGGGTGGCATCCGAAACGGATCGCCGACAGGTGATGGTGCGGATGACGGATGAAGGCCAGCGGCAGACGTGGGCGTTCTACGGACCGCTTGTCGCCGAGGGCGCGCCGATTCTTGCGGGAATGAGCGACGAGGAGCTCACCAGCATGCGCGACCATTTGCTCGCGCTGACCGTGCTCACCGATCGGCATCGCGCCCGGATCTCGTAGACAAGCCCACCGCTCGGCGGGGTGCCCACTGGAGCTATCCCGCCCATATCGGTAGCGTTCCCCGCATGGCCATCAAACTCGAGAACGTCGGGATCGCCGTGCGCGACCTCGAAGCGACGATCTCCTTCTTCACCGACCTCGGTCTCGAGGTCGTCGGTCGCGACACGATCAGCGGCGAATGGGCGGACACCGCCGTCGACCTCGACGGCAACCACGCCAAGATTGCGATGCTCCGAACGCCCGACGGTCATGGTCAGATCGAACTCTTCGAATACATCCACCCCGACGCGATCGAAACGAAACCCACGCGTCCCAACGAGATCGGCATGCATCGCGTCGCGTTCTCCGTCGATGACATCGACGAAGCCCTGGCGATCGCCGCGAAGCACGGTTGCCTCCCGCTGCGCGGTGTGGCGAACTACGAGGATGTCTACAAACTCACCTACGTCCGCGGACCCAGCGGCATCATCGTGATGCTCGCCCAGGAATTGAAGAAGAACCGATGACCGATGCCGACGCCCTCGACGCAGGCCCGTTCTATCACGGGACAAAAGCCGATCTGCGGGAGGGTGATCTTCTGAGGGCGGGATTCCGATCGAACTATCGCCCCGAAGTGGTCATGAACCACATCTACTTCACGGCGCTGCCGAACGGTGCGGGGCTTGCGGCGGAACTCGCCCCGGGCGACGCGGCGCCGCGCGTGTACGCCGTCGAGCCGACCGGTGACTTCGAAAATGATCCCAACGTGACCGACAAGAAGTTTCCCGGCAATCCGACCCGGTCGTACCGCAGCAGTGCGCCACTGCGGGTCGTCGGGGAGGTCACCGACTGGACACGCCTCACGCCCGAGGCGCTGCAGCAGTGGAAAGACCGGCTGGCCGTGCTCCGTGCCGATGAGCGCGGCGAGATCATCAACTGACGACGGTGGTCGTCCGCGCCGCGCCGCGCACGGCGTAGCGATGCATTGTGACGCCCTCATCGAACGACGCCTGCTCGAGCAGGTCGAGTTGCACAGGTTCATCGTGGTCGTCGAACAGCGGCCGCCCGGTGCCGAGGATCACCGGGTGGGTGAACAGCAGGAGTTCATCGAGCAGATTCGCCCGCAGGAGCTGAGTTGCGACGGTCGCGCCGCCGACGCCGATGTCACCGTCGGATTCCGCGCGCAGGGCCGCCAGTTGTTCGATCGCGTCGTCTCCGCCGAAAATCCGGGTGTCGTACTTCGCCTCGGTGCGTGTGCGCGACACGAGGATCTTGGGAGTCGAGGTCCAGATTTCGCCGTACTCACGCATGAAGGCGGGCATCGAGTCGTCGTGACGGGCGGCGGGCCAGTACTCTTCCATCGTCTCGTAGATCGTGCGCCCCTCGACCGACATTTCCAGTGCAGCGGCCCGCCGATTGAATTCACGGTGCAAGGGCTCGCCGATGCGCATCCAGTCGCCCCCGCCCTGTTCGTTGGGAGCGGCTTCGATCTTCAGATCGAGCGACACATTCATCCAATAGACGAAGCGAGCAGGCATCCGATTCTCCTCACAATCGCGCCGTCCGCGTCAGCGCGTTCGCAGGGACCTCGACGAGTCCGGCATTCCGATCTTCGCGGTGATCGCCGCCAGTCGCAACAGTCTGTCGCCTGGTCAGCGAGGGCCAGCAGCGTCAGTGGTGCGCGACCCGCCACCGGTTGTCGACGAAGTCGAACAGCCAATCCGCGCTGCTCGCCAACGGCATCCCGATGATGATGCTCAGTGGGGATTCGAGTGTGGCGTTGAGCGCGCCGAGGTCGATGACGACGCAGACGCTCGAGTCGAAACTCTGACCGCCGATGCGGCACGCCGCGAGAAGGGCGCGGCTGCCCGACACCGCAACGCCGCCGGAATCGAAACCCGACAGCTCGTCGCCCGCATCGATCAGCTCCGGATGCGCTCGCGCGAACGCGGCATCGATGACGGTGAGCGATGCCCCCGTATCCCACAGGGCCTGTGTCTTCAGGGTGCCCGACTCGGTTTCGAACTCGATGTCCACGAGGGGTGAGCCATTCACGTGCCGG
Source organism: uncultured Actinomycetota bacterium (assembly GCA_963696085.1). Taxonomy (GTDB): domain Bacteria; phylum Actinomycetota; class Actinomycetes; order Actinomycetales; family Microbacteriaceae; genus Microbacterium. The sequence continues at coordinate 19,114 of CAVOIQ010000005.1, forward strand.
AAGAGTTCGTGATCCGCACCGCCGAGCTCGACCGGACCGTCGAGCTCAAGTCGGTCGGCGCTGAAGCGAAAGTGGCACCGATGGGCGCCCAGGACGTTCATTCCGAGCAGCGACTGTCGCGCGGGATCCACGCGACTCGCCGTGACGTCGGTGGTGGTCAGATCGCCGATGATCAGTTCGTCGATCACGACGACCTCGTCTCCCGGTGAGGTCCCGCTGGCGCCATGACCGGTCGACCGTCCGACCACGTCGAGCGCGCTGATCGCTCCGACCCGGGGCACAGTCGACGTCCTTGCACCCGAATCGACGGTGAATCGGACAGGTTCCCCGTTCGCGGTGCCGTCGGCGATCAGTTGCACCGATGCCGGCTCGAGGTCGTCGTCGTGCACAGAGGTCAACGGAATCGTGATCGCCATGAACGAAGTTTTGCACGCGGATAATGGGGAGGTGGAGCCGTGGGAGATGCGCGAGTGGTATGCCGACTACCTCGACGCATGCAATCGGCACGACCTCGACGCGATCCGTGAGTTCGTGGATCCGTCGGTTCGGCGGGCTCACCTGCCGGGTGGGGCGGATGCGTGGATTGCCGACGCAGCCGACCTCTTCCACGCTTTTCCGGATTGGCGATGGCGCCGCATCCAACTCCTCGTCGAGGACGACCGGATCGCCGCGCACCTTCGCGCGAGCGGGACGCACGTCGGAGACTTTCGCGGCATCGGGCCCACGCGCCGCCACATCAACGTGGCGGAATTCACGATGCTCCGCGTGGTGAAGGGACGCATCACGGAGTTCACGGGGACCGCCGACGTCGAGTTGCTCGGTCAGCTGCGGGGCTGAAGGATCTCAACGGTGCTCACCGAAACGAGCCGGGCTACTCCGCCGGCCGTGACTCGAGCAGGTTCTTCGCCCGCATGAGCCCGGTCGCGAGGGTGCTGCGCACGGTCTCGGCGATGAGGGGCTCGACGAGCCGCATCATTCCTTCGGGGCTGCCCTCGATGGTCGCGCGCACGTCGCATCCGGCTGCGGCCTCCGTAAATTCGATGGTCAGTGACGTCGGCATCGCGCCGGACGTGCTGACGATGTCCATCCGCGTCGGACGGTCGAACTGCGTCACGCGCCAGTCGAAGTCGACCTCGCGGCCCATCGCGCGCATGCGTGAGTGAATCGTGCTTCCCACGCCGACCGGTTCGGGTGAGGTGAGCTCTTCCGAAATGACCGTCGTGTCCCATTGGGGGCGGTTGCGGCCATCGGCGAGATAGGCGAAGACCTCGTCGGAGGGGCGGGCGATCGAGACGGCTTCGGTGACGGTGAACATCGAACTCCCAGCGGACGCGTTGCCCTCAAGCCTCGCATGGAACGAGGGGGTCAGATCGGAAATCCCGCACGCGTCGAGCTGGGATAGTGAGGTCATGAAAATGCATTCGGATTTCGGCCGTCGCAGAACCTGGCAGATCATGGCTGACATCATCTCCGTCGTGATCATCGCCGGTTCTGTCTGGGTCGGGATCACCGTCTATCGGCTGATCAACGAGCTCGCGACGTACGGCAGGCAGATGGAGGACGCGGGCGCGAAGTTTCGCCACACCATGACCGACCTTGGCGATGACCTCGGCGGCATCCCGCTGATCGGACCCGGCATCCGCACCCCGTTCGATGGTGCGAGCGCGGCGGGCGGCGCGCTCGAGCAGGCAGGCCAGAGCCAGCAGGAAGTGATGCATCAGCTTGCCCTCACGCTCGGTATCGGCATCGCGGTCTTGCCGATTCTGCTGATCGTGGTGGTGTGGCTCCTCACGCGCTATCGCTTCGCTCGCCGCGCGGGCAGTGCACGAGCCCTCGTCGACGCGCAGGCGGGGATCGATCTGCTCGCCCTGCGCGCTCTCACCACTCAGAAACTCACGACGATCGCGAAAATCGATGAGAACGCGGTGGCCGCGTGGCGCAGGGGCGACGATGCCGTGATGCGACAACTGGCCGCGCTCGAGCTGAAGTCGTCTGGGATCCGGCTACCCGCCTGAGCGGACCGTCGGGCCTCGGCTGCGAGGTAGCGTTCTTGGGTGCAGGTCACCCGTCTCCGCGTCTATCCGGTCAAGTCGTTCGCGGGCAACGACGTGCGCTCGGCGCAGGTGCAGCCCTGGGGTCTCGCGGGCGACCGGCGGTGGGCAGTGGTCGATCCGGACGGCGTGCCCGTCACGGCACGGCAAGTGAACGGGATGCTCGCGCTGACCGCGACGACGCTGGCCGACGACGGGCTACTGCTCGGCGATCCGGCGGGGAGCGGTGCCGAGTTGAAAGTCGCTGCACCCGCGGATGCCACGCCGATCCCGGTCGGGCATTCTCGTCAGGGTTCGGCACTGCCCGCGGGACCGGATGCCGATGCGTGGCTGAGTGACAGGCTCGATCGACCCCTGCGGCTCGTGTGGCAGAGCGATCCGCCGATGCGGCCTGTAAATCCGACGCACGGCGGGCATCCGGACGATCGGGTTTCGCTTGCCGATGTCGGTCCGCTCCTCCTCACCAGCGAGTCCTCCCTGGCTCAGCTCGATCGATGGACCGATGCGGAGACGCCTCCGCTGGACATGCTGCGCTTCCGGCCGAGTGTGGTCGTCGACGGCGACCCGACCGAGCCGTTCGCCGAGGATGCGTGGCCGTTTGTGCACCTCGGCGATGTGCGCTTCCGCGTCATGGGACCGTGCGACCGCTGCGTGATGACGACGATCGACCCCGTGTCGCTGGCGCGCGGCAAGGAGCCGATCCGCACGCTGGCGAAGCACCGTAGATGGGACGGCAAAACGTGGTTCGGGGTCTGGCTGGTGCCCGATCTCGCGGCATCCGCTCGGGAGGCCGTCGTCGCTGTCGGCGATGCGGTCGTTCCCGGCTGACCCCGGCTCGTTCCCGGCTGACCTCGGCGTCTCGCCGCCGCTATGCCGCGCGGATCGGCAACGGCATCGTGAGCCCATAGATGTGCACCGCGCCGGGACCGCCGGCGAAGACCGCGTCGAGGTCAGCGGGAGCGATCACCGGCACCACGTGTACGGGTTCGTCGGGCGCGGCGTCGAAGACCGCGTTGCGTGCTCCGGGCGCAGCCTCATTGCCGTCGACGGCGGCCGTCTGCACGCGCGCCAATTGGGTGTGCGCGCCGTAGGCGGCGTTCGATGGGCTGACGTAATCGGTGTGCGCAGACGCGACGCCCCCGCTCGGCATCCGGTCGCTCACGCCGGCGGTCGTGGTGGGCTCCAGCGCATATTGACCGTCGACATTGAAGACCCAGCCGCCCGCGCGGGCGGCGGCGGCCTGCGGATGGATCTGCATCCCGCACGACGGAATGAGGTGCAGGTCGATCCCGTCTGCACGCTCCGGCCATGGGTTGCGGTCGATGTTCTTGCGCAATCGACGGTCGGCGTGATCGAGGCAGATCTCGACGCCGACGTTGACGGGGGTGTTGCCGGGCACGCGGAAGATCGCGTAGTGATCCGTCGCGTGCGACTTGAAGTCACCGCCGGTGATGTCGAGCACGGGGTAGGACGTCATCTGCTCGGTGATGACCGCCTTGCCGGTGACATCCCACAGCAGGAAGTCTTCGTTCGAGTCGAAGTACTTCTCCGTCGTCAGCGCGGTCTCGCCGATCTCAGCCGTGACACCCGAGACGGGCAACGGACTGAGCACCAGTGCGCGATTGCGCACCTCGACGTTCGGGTAGGCATGCCCGTTCTTGACAAAATTCACGAGCATGTCGAGGATCACGTCGCTGAGTGGACCTGCAACATCCAGCCAGCCTTTTCCGAGCGCTGCGACGACGTCATTGCGCACGCCCGTCGACGAGTCCGCGAAGACGGCGTCGAGGTTCGCCACCTTGCTGGAGATCACAGACCCCAACACGAAGAGAAAGTTCGGGTAGTCGGACGCCGGGAACGTCTCCTGCAGACGCGCAAGAATCACGTCCGCCGGGTCTTCTTCACCCGGCGCGAACACATACGGACCCAGCGGACCGTGCCAGTAGAACTCGGGAGCCACGAAGACATTGAGGACGTCGGCATCCGCATCCGCCGGAAGTGCGGAAACTGCCGTGTCGACCGCCGCCTTCAACACCCCGGTGCGCGCCGCGACGTCGGCGGCGAAATCGCTCCGGGCGCGGTAGGTGCCCGCGACCGAACCTGTGCCGTTCGGGTCGCCGATCGCGACCATGTCGGCCGGCGTGGTGGGGATGGCGAAGCCGATGAATCGGACGCGGGCGTACCCGCCGGGCATTGGTGAGTGGGGCGAGGTCACGGGTCTGACACTACTCACGCGCGTCAGAGCGAGTGGTGCGCCCAGAATCCGAGCATCGCTTCGGCCAACGCGGCGGGCTGCTCGAGAGGGATGAGCGTGCGCGCTCCTGAGATCGTGATCGATTGCGCACTCGGCGTCCGATCGGCGGCGCGCTGCGCGTCTTCCGGGCTCCAGTCGCCGCGATCGTCGGAGGCGACGAAGAGGCTGGGCACGCGGATGTCGGACAGCCGATCCGTGACGTCGGTGCGATCGATGATGAACGAACGCAGCGCGTTGCTCATGCTCTGGCGACTCGGGCGATTCAGGCTGTCGAGAACGATCTGGGCGATCTCGGGGGTTGCCGCGGAGGCGTCGGTGAGCATTGCCGCAACGATCGCTTGGCGCACCGGGCCGACAGTGCCGGCCACGCGCAGCAGCGGGTGCAGCACTTTGATCTTGCGCCGGAGCTCCGGCGAGATCGGCTCGGTCGGTGAGCTGACGGCGACGAAGCTGCGGACTACTGAGGGGTCAGTCGCGAGCTGGTAGCCGACATGGCCACCGAAGGCATTGCCGACCCAATCGACGGGTCCGGTGGCACCGATCGCGCTGAGTGCGTCGCGTGCGGCATCCGCTGCCTCGGCGATGCTGCTCCGACGTGTGAGGGAGTCGCTGAGCCCCAAACCGGGGGGATCTATCAGCACGAACTCGCGGCCGGGCGCGCCGACCGTCAGCAGTGGAAGCATGCGATCCCAGGTGTGGCTGTCGACGAACATCGACGACCACAGCACGGTCATAGCGCCCGTTCCCACGCGTCGCACAGACAAGGAGCCGAGACGGGTGTCGATCCGCTCGGTGCGTTCAATGAAGGTATCCATGTCTTTCATGTTACTCTCACTAACATGAAAGAGCGCAAGTACCAAATGTCGGCGAGGGCGGATGCCGCCGAGCAGACGGCCGAGCGCATCGTCGATGCGATGTTCGAGCGACTGCTGACAACGCCGTACGAGCGCGTGCGCCTCGAAGACATCGCGGCCGACGCCGGAGTGACGACGCAGACCGTGATCCGCCGCTTCGGCAGCAAGCCGGCGCTCATGACCACCACGGTGGAGCGCGAATTGGGGCGCATCTCCACGAAACGTGAAGCGGCATTGCGGTCCGCACCCGCCGAGACGATCCGCGCTCTGGCGGAGCACTACGAGCATTACGGTCTGCTCATCCTGAAGACCTACGCCGAGGCGCCTCTCGTGCCGGGACTCCCGGAAATCGTTGCACGAGGACGCGACTATCACGTCGACTGGTGCCGCCGAGCTTTCGCTGAGCACCTCGGTTCGCCGCTGGATGAAGCCACTCGACGACGTCGTCTCGCTCAGATCGTGGCTGTCTGTGATGCGACCACCTGGCGGATTCTGCGGTTCGACGGCGGCCTGTCGCACGCGGCGACAGAACAGGCGATCACCGAACTGCTACTGCCGTTGCTTCGCTGACGTTGGACCACACACGCCCGCGTCGGTGTGCGCGAGGCGGGTTACCGTGACGCCGTCGGCGAGGGGAAGATCACGTCCCGCTGAGGACCGTAGTGCAGCGGGGACGCGATGAAGACGCCGATCGCCACCGCTGCGATCACGGTGGCGATCAACAGCACCCGGGTCATGACGGCAGTGGTCCTGGCGCGAAGATGGCGGCGGAGCACGGCGAGCAGGCCGAATCCGGCCAGGCCACCCGCGGTATTGACGATGATGTCGGTGATATCGAAACTTCCGACGGAGATCAGGTGCTGCGTCGACTCCAGGATCAGGCTCGCCCCGGCTAAGACGGCCGCCGCCTGGAACCAGCGCCAAGACCGTCTGAGCAGCCCGAGGTAGAGACCGAACGGGACGAAGAGCAGGACGTTGATGACGACCTCAATGGGCACGCTGGCGCCGGCGTCGCCGCTGGCCACGAACGGAACCAGCTTGATGGGGCGCGGGAGCAGCGCGGCTTCGCCGATCCACGGAACCTCGAGTTTCCACAGCACGATCCAGGTGAGCAGCACGAGATAGACCACGAAGAGCCAGATCAGCAGGGTGCTCCCGCCCGATGTGGACAGCTTCGTTCGCGGCGACACCCTGAAAGAGTAGTCGTCAGAGACTCTCAGGCATCGGGCGAGGGGATGCCGAGCGCTCGCCACGCGGCCGTTTGGACTCGCGCGATCGGGTCCTCCGTGAGTTGGTCAACGACACCGACCGGATCATCGATCTCGTGGCGCGCGATGACCTTGAGCGCCATCTCCCGCACCCGCCAGGACTCATCGCCGAGCGCGTCAAGCACGATCGAAGGGCGCGCGGGCGGTCCGATGTGCAGGAGTCCGCGCGCGCCCCAGACTCGCGACCAATAGTCCGCCCACCCGATCGTGCCGCCGAGCCAGGAGATGTCGGGATAGCGGCGGTCGTCGTCGCCGGCCTCGCCACTGAGGAGGTCCTCACACCATTCGACGACACGGGGTCGACCGAACAGATCAACTGCGCTCGCGGCCAGCACGCTGGGTCGCGCGCCCTTCGCGGGCAGCGGGTTTTCCATGCAGGGCAGACTACCCATCCGATGCAATGGCTGGTCGGTCATCCCGCGGCCGACGTCGAAGGGTGACGGGCGACCGGTTCTCACATCCAGTCCGTGCGGATGTCGGCATCCGGTGGGATACTCGCGAACATGACGCGCTTTGGGATCGACGCCGCGACCGCTCTTCGTCTGATTCGGGACGGCGCTGATGCCGGGCGCCGGCATCAGCTGGTGGCGCCCTCGGCCCTGAGGTCCGAGGTTTTGGCGCTGATCTACCGGGATGTCCATGCCCACCGGATCACGCAGGCGGAAGGTCGGCGACAGCTTGAAGCGCTCGCGCGACTGAAGATCCGACTGCTCGGTGACCGCGTTTCTCGCGCGACCGCGTGGAAGATTGCGGAACAGCTCGGCTGGAAAGAGATCGGGGCCGCGGAGTATCTCGCGGTGGCATCGCTTCAGGCCGACGCGCTCATCACCCAGGACGCGGAGATCGCAGAAGCGGCAGAGGGCATCGTGCCGATCGCGTCTTACATGGACCTCACCGGCTGAGCGATCGAGGCGGCGGGGCATCCGTCATCGACAATCGCCACAGCGCGCGAGAATCAGCCGTAGGGCAGAGATTCTCGCGCGCCGTACCGATTCTCGTCGGGTCAGCCCTGTTCGAGCGCAGCCTCGGCGCGCTCGGGGCTGCCCTCGGCGAGGCCGCGGCTGATCGCCCGCCGGGAAGCCACCAGCATCACGATCCCGACGAGAAGAACGATGCCCTCAGTGAGGGTCAGCGACCAGATGATTCCGGCCAGCCCGAACAGGAGATTGCCGACGATCACGATCGGAATGAACAGGATGCCCTGCGCCAGCGACATGGTGATCGCCGCCCGCGCCCGACCGGTCGCCTGAAAGAGCGACGTGATGAGGCCGGTGAATCCGTTGCCGATCATGGCGACAAGCTGCGCGGTGAGGACGGTGGCGCCGATCACGAGGACGGAGCTGTCGGCCGAGAACACCGAGAACAACTGGTCGCGGAAGATGAACAATCCGGATGCGGAGATCAGGACGACCGCGCCGACCGTGATCGCTGACACGCGGAGGGCTGACATCAGTCGCGCGCGGTCGCCCTTTCCGTAGGCGTAGGCCAGCAGGGGCAGGATGCCGAGGGTGACGCCCATGACCATGAACTCGGGAACCTGCGCGATGCGCACCGCGACTCCCATGGCCGCCAGGGCCGTGTCGCCGTAGGCGGCAGCAAGGTTGTTGAGCACGAGCGAGGTCACGATCAGGAACCCGGACTGGAACAGCTCGCCGATCCCCACACCGAACACAGGCTTGAGCACAGCGGGAGAGAGGGTGAACCAGCGCGGTGCGAGGCTCACGAATTCGCTGTTGCGCTGCAGCCAGAAGATGAAGTAGCAGGCGACTCCGAGGTTCGACAGGCCCATCGCCAGCGCTGCGCCGGCCACGCCCCAGTGGAGCACGAGGATGAAAAGGACGTCGAAGACGACGTTGGCGATCGTGGAGGCGATGAGTCCGACCATCACCTGGCGCGCAGCGCCCTCAGCGCGAACGATCTGCTCGAGGCAGAAGGCGGCGGCGAGGACGGGGACAAAGGCGAGCATGACGCCGACGAACGCGCTCGTCGCCGGGACGGCGGAGGCATCCGCTCCCAGCAGTGAGACGAGCGGGCCGAGGAAGACGAGCCCCAGCGCCCCGAGGATGGCGCCGGCGATGACCGACCCCCAGAGGGCGAAGGACGAGACGTGCTTGATCTCGTCTGCCTTCGCGGGGTCGTGCTCGGAGGCTCCAAGGAGGCGAGAAATGAGTGCGCCGCCGCCGACGCCGAAGACGCCGCCGACTCCCATGACGAGGCCGAGGATCGGCGCGCCGAGGAGGACCGCGGCCAAGAGGGCCGAGTCGTGGAGGGAGCCGATGAAACCGGCGTTGATGACGTTGTACACGGCGCCGACGAGCATCGCCGCAGCCATCGGCACGCAGAGGTGGATGAGGGCGCGGAAGACGGGGGCGGTGGCGAGGTACCACCGGTTGGTGCCGACGGTGTCGGCCTTGGTGGCGGTTTCAAGAGTTGACGTGGTCATGGCGTGTCCTTTCCGGGCAGCAGTGAGGGCGCGCCGAATAACGCCGGCGCGGCGAGGGATGGAAGTTGTTTATGCGGATGCCGGGCTGAGCCGGCGGGAGCGCTTAGGACCGCGTGGGTTGCGGCAGTTCTGCGGTGATCTTGGTGAGGAGCGCGTCGAGGGCGGCTCGCTCGTCGGAATCGAGGGGAGCGAGGATGTTCTCGTTGAGAGCAGCTACTGCGGCGTCGAATCCGGTGATGACGTCTTCGCCGGCGGCGGTGAGGTAAACCCGCTTGACCCGCGAATCACCGCTCTCCGCGCGTCGTTCGATGAGGCCACGACGTTCGAGCCCCTGCAGGAGGCTCGACACACTCGCCGCGCTCGTACGCGTCGCCTCGGCGACGTCTCGTTGAGGCGACCCCGGGTTCTGCTCCAGAAAAGCGAGCGCGAACCCCTGCTCACGGCTGAGATCGCGCTCCTTGTTCCAGTCTTCGGCGGCCTTGCGCTGTGCCAGCGCGATCCAGCGGATCAGGTCGATGGTGCTTGTCAAGGAACGGGGTGCGCGACTCATAGTTAGAACACTAACCGTTAGACATCTAACTGTCAACTCTCGAACTATTGCTGCATCATCCTGCGCGCCGGGCGGTCCGAGATTCGAGGCCCTCCCCGAAACAGGAGAAATCAGCTACGCAGGACGATTCGCGCCGGATCAGCCTGTCTCCCGGATTTCTCCTGTGTTGACGAGGGGGTGGAGGCTAGGAGAGGACGTCGCGGTTGGTGAATCTGATGACGGATGCCGTGAAGAAGACAGCGATGTACGCCACCTGCAGGAGGGCGTTCTGTGCGAATGAGTCCCAGACGATCGGCGAGCGGAGGAGGTCGGCGAAGTCCAGCCACCGGTCGGTGAACAGCCACGGGTGCAGGGCCGAGAGCTGAGGGATGGACCCAATGATCTGCGACGCGACCGCCAGGATCGCCGTGGCGGCCATTGCGCCGACGGGGACTGTTGTGAGCGTGGAGAGAAACAAGCCGATCGCGCTCAAGCCGAGCAGCGACACGGTGGCGTAGGCCGCGATCGCGAGGAAGCGCAGAAGGCCTTCCCCGACCGAGATCTGCCCGCCGGAGAGCAGTGTGACCGGGCCGATCGGGAACAGCGCCCACCCGGCGAGGGTGCCGAAGATGACGAGTGTCACGGTGGCGGCGAGGCAGAAGGCGGCAGCCGCGGTGTACTTCACGATCAGCAGTCGGATGCGGCCGGTCGGCGCGATCAAGAGGTAGCGGAGGGTGCCGTGGCTCGCCTCTCCGGCGATCGTGTCGCCCGCGGTGACGGCGACCGTGAGAGGGAGGAACAGCGGAATGGCGAGTGTGACCGCCGCGACACCGACGAAGAGGCCGTTGTTGGTGATCTGGTCGAGGAATGAGGGTCCGCGGCCGGCGCTCGGGCCACCGGCGATCTTCAGGGCGATGGCGAGAAGAATCGGGATGAGCGCGAGCGCGCCGAGCATCGCCCACGTCCGCCAGCGCCGGAAGAGCGTGGCGAGTTCGTTGGCGAGCAGCCGCGCCGTGCCTCCGCTCTCGCGAGCGAGGGTGACCGAGGCAGTGGCTTCACGCGACGACATCGAATCCCTCCCCGGTCAGCTCGACGAATCGCTGCTCAAGGCTCGTGCGCTCGAGCGCGAACCCGCGGACCCGCACTCCCTCCGCGACGAGGGTGGCGACGATCGTCTCGGCGCGTGGCGGCTCGGTGCTCGCTGACGAAACGGCCGGCGGCACCGTGGCCGTGACGATGTCCAGATCGGATGCCGCGTCCAAAGGTGCGACGTCCAGCCCGAGCGCGGAGAGGACTCGTGCCGCATCCGCTCTGTCGGGAGTGGTGACCACGACCCGCCCGGCGCCGCCTGCGCGTCGGAGCTGTTCGAGCGTCCCCTGCGCGACGAGCGCGCCCGCGCTCATGACGCCGATGTGGGTGCAGACCTGTTCGACTTCGGCGAGGAGGTGACTGGACACGAAGACCGTTGTCCCATCGGCCGCGAGCGAGCGCACGAGGGCGCGAACCTCGCGGGTGCCCTGCGGGTCGAGGCCATTGGTGGGCTCATCGAGCACGAGCAGTTCGCGCGGGGTGAGGAGGGCGTTCGCGAGGCCGAGGCGCTGCTTCATGCCGAGTGAGTAGGCGTGCGCCTTCTTCCGCGCGGCGTGGGAGAGCCCGACGCGGTCGAGAGCGGCCGCGACCCGGGCGTCGCGAGTGTGGGCGGCGGAGTGGCGGTCGGCGGCATCGAGGCGCTTGAGATTCTGCTCGCCGGTCAGGTACGGCCAGAATGCAGGCCCCTCGACCAGGGCACCGACGCGGGGAAGCACCGTGTCGAACGCGCGCGGCATCGGGGAGTTCAGCACGTGCGCCTCGCCGCTGGTCGGTCGCACGAGTCCGAGCAGCATGCGGATCGTCGTCGTCTTGCCTGAGCCGTTCGGGCCGAGGAATCCGAAGACCGAGCCTGTGGGAACGGCGAGGTCAATGCTCGCGACCGCGGTCTGTCGGCGGAATTGCTTGGTCAGCCCATGCGTCTCGATCGCGAGGTCTCCGATCGGCGCGTCGCCGAACGGAGCGTCGCCGCGTTCAGGCATCCGGAGGCTCGACTACTGACCGGATGCCGCGGCTTCGACCAGCCTGGCAGCGGGAACCGCGCCGGCGAGCACGCGACCGTCGTCGGTGATCAACAGGGTCAGGAGCGCGGTCTCGAACACGCGGCCGCCGTCGACGGGTGTCGTGACGGTATCGAGCAACTTCTGCTGGTCGGGCGTGATGGCCTCGAGGGGTGAGGCTGCATCGTCGGCGCTCGCCGGCAACTCGACCACAGACGACCATCCCTCGCCGTAGACGGTCGGGGTGGCGGCATCCGATCCCGCGGTGGCCTTCGCTGCGGCATCCGCTCGCCAGGTGGCGATCATGTCGGCAGACGGGAGCTCGATCGGCTTCTCGGTCACCGTCGTGTCGGAACCGGGTGTGAAGGTGAGGGCGGCGGCATCCGGAGCAGAGAGGGAGACGTCGGTGAACGCGATGCTGAACGCCGGATCGGTCTCGCCGCGCGCCGTCACGGATGCCGACAGCGCGAGCCCGGTTTCGCCGTCGATGGCGAAGTTGACGCTCTCGACCAGGGTGTCGTCCGTGCGGGGGGTGAGGATCAGTTCGTAGGCGTCGCGGCCGGCGACGCGGGCATCGGTGCCGACGGTGACCTCGGTGGTGTCGTCGAGGTTCGCCAAGGCTTCTTGCAGCGTTGCCTCGGGGGTGGGGAGGTCGTTGGTTTCTTTCTTGGTGGACGGGGCGTGCTCAGGAGCGGTGAGCTTCGTCGCGGTGCGCGAGTCGGAATCGACGAACCACGCGACGCCTGCATCGCCGTCGACGTAGACGTTGCGCTCTGCGAGGGTGTCGAGCACCTGGAGGCGCCCGCGCTCGCCGTCAAGGTAGACCTTGGCCGTGTAGGAGCCGGTCGCGAGGTCGAGGAGGTCGTCGACATCGGCTCCCTCGGACGTGTTGGTGTCGTTGCCGCTCAGGGATCCGGTGAGAGCGCTCAGGTCGGGGATGCCGAGATTAGAGGTCTGCTCGATCGTTCCGCTGAGCTGGTCGACGTCGCTGGCGGACGCGAAGGTGAGGAGCTGCTCGACGGTCTTGTCGGGGAGGTCGACCGCCCCGGATGCCGCATTGGGGATGAGGACCGCGGCGGCGATCAGTGCGGCCGGAACGGCGACGGCGGGGATCGCGAGAAGTGCGCGGCGACCGGGGTGCCGGGGGGCGCCGGCGGTGCGGGTGGTCATGCATTCAGCGTACGTCTGCCCGCGGCATCCCGGTGCGGCTCTCGGTGAATGCGCAGGCGGTGAGGTCGTGACGGTTCGTGGCGGTGAGGTTGGCGGCTGGGGGTGGACTCGTGCGTACGATGTCGACGTGAGCGTGCATCTCTCGGGTCAGCTTGTCTGCAGCAGTCCAGATGAGGTCGCCGTGGTGGCCGAGCATCTTCCTCTCCATGTCGCGCTGACGCGTGCCGAGGCCGGCTGCCTGTCGTTCGAGGTGACGCGCACGAGCGATCCGCTGGTGTGGGATGTGGACGAGTACTTCGTCGATGAGGTCGCGTTCGTAGCGCATCAGCAGCGGGCTGCCGCAAGCGAGTGGGGATCGACGACGCAGGGGATTGAGCGTCGGTACACGGTCGTCGGGCTGTCGCGCGGGTGAGGTTCGGGGCGATGTCGGAGGGGGTGCGTAGGGTGGAAAGCACATCGAGAGGCGTGCCCCTTCTCCCGAGTACCGGATGATTTTCCGGTTCGAAAGGCACGCACGTGGACAGCTTCGGCACTCGAATGCAGGCGGCAGTTTCGCTCGTCTGCGAGCGGCTGTGTGAGGCGGATGCATCGACTCGTGTCGCCGAGCTGAACGATGCCGAGCTACTCGCGGGCTTTTCGGAGGTTGCGTCCGCGCGCAAGCTGCTCGATCTCGTCGAAGCTGCGTACGCTGCGGAAGCTGAGCGGCGATCCGCGCGGGAGTTCGGGGCGGCCGGCCTGTCGCACAAGACAGGACATCGCACGGGGACGGCGCTGATCCAGCACATCACCGGCCGGTCTGCGGGCGATGTGCGTCGGACCGCGAGCGTGGGCAAGGACCTTGCCGCGGACGGCGTGCCGGTGACCAGTGGGCCTGAGGTGCCGGGTGCGGCACGCGTGGAGGTGGAACCGTGGTTCGCTCCATTGACGGCGGCGCTTCGCACCGGGGCGATCGCACGCGAGCAATTCGACGCGATCCGCCGAGGACTGGGTGAGCCGCCCGCCGACCGGTATCCCGATACCGAGTCGGAGTTCTGGAACGCGGCATGGCAATCGGCCGCCGTGGTTCTTCTCGTGGAGGCTGCGGACGCGACGGTGGAAGATCTTGCCCAGTCCGCGAGGCTCGCCCGCGACACGCTCGACCCGGTCGGGGTTCAGTTGCGGTTCGACGAGCGCTACGCACGGCGGTCGCTGCGGATGTGGATCGATGAACACGGGCAGCAGCACGCGAAGCTCGTCTTCGACGATGACGGTGCGGCCTGGGTGCGGACCATTCTCAACGCGGCGCTCCGCCCGAGGCGCGGGCCGAGATTCGCTCCCGCGCGCGGTGCCGCTGGGCTCGATGCGGATGCGGCCGGTGCCGAGGAGGTCGACGAGCGCAGCAACGAGCAATTGCAGTACGACACGATCCTGGCGGTCATGCGCACGGGCGCGGCCGCAGATCCGCGGCAGGCGTTCGGCGACCGGCAACCCGGAGTGCGAGTGGTGGTGCCGGTCGAGAGTGTCTCGGGTGTTGGCGGCGGCGCCGGTGCGACGGGGAGCGCCGACGCAGGAGTCGGATACTTCGAGGAGACCGGGCAACCCATTCCGATCGGTGTCGTTGAGACCTACCTGTGCGACGCCGGTTCTCGGGCGGTCACCGTCGATTCGTGCGGGAATCCGCTCGATGTCGGCCGGGAGAAGCGGCTGTTCACGAAGAAGCAGCGTGTGGCTCTCGCGCTTCGAGACGGGGGATGCCTGTGGTGTGGCAGTGAGCCATCCCGATGCGAGGCGCATCACATCGACCATTGGTACGAACACCACGGCCGAACTGACCTGGCGGACGGCGTCCTTCTCTGCCGAAGTTGTCACCTCCGACTCCACAACGGCCGATGGCGCATCGTGCGGACCGGGCGTGAATACGAACTGCACGCGCCGCCGGGGAGCGGGGTGATGGCCCGAAAGCTCAGAGCGCGATCACTGTTGCGGTTCCGCGACACGGGGTGACGGGCGAGGCGCGGGGACGGCGAGGCGCCGGGAGGACGAGGCGCGGTGGCGCCGACCGCAGCATCGAGCGCGGTGATTCTGGTGGGATACGGTTCAAGCACTCAGACCGGAGGAGCCCGATGAATCCCACCATTCGGATCGTCTACTGCACGCAGTGCAATTGGCTCATGCGTGCCGCATGGGTCGCGCAAGAGTTGCTGACAACGTTCCAGTTCGAGCTCATGGCCGAAGGCTCCGTCACGCTTGTGCCACGCACCGGGGGAATTTTCGAGGTGTACGCGAACGAGCAGCGCGTCTGGTCGCGAGCGGATGACGGAGGGTTCCCCGACATCGTCGAGTTGAAACGACTCGTGCGTGACCAGATCGCCCCCGACCGCAACCTTGGCCACGCCGACCGAGGTCGCGCAGCGCCCGCGGCCGAGTCCTGACACTCAGTTGCGAAGTACGACGGGGGATCAGTCCTCGTAACCGATCAGCCAGGTCACGCCGAAGCGGTCGGTTACTTGTCCGTCGTGGGCGCCCCATGGGCGTTCCTGCAGCGGATCGAGAACCGTCCCTCCGACGGACAGCGCATCGAACCACGACGTGAGAGTCTCCGGGCCGGCGGTTCCGAGTAGCGAGAACAGGATGCCGGACAGCGCGAGCGGTGCGTCGCCTTGCGCGGCATCCGCTCCGAAGAGCTCGACGGGACCTTGCAGCATCCCGTGCGCGATGGCGTCGGCGGGGCCATCCGTGCGACCGAAGTCGGCGAGCGTGTTGAGGACGAGCTCGCCGCCGAAGACGTCGCGGTAGAACGTCAGCGCGTCACGAGCGTCGCCAGCGAAGTGAAGGTAGGGAACGAGACCTGTCATGCCCAGAGACTAGAACAGGGGCTGGCGTCCACAACCGCCCGGTCGCGGTCGAGTCGCCAGCGGATGTCGGCATCCTGCGCGAATAGGGACATCGAACGGCACGTCGGCGTGGGCCGAGCGTCCTCAGCGCAGGCGCTTGCGCAGATAGACCAACTCGACACCGGGCAGCACGACCCGCCGGGTCTCGACGTAGCCCTGGCGACGGTAGAGGCGCAGGTTGCCTTCGCTGAGCGATCCGGTGTTGAGCTCGGCTTCGGCGGCATCGGTCCGCGCTTCGACAGCGGCGAGCAGCCTCGTTCCGATTCCTCTGCCTTGCAGGTCGGGAACCACGGTGAGCCGCGCGATCATCAGCACGCCGTCGACCACCCGAGCGCGAACGGCCCCCACCATGCGATGCCCGATGTGCGCGACGCAGCCATCGTTGATCGCGAGCTCGGCCTTGAGCTCGTCGAGCGTCTGCACGAGCCCGGGGATGTCGATGGTGTCGTAGACGACGCCCTCCTGCACGAACGCCGCGCGCTGAACGGTGAGCACCTCACCGGCGTCGTTCAGAGTGATGGGGCGGATGTGGAGGTCGTCGCGCATGCGACAACCGTAGGGCCGCGCTGGTCAGCCGCGCACTTCGATGAGCGGCCTGATGCCCAACATCTCTCGCGTCTTGGCGTGAATATGACTCCGTCGGGTGAGGTCGAGAGGCCCCTCCATCACCACGTGCGCAGCGTAGGGATCGCGCGTCACGACGATGTCGATCGCATCGGGGAGCAACGCGCGGAGACTCTCCTCGAGATGCTCGTCACGCTCGCGGACGGGTGCTTCGCCGCCGAGCCGCGTGTCGAGGAAGTCGAGGACACGGACGACGGACGCCTCGTCGCGTTGCTCAGTCAAGGCGCTGTGACCCTTGCCCTCGAGCTCAACGGCGAGGAATTTGTCGCCGAGTTCGCGGCGCAGGGTCTCGAACTTCGTGCCCGGCGCGGAGTCTTCTCGGAATTTGAGTCCCAGCACCTGGCATCCGGCGGCGGCCTTCTCGCGCACGGCCTGCAGATCGGTCGGGGAGAGCCCAAGATCGCCGCCACGGCGCTTGCCGAGCGGTGCCGGCATCGATGGCTGGGAGAGCACGGGCGCGATGACCGGGCCGTCCGCCATCACGGCAAGCGCGAATCCGCCGGTGAAACACATGCCGACCACGCCAACGCCCTCGCCGCCGGCTTGTTCGTGCAGATCCCGCGCGAGCGCTCGCAGCCAGCCTGCGATCGGGCTCGTCTTGCCCGTCGCGAACACGGAGAACTCACGGCGCACGCAGAACTGGCTGACCTCGCCGAGCATATTCCTCAAGGAGAATCCAGCTCCAGGAGTGCCGAACAGCTGCGGCAGCCACACCGTATGCCCGCGCGCGACGATCTCATCTGCGAACGTCAGCAACGACGGCTCGATGCCCGGGATCTCGTGGATCACGATGACTCCGGTGCCTTGCCCCTTTTTGTAGACGGGCCGCGTCTCGCCGTTGTGCTCGAACGCTTCGGTCGACCAACTGCTCAGTTCTTCCACGTTGTCATGATCGCACCGCCAGCATCCGGTCGGGTCCGAGTCCCAGCCCGCGAAGGGTCGCGAACTGCGGGGTTCGACGGCTGCAACACCGCAGAATGCGACCCTTCGCGGGCCAAGTGCGCGCGCACCGCACAGCCGCATCATGCAACCCGCCCACCTACCCACCCCCGGCGCGGGGCGCAACCCTTTGCGTTTCGCGCCTGGGCACGGCATCGTGGCCGCTACCGAGCACCCGCTCGCACGACGGCAGCGTCGCCGCCCAGCATGAACCTGGAGGGCACATGAGCCACAACATCGCAGACCTGTTCGTCGACACACTCAAGGCAGCGGGCATCACGCGCGTCTGGGGGCTGCCGGGCGACTCGCTCAACGCCTTCACCGATGCGATGCGGCGGGACGGCGGCATCCGCTGGTTGCACATGCGCCACGAAGAGGCGGCGGCCTTCGCGGCGGCAGCGGATTCCGAGATCACCGGCGAGCTCGCCGTCGTCGCGGGAAGCTGCGGACCGGGCAACCTCCACTTCATCAACGGACTCTTCGACGCCCAACGCTCGCGCGTTCCGCTGCTGGCGATCGCGTCGCACATCCCGTCGGCCGAGATCGGCTCGGGCTACTTCCAGGAGACCCACCCGCAAGAGCTCTTCCGCGAGTGCAGCGTCTACAGCGAGCTGATCGGCGACCCGTCGCAACTGCCGTGGGTGCTCGAGACCGCGATGCGCACGGCAGTCGAGAAGCGCGGCGTCGCCGTCGTCGTCGTACCCGGCGACGTGTTCTTTCAGGATGCTCCCGCTCGCCGCCCGTCCGCTCCGATCCGGGCGGCACGACCGGTCATCGTGCCGTCGGCCGACGAACTCGCGAGCGCGGCCGCCCTCCTCAACGGCGCGAAGAAGGTCACGATCCTCGCCGGTGCGGGCGTCGCCGGCGCGCACGCCGAAGTCCTCGCGCTCGCCGAGCGACTCCAAGCGCCGATCGTGCACGCGATGCGCGGCAAAGAGCACATCGAGTACGACAATCCGTACGACGTTGGAATGACCGGACTTCTCGGATTCGCCTCGGGGTACCGCGCGATCCACCAGTGCGACGCGCTCCTCATGCTCGGCACCGACTTTCCGTATCGGCAGTTCTACCCCGACAAGGCGTCGATCATCCAGGTCGACATCCGCGGCGAGCAACTCGGGCGGCGGACGCCCATCGATCTCGGGCTCGTCGGGGCGGCAGGGCCGACGGCATCCGCTCTCCTTCCGCTTTTGCGCGAGGGACGCTCCGACAGCCACCTCACTGACGCGATCGCGCACTACGCGAAGAGCCGGAAAGAGCTCGACGGGCTCGCGAACGACGACGGCAAGGAGCCGATCCATCCGCAGTACGTCGCGCGGCTGCTCGACGACATCGCACACGACGACGCCGTCTTCACTGCGGATGTCGGAACGCCGGTGATCTGGGCGGCGCGCTACCTGCGCATGACAAAGGAGCGTCGCCTCCTCGGATCGTTCACCCACGGGTCCATGGCGAACGCTCTGCCCCAAGCGCTCGGCGCGCAGGGCGTCGACCGTGATCGGCAGGTGATCGCGATGTCGGGCGATGGGGGTCTCGCAATGCTGATGGGCGACCTGTTGTCGATCCGCCAGAACGATCTGCCCATCAAGATCGTGGTGTTCAACAACTCTTCGCTGGGATTCGTCGAGGTGGAGATGAAGGCCGCCGGGATCGTGAACTACGCCACCGACCTCGACAACCCGAACTTCGCCGATGTCGCCACCGCACTCGGCGTGCGGGGCATCCGGGTGGAAAAGGGAGCCGAGCTGGAGGGCGCGCTCCGCAGCGCGCTCTCCGACCCCGGACCGGTGCTCGTCGACGTCGTCGTCGCGCGGGATGAGCTGTCGATCCCACCGAGCATCACGCTCGAGCAGGCGAAAGGCTTCACGGTCTGGGCGCTGCGCACGGTGCTCTCCGGGCGCGGCGACGAACTGCTCGATCTGGCCGACACGAACCTCTGGCGCCGACTCTTCTCCGGACATACCGGTCACGAGGCGTGATTCACTGAGCCTGTGACCACTGACACCCCCGCGCCGTCCGGACCGACTCCCGGCGCACATTCCGCCGAACCGCATGCCGAGGGTCTCGCGCAGAGGATGAACTGGCTGCGCGCCGGCGTGCTCGGAGCCAACGACGGCATCGTGTCGACGGCGGCGATCGTCGTCGGCGTCGCCGGGGCGACGAGCTTGGTCGCGCCGATCTTCATCGCCGGCATCGCCGGGTTGGTCGGCGGCGCGGTTTCGATGGCGCTCGGCGAGTACGTGTCGGTGAGCAGCGCCCGCGACAGCGAGCACGCCCTGATCCTCAAGGAAGAGCGCGAACTGCGCGAGACGCCCGACGAAGAATTGGCGGAGCTCGCGGGCCTCTACCAAGCCAAGGGGCTGAGCCCTGAGACAGCCCATCAGGTCGCCGTCGAACTCACCTCTCACGACGCGCTCGCCGCGCACCTGTCGATCGAACTCAACATCGATCAGAACGACGTCGTCAGTCCATGGGCGGCGGCCGCGGCATCCGCTCTCGCGTTCACGATCGGTGCGATCCTGCCGCTCTTGGCGATTCTGCTGCCGCCGGCCGAGTGGCGGATTCCGGTCACGTTCGCCGCAGTGCTGCTCGCGCTCGCCCTCACCGGGTGGATCGCGGCGACCATCGGCGGGAGCCCGAAGCTGAGGTCCGTGCTGCGTGTGGTGATCGGCGGAGCCCTGGCGCTCACGGCGACTTACGCCATCGGCACGCTGCTCGGTGTTGCAGGCGTGTGACCCGATAAGACCTGATAAGTGTTTGAGCAAAGGAGCAGGAACATGATTGATGCCTCGAAGAGCTTCACGATCGAGCGGCTGTTGGACGCGGCGCCCGAGGCGATCTGGAAGGCGTGGACGGATGCCGATGATGCCGCGGAGTGGTGGCATCCGAACGGGGCGACGACGCCGCGGGACAGCGTCGAGATCGACGCGCGGGTCGGCGGGAGCTACGTCTACACGATGGTCGACGACGCCACCGGCAACGAAGTCGTCACCGGCGGCGTGTATCGGGAGGTCGTTCCGATCTCGCGACTGGTGTTCACCTGGGGCGCCCCGGATGCCGATCCCGACGACACCCCGATCGTCACGGTCGCCATCAAGAGCGCTGGGGAACTGACGCGTCTGACGTTCGAGCTCGTCGGTGTCGAGGGCGAGAAGGGCGACAACTACTTCTACGACGGCTGGGCGAGCGCGCTGGATTCGCTCGTCGATCACCTCGGTCAGACGGCCGTCCACGGGTGAGTGGATGAGCGGATCCGATGCGGCATCGGCGCACACCACGATCATCGAGCTCGAGAAGGAGCTGCTCTCCGCGACGACGCGGGGGAATCCTTCGCGGTTGCGTGAGTTGCTGCATCCGGAGTTCGTCGAGATCGGGCGCTCCGGCCGGCGGTGGACGCGCGACACGATCATCGACGCGCTCGGTGGTGAGACGGGACGCGGCGAGCCGATCACGAGCGAGTGGGAGGCAAGGGAGCTCGGGTCGTCAGTCGTGCTCGTGACCTACCTGTTGGACTCGGGTGGACGGACGAGCCGACACTCGTCGGTGTGGGATGCGTCGAGTGAGCCGCCGAGGATGCTGTTTCACCAGGGGACCTTCGTCGCGGAGTAGCTGGGCGATTCGCCCGTCGCTCGCGCGGGGTCTGTCTTGAGGGGACTACGCGTTGGCGACGGACGAACGGCGCCGGATGCCGGCATCCGTCGTTCGCCCGTCGCCTCTGCGCAGTGTGATCGCGGATGACTGCGCACACGCGACGGATGAACGGCCGGTGCGACGTGCGACGTGCGCTACTCGCCCGTCGCGTTGATCACCACGGGCCCCGCGATCCGAAGCGACGCTGCGTCGCCGTCGCGCATGACGGTCCAGACGGTGTGCGTGCACGCGCGGCAGCGCACGATGAAGGCGTCGCAATCGGCCTCGACGACCCATTCACCCAACCGCGCGGACCAGTGACAGCTACCGCATTCGACGACGAGGAGCGTCGGGTCAGTGGCGAACATCGTGCTCAGGATGCCGGCCACCGCGTTTCCGTCGACGCGATGCGAGACATGACCCCTCGGCGGCGCATCGGACGGGCCGGCGCCACGGAAGCCGCGCGGGTTCGGGTCTGCGGTGTCGCTGGAGATATCGGTCATCATGCGCCTCCGAATCGCTCGGTACGAATTCGCGCCGGGTCGTGCCCGACAGCCACCAGGGCGTCTGCGGCGGCCTCGACGAAGCGCGTCGGCCCGCAGATGAAAGTGAGGGGTGCGGCATCCGGCGGCCAGATCGCGGCAGCGATGCGCGGCTCGGTGAGCCGTCCCACCGGGCCCGGCCAGCCTGCGGGCGCGGTCCGCGTGTACGCCCAGGTCACCTCGATCGCATCGCCCGCGAGCGCGAGAATCTCGTCCCGGTACATCGCGTCTTCCGCTGATCGCACGGAGTACAGCAGCCGGAACGGCGCCTGGTTGCTCGTCGACGCCGCCCGCGCCCGAGCGATCGCGAGCAGGGGAACCACGCCCGATCCACCCGCGATGAGCTGGACGGGCGCGGCATCCGATTCATGCCACACGAAGTATCCGCCCAGCGGACCCTTGACCTCCAGCATGTCGCCGGGCTCGGCCGCCTCGGTGAAATACGGCGACACCTCGCCACCCGTGACCGTGTCGACCGCGATCTCGACGTGGTCACCGGCGCCGAAAGACGCGATCGAGTACGACCGCTCGGCCTGGTACCCGTCTTCCGCCGTCAGCCGCACATCGAGGTGCTGTCCGGGAGCGCTGCTCACCCACCCCGGCACGTCGAGCGTCAGCACGCTCGCGTGCGCGGTTGTCTTCCGCACCTCAGCGATCCGCGCCGGCCGCCACGCGGGGCCACTCACCAGTAGCGTTCTTCCGTCCACGGATCCCCGTGCAGGTGGTAGCCGTTCTGCTCCCAGAAACCCGGGTCGTCATCCTGTTGCATGGTGAGGCCGCGCACCCATTTCGCGCTCTTCCAGAAGTAGAGATGCGGGACGAGCAGTCGGGCGGGGCCGCCGTGTTCCGGATCGAGTGGCTCGCCGTCGAACTCGTAGGCCACCCACGCCTTGCCATCGAGCAGATCCTCGAGCGCCACGTTCGTGGTGTACCCGCCGGTGGAATGCGCCATCACGAATTCGTATTCGGTGTCGACATCGCTGAACAGCGTGTCCAGTGACACTCCGCGCCACGTCGTGCCGAGCTTCGACCAGCGCGTCACGCAGTGGATGTCGGTGGTGATGTCCTCCGCGGGCAGCGCCATGAATTCGTCCCACGTCCAGCTGGTCACGACATCCGATTCGGTGCGGATGCCGAAGGTCCACTCCGGTGTCGCGATGCGCGGGGTCGGTCCCGCCGAGAGCACGGGGAAATCCTCCGTGAGATATTGACCGGGTGGGAGATGCGGGTCGGCTTCCGGACGGCGGCCGCCGAAACCTCGTGTGAATTGCGCCATGGGTGCTCTTTCGCTCGGTGGTGCCGTCAGAGTCGTGCGTTTACTTCTTGAGACTAGGACTCCGCAGGCCACGGCGCATCCGTGTGTTGGAATGCTGATTCTTGTTCGCAAAAAGCCCGGCGCGCCCTGACGTGACGTTACTGTCGTGGGCATGCCTCTTGCTTTGATCACGGGTGCTGCTCGGTCGAACAGCATCGCCGCGGGCATCGTCCCCCGGCTGATCGCTGACGGGTGGCGGGTTGCCACGAGCGACCTCGCGGATGCCGATTACCCATGCGACCTGTCGACCCACACCGGGCCCGACGAGCTGATCTCGGCCGTGGGTGCAGACCACGGCCCGATCGACGCGCTGATCCTGAGCCACGCCCACGACGTCGAATCCGGCATCCTCGACACCACGGCGGAGAGCTTCGACGCGCACATCGCGGTCAACACCCGCGCGAGCCTCTTGCTCATTGCGGCGTTCGCGCGGCAGATTCCGGATGCCGGCGGTGCCATCGTCGCCCTCACCAGCGATCACACGACAGGAAATCTCCCGTACGGCGCCTCGAAGGGTGCACTGGATCGCATTGTCATCTCCGCCGCGCGCGAGCTCGGCGCGATGAAGATCTCCGCGAACGCGCTCAATCCGGGACCGATCGACACCGGCTGGATGAATGACGACCTGCGGCAGACGCTCATCCCGATGCATCCGCTCGGCCGCCTCGGGACACCGACCGACATCGCCGGGATCGTTTCGTTCCTGATCTCTCGGGAAGGTCGCTGGGTCTCCGGCCAACTCCTGCAGACGGACGGCGGCTTCTCCGCGCGCTTCTGACCGCGGATGCTTGACGACCCGGACCCGGATGCGCGCACAATGAGCGCATGAGATGGGTGGTCGTCGTCGTGGGGGCCGTCCTCGGCGCGACAGGCGCGGTCATGCTGCTCGCCCGATTCGCCGCGGGCGACACACTCTTCTTCACCAACCCGCTGCTGGTGGGAGGCCTCCTCGTCGGCCTTGCCGCCACGAGCTGGAGTGTCGCGCGCGGGCTCGGCGGCCTCCCGATGGTGACCCTCGCGCTCTCGATCGGCGCGATCCTGCTCGGCGCCGGAGTCGCTGCCCACACGCACACCGCACTCGCCGTCGCGTTCACCAGCGCACTGCGGATGCCGTTACTGGCGGGGCTCGGACTCGTCTCACTCGGCGCCGCGCGTCGCGACGGCATCCCGGTCCCACGGTGGATCGACCGCACCATCGCGGCGGTCGCGACCGGCGGCTTCCTCGCGCTTCTCCTCATCGCGCCGGTCGAGACGCCCTTCGGCGACTTCGACCCCGTCGTCACCACCCCGGAGGCGCTCCTCACCATCACCGCCATCGTCGGCATCTCGCTCGTGCAGCTCACGACTGCCACGCTGATTGTCGTCCCCGCCGGGCTGTGGTGGGTGGCACTCCGCTCGGCACCGGCCGCTCGGACCCACCGGGTGGCGCTCGCCGCCATCTCGAGCGCACCCATCGCGCTGTATGCGATCTCGATCCTCCTGGCCACGTGGCGAGGCGACACCGAGAGCCTCTCGGCGGCCGCATGGCTGATGGGCGGACTCTCGGCCGCGATCCTCGCCGTCGGATTGCCGGTGTTGGTTCCACCGGCATCCGTTCCGTCCGAGCCGCGGCCGGAGGTCCGCCTCGATTCCCTCACCGCTCGCGAGAACGAGATCCTCGCGCTCCTCGCCGACGGGCACACCAATCAGGCGATCGCAGACCAACTGGTGATCTCGAAGCGCACCGTCGACGCGCACGTGCGCTCGCTCTTCGCGAAGCTCGGGGTCTCGGGAGAAGGGAATCCGCGCGTCCGAGCGACGACCCTTTGGCGGCAAATCGGGAAATAGGCCATGTGGCCGATGCCGTATTCCGCTCCGTGCGGTCGGCTGGGGGTATCGAAAACCCGCCAACTCTCAAGGAGTCGCCGTGTCCGCCTCGCCCCTCGTCGTCGCACCGTCAGCCGCTTCGCACATCGCACGCGATACCCGTATCGCCGGCATCGCCGCGCTCGTCGCCGGGCTCGGGTTCGTCCCGCAGCCCTTTCTCATCTTCGTCATGCCCGCCCCAGACGGCTCCGAGTTCTGGGCGCCGGATCGTCTCGGCGAACTCGCGCTGCCCACGACGATCAAGGCGCTGACGTGGGGAGTGACCGCGGCTGCGCTGATCGTTCTCGCCGTCGCCGGGTCACGACTGGTCGGATCGGGTGTCTGGGCGCGCGTCGGCACGACCTTCGGGATCATCGGCGGCGCCGCGTGGCTGCTGGAGTCCGCGTCCCGCACGGCAGTGCTGTCGCCACCGATCGCGCATTTCGCGGATGCCCCGGTGAGTGCGGCCACCCAAGGGTCGATCCTCTACCTTCTGAACCTCACAACTTTCGGATTCACTGCCCTCGGCGCAATCGGCGCGGGCGTGTGGCTGGTCATGTTCGGAACGGTGGGTCAGTCCCTCGCGGGCAAGGTGATCCGCATCCTTGCGATCATCGTCGGAGTCGTGGCCGTCGTCGGGCCATATGCCTTCCCGACAGCTCCAGTCGGATTCCTCGCGCTCTACCTGATGCTGATCGCGGTGGGGATCGCGATCCTGGTGCGCGGGCGGCGGACAGCGCGCGATGGAGTCTGAGCGAGACCCGGCCGCGAGCCAGCTCAGTCGCCCCGCAGTGCCTGAGCGGCCTCGCGGCGGCTTTCCACTCCGAGCTTCGCCTTGACCGTTGCCACGTAGTTCGCCGTCGTCTTGCCGCTGATACCGATCGCGTGGAATTCACCTGGCGCGTGATGTCGCTCGGACGCCCGGAGACGACGACTCGCGTCAGGTGAACGCGCCCGCGCCGATCCGCAATCAGGAGATGGGCAGGCTCTGACGCTCGTCGGGACTCGGCCCGGCGGGACTCGCCGCACTGCGGTGCTGTGTGAAAGCCCGCCCGAGGACGAAACTAGACAACGTGAACCTACTCATCATCATCCTGATCATCGTCGGCGTGCTCCTTGTGGTGCCGGGACTGATCGTCGGGACTTTGAAGTTCCTCCTCTGGATCGGCATCATCCTCGTGGTGATCGGTTTGATCGTCTGGCTGGTGCGCTCCATCAGGAGCCCGAACTGACCCTCAGCCGGCGGCGCGCTTCACGAGCGCGGTGATGATGTCCGCGTCGGCCTGGGTGAGCTTCGTCAATGCGTAGGACGTCGGCCACATCGAGCCTTCGTCCAGCGCTGCGGCATCTTCGAATCCGAGCGTCGCGTAGCGGCTGCTGAACTTGCCTGCGGGCTTGAAGAACACCACGATCTTGCCGTCCTTCGCGTAGGCGGGCATGCCGTACCAGGTCTTCGGATCCAGATGCGGAGCGGCCTTCGTCACGACGACGTGCACCTGCTCGGCGAGTTCGCGATCCTCATCGACAAGCTCCGTGAACTTCTCGAGGAGCGCCTCCAGATCTCGCGCCTTGCCCGCAGCGCCCTTGTTCCCTTTGGCCGCTTTCAGTTCTGCCGCCCGCTCTTTCATCGCTGCGCGCTCTTCGTCTGAAAACCCCGGTGCGCTCGAGCTGGCAGGTTTTTTCGTGGTGGCCATGACGTGGATCCTCTTTCTGGGCTCAGTCCCGTACTGAGCACGCCTCGAATCTACGCCCGGCCGCAGGCCGCGGGATAGCGTTGAATCGTGCCTGAACTCGCTCTGCGTCCCGCCCTCGAGGCTCCCGACCTCCTCGCGCCGTCGGTGCGCTCCGCACTGGCCGCACTCGATCCGGCCCTCGCAGCCCAGGTGCGCGTGTCGTCGATCGACCCGACCCTGGCCGACACCGCGGCGTTCTGCGAGGCGTACGGCGTGGCTCCGGAGGCCTCGGCCAACTGCCTCGTCGTTGCAGGTACTCGCGGCGACCGCACCACCTACGCTGCCTGCATCGTGCTCGCCACGACCCGCGCCGACGTCAACGGTGTCGTTCGGAAGCTGCTCGACGCGCGCCGCGCGAGCTTCGCACCGATGGATGACGCGGTAGCCCGAACAGGTATGGAGTACGGCGGCATCACCCCGATCGGCGTTCCCGCCGACTGGCGCGTCTTCGTCGATGCCCGGGTCCGCGACGTGCCCCACGCCATCATCGGTGCGGGCATCCGCGGCGCGAAGATCTCACTGCCAGGATCCGTGCTGTGCGCGCTCCCCGGCGCCCTGGTCATCGACGATCTCGCGAAGCCGGTCTGAACGGCATCCACCCCCTTGTGGTTCGGCGACGCCCGTCGGATCCTGGTGTCATGCAGAAGATCACGCCATTCCTCTGGTTCAACGGCAACGCCGCCGAAGGGGGAGAGTTCTACGCGGATGCTTTCCCCGCGACGACCGCGAAAATCACAGCCCGTTACCCCGAAAAAGACCTTCCCGACTTCCAACGCGACTTGGCCGGCGAGGCCCTCACCGTCGAGGTCGACATCGACGGGTTTCAGATCGTGCTCATCAACGCCGGCCCGAACTACCGGCCCAACATCGCATCGTCGTTCACCATCCGCTTCGATCCCGGCCGCGATCCCGACGCATCCCAGACGCTCGATCGAGTCGCGGCGAAACTGTCCGAGGGCGGCGTCGTGCACATGCCGGTCGGGGAATATCCCTTCAGCCCTCGCTACGGCTGGATCGAGGATCGCTATGGCGCCAACTGGCAGCTCACGCTCCCCTACGAATCGGACGTATCTGCGCCGTTCGTGTCTCCCGGTCTGCTGTTCGGTTCCACCGCACAGAACAGGGCGCGAGAGGCGATCGAGCTCTACACCAGCCTGATCCCGAATTCCAAGATCGGCATGATCGCCGAGTATCCGCAGGCGACCGGACCTGCCCGAGCAGGCGACGTCATGTACTCGGACTTCACGCTGGCCGGTCAGGGGTTCGTCGCCATGGATTCCGGCGTCGAGCAGACCGAGACGTTCACGCCCGGCTTCTCCCTGTCGATCGCGTGTGCCGATCAGGACGAGATCGACCGACTTTGGTCTGCGCTGTCGACCGTGCCCGAAGCCGAGCAGTGCGGCTGGTGTGTCGACCGATTCGGTGTCAGCTGGCAGATCGTCCCCGCAGCGATGGGCGAGCTTCTCTCGACCCCCGCCGCCTACGCCGCAATGATGTCGATGAAGAAGATCGACATCGCCACGTTGAAGGCAGCGGGCTGAGCCAGCTTTACTGCTCGCGAGAGAACGCCGACGCGCGCGCGATCTGGTCGGGCGTGGGAACGACTCCGGTGTAGCGCTCGAATTGCCGTGCGGCCTGCAGCGCGATCACTTCGGCCCCCGTGATGACGGCGACCTCGCGCTCGCGCGCGGCGACGATCAGGGGCGTCTCGGAGGGAAACGCGACGACGTCGAAGACGGTCGATGCGGAGGAGATGTGGTCGCGCGAGAAGGCGAGGACATCGGCATCCGCCCCATTCATCCCCAGTGGCGTGACGTTCACCAACACATCGTGGCCAGGGGCGGGGTCGGTGGTGACCGCGCGATACCCGTATTTCGCCGCGAGCGCGTCACCGGCAGCAGCGTTCCTGGCGAGGACCGTGAGGTCATCGAATCCCGCACCGCGGAACGCGGCAACGACGGCCTTGGCCATTCCACCCGAGCCGCGAACGAGCACCGACGATCCCGCGTCGACGGCGTGCGTTCCCAAAAGTTCCGCGACGGCTTCATAGTCGGTGTTGGATGCCGTCAAGCGGCCCTCGTCGTTGACGATGGTGTTGACGGACTCGATCGCGGCGGCCGAGTCCTCGATCTCGTCGACGAGGGGGATGACAGCTTCCTTGAAGGGCATCGACACCGAGCAGCCCCGAATGCCGAGTGCCCGGATGCCGCGCACCGCACCCTCGACGTCGGTGGTGGTGAACGCCTTGTAGATGAAGTTCAGCCCGAGTTCGTCGTACAGGTAGTTGTGGAACCGAGTGCCGATGTTGGACGGGCGGGCTGCGAGAGAGATGCAGAGGGACATGTCCTTATTGAGGATCGGCATGACTCCATTGTGTCGGTCAGCGTCTCGGCAGTGCGTCTCGCGGCGCGACGTAAGATTGAGCGCGTGTCTGCCGCCGATTCTGTTCGCACCTTCGAGGTGCGCCACGTTCAGCTGGCGCGCGCCTTGTTCGCGGCCCTCGCGGCGATCATGATCACGTTCTCGCCCGACCACTCGGCTGCGGTGGGACTCTCGGTCTTCAGTGGCTTCGCGATCGCGACCGGTCTCGTCCTCCTCTTGGCGGTCTGGCTCGTCTACCCGGCCGGGCGCCGGGCACCGACCGTGCTGATGGGCATCGTGACGATCCTCGCCGGAATGGTCGGCGGTCTCATTGGCCTGCGGACCACGGCGATGTTCTTCGTGCTCGTCATCGCGTGGGCGGCCATCACCGGGATCATCGAACTGGTGTCCGGCATCCGTGGGCGCCGCGCGACGACCCCCACGTTCGGGGACCCTCGCCCCGCCGACCCGCACGCGCGCGACGCCATCACCGTCGGCATCCTGTCGCTGATCCTCGCCGTCGCCGTTGCCGTCGTGCCGGCCGGCTACAGCCTCGACTACGTCATCGCCGACGCCGGTCGCTCCTTCACCCTCACGGGTATCACGATCGCCGTCGGCATCTTCGGCGGCTACGCGGCGATCATCGCCGTTTTCCTCGGGATCGCGGGCTTCTCTCCGCGCCGCACCGAGCAGCTTGACGCGGTCGTTCGCCCGGCCGAAACGACCGCCGGAGAACCCTCATGACCGATCAGCCTCCCACCCGCAGAGACATCATGAAGCCGGCCCAATTGCTGGGGCTGGCGTTCGGCGCCGCCCTCTTCGCCGGCATCGTGACGCTCGTGTCGATGGGAGCGTTCCAGTCTCGTCCGGACACCGACGTCGGTCGTGCCGTTGTCGTCGCACTCGTGATCGCCGGGATCGCGTTCATCGCGACTCTCGTCATCATCGCGCTGCTCATGCTGGCGATCGACCCCGCACAGGTCACGAAAGTCGTCGACCGCCCGGTTCTCCTCGACCCCGAGGACGAGGAAGATGCCGGCCCGGATAAAGCGTCAGGTCCGACTGTTCACTAGGCGCCGGTGCCCCGGCTTCTAGCTCAGTTCGTCGACGAGTGCTGAGGCAAGCCCCGCGTATGTCGCCGGGGTGAGCGCTTCGAGCCGCGCCTTCGCATCGTCACCGATGTCGAGGCCGCGAACGAACTCGACCAGTTCGGGTCCGCCGACCCGTCGACCGCGGGTGAGGTCTTTCAGCAGCGCATACGGATCGGTGATCTGCGAGCGCCCCGCGGCGATCTCGGCGCGCACGACCGTCTGAATGGCCTCGGCGAGCACTTCCCAGTTCGCGTCGAGGTCGGCCAAGAGCACGTCGCGCGACAGGGAGATCTCGGTCAGCCCGCGCTGCAGGTTGTCGAGGGCGAGGAGCGAGTGACCGAAGGCAACGCCGATGTTGCGCTGCGTGGTCGAGTCGGTGAGGTCGCGCTGCATCCGGGAGGTGACGAGGGTCGTCGCGAGGGTGGCGAACAGTCCACCGGAGATCTCGAGGTTCGCCTCGGCATTCTCGAACCGGATCGGGTTGATCTTGTGCGGCATCGTCGATGATCCGGTGGCACCCGC
The DNA here is from genome assembly GCA_963696085.1 of uncultured Actinomycetota bacterium. Taxonomy (GTDB): domain Bacteria; phylum Actinomycetota; class Actinomycetes; order Actinomycetales; family Microbacteriaceae; genus Microbacterium. The sequence goes on from CAVOIQ010000005.1 coordinate 49,245, forward strand.
CACGGGGATCTGCGCGAAGAAGCCCATCGAGATGTAGGTCCAGATGTCGGTCGCGAGATTGTGCAGGATGCCGCCGACGTGGCGCACGCGGTCGTACAGCTCGACCTGCCAGTCGTGCGATTCGATCTGGGTCGTCAGGACGTTGAAGTCGATGCCGAGGCCTTCGATGAACGAGCGCGACAGTTCCGGCCAGTCCACATCGGGCTCGGCGGCGAGGTGCGCCGACCACGTGCCGGTCGCTCCGGAGAACTTCGCCAAGTAGTCGCCGCCCGCGATCTGGGCGGCCACGCGCGAGAGTCGCCACGAGAAGACGGCGATCTCTTTGCCCATCGTCGACGGCGTCGCCGGCTGGCCGTGCGTGCGGGAGAGCATCGCGGCATCCCGAGACTCCACAGCGAGAGCCGACAGCGCGTCGATCACGACGTGCAGCTTCGGCAGCCAGACCTGCTCGACGGCGCGTTTGACGGTCAGCGCGTATGACGCGGAGTTGATGTCCTCGCTGGTGCAGGCGAAGTGCGTCAACTCGGCGATGCCGTTCAACCCGAGGACATCGAGGCGATCGCGGACGAGGTACTCCACGGCCTTGACGTCGTGGCGGGTGACGGCTTCCTTCTCGGCGAGCCAATCGATCTCGGCCTGCCCGAAGTCGCGGTAGAGGCCGCGGAGCGAATCCTTCTGGCCCTCGTCGAGCGGCGACGAGCCGAAGAGCGACCGATCGGTCAGGGCGATGATCCACTCGACCTCCACCTCGACGCGGGCGCGATTGAGGCCCGCCTCCGAGAGGTAGTCGGCGAGGCCGGTGACCGTGGCACGGTACCGACCATCGAGGGGGCTCAGGGGCTGAGGGGGCAAAGAAGTCACAACGCTCCGATCGCGGACGGGCGGGCGCTCAGGAAGTCACACGGAGAGCGGGTTCCAGCTGCCGGAAGAGCGCCCGGCTCGCTCTCTCAATCATACCGAGCACCTCATCGAACAATCCGGCATCGGCGTAGTAGGGGTCGGGCACATCGAGGTTGCCGTCCGCGTGGTCGTCGAAGGACATCAGCAGGGCCAGCTTGTCGGTGTCGGCGGGGTAGCGTGCCCAGCTGGCGAGGACGCGCTCATGCGAGCGGTCGAGCGCGACGATCAGGTCGAAGGTCGCGAAGTCCCTGCCTGTGAAGCGCCGAGCGCGGTGGTGGCTGCCGTCGTAGCCACGTCGCTCGAGAGCAGCGATCGTACGGGCGTCCGCGCGCTCGCCGACATGCCAGTCACCCGGTCCCCGCACTCGATGAGACGATGCGGTCGCCCAGACCGGCCTGCTCAGCGAACCAGCGGAAGACCACCTCCGCCATCGGAGACCGACAGATGTTGCCGGTGCAGACGAACATCACGCGGAACGGTTCGTCGCTCCCGGTCGTCCCCTCGTCTCCGGTCATCCACTCATTGTGGGGGATGCCGGGTTTTCTGCACAGGACGATGTCTGGCGCCGCTCTCCACTGGACCTCCCATCGAGGGCGCCGGCGGTGTGCGCGGGCGGCATGCTCGACGTGTGTACAGCACTCCAGAGCCCCGGACCGTAGTGGCGATCGATGCGGCGCGCGGGCGGCTGAGGCATGTCCAAGCCGACCTCGACGATGTCTGCGGACAGGCCGGCGCGCTCGCCGCGGCGACCGATTGGCGATCGCGCAGCGCCGATGCGTATCGCGCCGCGGTGGCTTCGTGGAACACGCGACTCGCCCTCCTTTCCGTTCGACTTGTGCTCTTCGACGACGACCTCGCGCGGGAACGCGTCCGTGCGCAGCAGCAGGCTGAGCTCGGGTTGCCGTGAGCGGAGACCTGGAGATCCGCAGCGGCTCGGTCGTCGCCGTTGACACCGACTCTCTGCGCGCCGCTGCGGCGGGGTTCGAACGCTTGACGGCGTCGTGCGAGGGCATCGATGATCGGCTGCGGTCGATCGTCGCGGTGCTCACCGGTGCCGGTTGCCCGGGCGGTCACGATGTCGTCGGCGGTGCTGATCGACTCCGGCTCGAGGCGGGGGTGGCGGGTGACGACGCGCAGGAGATCGCGCGAGGTCTTCGCGCGAGCGCGGACGCCTACGAGTCCGTTGAACTGCGCGCGGCCCACGCCGCGGCAATCGCTGCGGGCGATGACGACCTCGCCCGAGCGCTCCGCGGCCGGCTGTTGCTGCTTCGGCTGTTGGGGGATCGAGACGGACCCACGGCATCCATCCTCGACCTGGGCCGCGATTCCGCACCGCACGACGAGTTCCTGCGGCAGGTCTACCTCGCAGGGCTCCCGCTGAACATGGTCGGCTTCGGAGCGACGGGGACGGCGATCGGACTTCTCGGCACCGTCGATGCACTGGGCAGGGGAACCATCCCCGGTGGCACGCAGCTGACCGGAACTGCGCCGCCGGTGACGATCTTTCCCGTGGAGCGCGGCCAGACCACGGCACCGGCCTCTCTCGCCGCAACGGCCCGCCGTATCCCGGGCAATGGCGACGAGCGCATTCGGGTCGAGCGCTACACGATGCCCGACGGTACGCGTCAGTTCGCCGTCTACGTGGCGGGTACCGCGGCCGTGTCGTTCTGGGGTGACGAGGCATTCGACAGCCGTTCGAACGCCTCGCTCTACATCGGCGAGACGTCGGCGGCGTACCAAGCGACGATCGACGCGTTGCATGCGGCGGGAGCGGGGCCCGGCGACGTCGTCCACGCGGTCGGGCATTCGCAGGGAGCCATGATCGTGTCCAATGTGGCGCTGTCGAGCGAATTCGATGTGCGGACCGTGGTCGCGATCGGTTCCCCCGTGCAGGCGGATGTCGGCGATGACACGCTCAGCGTCGCGATTCGGCACCGCGACGATCCGGTGGCGAACCTCGCTGGCGTCGGATTCGACGGGGGCAGCGGAGCCCCGGGGAGCTTCGTCGCCGACCGGATCGCCGACCCTACGCCGCGCCTGACCGACGGTTTCTATGCACATCACCTGACGACGTATGCCGAGACCGCAGAGCTCCTCGATGCATCGTCCGATCCGCGGATGGGTCAGGTCCGGGAGGTGCTTGGCGAACTCGGCGACAGCAACCTCGGTCGACGTCGTCATCTACGGGGCGCGCGTGAGCGAGCCTGGCCAGCCAGGTGGGGGAGGAGGAGCCGGCGGCGGCGGGGAGTGATCAGCCGCGCTTCTTGGGGCGCAGGAAGATGCCCACGATCCAGTTGATCAGCGCGATGATGAGCGCCGCGAGGATGGTGTGCCAGAAATTGCCGACACTCAGTCCCCAACCCCAGAAGGAGGTGATCCACGCGGTGAACCACAACAGGAATCCGTTGATGACCAGCGAGATGAGTCCGAAGGTGATGATGTAAAGCGGCAAGGCGAGGATCTTCACGATCGTGCCCACGAAGGTGTTGACGATCGCGAAGATCAGAGCGATCACGAGCAGCGAGATCACGTACTGAAGCGTTTCGCCCGGCGGGAACGCGGTGACTGTCACTTCCAGGGCGGTGAACAGGGTGACGACCCAGATGGCGAACGCGTTGGTCACGAGGTTAATGAGAAAGCGCATAGTGCGCTCATTGTGGCACGGCGCCGGAAGGTCCGCACGCGGTGCGGAGCGCTTCCGTAGACTCGGAGAGTGAGCGACATTCCCGTACGGATCCGACCCGAAATCGCAGCCCTCCCCGCATACAAGCAGGGCAAACAGGCGGGGTCCGATGCCGTCAAACTCTCCAGCAACGAGAACCCCTTCGATCCCCTTCCGGGGGTCGTCGCCGCTGTCGCGAACGCTGCCGCGTTCAATCGCTACCCCGACGCTTCCGCTGCCCGTTTGCGCGCACGTCTCGCTGAGCGCTTCGGCGTCGAACCGGATGCCGTCCACGTCGCCGCCGGGTCGGTGTCGATCCTTCAGCAGTTGGCGCTGGCGTCGTCGGGTCCCGGCGACGAGGTCATCTTCGCGTGGCGTTCGTTCGAGGCCTACCCGGGCCTTGCCGCCGTCGCCGGATCGACCGCGATCATGGTTCCCGTCACTTCGACGGGCGCCCACGATCTCGAGGCCATGGCCGACGCGATCACCGACCGTACACGCCTCATCATCGTCTGCACGCCGAACAACCCGACCGGACCGGCCGTCACGCAGGTCGAGTTCGACGCGTTCCTTGCGCGTGTTCCCGACGACCTGCTCGTCATCCTCGACGAGGCGTACGTCGAGTTCGTCACCGATCCCGAGGCTGTCAACGGCGAGACGGTCCTCGCTGCGGGGCACCCCAACGTCGTCGTCCTGCGCACCTTCTCGAAGGCGTGGGGTCTCGCGGGGCTGCGGATCGGCTATGCCGTGGGCAATCCGCGGGTGTTGGATGCGGCGCGGAGCACGGGCATTCCGCTGTCGGTGACGGCGCAGGCAGAGGAAGCGGCCCTCGCGAGCCTCGACGTCGAAAATGACCTGCGAGCGCGTGTCTCCGAACTCGCCGACCGCCGCGATCACCTGGTCGACGCGCTCCGCGACGCCGGATGGGCGATCCCCGATGCGCAGGGGAACTTCGTCTGGCTACCGGCGGGCGAGCAGTCGCTCGAGTTCGCGGCCGCCTTCGAGGCCGCCGGACTCATCGTTCGCCCCTTCGCCGGAGACGGGATCCGAATCACGGTGGGAGAGGCTGACGCTGTAGACAAAGTGGTAGGTATTGCGGCATCCATTGTTCAAAACCTCCCAGAGGGGCACGAGGGTCGGGCGTTAGCGTGAACAGGGTGACCGTCGAAGACCCCGCACTCGTTCGCGTCCTGGCTGCCGACGGAACGTTCGCACCGTCCGCAGCGGCCGAGCGCTACCTCCCCGTGATCGAAGCGATTTCGGACGGCGAACTCGAGACGTTCTACCGCGACATGGTGCTCGTGCGCGCCTTCGACCAGCAGGCGACGAACCTGCAACGACAGGGTCAGCTCGCGCTCTGGCCCCCGTCGCTCGGTCAGGAGGCCGCGCAGGTCGGATCGGCGCGCGCCGCCCGCGCGCAGGACCACTTCTTCCCGTCGTACCGCGAGCACGCAGTCTGCATGATCCGCGGCGTCGATCCGCTCAACATCATCCGGCTGATGCGCGGACTCACCCACGGCGGCTGGGACCCGGCAGACCCGTCCAACGGCAACACGCGGCTCTACACCCTCGTGCTCGGCGCGCAGGTGCTGCACGCCACCGGATACGGCATGGGGCTCGCCTTCGACGGCCGCTCCGGAACCGGCGACCCCGAGCGGGACGAAGCGGTCATCGTCTACTACGGTGACGGCGCGTCCAGCCAGGGCGACATCCATGAGGGCATGGTGTTCGCCAACACGTACCGGACTCCGCAGGTGTTCTTCCTCCAGAACAACCAGTGGGCGATCTCTGTGCCGGTGTCCACGCAATCGCGCGCGCCGCTCCACGCTCGTGGCGCCGGCTATGGGATGCCGTCGCTGCTGGTCGACGGGAACGACGTCATCGCCAGTTACGCGGTCTCCAAAGTTGCGCTCGATGAAGCGCGCGCCGGCGGCGGCCCGCAGGCGATCGAGGCCATGACCTATCGGATGGGTGCGCACACCACGAGCGATGACCCGACGAAGTACCGCACCTCCGAAGAGGAGGAGGGGTGGGCGCGACGCGACCCGATCGCGCGCCTGCGGAGCTACCTCGAGGGGCGCGGCGCGGCATCCGCCTTCTTCGCCGACGTCGACGACGAAGCAGCCGCCTACGCGGATGACATCCGCGTGCGCACGAACGCCCTCGGCGATCTCCCCGTCGAGGTGATGTTCGACCACGTCTACAGCGAAGAGCATCCGCTGGTCGCCCGCGAGAAGCAGTGGTTCGCCGACTACGAGGGATCGTTCGAGGCTTCCGCCGACTCATCCGTGGCGGGAGGCCGCGCATGAGCGACATCACGACCATGCCGTTCAGCCGGGCGCTGAACGCGGGCTTGCGCGCAGCCATGGCCGCGGACGATCACGTCCTGCTCATGGGGGAGGACATCGGCCGTCTCGGCGGCGTTTTCCGGATCACCGAGGGGCTGCAGACCGAGTTCGGCGAACGCCGCGTGATCGACAGCCCGCTCGCCGAATCCGGAATCGTCGGCACCGCGATCGGCCTGGCCATGGCCGGGTTCCGCCCGGTCGTCGAGATCCAGTTCGACGGATTCGTCTTTCCCGCATTCGACCAGATCACCTCGCAGCTCGCGAAGATCACGAACAGGCACGAGGGACTTCTGTCGATGCCGATCGTGATCCGCATCCCGTACGGGGGGCATATCGGCGCCATCGAGCACCACCAGGAGAGCCCCGAGGCGTACTTCGCGCACACCCCCGGGTTGCGCGTCGTCTCCCCGTCCACCCCCAACGACGCGTACTGGATGATCCAGGATGCGATCGCCTCCCGCGATCCGGTCGTGTTCCTCGAGCCCAAGGCCAAGTACTGGATGAAGGGCGAGGTCGACACCTCTGCCCGCGCCCTGCCTCTGCATGCGTCGCGGGTCGTCCGCCGCGGCACGGATGTGACTCTCGTGGGCCACGGCGCCATGGTCACGATGCTCCTCCAGGCCGCCGCCCTCGCCGAGAGCGAGGGGACCTCGTGCGAAGTCATCGATGTGCGCTCGCTGTCGCCCATCGATTACGGCCCCATCCTCGATTCGGTGCGTCGCACCGGCCGCATGGTCTACGCGCAAGAGGCGCCCGGATTCACCTCCGTCGGATCCGAGGTCGCGGCCACCGTGATGGAGAGGGCGTTCTTCTCCCTCGAAGCCCCCGTCCTGCGCGTGTCGGGGTTCGACGTCCCGTTCCCCCCGGCCAAGCTCGAGGGCATGTACCTGCCCGACGCCGACCGCATTCTCGAGGCCGTCGATCGCGCCCTCGCCTACTGATCAGGAGCTCGGATGAGCACGCAGATGTTCCACCTCCCCGACGTGGGCGAAGGCCTGACCGAGGCTGAGATCGTCCAGTGGCACGTCGCCCCCGGTGACGATGTCGCCGTGAACGATGTGCTCGTCGAGATCGAAACGGCGAAGTCGCTCGTCGAGCTCCCGTCCCCGTTCGCCGGAAAGGTCGGCGAGCTGCTCGTGGCCGAGGGCGACACAGTGAACGTCGGCGCCGCGATCATCGCGATCCAGGGCGCGCCGAGCGAACCGGATGCCTCGTCCGGCCTGTCCGAGCACGGCGAGAAGCCCGCAGAGCCCGCCGATGAAACTGGCGGCGCCGTACTGGTCGGCTACGGCACCGGCGGCCAGGCGAAGTCGCGGCGACGCGGACCTGCCGAGCGGCCGGTGACCCAGTCCATCGGAGTGGTGGCCAAACCGCCGATCCGCAAGCTCGCCCGAGACCTCGGCGTCGACCTCACGACGGTCACCCCATCCGGGCAGGCCGGCGAGGTGACGCGTGAAGACGTCGTCGGGCACGCCTCGCAGGCGTCGGTGTTCCGCAACATTCAGACCCCCGAGCGCTCGGAGGTCCGCGAGGAGCGCATCCCGGTTGCGACGACCGCCGCACCACCCGCGCGGCCAGAGCCGGTGAACGCGGGGCCCGAGGCTGATTCTCGGGTGGAGACCATCCCGGTCAAGGGTGTGCGCAAAGCGGTCGCGAGCGGCATGGTGCTCTCTGCCTACACCGCGCCACACGTGTCGGTGTGGACCGACGTCGACGCGACTCGCACGATGGAACTGGTCAAGCGGCTGAAGGCGTCGCCCGACTTCGCGGACGTCAAGGTCTCGCCGCTGCTCATCATGGCGCGTGCGGTGATCTGGGCCGTCCGGCGCACCCCCAGCGTCAATGCGGCGTGGGTCGAAACCGACCAGGGCCCCGAGATCCACATCAGGCACTTCGTGAACCTCGGGATCGCCGCGGCCACCCCGCGCGGACTGCTCGTTCCCAACATCAAGGACGCGCAGGATCTGAACATGCGCGAACTCGCGAGGGCGCTGGAGCGGCTCACGCTCACCGCCCGCGAAGGCAAGGCCACCCCGGCCGACCAGAAGAACGGCACGATCACGATCACGAACATCGGCGTCTTCGGGATGGATGCGGGTACCCCCATCATCAATCCCGGCGAGTCCGGCATCATCGCAATGGGGACGATCCGGCAGAAGCCGTGGGTCGTCGACGGCGAGGTGCGGCCGCGGTTCGTGACCACGGTGTCGGGTTCGTTCGATCATCGCGTCATCGATGGCGACGGAGTGAGCCGGTTCGTGGCGGACGTCGCATCGATCCTCGAAGAGCCCGCACTGCTGCTCGACTGAGCACGAGCCGCGCAGGTCGCAGGGTCCTGTCTGCACGATTTGAGAATGATTATCAATAACGCTTAGGCTGATGACATGCCGTCTCGCCGTCCCGTTTTCGCTGCGCTCTCCGTCGCATCCGTCATCGTCCTTGCCGGATGCGCCTCCAGCACCGCGGACAACACCGACGGTGCAGTGCAGATCGTCGCGTCGACGAACGTCTACGGCGACATCGCCAAGGAGATCGGCGGCGACGCGGTCGAGGTCACGTCGATCATTCACTCGTTATCGCAGGACCCGCACTCCTACGAGGCCTCCGTCCGGGATCAGCTGACGGTCAAGAACGCCGACCTCGTCATCGAGAACGGCGGTGGGTACGACGCGTTCATCGATGCGCTGATCGAGGCCAGCGGAACGGATGCCGCCGTCATCACCGCCGCGGAGTACTCGCACGATTGGCCGGAGAACGCGGGGCACACCGACGAAGAGATCGACCACGACCATGCCGATGAACAGTCCGACGCTCACACCGATCATGAGCACATCGAGGGCTTCAACGAACACGTCTGGTACGACCCGCACACGATCACGCACGTCGCCGACGAGATCGCGCACCGATTGAGCGAACTGGATCCCGAAAACGCCGCCACGTTCGAAGCGAACGCGGAGGGCTTCGCCGCGCAGGTCGAGGGTCTCGAGAAGAGCCTCAGCGACATCGACGCCGCACACGCGGGGGAGAAGATCTTCGCCACCGAACCCGTGCCGCTCTACCTCACCACGGCCGCCGGGCTGGTCAACGCGACGCCCCCGGCGTTCAGCGAGGCGGTGGAGGAAGGCCAGGACGTGCCGCCCGCAACTCTGCTCGAAGCAATGGATGTGTTGAAGGCGGGCGACGTCCGCACCGTCATCGTGAACGCGCAGACCGGCGGAGCCGAGACCACCGAAGTGACCGCGGTCGCCGCGACGCAAGACATCCCCGTGCTCGAATTCACCGAACTGCTGCCCGAGGGTATGACCTACCTCTCCTGGATGACTCAGAACATCGCCGACCTGGCGGGTACGCTGACTCGGTGAACGTCCTGGAGATCCGCGGTGCCGCCCTGCGCCGGGCGGGACGCGAACTATGGAGCGATCTCGATCTCGACGTCGCTCCGGGCGAGCTGATCGCCGTGCTGGGGCCGAGCGGTTCGGGCAAGACGACCCTGCTGCGAGCGATCCTCGGCCTCGAATCGCTCAGCGAAGGCACCATCCACGCCCTGGGCGAACCGGTGACGCATCGTGGCAATCGCCGCATCGGCTACCTCCCGCAATCCCGGCCGCTCCCTCGCGACACCGCGCTCCGCGGTCGCGATCTCGTTGCGCTCGGCGTGAACGGACATCGTTTCGGCCCGCCGCTGCCCAGGCGGAGCGACAAGGAGCGGGTCGCAGCCCTCATCGACGCGGTCGGCGCGACGGAGTTCGCCGACCGGCCCGTCGGCGAGCTCTCCGGTGGGGAGCAGCAGCGGCTCCGCGTCGGTCAGGCGCTCGCCGACAACCCGCGGCTGCTCCTGTGCGATGAACCGCTCACGAGCCTTGATCTCGCGAATCAGCAGGCCGTCGTCCGACTCATCGACGAGCATCGCCAGACCGGTGCCAGCGTTCTCTTGGTGACGCATGACATCAACCCCGTGCTCGGCAAGGTCGACCGCATTCTCTACCTGGCCAACGGCAGGTTCACCCTCGGCAAGCCCGATGAGGTGCTGACGTCGCCCGTTCTCACCGCACTGTACGGCGCACCCGTTTTCGTCCTGCGCGCCGGCGACCGCCTCGTCGTGGTCGGCGCGCCCGACGCCGAGGAATCGCACCATCACCACGAACACGAGGAGCACTCGTGAACTGGGCGGATGTGTGGGACGCGATGTTCGGCGGGCTGCCGTACTACGGCGAGATCCTCGCGCTCGTCTCGAACTCGGTATGGGCCGGAGCGATCCTCGGACTCGTCGGCGGGCTCGTGGGCGTCTTCGTCATCCAACGCGACATGGCATTCGCCGTGCACGGCATCAGCGAACTGTCGTTCGCCGGGGCCGCCGCGGCGCTCCTGATCGGCGCCGACGTCGTCACCGGATCGATCGTCGGATCGATGATCGCCGCCGCCCTCATCGGCTGGCTCGGCGCGCGCGCCCGCGACCGCAACTCGATCATCGGCGTGCTGATGCCCTTCGGGTTGGGGCTCGGCATCCTGTTCCTCTCGCTCTACGACGGCCGCAGCGCGAACCGCTTCAGCCTGTTGACCGGACAGATCGTGTCGGTGCAATCCGGTCAGCTCGGCTGGCTGATCGGCCTCTCCGCGTTCGCCCTGATCGCCCTCGTGCTGATCTGGCGACCGCTGCGCTTCGACTCGCTCGACCCGCAGTCCGCCGCCGCGCGCGGCATCCCGACGATCGGCATCTCGCTCGGCTTCATGCTGCTGCTGGGGCTCATCGTCGCCGTCGCGGTGCACATCATCGGCGCGCTTCTGGTGATGGCCCTGCTCGTGACCCCCGCGGCCGCTGCGATGCGCATCGCGTCGGGTCCTGTCGCGGTGCCCGTTCTCGCGGCGCTGTTCGGCATCCTCGCCGCGGTCGGCGGCATCCTGCTCGCCGTCGCCGGGACGCTCCCGGTCAGTCCGTACATCACCACGATCTCGTTCCTGACCTACGTCGTCTGCCGCGTCATCGGCTCGCGTCGCGGGCGCGTGCTCCGCGCCGCCGCATCATGACCGCCGCATCATGACCGCCGCCTCACCCGACTCCAGCCCGCGAAGGGTCGCGATCGGTCGTGTCTCGGCGCGAAAGTCCGCCGATTGCGACCCCTCGCGGGACCTGGGAGCCGCCGCGGCGGTCCAGGTTGCGCACAGGGCGCGTCGTTAGAATCCCGGCCATGGTCCAGCGCAATACGTGGCAGCGCGATCGCGTGCGTTCCGCCCTCTCCGACGCGCAGGGTTTCGTCAGTGCACAGGACCTTCATGCGGCCCTCCGCGACGAGAACACCGGCATCGGCCTTGCGACCGTCTATCGCGCGCTGGCGGCGCTCGCGACGGCGGGTGAGGCCGATCAGCTGCAGTCGCCCGAGGGCGAAGCGATCTACCGGGCATGCTCGAGCGACGGCCATCACCACCACTTGATCTGTCGTTCGTGTGGCCTGACGGTCGAGATCCAGGCGACCGACGTCGAGCAATGGGCCCACCAGACCGCCGCGATCCATGGGTTCACTCGCGCCGAGCACGTCGTGGACATCTTCGGCCTCTGCGCCGCCTGCACCGCAGCGTCAGAGAAAGCAGTGCATGACGACCTCTGAAACCACGCGGACGCGGCGGCAGCCCGAGCTGGATCCATCCACGTCTCGTTCCCCTGGCAAGATTCTGCTCGCCATCGGCGCGGGCATCTCCGTCGTCGTCGCGCTCATCGTCGTCAACCTCGTCAGCCCAGGTCCGGCGCTTCCCACGAGGGCCCAAGACGGGCTTACCCTCGCGATCAGCGTCCTGATCGAATCGCTCCCCTTCGTCATGCTCGGCGTGATCCTTTCGATCGTCGTCCAGGTCTGGGTCCCGCCGGGTGTCATCGAGCGATGGATGCCGAGGCGCGCGTGGGCCCGCCGATCGGTGATGTCACTGCTGGGCATGTTCATTCCGGTGTGCGAGTGCGGAAATGTGCCCTTCGCTCGCGGACTCATGATGCGCGGCTTCACCGTCCCCGAGACGCTGACCTTCCTGGTCGCGGCGCCGATCGTGAATCCGATCGTGATCATCACCACTCATCAGGCCTTCGGATTCAGCGACGGGATCCTCATCGCGCGACTCCTCGGCGGCTTCGCCATCGCCAACCTGATCGGATGGCTGTACAGCCGGCATCCTGACCCGGACGGTCTCGTCACCGAGCGCTTCCGCGAGACGTGCGAGATCGTCGAGACCGAGTCCGGCGGCAAGGGACGGCGCAGCATCGCCCAGTTCGTCATCGAGCTGCGCGCCGTCATGCCCGCGCTCATCATCGGCTCGGCGCTCGCCGGCGCTGTGCAGGTGCTGGTGCCCCGATCGGCGCTTTTGGCGATCGGATCGAACCCGGCGCTGTCGATCGTCGCGATGATCGCGCTCGCGATGATCGTGTCGATCTGCTCGAACGTCGACTCCTTCTTCGCACTGTCGTTCGCCTCGACCTTCACGCCCGGCTCTCTCGTGGCCTTCCTGCTGGTCGGACCCCTCGTCGACGTCAAGATGCTCGCTCTGCTGCGTACGACCTTCCGAACGCACGTGCTGGCGGGCATGGTCATCGTCGTGGTTCTGTCGGCCGTCGCCATCGGAGGGCTGGTGAACCTTCTTGCGTAGATCATCGGCCATCGCCACCCGGCTCCTCGGGGTCGGGCTCGCCGCCGTCCTCGCGGTCGTGACCCTCGTCCTCGCGGTCACCGACCAGCTGGCCCTCTACATCAACCCCGAATCGGCCTGGTTCGCGGTCGGGATGGCCGTCTTCGCGCTCGTGGGCACGGTCGTCAGCTTCACCCTTCCACTCGGCGCCGAAGCCGATCACGGCCACGATCACGGCGACAGCCGTGCGGCGAGCGTCCCGGATGTCGGTCACGATCACGGGCATGACGATCACGGGAGCGATCACGCGCACGACCATCACGACCACGCGCACGCCCCGCGCCCGCGCCGGCAACTCCTCCCCGTCGTCGCCGCCACCACCGGAGGTCTGCTCGCCACGGGTGTCGCCGTCGCGATCCTCGTGGTTCCGCCGGCAACGCTCTCGGCCGAACTCGCGATGTCTCGGGACACCGGCGCTGCCCCGCTGTTCCAGGGCTCCGACACGATCGCGCTGGCATCGACAGGCGATACGGCCTCGTTCGGCGTCGGCCAATGGGCGAGCGTCTTCGCCACGGCCACCAACCCCGACGCCTTCGACGGCGACGAGGTGACCCTCACGGGCTTCGTGACCCCGGGCGGCAGCGCGGACTTCGCCCTCACGCGCCTCGTCATCACGCACTGCGTCATCGACGCGCAATCGGCCACGCTCCCGGTGGGGACCGGCAGCGGTGACAGCGGACTCGCCACCGGCGACTGGGTGACGGTCACCGGAGTCATCCGCGACGTCGACGGCCGACTCGAAGTGCAGGCATCGTCCATCGAACCGGTCGATCAGCCGAAGGACCCGTATGAGTACTGACTCTCGCCGGGATCGCCGCGGGGGAGACAGCGACCGCGGGAGCCGGCGCGAAGCCGCGCGCCGGCGGAAGCGTCGGGCATTCCTCGGCGCCTTCGCGATCGTCGTGGGTGCCCTCCTCGTGATCGGCCTGGGTGGGGCGGCGCTCACGACGGCGCAGGGGCCGCGAGCGACGTCGGTTCAGGTCGATCCGGATGCGGCGGCCTCGGCATCCGGATCACGCATGATCATCACGACCTCCCAGTCGCTGCAGACCGTAGATCCCTCGCAAGTCACGATCACGCCCGCCGCGGATTTCACGGTGGACACCTCGGGACGCAGTGTCGGCGTGCGGTTTGCGCTGCCGCTGTGGGACGACACCGACTACACCGTGCGGATCGACGGAGTGGAGGGGGTCGGCGGCGGACCGACGGCCACCATCGAGGAGTCCTTCTCGACCCCACCGCTCGACGTCTACGTCCTCCGCAGGGGGATCGGCAGCGACGCGATCTTCCGCAGCGACCTCGCGGGAACCGACGCCGTGCCGGTATACGAGCACGAGCACATCGAGGACTTCCGCGAGACCGCGAACCACCTCGTCATCGTGTCGGAGAATGACGACGGCAACTCCGTCGTCATCGTCACCGACCTCGACGGCGGGTCCGAACGAGAACTGCCGCTCCCCGGCGATGGATTCGTCACGAATCTGCAGAGCGCCGACCGGGGCGACCTGATCGGGTACACCTTCACCGACGCGAACGTGGGCACCACGGGGGCGCTCGAGAGCACGCTGTTCACTGCGTCGCTCGCCGACGCGAAAGCCGACGCGAAGCCGCAGAAGCTCACCATCACCGGCGCGGATCCGCGCGTGGATGATTGGCGTTTCGTCCCCGGCACCGACACCGTGCTCATGCTCACTTTCGATGGCCTTCTGAGCCTCGTGTCCGCCTCGGGCGGCGACCCCGTTGCGCTCGGCAATGCGATCACGATCGACGGCATCGCACGCGGTTCGACGGAGGCCATCGTGCAGCGGCCGACGGGGCTTGTGGCGATCGACCTGTCCACGGCGGACGAGCGCGCCCTTCCGGCAACCGATCCGTCGCTCGGCGAGGTGCAGACGGTGACGACGCTCCAGGGCGGCGAGGACGACACGCTTCGGGTGCTCTCCCAGGTCGACGGGTTCACCGTGCAGGGGACGACGGTCGATGTCGTCGATGATCAGGGTGCCGCGCGATCGGTGTTCGAGGTCGACCCCGCCGACACCCTCCTGCAGACGTGCGTGTCGCCCAGCGGCCGATACGCGGCGATTCTGGTCGCACCCGACATCGTGAACAACTCGTACGACGGCTACCAACTCCCCATGCCGGAGAAGCTCGAGACGCACATCGTCGAGTTGGACGATGGGACCGAGACCGTCGCGCTCTCCGGGTTCGACCTGTCGTGGTGTCAGGTTCCACCTCGGCCATGACCAGCGCGCTCGATCCGTCCGAAACTCCGCTCATCCCGGCAACCCGTGATGCGCTGATGGGGCTGCCGGTCGACGTCGCGCCGCGCCTCCTTGGCGGTGTGCTGCGCGTCACCGTCGGAGGGGAGACCGTCGCGCTGCGGCTCACCGAGGTGGAGGCGTATCACGGTCAGGGCACCGGGTCAGGCGCCGGAATGCCGGCCGACCCGGGTTCCCACGCCCGCATGGGCCGGACGGCGCGCAACGCGACGATGTGGGGCGAGCCCGGGCACCTGTACGTGTACCTGAGCCACGGCATCCACTCCTGCGTCAATGTCGTCAGCGGGCCGGTCGGGGTTGCCGGTGGAATTCTGCTGCGCGGAGGTCACATCATCGAAGGGACGGATGCCGCCATTCGCCGCCGTCCTGCAGCGAAAACGGTCCGCGATCTCGCTCGCGGGCCGGGCCGACTCGGAGATGCCGTCGGGTTGCGGCATCCGACGCACGACGGCATCGACGCGATCACCGGGGAAGAGCGCGGCGGCGCGGTCGCCCGTCTGCTGCTTCCGCAAAACCTCATCACAGGCATCGCGACGGGACCGCGCGTCGGCGTCGCGGGCGTCGCCGGGACGGATGCCTTCCCGTGGCGCTTCTGGATTTCGGGCGACCCCACGGTGTCGCCGTTCCGCTGGGGCAGAGGCGCACGCGGGGAAGAGGGCCCCGCCGTGCTAAACTGACTCCTTGTCTGCGCGCTCCCCAGCACGCAGTTCGTACCCACTCCCCTTTCAGAGGCTTTGCGGCCTCCCTTGTGGAGCGGGTGCCGACAAGGGATCTTGGGTGACACCGTCCGGTGTCACGGTACTTAAGGGAGAAATCACTATGGCAGCAGTGTGCCAGGTGACCGGCGCTGTTCCCGGCTTCGGTCATTCCATCTCGCACTCGCACCGCCGGACGAAGCGACGCTTCGACCCGAACGTGCAGAAGAAGACCTACTTCGTTCCGTCGATGGGTCGCAACATCAAGCTCAACGTTTCGGCGAAGGGCATCAAGGTCATTGACGCACGCGGCATCGAGTCCGTGGTCAAGGACCTCCTCGCGAAGGGTGTGAAGCTCTAATGGCGAAGAAGTCTCAGGACGTCCGTCCGATCATCAAGATGCGTTCGACCGCCGGCACGGGTTACACCTACGTGACGCGCAAGAACCGTCGCAACAACCCCGACCGCATCGTGCTCATGAAGTACGACCCGGTAATCCGCAAGCACGTCGAATTCCGAGAGGAGCGCTGATTTCATGGCTAAGAAGAGCAAGATTGCGCGCAACAACCAGCGCGAAGTCATCGTCGCCCGCTACGCTGCGAAGCGTCTCGAGCTGAAGAAGGCCCTCGTGGACCCGAACTCCACCGACGAGGCGCGCGAAGCCGCCCGCGTCGGTCTGCAGAAGCTGCCGCGCAACGCGTCGCCGGTTCGCCTGCGCAACCGCGATGCCATCGACGGTCGCCCCCGTGGCCACCTGTCGAAGTTCGGCATCTCGCGCGTCCGCTTCCGCGACATGGCCCACCGTGGGGAACTCCCCGGTGTGACCAAGTCCAGCTGGTAAGCACCGCTGTATTGCAAAGGCCCGGTCCTCTTCGGAGGCCCGGGCCTTTCGCGTGCGCGCCCGCCTTTCGCGTGCGCTTACACTCAGTGCGGACGAGGGAGAATGACCGGATGCCGTTGGACCCGTACTTCGCCGAGCGACTCCGCGTACATCGCCGCTATCTGATCGGCGAAGCCATCAAGCCTCTTCGCCGACGTCTCGCCACGGTCTGGCCGTTCGGCCGGACGCCGGACGCGGCGCCTGCCACGAAGAGCGCAGTCACGCCCACCACCAAACCCTCGCCGGCCAAGCCCACTCCCTCCAAAGCCCGCGCTCGCCACCGCCGCTCGGCGCTGGCATGGGACCGCAAAGAACTCGAGACCGTCGGCACGCCGGGTCCCGACGTTCGCATCGCGGAGCACCAGGTCGACGTCGCCGGATACCCCTCCGTGCGCGTCCGCATCTACTATCCCGGCCCCGCGAGCTCAGAGCTCGTGCCCGCCGCCGAGCCCGTCCCCGCTGTGTTGGCCTTCTTCGGCGGAGCGTTCCGCATTGGCGGCATCGACTATCCGACGACGGATGCCGCCTATCGGCGCCGAGCGGCGGATGCCGGTATCGCGATC
The DNA here is from genome assembly GCA_963696085.1 of uncultured Actinomycetota bacterium. GTDB lineage: Bacteria > Actinomycetota > Actinomycetes > Actinomycetales > Microbacteriaceae > Microbacterium. The sequence goes on from CAVOIQ010000005.1 coordinate 66,238, forward strand.
GTCGCCGTCGACTACTCGCTTGCGCCCGAGCACCGCTACCCGACCCAGGTCGAGCAGGGCCACGCCGCGCTGGTTTGGCTGTTCGATCAGGCGTCCGCGCTCGGCATCGACCCGGCGCGAATCGGCATCTCCGGCATGTCGGCCGGTGGCGCCATCGCGGCCGCCGTCACTCTCATGAATCGCGATCGGACCGATCTGCCGCTTCGACTCCAGGTCTTGGAAGTTCCGGTGACCGACCTCACCGGGAGGCACCTGGATCTCCGAGCGACTCGTGCCCTCGGCATCCCGACGATCATCGCGCTTCGAGAGCTGACATCGGTCGCCCGCACCTACCTCCCGAAGCGATCGGACGCCCGAGAGCCCTATGCCTCGCCTCTTCGGGCCCCGCGGTTCGAAGGTCTGCCGCCTGCGGTCATCCTGACGGCTGAGTTCGATCCGCTGCGCGGCGACGGCGCGGCCTATGCAGCGGCCTTGCGGAGCGCCGGTGTCGAAGCGAGCGCCGTGCAGTACTTGGGTGTCACGCACGACGTGGCGACCTTCACCGGTGTGCTGCCCGCCGCGCGCCGTTGGCACGATGACGTGGTGACCGCCCTCCGGAGCCTGCACGAGGGCTGACCGCCCGTGCAGGCCGGGACGCCGCTGCTATTCAGCCGTGGCTGTCGTCGCAGCCTGCGCGGCGGCCGCGTGCTCGACGGCCCAGCTGAGGGCGTAGTCGGCGATCTCTTCCCAGCCGTCCTGCGATACGAGGCGGTGCGTGCGCCCCGGAAACTCTCGATAGTCGACGACGGCAGGGCTGCCCGCGCCGTTGTACTTCTTCACGATCGCTCGGCCGATGGCGGGCGGGACGACATGGTCGATCCCACCGGTGAGGATCAGCAGCGGTGCGCGATCGGAGCGGCTGTAGTCGACGTGAGTCACGCCGCCCTTCTCGTTGAGGACCGAGAGAACGCCCTCGAAGAACACGCGGTTGTAGGAGTTGACGGCGTACTCCTCCCACAGGGCGTCGGACTCGACACGGGTGAGGTCGTTGCCGAAGGTGAAGTGGAAGTGACGCTTGCTCAACGGCTTGGCGCCGTTGCGGTTGAAGGGGTTGGACAGGATCGGTGTTCCCGTCCACAGCGTCGACAGCGGCAGCGCGGTGACGCCCGCGGTCTGCCCGGGTGCGACGCCGACGTAGGCGACGCCGAGCCCGCGGTCGGCGAGCATCTGAGTGATGACGCCGCCGAACGAGTGGCCGATGATGATGGGCTTCTGAGGGAGGGCCCGAATGATCTCCTCGTAGTGATCGGCGATCTCCTTCAGGCCGATCCCGCCCAGTGCAGCCGGGTTCGAGCGGATGTCCTCGACCGTGCGGTCGTCGATGCCGGGCCATCCGGGAACGAGCACCTCGTGGCCGGCGGCGCGGAAGCGCTCCGCCCAGGTGTTCCAGCTCTTCGGAGTCATCCAGAGTCCGTGGATGAGGACGATCGGGGCTTTGGTGGTGGCGTTCATGGCGGTTCTCCTTGGTATTGGTGAGATCTGAGCCGAACTGGCCCGGTGGGTATATCCTGATGGTAGACCGAACGTTCTATCTACGCAAGGATATTCCCAAATGAATGAGAATGAGTTTGTGACACCGGTGCCGCTGGACGAGATCTCGCAGTCGGGGGCGCCCGCACGCGCCCGGCTGCTGTCGGCAGCGACGGCCTTGTTCTACGCCGAGGGCATCCACTCCGTCGGCGTCGACCGCGTCATTCAGGTCGCGGGCGTCACCCGCGCCACGCTCTACAAGCAGTTCGCCGGCAAGGAAGAACTCGTGCTCGCGTACCTCCAGGGTGAGGATGCCGGCATCCGAGCGATCTTCAGCGCGGCGACCGACGTCGAGTCGGATCCGAGCGCACTTCTCGGTGCGGTGGTGGCGGGCATCCAGGCGGATATCGCTGACCGCCACACCAGGGGGTGCCCTTTCATCAATGCCGCCGCCGAATACCCCGCCGCGGGACCAGTCCGGTCACTGATCGATGAGCACCGCGGGTGGTTTCGGGAGACGCTGCGCGAACTTGCCGATGCCGCCGGACTCCGCGACGCCGACGAAGTCGCGGGGTCCCTCGTGCTGCTGCGCGACGCCGCGCTCGTGGGTGGCTATCTCGACGGCACGGACCGCGTGAGCCCCGTATTCGCCCGGATGGCACGCTCCGTCATCGACGACCACCGCACACCGCCGATCGAACCGCATTAGTCACACCAGTCACACCAGTCACACAAAATGGGTCGACACGCCCGTGAATGTGCCCCGGGATGTCCTCAAATCCGCGTAATTCCGCGGAAGGTGGGTATATTCGGGCACGGTCCTTTCGACCAGCCCGAGGGTTCGCCCTCGGTCCGAAGCAATCGAGGGCGGCAGTTCCGCCGCCTGGAAGGTAGGCCTCATGGCTGACAAGTCCATCACCAAGACCGAACTCGTCGCGAGCATCGCAAGCGCCACCGGTCAGAGCCAGGCCACCGTGTCCGGTGTTCTCGACTCGCTCTTCGCGACCGTCTCCGACGCCGTCGCCAAGGGCAGCAAGGTCTCGATCCCGGGTTGGATCGCGTTCGAGCAGGTCGAGACTTCGGCTCGCACCGGCCGCAACCCCCAGACCGGCGCCGAGATCCAGATCCCCGCGGGCAAGCGCGTCAAGGTGACCGCTGGCTCGAAGCTGAAGGCCGCCGTCAAGTAGTAGGCGCCTTATTGAAGGGGGATGCCGCGAGGCATCCCCCTTCTGCATTCCCACCCACGCGCTCTCTTGCCGCCCACCCGGGGAGCGCTGCGCTCCCTGCGACTTAGGCTTATCCAGTGAGCACGTCCCGCATGTACCGGATTGCCGGCCCGGCGATCCTCGGAGTCGCGGCGATCGTCACCCTCGTGTGGGCGCTCGCGTTCGGCGGCGGAGCGGCGCCCCTCGTGATCGGCGACCCGGGTCCCGTCATCCGCTGGGGGCTCCCCCTCGCGAAGCTCTTCGTCAACCTGTCGGCGGCGGGCATGATCGGCTCGCTCGTGCTCGCGCTGTTCGCCTTGCGTGCCGGCGATCGCCCGTTCGACGTCGCGCTGGACACGGCATCCGTCTCGGCGGCCGTCTTCACCGTCGCCAGCGGCGTCACGGGCTTCTTCACATTCATCAACATCTTCAACGCGCAGCTCAGCGCCGACGTCCGGTTCGGCGAGCAGCTGGGCCGCTTCCTGGTCGAGACCGAACTGGGGCAGTCGTGGTTGCTCACGACCCTCGCCGGCGCCGTGCTGACGGTCCTCACGTTCGCCGTGCGCGGCTGGACGTCGACACTGCTCGTGGCGATCCTCGCCGTCGCGGCGCTGATTCCGATGGCCACGCAGGGGCACTCGGGTGAGGAGGCGAACCACAACCTCGCGGTCACCGCCCTCGCGCTGCACCTCATCGGCGCCGCGGTGTGGCTGGGCGGACTCATCTTGATCGTGGTGATCCGACCCCTGATGGACCGCGGCCAGATGGCGCGCGTCCTCGGGCGCTACTCGAGCATCGCGCTCGTGGCGTTCATCGTGGTTGCTCTCTCGGGCACAGTGCGCGCCGTCATCGGAATCGTCTCGTGGGAGCACCTGTTCTCGCCGTACGGCGCGATCCTCGCCGTCAAAGTGGTCGCGCTCATCGCGATCGGAGTGCTCGGCGCGGCCTACCGCCGTCGCCTGATCGGCCGCATCGGAACGGATGCCGGTCCCGGCCGGTTCTGGACCCTCATCCTTCTCGAACTCGCCTTCATGGGAATCGCCAGCGGCGCCGCCGCCGCCCTGGCCCGCACACCTCCGCCGGTGGACACCTCGCTCCCCGGCACCCTCACGCCCGCCGAGATCCTCACTGGAGCGCCGCTGCCCCCAGAGCTGACCATGACGCAGTGGATGACCCAGTGGGATGTCGATCTGCTGTGGGCGTTCGTGGTCGGGTTCGGACTCTTCTTCTACCTCGCCGGTGTGTGGCGGTTGCGCCGCCGCGGCGACGCCTGGCCGATCTACCGCACCATCCTGTGGGTCGTCGGCATGCTGTTGCTTTTGTGGGTGACGTGCGGTCCGATCAACGCCTACCAGGACTACCTGTTCAGCATGCACATGGTCGGCCACATGCTGCTGACGATGGCGATCCCGCTGTGCCTGGTCCCAGGGGCGCCCATCACCCTCGCGGCCCGTGCGATTCACAAGCGCGACGACGACACTCGCGGAGGCCGGGAGTGGATCCTCTGGGGCGTGCATACTCCCTTCTCGAAGGTGGTCACGCATCCGCTTTTCGCTGCGGTGATGTTCGTCGGCTCGCTCTGGGTCTTCTACTACACCGACCTGTTCCGGTGGTCGTTGTACGACCACATCGGCCACGAGTGGATGACCGCGCACTTCCTGATCTCCGGCTACCTGTTCGTGCTGTCCCTCATCGGGATCGACCCGGTGCCCTACCGCTTCCCGTATCCCTTCCGCCTGCTGACGCTCATCGCGGTGATGGCCATCCACGCCTTCTTCGGCATCGCCATCATGATGCAGAACGGCCTCATGGTCGCCGAGTGGTTCGGATCCATGGGGCGCACCTGGGGGCAGACGCCGCTCGAGGACCAGTACACCGGAGGGGGTGTCGCGTGGTCGATCGGTGAGATTCCCACCCTGATCCTCGCCATCACCGTCGCCATCCAATGGTCCAGATCGGATGATCGGATGCAGCGCCGCCGCGACCGTCAGGTCGACCGATCCGGAGATTCGGAACTCGACGAGTACAACGAGCGCCTCGCAGCCCTGGCAGAGCGAGACGCGCGCGCTTCCCGTTAGGCGCTGCGCGCACTTCAGCCTTCGAGGCGGCTAGTCGACCGCAGACACCTGAATCGACGCGGTTCCATCGGGGAGGATCGTGATCGCCCCGGTGATCGCGAACGGGACGTCCTCGGTGACGTCCTCGATCGTGCCGTCGTACAGCGATTGGATGGGCACGGTGATCTGGGCCATGGCGTCGATACGGGGGATAGCCCAGTTCGCTCCATCGGCGACCACGCTCACCTCCGGCTGCTCGGTGATGGTCCAGTGCGGAACGTCCGTGATGCGGTTGCGCACGAAGTAGCCGAACGGGCAGCCGGTCGGCTGGAGCACCTCTTGCGACGCACAGCTGGTGAGGAACTCTTCGACGCGATCCTGGACGACGCCGATGAACTCGTCGGTCGGTTCGGTCTGCACGTTCACGGGAATGTTCGCTTGGGGGGTATCCGAGAGCACGGCCACGCCGGGGCTGGTCGAGAGGGCGGTGTCCACCTCGATCGAGTAAAGACCCGGCGAGAACACCAGCATCGGCACCGGCGCGAGCTGCTCGACGTTCGCGCCCTCGGACGCCACCTGACGCTTGTCGACCTCGAATCCGTTCACGGAGAACTGGCTCGACCCGGCGACGGTCAAATCGATCACGGCAAGTGGGCTCGTCACGAACCGCCAGGACGGGACGATGCCGATCCACCCGGCCTGCTCGACCTCGAACGTCGATTGACCGTCGTACGGTCCCGCCGAGTACGACATCGTCACCTCTGTGACGTCGTCCTTCTCTTCGGCGGAGATCAGTTCGACGTTCGTCAGAGAAGTCAACGCCGTACTGCGAAGAAGCGCCTCGGTGGCTGATGTGGGAAGTCCGGCGGCCTCGAGTTCGGCAGAGCTGACGGCAACGCCGGGGACGAGCAGCGCATCTGCGGCGCGTCGATCGCCCAGGAGATCGAGATAGCGCGAGACGAAGGCGGCCGGGCTGTAGAGCTCGCGATAGACCACGACAGCCCCGGCTCCCAGCGCGCCGATCAGCAGGACGCCGACGAGCGCGAGAGCCGTCAGGTCGAAGCCGATGCGACGTCGTCGCGGCGCGGAAATCGTCATGGGCGCGGCAGGCGGGACGGATGCGGCATCCGCCCTCGCAACATCCCCCACACGCTCCACGCGCTAAGTCTAGGAAAGACTGCCTGATAGCTAGCATGGATCCGGTGAGCACACCGTCCTTGTCGCCTGAACAGGACGAGCTTTTCCGCCGGATCGAGGAGACCCGCGACCACGTCTTCGTCACCGGACGTGCCGGCACCGGCAAATCCACCCTGCTCCAGCACCTCGCGTGGAACACCGACAAGCAGATCGCCGTGTGCGCCCCGACGGGTGTCGCGGCGCTCAATGTCGAGGGGCAGACGATCCACTCGCTCTTCCGACTGCCGATCGGCCTGATCGCCGACAGCCAGCTGGAGCAGTCCGAGCCGACACGGAAGATTCTCAACGCGATCGACACCCTCGTCATCGACGAGATCTCGATGGTCAATTCCGATGTGATGGATGCCATCGATCGGTCGCTGCGGCAAGCGCGCCGCAAACGATCCGAGCCGTTCGGCGGCGTCCAGATCGTCATGTTCGGCGACCCGTACCAACTTGCGCCGGTGCCGCCGCGAGGCGACGAGCTGCGGTACATGAACGACCACTACCGCTCGTCGTGGTTCTTCGACGCGCAGGTGTGGGCGGGGCCTCCCGAGGGTCGCGAAATCCGCTCGGACGGTCTGCTCGACCTCGGGCGCCATGGATCACCGCTGCACATCGCGGAACTCCGGGACATCCATCGGCAGGCCGATCCCGCCTTCAAGGCGATGCTCAACGCCGTCCGGCACGGTGTCGTCACGGCGGATATCGCCGAAGCGCTGAACACGGCCGGCGCTCGCCGTCCGCCCGATCCCACTGACGATGAGCCACCGATCATCACCCTGGCGACGCGCAATGACATCGTGAACCGCATCAATCAGCGTCACCTCGAGGCCCTCGCGGGCCCCGTCCAGACGGCGCGCGCCGACATCAGCGGTGACTTCGGGCGTGGCAACGCGGGGCATCCGGCCGACGAAGAGCTCCATCTCAAGGTCGGTGCGCAGGTGATGTTCCTCCGCAACGACATCGCCGGCTTCGGCGGCGACGGGCCGCGCTGGGTGAACGGCTCGATCGGGACGGTCACCCGCATTGCCGGTGGATCCGTGCGCGTCGAACTCGACGGTGAGGAGCACGATGTCGAGCCCGCCGTGTGGGAGCGGTTCCGCTATGCCTACGATCCCGGGTCGCGCAAGCTCACCCGCGACATCGTCGCCGAGTTCACCCAGTTCCCGCTGCGGCTCGCGTGGGCTGTCACGATCCACAAATCCCAGGGCAAGACGTACGACCGAGCGATCGTCGACCTCGGCTCCGGCGCCTTCGCCCCAGGCCAGACCTATGTCGCGCTGTCGCGACTGACCTCGTTGGAGGGTCTGTATCTCTCCCGGCCGCTGCGCCCGAGCGACATCTTGGTCGATAAGGACGTCCGACGGTTCATGGCCGCGGTTCGCGCCGCGGGCGGGTGAGCGCCCCGCGAGACGCCGCAGCCCTGCGCCCGGTCGCCCGGCCCTCGTGATCAGGCGACCTGTGACTCCTTCGCTGCGGCGAGGTCGTAGAACAGATCGGTGTTGAACTGATAGGCCACGAGGACCTCGTCGATGACGCGCTCCTGCTCCGCCGCATCCCAGGGCGCGGCATCCAACTGCTCGCGGTACACGTCTTTGAAGGCGCGGGGGTCGGCGATCTCATCGAAGAGGTAGAAGCCGATGCCGTTCGTGTCGAAGCCGAATCGGCGCGCCATGAGCTTGCCGATGAACAGGCCGCCCGACAGATCGCCGAGGTAGCGCGTGTAGTGATGCGCGACGAAACCGCCCGGCCAGGTTGCGCCGACTTCCCGGATGCGGGCGACGTATCGCTGTGTGGTCGGCAGCGGCGCAATGCGCTCTCGCCAGTCCGGGCCGATCAAGAACTCGAGGTCGGACTCGAGGGCGGGGAGGCGGGTCAGTTTCTCGGTGATGAAGACCGACGCCACGGGGTCGCCCTTCATCTGATCAGCCGCTGCTTCGAGCGCTTCGTAGATGAACCAGTGCTGAGCAACGAGCGCGATGTAGTCGTCGCGCGTGCCGTCGCCCGTCATCAAGTCGGACATGAAACCAGCGTGTTCGCTGCCGGAGTGGGCGCCGCTGGAGCGCTCGCGGAGGGCCGCTGAGAAAGGGATCAGGTCGGGCATAACCAGATCGTAGCGCAGTTAGGTACAGCTAACCTGAAGGTTTTTCTTGGACCGGTTTCTCCCTGGCGGGCGCTCAGTCGTGAGCGCGCGGAGCGATTCCGAGCAGTCGGCACGATTCGTCGTACAGGGCGACGATCTCTCGGCGCACTTCGCGGCGCTCCGTGATCGATCCGCCTGGCCACGACGCCCTCACATCTGCCGTGGTTCCGTCGGCGAGCGTCGCCCGCCAATCCCCGCCGTCCCCGTCGAACGCGATCATCTCGGCCGATACGGCATCCGGGGAGCCGAACGCGCGGGCGATCAGCAGATTGTCGTCGGCGTGGTCATTGTTCATGTGGCCCAGTACGCCGGTACGGGCCGATTCGTCGAAGTCATGCGGCATGCACTTCACATTACGGAGTCGATACCTGTCGTCTGCCAGGAACGGTCCGCGGGGTGTGATTCAATCGTGGGGAACGTCTTTGGGAGGACACCGATGCCGCGCTGGTCGAATGTGCGCCGCGCCGCAGCGCTCGGCACGGCCGTCGCTCTTGCACTGATGCTGGGCGCATGTGCCTCAGGTCCCTCCGTCGATGTCACGATGCCTGCTGAATCCGGCGCGGATGGCGCGTTGCCGGATGACACGCAGCAGCAGTTGCAGGCTGCGGTCGAACGCGCCATGGCGGCCACGGGATCGTCCGGCGCGATCGTCGGCGTCTGGGCGCCGTGGTCGGGGCAGTGGGTCAGCGGCCTCGGCACGACCCCCGCGGGCGCCAAAGTGACGACGGACATGACGTTCGGCGCGGGCTATGTCACGCGGGCCATGACGTGCGATGCCATCTACGGCCTCGCAGACCAGGGCAAGGTCAAGCTGAACGACAGCATCACCAAATGGGTCATGGGCGTTCCCGAAGAGGAAGCGGTGACGCTCGACCAGTTGTGCGACAGCACGAGCGGCATCGGCTCGTATATCCCGGGCATCGCGGGGCGCTTGATCGCGAACCCCGCCCGCCAGTGGAACCCTCGCGAGCTTGTCGCCTACGGAATGGCGGCGCCGACGACGTTTGCGCCGGGTGCCGGCTACCAGGATTCCGACACGGGATACGTCCTGCTCGGCCTCGCGATGGAGAAGGCTGCCGGCGAGAGTGCCGCGGATGTCCTCAAGGGCTATGTGTTCGACCCGTTGGATCTGCAGGCCACCTCGCTCCCGCTCGACGCAATGGGCGCCACGCTCCCCGGCACCCGCTCGGGCGATACCCCGGAGGGTGCCGTGGATTGCGCCGCACCGGCCGACATGTCGATGCTTTCCGCGAGCGCCGGCTTCACGGCTGCCGGCGCTGTCACGGACATCACCGACCTGGGCCGGTACACGCAGGCACTTGCCGCTGGCGCGCGCTCCTACGACACAGAAGACCGCCTCGGGTCTCCCTTGGCGGCGTCTGCGGACGCACCGTCCTGGTTTACGGCCGCTGGCGGGACGTACCAGGCGGGATCCCTGGTGGGTCAGTTCGGTTCGATCCCCGGCTACATCACCGCATCGTTCGCCGATCGTGCGACCGGCATGACCGTCGCGGTCGTCCTGAACAACTCGCGCGCTGACGGCAGTGTGGGCGCCTCCCTGGCATGGGAGCTTGCCGCGATCGCCTCGAAAGCCCCGGCGAGCAGCGGTCAGACGGCCCCGGACGCCGGCCTCCCGTGGACGGCGGAGCAATACGCCGCGGCTGTGGACGCTGCCGCGGTCTGCCCGCTTCCGTGACATCGACGCCCGGCACCACGCGGCCCGGCATCACACCCACGATTGCGACGGTCTTCGTCGTCGTGGGATTGGCGTGCCAGGAGGTGGGGGCGTCCCTCGCCGTCCTGCTGTTTCCCCAAGTGGGACCGCTGGGCATGGTGCTGCTGCGTCTCGGGTTCTCCGCGATCATCCTGATGCTGATCGCTCGCCCGCGCCTGACCGGACACTCGCGTGCGGCCTGGTTCGCGGTGGTTCGGTTCGGGTTCGTGCTCGCGGTGATGAACGGTCTCTTCTACCTGGCGCTCGAGCGGCTTCCCCTCGGCGTGACCGTGACGATCGAGGTGCTGGGTCCGCTGGTGCTGTCGATCGTCGCCAGCCGTCGTGCATCGGCGTGGCTCTGGGCGCTGCTCGCCTTCGTGGGTGTTCTCGCACTCGCGGGCGGCGGGTGGGATCGGCTTGACCCGCTCGGGGTCGTCTTCGCCCTCGGTGCGGCGGCGAGTTGGGCGCTCTACATCCTCGCGTCGGCGCGGGTCGGCGCGGAGTTCCCCAAGCTCGATGGGCTGGCGCTGGCGATGGTCGTCGGCACTGTGCTCGCGCTGCCCTTCGGCATCATCGACGGCGGTGCGGCGCTCCTGCGCCCCGAGATTCTCGCCCTCGGCCTGGCCGTGGGGATCCTCAGCTCGACGATTCCCTACGCGCTCGAGCTCATCGCGTTGCGGCGCCTGGCGGCATCCGCGTTTGCGATTCTCATGAGCTTGGGGCCTGCGACCGCGACCATCGCCGGGTTCTTCCTGCTCGGTCAGAAGATGAGCTGGCTCGAGCTGATCGGCGTTGCGCTGGTGATCACCGCCTCGATCGGCGCTATCCGCGCGGCGGGGCGCCACGCACGTGAGGCCGTCGAGCCGCTGGGATAGCTCAGGACCCGCAGTTCACGTACGCGCTTGTCAGGACATCGTGTCGAGGATGCCGGTGAGGTGCTCGAACGTCGTCCGCGGGTTCAGGATCGCGAAGCGCGCATTCGTGCGACCGGCGTGGCCGCTGGGGGTCACGAACGCGTGTTGGTGTTCGAGGAGGTCGGCCGACCACCGCACGTAGTCGCTCTTCTCCCAACCCACCCGCTCGAACACCACGACGCCGAGCTGCGGGCGCCGGACAAGGGTGAGTTCGGGACGGGCGTCGATTTCGACGGCGATGCGCTGAGCGAGGTCGAGGGACTCGGTGATGGCGGAGCGGTAGACCTCGGCACCGTATGTCGCGAGCGAGAACCACAGCGGCAGCCCTCGCGGGCGGCGGGTCAGGTGAACGGCGAAGTCGGAGGGACTCCAGTCGCCCGCGTCGGTGAGCGTGTCGAGGTAGTCCGCGTGCTGGGTGTGCGCCCGCCGTCCCAGCTCAGGATCGCGGTACAGCAGTGCACACGCGTCGAAAGGCGCGAAGAGCCACTTGTGCGGGTCGACCACGAGGGAATCTGCACGCTCGACGCCGCGGAAATAGTCGCGCGCGACCGGGGAGAGCATCGCGGCGAGCCCGTATGCGCCGTCGATGTGAAGCCAGACGCCGGCGTCGGTTGTGGCGTCGGCGATCGAGGCGATGTCGTCGACGATTCCGAAGTTCGTGGACCCCGCGGTCGCCACGACCGCGAAGACGCTGTCGCCGTGCTCTTCGAGCGCCGCCCGCACGGCATCGCCGTGGAGCACGCCATCATCGCCGACCGGGACGGCGACCACCTCGACGTCCATCACCCGTGCCGCTGAGGCGATCGAGGAATGGGCTTCGGCGCTGCAGACGACGCGCCAGCGGTCGGGGCGAGCGCCGCGGTCGCGCGCGGTTTCGCGCGCGGCGACGAGTGCGGACAGATTTCCGAGCGTGCCGCCCTGGACGAAGACGCCACCGGCGGTCGCAGGCAGTCCGAATTCGCCGGCGAGCCAGCGCAGCACCTCGTTCTCGGCGTGAACCGCCCCCGCGCCCTCGAGCCAGGAGCCGCCGTACAGCGCGCTCGCCGACACGACGACATCGAATGCGGCGGCAGCCTTCGACGGTGCACCCGGAATGAAGGAGAGATACCTCGGGTCATCGGTCGTGATGCATGCGGGGGCGAGGACGTGCTCGAAGATGCCCAGCGCCTTTCGAGCGCCGAGCCCGCGCTCGCTGATCGTTCGCCCCGCCAGTCGGGTCAATTCGGCGGGGGAGAGGGGCTTGTCGAGCGGAGTGTCTTCCGACAGGAGTCGGTCGCGCGAGTATTCCAAGACGAGGTCGACGATGGCGCGCGTCTCGTCGGTGACGTCGTGCATGCGGGCGGGCGGGTTCATGGATGCTCCACAGGTCGGGGGTGACAGCGGTGTATGCCGCGAGAGGAATAGGTCAGGGATTCGGTAGCGGTAGTGCGGGTGTGCGTGGGGGAGGCGTGCGCCGCGTCCGGAGGGCTTCGAACGCAGCGGCGGTGCGGAGCAGGGCGGTGTCGTCGTAGGCGCGCCCGGCGAAAGTGAGACCGACCGGCATCCGGGTGTCGGTCATCGTCCCGAGCGGCACCGTGACTGTCGGGATGCCGAGGTGGCGAATCGCGAGATTGCCGTTCGCAATCCAGACGCCATTGCGCCAGCCCAGATCAGCGGATGCCGGATTCACGTCCATGTCTGCAGGCCCCACATCGGCGACGGCAGGGAAGACGACGACGTCGAGCCCAGTGGCATCCATCCACTCTTCGAGGTCTTCACGCCGAGTCTGCTCCAGGCCGCGGAGCCCGTCGGCGAGATGCGGGATGTCGGTGAAGTGATCGACCGGATGGTCTCGAACATGTGCCGGATACACCGCGATGTCATCGTCGAACCCGGTGTAGCGGTCGGGGAGCGCACCTTCGGGCTGCGGGAAGATCTTCGCGCCGTCGACGGCGGTCAGCGTTGCCAGGTGGGGGTCGCCGTTGGCGCCGAGGAAGTCCTCCCAGGCCCACGCGGACAGGTCGACGATCTCGCGCCGGAGGTACTCGGGCGAGACGCGGCCGTTCGTGGCGATCGAGCCCGCACCGGGGCGGTCGTTCTCATAGCGGGAGACGACGGGGAAGTCGACCTCGACGACGGTGGCGCCGGCGTCTTCGAGATCGACGCGGGCGGCATCCCACAGCGCGATGATCGACGGGCGGGTGTCGATGCGCTGCCCCGTGGGGCCGCCGATACCCGGATGGTCAGCGGAGCCGGCATCCGGATCGGCATTGATGTACATGCGGGGGATGCCGATGGTCAGCCCGGCGAGTGTCGAGCGGGCGTCCGCGTCGCCGTGCGGGAGGAGCGCGCTGTACGCGGCGGGGCGGACCTCGCTCGCGCGCGGAAGCGGCACCCACGGCTGCGCGCGCCAGAAGTCTCCGCGCGTTTCGGTGTCGTCGGCGACGATGATCTCGAGCACTTCGAGGAGGTCGGCCATGGTTCGAGTGTGCGGGACGACGACGTCCATCGTGGGCACGAGCGGCCAATTGCCGCGCACCGAGATGACGCCGCGTGAGGGGGTGTAGGCGCAGAGCGCGTTGTTCGAGGCAGGACCGCGGCCGCTCGACCACGTCTCCTCGCCGAGGCCGAACGCTGCGAAGCTTGCCGCGGTGGCGGTCCCCGACCCGTTGGAGGACCCCGACGCGAACGGCGCCGTCAGGAAGTCGGCGTTGTACGGGCTCTCCGCTCGGCCGTAGAGTCCGCGCTGCATGCCCCCGTTGGCCATCGGGGGCATGTTGGTCAGGCCGAGGCAGATCGCGCCGGCCGCGCGCAGGCGGGCGATCGTGAAGGCATCGCGCCCGGCGACGAGGCCTGCGAAGGCAGGGCTCCCGGCGGCAGCGGTCAGGCCCGCCACCAGATAGCTGTCCTTCGCGGTATACGGGATGCCGTCGAGTGGGCCGAGCGCGGCGCCCTCCGCGCGGCGCTCATCGGAGGCCGCGGCGTCGGCGAGAGCGTCGGGATTGCGCACGACGATTGCGGTGAGCGCGGTCTCGGTGCCCGGTCCGTCGTACGCATCGATGCGCGCGAGGTAGGCGGTGACGAGGTCGACCGCGGTGGTTTCGCCGGAGTCGAGTGCGGCGCGAAGGTCGGCGATGGATGCCTCGACGACGTCGATCACGAATCCACCGTCGTCATCGCCGACACCGCAGGCTGCTGCTGGGTGATGCAGTGGATACCGCCACCGCGCGCGAAGATCGGCCGTGCATCGACGGTGACCACGCGGCGGCCGGGATAGGCATCTTCGAGAATCCCGCGCGCCCTGTCGTCGGCCTTCGCCTCGCCGAAACCGCAGGCGATCACCCCGCCGTTGACGACCAGGTGGTTGACATAGCTCCAGTCCACGAAGCCCTCGTGGTCACGAAGCGTTTCGGGCGCGGGAAGGTCGATGATCTCGAGCGCGCGGCCGGCGGCATCGGTCTGATCGGCAAGAAGACTGCGGATGTCGCGCATCACGTCGTGATCCGGATGCCCGGGGTCGGGCTGGGCATGCAGGAGGACGCGGCCGGGGGACGGGAAGGTCGCGACGATGTCGACGTGACCGTTGGTGCCCATGTCGTCGTAGTCACGCGTCAGGCCGCGAGGCAGCCAGATCGCGCGCGTGGTGCCGAGCGTTCGGGCCATCTCGGCTTCGACGCGCGCGCGATCGGCGAACGGGTTGCGCCGCGGGTCGAGCTGGACGGTGTCGGTGAGGAGGACGGTGCCCTCGCCATCGACGTGGATCCCGCCGCCCTCGTTCACGAGGACCGAGCTGATGAGCTCCGCGCCGACGTTCCCGGCGACCGTGCGGGCGACATCTGCTGACAAGGTCCATTCGGCCCAGTCGGGTGCGCCCCAGCCGTTGAAGATCCAGTCGACGGCGCCGAGCGCCCCGGGGCGATCATCGTCGACGACGAAGGTCGGGCCCATGTCCCGCATCCAGAACTCGTCGAGCGGAGTCTCGATGAGGTCGATCGCCGTCCCGAGGGAGCGCGTCGCGCGAGGCATTTCGCTCGGATCGACCGCCATCGTGACCGGCTCGAATTCTGCGACGGCGAGGGCGACATCCGTCCAGGCGGCGTATCCCTCTGCGCGCGTGGCGGCGGTGTCGCCGAGGGTGATCCCTTCGCGCGGGAAGGCCATCCAGGTGCGCTCGTGGGGCGCGGTTTCCGCGGGCATCCGCCAGGCCATCTCGCCTCATTCCATCTAATTGATCACTTGATCAATTAATCGGAATAGTACAGAATCGTGGGCATGCCGTCAAAGGTCTCTCCCGCTCGCGTTCCGAGCCGCGTTCGCAAGGCGCCGGCCGAACGGCGCCAGCAGATCGCGGACGCCGCGTGTGAGATCGCCCGCACACAGGGACTGTCTGCGGTGACGCTTCGCGCGATAGCGGCCGAGGCCGGCGTCGCATCGGGGTTGGTCGCGCACTACGCGCCGAGCATGGATGACCTCGTTGCCGAGACCTTCTCACGCATCGTGGCGGGCGAGCTTGCCGAACTCGAAGCACTGGTGAGAACCCGCGCCGCGCCGCTGGAGCGCATTCGCGTGCTGCTGGACACGCTTCTCGACGGGTCCCGCGAGGATGTGACGCTGGTGTGGGTGCACTCGTGGGCGCTCGGTGGGCGCAACGAAGTGCTTGCCGCGGCGGTGCGGACTCAGATGGACGCCTGGGAAGACTTTCTGGAGCAGCTCGTACTCGATGGGGTCGATGCCGGCGTCTTCACCGCTGACGATGCTCGCGCCGTCGCGTGTCAGATGCTCGGGATGATCGACGGACTCAATGCGCATGCTCTCGTGCGGTGGCGCGATGACACGCAGCGGCGAGGGCTGATCGGGCTATCCGTGGAGGCCATGCTCGGTCTGCCTCGCGGGTCGCTCGCCCCGCTGTGAGCTGAAGCGTCGCTGAGTTCAACGAGAGCCGCTTTCACGGCATCCGATTCGCGGATGATTCCGAATCTCTTGTGAAGGCGACGTATCACCGAGCATGCCATGTGCTCTCCGCCGATGAGGGGGAGATTGACATGAAGAAGTTTCTCGCACGAACGCCGGCCCGGCGACGGACATTCATTCCGTTGCCCGACGACGTCGAGGGCATCATCACGCTCGACAGCACGTGGATCGCGGGCCTGCGCCGGACGGTGAACGTGGACACGCGCGCGCGACGCTCGGCGCGATCTTTCGCCCGAGGCTGAGGTCTTACGCTGCCAGGATGACGCGGGCAACACGGTCGCCCGACACCAGCGCTCCCTGGATCGACGCGGTATCGCGATGATCGCCCGTGACGTAGACGCCGTCGGCGACGCGAGCGGGTGACGTCGTTCTCAGTGGCGACGGCTGCGCGGGTAGCGCGTCGGGGATGTCATCGCGGCGCAGCAGCTGCCAGCGGTCGGTTGCGACGCCCCAGATCTCGGTCAACTGCCGCCGCACGTCTGCTTCTTGGGGAGCTGCCGTCGAGTCGGTGCGTGCGGCCTGCGGGAGCAGACATGTCGCCTCGACCAGGTGCCTGCCCGGCGGTGCGTATGACGGCGCAGTGCGCGACATCACGACGGTGTTCACAATCGGCCCGGCACGTCGACCGTCGACGGAGAGCAGAGCGGATGCCGGTGCGTCATCGTCCACGCCGAACCACCACGTCTGCAGTCCCTTGGTGGGAGGGGCCGGGATGCCGGCCAGGTTCGCTACGGCATCCGGCCCGACCGCGACGACGATGGTGCGCGCCGACAGGGCGCTGCCGCCTGCGACGTCCACGTCGAAGCCTTCGACGCCGCGGCCGAATCTCGTCACCGTGTGCGTGAGCCGGATGTCGACGCCTGCCGCTCGGGCCGTGCGGGCGAGCTGTGCGGGCAGGGCGGCGATTCCGCGCTCGGGTACCCCCGGGCGACCGAGTGCGAACATCCGCACAAGGAGGCGCGCGAAGGTGTCGGAGGTGCTGCCGCCGTCGTCGGCGATCACGCCCGCGAGGAAGGGTTCGAGCACTTCGGTGCGGAGTGGTCCGCGGAGGCCCACGCGATCCCAGCCCTCGGTCAGGGGCCGATCCGGTCCGGCGATCGCAGCCTTGGGGCGCAGGAGGGCGGGCGCCACCCAGCGGGCGAGAGCCACGGCATCCGATGGTCTCAGCAGGCCACTGCGCAGCGTCTGACCGATCAGCGACGGGTGGTGGAGCGGGTGCGCGAGGGTGACCGTGCGTTCGTCGCGGCGCACGCGCACGGCGACCGGGAAGGGACGCAGTCGAAGGGCGTCGATATCGACCCAGCGCCGCACCGCGGGGTAGGCGGGATTGAGCACTTGGAAGCCGCGGTCGAGGAGGAACCCGTCGACGTCGTCGGTGCGCTGACGTCCGCCGACGGTGTCTGCTGCCTCGAGCAGCACCACATCTCGGCCGGCTTCGGCCAGCACGGTCGCGCAACGTAGGCCGGCAAGGCCCGCGCCGATGACGATCACGTCGTGGAGATCCACGGTTCGAGCCTATGCGCGGGTTCGCGGACCTAGCCTGACTCCCCGCGTGTGGCAACCCCCTCCGTGCCCTTTCTGGCCGGACGTACCGTGGCAAACACCCACACCCCGAATGAAGGACGGTCCGCGATGCCCGATCAGACGACACACCACACGGTGCTGGTGATCGGCGGTGGCAACGGAGGAGTGTCTGTCGCGGCGCGGCTTCGCCGGGAAGGCGTCGAGGACATCGCGCTCGTCGAGCCTTCGGCACAGCACCGCTACCAGCCTCTCTTCTCGCACGTCGCTGGTGGGACGGCACGAGCGAGTATCACCGTTCGCCCGCAGAGTGACGTTATGCCGAAGGGCGTGCGCTGGATTCGGGATGCCGTGACAGCCATCGATCCGACCGGCAACGTCGTCGAGTTGGCCAGCGGCGGGCGAGTGACCTACGACCACGTCATCGTGTGCCCGGGCATTCAGAACGACTGGGCACGGGTGCCGGGGCTGGTGGAGGCGCTCGAAACGCCCGCGGTGGCGTCGCACTACGAGTACGAGCTGGCGGCGAAGGCGTCGCTGCTGCTTCGGGATGTCCGCAGTGGAACGGTGGTGTTCACGCAGCCCGCGGGTCCGTCATCATGCGCCGGTGCGGCGCAGAAGCCGATGTATCAGGCATGCGACTACTGGCGCGCGACAGGAGTGCTGAGCGACATCCGGGTCGTGATGGTCGTGCCAGACAAGACGGTGTTCGGGTTGCGTGCGATCGACCGAGAGCTCGACCGCAAGATCGCCGAATACGGCATCGAACTGCGCACCGGCAGCGAGCTGCTCGAAGTGGATGCCGCTGCCCGGGAGGTCGTTATCGGCGTCATCGGCACAGCCGACGGCACGGAGCGGATCGCGTACGACGTGCTCAATGTCGTGCCGCCGCAATCGGCGCCCGATTGGCTGAAGGGGTCTGATCTGCCGGCGGATGGCGACGACGGGGGCTTCGTCGAGGTCGATGCGCGGACGCTGCGGCATCCGCGATTCGGAAATGTGTGGGCGCTCGGCGACGCCGCCGCCACGACGAACTCGAAATGCGGGGGAGCGCTGCGCAAGCAAACCTTCGTGCTCGCGAAGAATCTGGCGGCCGTTCTCCGCGGGCGCGCGCCGCAGGAGAGCTACGACGGGTATGCCGTGTGTCCGCTCACGGTGTCGAGGTCGACGGTTGTCTGGGCTGAGTTCGATGACCGTGGACGGCTCACTCCCACGGTTCCGTTCTGGAAGACGATGTACCGCGAGAAGCGGCTGTCGTGGGTCTTCGACCGCCACATTCTGCCGTGGGTGTACTGGAACCTGATTCTCACAGGACGGGTGTGATTGCCGCACGCGTCGGTTTGCGGTTTGCGGTTTGGGGTGTGCGGTTTGGGGTATGTACTACGCGCGGCGGATACTTGAGCGGCTGAGATAACTGATCCGCTTTCACACGGGGCGGGGCCGCCCGGAAAGATACTGCAATGACGCAGAACGATGTACGCGGCGATGCGCTCGCCGCACGACTCGCTCCAGGCTTCCTGATCGGCGCCGCAACGGCTGCGCCCCAAATCGAGGGGGCCACTCGCGAAGGAGGTCGGGGCGAGAGCGTCTGGGACCGTTACTCGAGCAGGCCCGGCACCATTGCGGACGGCAGCGACACCTCGGTCACGGCTGACCACTATCACCGGTATGCCGAAGACGTGGAGCTCATGCGGCGGCTGGGGCTGGACGCATACCGCTTCTCGTTCGCGTGGCCGCGCCTGCAACCGGGCGGCACGGGTCCACTGAACCGGGCCGGGGCCGACTTCTACGACCGTCTGCTCGATGAACTGCAGGCGGCCGACATCTCGACCATGGCGACCCTGTTCCATTGGGACCTGCCGGTCGAGTTCGCTGACGGCTGGCTCGACCGCGAGACCGCTTTGCGATTCGGCGAGTTCGCGAGCCTTGTCGGCGAGCGGTTCGGCGACCGCATCGACAAGTGGGTCACGCTCAACGAACCCGCGACCGTCACCCTCAACGGCTATGCCCTGGGCTTGCACGCACCCGGCCAGTCACTGCTGTTCGACGCGCTGCCCACCGTGCACCACCAGCTGCTGGGGCACGGGCTGGCCGCGCAGGCGCTGCGCGCAGCAGGAGTTCGAGGAGGGATCGGGATCGTGAACACCCACACTCCCGTCGTGCCTGCGAGCGAATCATCCGAAGACCAGATGATGGCCGCGCTCTTCGACATCGTGCACAATCGCGTCTTCGCAGATCCGGTCCTCCTGGGTCACTACCCGCACGTGCCGGAAGCGCTCGGCGAGCTGTTCGGTTCGCTGGCGGCTGTGGACGCCGACGATCTGACGCAGATCCATCAGCCGCTCGACTTCTACGGGCTCAACTACTACATGCCGTCTCGAATCGCGGCCGGCGCGGGATCAGGCGACAGTCCGGACGGCTCGAGCGCGGCCATGGCCGAGCTGCCGTTCCGCCTCACCGAGTTCGAGGGATACGAGGTCACCGGGTTCGGCTGGCCGATCGCGCCTGACTACTTCGGCACGGCTCTGGCCGAGATGCAGGAGCGCTATGGCGCTGTGCTGCCGCCGATCTACATCACCGAGAACGGCGCGAGCTTCGATGACGTGGTGGATGCCGGCGGCGAAGTGGACGACAGCCGCCGCATCGCGTACCTGAACGACCACCTCTCGGCCGCGCTCGATGCCGTCGCGCCCGGCGGCGTCGCTCACGGCATCGACCTGCGCGGCTACTTCGTGTGGTCGCTCATCGACAACTGGGAGTGGGCGGCCGGCTTCACGCAGCGATTCGGGCTCGTGCACGTCGACTTCGCCACCGGCGCCCGCACGCCCAAGCGTTCCTACCGCTGGCTGCAGGGTGTTCTCGCCGCGCGGAGATGACGGGAATCGTCCCCACCGCCTCTCCACGCACCGCTGCGCGGCGCGCGGAGCCTCTGGCGGCGTGGGCCCGCCCGCAGGCGGATCGAATCCGACGGCATCAACTCGAAAGTCCTCCCGCGCGACCTTCGGCCGCACGTGAGGACTTTGAGGGGATGACGGGAATCGTCCCCACCGCCTCTCCACGCACCGCTGCGCGGCGCGCGGAGCCTCTGGCGGCGTGGGCCCGCCCGCGGGCGTGTCGCTTCCGACGGCATCAACACAAAAGCTCCGCCGCACGACCTTCGGCCGCACGTCGGAGCTTTGGAGGGGATGACGGGAATCGAACCCGCGCTATCAGCTTGGGAAGCTGAAGTTCTGCCATTGAACTACATCCCCATGCGCGTAAAACGCGCTCGGCAAGCATAACAAAGCGCCGCGGTGTCCCGACGCGAGGGATCGGACTGCCAGCGCGATGGTCTCTTGACCGGCATTCCCCTCGAGAGGACACTGACGGGCATGGCAGTCCGCACCGCCGAGGTGCTGTTCGGAATTCTTCCCGAGCTCCGAGTGCACCCGGTCTCCCAACGCATCAGGGCAGCAGTCGATGACATCGTCGTTGTCGATTCGCGCGACGCGCTCATCGTCTGGGAACCACGACGGGTCGTCGGTTCCTATGCCGTCCGGGTGGAGGACATCGCCGGAACCCTGGTTTCCTACGTCGAGCCGAGCGGCGGAACGCACGCTGAGCACGGCGTCCGGATGGGGCAAGCGGACCGCGCGTGCTCGATCCGCGCACGGCGTTCACCGTGCACACCTGCCCTGGTTCGGCGCTCACGATCCGCACTGCTGCTGGTGACCTCGCCGGCGCCGCCTTCGCTCCCGACGATCCGGACCTCGACGGCTACGTCGTCCTGGATTGGGCCGCCTTCACCGCGTGGCTCGAGGAGGACCAGGTCGTGATGGGACATCCGCACGACCCTTTCGACCGCATCGACTGCCTCGCCAGCAGTCGCCACGTCGTGATTTCGGTCGCCGGGCACACGCTCGCCGACACTCATGCCCCGGTGCTGCTGCTGGAGACCCCGTTGCCGATGCGGTTCTACATCCCGCGCGCCGACGTGCGGATGGAGCTGTTGACACCGACCGATCAACGATCGGTGTGCGCGTACAAGGGCGTTGCTTCCTATTGGTCGGCCACGGTCGAGGGGAAGCAGTATCCGGACATCGTGTGGTCCTACGAAGACCCTCTGCACGATGCATTACCGGTGAAAGAGATGATGTGCTTCTTCACCGAGCGGCTCGATATCGAGATCGACGGCGTGCCCTGGCGGCGGCCGGTCACGCCCTGGTCGTGAACCGCTCCGGTTCCCGGCTCACCGGCGTCGAGCGCGCCACGTTGCGAGGAAACACCGGCGCTAGGCTGGGCCTGTGCTGCTCTCCGACCGTGACATCCGACTCGAGATCGACGCGAGCCGAATCGGCCTCGACCCGTGGGATCCGGAGATGGTCCAGCCCTCGAGCGTCGACGTGCGCCTCGACCGGTACTTCCGACTCTTCGACAACCACAAGTACCCTTTCATCGATCCGGCCGTGGATCAGCCTGAACTCACGCACTTGATCGACGTCGCCGCAGATGAGCCGTTCATCCTGCACCCCGGCGAGTTCGTGCTCGGGTCGACGTTCGAGCTCATCACGCTGCCCGATGATGTGGCTGCCCGCCTCGAGGGGAAGTCCTCGCTCGGCCGGCTCGGACTGCTGACGCACTCGACCGCGGGGTTCATCGATCCCGGGTTCTCCGGGCACGTCACGCTCGAACTCTCCAACGTCGCGACCCTGCCGATCAAGCTGTGGCCCGGGATGAAGATCGGGCAGCTGTGCTTCTTCCGGCTGTCCTCTCCGACCGAGAACCCCTACGGGTCAGGCCCGTACGGCAACAGGTATCAGGGGCAGCGGGGCCCGACGGCATCCCGTTCGTCCCAGAACTTCCACCGCACCGACGTCGGCTCGAGCGACGCGGGGTCGCTCGGGCGCTGAGTCCTCTTCGGATCCATCACCGGGTCGCCTCACTCGGCGGCGGCCTGTGCTCGTCGGCTCGTGGCGGCCGACGGCGTTGCCAGGCGTCGAGGATGTGCCGGCGCATGGCCTGTTCGGCGGCGTCGGGATCGCCCGCGGCGATCGCGTCGTAGATCGCTTCGTGCTCGCCGAGGGTGAGGTCGAGTTGGCTGCGCAGAGAGTAGCGGATGCTCGCCAGCGCCTGCGTGAAGAGCGTCTTCACGATGGAGTCCGCGAGCCGATTCTTCGCCATCTGGCCGACGACGGAGTGGAAGACGACGTCAGCCTTTCCGAATTCCACCTCGTCCTTGATCGTCTCGCGCATGCGCTGCAGGGCATCTCCCAGGCGCTCGACGTCCTCGGTAGACGGCTCGGTGGCGGCATCCCGTGCGGTCACCGCCTCGAGAGCTGCCCGCACGACGCTGAGGTCATCGAGGGTGCCGAGTGTCGCGTCGTTGGCGACGAGCGCCGCAAGCACCGTCTCGTCGACCATCTTCCACGAGGCGACGGGCGCGACTTCGGTGCCCCGTCCCTGCACCACCGTCACGAGCCCTTTCTCCTCGACCCGCTTTACCGACTCGCGGATCACCGTGCGACTGACGGCGAACTGCTCGCAGAGCACAGACTCGGGAGGGAGGGTCGACCCCGGTGGCAGGTCGCCGCTCACGATGGCATCCACCAGCTCGGCCACGACCCCGACGCCAAGGCGCGGAGCCTTTTCGCGCGCGGAGATCGTTGGCACGCCCAACCGGTCGGGAATCATGGCGCCAGCCTATCCATCGCGTTCTCCTTCGCACGGGGTGCGCAAACGTTTGATTGCAAAGACATCATACGTGTGATGTAATAACACCGCCCGACATCTGTCGTCAGTGACGCCGATCAGTAAGGATGCGATATGTCACAGCCATCGTCCGCTTTCCGCCCCGCCATACGGGCACTCTCCGTGGTGGCGGTCGCCACCGGCCTGTTGGTCCTCAGCGGCTGCTCCGGCAGCGATGGGGGCGGCGGCGACACCGCAGCCGACAGCGAGTACGGCTTCACGACCGCCGATCAGGTGGAAGACAGCCCCATCACCGTGTGGGTCGACGCTGCCCGCGAACCCGCTGTCACGGCCTTCAAGGAAGCCAACCCCGACGTTCCGATCGAGTTCGAGACCTACGACGGCAACGCCGGCGGCAGCGGGTCGTTCCAGAGCAAGATCACCCTGATGGACCAGGCTGGCGACGGCTGGCCCGACGTCGTCTTCTCGACCCAGCAGAACGACGCGATCTGGGCGTCGAAGGAGACCCCCAACGGCGAGGAGGGCTTCGCGGCACCGCTGAACGAAGGCTTCCTCGAGGACGATTTCCTCGACGGATTCGTGCCGGGCGCGAACGACATCACGACCATCGATGGCACGCAGTACGGCCTGCGCAACGACCTCGCCCAGACGGTGTTCTATTACAACCAGCCGCTGCTCGACGAGTTCGGCTACGACGTTCCGACCACGTGGGAGGAGTACGGCGAACTCGGCGACACGCTGGCAGCCGAGCACCCCGGCTACATCCTCGGCAGCATGGGCGACTCGTTCATGACATACGTCTACTACGGCGGATCCGAGTCGCCGGTGTTCCAGTCGCCTTCGGCCGGCGTGTTCCACTCGGACACCGAGGATGCCAACTCGGTGAACATCTCCAAGATCATCGACGGGATGCTGGCGAACGGCACTCTCGTTCAGGACAGCCTCTTCAGCGCGGACTTCAACTCGAAGTACGCCGACAAGCTCGTCGGCATCCCCGGCCCGGTCTGGTACACGGGGGCCATCTTCCAGGGCGGCCTTGCCGTTCCCGCCGGGCAGATCGGCGTCAGCGCTCCCCTCAAGTGGGACGGCGGCGATGTCGCCGCCGGCAACGTCGGTGGTGGCGTCTGGTACGCCTCGCGGCACTCCGAGAACCTCGACGCGGTGAAGACGTTCCTCGAGTTCGTCACCAGCTCCGACGAGTTCCAGGTCGAGCTGTCTTCGGGCTACCCGGCGTACGCATCGGCCGCCGAAGGCTGGCTCGCCAAGCAGGCGGAGACGGGCTACTTCATCAACGACGACTTCGAACAGGTCATGACGGATGCCGCCGGCGCGGTGTGGGACGGCTGGAACGTCACCAGCTGGAGCCCGGAAACCGCGTGGGCCAAGGTCGTCATCCCCGAGATCGCCAAGGGGGAGACCGTTGAGTCGCTGCTGCCCGCCTGGCAGAAGGAGCTGGAGAACGAAGCGACCGTGAACGGCTACACGGTCGAATAGTGTCCGACACAGTCACACTTGTCACGGCCTCCGGTGCCGGCCTTCGCGGCCGGCTCCGGGGTGCTGCGGCGCCCCGGAGAGCAGCCGGGCGCCACCAGGCGCGGTACGGCTACATCTTCGTGAGTGGCTACACGCTCTTCCTCCTGGCATTCGGAATCCTCCCGACGCTGTACGCGGTCTACCTCTCGTTCACGAAGAACGGCCAGTTCGCGGGCATCGACAACTTCGTCAAGGTCTTTGGCGACTACCGCTTCCTTCCGGCGGTCGCCCACGTCGCGCTGTACGTGTTCTTCTGGCTGATCAGCCTCCTCGTACTGGTGACGATCCTGGCTCTCGTGGTGCACGCCGTGCGAGTGCGGTGGCTGAGCAGTGCGTCGCGGTTCCTCTTCTACATCCCCGGCGCCGTCGCCGGCGCATCCAGCGTCCTGCTGTGGCTCTTCGTCCTCGACCCGACGGTGAGCCCGGTGTCAGGGCTCCTCCACTCGATGGGCTTCGAGAAGCTCGTCAACGTCGTCGCCGTCGACAACCTCCCCATCGTCTTCACGGTCATCGCCTTCTGGGCGGGGGCGGGCGGGTGGATCGTGATCATGTTCGGTGCGCTCAACAATGTGCCGAACGAGGTCATGGAGGCAGCGCGCATCGACGGCGCCGGCGCGGTGAAGACCGCGTGGTACATCCAGCTGCCCATGCTGACCAAGTGGATCAGCTACATGGCGATCATGTCGCTCGCCGCCGGCGTCCAGCTCTTCGTAGAGCCGAAGGTGCTCTCGCAGGCGACGAAGGGCGTCGTCCCCGAGGACTACTCGCTGAACCAGCTGGCCTATCTGTACGCATTCCGACAGGGCGACTTCTCGGGATCTGCCGCGATCTCGCTGATGCTCCTGGTTGTGGCGTTCGGCCTGTCCGCCGTGTTCATCTTCCGCGGAAGGCTGTTCGAAATTGACTGACACCACAGAAAGGACGGGCACTGCCGTCCGCCGTTCCCGCACGGGTGCCACGCCGAGGCAGTGGATCTCGCGTGTGCTCGTCGTCGCCCTGATCGTCGGGTTCGTGATCTTCTTCATGGTCCCGATCATTTGGCTGGTGCTCGCTCCGACCAAGAGCAACAATCAGCTGCTGCTGGACGGTCCGTTCTCGTTCGGCTCCTTCGACCAACTCGCTGCGAACTGGAACGAGCTGTTCGCGTTCGGCGACGGTGTCTTCACCATCTGGCTCGGCAACTCGGTGGTGTATTCGTTCTCGGCGCTCGCGCTGACACTGCTCATCAGTATCCCGGCCGGCTACGCGCTCGCTCTCGTCGAGTTCAAGGGGCGCCGGCTGCTGCTCATCACCACCCTGATCGTGATGCTGATCCCGAACACGGCACTCGTGCTGCCGGTGTTTCTCGAGCTCAGCGCCGTGCGACTCATCGGCAACCCCCTCGCCGTCATCCTGCCGTTCTCGTTCTTCCCGTTCGGGGTGTACCTCACGTACATCTACTTCTCGACGGCGGTCTCGCGCGACCTGCTCAACGCCGCGCGCATCGATGGTGCGGGCGAGGTGCGGGTGTTCACGAGCATCGCGATGCCCCTGGCCACGCCGGTGATCGCGCTGGTCGGATTCTTCAGCTTCGTCGGCAACTGGAACAACTACTTCCTGCCGTTCCTCGTCGTCGGCGGGCAGAAGATTCCGGTGCAGGTCGGTCTCGCGAACCTGCTCGCCAACGTCCCCGCATTCAACCCCACGACCTCGACGAGCATCGTGATCCAGCTGCCGACACTGGCACTGGCCACCCTGCTGTCGGTGGCACCGATCCTCATCATCTTCCTTTTCGCCCAGCGCTTCCTCGTCGAGGGCATGACCGCGGGGGGAACGAAGGAATGAAGATCACCGGGTACCGCACGCTGTCGGCCCGCCATCATTGGCAGCGGGCCGTGGGCGATGTCAACGGCCATATCGATGACGCTGTCACCGATGTGCCGATCCTCATCATCGAGACCGACGAAGGCGTCGAAGGGATCGGTATCGGCTCGCACGCCGACCTCGAGCGGCTGTTCCCCGCCATTGTCGGCGAGGACCCGCGTGCGGTATCGGCGCTCTTCGACCGGATGCTGGCGGCGGTGTTCAAGGCGGGGCACTCCGGTGCCACCTACGGCGGCGTCGCGACGATCGATGCGGCGCTGTGGGACATCAAGGCGAAGCTGGCCGGCGAACCACTGTGGCGCCTGCTCGGCGGTCGTGACCGGTTCATCCCGGCATACGCGTCTGGCCTTGACATCGCACTGAGCGACGAAGAGATCGCGACGTTCTACGGCGCGTTCGCCGATCGGGGCTACGTGGCGGGCAAGCTCAAGGGCGGACTCGATCCGGATGTCGACCTGCGGCGCCTGCGGGTGCTCGAGGGCGTGTTCGCCCGCAACACCTCACGGCCCGGGCTGATGCTCGACGCCAACGAGTCGTGGCAGGTCAAGCAGGCCGTCCGCTACGTCGGGGCTCTCGAAGAGCACGTCGATCTGCTCTGGGTCGAGGAGCCGCTGCGCCGCTGGGACGCCGTCGGGCATGCCCGACTGAGTTCCGGCATCCGCTCAGCCGTCGCCACGGGCGAGAACCTGACAGGTGTCGAGCAGTTCCGTCCGCTGTTCGACGCGGGAGCTCCGGACATCGTCCAGGCCGGCGCGATCTGGGGCGTCACACACATGCTCCGGCTCGCGACCGTCGCCGCTTCGCGCGACCTGCCGATCAGCCCGGTGGGCTACAACGCCAACCCCGCGGTGGCCGCTGCCATGACAGCGGTGCCGAATCATCTGACGACCGAGGTGCAGGCACTGGAGTTCGCTCCGGGAGTGCTGGTCGACCACGAATTCGCCGACGGCGGGATAGTGATCGGCGACCAACCGGGTGGCGGCATCAGCATCGACGAAGCCGCGATCGAATCCGCCGCTGCGGCGGACGGATGGCGCAGCCCTGCCGGTCCCCATCACCGCCCCCCGCGCGCCGGGCTTCGCGTGGTGCTCGACGGAGTGGAACGCTGATGGAGCTGCGCCCCGGACTGCATCGGATCCAGGCGCCGCTCGGCGAGCGTTTCGTGGCGCTGTACCTGTTCGTCGGCTCGGAGGCGGCGCTGCTGGTCGACACCGGTATCCGCGAATCGATCACCGACACATTCCTGCCGTATCTCGAGCGCGCCGGGATCGATCCGGCGATCATCCGGTGGGCCGTCAACACGCACTGCGACTTCGACCACACCGGCGGAAACGGCGCGCTCAAAGCCGCGCTCCCGCACGTCGAGATCATGGCGCACCGCCTCGACCAGGGGCTCACCGAAGACGTGCAGCGTCTCATCGATGAGAGATACGGCGAGTTTCGCGCCACCGACGGGTTCGACGACCCGCCGGAGACCACCGCGTACCTCCGGTCGGTCACTGATCTCGTGACGCTGGACGGCGTCCTCTCGGGTGGCGAGGAGTTCGACCTCGGCGGGAGATCCGTGCGCGTCTTGCACGTGCCCGGGCACTCGCCCGGTCACATCGCCGTCTTCGATGCGGCCAACCGCGCCGTCGCGATCGGCGACGCGACGCTCGGCACCACCGTGCCCTTCGCGGACGGGCGCGCCGCCTTCCCGCCGACCTACCGCGATGTCGGACCCTACGTCGCGTCGATCGAGGCGTTCCGCGCGCTCGACGTGGACCTCGTGCTCACGGCCCACTACCCGATCTACGAGGGAGCGGCTGCGGCGGCATTCCTCGACGACAGTGAGCGGTATACCCGAGAGATCGACGAGGTTCTGACCGACCTGCTCGCCCGCGCCGACGCCGGGCTCACCACGCTCGAACTCGTGCGCGCAGCAGGAGCACGGCTCGGACCATGGGGTCCGGATGCCCTCGACTACGCCGTCTTCCCGGTTACCGGCAATCTCGAGCGGCTGCGCGACGCAGGCCTGGTACGCGAAGAGCTCGGGGCCGACGGGCGGCGACGCTGGCGAAAGGTGGCGACCGCGTGAGCCGCGTACGCGTCGGCGCGATCGGCGCCGGGTGGTGGGCGACGAGCAACCACTTCCCGATCCTCGCGGGGAGAGCGGATGTCGAGCTCGTCGGCGTCTGCGGAAAAGGCCCGTCCCTCGACGCGGTGCAGCGCCAGTTCGGCTTCGGTATGGCCACCGAGGATTACGACGAACTGCTGGACCAGAACCTCGACGCGGTCGTGATCACGACGCCCCACGACCTGCACTACGACAACGCCGTCGCCGCCATCGAGCGCGGCCTGCACGTGCAGGTCGAGAAGCCGACCACACTCGAGCCGCGCGCGGCGTGGGACCTCGTGGAGCGGGTGGAACGCATGGGCGTGCACTTCCTCGTGCCCTATGGCTGGAACTACAAGGACTTCACCGTGCGCGCGCATCGGCTGCTCGCCGATGGTCTGATCGGCGACATCCAGCACGTGCTCTGCCACATGGCATCGCCGACCCGCGGCCTGTTCGCAGGAGACCCGGCGGACATCATGAAGCTGTGGGATTCGGAGACCGGCTCAGCGCCCGATGTCTCGACGTGGCAGTCGCCCGCCCGCGGAGGCGGCTACGCGCACGGTCAGATCACGCACTCCAGTGCCCTGCTGTTCTTCCTCACCGGACTGCGTGCCGCGACGGTGGCAGGCCGTGTGTCGCTCGGCGGCGCCGCCGTCGACCTGTTCGACGCCGGTGTCATCACGTTCGAGGGCGGCGCGCTCGGCGCGCTCTCGGGAGCCGCGACGCTGCCCGACGGCGAGCCGTACCAGGTCGACATCCGACTCTTCGGCACCGAGGGCGTGCTCATGCTCGACACCGAGCGGGAGCGCATGTGGCTGCATCGGTACGACGGCGAGCGACAGGAGCTCGCCATCGAGGCCGGCGCCGGCGCATACGAGTGCACGACGCCGCCCCACCGCTTCATCGACCTGATCACCGGAGCGAGCCGAGGAGAACAACTCCGACGCGCGGGTGGCCGCCCGCTCCGTGGAGCTGATCGACGCCCTGCTGCGCTCGTCCGCGCAGGGCGGCGCGACCGTCGCCATCACCCCCGACCAGAAGGACATCCCGTGACCGACACCCCTTCGGTGCTGAGCGGCTACCGCGTGCTCGACTGCTCCATCGCGATGGCAGGACCTTTCGCCGCCCAGCGCCTCGGCGACCTCGGCGCCGACGTGATCAAGATCGAGCCGACAGCCGGCGAGTGGCAGCGCTTCGCCGCGGCCGGCGGGGCGGTGGGCAACGAGATCAACGTGTCGTTCCTCTCGCTCAACCGCAACAAGCGATCGGTGGCGCTCGACCTCAAGAATCCCGAGGGCACGGCGGCGCTGCGCACGCTCGTCGCGGGCGCCGACGTTTTCCTGCAGAACTACCGGCCCGGGGTGGCCGCGCGCCTCGGCGTGGACTACGAGTCGCTGCGCGCGATCAACCCCGCCATTGTGTACGTCTCGATCTCGGGCTACGGCGAGGACGGCCCCTACCGCGATCGTCCCGGTCAAGACCTGCTCGTGCAGGCGATGTCAGGCGCGATGCTTTCCCACGGGCGCGCGGGCGACGCTCCGGCACCGGCGGGCCAGTACCTGGCGGATGCCGTCACCGCCTCGACCGCGTTCGAAGGCGTGCTCGCCGCGCTGCTTCACCGGGAGCGCACCGGCGAGGGCCAGCTCGTGACGGTCAACATGCTGGACGCCGTCACCACGCTGCAGATGCAGGAGCTGTCGGTCTTCACGGTCGGCGGCAAGCCGCAGCAGCGCAGCGAAGAGCCCCACGCCCACGTCTACATCCGCGCGCCCTACGGGGTGTTCCGCACCAGCGATGGGTACCTCGCGCTCGCGTTCGCCGACCCCGAGCAGCTCGGCCGCCTGATCGGCGAACCGGCCTTTGAGGGCTGGGTGGGCGAGGTCGAGGGCTGGAGCAAGCGCGACGAGCTGTCGTCGCTCGTGCAGGTCAAGCTGCTGGAACAGCCGACCGCGTACTGGCTCGAGACCCTCGGCGGCGCTGGGATGTGGGTCGGCCCGGTGTACGGCTACGAAGAGCTCGTCGTCGACCCGCAGATCGTCCACAACGGCACCTTCGTCGAGTACGACCACCCGACGGAAGGGCACGTGAAGACCCCCGGCTTCCCGTACCGGTTCAGCAAGACGCCCCCCCGCGTCGAGCGCGGTGCGCCGCTCGTCGGCCAGCACACACGTGAGGTGCTGGCGGAGGCGGGATATGCGCCGGCAGACATAGAAGCTCTCATCGCGGGGGGTGCGGCGGCGGCTCCGGCCGCTGCAGAGGTGGCATCGTGACCGACGAGGGCGTGCTCCACGTCGTCGAAGGTGCCGTGGCGCTCGTCACGATCGATCGCCCCGCGAAGCTCAACTCCGTGACGCAGGAGATGTCGGACCGGCTCGTCGAGGTGATCGAGGCGCTCAACGACGACGATGCCGTTCGTGTCGTCATTCTGACAGGCGCCGGCGAGCGGTCGTTCTGCGCCGGGAGCGACATCCGCACCCTCGACAAGTACCCGACACCCTGGGACTTCCGCAACCGCACCGATTACTGCGACGCCATCCGAGCATGCCGCAAACCCATCATCGCCGCGGTGAACGGGTACGCGTTCGGAGGTGGGCTCGAGACGGCGTTGAGCTGCGACATCCGCCTCTCGTCGTCGACCGCGACCTTCGCTGCGCCGGAGATCACGCTGGGCTGGATCGGAGGCGGCGGGATGGCGGCATTCCTCGCGGCCTCGATCGGTCCGAGCAACGCCGCGGTCATGCTCATGACCGGTCAGCCCATCGATGCCGCCACGGCGCTGCGCTGGGGGCTCGTGAGCGAAGTTGTCGAACCCGACGAGCTGCTGCCGCGCGCCCGTGCGCTCGCCGAGGTGATCGCGAGTCGGCCCCCGATCGCCGCCGAGACAGCCAAGGCCAATCTGCACGCCGCCGCGAACATGCCCCAGGACGCGGCCATCCAGTATGAGCGCGACCTGCAGACGGTGACGTTTGCGACGGAGGACGCCCGCGAAGGCCGCGCGTCATTCGCCGAAAAGCGGCCCGGAATCTTCCACCGACGGTGACGAGCCGCCCGACTTCTGCCGAGATGAGGAGCGCATGACGCGCCTGCACACCACCGATATCCACTCCCTGCTTCCCGACGACGGCACGACCGGGGTCCTCGTCGGTCGGGTGTGGGATCCCGTCGCCGGCGGCCCCAGCGTCGTCGCCATCCGCGCGGAGGGCGTCGTGGATCTCAGCGCGCGCTTCGCCACCATGCGTGCAGTGACAGAAATGCCTGACCCGGCCGCGGCGGTGGCCGCGGCATCCGGTCCCGTCATCGGCTCTCTGGGCGAGGTGCTCGCAAACACCTCACCCGACACGCGCGTAGCCGGGCGACCGTGGCTGCTCTCACCCATCGATCTGCAGGTGGTCAAGGCCGCGGGCGTCACCTTCCCGCTTTCGATGCTCGAGCGGATCATCGAAGAGCGCGCTCGCGGAGAGAAGGATGCAGCGCTCGGCATACGCGCCGAGATCACCGAGGCGCTCGGGGGAGAGCTCGACACGCTCGTGCCGGGCTCGCCCGAGTCCGAGCGCGTCAAGGCCGCACTGATCGAGCGCGGACTGTGGAGCCAGTACCTCGAGGTGGGCATCGGACCGGACGCCGAGGTGTTCACGAAGGCGCCCGTGCTGGCCTCCGTCGGCACCGCCGTCGACGTCGGCATCCACTCGTCGTCCGAGTGGAACAACCCCGAGCCCGAGATCGTGCTGGTCGTGTCCTCCCGCGGTGAGGTGGTTGGCGCGGCGCTCGGCAACGACGTCAACCTCCGCGACATCGAGGGCCGCTCGGCGCTCCTGCTGCCAAAAGCCAAAGACAACAACGGCTCGGCCGCCATCGGTCCCTTCCTCCGGCTGTTCGACGCGTCGTACGGCATCGCCGACGTGCGAACCGCGGTCGTAACGCTCGCGGTCGAGGGCGCGGACGGCTTCTCGATGGTGGGGCAGAGTCCGCTGTCGGCCATCGCCCGCGACCCGCTCGACATCGTCTCGCAGGTGGTCGGCGACCATCATCAATACCCTGACGGGTTCGTGCTGTTCCTCGGCACGCTGTTCGCGCCGGTGGACGACCGCGACGAGCCGGGGCGGGGGTTCACGCATCACATCGACGACATCGTGCGCATCGCGGAGCCGAGACTCGGCGCGCTCACCAATCGGGTGCGTCTGAGCGAGGAGATCGAGCCGTGGACGTTCGGGATCGGCGCCCTGTTCGAAAACCTTGCGACGAGAGGCCTGGTGCCATGACCGTGCTGACGACCACCGATCCGCGCACAGGGCGAACGCAGCACACCTCGGTCGGCGTGAGCCCGGTTAGGCCTTCGGGCGCACGCGGAGGTGGGTGACCCCACCGTCGACGTCGAGCGCGATGCCCGTCGTCGAGCCGGACTGCGGGTGCGCCAGGTAGAGGATCGCTCCGGCGACTTCTTCGGGTGTCACCATGCGGCCGGTCGCCTGCCGAGCGTCGAGCGCCGCGCGCTCGGCCACCGGGTCATCGAAGCCCTGGAGCATCCGATCGACGAACGGCGTCGACACCGTGCCGGGGCTCACACAGTTCACCCGGACGCCCTCGGCCACGTGGTCGGTGGCCATGGCGAAGGTCAGGCCCATGATCGCGCCTTTGGACGCCGAGTACACGGCACGCTGCGGGAGCCCGTTGAGCGCGGCAATCGAGCAGATGTTCACAATGACCGCGTGCGCCGATCGACGCAACCAGGGGAGTGCGGATGCGCTCACCCGCGCGGTGCCGGTGACGTTGATGTCCAAGACCCGCGACCAGTCGGATTCACTCGCCTCTTCGACCGTCCCCACCGAGGAGATTCCGGCGCTGTTGACGACGATGTCGATGCCACCGAAGGCAGCGGCGACGGCGGCCGTGGCAGCATCGATCGACGCACGATCAGTGACGTCGGCCCGAAACCCGGTGAGTCCCTCCGGAAGGTTTTCGGGGTTGAGGTCGAGAACGGCGACGGTTGCTCCGCGGGCGGCGAACGCCGAGGCCGTGGCCAGCCCGATCCCGGATGCGCCGCCGGTGATGACCGCGACGAGCCCGTCGAAGTCGCCGGCGCTCACGCCTGCGCCATCGTCTGACGCGACCGGCCGAGGCCGTCGATCTCGAGTTCGACGACGTCGCCCTCGCGAAGGTACGGATTGCCCGGGATGCCGAGAGCGACGCCCGCGGGAGTGCCGGTGTTGATCACATCGCCGGGGCGAAGCACCATGAACTGCGACAGGTACCAGATGACGTGCGCGACGGAGAAGATCTGGGCGGACGTCGAGCCGTTCTGGCGCAGTTCACCGTTCACCCACAGCCGGAGCCCGAGATTCTGCGGATCGCTCACGAGGTCTGCGGGGACGAGGTCGGGGCCGAGCGGGTTGAACGTCTCGCAGCTCTTGCCTTTGTCCCACTGGCCACCGCGCTCGAGCTGGAACTCACGCTCCGACACATCGTGCGAGAGCACGTACCCGGCCACGTGCGACAGGGCGGTCTCGGGGGACTCGATGTACCGGGCCTCGGTGCCGATCACGACGCCGAGCTCGACCTCCCAGTCGGTCTTCACCGACCGGCGGGGGATGAGCACGTCGTCGAACGGACCCACGATCGTCGACGGATCCTTCATGAAGACGACCGGCTCCGCGGGAACGGCGGCCCCGGTCTCTTCGGCGTGGTCGTGATAGTTCAAGCCGATGCAGACGATCTTCCCCGGGCGCGCGACCGGGGACCCGACGCGCAACGCGCCTGCGTCGGCCAGTTCAGCGAGCTCGCCGGATGCGGCGGCCGCGCGTGCGCGGGCGATGCCGTCGGCGGCGAGGAAGTCGCCATCGATGTCGGTGGTGAGTGAGCGGAGGTCGAAAACGCGGTCTTCGTAGCGGATCACGGGGATCTCGCTGCCGGCCGCGCCGAGGCGTCCAAGAGTGATGATGCTCTCCTTATCGACGGATGATTCAGCGGTGCCGCTCATGCCTGACCCCCCACATCCACCAGGATCTTCATGGCCCGACCGGCCTCGAGATCGGCGAATGCCGCCTGAGTCTCGCTGAGCGCAACGATCCGGGTGATCAGCAGTTCGGAGGGGATGACGCCGTCTGCAACGAGGTCGACGGCCGTCTCGAAATCACGGCGTTGGTAGACGCGAGCGCCGAGGATCGTGAGCTCGCGCCAGAACACGCGCTGGAGATCGATCTCGCGGGGAGTGGGGTGGATGGCGACGACGACGATCGTTCCGCGCACCTTGGCGAGCGATGTGGCACCGAGAACGGCCGCGGCAGCGCCCGAAACCTCGAAGACGACGTCCGCTCCGGCGCCGCCGGACCACTCGGTGACCCACTGCACCTGGTCGACCTCGCGGGGGTCGAGTGTGGTGAACCCGAGACCGGCGATCTGGGCGCGGCGCTGTTCGTCGAGTTCGATGACGACGACCTCACCCCCGAAGTGGCGGGCGACGGTGGCGATGAGCACACCGATGGGTCCGCCGCCGATGACCACGACCTTCTCGCCCCCAGAGATCTCGGCGCGACGAACATCGTGGACGGCAACCGCGACCGGTTCGACCAGCGCGGCGTGGTCGAGTCGGATGCCGTCGGGCAGAGCAACGAGAGTGTCGGCGGGAACGTTCCACAGCGCTTGCAGCGAACCAGGGGAGTCGATCCCGATGAAGTCGAGGTTCTGGCAGATGTGCGTGTTCCCGGCGACACAGGCCGGACACGTGCCGTCCCACGCGAGTGGCATGACGGTGACGCCGTCTCCGACGTTCCAGCCGGTGACGCCCTCGCCGAGGCTGGCGATCGTGCCGCTCATCTCGTGTCCGAACACGAGGGGAGTCTCGACGCGGGCATCCATGTTGCCGTGGAGGATGTGGAGGTCGGTACCGCAGAGGCCTGTGTAGGCAACGGCGATCTGCACCTGCCCCGGGCCGGGAAGCGCACTGTCCGCTTCGGAGATCTGGATCGTGTGGTTTCCCACATAACTTGCTGTCCGCATCGACGGCCCCTAAAGATCAGATGAATTTGTTGCGTCTCCATTGTGCACCATGACGGACGCAATGGCATCTTGCGATGCCGAGACCCATAAACTACCATGAGCAAACGATTGATCAATAATGGCCACGGCCTGTGAGAAAGTGACGCCCACGCAATGTCTGCAGGGAAACCGAAGCCCCTCGAGGGGTTGCTCGTCCTGGATTTCAGCCAATTCCTGGCAGGTCCCGTCGCCGCGATGCGTCTGGCCGATCTCGGTGCTCGAGTGATCAAGGTCGAGAGGCCGGGCACCGGAGACATCGGACGAACTCTGGCATTCGCGGGTCGAGTCATGGACGGCGACACGGTGTCTTTTCACGCGATGAATCGCAACAAGGAGTCGATCACGGCCGACCTGAAGGTCGCGTCCGACCTCGCCTACGTCACAGAGTTGGTGGCACGTGCCGACGTCGTGATCCAGAACTTCCGGCCCGGAGTCATGGAGCGCATCGGGCTCGACTATGAATCGGTCAAGGCGATCAACCCGTCGATCGTCTATGCGAGTGCCACGGGCTATGGCACCGAAGGCCCCTGGCGGGATCGCCCAGGGCAGGATCTGCTGGCTCAGTCGATCTCCGGCGTGCCGTGGCTGAGCGGGTCGAAAGCGGACGGCCCGGTGCCGGTGGGGCTATCCATCGCCGATCACCTCCTCAGTTGCCACATCGCCCAAGGCGTCACCGCACTGTTGGTGCGACGCTTCCGCACGGGAGAGGGCGGGCACGTCGAGTCGAGTCTTCTGGAATCGATGCTCGACCTCCAGTTCGAGCTGCTGAGCACGAAACTCAATGACGACTCGATTCACGTCGAGCGCCACGGCGAGCACTCCGCACACGCATTCCTTGCGGCACCGTATGGGACCTATCCGACGAGCGACGGTTACATCGCGCTCGCCATGAACCCGATTCCGAAGCTCGGCGCGCTGCTCGAACTCCCCGTCCTCGAGGAGATGACCGACCCGCAAGAGGCATGGGACCGCCAGGAGGAGATCGAAGCGATTCTGGCAGCGCGCTTCGCGCTCGGCACCACGCAATCCTGGCTCGACATCCTCGACGCGGCAGATGTGTGGTGCGCTCCGGTGCTCACGCTCGACGAGCTGATGGCCTCGGATGGCTTCACTGCGATCGACATGACGCAGCAGGTGACACGGCGCGGGACGACGATCGCGACAACGCGAAGTCCGCTGCGCATCGACGGTCAGGTGCTCCGCAGCGACAAGGCCGCGCCCATGCTCGGCGAAGACGACGACAGGGTGCGTGCGGAGTTTCCTCCAGCCACCACGCCCGCACGGACGGGGACCACGCGGTGACAACGGTCCTGAAAGGCATCACGTGGGAGCACGCGCGCGGCTACGGAAGCGTCGCCGCCGCGGCGGAGGCATACAAATCTGTGGCACCGGAGGTCGAGGTGCGGTGGGAGCAGCGCTCGCTGCAGGCGTTCGCCGATCAGGCTCTCGAGTCGCTCGTCGAGGAGTACGACCTGCTCGTCATCGACCATCCGCACATTCCGCTCGCCGCCGAACACGGACTCTTCGCCCGCCTCGACGGTGTCGGCCACGATGACGAGCTCGCTGTCGTCGCCGGACAATCGGTAGGGCGCTCCCACGAGACGTACGCGCATAACGGTGGACAGTGGGGGCTGGCGACGGATGCCGCATCCCAGGTCGCCGCGTATCGTCCGGATCTCCTTCCCGAGCCGCCTCGTGATTGGGCCGGCGTCCTCGCGCTCGCCGAAGAGGGGCGCGTCCTGTGGCCGTACAAGCCCGTCGACTCGTTCTCCAGTCTCGTCACGGTCGCCTCCGGCAATGGCGAGGAGCCCATGCGGACACCGGGGGTCTTTCTGACCGCCGATGCGCTCGCCGAGGCAATGGAGACACTTCGGCGGCTGGCGGCGCTCGTCCCCGACGAAAACAGCGCCTGGAACCCGATTCAAGCGGCCGACGCGCTGAGTTCGGGCGATCGATTCGCCTACGTCCCGCTGATGTTCGGATACACGAACTACAGCCGGGCGGGGTTCCGCGCCCATCGCCTGCGCTACATCGACATCCCCGCCTCCCGCAAGGGCGTGACCGGTGCGCTGCTGGGCGGCGCCGGCATCGCCGTATCGGCCATGACGAAGCACCCCGACGCCGCGATCGAGCATGCCTTCTGGCTCGATTCCGCGCACGTGCAGGAGGGTGTGTACTACGACGGGGGAGGGCAGCCGGGCAATGCGGTCGCGTGGGAGAGCGATCGCACCAACGCGGACTCGCTCGACTTCTTCCGCGGCACGCGCGCGACCCTCGAAGGCGCGTACGTCCGCCCGCGATTCGTCCACTACATCGAACTGCAGAACACACTGTCGGAGTTCGTCACCGATGCCCTGCTGGGTCGTCTCACCGATGACCAGCTTCGCGGGCGGCTGGACGAGGGCGTCGAGGAATGGCTGGTGCATCCGTGAACACGATCGACCGCTGGTACGAGGACATCGAGATCGGGGAGCGTCGCGAGAGCGTCGGTCGAACGATCACCGAGGCCGACATCGTGTTGCACGCGGGACAGACCGGTGACTTCTTCCCTCATCACATGGATGCCGAGTGGATGGCCACCCAGCCTGCTGGTCAGCGCATCGCCCACGGAACCCTCATCCTGTCCGTGGCCGTCGGGATGACCGCGGGTGACATCAATCCGCAGTCGATGAGCTACGGCTATGACCGCATCCGCTTCATCCGTCCGGTGTTCATCGGAGACACGATCCGGGTGACGGCGGAGATCATCGAGAAGGTCACCCACCCCAAGCGCCCCGACGAATACGGCTATGTCCACGAACTCGTCAGCGTGAACAACCAGCGGTCCGAAACGGTCATGGTGCTCACTCACCTGTACCTTGTCAACCGACGCCCGCGATAAGGCGTTGCACGACGTGATCCCTACACTGGGCGAATGGCCACCCTGAGCGACGTCGCCGCTCGCGCGGGTGTTTCGGTCTCTGCCGTCTCGCGCGTCCTGAGCGATGCCCCGAGCGCCCGCGTCAGCGATGCGACACGGCAGCGCATCCATCGGGCAGCACAGGAGTTGGGCTACCGTCCCAACTTCGCCGCCCGAGCCCTCAAGGTCGCGCGCACCAACGTCGTCGGCTTGATCGTTCCCGACCTCACCAACGCGATCTTCACGGAGCTCATGCGTGGCGTCGAAGAGGAAGCGCACCGGCGCGGCTACATGGTCCTGCTCGCGCGCGCCGAAGGCATGCCGGAGGGTGAAGAGTCGATACCCCGCCTGATCGGCGAGGGTCGTGTCGATGGTGTCTTGGTGCAGGTGGGCGACAATATGCGTCCCCAGGATCTTGAAGCCCTCGTCGAGTCCACGCTCCCCGTCGTCTTCGTGAACTCGATCCATCCTCACGGTGTCGGGTCAGTCCTCCTCGATGACGAACGCGGAAGCAGGCTCGGCACGCAGCACCTGATCGATCTCGGGCACACGCGGATCGGCCTGGTGAGCGGGCACCCGGATTCGGACACCGCTCGGCGCCGCGAAAAGGGATTCCGGGCGGCGATGGCCGATGCGGGGCTCAGTGTCCGTGATGACCATGTGACTCACCTCGGGTACGACCCCCGCAGCGGCGGCGCGGCTCTCGCGGCGTTGGCGTCGCTCGCCGAAGCGCCGACGGCCATCGTCGTGGCGAACGTCAACGCCGCACTCGGCGCGCTCCTCGAGGCTCGGCGACTGGGGCTTCGCGTCCCGGAGGATCTCTCGCTGGTCGCGATGCACGATGCCTGGACCGCGGAGACCACGTGGCCGCCGCTCACGACGGTGCGGATGCCGCTGTACGAGCTCGGGCGGGCCGCCATGTCGGCCGTGTTCGACCGGATCACCACGGGAACGGTAGCCGACATCATCGTCAGCGACCCTGCGCCGCTTCTGATCGTGCGGGAATCGACCGCCGCCCCTCGCAGTGAATAGAACCGATCTTTAGGCCGATTTGCGGCTCCCCCTTGATGATTTTGCCCGCGATGGTGCATATTCATCTAATGATTCCGTTAGGATGAAAAATCCAACGAGGGGATGACGATGCGGACTCGCGCGACGCGGCGCGGCCTGGAGCTGAGCGAGCTCGGCCTGGGCGCCGCTCAATTGGGCAATCTCTTTCGCCTCACCACCGACCTCGAGGTCACCGAGACCGTCGATGCCGCATGGGATGCCGGCATCCGCTATTTCGACACCGCGCCCCACTACGGAGTGGGCCTCTCGGAGCGCAGGCTCGGCGCCGCCCTCGCAGGACGACCGCGCGATGAGTACGTCGTCTCGACGAAGGTCGGACGTTTGCTCGTGCCCAGCCCCGAGACGGCTCACGAGCGAGATCCCGAGGGTTTCGATGTGCCCGCCGACCCACGGCGCGAATGGGACTTCAGCAGAGACGGCATCTTGCGGTCGGTCGAGTCATCCCTCGAGCGGATGGGCCTGGACCGGATAGACATCCTGTATCTCCACGACCCTGACGACCACTTCGAGCAGGCGTCCACCGAAGGCATCGGCGCTCTCATCGAACTGCGTGAGCAAGGTGTGGTGCGCGCGGTCGGCGCGGGGATGAATCATGCCGCGCCCCTGGCCGAACTCATCCGGCGTGCCGACGTCGACCTCGTGATGTGCGCCGGGCGGTTCACATTGCTCGATGACGAAGCTCTCTCCGATCTGCTGCCGCTGGCGATCGATCGAGGCGTCGGCGTCGTTGCCGCCGCGGTGTACAACTCCGGCCTCCTCAGCAAGCCGCGCCCGGCGGCAGATGCACATTTCGACTACCAGCCCGCGCCGCCCGCACTCGTCGCCAAGGCGAATCGCGTCGCTGACATCTGCGAGCGGCATGGGGTCACCCTCCCGGCCGCAGCAATCGGCTACGTGCTGCGGCATCCCGCGGTGGCCACCGTGGTCCTGGGTGCTCGCGGAGGATCCCAGGTGCTCTCGAACGTCGAGCGGTTGGAGACGCCCATACCCGACACCGTCTGGCGTGATCTTGCCGACGCTGGACTCATCCCGGAGGAACTCGCATGACCACCATCACCGCCGTCACAGCTCACGACGTGCGCTTTCCGACATCGCTCAGCATGGACGGGTCGGACGCGATGAACAAAGACGGCGACTACTCCGCCGCGTACGTCGTCGTGCACACCGACGATCCAGCGGTGAAGGGGTACGGCTTCACCTTCACGATCGGTCGTGGGAACGATTTGTGCGTGGAGGCCGCTCGTCAGCGTGGCCTGCCTCTCATCGGCCGATCGGTGGAGGATGCGGTCGCTGACCTCGGAGGCCTGTACCGCGATCTCGCGTCTGACTCGCAACTGCGCTGGCTCGGCCCCGAGAAGGGCGTCGTTCACCTCGCGATGGCAGCGGTGATGAATGCGATGTGGGACCTGGCCGCGCGGCTCGCGAACAAGCCACTGTGGCGACTGCTCGCCGACATGACGCCCGAACAACTGGTCGATGCCGCAGACATGCGGTATCTGTCGGACGCGATCACGCGCGATGAGGCGATCGCGATGCTCACCGAACTGGCGCCGAGTCGTGGTGACCGCATCGCGGAACTCGAGGCTCGTGGTGGCTACCCCTGCTACACAACGAGCGCGGGATGGCTCGGCTACAGCGACGACAAGCTGCGGCGCCTCCTCCAGGAGGCCGTGGACGAGGGATACCGTCACGTGAAGCTGAAAGTCGGCTCGAACCTCGAGGATGACATCCGTCGCCTACGGATCGCGCGCGAGGTCATCGGGTGGGACGCGAACCTGATGATCGACGCGAACCAGGTATGGGACGTGCCGGAGGCGATCGAGTGGATGAGCCACCTCGCCGAGTTCAAACCCCTGTGGATCGAGGAGCCGACGAGCCCCGACGACATCCTCGGCCACGCGGCAGTGCGTCGCGCCGTCGCCCCCATCGGCGTCGCGACCGGCGAACACGGCATGAACCGGGTGCTGTTCAAACAGCTCTTCCAGGCCGAGGCGATCGACTTCTGTCAACTGGACTCGGCGCGCTTGGGCAGTGTCAACGAGATCCTCGCGGTGTATTTCATGGCGAAGAAGTTCGATGTGCCCGTGTGCCCGCACGCGGGCGGGGTGGGTCTCTGCGAGCTGGTGCAGCACCTGTCCATCTTCGACTTCGTGTGCGTGTCGGGAACACTCGATGGTCGCGTCACCGAGTTCGTCGACCACTTGCACGAGCACTTCGTCGACCCATGCGTCGTCGAGAACGGTGCGTACGTGCTCCCCGATCAGCCCGGCTACAGCGCGCAGATGTTCGAGGAGTCGGTGGCCGAGTATTCCTTCCCGTCAGGTTCGTACTGGGCGTCTCGCTGATCGATCGCAGGCCCGCCGCTTGCTAGGTCGCGAGGGGATCCTCGTCGGCGTGGGCGGCGCTGAACTCCTCGACGCCCAACAAGTGGACTGACATGCGTATCCGGGCGCGTTCCGGATCGCGTCGGACGAGTTCATCGAGGATTGCGCGGTGCTCGGCCTGTGTTTCTCGCACGGATCCCCGGTGCGAGATCGCGCGCCACAGTCGTGCGCGGAAGGTGCGGCCGACGAGCGTGTCGATGATGGCGGCGAGCGGTGGGTTGCCGCTCGCGCGCGCGATCATGCGGTGGAACTCGGTGTCGGCGTGGATGAACGCCTCGAGATCCATGTCGGGATCGCTCTGGAGGATGCCGTCGACAACACCGAGCACGCTGTCGAGCTCCTTGAGTTCGTCGTCGGTGAGCCGAGTCGCGGCCAATGCGACACTCTCCGACTCCAGGACGCGCCGCACCGCGAGGAGATCGGCGGCATGGGCGGGCTGCTGGAGGTCCGCGAGAAATCCCAGTGGGCTCAACAATTTGCGAGGGTCGAGCGACGTCACGTAGGTGCCGTCACCCTGGCGCGTCTCGAGCACTCCGAGGGTCGCGAGCGCGCGCACACCCTCTCGCAACGATCCGCGCGAGACACCCAACTGGGCGGAGAGGTCCTTTTCAACGGGCAGTCGCGAACCGGGGTGCAGTTCACCTCGGGTGAGCATGTCCTTGATGCCTTCGATCACAACGTCGGTCTGCGAGCGGGAAACGGTCGCGGCTTCATCGTCGGTCATGGCAGTCAGTGTACGGTGCACCCAACCTTCCGTTTTGGCCCGGGTCATCGGAGGACTGGCTATGCTCAATCGATTGTCTTACAGTGGACAGGCCTAAACATCCGATGATCTGACCACGCGGATCGCCGAATCTGGAGACGCAAATGACATTTCCCGTGATCGATGCGCACCAGCACGTCTGGGATCCGACTGTCGCCGAGTATGACTGGCTGGGACCGGACATGGCGCCGATCGACGGCGTGATGACCTTCGATGATGTCGCGCCTGAGCTGCGGGCGGCCGGCGTCGACTTCACCGTCCAGGTGCAGTCCGCGGACAACTCCGACGACACCGCGGTGATGCGCGCGTCTGCGGCGACGCACGCCGAGGTCGTCGGAATCGTAGGCTTCACGCCTCTCGACGATGCTGCTGCCACTGCCGCCATCCTCGACGAATGGGCGGGCGACACACTCATGGTGGGCGTGCGCAACCTCATTCACAACAAGCCCGACCCGGACTGGCTCCTGCGGCCCGAAGTGGCCGAGTCGCTCGCACTTCTCGAGCAGCGAGGGCTCGCGCTCGACATCGTCGCCGTGCTGCCGCGCCACCTCGAACTCATTCCGATCCTCTCCGAGCGGCATCCGCGTCTCCGGATGGTGATCGACCATCTCGCCAAGCCTCCGATCGGACTCGACTCGGTCGAACCATGGGATTCGCTCATCGCCGCTGCTGCCGCCAACCCGTTCGTGTACGCAAAGGTCAGCGGCCTCTATTCAGCCACCGCCGATATCGGCGCGTGGTCCACGGAGTCGGTCAAGCCCTTCTTCGAGCGCGCCCTGGAGATCTTCGGCCCCGCGCGATTGATGTACGGCGGTGACTGGCCGATATCGGTTCTCGCCGGAGGGTACACCGCCGTGTGGGGAGGATTGAAACCGCTCTTCGACGGTCTCGGCGTCTCCGATCGCGACGACGTGCTGGGTCGCACAGCGGCCGAGTTCTATCGCCTCGACGAAGAACGTCTGCGCGCGCAATGATCCAATCACTTCCGGCAGAATGCCTGCGAATTCGTTATCAAACGGGGTACCGATCCGTATTCATCCGATGTATTGTCATGAGCGTTGCAGATCCGTCCTGAGCGTAGAGACGTGAGCAAACGTTTGACTCTTTGAGTCGCCCGGGGATAACGTTTGATCACGGCCAGCACATCAGGCGGTGGTGCACCACCACGAGATCACAATGGCGTTCGATCGAGACGCCACTCACGCAAGGAGTGTCAATGAAGACCAAGAGGATCCTCGCGGCGGGAGCGGGCGTCATCGTCGCAGCTCTTGCCCTCGCGGGCTGCTCGGGCAGTGCGTCAGAGACGACGACCGAGACCCAGACGGACTCGGGGGAAAGATCACCGTGTGGGTCGACCCGCCCCGCGTGCCGGCGGCTGAAGCCTTCCAGACGGCCTACCCCGACATCGAGATCGACGTCGTGCAGATCGATGGCACCGTCGGCGGGAAGACCGTCAAGCAGTCCTTCGCCAACTTCGACTCGGCCGGCTCGGGCTGGCCCGATGCGATCTTCTTCCCGTCGAACGACGACATCGCGTGGGCCACCAACTCCACGAGCAACTACGCCGCCGACCTGACCGACCTGCTCCCCGACGTCATCGAGGGCTATGACCCGGCCGTGCTGTCGTTCTGCGACATCGACGGCAAGATCCGCTGCCTCCGCAACGACGCCGCCCCGGACGTGTTCTGGTACAACAAGGCCTTCTTCGACGAGAACGGCTACACCGTGCCCACCACGTGGGAGGAGTACGGCGACCTCGCCGTCGCCATCGCCGCGGACCACCCCGACAAGCTCAGTGGATTCCTCGGCGACGCGTACGCCGTGAACCGCTACCTGCAGGGTTCGGGCTGCCCGACCAACGATCGCGTGTCCGAGACCGAGGCGCACATCGACCTCAGCGACCCGACCTGCGTTCGCGCGACCGAGCTGCTCACCAAGATGTACGACGGT
This sequence comes from uncultured Actinomycetota bacterium, assembly GCA_963696085.1. Classification (GTDB taxonomy): domain Bacteria; phylum Actinomycetota; class Actinomycetes; order Actinomycetales; family Microbacteriaceae; genus Microbacterium. The sequence goes on from CAVOIQ010000005.1 coordinate 110,711, forward strand.
GGAGCGCTCAGCACCCAGGGAATCTTCGACGGTGACGCGGCCGCGGCCGGCGCCAACCTGGTGATGAGCCCCGGAGCGGTGTGGTGGGGCAACTACCTGTTCCGCGACACCTGGAAGATCCCGGCCGGGCAGATGACTGCTGTCGCACCTCTCACCTGGGAGGGCGAGTCCAAGCCTTCGACCGGTAACGAGGGCGGCGGCCTGTGGGGCGTCTCGTCTCACATCACGGGCAAGCAGCTCGAGAACGCGCTGACCTTCGCCACCTTCGTCGCGACTGACCCGGCGTGGCAGGTCGAGCTGAGCACAGGCCTTCCCGGATACGGCCCCGTGCAGGACCCGTGGCTCGCGAAGATCGAGTCCGACGCGTACTTCTGCGAGATCCCGACAGTCCAGCAGGCGTTCAAGGATGCCGCTTCCGCGGTGAACCCCTACTCGTACATGCTGTACGACACGGGGTCGGTGTGGGCCGAAACCGTGAGCCCGACGCTGATCGCCGGTGGAACGGTCGAGGAGGCCATCGCCGCCTTCGGTGACGAGCTGGTCAACCAGGCCAAATCCGTCGGCTACACCGTCCAGTAACGCATCAGCAGGCGGGGGCGTCGGTCCGAGACCGACGCCCCCGTCTGCACCAGAGCTTCGAGGAAGAAGTCATGACGACGACCGTCACCGAGACGCTGACCACAGGACGGCGCCGCAACGCCGCCCCATCCAAGCCGAGCAAACGTCAATCGCTGCATCGCACCGAGGCACGCGGCGCGTGGCTGCTGATAACCCCTTACGCCCTGCTCTTCCTGGTCGCGGCGGCCATCCCGATCGGCTACGCCTTCTACATCTCGCTGCAGAAGCCCGCGACGCTGGTGAATCCGCAGTCCGGATTCGGAGGCCTCGACGCCTTCATCACGGTCGTCACGGACTACCGCTTCATCGACACGTTCATCAACATCTTCACCGTCATGATCATCTGGCTGCCGCTGATGATTCTCGGGGTCGTTGGACTGGCGCTCCTCATCCACGCGAGCCCCGGTCGATTCGGCGGCTCCATGCGCTTCATCTACTTCGTGCCAGGGGCTCTCGCCGGCATCGCGAACTTCGTGCTGTGGGTCTACCTGCTCAACCCCTCCGAGTCGCCCATCGCGTTCCTCTGGCGCGGTATGGGCATGGACACGCTCAAAGAGATCACGACCACCGACAACCTCCCGTGGATCCTGACCGCGATGCTTTTCTTCCAGGGCGTCGGGACGTGGATCATCATCGTGAACGGCGGGCTCAACGGCATCCCCGATGAGATCTTCGAGGCAGCCTCGTTGGACGGTGCGAACGCATGGCAGACGGCGTGGCGGATCAAGCTTCCGCTCATCCGCCCGTGGATCGGGTATGCCGCCCTCATGAACCTGGCTTACGGGTTCCAGCTCTTCCTCGAGCCCTACCTGCTGCGTCAGATCTCGTCTGGGTCGATCGAAGCGGAGTGGGCACCCACCCAGCTCGGCTATGCGTTCGCATTCAACAACCGGAACTTCCCCGCGGCTGCGGCGATGTCGATCATCCTTCTCGTCATCACCCTCGCCATCGGCATCTTCATCGTCTTCAGAAGCGGTCTGTTCGGCGAAGACAAGGAGAAGGCGCGTTGAGCGCATCGACAGAAGTGCACCACGCCGTCGGCTCGCACCGGTGGAGTGCGGGCCGGATAGCGCGCGTCTCCGTCATGGTGGTCGTCGCAGCGATGTTCGTGATCCCCATCGTCGGGTTCGTCGCGATGGCCTTCCGTAATCAGGAGAATGTCGCGGCGGGAACGGATGGCTGGCTCGGCCTGCAGGGAATGTCATGGGACAACGTCGTCTACAGCTGGAGTCAGATCACCGGCTTCGGTCCCGGCGGCGGGGGGCTCTATCAGCGCTGGATTGTGAACTCGCTCATCCTCGCGGTCACGGGAGGGCTCCTCGCCATCTTCGCCGCGCTCCCGGCGGGTTACGCGATGGCTCGGCTGCGGTTCCGCTCGCGGAAGTTCTGGCTGTTCGCCACGCTGCTCGCGATGGTGATGCCGAACACGGTGCTCGTGATCCCGCTGTTCCTCGAGGTGAACGCCATCGGCGCGGTCGGGCAGCTGTGGCCCGTCGCGGTGATCATGGGGTTCTTCCCCTTCGGCGTCTACCTCAGCTACATCCACTTCATGACGACGATGCCGCCGGAGCTCGTCGAGGCCGCCCGGATCGACGGTCTCGGTGAGATCGCGATCTTCCTCAAGGTCGGCCTGCCGATCTCGAAGCAGGCCGTCGCCCTGGTCGCGTTCTTCTCGTTCGTCGCCAACTGGACCAACTTCTTCCTCCCGTTGGCCCTGCTGACCTCGAACCAGCAGAACAAGACGATCTCCGTCGGCATCCAGGAACTCATCGGCGCGAGCCCGCTCTTCAACGCGACAGTCGCCGCCGGCCTCGACGTGAAGCTCTACATGCCGCAGCTCGCGCTGGCGACGGTGATCTCGATGATCCCGCTCCTGGTCGTCTTCCTCGGAGCTCAGCGCTTCCTCATCCGCGGCCAGACCGTCGGTGCCGTCAAGGGGTGACCGGATGCTCCCTCAGCCCGAACTCAGCCCGGCCGCCGCGTACACGGTCGAATTGCCCCGGCATCCGCGCCCCATCGTCATCATCGGCACCGGCGGCATCGTCAAGGATGCCCACCTGCCCGCGTACCGCAAGGCAGGCTATCCGGTCTGGGGACTCGTCAACCGCACGGTGGCGAGGGCGCAGTCGCTCGCCGACGAGTACGGCATCGCCCACGTGTTCGCCACCGTCGCAGACGCCGTTGCCGCGGCGCCGGCCGATGCCGTATACGACATCGCGCTGATGCCCGAGCAGTACCTCGAAGCGCTCGAAGCGCTGCCCGATGGCTCACCTGTGCTGATCCAGAAGCCGCTCGGACACACTCTCGAGCAGGGCATCCAGCTGCGCGATCTTTGTCGACGCAAGGGACTGGTCGCCGCGGTCAACACCCAGCTCCGGTTCGCGCCGTACGTCGAGGCCGCCCGCCGTCTTATTGCCGACGGGGTCATCGGCGAACTCTACGACTTCGAGATCAGGGTGTCGGTCGACACCCCGTGGCACCTGTTCCCGCACGTGTTCGGGCTCGAGCGACTCGAGATCAACATGCACAGCGTGCACTATGTCGACCTCGTGCGGTCGTTCCTGGGCGATCCCGACAGTGTGAGCGCGGTGACCGTCCGCCACCCGCTGAAGGACGACGTCGCCAACACCCGGTCGACGATCCTGATGCGCTATCGCGATCGTCCGCTGCGGGTGACGATCAGCACGAACCACGACCATGCCTTCGGCCCGGCCCATGAAGAGAGCTTCATCAAATGGGAGGGCACGAAGGGGGCGATCCGCGCCCAGATGGGCCTGCTCCTGGATTACCCGACGGGTGGGGCGGATGCGCTCGAGCTGGCGCTCCTCGACGACAAGGACGCCGGCTGGCAGCCGGTCCCGTTCGAGGGGTCCTGGTTCCCCGACGCGTTCATCGGATCGATGGGCGCCGTCCAGCGGTTCGCCGAGGGCTCAGTGCCCACCCTTCCCACGTCGGTCGAAGACGTGCTGCACACGATGGCCGTGGTCGAGGCCGCCTACACATCCGCCGAGAGAGAGGGGATTCCCCTCGAGATCCCGGATGCCGTCGGCACAGGGGTGTCGAAGTGAAGCGCGTCGCATCCGTCATCGGTCTGCCTCCCGAGAACCGCGAGGAGTACGAGCGGTATCACGCGGCGGTCTGGCCGACGGTGCTGGCTCGCCTCACGGCCAGCCACATCCACAACTACTCGATCTACCGTCACGGCGACGTGTTGTTTTCGTACTTCGAGTACACCGGCGATGACTACGAGGCCGACATGGCTGCGATCGCCGCCGACCCAGAGACTCAGCGCTGGTGGGCTGTGCAGGAACCGCTGCAGCAGCCGCTCGACGATCGAGCCGACGGCGAGTGGTGGAAGGAGCTCCCGGAGATCTTCCACCACGACTGATGGCAGTGCACTCGGGGTGAGCGCCCCGCGCCCGGTCAGGCCTGGGGTGGCAGGGCGGAGATGATCGGGTGGTCCTTCGCGATGACGCCCGTCTTGGCGGCGCCGCCCGGAGATCCGATGTCATCGAAGAACTCGACGTTGGCGGTGTAATAGTCCTGCCACTCGTCGGGGACGTCGTCCTCGTAGTAGATCGCCTCGACGGGGCAGACCGGTTCGCACGCACCGCAGTCGACGCATTCGTCGGGGTGGATGTAGAGCGACCGTTCGCCTTCGTAGATGCAGTCGACCGGGCACTCGTCGATGCAGGCCCGGTCTTTCACATCGACGCAGGGCAGCGCGATGATGTACGTCACGAGAGTGCGAGCGATCCGGAGCGGGAGAGCTCCACCTGCTCGTCGCGCGGCACGACCTTGACGCGCTCGCGCGTGTGCTCGTGCGTCGCGCCGAGTTCGCGCTCGTGGGTGTCGAGCGCGAGCCAGCCATCCCACGTCGTGTACTGAACGTCGCGCTCGGCGAGAAGCTCCAGCACATCGCCGTCGGCGGTCGGTGCGGCCAGGAGGCCAGCCTCCGCGTCGGCCACGAGGTGGGCGATCGTCTCCATCGCGTCGGACTTGGTGTGGCCGATGAGGCCGACCGGTCCGCGCTTGATCCAGCCGGTGGCGTAGAGGCCCTGAACGGCGGTGCCGCCGTCGGCCGCATCCGCCGCGGACGCGAGGTCGGTCACGCGGCCCTCGACGTTCGGGATGACCCCGCGCACGTCGTCGAACGGCACGTCGAGGATGGGGGACCCGAAGTATCCGACCGCGCGATAGACGGCCTGGACCGGGAAGTCGCGGAATTCGCCCGTCCCGACGACGCTGCCGTCACCGGTCGGGGTCGTGCGCTCGAACCGGATGCCCTCGACGCGGTCTTCGCCGAGGATCTCGACGGGCGAGTGGTAGAAGTGCAGGTGCAGCCGGCGGCTGGCGCCGGTGGATTCCCGTGTCCGCCAGCTCTGGAGCACGCGCAGCATGATCTTGAGCTGGTTCGTCGCGGGGACGACACCCTCGAGGTAGGCGAAGTCCTCATCGGCGAGGACGATGTCGACGTCCGGCACCTCGCCGAGCTCGCGGAGCTCGATGGGGGTGAACTTGATGTCGGTGGGTCCGCGGCGACCGAAGACGTGGACGTCGGTGACGGCGGATGCTTCGAGTCCAGCCAGCACGTTGTCGGGAATCTCGGTCGAACGAAGGTCGACGGCGTGCTTTGCGAGCACCCGGGCGACATCGAGCGCGACGTTGCCGTTGCCGATGACGGCCACTTCAGCGGCATCCAACGGCCATTCGCGCGGGACATCGGGGTGCCCGTCGAACCACGACACGAAGTCGGCGGCGCCGTACGAGCCCTCGAGGTCGACGCCGGGCAGGTTCAGCGTGACGTCGCGAATGGCGCCGGTCGCGAGGATGACGGCGTCGTACCGCTCCTGCAGGTCGGCAAGTTCGAGGTCACGGCCGATCTCGACGTTGCCGATGAAGCGGATCGTGCCGGCATCCAGCATCTCGTGCAGCGAGGTGACGATCCCCTTGATGCGCGGGTGATCGGGGGCGACGCCGTAGCGGATGAGTCCGTAGGGCGCAGGGAGAGATTCGAAGAGGTCGATCGCGACGGTGCCGCCGGCGTCGCGGACGCTGTTGGCAAGGATGTTGCCGGCGTAGATGCCCGCGGGGCCGGCGCCGACGATCGCGACGCGAAGGTTCAGGTTGGTCACTGGGGGAGGGCCTTTCTGAGGTGGTGTTCCGCGGTGAGGCGCGCGGTGAGTTCTGCCGAGACGTCGAGGGCGTTCGCGGCGAGTTCGGTGGGGGCGTAAGGGCTGAGTCGGACGACATCTCCGACGACCACGACAGCGGGAGAGCGGATGCCGCGTTCGGCGGCTTGCGCGGCAATGGAGCCGAGCGTCCCGATGGTGACCCGCTGGCGGGCACCGAAACCGTCTTCGATGATAGCCACTGGACACTCCGCGCCGCGCTCGCCGCCGCTGAGAATGCCCGCAGAGTGAGCGAGCGTGCCGACTCCCATGAGGAGCACGACAGTGTGATCGCGGCCGCCGGTCAGCGCCCGGATCTGATCGTGGCCGGTGACGACGGTGAATGCGGTGGCGAGGCCGCGGTGGGTGAGGGGGATGCCGGCGACGGCCGGTACGGAGATCGCGCTGGTGATACCGGCAACGACCTCGACGGCGATGCCGGCCTCTTGGCAGAAGGCGAGTTCTTCGCCGCCGCGTCCGAAGACATACGGGTCACCGCCCTTGAGTCGCACCACATTCTTGCCCTCGCGGGCGAGGTGCACGAGCAGCGCGTTGATGCCGTCTTGCGGAACCGCGTGGTGACCCGGGAGCTTGCCCACGTCGACGATTTCAGCGCCCAGCACCACTCCGTCGGCGGCGAGACCGTCGAGGACCGCGCGGGCGCCGAGGCGGTCCGCCACGATGACGTCGGCATTCTCGAGGGCGCGCAGACCCTTGATCGTCAGCAGTTCGTGATCGCCCGGCCCCGCGCCGACGAGCCAGACGCGGCCGGGAGCGGATGCCGGACTGTGCGCGAACGCGGGGATGTCCACGCTCATCGGGAGATTCCGTTCACCGGGCGATGCCCGCAGCGAGCGTCGCACCGTCGGCAGGGTGAATGACCAGGAAAGAGCCCCCATGGCGGCTCGACGAGTACGGCTCGAGGGGCAGGTCAGCCGCGAAACGCAGGCGGACGTGGCCGATGTCGTTCGTCTTCAGCGACTCGGCCGGTTCGTGCGTCAGCGAGTCGAGGTCGTAGCGCGAGTCGATGGTCTGGACGATCGCCTGCACCGTCGATGTGCCGTGCTTGACCAGGACGCGTGCGCCGGCGCTGAGCGTCCGAGCGTCGAGCTGGAAGAGTTCGGCGTCGACCTCGCGGCGTCCTACCGGGAGTGACCCCGCCGCCACGATCAGCGATCCGCGTGCGGCGTCGATGTCGTCTGCGAGTTGGACAGAAATCGACTGCGGCGCGGCCGCCTCTTCGACCTCTCTGCCGGCAACCTGAAGGCCGGTGACCGTCGTTGAAATACCCGCGGGGAAGAGCTGTACCTCGTCGCCCACCCGGATCGATCCGGATGAGATCCGTCCCGCGACGGCGCGGTAATCGCGCAGTCGCTCGGTCTCGGCGGGGTCGTTCGCGAGTGCGGGGGACAAGCCGCCCTGCGGGCGCAGCACGAGCTGAACGGGCAGTCGGAACGGCTCCAGTTCGCCGTCGAGTTCGTCCTGGTGGGGCAGAGTCTCGAGGAGCTCCAGCAGTGCTGGCCCCTGGTACCAGGGGGTGCGCTCCGAACGTGTGACGATGTTGTCGCCTTCGAGTGCGGAGACGGGCAGCACATGCACGCTCTCGATCCCGAGGCTGTCCGTGACGGCGCGAACCTCGGCATCCACCGGCGTGAACGCCTCTTCGGAGTAGTCGAGGAGGTCGATCTTGTTGACCGCGACAATCACGTGCGGCACGCGGAGAAGCGCGACGACGGCGAGGTGACGGCGGGTCTGCTCCAGGACGCCCTTGCGTCCGTCGATGAGGACGACGACGGCATCGGCCGTGGTGGCACCGGTGACCATGTTGCGCGTGTACTGCACGTGTCCGGGGCAGTCGGCGAGGATGAACGACCGCGTGTCTGTGGAGAAATAGCGGTACGCGACGTCGATCGTGATTCCCTGCTCCCGCTCGGCACGGAGGCCATCGGTGAGGAGAGCGAAATCGAAGCCGGTGCCGTGCGCGAAGCCGCGCTCGGCGGAGGTGCGTGCGACCTGCTCGAGCTGGTCGGCGAGGATGGCTTTCGAGTCGTGCAGCAGCCGACCGACGAGGGTGGACTTTCCGTCATCGACGGAGCCCGCAGTCGCGAAGCGGAAGAGTGTCGTCGAGGCGACGGGAGGGGCCCCGGTCACGGGAGTGATCACGGCTTCGGCGGTGTCCGACATCAGAAGTATCCATCCTTCTTGCGATCTTCCATGGCGGCTTCGGAGATGCGGTCGTCGGCGCGGGTTGCGCCGCGCTCGGTGAGAGTCGAGCGGGCGACTTCCGCGACGATGGAGCCGAGATCCGCGGCATCCGATTCGACGGCGCCGGTGCAGCTCATGTCGCCGACGGTGCGGTAGCGGACCGTGCGACGCTCGAGTGTCTCGCCGGCTCTGATGGGCGAGCTCTCGCCGATCGCGCGCCACATTCCGTCGCGGGAGAAGACCTCGCGCTCGTGCGCGAAGTACAGCGGCGGAAGCGCGATGTTCTCGCGCTCGATGTAGCGCCAGACGTCGAGCTCTGTCCAGTTCGAGATCGGGAAGGCGCGGACGTGCTGGCCGGGCGTGTGGCGACCGTTGTACAGGCTCCACAGCTCCGGGCGCTGGTTGCGCGGGTCCCACTGACCGAATTCGTCGCGGAGCGAGATGATGCGCTCCTTGGCGCGTGCCTTGTCCTCGTCGCGGCGCGCCCCGCCGAAGACGGCGTCGTGCTTGCCGGCGGCGATCGCATCGAGCAGCGGGAGGGTCTGCAGGGGGTTGCGAGTGCCGTCGCTGCGCTCGTGCAGACGGCCGTCATCGATGTAGTCCTGCACGAGGGCGACCTCGAGCTGGACGCCGACGCGCGCGACGGTCTCATCGCGGAAGGCGAGGACCTCGGGGAAGTTGTGGCCGGTGTCGACATGGAGGACGGGGAAGGGAACGCGTCCCGGGAAGAAGGCCTTGGCCGCGAGGTGGAGGACGACGACCGAGTCCTTGCCGCCGGAGAACAGCAGGACGGGGCGCTCGAACTCGGCGACGACCTCGCGGATGATGTGGATCGCTTCGGCCTCGAGGACATCGAGGGTGTCGAGTCGCGCGGCGCGCGCGGTGCTCGTGGCGGCAACAGCGCTCATAGGTGCAACCCGCATTCCGTCTTCGAGAGGCCCGCCCAGCGGCCGGCCCGAGGGTCTTCGCCCGGGGCGACGGGCTTCGTGCACGGCTCGCACCCGATCGAGGGGTACCCGTTGGAGACGAGGAGGTTCACGGGCACCTGGTGGGCGCCGGCGTAATCGAGGAGGTCATCGAAGGTCCATGCGGCGACCGGGTTGACCTTCACCAGTCCGTTGCGCTCATCCCAAATGACCAGCGGGGTGGTCGCGCGGGTCGGTGCCTCTTCGCGGCGTACGCCGGTGAACCACACTTCGTAGCCGCCGAGCGCGTTCTGGAGAGGCTCGACCTTGCGTCGCGCGCAGCAGAGGCCGGGGTCGCGGGAGAACAGCTTCGCACCGAACTCGGCGTCCTGCTCGGCAACGGTCTGCTCGGGGAGGACGTCGATGATGCGGACGTCGAGGGCGCGCTCGACCTCGTCGCGGGTGTGGCGGGTCTCGGCGAAGTGGTAGCCGGTGTCAAGAAAGAGGACGTCGACGTTCGGGAGCTGTTCGGCGACCAGGTGCGGGAGGGCGGCATCGGCCATCGAGCAGGCGACTGCCGCGGCATCCACACCGAAGTTGTCGGCGACCCAGCGAACGACCTCTGCGGGTGAGGCCTCGTGGTCGGTCATGCTGCCGAGCTCGATGTTGCCGGCGTCGGCGAGGGCTTTGAGCTCTTCGCGCGTGCGCTTGACAGCGGCACGGGGAGCGAGTGAGACGGTCATTGCAGGGCCTCCTCTTCCGCGCGGTGCGCCCATTGGGCGAAGGTCTCGTCGGTCGCGGTGTCGCGATCGGCGAGGAAGCGCAAGACGACGCGCTCCGTGTAGTCGGCGATGCCGTCGGCTGCGACCTTGAGGCCGCGGACGGTCCGGCCGAGGCCAGGCTCATCGCGGTCTTGCGAGGCGAGACCGCCGCCGAGGTGCACCTGGTATCCGGGGACCTGCTCGCCGGCATCGTTCGTGATGAGCTGACCCTTGAGCCCGATGTCGGCGGTCTGGATGCGGGCGCAGGAGTTGGGGCATCCGTTCACGTGGAGGCTGAGCGGATGCGGGAGTTCGTAGCCCGCAAGACGCTCTTCGAGGTCGAGCACGGCCTTGGTCGCGTTGACCTTGGTCTCAACGATCGCGAGCTTGCAGAATTCGATGCCGGTGCACGCGATGGTGCCGCGGCGGATGACGCTCGGACGCGCGGAGAGGCCGATCTCGTTCAGCTCCACGATGAGCGGCTCGACGTGCTCTTCGGGGACGTCGAGGATGACGATCTTCTGGTGCGGCGTCGTGCGCAGTCGCGTCGAGCCGTGTGCTTCGAGGAGGTCGGCGAGGCGGTGCAGCGTGGGCCCGGACACGCGACCGACGATGGGCGTGACGCCGATGTAGAAGCGGCCGTCCTTCTGGCGGTGGACGCCGATGTGGTCGCCGGGGGTCGACGGCTTGGGAGCCGCGGGACCATCGGCGAGCGCGAAGCCGAGGTACTCGGTCTCGAGCACGTGACGGAACTTCTCGGTGCCCCACTCGGCGAGGAGGAACTTCAGGCGCGCCTTGTTGCGAAGGCGGCGGTAGCCGTAGTCGCGGAAGATCTGTGCGACGCCGTGCCACGCGTCGGCGACCTGGTCGGGCGCGACCCAGGCGCCGAGGCGCTCGCCGAGGCGGGGGGTCGTGGACAGGGCGCCACCGACCCACAGGTCGTAGCCGATGCCGAACTCGGGGTGATCGACGGCGACGAAGGCCACGTCGTTGATCTCGTGGACCACATCCTGGCTGGGGTGGCCCGTGATCGCCGTCTTGAACTTGCGGGGGAGGTTTGCGAGCGTCTCGTCGCCGATGAAGCGGCTCGTGATCTCGCCTATCTGCGCGGTGGGGTCGATCAACTCGTCGACGGCAATTCCGGCGACCGGCGACCCGAGGACCACGCGCGGCACGTCGCCGCACGCCTCCGTGGTGCCGAGCCCGACGGCTTCGAGTCGGCGCCAGATCTCGGGCATCGACTCGACCTCGATCCAGTGCAGCTGGATGTTCTGACGGTCGGTGAGGTCGGCGGTGCCGCGGCCGAAGTCCTCGGAGATTCCCGAGATGACGCGAAGCTGCTCGGTGGTCAGCTGCCCGCCGTCGATGCGGACGCGGAGCATGAAGTACTCGTCTTCGAGCTCGTGCGGTTCGAGGGTGGCGGTGCGTCCGCCGTCGATGCCGGGCTTGCGCTGCGTGTAGAGGCCCCACACGCGGAACCGGCCGTGCAGGTCGGTCGGGTCGATCGAGGCGAAGCCGCCTTTGGAGTAGATGTTCTCGATGCGGTCGCGGACGCTCAAGCCGTTGTCGACCTGCTTCCACTCTTCGTTGCCGTTGAGGGGGGCCTTTCCGTCGATGTTCCACTGCCCGTTGGGCTTGCTGGAACCGGGGCGGGGCGTCCGGACTGCGCCGGTGCGTTCGCGCGTTCCTTCACCTGCGGCGCGCGCCGGACGTTCGGGCCGCTGTGCGGTGCCCGGTGTCGTCTCGATGCTCACAAGAACCTCCTCATCACCCGGCGGCCACCGGGGGCAGACTTCACCAGTCCACCTAGAAACCGTATGTCGGGCTGCGGCGGAGAGCGTCATCTGACGTCAAGAGCCGTCACCGTGCGTAACAGGCCGTCATGGAATTGGCGGGGTATGGCATGGGGATGTCGGCGGGATGCCGCTCTCACATCGCAACGCCAACGGCGCGCCGGGGATTCCCCGACGCGCCGTTGCCATCCATGGTTTCGCCGAACCCATCCCCGTTCGCCGAACCCATCCGCGATCTGCGCAGATTGAGGATGGGCTCGCCGTTTGAGGATGGGTTGAGCGAGCGGATGCCGCTATGCGGTGTGAGCCTCGCGAGTGTCCGCCTCACGACCGCGCGCGAACCCGGCATCGAAACCTCGCTCGAATGAGCGCTCGCTGTGGCGACCGCCTCGCTCGCCACGGCGGTGTTCGCCACCACGACCGTCGTGACCGCAGTGTTCCGCGTGCTCGTGGTGCGGGTGGTGGCCGACACCGCGGCGTCCGCCGGGTGCGAAGCCGCGCCGGTCATCAGGGCCGAAACCCCGACGGCCGAAGCCGCGGCGACCGAATGGGCCGCGTACGCCGGCGGTGTTCTCGTCCCAACCGAGGGTCCGCGCGATGGCCTCGAGAGAGGCGATCGTCGTGGCAAAGTCCTCGGCGCTGACGGAGCCCGCGACCTTCTCGCGGACGCCACCCACGATGGCCGCAAGCCGCTCTTTGGCGGCGCGTCCTTCGTCGGTGAGGGTCCAGCGACCGTCGACCTCGGCGATCCAGCCGCGGTCTGCGAGTGCGCGCAGCTTCTTTCCGCGCTGGAGGCGCTCGACGAGCCCGGGGGCATCGACGTCACCATCCAGCAGGTTCAGGATGCGCCAGTCGCGACGCGAGGCGTCTTCAGCCGCGAATGCAGCGTGGAACTCCGCCGCGATCAGGCCATCGACGGCGCGCAGCCAGTAACCGAGCGGGCGGGCGGCGGGGGCGGGTGTGGACATGTTGTCTGTGTTGTTCGTGTCGTTCTCCATGAGAAGTCCTTTCATCGGGAGCATCCTTCAGATCGGACGCTCTATGCATGTCGATTGACATGCATATGCAGTATGACATGCATTTACGGAACATGTCAAGTTGCATGTAAATTCGAAGTATGACCGAACCGGATGCCGCCCGCACGGACCTCGACGCGATCGTCACCGCGCTCGCTCAACTGCGAGGCCGGCGTCCACCCTTCGGGCCTGGCGGCATGGGCCCCGGCGATCGCGGCTCCGGGGATCGGGGCCCGGGCGGGTTCGGCCGCGGTCGAGGTTTCGGCGGGGCCGGCGACCACAGCGAGCACCCCCATCACCACCCGGGGCGCGGCGGCCCGCACGGCCGGTTCGGCGGAGGCCCGGCGCGCATGCGATTGCTCGAGGCGCTGGTGGCGGCATCCGGTCCCCTCAGCGTCAGCGAAGTCGGCGACGCGATCGGCGTGGATCAGCCGCGCGCGTCAAGGCTGATCCAGCAGGGGGTGGAGCTGGGACTGGTGCGCCGCGAAGCCGACCCCGACGATGCCCGGCGCACGCGCGTCGCCCTGACCGACGAGGGTTCACGGCTTGCTCGTGGGTTTCGTGGCGAGCGTCGCGAACAGCTGACAAGCGCTCTCGCGGACTTCGATGACGCTGAGCGCGCCGAGCTCGCCCGCCTGCTGACGAAGCTTGCGGCAGCGTGGCCGCAGCGCTGACTGCGCTTGAACGCACAGCACCGCACGTAGCCTGATTTCGTGTCCGTCACCTTTCATCACGCCTCTTTGCGTGACATCGCGCCCGGCATCCTGTACCGGATCCTGTGGCTCCGCGTGTCCGTCTTCGTCGTCGAGCAGACCGCGGCGTATCCCGAACTCGATGGCCGAGACCTCGAGGAAGACGCCGAGCAGTTCTGGACCGAGGAGAACGGCGACGTCACGTCAACTCTTCGATTGCTGCGTGACCCCGACACCGCCCGCATCGGGCGCGTCGCCACCGCGGTGGGAGCTCGCGGTCAAGGGCTCTCGGCCGAACTGATGCGCCGAGCCATCGAGCGCGTCGAGGAGTCGTCGGCGGCCTCACCGATCGTCCTCGACGCGCAGGAGCATCTCGCGGGCTGGTACGGCCGGTTCGGCTTCGCAGTGTGCGGTGAACGGTTTTACGAGGACGGCATTGCCCACGTCCCGATGCGGCGGGAGCCGAGCGTTCAGCAGCCGCGCAACGAGGGCGCCGGCGTCAGCTGATGACGTTCTGCTTCGCCTTCACCGGGATGAGCAGGAGCAGTCCCACGAACAGGACGAGCATGATCCCGAGGATGCCGTAGTAGGCGGCGCCGAACGCCGAGACGAAAATGGCGAACATCATCGGCGCGAGGAACGACACCGCACGACCGGTCGTCGCGTAGAGGCCGAAGACCTCGCCCTCACGTCCCGGGGGGATGATGCGCGCGAGGAAGGTGCGCGACGCCGACTGCGCAGGTCCGACGAAGAGCGTCAGAGCGAGACCGGCCGTCCAGAAGACGATCTGGCCGCCGTCGTGCAGGAGGAAGACGATCATCCCCGACACGATCAGGCCGATGAGCGCGGTGACGATGACGGGTTTGGCGCCGAGCTTGTCGTCCAAGGCACCGACGGCGATCGTCGAGATGCCTGCGACGATGTTCGCCGCGATGGCGAAGATGATGACTTCGCCCGCGGAGAAGCCGAAGACGGATGCCGCCAGGACGCCTCCGAAGGTGAACACACCGGCCAGGCCGTCGCGGAAGACGGCGCTCGCGAGCAGAAACCAGACGGTGTGACGGGACTCGCGCCAGAGCTTGGCGATGTCGCGGCCGAGCCGTGCGTACGACGCGAAGAATCCGATCTTCTCGCGCTTCGCTCCCGATCCCTTGTACTCGGGCACCGCGATCAGGACCGGGATGGCGAACAGGCCGAACCAGACGGCGGACACGATCATCGCGAGTCGAACCGACAGTCCGTCCTCAGACGGCAGGCCGAAGAACCCCTGGATGAAGCCGAAGTAGACGATGAGCAGGAGCGCGATCCCGCCGACGTAGCCCATGCCCCAGCCGAACCCCGAGACGCGGCCGATCGATCGCGGGGTCGAGACCTGCGAGAGCATCGCGTTGTAATTCACGCCTGCGAATTCGAAGAACACGTTTCCCCCGGCAACGAGGAGGAGTCCCAGCCACAGGAACGACGGATCGGGCCGGACGAAGAACAGCATCGCCATCAACGCGACCACGATGTAGGTGTTCACGGCGAGCCAGAGCTTGCGGCGGCCGGAGGTGTCCGAACGCTGCCCCGTGACCGGGGCGAGCACGGCGATCAGCACACCGGCGCCCGCGAGGGCCCAGCCGAGCTGCGCCTCCACGGTGCCGGCAGCACCGAAGCTTTCACCCGTGAGATAGACCGTGAACACGAACGTCGTCACCACGGCGTTGAACGCCGCCGAGCCCCAGTCCCACAGCCCCCACGCCAGCACGACGCGTTTGCGCGTGGATGCGGGATGACCGGGCTCGGTCGCCGTCGCGGCGACGAGGGCATCGGTGGGCGTCACGCCCGAGAACTTGGGCGCCTCAGGGCTGCCGGGCGGGACCTCAACGTCGCTCATAGCGGTCAGGCTATCGCGGGCGCCGCATCCCGTTAGGGTGTGACCATGACCAATGGCTCCGCACCCGCCGAACCCATGAACAGAAAGCTCGCGATCCTGCTCGCGATGGCCATGTTCGTGCTCGTTGTCGATACCTCCCTGATGAACGTTTCGATCTCGGCCGTCGTGAAAGACATCGGCACCACGGCGAGCGGTGTGCAGGGCGCCATCGCGCTCGAAGCGCTCGTGTCGGCGGCGTTCATCCTGATCGGCGGCAAGACCGGCGATCTCATCGGTCGCAAGCTCGCCTACATCCTGGGCCTGTGCGCATACGCGGTCGGTGCGATCGCGATGACGCTCGCGCAGAATCTCACGACCATCATCATCTTCTGGGCCTTCATCGGAGGGCTCGGCGCGTCACTCCTCCTCCCTGCGATGCAATCGCTGATCCACGGAAACTTCCACGGCGCGCAGCAGAAGCGGGTGTACGCGCTGGTGGGTGCATCCGCCGCGATCGCCGCCGCCATCGGCCCCCTTCTTGGTGGCTTCATCACGACGTTCCTGTCGTGGCGAGTGGGATTCCTGCTCGAAGCGGTCATCATCGCGATCGTCCTCTTGGGAATCGGCCTCGTCAAAGACGTCGCCTACCAGGGCTCGCGCGTCGTCGACTGGGGCGGCGCCGCACTGTCTGTCATCGGTATGGGCGGCATCGTCCTCAGCATCCTCGTGTGGCAGGAAGGCGGGGAGTACGTCGGCCTGCTGATGGGCATCGGCATCGTCGCGATGGGCGGACTCGTCTGGTGGCTGCGCAGTCGCAAGCGTCGGGACAAGGCCACGCTGCTCGATCCGGGCCTCTTCCTCTCGAAGGTCTTCACGGCGGGCGTGAGCGGACAGCTGCTGCAGCAGGTCGCCCTCGGTGGCACCATGATCGTCCTGCCGCTGTACCTGCAGATGGTCCTCGAATACAACGCGCTGTGGGCGGGCCTGTCGATCGCGCCCCTTTCGCTGAGCATGTTCGCGATCGCGCTGCTGGCCGGTAAGCGCGCGAAAGGCCGGCCGGCGAACATCATCCTGCTGGGCTACATCCTCCTGGTGATCGGGCTCGTCGCCTTGCTGCCGATCGTGCCGCGTGCGACATCCGGGTGGTGGCTCACCATCCCGCTGATCGTCGCCGGTGGCGGACTCGGAATGCTGGTCTCTCAGCTCAACAACTACACGCTCTCGCCGATCACCGACGAGCGCGTGAGTGAAGCCGCCGGTGTGAACTCGGCGGCAGGATCCTTCGGCCTCTCGTTCGGCCTCGCCTTCGCCGGCGCGATCATGCTCGCAACGCTCGCGTTCACCTTCACTGCGGAGGTGAACGCCAGCACGGTCATCCCCGATGACGACAAGCAGACCGTCGCGACCGCGCTCGAAGACGATGCCCAGCTGATGTCCACCACGCAACTGCAGGACGTCGTCGACGGCGAACCGGCCGACGTTCAGGAGGAGATCATCGCGATCAACGAGCGGTCCCGCCCGATCGCGCTTCAGATCGCGCTGCTCGTTCCGATTCTCGCCGGCCTGCTCGGCATCGCGAATGGTTTCCGGATGCGCCGACTGCCCGATCCGAAGGCATCGTCCGCCGCGGAAGGCATGGTGCTCGGCTAGTCCGAACCGAAGTTGAGTCGAGTCGTATCAAGTTGGTTTGACAGCGACGGATGTCGTGGTTACAGTAGAGCTCGAGCAAAGGTGAGTCCACCCGACTCAAGCTCGAAGACTTTCCTGTTTCACACACATCCGACTTCAGAACAAGGAGATACACATGGCACGTGCAGTTGGAATCGACCTCGGTACGACGAACTCCGTCGTCAGCGTCCTCGAGGGCGGCGAGCCCAAGGTCATCGCAAACGCCGAAGGTTTCCGCACCACCCCCTCGGTCGTCGCATTCACCAAGGACGGGGAGGTGCTCGTCGGTGAGACCGCGAAGCGCCAGGCCGTCACCAACATCGACCGCACACTGTCTTCCGTCAAGCGCCACATGGGCACCGACTGGAAGACGCAGGCGATCGATGGCAAGAACTACACGCCGCAGGAGATCTCGGCGCGCATCCTTCAGAAGCTGAAGCGTGACGCGGAGCAGTACCTGGGCGACACCGTGACGGATGCCGTCATCACCGTCCCCGCGTACTTCAACGACGCCGAGCGTCAGGCGACGAAGGAAGCCGGTGAGGTCGCAGGCCTCAACGTCCTCCGCATCATCAACGAGCCCACCGCAGCCGCCCTGGCCTACGGCCTCGACCGCGGCAAGGAAGACGAGCTCATCCTCGTCTTCGACCTCGGTGGTGGAACGTTCGACGTCTCCCTGCTCGAGGTGGGCAAGGACGACGACTTCTCGACGATCCAGGTGCGCTCGACCGCCGGCGACAACCGCCTCGGCGGCGACGACTGGGACCAGCGTCTCGTGGACTACTTCATCAAGCAGTTCAAGGACACCACCGGCGTCGACGTCTCGAACGACAAGATCGCCCTGCAGCGCCTCAAAGAGGCCGCCGAGCAGGCGAAGAAGGAACTCTCGTCGTCGACCAGCACGAGCGTCAACCTTCCCTACCTGTCGCTGACCGACTCCGGCCCCGTGTCGCTGTCCGAGACGATCACCCGCGCGAAGTTCGAGGACCTCACCAAGGACCTGCTCGACCGCACCAAGAAGCCCTTCGAGGATGTCATCCGCGAAGCCGGCATCAAGGTCGCCGACATCGACCACGTCGTGCTCGTGGGTGGTTCCACCCGCATGCCCGCCGTGAGCGAGCTCGTGCAGCGCGAAGCCGGCAAGGAGCCCAACAAGGGCGTCAACCCGGATGAGGTCGTCGCCGTCGGCGCCGCTCTCCAGGCCGGTGTCCTCAAGGGCGAGCGCAAGGACGTTCTCCTCATCGATGTCACCCCCCTGAGCCTCGGTATCGAGACCAAGGGCGGCATCATGACCAAGCTCATCGAGCGCAACACGGCCATCCCGACCAAGCGCAGCGAGACCTTCACGACCGCAGACGACAACCAGCCGTCCGTGGCCATCCAGGTCTTCCAGGGCGAGCGCGACTTCACGCGCGACAACAAGCCGCTCGGCACGTTCGAGCTCACCGGCATCGCGCCGGCCCCCCGCGGCGTCCCGCAGGTCGAGGTCACCTTCGACATCGACGCGAACGGCATCGTGCACGTGTCCGCCAAGGACAAGGGCACGGGCAAGGAGCAGTCGATGACGATCACCGGCGGCTCGTCGCTGGCCAAGGACGACATCGAGCGCATGGTTCGCGAGGCCGAAGAGCACGCATCCGAGGACAAGAAGCGCCGCGAGGCCGCCGAGGTGCGCAACCAGGCCGAGACCCTGGCCTACTCGATCGAGAAGCTCATCAAGGACAACGACGAGAAGCTTCCCGAAGAGGTCAAGACCGAGGTCCAGGCCGACGTCGACGCACTGAAGACCGCTCTTGCGGGCGACAACGACGACACCGTCAAGGATGCCTTCGACAAGCTCAACGCGTCGCAGAGCAAGCTCGGCGAAGCGATCTACGCCGCGTCGCAGGCGGAGCAGGCACCGGATGCCGGTGCAGAAGCCCCCGCGGACGGCGAAGGTGCGGCATCCTCTGATGAGGACGTTGTCGACGCCGAGGTCGTCGAGGACGAGGACGAGAAGAAGTAGGACGAATGACTGACAAGGACTTCGACAACAACGAGGTCCGACCGGACGACGAGGGGTCGGAAGCGCAAGCTCCCGGCCCCGCGTCGCAGGCGGACCAGACCGATCAGACGGACCAGACCGATCAGGACGACTGGACGGTTGACGACATCCTCTCGGCCGAGCAGTCCGATGAGGCCACTGTGGCGGATGCCTCGCCCGAGGACCACGACCTGCTGCTCGACCTCAAGCGACTCCAGGCCGAATACGCCAACTACCGGCGTCGCACCGAGGAACAGCGCGAAGTGGAGATCGAGCGCGCCAAGGGCACCGTCGCGAAGGGCTTGCTGCCCGTCCTCGACGACCTCGACCGCGCCGACAAGCACGGCGATCTCGTCGAGGGATCTGCCCTCAGCGTGATCGCGGAGAAGCTTCGCGCCGTCGTGGGCCGCATGGGCGTGGAGATCTACGGCGAAGCCGGCGAGCCGTTCGACCCGCAGCATCACGAGGCGATCTTCCAGGCACCGACCCCCGGTGTGACCGAGGCAACCGTGCTCGAGGTCGTCGAGGTGGGCTACCGCCTCGGCGGCATCGAACTGCGCCCGGCGAAGGTCGTCGTCGCCGTACCAGCTGAGTAGGCGGAGGACACATGGCCAGCCAAGACTGGTTCGATAAGGACTTCTACAAAGTCCTCGGTGTCGCCAAGGACATCTCCGACGCTGACCTGAAGAAGACGTACCGGAAGCTCGCGCGGCAGTACCACCCCGACTCCAATCAGGGTGATGTCGCAGCCGAGACCAAGTTCAAGGAGATCAGCGAGGCGTACTCGGTGCTCTCCGACAAGGAGCAGCGCGCCGAGTACGACCAGATGCGCGCCATGGGTTCGGGTGCTCCCCGCTTCGCGGCGGGCGGGCAGGGCGGCGGCGGCTTCGAGGACGTGTTCAGCACCTTCAACCGCGGTCGCGGTGGTGGTGCGGCCGGTGGCCAGCAGGCCGACTTCGACGACATCTTCGCCATGTTCAACCAGCAGCAGGGCGGCGGGTTCGGCTCCGGTCGATTCGGCCAGCCCTCGGGCGGATTCCGCGGGTACGGCGGTCCCCAGAAGGGGGCCGATGTCACCGCGCGCACGACGATGGATTTCGTCACCGCGACCAAGGGCGAGACCATCACGCTGCAAGGCGAGGATGGCAAGCCCTTCAAGGTGAAGATTCCCGCCGGCGTGGCCGATGGCCAGAAGATCCGACTTCGCGGTCGCGGGCGCCCGTCGCCCGATGGCGGCGAATCGGGCGACATCGTGGTGGCCGTCACCGTGCGTCCGCATCCGGTGTTCACGCGCGAAGGGCTGAATCTTCGGGTGAAGGTGCCGGTCACCTTCACCGAGGCGGTGCTCGGCGCGACGATCGAGGTTCCGACGCTCGGCGAGGACCCGGTGAAGCTTCGGGTCGCTCCGGGCACGCCGTCCGGACGCGTGCTGCGCGTCAAAGGTCGCGGCGTCACCAATGCCAAGGGCACGGGAGATCTCCTCGCGGAGGTCGAAGTCGCCGTCCCGTCGCACCTTGACGATGCCGCGCGCGACGCGCTGGCGCGCTTCCAGGAACTCGAGCCCAAGGAGAACCCTCGGGCCGACCTGATGAACAAGGCCCGCGGCTGAGGTCGATGGTGATGTACCGGGGCGAGGACATCTGCCGACGCGAGGACCGATTCGCGTCGATTGGTCCTCGCCTCGGCACATCTCCTCGTCTCGGCACAGGTGCGACACTGCCCGTGAAGCGAGGTGAGCGATGACGGAAGACGAGATGGCGGATGCCCCGATCTTCGCGATCGCGGTGGCCGCCGAACTCGCGGGTCTGCACCCGCAGACTCTGCGTCAGTACGACCGGATCGGCCTCGTCGTGCCCGCGCGCACACGCGGTGGTTCCCGTCGCTACTCCACCCGCCACGTCGAGCAGCTGCGCGAAGTAGCAAGGCTATCGGCCGAGGGCGTCAGCCTTCCTGCGATCGCGCGGATCGTCGAGCTTGAGAACCATGTCCTCGAGCTCCGCCGCCAGGTCGCCGAACTTGAGCAGCGCGTGCGCGCCGAAATGCAGAACCGCCCCGGTGCGCGCGTCTTCGCCGCCGGCGCGACGGGTTCTGTCATCAGCCTCCGTCATGGCACGCGCGTCCGGCGCGCGACCGATGTGGTGCTCTGGCGACCCCGGCATCCGGACGATCAAGACTGAGCCGCCGCCGTCACTTCAGGGCGTCGTACACCTTTCGGGTGTAGGCGTCCGAGCGCCGTGACCCGATGATGCTCGGCGACATCCGGTTCATCACGTAAGCGAAGGTCATGCCGCGTTCTGCGTCGGCGATCACGATCGAGCCACCCCACCCGCCCCAGAACGCGACGCGCCCCTCGGGGATCCACGGCGTCGTCACGGGGTTCGACACGGCGTAGCCGAGACCGAAGCGCAAGGGGATGCCGAGGACGTAGTCGACGTTGTCGGTGTGCTCGGCGAAGACGCGATCGATGGTCTCGGGCGACAGGAGCCGAACGCCGGCCGACTGGCCGCCCTGCGCGATGAGCGAATTCAATCGCGCGACCGAGCGGGCATTGCCCTGGCCGCCCGCACTGCCGAGACCTGCGGCCAACCATTCTCGCGTCCGGGTCAGTGCGGCGTCGAGGGGTGGACCGCTGAAGGTCTTGAACGCGGGGGAGTCGCGCGGCAGCCGGTCGAGGCCCTGCGCGGGCGGTGGCGGGACCACCGGGCTCACGCGGTGGTCTTCGCTCGCCGGGAGTCCGAGCCAGAAGTCGGCGCCGAGCGGGCCGGCCAGTTCGGACGCGACGAAGTCTCCCAGCGTCTTGCCGGTCACGCGCCGAACGACTTCGCCGATGAGCGTGCCGTAATCCAGGAGGTGATAGCCACTGGCCGTGCCCGCAGGCCACCAACTGGGCTGGGCGGCGAGGCGGGCTGCCGAGGCTTCCGCGTCGAGGATGTCTGCCGCCGAGACCGGCTGCGCCCATCCGGAGACGCCGGAGGTGTGGTTGAGGAGGTGCTTCACGAGCACGTTCTCCTTGCCGGATGCCGCGAACTCCGGCCAATATGTGGCCACGGTTGCCTCGGGATCCAGCTCGCCGCGATCGATCAGGACGAGGGCGGCGAGAGCGGTGACCGTCTTTGAGATCGACCACACGTTCGTCAGGGTGTCACTCTGCCACGGCGCGCTGCGCGCCGAATCGAACCACCCTCCCCAGAGATCGACGACCACTTCGTCGTCGATCATGACGGTGAGAGACGCACCGAGTTCGTCGCCCGACCCGAGCCGACGGGCGAATTCGTCACGCAGACCCGAGAATCGCTCGTCAGTGTGGCCTTCGAGAGGAGCAGTCACCGGCGGGCCGGTGGAGATGGGAGTGGACATCGAGCTCCTTGCTCTTGTGATGTGGGTAGCATACCGCGCAGTCGGTATGCTGGGTGGGATCGCAGGGTCGATACGCGGGACGAGGAGGTCCAGGTGCAGATTACGGGAGCCGTGCTCGAGGTATCTGGCGCGTCGGCGCCGTTCGCCGAATCTCGACCGTTCACTGTGGGCGCGCTCGAACTCGACCCCCCGGGGCCAGGCGAACTGCTCGTGCGAATCGAAGCGGCCGGGGTCTGCCACTCCGACCTGAGCGTCGTCGACGGCAATCGCCGGAGGCCTGTGCCGATGCTGCTCGGGCACGAGGCATCCGGCATCGTCGAACAGGTCGGCGAGGGTGTCGACGATCTGCGCGCCGGCGTCCGGGTTGTGATGACCTTCCTCCCACGGTGCGGTGAGTGCGCGGGCTGCGCGACCGACGGACGGCTTCCGTGCGAGGTCGGTACCGCGGCGAACAACGCGGGATCGCTCGTCGGCGGTGTCACGCGACTGCACCGATCGACCGGAGTGAGCGCCGCCGACTCGGAAGAGGTCCACCATCACTTGGGGGTCAGTGGCTTTGCGACGCACGCCGTCGTCAGTCGCACCTCCGTCGTCCCCGTGCCGCCCGATGTTCCGGCCGAGATCGCCGCGCTGCTGGGCTGCGCTGTCCTCACCGGCGGCGGCGCCGTTCTGAACGCCGCGCACCCCGAGCCCGGATCAACGGTCATCGTGGTCGGTCTGGGAGGCGTCGGCATGGCCGCGCTCCTTGTCGCCATCGGTCGCGGCTACGACGTGATCGGCATCGACGCCGTCCCCGAGAAGCTCACACTCGCCCGGGACTTCGGCGCCGTCGATGCTCTCTCGCCGGCCGATGCGGTGGACCGCGGCATCCGTGCGCCTGTCGTGATCGAGGCTGCCGGGTCGGCCCGCGCCTTCGAAACCGCCCTCGCGGTCACGGCCCCCGGCGGCACGACGGTGACGGTGGGCCTTCCCGCGCCGGATGCCCGCGCATCCATCGCGCCGCTGCTGCTGACGGCGGAGGCTCGCACGATCGTCGGCAGCTACCTCGGATCGGCCGTCCCCTCCCGCGACATTCCCCGGTACGTCGAGATGTGGCGCGCCGGCCGGCTGCCGCTGGAGAAACTCGTCACGTCCCGCATCCGTCTCGAAGAGATCGACCTCGCGATGGATCGCCTCGCCGCCGGCGGCGAACTTCGCCAACTCATCGTCTTCTGATCCATCACCTGTTCTCGTTCGTCCCTCGAAAGGAACCCCACATGACACGTGTTGCCATCGTCACCGGCGCCGCCCGCGGCATCGGCGCCGCCACCGCGCTCCGCCTCGCGTCCGACGGCTATGCCGTTGCCGTGATCGACCTCGACGAGGCCGCCTGCGCTGACACCGTCGACGCCATCGAAGCGGCGGGCGGCACGGCACTCGCTGTGGGCGCGAACGTCGCCGATTCCGTCGCCGTCACCGCGGCCGTCGACGCGGTCGCGGAGCGCCTCGGGGCGCCGACGATTCTCGTGAACAACGCCGGCATCCTGCGCGACAACCTGCTGTTCAAGATGACCGACGACGACTGGGATGCCGTGATGAACGTGCACCTGCGCGGCGCGTTTCTGATGAGCCGCGCCGTGCAGAAGCACCAGGTCGAGGCCGGGTGGGGTCGCATCGTCAACCTGTCTTCGACCTCGGCGCTCGGCAATCGTGGGCAGGCGAACTACGCCGCCGCCAAGGCCGGGATGCAGGGCCTCACCAAAACCCTCGCGATCGAACTCGGGCGGTACGGCGTGACTGCGAACGCGGTAGCGCCGGGCTTCATCCAGACCGACATGACCCGCGCCACCGCCGAGCGTATCGGCGTGCCGTTCGACGATTTCGTCGCTGCCGCGGCCAAGGAGATCCCTGTCGGGCGCGCGGGGACGCCGGAGGACGTCGCCGCGACCGTGTCGTTCTTCTGCCGCGAAGATGCCGGGTTCGTCTCCGGTCAGGTCGTCTACGTGGCGGGAGGGCCGCGCGCATGAGCATCTCCGTCGCATCACCGTCCGATCTCGACGGCGCCGTCGGCGCGTCAGCGACGGGAGAGTGGTTCGAGATCTCCCAAGAGCGCATCTCGGCCTTCGCCGACGCCACCGAAGACCATCAGTGGATCCACCTCGATGCGGAGCGCGCGGCATCCGGCCCGTTCGGCGGGACGATCGCGCACGGCTACCTCACCCTTTCGTTGTTGCCGCATCTGACGGCGGGGCTGCTCGAGATCGGCGGCGTCGCGATGGCGGTGAATTACGGCCTCGACAAGGTGCGGTTCCTGCAGCCCGTGCGAGCTGGGTCGCGCGTGCGCGCCGTGACCGAAGTGATCTCTGCGGATGCCGGCGCGCAAGGCGTGCGGGCCGGCATGCGCACGACGGTCGAGATCGACGGACAAGCGAAGCCGGCGCTGGTCGCCGAGACGATCGCGCTGTTCGTTCCGGCCGGCCCATGACCGTACCGACCAGGGTCCCGACCCTGCGCGTCGACTGAATTCTCCCGAGGAGCCCGATGACCCACTACGGCGTGCGCCGACCCTTCGCGACCCGTTGGCGTGACAACGACCAATACGGTCACCTGAACAACGTCGTGTACTACGAGGCGATGGACACCGCCATCAACGCCTGGATGATCGGCACCGGCGACCTCGATCCCGCCACGTCGCCCGCCATCGCCCTCTGCGCCGAATCCGGATGCGTGTACCGAGCGTCAGCGTCGTTCCCCGAACCCCTCGAAGTGGGCATCGGAATCGAGAAGCTGGGCGGATCGAGCGTCATCTGGGCGCTCGGAATCTTCCGGCCGGGCGAGGAGTGAGCCGATCGCGACGGGACGCTTCGTCCATGTCTTCGTCGACGCGGCAACCCGCCGACCGACACCGGTCCCCGCCGGCATCCGCAGCGCGATCGAGCGGGAGCTCATGGCGTAGCGTGACCAGCACCGCAGGCTGATTTTGAGACAAACCGACCGGGCGGTATGCTGACGGTGACGGATGCTCCGCAGCCGTCTCGGAAGGATGGTCGACGATGACCGAGGTGCCGGGACTCGACACGACGGCGCTCACCGCGTGGTTTGAGACTGCTCATCCCGATCTCGCCGATGCGCCCCTGAGCGCCAGCATCATCGCAGGTGGTCGCAGCAACATCACCTACGCCATCGAGGGCGCTCGCGTGCCGCTGGTGCTGCGCCGACCTCCACTCGGACACGTGCTCTCGAGCGCGCACGACATGAAGCGCGAGCACCGCGTCATCTCGGCCCTGCACGGGACCGACGTGCCCGTCCCCGTCGCCATCGACGTGGTGGACGACACCGAGCGCGCCGAGATCACCGGCACGGTCTTCTTCGTGATGGAGCGCGCACCCGGCGTCGTGCTCGCCCACACCTCGCAGAACGCGCGGTACTCCCGCGCCGGCCTTCGCTCGCTGAGCCTCGAACTGGCCGAGACCCTCGCGGACCTCCACGCGGTCGACCCGGAGACGGTGGGACTGGCCGACTTCGGCAGACCCGCGGGATACCTCGACCGACAGCTTTCGACCTGGCGGCGCCAACTGGACGCCTCCCGCTCTCGCGAGACGAGCACCCTCGACGCGCTGCAAGAACAACTCGGCAGTGGCATCCCGGTGTCGGCGCGTTCGGGAATCGTGCACGGTGACTACCGGCTCGACAACGCTCTCGTCGAGGGCTCGGGGCCGCATCTCTCAGCGATCCTGGATTGGGAGATGGCCACCCTCGGAGATCCGCTCGTGGACCTCGGAATGTTCGCCCTCTATTGGGACATCGCGAAGCTGCCCGACACCTTCCGCGGAGTGGTGCCCAGCGCCGTCGACCAGGGGGCCGGGTATCCCGAGATCGATGAACTGATCGACATCTATGCCGCACGTGCGGGCATAGAGGTGCCAGACCTCGGCTGGTACCGAGCCTTCGCCGCGTACAAGCTCGCGGTGATCCTCGAGGGGATTCACTATCGCTACCAGGCCGGCGACACCGTCGGCGAGGGATTCGACCACATCGGCGATCTCGTGGAGCCGCTCGCGCGGCAGGGACTGGAGGGTCGCTGACATGGACTTCGCACCGGACGAGACGACACGGGAACTGACCGCGCGCGTTCGTACGTTTCTCGATGAGCACGTCATCCCCGCCGAGCCGATTCTCGAAGAGCAGTTGGCGGCGACGCCGGACGACTGGAACGTCCGCCCGATCGTCGTCGAGCTTCGCGCCGAAGCGCGACGTCAGGGGCTGTGGAACCTCTTCCATCCCGGCGAAGAGGGTGCGGGACTGACCAACCTTCAGTACGCACCGCTCGCCGAGATCAGCGGGTGGAGTCCGCGCCTGGCCCCCGCGGCCATGAACTGCAACGCCCCCGACACCGGAAACATGGAGGTGCTGAGTCAATTCGGCACCCCCGAGCAGAAGGAGCAGTGGCTGCGGCCGCTGCTCGAAGCGGAGATCCGCTCGGCGTTCTGCATGACCGAACCCGATGTCGCTTCCAGCGACGCCACGAACATCGGTACGAGCATCCGCCGTGACGGCGATCACTACGTCATCAACGGGCGCAAATGGTGGTCGACGGGCGCGATGAATCCGGATGCCGCCATCTTCATCGTGATGGGCAAGACCGATCCCGATGCCGACCGACACCGCCAGCAGTCGATGAT
The DNA here is from genome assembly GCA_963696085.1 of uncultured Actinomycetota bacterium. GTDB lineage: Bacteria > Actinomycetota > Actinomycetes > Actinomycetales > Microbacteriaceae > Microbacterium. The sequence continues at coordinate 137,436 of CAVOIQ010000005.1, forward strand.
CCTCGTCCCGCGGGATACCCCGGGCGTCGAGATCGTGCGTCCGCTCAGCGTGTTCGGCTACAACGACCGCGATCACGGCGGACATGCCGAGGTCGCGTTCCACGATGTGCGCGTGCCCGCCTCGAACCTCATCGCCGGCGAAGGAGAGGGGTTCGCGATCGCCCAAGCGCGTCTCGGGCCGGGCCGCATCCATCACTGCATGCGCGCCCTCGGCACCGGCGAGCGCGCGATGACGCTGATGACCCAGCGCGCCAACGAGCGCGTCGCCTTCGGGCGCACGATCGGCGAACAGGGCGTGATCCGCGAGTGGATCGCCGAATCGCGGATCGACCTCGAATCGCTTCGGCTGCTGGTGCTCAAGACCGCGTGGCTCATGGACACCGTCGGCAACAAGCACGCGATGACCGAGATCCAGGCCATCAAGATCGCTGTTCCGCGCGCGGTCCAGCGCATCCTCGACCGGGCCATTCAGGTCTTCGGCGGCGCCGGCGTCTCGTCCGACACCCCCCTCGCCGAGCTGTTCGCGGGAGTGCGGACCCTTCGCCTGGCCGATGGCCCCGACGAAGTGCATCTCAATGGACTCGGCCGCGCGCAGCTGCGCCTCTGATCCAGCCTCCGCTCGTCCGTCGCGAGTGCGCAGTGCGGCGCGGCAGGACCCTGCACACGCGACGGGCGAACGATGCGTTAAGCGGATGCCGCGCACTCGTCCGTCGCAAGTGCGCAGTCCCTGTCGCGAACAATGTGCACACGCGACGGGCGAACCACGGCGCGGGGTGAAAGAAGCGAAAGCGCGCCGCGCAGCCCCGGGCCGCTACTTGTGCGGGATACCGGCGATCATGCCGCCGTCGACGACGAACTCCGCGCCGCTGGTGAAGCGCGACGCGTCCGAGGCGAGAAACACGATCGTGCCTGCGACGTCTTCGGGAACGCCGGGGCGACCGAGCGGGATGTCGATCCTCGCGGGATCGATGCGCGTGGTCATGTCCGTCATGATCAGGCCCGGATGCACGGAGTTGACCCGGATGCCGGCCGGCCCGAGTTCGACGGCGAGTGACTTCGTCAGACCGTTGACGCCGAACTTCGCTGCGGTGTAGCCGTGCAGCCCGGGACTGCCGCGGAGTCCTTCGACCGAGGAGATGTTGATGATCGAACCGCGACCGGCGGCCTTCATGACAGGGACGACCGAGCGGCAGCCGAGGAAGGTGCCGGTGAGGTTGACCGCGATCACGGCATCCCACTTGGCCGTCGTGTAGTGCTCGATCGGCGCCGCGTTCGCGATTCCGGCGTTGTTGACCAAGACGTCCAGAGCGCCGAACGTGCCCACGGTCACCGCGATCGCGGCGCTCCAGGACTCCTCGTCGGTCACGTCCAGCCGCACGAATGCCGCGCGGTCGCCGAGTTCGCCCGCCAGGGCTGCGCCGACATCCTCCAGCAGATCTCCGATGACGACGGTGGCGCCTTCGGCGTGCAGGGCCCGCACGTACGCCTCGCCGAGGCCCCGTGCGCCGCCCGTGACGAGCGCGGTGCGCCCTGTCAGCATGCCCGTTGCTGCCAGCTCGGAGGTCACAGCGCGATCACCACTCGTCCGGTTGTCGCGCCGCCGGCGAGCGACTGGATCGCCTCGGGCGCGCGTTCGAAGGGGACGACGTGGTCGACGACGGGCCTGATGGTGCCTTCGTCGGCGAGGCGCACGAGCTCCTCGTGCGCTGCGCGCACGAGATCGGGTCGGACCTGCGCGTACAGCCCCCAATAAAGGCCGAGCACGGCGAAGTTCTTCACCAGGGTGTGGTTCACCTTGAGGGTCGGGATGTCGCCGCTCGCGAAGCCGATCACGATGATCCGCCCCTCGAAAGCGACGCAGCGCGTGGATGCTTCGAAGGCCGATCCGCCGACCGGGTCGATCACCACATCGGCGCCATGGCGCCCGGTGATCTCCTTGACGCGGGCCGGGATGTCGTCGACGCCGCGGATGAGCACGTGCGCGGCACCGGCGTCGCGGGCGACCTGAGCCTTGGCCTCAGTGCCGACGACGCCGATCACGCGGGCGCCCGCGGCCACCGCCAACTGGACGGACGCCGCTCCCACCCCACCGGCCGCCGCCTGCACCAGCACCCACTCGCCCGGTTGCACCTGAGCCCGCCGATGGAGGGCGAACCACGCCGTCTGATAGGCGATGATCAGTCCGGATGCCGCGACATCGTCGAGAGAGTCGGGTGCGGTGTGGACATCGTTCGCGCCCACGACGGCATACTCGGCGAGGACCCCGATCTTCGATGCGACGACACGTTCGCCGACGGCGATGTCGGTCACGTCCGCACCCAACGCCGCGACGACGCCGCTCAATTCGACTCCAGGTACGAACGGGAGCTCAGGCTTGACCTGGTATTCACCGCGCGCGAGAAGAACGTCGGGGAAGTTCGCCGCAACGGCCGACACCTTGATCAGCACTTCGCCCGGCCCGGGCGTCGGAACCTCGAGTTCGACGAGTTCGAGCGCATCGATGGGCTCGCCCAGCTTCGTGACCTGCCAGGCACGCATGGTGTCCGTCATGAAGTCCTCCGGATGCTGATCATGAAGAGATCGGTCAGTTGGGCTGCGACTTCCGACGCGTTCTCCGGCCCCTCGGGTGAGTACCAGTGCGACAGATAGTGCACATCACTGAAGAAGTGGGCGATGAGCACGGGCAGCGGAATGTCCGTGCGGTACAGCCCTTCGGACTGGCCCCGCTGGATGAGTTTCGCGAACTCGTCGTTGTAGGCCCGGCGTCGCCGGGTCACCTCCTGCTGGCGGGCAGGGGTCAGCAGGTGCGCGCTGCGGAAGAAGACCGTGCCCTCGGGCATCGATGCGATGGACGTCTCGATCACGTCGACGCACACGTCGTGGAGGACCTCGTCAGCGTCGCCCCCACGCGCGATGATCTCATCGAGATGCGCCCGCTGCAGCGACAGGAGTCGGTCGTAGATGGCGAAGAGGAGATCGTCCTTCGACTGGAAGTAGTGATACATCGCGCCTTTGGTCACCCCGGCGGCCTCGACGATCTGCTGCACACTCGTGTTCGAATAGCCGTTCGCGGCGAACAGGGTGACGGCGGCGCGCGTCACGTCATCGGCAACGCTGGTCTGCTTCATGCTCGGTGCTCCCGGTGCGTCAGAGGACGGGGCTGATCGAGGCGCCGCCATCGATCAGGATGGTCTGGCCGGTGATCCACGCGGCATCGTCGGAGAGCAGGAAAGCGACTGGGCCGGCGACGTCCGCCGGCTCGCCGAGGCGGCGAAGCGGGTACCCCGCGGAGACTTCATCCTCGCGGCCTTCGAACAGCGCACGCGCGAACTTCGTCTTCACGACGGCAGGGGCGACGGCGTTGACGCGCAACGAGGGTGCCAGTTCGTCGGCGAGTTGGACCGTCAGGTTGATCAGCGCGGCCTTCGAGACGCCGTAGAGGGAGATTCCCGGGCTTGCAGACACCCCGGCGATCGATGCGATGTTGACGATCGAGCGGCTGAGCCCGGCCGCGACTGCGGAGCGCGTCCACTCCAGTGCCGCGATGACGTTCACCTCGAAGATCTTGCGCGCAGCAGCCGGGTCGATCTCGAGCAGCGGACCGTACGCCGGGTTGATGCCGGCGTTGTTGACCAAGTGGTCGAGACGGCCGAAGCGATCGGCGACACGTGCGAAGACTTCGTCACGGTGGTCGGAGTCATCCGCGCGCCCCGCGATCGCCAGGGCGGAGTCGCCGAGTTCGGATGCCGCGGCATCCAGCGCATCCTGGTTTCGCCCGGTGATGACGACCGAGCCGCCTTCGGCGATGATTCGCTCGGCGATGGCGTAGCCGATTCCACGGCTGGCGCCGGTCACAATCGCCACGCGTCCTTCGAACCTGTTCATGCAGTGCCTCCTCGCACGACCACCGACATACCGTCCAGTCGGTACGACCGTAGCATGAGGAGGACGAGGCTGCCCCGTCACGCAGGCCCCGTCACGCAGGGCGGTCACGCAGGCCCGTCACGCAGGCCCCGTCACGCAGTCGCGGGCGCCGTACCTCCACCACGGGCCTCGACGAACGCCGCGTAGTCCTGGCGCGACAGTTCGGCGTAGGCATACGACCATTCCAAGATCGCTCGCCCGGCATCGCGACCGCTTCCGAGGTATCCGCTCACCTCGGCCACGGTGGGGGACTGACTGTGCGCTCGTGCCAGCGCGGCAGCGCACCCGTGGGCGTAGCGGTGGAACGGACCGTCCTCGAGGGTGTCGGCGTCGATTCCGCCCTTCATGTCGTGGAACTGGCGCACGTAGAAGTTGCCGATGGGGTCGCGCAGATGGCCCAAGAAGGGATCCGAGCTCGCCTGGAGGATGCGCTGCAGCGCGACGACGCGCCCACCGTCTCCATACACCGTGATGTGAGCGTCCACTGCGGGCGGCTGGATGGCGCCGCCATGCTCGATCAGCACGCTCTGGCCGGCCTCTTTCGCTTGAAGGATCATGGCGTTGCCGTTGCCGTCCTGGAGTGCCAGCAGGTAGCACCGCGTGCCCACGCTGCCGACACCGACGACTCGGCGGCATACATCGGCGACTTCGTATTGCCGCAGTACCATGCGGACATCGACCGCCGCGGTCTCGACGTAGGACTCGAAGAACGACTCCACCCGGGCATAGAAGTCGGGCGAGACGTGCGTCATGGTGGGCGGGTTCTCGACGAAGCGAAGCCGCCCGGAGTCGTCGGGGGCGAGCAGCTTCTTCGCGGCACGCTGACCCGTGCGCTTCCGCGCGTCGTGGATGGTCTTGTGGAGCACCGCCAAAGAATCGGCATCCATGGTCTTCTCCGCTGTTGCGATGTCGGAGTGCGCGAAGTACCGTTCCTCTGCGGTGTGCGACGAACGCTCGCGCATCGCGGCAGCGTAGACGCGCACGGCGTTCAGCGCGGTGGCCTCCACCACGCCAGGATCGCGCGAAGTCGCCTGGCCGGCGATGACGACGCTCGCGATGAGCCGCTTGACGTCCCACTCCCACGGCGCCCACGCCGACTCGTCGAAGTCGTTGAGGTCGAACACCAGGGTCTTCTGGGGAGATGCGTAGAACCCGAAGTTCGCGACGTGCGCATCGCCGCAGGAGGCGACGGAGATGCCCGAGTGCGGGTCGCGTGCGAGATCGGCTGCCATCAGCGCCGCCGTTCCTCGGTAGAACGCGAACGGGCTTGCCGACATCCGCTCGTTGCGAAGGGGGACGAGCTCGGGCAGACGTGTGGCGTTCTGTGCGTCGAGGATGCTGAGCGGGTCGCGGCCAGTCGTCGTCAGCACTGACATCTCCGCGCGGGGATGGTCGCCGCGCTGCGCTCGACCTCGTGCGACGAGTTCGTCGCGAGACGGCGGGAGCGGGCGGTTGTGAACACCGGTAGTCATGGGCTCATCTTTGCACCGACGAAGGCGGCGAACCAGATCAGAATCGCGCCGCATGTCGGCGCGAGCCTTGGGCTGAACAGCGATCGGTTCCAGGTACCGTGTGATCCATGACAGATGCCACTGCAACGCGCAGCGATGGGCGCCGTCCTGCCGCCGCACCGACGGTCGACTGGAGCCAGCGCACGCTGGAGTCCATCAGCCTTGCCGTGGCCGGAGGCGCTTTCATCCTCGCGGCGCTGGTGTCGATGCTCGTGTTCGGATTCGAGAGCGCCCCGATCTCGGGTCCCGGATCCATCGGTCAATATGCCGCGATCTCCTCGGCAGTCATCGCCATCCTCGCCTTCGTGTTCGGGCGCTACCTGCGCCGCGAGCGCGGCAGCCGGGTCACGATCCTGGAAATCATCGACATCGCGGCCCTCTCGCTCGCGCACGCGATCGTCGCGTTGCTCACCTGGACGCTGCTCGCCGACATCCTGGAGAGAGGATTCATCGACGCCGTCGTGTTTCCCCTCCCGCTGATCCTGCTCTCCGGAGCGGCCAGTGCGATGACGGCGTATGTGGTCTTCTTCTCGTCCACCCACATGGACCTCTCGCTGTTGGCGCTGGTGCTGGCGGTCTTCCTCGTACAAGGGGTGCTCGCCAGCACCCTGACGGCAGCCGACCCGCACTGGTGGGAGATGAACCTCAGCGCTCTCGGCATGACCGACGACCTCTCGGCGGCGGTGTTCAACATCACACTGATCATCGCGGGCGTCATCATCACGACCCTCGCTCGTCACGCGACCGTCAACATCCCGACCACCAACCCCAAGGGCGTGTCGCGCGTGCGGGCGTCGCTCATCATCATCGGCGTCTTCCTGGCGTGCGTGGGCCTCGTGCCCGTTGATGAGCATCTGTGGATTCACAACTCCGTGGCCACCGGGATGGCGATCACCTTCGGGATCTTCGTGGGGAAGCTGCGGAAATGGATTCCGGGGATTTCGAAGACGTTCGCATCCGTCGGCTGGATCTTCATCGGTGTCATGGTGTTCCTGGCGGTGCTCTTCGCCGTCGGCCTCTACACGCTGACCGCCGTGGAACTGGTCGTGGGCCTCCTGATCTTCTCGTGGATCATCCTGTTCCTCCGCAGCGCCGCCGCGCTCCAACAAGACAGCCAGACATGACGGATGCCGGACTGACACGTCAAAGCGGACGGCAGCGAGAGGAGATCGCCAACCGGCGTTGGCGTGACCTGAGCTTCTGGCCTTTGCTGGTGGCCTCGATCATCTTCATCGTCGCGTACTCGTGGCAGGTGATCGCCGATCTCGAGGGCACGGCAGAGCTCGTCGCTCGGATCCTGATCCTCGTCACCTGGGCCATCTTCGTTGCCGAGTATCTGGTGCGCTTCGCGCGCGCGAAGCCGCGCACACATTGGGTGCTTCACCACCCGTTCGACCTGATCTTGGTGCTCGTTCCACCTTTGCGGCCGCTCCTGCTGTTGAAGGCGATCACCACGCTCAAGCCGTTGCGGGCATCGGAGGGTGCCGCACTGCGCAGCAGCCTGGCGATCTACGGTGCCGGTGCTGCGCTCATCATGATCTGGATCGCCGCGGTCGCGATTCTCTCCGTCGAACGCCCCGCGCCGGGAGCGAACATCGTCAACTTCGGGGATGCCGTGTGGTGGGCGTTCGTGACGATCACCAGCGTCGGATACGGCGACTTCTATCCGATCACCGGGCGGGGTCGGTTCGTGGCCGTCCTGCTCATGTGCGCTGGCGTCGCCGTCGTCGGTATCGTCACGGCGACGTTGGCATCGTGGATCCTCGAGAAGGCCGCCGCAGACGGCGATGACAACGCCGAGCCCGCGACGCGCGGTCAGGTGCGGGACCTTTCTCGTCAGATGGCGGCGTTCCTGGCCGGATCAGCGGGCGAGACCACGGCCGACGCAAAGGGATCGGGCGATGAGCGCGAGGGCTGAGCGAGAGCATCGGATCTTTGACGTTAGCCTGACGTGGTGAGACGCACCGAACCTGTGACCCCGCCCCCGGCACCGACCCCGGCGCTGTCTCCACCGTTGCGGATCCTGCTGGGTCTCGCTGCGACCGTCATCGTCCTCGCCGGTGTGTCGGCGGCTCGTGAGCTCGTCGGTCCGCTGGCGCTTGCCGCCGTCATCGTGATCATCTGCCACCCGGTGCGTCATCCGCTCGAGCGTCGGGGCTGGCCGCGATGGTTGGCGACCACCGCGGTGATCGTGGTGGCCTACGTCGTGCTCGCGGTCATGGTGCTGCTGCTCTGGTTCGCGGGGTCGCAGTTCGTGAAGCTCATCCGCGATTCCTCAGATCAGCTGAAGGAGTCTGCTCAGAATGTCGTCTCATGGCTGGCCAGCCTCGGACTTGAGGATCAGGCAACGAGCGCCGCGACCTCGATTCTCGACCCCGCAACACTGCTCGGTTGGGCCGAGTCGTTCGGCAGCGCGGCGCTCGGTGTCCTGACGGCGTTCTTCTTCGTGCTGGCCTACGTCCTCTTCATGGCGGCCGACGGAGCGCGGTATTCGCTGGCCGAGCGCACCTTCGGCACCGGCATCCGCCCGACCGTGCGTCGGTTCCAGGATTTCAACACCGGTGTGCACCGCTATTACATCGTCAACGCGAGCTTCGGCGCCGTGGTCGCTGTGCTCGATGGGCTGGCGCTGTGGGCGATCGGCATCCCGATCCCGATCGTGTGGGCGATCCTCGCGTTCGTGACGAACTTCATCCCGAACATCGGGTTCATCATCGGGCTCATCCCGCCGGCGCTGCTGGCACTCGTGGTGGGCGGCTGGCCGCTCATGCTCCTGGTCATCGCGATCTATTGCCTTGTCAACGTGACACTGCAAGTGCTCGTTCAGCCCAAATTCGTCAGCGATGCCGTCAACCTGAGCCTCACGCTCAGCTTCTTCTCCGTCATCTTCTGGACGTTCATCATCGGACCCTTGGGTGCGCTTCTCTCCATCCCGTTGACCCTCGGCTCGCGCGCGCTGATTCTCGGGGGCGACCCCAAGACGTGGTGGCTGCGGTGGTTGTCGGGAGATCCGGATGCCGTTCCGCCCCCGAAACCCCCGGCGTTGCGTTAGAGAGCGCCGCGTCAGATCAGGCGTCGCGGGCGCAACGGAAGCCGATGTGCGACATCCCGGTGTCCTCCGCCTGCGGCGATCGCGCCGCGGGGCGGAACCGCAGGCAGTAGTCAGGCGAGCAGAGGTGTGATCCGCCCTTGAGGACGCGGCGCGGGATGTCGGGGAAGCCTTCTTGGGCGCTCGCCGTGGCGAGGAGGTTTGCGCGCTTGCCCGCGTCGACGGGCTTGTCCGAGAGTCGCAGGTGGCGAGGCGTGTAGAAATCGCTCGTCCACTCCCAGACGTTCGCGATCATGTCGAACAGGCCGTAGCCGTTCGCGGGGTACGAGCCGACCGGCGCGGCATCGCCGACGCCCTGGTTGTCGTAGGGGAATCTGCCCAGCCACGAGTTCGCCTGCGCGACGCCGCCCGGGTACGCCTCATCGCCCCATGCGAAGTCCGCGCCCTCCAGCCCGCCGCGGGCGGCGTATTCGTGCTCGGCCTCGGTCGGCAGTCGCTTCCCCGCCCAGGTCGTGTACGCGACGGCATCCTGAAAGGAGACATGAATGACCGGATGCCGCATCCGCTCGTCGATGCCCGAACCGGGCCCGAACGGCTGACGCCAGTACGCCCCCGGCTGCCAGCGCCACCACTGCCGCCAATCGCTGAGGTTCACCGGTCCCGCCGTCGGGGTGAACACCATCGCCCCCGGGACGAGGTCGGCGGGATCGGCGCCCGGATAGGCTGCCGGGTCCAACGCCCGCTCGGCGACGGTGACGTAACCGGTGTCGTCGACGAACTCGGCGTAGTCGGCGTTGGTGACCTCATACCGATCGATCCAGAAGGCGTTGATCGTCCGCTCGTGGACAGGCTTCTCGTCGGGGTAGAAGTCATCCGACCCCATCTGAAACGTCCCGGCCGGGATGAGCACCATGTCGTCGGTCCCGCGTCTCACGGTGCGCCTCAGGACGGGTCGAGGCGGAGGACGTTCGGCGACTCCCCGAGGGCGACATCATCGACGACACGGAGCGTGCGGGCGATGTCCTCGACAGCGCCGAGGACCGTGCCGAACCGCTCTCGCTCTTGGCAGACGGCAGTGAGCGTGACGAAGTGCGTGCCGGTGTCCCACGTGTAGGTCGCGAACGGGGGCGTGCGCTGATCCCTCGGCAGGTCCATGACGAGCTTCTCGCCGACGCCGAGGTAGAGGCTGCGGAAGTTCTCGGTGTCGTCGTACTCCATCGGCATGCTGGCTCGCGCAGCCCGCGCCTGCGGGGTCGCCTGCTGGAGTTGGGCCATCGCGACCAACAGCTCGGGGTCTTCCTTCCACACCCACACCAGCACGCGACCATCGGCTTTGCGCATGAGCAGCGGTGTCGCCTGACTCAATGCCCAGGCCATGAAGCCGCCCCCCGGGCGACCCTCCGTGCCCATCGCCGAGCTCGCCTGACCCAGCAGCATCCGGATGGCGGCCTTGCGGTGTCGGCGGCCTTTGAAGCCGAGGGATCCGGTCACCCCCACCCAGCGCGCGGGGTCAGCGTCGGCGTGCAGTCGTGGCATGCATCCAGGGTAGGGGAACGTGGCGGAAGCGACCGGCGCGCGAAAAAACGAGGGCCGCGGCTCGCCGCGACCCTCGTTTCTTGCGTGCCTGTTCAGCTGAGAAGCTTGGCCTTCGCGGCAGCGAACTCGGCGTCATCGAGGATGCCGGCATCCTTGAGCGACGCGAGCTTCTGGAGCTCGGCGATCAGGTCGCTGCCACCGGCAGCGGGAGCTGCGGGCGCCGGCGGTGCGGCAGCGGCCGCGGCCGCCTGCTGCTGGGCAACAGCCTGCTGAGCGGCTGCGTTCATCGCGGCCTGCTGCTGAGCGAGCTGGTACTGCTCCGCCTCATACTCCTGCTGCGATCTCTTGTCCTGCGAGTTCCGGATTCCACCGCTGACTGCGGTGGCGGTGCCGGCGACGACCGCGGTGCGGGCGGCGAGTCCGATAAGGCCGGGACGGCCTCTGCGACCAAGTGGCATGATTACTCTCCTTCTTCCAACTCTTCTTCGATGATCTCGTCTTCCAACTCTTCGATGGCATCGACGAGGGCGTTGACGACGGGTGCGGGGATCCGCTCCACGCTGAGAACGGCGCCGCCGGTGGCGGCGAGCTTCGACGCGAGGTCGCGGACGAAAGCGAGCTCGAGTGCGACGACGGCGGCCGAGCTTCCCGGCGGGACGAGCACGGCGAGTTCGGCGATGTCCTCTTCGCTCGCGATGCCGATCGCGGCCATCTCGAGCTGGTCGAGGCCGACGTCTTCGCCGACCTCGACGATCGTGAGATCGCCTTCTTCGGAACGGGAGACGATCACGAAGTCGAGGATGCGGAGGGTTCCGCCCGCAACCTGATCGGTGAGCGCCGAGATGAAGGCGGGGTCGGGGCTTTCTCCTTCAAAGCCGACGAGATAAAGCTCGACGGGCCCGTAGCGGAATTCTGCCATGGTGGTCCTTTCTTTCGGTGTGTATGAGGGTCTTACGTTTGTGAAGCGTCAGTCAGAAGCTGCCGACAGCCCTTGCTGATAATCGAAAACCCGGTGACCACGAGCAACACTGCCATGATTACCGCGTTTTCTCAGCCGAGCCACTGAACCCCCGGATTGCTCCCGAAATGTGTGTGATCCGACGCTATCGCTCGTGAGAGTCTGCGGGTCGCCGAAACCCTTCAACATCGTATGAATCAGGTGAGAACAATCGTGCAGATGAACGTTGCGTGTATCTGCTGCGAACGACTTCACGCTTACGGGCGTTTCGAGGGCCTCGGGTACGATGGGATCGCGCCGTCATACCGGTTCGGCGCGCCGCAGAGTTAGGCAGCCACCCACGTGACTTCCCCCGCGACACCCGAGCCCGCGCGATCCGCGGACGGGCACCGCCCCCTCACGATCGTCATCGGTGCGGACACCTTCGCCCCCGACATCAACGGTGCCGCGCGATTCGCCGAGCGCCTGGCTGCGGGTCTTGCCGGCCGCGGTCACGACGTCCATATCGTCACCCCGAGCGTCAAGCACTCTCAGCACGGCGTTTTCCGTGAACTGGTCGAAGGCCAGGAACTCACCGTCCACCGCCCTCCGGGATGGCGCTGGTATCCGCACGACTGGCTGCGCTTCGTGATGCCTTTCCGCGCGAAGTACTATGCGCGGCGGATCCTCACTGCGGTGAAACCCGATGTGGTGCACAGCCAATCGCACATCATTCTGGGCCGTGCGTTGACGCGCATCGCTCGGCAGCGGGGCATCCCCGTCATCGCCACGAACCACGTGATGGCCGAGAATGTGCTCGACTTCACCACCATGCCGCCGGTCATCGACAAGCTCGTCCTCAAGCTCGCCTGGGACGACGCGAAGCGCACGTTCGACATGTCCCGTGCCGTCACGACGCCGACCCGCAAAGCGGCAGAGTTTCTCGAGGCGACGATCGATATCGACGGCGTGATCCCGATCAGCTGCGGAATCGACAAGCGCAACTACACGCCGGACTTCACTCCCCGCCCGCACCGTCGCGTGCTGTTCGTGGGACGCCTGACGACCGAGAAGCACGTCGAGGTCACCCTGAAGGCGATTCAGGTGCTGCTCCCCGAGTTCGACCTCGTCTTCGACATCGTCGGAGGCGGCGATCAGCGCCGCAACCTCGAGCAGACTGCGCATCAATTGGGGATCGACCAGCACGTCGTCTTCCACGGCCGCACATCCGAAGAGGAACTGCGCGCGGCGTATACCGCGGCCGATGTGTTCGTCATCGCCTCTATCGCCGAACTCCAGTCCATCGCGACGATGGAGGCCATGGCATCAGGGCTTCCGATCATCGCCGCGAACGCCGTCGCACTCCCGCATCTCGTCAACGACGGGGAGAACGGCTACCTCTTCGACCCGGGCAACGTGGACGACCTCGTAGCGAAGCTCCGTCTGGTGCTGACCGCGTCGCCGGAGGACTACCTGGCGATGCAGCAGGCGTCGATCGAGGGTGTCGAGATCCACGACATCGAGCGCACGCTCGACACGTTCGAGAAGCTGTACCGCGGCGAGCCGCTCGACCACTGACATGCGGCTGTTCTTCGACGCGCGCTACATCCGCACCGACTTCCACGACGGAATCAGCCGGTACTCGGCCGAACTCGCGGCCGCGACCGTCCCTCTCGCGGCCGAACGCGGCGTCGAGGTCACGTTCCTGATCTTCGACGAGGCGCAGCGGGCGCTGCTGCCGGACGGGGCAGAGACCCTCACAATCCACGCGCCGACGTCGTGGCGGGAACCCTTCACCGCCCGCATGCTCAACGCCCATCATCCCGATGTGGTCTTCTCGCCCATGCAGACGATCGGCGCCGGCGGACGCAAGTTCCGCCTCATCCTGACGCTGCACGACATGATCTATTACCGGCACCGGACGCCGCCCCGCGACCTGTCGGCGCCGGTCCGCCTCGGGTGGCGACTGTTCCACTTGAGCTACGTCCCGCAGCGCATGACGCTCAACGCTGCCGATGTCGTCGCGACGGTCAGTGAGACGAGCAAGAAGCAGTTCGCGGAGGTCCGACTGACCAAGCGTCCCGTCGTGGTGATCCCGAATGCGCCGCAGAAACTCGCCGCGTTCTTGCCTGGCGGCGCTGAGTCCGTCAAAAGTGACGGCCCGATCCGCAACATCATCTACATGGGGTCGTTCATGCCCTACAAGAACGTCGAGATGATCGTTCGGGCGATGGGACGCCTCCCCGGTCGCACGCTTCACCTGCTCAGCCGCATCACCCCAGAACGCCGTAGCGAATACGAGGCGCTCGCGTCGCCCGCCGCGTCCCTCGTCTTTCATGGGGGAGTGACGGATGCCGAATACGCGGCCCTCCTCGCCGATCACGCCGTGCTGGCGAGCGCGAGCCTCGACGAGGGATACGGACTGCCGCTGGCTGAGGCGATCGAGCTCGGGGTTCCCGCGGTCGTCAGCGACTTGGAGATCTTCCACGAAGTCGCCGCCGGCGGTGCGCTGTATGTCGGTCCGCACGACCCCGCCGATTTCGCCGCCGCGGTCGAGGCGCTCGATGATGACACGCGCCGCGCCGAGGTGATCGCGGCGGGCACCGCGCACATCGCGCAGTTCGAATGGAAGCGCTCGGCGCGGATCCTGCTCGACACCGCGCTCTCCCTCGCCCCGCGCTGACCGCCGACGTCTGGCCCGCGAGGGGTCGCATTGTGCTGTGTCGGCAGCCCGGAACGCCGCCGATCCCGACCCCTCGCGGGCCGGAGGACGCGCGCGAGGGCGTCAGGGGAGGCGCGCGGGGTCGGTGGGGCTGCGGTGATAGCCGTCACGCGGCAGCGCGACAAGCGAAGAGACGAGCCCGACAAGGGCGACGGCGGCGATGGCGATGAGAGTGATCATGGCAGAAACGCTACGCATCTGTGAATACTGCCACTAGTGGCAGGACGGCTATCTGACGTAGGATTACTGCCATGAAAACTGTTGCCTGCATCGTGCAGCCCGGGTTCGCGCCGTTCGAGTTCGGGGTCGCATGCGAAGCGTTCGGACTCGACCGATCAGATGACGGCATTCCAAGCTTCGATTTCCGCATCGTGACGCCCGAACCGGGTCCCATTGACTCGCGGATGGGCTTCTCGATCAACGTCGACGCCGATTTGTCCTTCGCCGAGACGGCCGACCTCGTCGTCGTGTGCCCGATTCCGCGCGAATCGTGGCGCGAGGTCGACGAACGGGTGCTCTCCGTCGTGCGCCGGGCCGTTGCCCGCGACGCCTGGGTGCTCAGCGTCTGCAGCGGGTCGTTCGTCATCGCGGCCTCGGGGGTGCTCGATGGACGTCGGGCCACGACGCACTGGATGTATGCCGATGTCATGGCGGAGATGTATCCGGCGATCGAGGTGGACCCCGATGTCCTCTATGTCCAAGACGGCAGGATCATCACCGCGGCGGGGACGGCTGCCGGACTGGATGCGTGTCTGCACCTTCTCCGCCAAGAACTCGGCGCGGAGATGACCAACCGCATCGCTCGCCGCATGGTGGTTCCCCCGCAACGCGACGGCGGTCAGGCGCAGTTCATCGATCGGCCGCTGCCCTCGGCATCCTCGTTCTCCCTCGCACCCGTGACCGACTGGATGGTCGGCCACCTCCGCGAGAACCTGTCGGTCGAGCAGTTGGCCGCGCGGGCGCACATGTCGCCGCGGACGTTCGCGCGGCGGTTCAAAGCCGACTTCGGTGCCACCCCGGCAGCCTGGCTGGGCCGGCAGCGTCTGATCCATGCGCAACGGATGCTGGAGCAGACCGATTACGGGCTTGACCGCATCGCTGACGAGTCGGGTTTCGGTTCGGCCGCCGTGCTCAGACAGAACTTCGCCCGGACGCTCGGGATCACCCCCACCGCCTACCGTGCTCGGTTCTCGTGCGCGATGCCTGAGGATCAGACCGCCGCTGCCTGACAGGGTTCGCTAGCGTGAGTCTCGTGCGGATCAACTTCACGCGCTGGTTCTCGCGCAAGACACTCGGCAAGGACATCGTCGCCGGCATCACCCTCGGAGTGGAGAGTGTCCCCGACGGGCTCGCGTCGGGCCTCCTCGCCGGCGTCAACCCGCTCGCAGGGCTCTACGGCTACCTGTTCGGGATGGTCGGCGCTGCCTTCTTCACGAGCAGTTCGTTCATGGCGGTGCAGGCGACCGGTGCGATGTCGCTCGTCGTCGCAGACGCAGGCCTCGAAAGTGCGGCCGATCCAGACCGGGCGCTCTATACGCTCGCCTTCCTCACCGGCGTCGTGATGATCATCGCGGGCGTGCTCAGAGCCGGGCGCCTCGTGAGCTTCGTCCCGACCGCCGTGATGACCGGATTCATCACCGCGGTCGGAGTGAACATCGTCCTCGGCCAGTTGTCGAACTTCACCGGCTTCGAAGCACAAGGCGCGAACCGAATCGTGAAGATGGCCGACACCTTCCTTCATCTTCCGCAGTGGAGCATCGCGGCAACAGCGGTCGGAGCGATCACCGTGCTGATCATCCTGCTGCTCGGACGGACCCCGGTGGCCAGCCTCGGCCTGGTGGTCGCCGTGATCGTGGGCTCGGTGGCCGCCGTGCTGCTGAACCTCTGGGTGTCCGATCAGGTCATCCTGCTCAACGACCTCGTCGACGTGCCCGCGGGCCTCCCCGCACCCGTGCTTCCGTCGATCGACGACATGGTCTACCTCGCGATCCCCGCGGTGTCGCTGGCCTTTGTGGGCCTCGTGCAGGGCGCCGGCGTCTCGGCCGGCATCCCGACCCGTGACGGCAAACCCGCGGATGCATCGCGGGACTTCATCGGACAGGGTGCCGGCAACATCGTGGCGGGACTGTTCCGCGGGATGCCGGTGGGCGGCTCGATGTCGGCATCATCGCTCATCGTCGCGGCCGGCGCCAAGACGCGCCTCGCGCTCTTCGTGGCGGGCGGCGTGATGGCTCTGGTCGTCCTTTTGCTGTCGGACGTCGTCGCCTACGTCGCGATGCCCGCGCTCGCGGGTCTGCTCATCGTGGTCGGCGTGCAATCCATCAAGCCGAGCCGCGTCTTCTCCGTGATCAAGACCGGCCCGCTGCAGTCGGCCATCATGGCCGTGACCTTTGTGCTGACACTGCTCATTCCGCTGCAGTTCGCGGTTCTCGTCGGCGTCGGGCTCGGCATCATCCTCTTCGTCGCCCAGCAATCCAACCGGGTGCGCGTGCGCCGCGTCCTGTTCGACGCCGAGGGGCGGCGTCGCGAAGTCGACCCGCCGCCGACGGTTCCCGCGGGCGAGGTCGTCGTTCTGCAGCCCTACGGGAGCCTGTTCTTCGCGAGCGCACCGACCGTGCAGCGCCAACTCCCCGACGTCGACGAAAACACTCGAGGTTCCGTCGTCGTACTGCGATTGCGCGGGACCGACCAGATCGGGCTGTCGCTCATCGCGATGCTCCGTCGGTACGGGGAGGAGTTGCGCGCCACGGACTCGACGCTGAAGATCGTCGCGAGCGAGCAGCGGGTTCTTCACCAGATCGATCTCAGCGGTCTGGCTGAGGACCTTGGGGAAGACAACATCTACCAAGGAACGGAATGGGTCGGCGAAGCGTTGCGTCAGGCGTATGCCGATGCGCAAGTCCTCGTTGAGCAGCGCCGCTGAGGGCTTCCCGGTCGCGGAATGACCGCGTGTTTGGTAAACTTGAGCCAAGAAGACTCAAGTTTGAGCCGCACAGCTTTCAGGAGACGACGTGAACGCACAACCCACCCCCGGGCAGGAGGACCAGAAGAGCGCCCTCGAGCAGTTCGGGATCAACCTCACCGACCGCGCACGCCACGGCAAGCTCGACCCCGTGATCGGCCGCGACAGCGAGATTCGGCGCGTCAGCCAGGTGCTCACGCGCCGCACCAAGAACAACCCCGTGCTCATCGGCGAACCCGGCGTCGGCAAGACGGCGGTGGTCGAGGGGCTCGCCCAGCGGATCGTCGCGGGCGACGTCGCCGAGTCGCTGAAGGACAAGGAGCTGATCGCTCTCGACGTCTCGGCTCTCGTGGCAGGCGCGATGTATCGCGGCCAGTTCGAGGAGCGGCTCAAGAGCGTGCTCAAAGAGATCACCGAATCCGACGGACGAGTGATCACCTTCATCGACGAGCTGCACACCCTCATGGGTGCCGGCGGCGGCGAGGGATCGGTCGCGGCATCCAACATGCTCAAGCCCATGCTCGCGCGCGGTGAACTGCGGTTGATCGGCGCCACGACGCTTGACGAGTACCGCCAGTTCATCGAGAAGGATGCCGCGCTCGAGCGCCGCTTCCAGCAGGTCTACGTCGGCGAGCCCAGCGTCGAGGACACGATCGCGATCCTCCGCGGACTGAAGGAGCGCTACGAAGCGCACCACAAGGTCGCGATCGCCGATGCCGCGCTGGTGGCGGCATCCGCTCTGTCGAATCGATACATCCCGAGCCGTCAGCTGCCCGACAAGGCCATCGACCTCATCGACGAAGCGGCGTCCCGGCTGCGGATGGAGATCGACTCCGCCCCGCTCGTGATCGACGAACTCCGCCGCCACGTCGACCGGCTGAAGCTCGAAGAGCTCGCGCTGAAGAAGGAGAAAGACGACGCGTCCAAGGAGCGGCTCGCCACGCTGCGCGCCGACCTCGCCAAGGACGAGGAGAAGCTCGGCGGGCTGAAGGCGCGATGGGAGCACGAGCGTGCCTCGCTCAACCGCATCGGCGATCTCAAGACGAGGGTCGACGCCGCGCGCGTCGACGCCGACCGCGCGCAGCGCGAGGGCAACCTCGAGCGCGCCTCGCGACTGCTCTACGCCGAGATTCCTGCGCTCGAGCGTCAGCTCATCGACGCGGAGCGCGACGAGGGCGACGGCGAGCGGATGGTCGGTGACCAGGTCACCGAGGAGGACATCGCCGCGGTGATCGCCGCGTGGACCGGCATTCCGGTAGGCCGGCTGCTTCAGGGCGAGACCGAGAAGCTGCTGCACCTCGAGACCGAGCTGGGCAAGCGGCTCATCGGCCAGAAGGAGGCCGTGAAATCGGTGTCGGATGCCGTCCGGCGCTCCCGCGCCGGGATCAGCGACCCGAATCGTCCGACCGGCTCGTTCCTGTTCCTCGGTCCCACCGGGGTCGGCAAGACCGAGCTCGCCAAGGCGCTCGCGGAGTTCCTCTTCGACGACGAGCGGGCGATGGTCCGAATCGACATGAGTGAGTATGGCGAGAAGCACTCGGTGTCACGGCTCGTCGGTGCACCTCCGGGGTACGTCGGCTACGAGCAGGGCGGCCAGCTCACCGAGGCCGTGCGCCGCCGCCCGTATTCGGTCGTGCTGCTGGATGAGGTCGAGAAGGCACACCCCGAGGTCTTCGACGTGCTGTTGCAGGTCATGGACGACGGGCGCCTCACCGACGGCCAGGGCCGGACGGTCGACTTCACCAACGTCATCCTGATTCTGACGTCGAACCTCGGTTCGCCGATCCTCATCGACCCGACGATCGCCTTCGACCAGAAGCGCGATCAGGTGCTGGCACTCGTGCGGCAGGCGTTCCGGCCCGAGTTCGTCAACCGGCTCGACGACATCGTCGTGTTCCAGGCGCTCACCGAGGACGATCTCGCGCAGATCGTCGAACTGTCGGTGTACGCGCTGCAGCGGAGGCTCAAGGACCGCCGACTCACCCTCGCGGTCACCCCGGACGCGCGGTCATGGCTCGCCGAGCGCGGATACGACCCGATGTTCGGTGCGCGGCCGTTGCGGAGGCTCATCCAGTCCGAGATCCAGGACCGTCTCGCGATGGCGATCCTCGGCGCCGGGGTGCATGACGGCGACCTCGTGCGCGTGGACGTGGATGCCGCCGGTGCGGGCCTGGTGCTCACGAGCGGCGGGCCGGCGCCGTCCGCGGCTGCCGACAGGCGTGCATCCGAGGATTCGGATGCCGACGACGAGGTGATCGAGGCGATCCTCGACGAGGATTGAGCGCGCTTGGAGGCGGATGCCGCGCAATGGCGGGTTTCACCTGGCGCTTGGTGTCGCTCTTAGGCGCGACAACCACGATTGGCGTCAGGTGAATCGATTGGTTCATGCCGAGCGCGGTAATACCGGGTTATACTGGTTGCCATGAAAACGGCAATCTCGCTTCCAGATGAGACCTTCGAGCGAGCGACGCGACGCGCGAGCGACCTCGGGATCAGCCGGTCCGAGTTCTTCGCTCGCGCGGCGGATATCTATCTCGATCAATTGGACGCGAGTTCGGTGACGACCCAGATCGACGCCGCGCTCGCAGAGATGGAGGCGGACGATTCCAACAGGGTTGCCGCGGATGCCGGACGACGCGTGCTGACCGACGGTGCCGACGGTTGGTGAGTGACGGGTTGCTGATCGAACGTGGCGGCGTGTACTGGGCAGACCTCGGCGAACCCGTGGGCAGTCGCCCCGCGAAAAGGCGCCCCGTCCTCGTCATCCAGGCTGATTCGTTCAACAACAGTCGCCTGGCGACAGTGCTGGTCGCGGTGATTTCCTCCAACACGGCGCTGGCCGCGATGCCGGGCAACGTGTTTTTACCCTCGACTGCGACCGAACTACCGCGAGACTCTGTCGTCAACGTGACGGCGCTCATCACCCTGAACAAATCCGACCTGGGTGACCCTGGCGGCCGCCTCCCCGACCTGCTCCAACACGAGGTCGATCGCGGGTTGCGACGCGTGTTGGGTCTGTAGCAGCGCTTTCGACCGGCCGTCGTGGTCGCGTTGCGGGCGCGGCGACCACAACGGCCGGATGCACACGGGCGATGGACGACGGCGGGTAAGGTGGCGCGCATGCGCGCAGTGTCCGCCCTGTGGCGATCGAGTCACCCCGGACCGTCCCTCGTCGTCACCGCGCTCGCAGTCATCCTCGGGGTTTCCGCCGGGTTGGATGCCGGCCGGCTGGTGCTGCTCGCCCTCGCGGTGCTGACCGGGCAGCTGTCCGTCGGCTGGTCCAACGATGCCGTCGACGCCGCCCGCGACATTGCGGTCGGGCGCTCCGACAAGCCGATCGCCCGAGGCGAGATCAGTGCGCGCGCGGTGTGGATCGCCGCCGCCGGCGCCCTCATCGCGGCGCTCGTCCTCTCCGCGCTCCTCGGCTGGGGGATGCTCCTCGCCCATGCGATCGCCCTCGCCTCCGCCTGGTCGTACAACGTGGTGCTCAAGCGCACGGCGTTCTCCGTCGCGCCGTTCATCGTCAGCTTCGGCCTTTTCCCCTCGCTCGCGACGCTCTCGCTCGCCGACCCGCATCTGGCCGCACCCTGGGCATGGGTCGCCGGCGCCGCGCTCGGCATCGCCGTGCACTTCACCAACGTGCTGCCCGACCTCGACGACGACGCGGCCACCGGCATCCGGGGTCTCCCTCATCGGCTCGGGCCGACCGCCGCCGCGATCCTCGCCTTCTCGGCCGTGGAAGTCGGCGCGGTCGCGGTGCTCATCGGACCGCTGCTGGTCGGCGCGCAGCTCTCGCCCGTCGGGATCCTGGCTTTCGCCGTGGTGACCGCGCTCGCCATCGTCGGGTTCGTCCGGGCGATGCGGGGACCAGATCGCACCGTGTTCCGCCTCGTCATGGCCGCGGCGCTCGTGCTGGCGTTGCAACTCGCGGTGACGGGTGTCAGCTTTCAGGCGTGAGCGAGCGCGCCGCAGGATCGAAATCCATGGCATATGCCCGAGCAAGCATGCGCTCGACGGGCGACCGCAGCGCCAGCCGCACAGCCACCGACCTCGAGCCCCGCGATGGTCGGCCGAGCCGTGTATTGACCGAGGCGACGCGTGCCGAGAGCGCAGCGGCGCGGCGCCTATCGCGGTCCCACTGGCCGAGTTCGGCTGGGGCGGATCTCTCGTGGGCCCAGCGCGCGAGCAGCGGCGCGAGGGTGACGGCATCGATCAGGCCGAGGTTCATCCCCTGCCCGCCGATCGGGCTCACTTCGTGTGCGGCGTCGCCGATGACGATGACCGGCCCGACGCGCATCGCCCCGACCAAGGCGCGCCGCACTCCGAAGGCCGTCGCGGAATCGATCGGGGCGGCCGCGGCAGCCACACCCGTCCGCTGAGCCACGGCCGTGCGCAGCCGGTCGGCAGCGGGAACACCGCGTTCGTCGCCGCCCTGCTCGACCCACGCCACGTAGCGGCGCATGCCGCCGGGCAGGGGGAAGGATTCGAGCACGCCGTCGGCACTCAGGTGCACGACGGCACGATCGCCGTCTTCGCCGGCATCGACGCAGTCCGTCATCAGATAGCGGTCGGGATAGGTGTGCGAACGGTGGTGGGCTGGATGAAGGTCGCGCGCCCGACCGCCGCCGGCGATGACGACGATGTCCGCGTGGATGGGATCGGCGACATCAGCCTGGAAGACCTCGGCGCCATTCGCACCCGCTCGAACGCTGCTCACCTCGATGCCTCGCTCCGGTTCGGGCGCCCCCCATTCGCGTGCAGTGTCTGCCAACGCACGCTCGGTCGCCGCTTGCGGGAGCGTAGCGACGTACGGATGCCGGGACTTCAACCGATCGAAGCGGACGAGGCCGAGCGACTTTCCGCCGCTTCGCGCCTCGCCGATGCGCACCCGCCGAGCCGTCTCCAGCAGACGAGCCGTCGCGCCGGAGAGTTCCATCGCCGACAGCGCCGTGGAATGGACGCCGACGGCGCGCGAACCTGCTCCGGGCGCGTCGCGTCGTTCGAGGACGCGTGCGGGTGTGCCCAAGCGAGCGAGTTCTGCGGAGAGCAGCATGCCCACAGGCCCCGCCCCGACGATGACGATCTCAACCATCGGAGGCACCGCCGCCGTCATCCGGAGCGGGCCTGGTCACCAGCAGCCGAAAGGGAACGGGCATCTCGACGCGCCAGTGCCCTGACAGGGAGCCACGCATCGCGGAGCGCATTTCGCCGGGCGTGCGCGCGCGGCGGACGGATCGGAGCCCGTCGGTCCGCAGAAACGTCCCGGGCGCGAACGGCGTGATGCCGACCGCATAGGCACCGTAAGCGAGCCGCGAGCGTGCGATGTCGGAGTGCAGCACGAGTCCGTTCGACAACTGATCGGAATCCGACAGGACCGAGAGCAGATCGGGCGTGGTCAGGTGGTGCAGCAGGTGGTTGGACACGACGATGTCGAAGCGCTCGCCGCCGGCCACGAGGGTCGCGCTGTCCGTGGCGCGGTAGCGGATGCCGGGCATTGCCGGTGCGGCCTGTGCGACCGCCAGTGAGCGTTCGTCCGGGTCGATGCCGACGCCCGTGATCTCGAAGCCGTGCGCGCGGCCGCGCGCCACGATCCGGCGGAGCACGTCGCCGCCACCGCATCCGATATCGAGGACACGGATCGGACGGGGATCACTCTGCGCGCCGTGCGCTTCGAAGTACGGCAGCAGGTGATGGCGATAGACGGTTCCCCAGCCCGAGACGAACCGGTTGATCAGCGCAAACCGCTCCAGTGTGCGGCGCAAGCGCTCTGGATCGCAGTTCGGGTCGTCCATGAGCTCGCGCAGCTCATCGTCGCGCCGGGCGAACGAGGTCATCGCGCGTGGAGAGGCTGCGCGTCCGCGGCGGTGATCGACGGCGCGGAATGCTCGCGGCCGACCGGCACCCGGAGAGTGAGCGTGGCCGACTCGACGGTGAGTCCGGGGGCAAAGGCCAGCCCCAGGACCCGCGCACCGTCGTGCTGTGCGGGGTCCGCGAGGATCCTCTGGAGGATGAAGAGAATTGTCGCCGACGACATGTTCCCGAAGTTTCGCAACACCTCTCGCGAGGGGTTCAGCGCATCAGCCGGCAGTTCGAATGCGGCCTCGACGCGGTCGAGGATGCTCCGCCCGCCGGGATGCACGGCCCACGTGTCGACCTCGCCGCCGATCGGCGCCAGGAGCGGATCGAGAGCCGCGCGCACTTCGCGCCCGATGATCCGGGGTACCTCGGCCGACAGCGTCATCTCGAACCCCGCATCGCCGATGGTCCAGCCCATCTCGGATTCACCGTCTTCGGTGATGGCGGTGGCGAACCGGTCGAGTTCGAAGTGGGGAGTGTCCGCGCCGACTGGTGCAGCCGTGACGATCGCGGCCGCGGCGCCATCGGCGAAGACGGCGGACGAGACGATCTGGTCGGGGTCGTCCGAACTGCGGAGGTGAATCGTGCAGATCTCGCCACACGCGACGAGCACGACGGCGGTGGGGTCCATTGCGCAGATCCGCGCTGCGGAACGCAGTGCGGGGAGGGCCGCCGCGCAACCGAGGAATCCGAGGTGATCGCGCTGCACCGTGGGGTTGAGCCCGAGGTCTCGGACCAGGCGGAACTCGGGGCCAGGAGCGAAGAACCCGGTGCAGGACGCGGTCACGACGTGCGTGATCTCGGCGGCGTCCGTCTGCGCGCGCGTCAGCGCATCTCGCGCCGCGGCCGCGAAGAGGGTCGGAGCCTCGCGAGTGTAGACCGCGTTGCGAACCCCCGTCGCCGGGCTGAGGATCTGGCGCGTCTCGGCGTCGATGAAGGGAGAGCCGCCCGCGACGAGTTCAGGGAGCACGGTATGCCGAGTGTCGATGTCGGAGTGGTTGAACGCTGCCGCGATCAGTCGCTGCGAAAGTCTGCCGATCCCCGGTTGACTCGCGAACACGTCGCGAACGTGGGGCTGGGTGAGGCGCGTCTGCGGGACGGCGGTGCCGATTCCGATGATCCGTGCGGTCATCTCCGCAGATTACCCCGCCACCGAGCACGCCCGGCCGGTCCTTGCCGAACCGGGCCGGGTGTGCTTGCGGGGATCAGGCGTTGACGAGGAGCGAGTCCGCGATGGGGCGACGGGTCCGCGGGGCGATCTCGCGCTCGCGGATGGCCTCGGGGGCATCCTCGATGTCGCCGAACGCGCCGACAGCGATCGCGGTGAGCGGCTCGAACCGGCTGTCGAGGTTGAACGTCGCACGCACGGCGTCGCGGTCGAATCCGCCCATCTGGTGGGTGGCGAGGCCACCGGCGTGAGCCTGAACGGTGAAGTGGGCCGCCGCCTGGCCGGCGTCGTAGAGAGCGAAATGCATCGGGGTGCCGTCTTCGTTCGCGGTCTCGGCGACCACGACGACGAGCGCGGCGGCGTCCCCTGCCCACGTCTGGTTGAAGCCCATCAGGGTGCCCACGAGCGCGGTGTGCTCAGCGGACCCCCGGCGGGCGACGATCAGGCGCCACGGCTGGGTGTTGTTCGCGGACGGGGCCCAGCGGGCAGCCTCGACGGCGCTCGCGAAGGCCTCTTCGTCGAGGGGCTCTGTGGCGTCGAAGACGCGGGTGCTCCAGCGCTCGGCCAGAACGCCGAGGAGGGGAACGTCGGTGGGTGCAAAACGGTCGAGGGCAATGCTCATGATGGCTCCTAATGTGGGGGAAGGGAAGAGAGTCCGGGACGCCATCGGCCCGGTCCATTCAACTGTATGCAATCCGAATTTGTTCCCGCTGCGAAGGCTGGGCCTCTGAGCGGTGCGGATTATCGTGAACGCATGACCATCGCGACCGCTGACCTGTACGACGAGCGCGGCGACGCGCTGGATTCGCTCTCGCTGCAACTTCAGGATATCGGGGGCAACCGCGCCTTCGACGGCACTGTGCGCACCATTCGCTGCTTCCGCGACAACGCTCTCGTCAAGGCCACGCTGGCGACGCCCGGCAATGGCGCCGTCCTCGTCGTCGACGGCGGCGGCTCGCTCGAGTCTGCGCTGGTCGGCGACCTCATTGCGGCATCCGCTGTTGCGAACGGCTGGGCAGGCATCATCGTGCACGGTGCGATCCGCGACCGCGTGGAGATCGGCACGCTGGCGCTGGGGGTCAAGGCGCTCGGCTCCAATCCACGCAAGAGTGCGAAGGAGGGCGCCGGCGAGATCGATGTCCCGGTCACGATCGCAGGCGTCGTCTTCACCCCCGGAAAGCATGTGTGGGCGGATGCCGATGGGGTGCTCGTAGAGCGCTGATCGCCGCCGCGACCGTCGGCGTTACGCGAAGTCGAACTCGTCCGCGGTCAGGTCACGGACACGCGCCACATAGCTGTTCGTGCCTCCGGGCCAGTTGGACGTGATCCTCCCGGTTTCCGGATGCCGGTACCAGCTGTCGCAGCTCGTCCACGCCGACGTCGCGAGCTGCCCCTGAATTTCGTCGTCCCACCCCTGCTCGGCATCCGGGATCGCCTCGAGCGTGCGCGCACCTGAGCTCACCATGTGATCGACGGCGAGCCGCATGTGGCGCGCCTCGGCTTCGAGCATCTCGATGATCGAGCTCCCGCCGAGATTGGTGTTCGGGCCGTAAGAGAGCATGAGATTCGGGAACCCGGGAACATAGATCCCGAGGTGCGCGCGTGCCCCTTCGGCCCATTGCTCGTGCAGATCCGCGCCGTCGCGCCCGGTGATCCGGATGCCGCGGAGGAATGATTGCGTGTCGAACCCGGTCGCGTAGACGAGGACATCGGCCGGGTGGCGCGCTCCGTCCGCGGTGATGATGGCGCCGGGTTCGATCCGGTCGATCGATCCCGTCACCACTTCGACGTTGTCGCGGCACAGGGCGGGGTAGAAGTCGTTCGAGAAGAGGATGCGTCGACAGCCGAGCGGGTAGTCGGGTGTCAGCGCGCGGCGAAGCGTGGGGTCGGCGACCCGCAGCCGCAGGTGCGCACGCGTCACGGCGGCGCCGATGCGTGCGGCGGGGGAGCCGGGATCGAGCTGCTTCGAGAACAGCTCGCCGAGGCCGTGGAAGAACGGGCGCTCGATGCGCGCGGCGATGCGCCGATACCAGTGGGGGTAGGCGGCATCCGGTTTCGGCCAGATGTAACTCGGGGTCCGCTGGAAAAGGATCACGGAACCCGCCACGCGGGCGAGGGCGGGCACGGCCTGCACGGCGGTCGCGGCCGCCCCGATCACGGCGACACGCTGGCCGGTCAGGTCGAGGTCATCCGGCCACCGTGCCGTGTGGAAGGCGGGGCCGCCGAACGTGTCGGCCCCCGCGAGCACGGGCACCACCGGGTTCGAGAGCTGCCCGACGGCGCTGACGAGGAGGTCGACTTCGTCGGTGCGCCCATCGTCGAGCGTGACCCGCCAGACACTGCCGGTCCATTCGGCTGCCGCCACCCCGCAGCCCAGCTGCGTTCGGGCCGCAACGCCCTCACGCTCGGCGACAGCGCGCAGGTACCGGAGGATGTCGGGCTGCTCGGCATAGCGCCGGGACCAGCCGCCCCACGGCGCCCACGAGAACGAGTAGAACGGCGAGGGCACATCGCACGCAGCGCCCGGATACCGGTTGTCGCGCCAGACCCCGCCGATCGCGTCGCCGCGCTCCCAGAGGCGAACGTCGCGGTACCCGTGGCGGAGGAATTCGGTGGCGACGGCGATGGCGCCGAACCCCGATCCGATGATCCCGATGCGCGGCATCAGTCCACTTTGCTCTCCACGGCGCTGAGGACAGCCGCGGTGCTGAGGTCGAGGACATCGTCGTAGTCGAGCGTGCCTCGCTGCAGCCACTCGCGGCACAGCGCCTTGACGTACGGCGCGGTGGGGCGCAGGCGCGCGCGGAGGCGGGCATCGTCGGGAAGACCGAGGGCATCGAGCACGAAGCGCGCCGCCCGATCGTCCGCCGTGTCGACGAGCGTCTGCACGTCGCCGCCCGTCTGAGGGCCTTCGGCGCCCGCGGCGTTGACCCAGCCCTGCCCGTAGTCGCGCGCACCTTCGAGGATCCACGTCATGGTCGCTCGAGCGCGCTCGAGGAGCGGCTTGCCCTCGAGATCGGGCAGTTCTTGCACGGGCAGCCGGGCGGACTGCGTCATCACCGCAAGGAACAGCTCGCGCTTCGACCCGAAGTAGTGGTTGAGGAGACCCCGTGCGACGCCGGCGGCGGCGGCCAGTTCTTCCATCGAGACGTCGTCGTAGCGCCGCCCGCGGTAGAGCTCGCCGGCGGCATCCAGAATCTGCCGACGGCGAGCATCCGGGCTCAACCGCGTCCTCGTGGCATCGCTCACGATCACAGTCTGTGTGCACGGTTGGCAGAGTGTCAATAGTGCGCTACGGTCGCCGTGTGGCCGACTACGACGTCGTGGTGATCGGCTCCGGCTTCGGCGGGAGCGTCGCCGCGCTGCGCCTGAGTGAAAAGGGCTACCGCGTCGGCGTGATCGAAGCCGGGCGCTGGTTTCGCGATGACGAACTCCCGCAGACCTCCTGGCGCCTGCGCCGCTACCTCTGGCTCCCCGCCGCCCGCTGCTTCGGAATCATGCGGATGACGCTGCTGCGCAACGTGCTGATCGTCAGCGGCACCGGCGTCGGGGGCGGATCCTTGGTCTACGCGAACACGCTGTACGAGCCGCTCGACGACTTCTATCGCGACCCGCAGTGGGCCCACATCACCGACTGGCGCGCCGAATTGGCGCCGTACTACGACCAGGCGACACGGATGCTCGGGGTCGCCACCGCGCACGACACCACTCCCGCCGACACGCTGATGCGGGACCTCGCGAAGACCTACGGCGTGGAGGGCACGCTGCATCCCGCGCGGGTGGGCGTCTACTTCGGGGACGGGCCGGGTGCGGCATCCGCTGATCCTTTCTTCGGCGGGATGGGTCCGGCGCGCACCGGGTGCACCGAGTGCGGCGCATGCATGACCGGATGTCGAGTGGGCGCGAAGAACACGCTGGTGAAGAACTACCTGCCGCTCGCCCAGGGCGCCGGCGCGCGCATCCATGCCATGACCACCGCGGTCGACGTGCGGCCGATCGCCGGCGGCCGCTACCGCGTCGACACGCACCGCACGGGCAATCGCTTCCGCCGGCAGTCCTTCACCGCCGATCACGTCGTCTTCGCGGGCAACGCCCTCGGCACCCAGAACCTGCTGCACCGGCTCAAGCGCCGGTCGCTTCCGCGGTTGTCGCCGCGCCTCGGGGAACTCAGCCGCACCAACTCCGAGGCGGTGCTGTCGGCGCGTTCCTCAATGCCGGATGCCGACTTCACCCCGGGGACGGCGATCACCTCCTCGTTTCACCCCGACCCGCAGACCCACGTCGAGCCGGTGCGCTACGGGCACGGGTCGAGTCTGCTGGCCCTGCTCAATGCACACCTCGTCGACCCGGTGCGCGGCATGCCGCGGTGGCGCGCGACCCTGCGCGAGTACCGCAAGCTCGGGTGGCGTGCCGCCGGCCGCATGCATTCGGTACGCCACTGGGCAGAGCAGTCGGTCATCGTGCTGGTGATGCAATCGCTCGACAACTCGCTCACGACCTATCTGAAGCGCGGCGTGTTCGGGCGCCGGATGACGACCCGCCAGGGTCGCGGAGAGCCCAACCCCGAGTGGATCCCCACCGCCCATCGCGTGGCGCGCGACCTTGCCGGCCGCATCGACGGGCTCGCGGGAGGCTCATCGGCCGACCTCGTCGGCATCCCGATGACCGCACACTTCATCGGCGGATGCGCAATAGGATCATCGATCACCGAGGGGGTCATCGATCCGTATCAGCGCGTGTTCGGCTACGACGGCTTGCACATCGCTGACGGATCCGCCGTCAGCGCGAACCTCGGAGTCAATCCGTCGCTGACCATCACCGCTCAAGCAGAGCGGGCGATGGCCTTCTGGCCGAACAAGGGCGACGCCGACCCGCGTCCGCGCCTCGGTGAGGAGTACGAGCGCGTCGAGGCGGTCGCGCCGCGGCATCCGGTCGTTCCCGAGACCGCCTCGGGTGCGCTGCGACTGCCGATGCCGACTGTGCGTCCGGCCGTGCGCAACCCGAAGAATGTGGATGCCGCATGACCGGAGATTCGCTTCATATCGGAGGAGCGGGGCCCGATGTCGTGCTGCTGCACGGACTGGGCAGTCGCTGGCAGGTCTTCGAGCCCATCCTCGAGGCCCTCGAGAAGCACCGGCGCGTGTTCGCCTTCGATCTCCCGGGCTTCGGCGCCGAGCCGCCGAGCACTGCGCACGCGTCGGACGTTGCCGGCCTCGCGGATTGGGTCGGCGACCGGATGGCCGAGCACGGCATCCGTGATGCTCATGTTGTCGGAAGCTCGCTGGGCGCCGGTGTTGCGCTCGAACTGGCCAGCCGGGGCGTCGTGGCGCGAGCGACCGCATTCGCGCCGATCGGCTTCTGGGGACCGATCGGCAACGCGTGGACGCGCGGCATCCTGACCATCCTGCGGGGGGCCGCCCAGCGTCTGCAGGCTCCTCTGAGCGTCGCCCTGCAGACATCCGCGGGTCGCGCGATGCTGCTGTTCCTCCTGTTCGGGCGGCCCGCTCAGGTCACCTCCGAGGCGGCCATCGGCGACCTCGCAGCGCTCGCCGCGGCGCCCGGATTCGTGCCCGCTCGCGACGCGATGCGTGGGCAAGGCCCGATCGACGAAGCCGCGAACGTGCCGACGACGATCGTCTGGGGTCGTCGTGACCTGATCCTTCCGTTCACCCCTCAGGCCCGCCGTGCGCGTCGCGCCTGGCCGCACGCCCGCCATGTCGCTCTGAGCGGCGCGGGCCACTTGCCGTTCTCCGATGCCCCGTCGCGCTGCGCGGCGCTCGTGCTCGGAGTGAACATCCACCCGACCAAGGGAAAGACGCACCGATGAAGAGCACGTTCTACTCCGAAGACCACGAGGCGTACCGCGAAAGCGTGCGGGAGTTCCTTCGCCGCGAGGTCGAACCGCGATTCGAGCAGTGGGAGCAGGACGGCATCATCGACCGCGATGTCTGGCTGAAGGCGGGAGCGGCCGGGATGCTCGGCCTCAGCGTCCCCGAGGAATTCGGCGGCGCCGGCGAACCCGACTACCGCTATCGCTTCGTCGTCGGCGAAGAGATCGCGCGCGGCGGATACACCTCGTTCGGGGCCGGCATGGGCCTCCAAGACGACATCGTCATTCCCTACCTGCTCGAACTGGCATCGCCCGAGCAGAAGCAGCGGTGGCTCCCCGGTCTCGTCTCGGGTGAGCTGATCGGCGCGATCGCGATGACCGAACCCGGCACCGGCAGCGACCTGCAGGGGATTCGCACGACCGCCGTGAAGCAGGGCGAGGAGTGGCTGATCAACGGTGCGAAGACGTTCATCACGAGCGGCATCCACGCCGACATCGTGATCGTCGTGACCCGCACCGACCCCGAGGCGGGATCGCGCGGATTCAGCCTCTTCGTCGTCGAGCGGAGCGACGCCGGATTCACCCGCGGACGCAAGCTCGACAAGTTGGGTCTCGTTTCCCAAGACACCGCTGAACTCTTCTTCGAAGACGTACGCGTCGGCGAGGAGCGGCTGCTCGGAAAGCTGGGCGGCGGCATGCGCTACCTCATGGAGAGATTGCCCCGCGAGCGCCTCTCGATTGCGGCGGCGGCGGTCGCGGCATCCGAAGCGGCTCTTCGCTGGACCCTCGACTACGTGTTCGACCGCACGGCGTTCGGCCAGCGCGTCGGCGACTTCCAGAACACGCGGTTCGTGCTGGCCGAGCTCGAAACGGAGACCGACATCACCCGCGCCTATGTCGAAAAAGCCGCTCTCGCGCTCAACGAGGGTGAGCTGACGGCGGTGGAGGCCTCCAAGGCGAAATGGTGGGCGAGCGAACTGCAGTTGCGCGTCACGAGCCGCTGCCTGCAGCTGTTCGGCGGGTACGGCTACATGCTCGAATACCCGATCGCGCGGGCCTACCGCGACGCTCGCATCCAGACCATCTACGGCGGCACGACCGAGATCATGAAGGAGATCATCGGCCGCGAACAGGCAGCGCGCTACTCGCAGCGCTGAGCGACAACCGCAAGAACCCGCATCATCCGGCACCGCACAAAGGAGTGACATGGCCGCCACGCAGAAGACGCAGAGCACCCCGAACACAGGCAGCGACACGATCACGGTCGCGGATCTCGCCCCCTCCCTCGGGGTGATGCTGCGCGAGCGGGTTCGGGAGACCCCGCAGAGCGAGGCGTACCGATTTCTGCGCGACGACGCGTGGACCTCGGTCACCTGGGCCGAAGCCGCCGTCGAGGTCGAGGAGGTCGCCGCGGGACTGCTCGCGGCAGGGCTGCAGCGCGAAGACCGCGTCGCGATCATCGCGAACACCCGCTACGAGTGGATTCTCGCCGACCTGGGTGTGATGTGCGCCGGGGGAGCGACGACGACGGTGTACCCGACGATGTCACCGGGCGATGCCGCTTACATCCTGCGAGACGCCGCCTGCCGCTTTGCGATCGTCGAAGATCACGCGCAGGTCGCCGCGTTGGCCGCTCACAGCGAATCGCTCCCCGCTCTCGAGACGATCATCGTGATGGATGCCGGGGCCGGCACTGGTGCGGACGACAGCGCCTCCGTCGGCACGAACTCGGTCACGTTCTCCGAGCTGCGTCAGCAGGGGCGTGCGCACCTCGCTGCCGAGCCCGATTCGGTGACGCGCGCGACCGATGCCATCGGTCCGGATGACCTCGCCACGCTGATCTACACCTCCGGCACGACCGGGCGACCCAAAGGCGTGCGGCTCACGCAGCGGTGCTGGGTGTACGAGGGTGAGGCGCTGAAGGCGCTCGGATTTCTGCGTGCAGACGACCTCAACTTCCTGTGGCTGCCGATGTCGCACTCGTTCGGCAAGGTGATCCTCTCGGCGCAGCTCGCGGTCGGCTACGCCTCGGCGATCGATGGCCGCGTCGACAAGATCATCGACAACCTCGCGGTGTTGGGGCCCACCTTCATGGGCGCGGCGCCCCGCATCTTCGAAAAGGCGTACAGCAAGATCGTTGCGACCACCGAGGCCGAGGGCGGGCTCAAGGCGAAGATCTTCGCGGGGGCCTTCGCCACAGGCGCGGAATACGAACGGCGCATCGCCGCCGGTGAACGCGTGTCGAGCGGGCTGAAGGTGCGACACCGGCTGTTCGATCGTCTGGTGTTCTCGAAAGTGCGCGCGAGGTTCGGCGGACGCGTGCGATTCTTCATCTCGGGTTCAGCGCCACTCAACAGCGAGATCGCGCAGTGGTTCCACTCCGCCGGCATCCTCATCGTCGAGGGGTACGGCTTGACCGAGACGGCCGCGGGAGCATTCTGCGGACGCCCCGTCGACAACAGATTCGGCACCGTCGGACGCGCCCTCCCCGGCTCGGACGTACGCATCGGCACGGACGGCGAGATTCAGCTCCGCGGCCCGCACGTCATGGCGGGATACAACAACCTTCCCGACGAGACCGCCGCGGCCTTCACGGAGGACGGCTGGTTGCGCACCGGCGATCAGGGGTCGCTCGACGCCGACGGATACCTGACGATCACCGGGCGGCTGAAAGACCTCATCAAGACGTCGGGCGGCAAGATCGTGGCGCCGGGCTCGATCGAGGCGGCGTTCAAGGTCGTGTGCCCGTGGGTCAGCCAGGTGCTGGTGTTCGGCGACCAGCACCCGTACTGCGTCGCGCTCGTCACGCTCGATCCCGATGCGATCACGGCGTGGGCGGCGGAGAACGGCCTCGCCGATCAAACGTACGAGCAGCTGGTGGCCCACCCACAGGTGCACGCGCTCGTGGCCGACCGCATCGACCGGCTCAACGCGGGGCTGAACAGGTGGGAGACGATCAAGCGCTTCTCGATCCTCGACGCCGACCTTTCGATCGAGGGGGGACAGCTCACACCGTCGATGAAGGTCAAGCGCGGACTCGTCGAGCGGGAGCAGCGTGAGCGGATCGAGGCGCTCTATGCCGAATGAGGCAGTCCGTGCTGCGGTGTCGGCCGGGCCGCTCGCGGGCGTGCGGGTCGTCGAGCTCGGCGGCATCGGTCCTGGTCCCCACGCGGCCATGCTGCTTGCAGATCTCGGGGCCGACGTCGTGCGCATCGAGCGACCGGATGCCGCGCTGCGGGTCGGCGAGGGCGAGCAGCACGACCAGATGCTCCGCGGGCGGCGTCGCATCGCGCTCGACACCAAGACAGGCGAAGGACTCGCCCAACTGCGCGCCCTCGTCGATCGTGCCGACGTCGTCATCGACGGATTCCGGCCCGGGGCGGCCGAGCGGATGGGGATCGGACCCGACGTCGCCCTCGCGAGCAATCCGCGCCTGATCTTCGGACGGATCACCGGCTGGGGTCAGGATGGTCCGCTCGCGCAGACCGCGGGGCACGACATCAACTACATCGCGCTGACCGGGGTGCTGCGCGCGTTCGCGGGAGAGGGAGAGCGGCCGACCGCTCCCATGAACATCGTCGGCGACTTCGGCGGCGGATCGCTGTACCTCGTCGTCGGCGTGCTCTCGGCACTGATCGAGCGCGCGTCGTCCGGGCGCGGTCAGGTGATCGACGCCGCAATCGTCGATGGCACATCGTCGCTCGTCCAGCTCATCTGGGCTCTGCGCGGCACGGGTCAATGGAGCGACCGCCCCGGCGTCAACCTGCTCGACGGTGGTGCGCCGTTCTACGACACGTATGCGTGCCTGGACGGCGAGTTCGTCGCGGTCGGCGCTCTCGAGCCGGCCTTCTTCGCGCAGCTGGTGCACGGACTCGGGTGGGATGACGCCGAAACGGCAGCGCGAGCACAGTACAACCGGCGGGAGTGGCCGGCACTGCGCGCGCGGCTGACGGAGACCTTCGCGCAGCGCACGCGCGACGAGTGGGCGCGGCAATTCGAGGGGACGGATGCGTGCGTCACCCCGGTTCTCTCGTTTCGTGAGGCCGAGACGCATCCACACCTCGTTTCACGAGGCACGCTTATAGAGGCAGACGGTGTCACGCAGGCCGCACCCGCGCCACGACTCTCGCGAACGCCGGCTCCCGGCATCCGCCCGCCACGGACAGATCTCGATGATGCACAGACGATCATCGACGACTGGACCAGCACGACTGACGATCAGGAGACATCATGACTGAGGCGTTCATCTACGACGCGATACGGACGCCGCGCGGTCGCGGCAAAGCGACCGGCTCACTGCACGAAGTGAAACCGGTGTCGCTCGTGAGCGGATTGCTCGACGCTCTCCGCGAGCGCAACCCGAACCTCGACCCGGCCCGCATCGACGATGTCGTGCTGGGCTGCGTGACGCCGATCGGCGACCAGGGTGCCGACATCGCCAAGACCGCGGCGCTCGCGGCAGGGCTCCCCGACGAAGTGCCCGGCGTGCAGCTCAACCGCTTCTGCGGCTCGGGCCTCGAGGCGGTCAACCAGGCTGCCGCGCGCGTGCGGTCGGGCTGGGAGGATCTCATCGTCGCCGGCGGAGTCGAGTCGATGAGTCGGGTGCCGATGGGAAGCGACGGCGGAGCCTGGGGGATGGACCCCGAAACCGCCCTGCGCGCCGACTTCGTGCCCCAGGGAATCAGCGCCGACCTGATCGCGACGATCGAGGGCTACGACCGTGCCACGGTCGATGCATTCGCGGCCGAATCGCACGCCCGTGCGTCCGCCGCGTGGGAGGCCGGCCGCTTCGCACGCTCGGTGGTCGCGGTGCGCGACCGCAATGGACTCGTGATTCTCGACCGCGACGAGACGATCCGCCCCGAAACCTCGGCCGAGACGCTTTCGGGGCTCCGGCCGTCGTTCGCGCAACTCGGCAAGGATGCCGGGTTCGACGCTGTCGCGCTGCAGAAGTATCCGCACGTCGCCGCGATCGACCACGTGCATCACGCGGGCAATTCGTCGGGCATCGTCGATGGTGCGGCGCTCGTGCTGATCGGGTCCGAAGCCGCGGGCGAGCGTCACCAACTGACCCCGCGCGCGCGGATCGTCTCGGTCGGGGTGACCGGCTCCGAGCCGACGATCATGCTCACGGGGCCCGCTCCGGCATCCCGCATCGCACTGGATCGCGCCGGGCTCACGATCGACGACATCGACCTGATCGAGATCAACGAGGCTTTCGCCGCCGTCGCACTCAAGCTGATGCGCGATCTCGGGGACTTCCCGCACGAGCGCACCAACGTCAACGGCGGCGCCATCGCCATGGGTCATCCGCTCGGCGCGACCGGCGCCATGATCCTCGGCACCCTCGTCGACGAACTCGAACGCACGGGCGGCCGCTTCGGCCTGGCCACGCTGTGCATCGGCGGCGGCATGGGCATCGCCACTGTGGTGGAGCGGCTGTGAGCGGCGACGTGCACTCCGGATCGAAAGGACCTGACATGGCAGAATCGGCCGTTCGCTACCGCCTCGAAGACGGCATCGCACACGTTGTGCTCGACGACCCGAATCAGTCGGCCAACACCATGAACTCCGCGTACCGGGCGGCGATGACCGCGGCGGTCGATCAACTCGCGGCCGATGTCGCCTCTGACGCGACGGCCGTGCGGGGTGTCGTGATCTCCAGCGCCAAGAAGACCTTCTTCGCCGGGGGTGACATCGGCACGATGATGGCGTCGCGCCCCGAGAACGCGGGCGAACTCTTCGTCGAAGTCGAGGCGATGAAGGCCGACTTCCGTCGCCTCGAGACGATCGGCGTGCCCGTCGTCGCGGCCATCGCCGGAGCGGCGCTCGGCGGCGGGCTCGAGATCACTCTCGCCGCACATCACCGCATCGCGGCCACGGGCCGCTACAAGCTCGGCTTTCCCGAAGTCACCCTCGGCCTCCTGCCCGGCGGGGGCGGCATCACCCGCACGGTCCGGATGTTCGGGCTGCAGGCGGCGCTGACCACCTTCCTGCTCGAAGGGCGGCAGTTCGCGCCGGAGAAGGCGCTCGAACTCGGACTCGTCGACGAGATCGTCGGGTCCGCGGACGAGGTGGTCCCGGCCGCCATCGCCTGGATCGACGCGCACCAGGATGATCCGGATGCCGCATCTCAGCCGTGGGACCGCAAAGGGTTCCGCATCCCCGGCGGCTCGCCGTCAACTCCTGCACTCGCCGCGATGCTCCCGGTCTTTCCGGCGACCCTCCGTGCACAGCTCAAGGGAGCGCCGTACCGCGCACCACGCGCGATTCTCTCGGCGGCCGTCGAGGGCGCCCAGGTCGATTTCGACACCGCGACGCGGATCGAGTCGCGATACTTCGTCGGCCTCGCGACCGGCCAGCAGTTCCGCAACATGACCCAGGCGTTCTTCTACGACCTGCAGTCGATCGGTCGCGGCGGTTCGCGCCCGGAGGGCATCGCCCCTCGCCGCGTGCAGAAGGTCGCCGTGCTCGGCGCCGGCATGATGGGCGCGGGCATCGCCTACGAAGCGGCGCGCGCCGGGATCGACGTCGTGCTCAAGGACGTGACGACCGAGGCGGCCGCGCGCGGCAGGGAACACGCGGCCACGCTCCTCGAGGGTCAAGTCTCACGCGGACGCCTCTCGGCCGGTGATCGCGATGCGATTCTCGCGCGCATCACGCCGACGACGGATGCGGCGGACCTCGCCGGGTGCGACGCGGTGATCGAGGCGGTGTTCGAATCGATCGAGTTGAAGCATCGCGTGCTCGCGGAGGCTGAGGCATCCGTCCTCCCGGACGCGCTCCTCGGAACCAACACGTCCACGCTGCCGATCACTCTGCTCGCTCAGGGGGTGGAGCGTGCGGCCGATGTCATCGGCATCCACTTCTTCAGCCCCGTCGAGAAGATGGCGCTGGTCGAGATCATCGTCGGCGAGAAGACGAGCGATGAGGCGATCGCGCGCGCGTTCGATCTCGCGGTGCAGCTGCGTAAGACTCCGATCGTCGTCAACGACAGCCGCGGCTTCTTCACCAGTCGTGTGTTCGGCGCGCTCGTCATGGAGGCCGCCCGAATGGTCGGGGAAGGCATCGACCCGGTTGCGATCGAGCGGGGGGCTTCACTTGCCGGCTTCCCGGGTCAACCGCTCGCGATGCTCGACGAGGTCAGTCTCACCCTCACGCAGAAGATCGAGCACGAGGCGAAGCGGATTGCCGAGGACGAGGGTTCTTCGTACCGCGAGAACCCGGCGATGGCTGTCATCGATCGCCTCGTCGAACTCGGCCGTGCGGGCAAAGGTGCCGGGGCGGGGTTCTACGACTATCCCGAAGGTTCGGCGAAGCGTCTGTGGCCGGGGCTGCGGGAGGAATTCGGCGGCGACCTCGATGTGCCGATCGCCGACATCGAAGACCGGCTCACGTTCGCGATGAGCCTCGAGACGATCGCCGTCTGGGACGAAGGCGTGCTGCGATCGGTGGCCGATGCCAACATCGGGTCGATCATGGGCATCGGGTTCCCGCCGCTCCTCGGCGGCGCGCTCCAGCACGTCGATGGATACGAGTCCCGCGACGGTGATCTGGGGGTTGCGGCGTTCGCGCGGCGTGCGGCAGAACTCGCCGACCGCTACGGCGACCACCTCGCCGTTCCCGCGTCCCTGCGGGAGAAGGCCGACAGCGGTGCGACCTACCGCTGACGGATGCCGGCAAGACGGATGACGGACGACGTGAGCGAGTCGCCGACGGATGCGACGGAGTACCCGCCGGAGCCGTGGTTTCTCGGCGGGGACTTCGCGGTCGGCGTGTTCGTCGTCCCCGCCGCTGACCTTCCCGACGATCTGTGGCACGCCGTCCCCGCGGGCGCCCGGCCGATCAGGATGTCAGGCCGGGTTGTCGTGGGGGTCGCGGCGGCGCGGTACACGCCGGGCGGCGTGCTCGCCTACGACGAGCTCCTCGTGGCCATCCCGGTGCTCCGCCGCGGGCGGCCCGCCGTGTGGATTCCGCAGATCTGGGTGACGTCCGCGGTGTCTCAGGCGGGTGGCCGCACACTGTGGGGGATTCCGAAGGAGCGGATGGCCGCCGTCCGCGAGGTGCGCGGACGGAGGTTGTCTGCGTCGTTCGCGGAGGTCGACGGCGGGCCGATCGCTTCACTGGAGGCCAGTGCAGGAACGCGGATGCCGGGCACCTGGCTGCTGCCGTTGCCGACGCTCCAGCGGGGCGCGGGTGGCGGGGTCATCCGCTCGAGCAATCGGATCACAGGCACGCTCCGCCTCGCCCGCACCTCGTGGTCTTTCGACGGCCCGCTGCGCTGGCTCGCGGGGCGGCGTCCGCTCGTGAGCGTCGCGATCGTGCGTGCCGCGGTGGTGTTCGGCGCGCACGTCGAGCGATGAGGCTGCTCGTCTGACAACGAGAAGTCAATGCCTCAACTCGAAAGCACCGGGATGATGGATCCATGGCTGCTCCGCACCGCCCCGGTCTGCGACTCGCGAACGGGATCACGATCCCCGAGTCCGAGCTGACGTGGCGGTTCTCCCGATCGTCGGGGCCGGGTGGGCAAGGTGTCAACACGGCGGATTCGCGTGCGGAACTGGTCTGGGACCTGGCGGGTTCGAGTGTTCTGTCGCCGCTTCAGCGCGAACGACTCCTCGACAGACTGAGCGGTCGTCTGGTGGACGGAGTCCTGACGATCGCGGCATCCGAGCACCGCGCACAGCTGCGCAACCGGGAGGCGGCACGCGCTCGACTGGCCGCGATCGTCGACGATGCGCTGCGGCCGCCGTCGCCGAAGCGTCGAGCGACGAAACCCACTCGCGGTGCGAAAGAGCGGCGACTGAAAGCGAAACAGCAGCGCACAGACATCAAGCAGCTTCGTCGACGGCCCACTGACTGAACCTCCTCCGGTTCGAAGGTCTGGACAACGTGGTGCGACAGGACGAACCTGGAGGTCACGTTAGAAAGGACGTCTCATGCTCAGCACCTCCTACGCGTTCTCCGGTTTCTCGGTGAACGACATCCCCGCCGCCGAGGCCTTCTACCGGGACGCCCTCGGGCTCACGGTCGAGCGGAATGCGATGGGCATCCTCGACATCACGCTGCCCGGCGGCGGACACGTCATCGCGTACCCGAAGGGCAACCACGAACCGGCATCGTTCACGGTCTTGAACTTCTCCGTCGCCGATATCGACGTCGCCGTCGATGAGCTCAATGCGGCGGGAGTGGTGACGAAGATCTACAGCGAGCCGGATTTCGGCACCGACGAGCGAGGCATCTCGCGCGGCCAGGGGCCGGATATTGCGTGGTTCCGCGATCCCGCGGGCAACGTGCTGTCGGTGCTGGTCGACGCGAACTGATTCCTCGCCGGGGGCGCCCCTCTGTCG
Organism: uncultured Actinomycetota bacterium; assembly: GCA_963696085.1. GTDB lineage: Bacteria > Actinomycetota > Actinomycetes > Actinomycetales > Microbacteriaceae > Microbacterium. Next base: position 176,281 of record CAVOIQ010000005.1, read on the forward strand.
TTCGTCGAGTCGGTGCCGGCGCAGTCTTCGTCTTTATAAACGAATGTCGGAGGCTGCCGCTACCGTTCAGGTATGAAGTTTTATTCGGGTGCTGAGATGCCGCGGGATGAGCTGTGGGATGACCCGGTGCTCAAAGAGGCGTGGTTCGAGGAGCGCGGTCGTCAGTATGACGCGGGTGCGGGTCTCTTCGACGAGGACGAGGATCTGTCTCCTCCGGGGCTCGATGCGTCCGTGTCGTTGGCGGGGTTCGAGGAGTTCGTCGCGATCGAGCAGTCGGTGCGGCAGTTCGCGGTCGTTGACGGCGGAGCAGGATCGCTTCTTTCAGGCGACGTTGGTGCGTGCGGCGACCGTGCCGGAGGCGTGGGTGGGGGCCGATCCGACTGTGGATCCGTTGTGGGAGCCGCCGCGGGGTCTGACGGTGACGATTGTCCGGGCGCGGCGGCGTGAGCTGGCGGTGCGGTCGGCGGCGGCGGATCTGGCGGTGCGGGTGCATCTGTCGGAGCAGCAGATCCGTTCCCGCGCGCACCGCGCCGATGTCCTGACCACGCGGTGTCCGCTGACCTGGGCGGCGTATCTGAACGGGGATATCGCGGAGCAGAACGCGACGACCGCGGCACAACTCGCTGACACACTCCCCGCCGATGACCGGGTCGCGTGGACGGTCTTCGACGCGACCATCGTGGACGGCGGCGGGGAGGCTGGCTCCGGGGAAGTTTCGGATGCGTGCCCGGACGGCCCGGGAACGCGCGCACCCCGAATCTGTCGAGGAACGGCACGGCCGGGCGATGACCGACCGTGGTGTCTGGTTCACGCCGGAACTCGACGGGATGGCGTCGATCAACGCACTCCTCCCCGCCGCGGACGCGCACGCCATCGAAAGCCGGGTCGACGAGACCGCTCGGCATTTGGTGTCGCAAGACGGTGAAGACCGCACCCTCGCGCAGGTCCGCGCCGACGTGCTCGTCGACCTCCTCGCCGGCGGGGTGGGTGCGTCAGAGCGGGTGCCGGTCGCGGCGACCGTGCACATCACGATCCCTGCCCTGACCCTGCTCGGCCGATCGGATGAACCCGCGACCCTTGATGGGTATGGTCCGATCGACCTCGCCACCGCCCGCGAACTCGCCGCCGGAGCGAAATCCTGGATCCGCGTGCTCACCCATCCGGTCACCGGGACGGTGCTCGACGTCGACCGCCGCGCCTACCGGGTCCCGAAAGACCTCCGCCGATGGCTGGGCATCCAGCATCCGACCTGCATCTTCCCCGGCTGCGCCCGGCCGTCGCACCGGTGCGACATCGACCATCGAAAACGGTGGGCCGATGGCGGCACCACCACCGCCGACAACCTCGGGCCACTGTGCGAGAGCCACCACCCACTCAAAGACGAAACCCTCTGGTCCGTCAAACGAGACGCCGCGACCCGCACCCTCACCTGGACCAGCCCCACCGGACACACCGTCGACGCCGACCCGCCACCCTTCTGAGGCGACACGCCAACGAGTGTCGCCTTCAGCGGCGCACCCGATAGTGCAGGTGGAGCACTCGGTTGCCCTGGATCACGACGTCAGGATCCTCCAACAAGTGCTGCGCGTCGACCGAGCCGAAGTAGCGCTTCCCCGACCCGAACACGACGGGGACGACATCCATCCGCACCTCGTCGACCAGGCCGGCGGCAAGCACCTGGCCGCCGACGTCACCAGCAGCGACCTCGACGATGCGGTCACCCGCGAGCTCCCGCGCCAAAGCCACAGCTGCCTCGACACCGTCAACGAAATGAAACGGCGCCTCAGCGTCCCAGCCCTCGGGAGCGCGGCCGGTGCGTCACGACGACGACGTGGTCGATTCCGCTCGGAGGCGTCCCATCCCAGCCGTCCGTCATATCGAACACGTGGCGGCCGGCGATCGTCACCCCGATCTGGTCCCAGTACGGCCGGACGTAGTCGAAGGACGCTTGCGACACGTTCAAGACGCCGCTCTCGTCCAAGGGGACGTCGCCGCTGGTCAACCAGTCGAACAGCGGTCCGGGCTGGTCGTCGTCGTCCGCGATGAACCCGTCCACCGACACCGAGCTGTACATGACCACCGCGCCCATGGGTCTCTCCTCTGCCTCGAGGAGCCCCATGGTAGTGAGCCGCTACGCGGTCGGCCACCCCTCGGGACCCTCGGAGCCGGCGGGATAGTCCTCCAGCGGCACCTCGTTGTTGCGCCACGCGTCGATGACGGGCTGAACGATGCGCCAGCACTGCTCGGCGGTGTCGCCGCGGACAGAGAGGGCCGGATCCCCGTCGAGGATGCCCGACAGTACTTCGGCGTAGGCCAGGAGGACCCCTTCGCCGAATTCGACGCTCAGGTTTGCGCGGTCGAGCGTGAACGGGTCACCGGGCCCATTCACGTTGAGTTCGAGCGACATGTGGTCGGGTCCCAGCGCCAGGCGAAGCACGGCCGGGCCGGTCGAGCCGGTGAATCCTGTCGGGAGGTGCGGAACATCGCGGAAGGTGATGACGATTTCGCGACGATTCTCCCCGAGTCCCTTGCCGGATCGGAGTGTGAAGGGGACGCCGGCCCAGCGGCTGTTCGCGATCTGCAGTGTGACCTCTGCCAGCGTCTCGGTGCCACGATCCGGGTCGACGCCAGGCTCATCCACATACGAGGGAAGCGCGCGGTCGCCGACCGAACCGGCGGTATAGCGGCCTCGCCGCGACGAAGCGACCGGGTCGCCGTCCCACACGCTGGTCGCGCGCAGGACGACCGCTTTCGCGTCTCGCAGGTCGATCGCGTCGAGGGTTGCGGGCGGCGACATCGCGACGACGGCCAGCACCTGCAGGAGGTGGCTCTGGATCATGTCGGTCAGAGCGCCGGCCTTGTCGTAATACCCCGCACGCCCTTCCAACCCGAGTGTCTCGTCGAACCGGAGGACGACCGACTCGATGTGGCTCGCCGACCAGAGTGGTTCGAACACGCGATTGGCGAACCGCACCCCGAGCACATTGAGCACGGTGGACCGCCCGAGGAAGTGATCGATGCGATGCACCTGACTCTCGGGGACGAGCGTCGCCAACTGCTCATTCAGCGCATGCGCACTCTCCTCGTCCGCGCCGAACGGCTTCTCGAGCGCCAGGATGAGACCCTCCGGCAGCGTCACGGATTCCAGCGCCGTGCACGCACTCGCCGCAATCGCAGGCGGGACCGCGAAGTACAGCGCGGTGCGGCCATTGCTTCCGGCATCCGCTGCAGAGAGGAGCTTCGCCAGGTCGTCGGAATTCGTGATGTCGACCTGGTGATATTCCGTGGCTCCGAGCAACGTCTCGACGGCCTCGCCCGCGGCATCCGATCCTTCGAAGGACGTGCGGACGACACTTCGCCAGTGCTCGTCGTCCCAGTCGTCCATGCCCGCGCCGATCAGCGTGACGTGGCGTTCGGGTTCGCGCGTGATCAACTGTCCGAGGGCCGGGAGAAGCAGCCGCGATGTCAGGTCGCCCGACGCTCCGAGAATGATGAGATTCACATCGTCCGTCACGCTGTCGTTCATTGCGCAACCATAACCCCGCATGGCCTCAGCCCAGCGTGGCGCTGACAGAATCGGACCATGGCGTCACCCATCGAGGACTACGCGATCATCAGCGATTGCCACACCGCCGCCCTGGTCTCCCGCGAGGGCAGCATCGACTGGCTCTGCGTGCCCCGCTACGACTCGGCATCGACGTTCGGGGCCCTTCTGGGTGACGAACATCACGGACGATGGGTGCTGCGTCCGACCGACCAGAACGCCACCGTCGAACGCCACTACGACGGCGACGGTTTCGTGTTGGTCACGCGCTGGACGACGGAGTCGGGCGTGGCGGAGGTCGTCGACGTCATGCCATACGGCGACCGGCGGGCGGATCTCCTCCGGCTGATTCGAGGGGTCAGTGGCATCGTCGAGTTCGAGGTTGAACTGCGGGTTCGCCCCGACTACGCGCGCGCATTGCCGTGGATGCGGCAGGCCGGCACCAAGGAAGAGCCGGCGCTCGTCGCGACTGCCGGTCCCGACGCCCTCGTCTTCCGCGGGATGCATCTCAAGGCACACGACCACGCGCACCGTGGGACGACCACGGTCACGGCGGGAGAGCACGTCGACCTCACCCTCACGTGGTTTCCCTCGCACCGCGACCTTCCCGAGCCCGTCGATGTCGAGGCCGCGATGGAGACCACCGCGCAGTGGTGGAGCCGGTGGGCGGCGCCGATCGAGCACGAGGGGCCGCATCACGACGCGGTCGTGCGGTCGCTGCTCGTGCTTCGTGCACTGACCCACGAGGACACCGGCGGTATCGTGGCGGCGGCCACCACATCGTTGCCCGAGGACTTCGGCGGCGAACGCAATTGGGACTATCGCTATGTCTGGCTGCGCGACGCCTCGCTCACGCTGGAGGCGCTCCTGGCGCACGGGTTCATCGGCGAGGCCGCGGCCTGGCGCAACTGGCTGCTCCGTGCAATCGCCGGGGACCCCGCCGACGTGCAGATCATGTACGGCATCGGGGGAGAGCGGAACCTCCCCGAGAGCGTGCTCGCGGAGTTCCCGGGCTTCGACGGAGCCGCGCCCGTGCGCATCGGCAACGCGGCGGTCGACCAGTACCAGGCCGACGTGATCGGCGAGGTCATGGTCGCCCTCGAAGCCGCGCGCATGGCCGGCCTCGACGAAGACAAGTTCTCGTGGCCGTTGCAGCGGGCGCTGCTGTCGTACGTCGAGACGCACCTGGACCAGCCCGACAACGGCATCTGGGAGATCCGGGGTGAGCCGCGCAAGTTCACCCACTCGCGGGCGATGATGTGGGCGGCGCTGGACCGCGGCGTGCGTGCCGTCGAGGAAGGGGGCCTCGACGGTCCCGCCGAGAAGTGGGCGACGCTGCGCGATCAGATGAAGGCCGAGATCGACGAGCACGGATACGACGCCGCGCGAGGCCACTTCGTGCAGTACTACGGCTCGACCGAGGTGGATGCCTCGCTCCTCCTCCTCGCGCAGGTCGGATTCTGTGCACACGACGATCCGAGGATGCTCGGCACGGTCGCCGAGATGGAGCGCACGCTCATGCACGACGGCTTGTTGCACCGCTACCGCACCGAGACGTCCGTCGACGGACTCCCCGGCGGCGAGCATCCGTTCATCGCCTGCTCATTCTGGCTCGTCGAGCAGTACGCGGGCAGTGGACGAATGGATGCCGCGAGTGACCTCATGGACCTCGTGTGCGGCCTCGCCAACGACGTCGGACTGCTCTCGGAGGAGTACGACGTGACGCTAGAGCGCCACGTCGGCAACACGCCCCAGGCGCTGTCGCACCTGGCGCTCGTGCGCGCGGCGGATTCACTCGTGGGCCACACCGGTCGGGCGGCCCTCCGCCGGTGCCGTTAGGGCGTCGGCTCGGGCACGACTTCGGGGGTCTCGGACTCGGCCATGCGCGTCATCCGGACAGCATGGCGAACGCCGAAGAGGCGGATCGCGGCATCGGATTTCGTGGCGAGCAGGGTCGACTCGACGGGCACGATTTCGATCTCGGCGACACGGTGGCGCTCGCCGTCGATGCGGATGTGCGCCTCGCCGGCGGCGACCACGTTTCGTGCCCACGATGTCTGGTCGCCGTACGGCAGTGCGATGACCCATTCGTCGCCCTCGCGGAAGACGGTCACGGGCGTCTCGTAGGGTGTGCCACTTTTTCGGCCGACGTGCTCGACGACAGCGGCAGGCGCTCCGGGCTGGCCGGCTTTCTGCATGGCGCCCTTGTTGAGCACATCGCGCTGCAACCGGGTGAACCGCCGAATGAAGGGCCGATTTCCCGTGCGTACCCCGATCAGGATCACAAGAAAAGCGGCGACGGCAGCCACCGCAACCCCCGCGATGATGGCGCCGAGGACGGTGAGGATGCGTCGGATCATGGGCTTCTCGATTCATCAAGGGCACCTAGAGTGCGGTGCGCCCCACTCTAGGTGCCCTTGTCGAGATGCGTCAGGGTCGAGATGCGTCAGGGTCAGGCGCGGAGCGCGTCCCGCAGCTTCACCCGAGCGCCCATCCGCAGCAGCGAGTTCTGGTAGATCCGCGCGCCGAGCAGGATCGCGCCGACGCACGTCGCCATCAGGATCGCGAGCGACAGCAGCGGCTCCCACCACAGGGCTTCGCCCAGGAACATCCGCATCGGCATCCCGATCGGCGCCGAGAACGGAATGTACGACATCACCGCGAGGACGGTGGGGTTGTCCCAGAAGAAGATGACCAAGAAGTACGGGGCCATGATCAGGAGCATGAGCGGCATCGTGGTCGAGCCGATGTCCTCCTGGCGAGACACCATCGCGGCGGCGGCAGCGAACAGCGAGGCGAGGAGGATGAACCCGAAGAGGAAGAAGATCGCGAACCACGCGATCGGCGCCCCAATGGCTTGCAGAGCTTCCGATTGATCGGTGACGGTGAGGCCGATCACGGCGATCGCGGCGAGGATCAAAATCTGCCCCATCGCGAGGATCGTATTGCCGATGACCTTGCCCGCGAGCAGCGCACGCGTGGGAATCGCGGAGATCAGCAGTTCGACGACGCGCGTCTGCTTCTCCTCGACGACGCTCGCCGCGATCGTTGACCCGAACGTCTGCGCGGCGAGCAGGAACACCACACCGAACCCGATCGCCACGAGGTAGCCGAGCATGCCGGCATCGCCGTCGGGGTCGAGCAGTTCCACCTTCGGCATCTGCGCGAGCGCGAGCAGAATCGTGGTCGAGACGCTGGTGTTGCCGATCACGGTGAAGCCGGTCGGCGAGTCCTGATCGGCGACGACCGCCGCGTCGACATCGCCCGAGGCGACGAGCGCTTCGGCGTCGGCGCGGTCGGCGGCATCGGTCACCTCGAGGCCCGGACTGTCCTCGACGAATTGCTGCGCGTCGGCGGTGACGGCCACCGGAGTGCCGGAGTCGTCCTTCGCGCTCAGCCCGCCCCAGATCACGAGGGCGAGTGCCCCGAGAAACAGGATGCCGAACGAGATGAGGAACGCTTTGCTTCGCAGTTTCGAGCCGATCTCACGCTCGGACACGAGCCACACGCTTTGCGCGAAGCTCGGCCCCGCAACGGCCGTGGCGGCTTGGTCGTGGCTCACGGGTGACGTGTTCACTGGATGACCTCCTTGAAGATCTGAGCGAGAGACGGATGCCGGGGGGCGAAGCTCGCGACATCGCCGCCCGCGACGGCGCGGCGCAGCACCCGCTGGGCCGTTTCGTCGGAGTCGGCGTCGAAGAGGGCGTAACCGCCGTCGAAGTCGAGCACGTCGACTCCGGGCTCGGTACGCAGCCACCCCGCGTCGCCAGCGGAGACGAGCTCGTACCGCCTGCTCGCGTGTCGGGCGCGCAACGCGTCGCGGCTGCCGGAAGCGCGGATCGTGCCGTCGGCGATGATCACGAGGTCGTCGCACAGTCGCTCGACGACGTCGAGTTGGTGTGAGGAGAAGAGCACGACAGCGCCTTCGGCTGCTCGGGACTGGAGGACGCCGGCCACAACGTCGACGGCGAGTGGGTCGAGCCCCGAGAACGGCTCGTCGAGGATGAGGATCTTCGGATCGTGCACGAGCGCCGCGGCGATCTGCGCGCGCTGCTGGTTGCCGAGCGAGAGGGTCTCGACATTGTCTTTCAGCCGCTCGCCGAGCCCGAGTTCTTCGAGCAGTGCCGTCGCTCGCGCGGTGGCATCCGATTTCGAAAAGCCGTGCAGTCGCGCCAGATAGACGATCTGCTCGAGAACCTTCATCTTCGGATAGAGGCCGCGCTCTTCGGGCATGTAGCCGAAGCGTCGCCGGTCGGCATCCGTCAGCGGCACGCCGTCGATGGTGACCTCACCCGCGTCGCGGGAGAGGACGCCGAGCATGATGCGCATGGTGGTGGTCTTGCCGGCGCCGTTGCCGCCGACGAAGCCGGTGAGTCGGCCGTTCGCGACGGTGAAGGCCACGTCGTCGAGCACGCGGCGTTGTCCGTAACTCTTGGTGATGCCCGTCAGTGTCAGCATGAGCTGTTCTCCGTGATCGTCATACCTGCGACGCTACGGAAGCGCGAAGCGGACGACCTCCCCCTCGCGACGGATATTAGTGTCAGTTCAGTTCAGGTCAGGCCGTGGCGGTGGGCGTAGACGACGGCGCCGACGCGGTCGCGGGTGCCGAGCTTGAGCAGCACGTTCGAGACATGCGTCTTGACGGTGGCTTCGCCGATGAACAGGCGCTGGGCGATCTCGGCATTGCTGAGCGCTTGAGCGAGCAGGCGCAGCACCTCGCCCTCGCGCTCGGTCAGGTCGACGGCGGTCACTGGATCGGCGGTGACCACGTGCGATTTCTCGACGGCGTGAGTGGATCGCTCGCCCGTGAACCGTCCGATCACTCGTCGCGTGACTTCGGGGGCGAGGAGCGCGTCGCCGGCTGCGGCGACTCGGGCCGCGGTGATGAGCTCTTCGGGTGCCGCGTTCTTGAGGAGGAAGCCGCTCGCCCCTGCCTCGAGCGACTGGAAAAGGTAGTCGTCGCGATCGAACGTCGTGACGATGACGACGGCCGCTTCGATGGATGGATCGCTCACGATGCGGCGGGTGGCTTCGAGGCCGTCGAGGACGGGCATCTGCACATCCATGAACACGACATTCGGCTGCACGCGCGTGACGAGGTCGACCGCGGCCGCACCGTCGGATGCCTCGCCCACCACCTCGATATCGCCCGCGGACTCGAGGATCATGCGGAAGCCCGTGCGCATCACGGCATGGTCATCGACGAGGACGACCCGGATCGGACCGGTCACGAGAGCACCGCCGCCGTGCCCGCGGGCGTGCGCGCCGCCGGGGACGCGATCGGAACCCGGACCCGCACGAGGAAGCCGCCGCGATCGCGAGGCCCCAGATCGATCGTCGCGCCGGAGGCGGCGGCTCGCTCGCGCATGCCGACGAGCCCCAGCCCGGAGGCGGCGCCGAAGCGCGCACGGCCGGTGTTTCCGATCTCGAGTTCGATCGCATCCGCTTCGTACCGCAGGCGCACGTCGGCCGTCGCGCCCGGCCCCGCGTGGCGGCGCACGTTCGTCAGCGCCTCTTGCGCGATCCGGTACAGGTTCACCTGCACGAGAGCGGATGCCGGTATGGCATCGCCGACGATGGTCAGTGTGGTGGGGAGGCCGTTGTCTCTCGCGTGTTCGACGAGGTCGGGCAGGGCATGCAGCCCAAGGGTGGATGCGCCGTGCGTGTCGGTGCTCGCCGTGTGACCGACGCCGTCGATGTCGCCGAGATCGGGACTGCGGAGCGTCTCGAGCAGTTGGCGCAGCTCGGCGAGACCGTCGCGCGCGGACTGTTCGATGCCTGTCAACACGGCTCGCGCCGCATCCGGGTCGCGCTCCAGGATGGTCCTGGCGGCACCGGCCTGCACCCCCATGGCGGACACGTGGTGGGCGACGACGTCGTGCAGTTCACGCGCGATGCGCACCCGATCGAGGGCCACAGCCTGGGCCGCCGTCAGTTCGCGCTCGCGCTCCAACTCGCGCGTGCGGGTCTCGAGCGCATCCCGCGCGATGGCGCTCGCGTAGGCGCGCTCGCCGAAGTAGTACGCGCCGCCGAAGAAGGCCGCATTCACGAGGAACTGCATGAGCATGTACGCGGCGAAGGGGGAGAACGGACCGGCCTGCGAGAGACCGGCATCATCGGTCGACACCGCCTCTTGGAAAGTCACCACGGTCAGCCAGAGGAACATGCCGGCCACGACGCCGAGACGTGCCATCGTGGCGCGGCGACGATCGTTGACCCACGCGCCCACGGTGTACATCCCGATGAACAGCGCGATGTTGCCGACATAGATCTCGGGAATGTGGAAGCTGCCACCGATGAAGAAGGCGATCGCGATCGCGAACAGCGTGGTGCAGGGAAAGCGGCGACGGAACGCCAGCGGCACTGTCAGCCCGGCGGAGTAGAGCAGGACCCACCCGAAGGCGGGGGTCTCGTCGCCATAGACGCCCGACACCTTGCCGAGCCAGCCGCTCAGGATTGCTCCCACCAGGAGTGCTCCAGCGAGCCAGATGTCCGACTGCAGTTGTGTTGCCGTCGGCGCAGGACGCCGGAACGGTGGAGGAGGCGTGGCCGTCATGCCTCCCACGGTAGGCGGATGCCAGCGCCACGGCATCCCCCTTGCGGCGGATGTGCTCAGACCGCGGCTGGCCGCATCCGCAGGACGTACTGGATGTTGAACAGGCGCGTGGCGCCGGGGGCGATCTGGGGAAGTCTGGTGCTGTCGACCGGAAGGATTTCGATTCCCTCGACCGGATGCCGCACTCCGTCCATCCGCAAGTGCGCCGATCCCGCGGCCGCGACGTTGCGCGCCCACGACGTCTCCTTGCCGAAGACGAGGCCGATCAGCCAATCGTCGCCGTCCTTCTGAGGAGTGACGGGCGTCTCGTAGTGCTTTCCGCTGCGGCGTCCCACGTGCTCGACCACTCCGAAGAACGAGCCGGCCTCGCCGGCTTCGCGCAGAGCTCCGGGGTTCATCACGTCGCGCTGAATCCGGGTCAAAGCGCGGATCGCCGGGCGGTTGCCGATGCGCGCCAGCGCGAACAGGCCCACGACCGAACTCAAGAGAACCAGGATCGATGCTCCGATGACGGTCATGACGCGTCCGAATGTGCGCATTTCAGTCCTCGCTTCCGTGTCTTCCAACAGTACGACCGCAGGGAGAACGGCGGACGAACTTGCTATTGACAAGCATGCTTGTTATTTGCAAGTATCGCCTTGAACGGACCGACATGCCGGTGAAGAATCACCGCCGATTCGCAAAGGAGCATCGCCATGACCCACATCTTCGTCAACCTGCCCACCTCCGATCTCGACCGCGCGAAAGCGTTCTACGTGGCGCTCGGCTGCGACATCAACCCCCTGTTCACCGACGAGAACGCGGCCTGCATCGTGTGGGCGGAGAACATTCAGTTCATGGTCCTCACGAAGGAGTACTTCAGCTCCTTCACCACCAAGACTGTCGCCGACACCGCCACGACCGCACAGGCGCTCATCGCATTCAGCCGTGACTCCCGTGAGCACGTTGACCAGACGATGGCGGCGGGCCTGGCGGCCGGGGGCAGCGAGCCGAACGACGCGCAGGACTACGGCTTCATGTACTCCCGCGACCTGGAAGACCCGGACGGCAACGTTCTCGAATTCCTCTACATGGATCCGAAGGCCGCCGAGGTCGGTCCTGCCGTCTATATGGCGGAGCAGCAGTCCGCGTAGTGGCCTCCCGCAGCTACGGGCAGTATTGCGGCGTGACGAGCGCCGTCGAGCTGATCGGGGAGCGATGGGCTCTGCTCATCATCCGCGATCTGCTCGTCGGACCGCGTCGGTACACCGACCTCCAGCGAGGACTGCCGAAGATCCCCACGAACATCCTCTCCACCCGGCTCAAGGAGCTGCAAGAGGGCGGCGTGGTGCGCCGTGTGCCCCTGATGAGCTGCGGTCTCGTCTACGAGCTGACGGCGTACGGCCGCGAACTCGAACCCATCGTGCTTGCCCTCGGTCGCTGGGGGTTTCAGTCGATGGGCGTTCCGGGTCCTGACGATGTCGTGACCGCCGATTCGCTCACGATGGCGTTGCGCACAGCGTTCCAACCGGATGCCGCAGACGCGTATCTCGGCGCTGACTTCGAGGTGCACGTCGGAGAGGTCTCTCTGCGGGTGCAGGTGTCGGCAGGGGAGTTGCGCATCGCCCAGCTCGCCCCGCCGGCGCCACCCGTCGGAGGCCACCTCCCTTCGGGCACGCCGGATCTCGTCTTCGCCGCAGGTCCCGGCATCCGCTTGCTCATCTCGGGCGAGCTCTCGCCGCAACAAGCCATCGAGGATGACGTCGTGCACGTCGTCTCCGGCGATCCCGCCCTTCTCGAGCGCTTCGCCACCCTCTTTCACATCGCCCCCGCGGCCATCGCCGCCTGACCGGAGAACACCATGACCGGACGCATCATCATCGACATCTTTTCGACCCTCGACGGGGTCGCCCAAGCCCCGGGCGGACCGGAGGAGGACGCCTCGGGCGGATTCCGCTTCGGCGGCTGGCAAGAGCCGGTGTCGGACGACGTCGTCGGCGGGGAAATCCGCGCCGGACTCGAAAACGTCGACGCCCTCCTCCTCGGCCGCCTGACCTACGACATCTGGGCCGACTACTGGCCGCATCACACTGCCGCCCCGATCGGGGCGCTCTTCGCGCGGCTGCCGAAGTACGTCGCATCGCGCGGCAAGCCTCAGCTCGACTGGGAAGGGTCGACCCTGCTCGGGCCCGACCTTGCCTCCGAGGTTGAAGCGCTGCGTGAGCGCCACGAGAACATCCACGTCATCGGCAGCATCGATCTCGTGCAGAGCCTGCTGGCCGAGGAGCTGTACGACGAGCTGAATCTGTGGGTGTTCCCCCTCGTGCTCGGTGAGGGCAAGAAGGTCTTCCCGACCGGCGCGGCGCCGGCGACGCTGCGCCTGCTCGCTCCGCCCGTTGTCGCCACGACCGGCGCGGTCCTGCTCCGCTACGGCCCGGCCGGCGCCGTCGTCCTCGGCGACATGACACAGCACGAAGAGTGAGGGCAGGCGCCGTAAGTGTCAGTAGTTTGAGTCTTCACCTGAATGGAGCAGTATGTACGTTTTGCGCAAGTAATGCATCTCTTGCGCTAAAATGGCGACATGACTGAGGTCGCAATCACGGATGCCCGCGGACGCCTTGCGTCGATCATCGACTCGGCGCGCACCGAGCCCGTGTACCTGACGCGCCGGAATCACCGGGTCGCCGCAGTCGTCGACTCAGGTCAGCTGAAGCGTCTGCTGGATGACGCCGACGAACTCGCCGACATCCGCGCCGTCGATGCGGCGTGGGAAGAAACGGAAAGACTCGCGGAGACTCCCATTCCGTGGGAAGAAGTGAAACGCGACCTCGGATTGTCGTGACGTACGAGGTTCAGATTCTGCCCGTCGCAGTACGAGCGATCCGCAAGCTCCCGCCCGAAGCAAAGCGGCGGGTGCAGGCGATGATCGAACTCCTCGCCGAAGACGCGCGGCCGCCTTCGGCGAAGAAGCTCACAGCCCGACCCGAATGGCGGGTGCGCAGTGGTGACTGCCGAGTCTTGTATCGGATCGAAGACGCCGTCCTCACGGTCATCGTTGTCGACGCCGGACACCGCCGCGAGATCTACAAATAGAACTACGGCCGGCGGATCGGTCGTCGGGGTCGCGCGTGGCTAGAAGATCATCGGGCGGTCGTCGTCGGCATCGTCGAGATCGAGGTCGACGACCACCGGGACATGATCGCTCGGCGCCTCGCCCTTGCGCTCATTGCGGTGGATGGATGCCGCCACCACGGCATCGGCGAACGCGGGCGAACCCAGGATGAAGTCGATCCGCAGGCCCTCGTTTTTGGGGAACCGCAGGCGCTTGTAGTCCCAGTACGTGAAGCCCTCGGGGACGAGTGGGCGGACGGTATCCGTGAGCCCCGCATCGAGCAGCGCCTGGAACGCGGCGCGCTCGGGCGGCGAGACATGGGTCGAGATGCCCTCGATGATGGCGGGGTCGCCGTTGTCGGCATCCGTCGGCATGATGTTGAAGTCGCCCGTCAGCGCGAACGCCTGCTCGGGCGAAGCCGCGAGTTCGTCCCGCGTGAACTGCTCGAGCGCGGCGAGCCAGTCGAGCTTGTAGAGGTAGTGCGGGTCGTCCAGCGTCCGGCCATTGGGGACGTACAGGCTCCAGACGCGGACCCCGCCGATGGTCGCCCCCATCGCCCGCGCCTCGAGCGGAGCATCCGGACCGATGTGTCCCTTCGCGAAACCCGGCATGCCGGGGAACGACAGCGCGACGTCCTCGATCGGCTCGCGGCTCGCGATCGCGACGCCGTTCCACTGGCTCAGACCGTGCGCCTCGACGGTGAATCCGGCGGCCTCGAACTGCTCGAACGGGAATTGCTCGGGCTTGCATTTGATCTCCTGCATCGTGAGCACATCGAGGTGCTCACGCACCGCGAAATCCACGATGCGGTCGACGCGGGCACGGACGGAATTCACGTTCCAGGTGGCAAGACGCATACGTTCCAGCCTAAACGGGGGCTCAGACGGCGCTCACCTGGGGCCGCTTCGACCTCGCGAGCACAGGAGATATCTGCAGCACAGGACGTTTGGCCCGGAATCGTCCTGCGTAGGCGATATTTCCTGTTTTGGCGAGACCGGATGCCGGATGCCGGATGCCGGATGCCGGCGCCTACCCGCGGCCGGCGACCTGGCCGGTCTGCGCGAAGGCGTGGACGATCTCCTCCACGCGGTCCTTCGCGTCGCCGAAGAGCATGTGGGTGTTCTCCCGGAAGAACAGCGGATTCTGCACGCCCGCGTAGCCGGTGGCCATCGAGCGCTTGAAGACGACGACCTCATCGGCTTCCCAGACGCGAAGCACCGGCATCCCGGCGATGGGGCTCGTCGGGTCTTCGGCCGCGGCCGGGTTGACGGTGTCGTTCGCGCCGATCACGAGCACGACGGAGGTTCCCGCGAAGTCGTCGTTGATCTCGTCCATCTCATCGACGATGTCGTACGGCACGCGGGCTTCGGCGAGCAGCACGTTCATGTGCCCGGGAAGACGTCCGGCGACGGGGTGGATCGCGAACCGCACATCGATCCCGCGATCGCGCATCGCCTGCACGAGCGTGGCGACCGGGTACTGCGCCTGGGCGACCGCCATCCCGTAGCCGGGCGCGATGATGACGCGGGACGCATCGGCGAGTGTGGCCGCGACACCTCCGGGGTCGATCTCCCGGTACTCGCCGAGATCCTCGTCGGCTTTCGACGGTGCCGCGATCCCGAATCCTCCGGCGATGACCGAGATGAACGAGCGGTTCATGGCCTTGCACATGATGAACGACAGGTACGCACCGGATGAGCCGACGAGCGCGCCGGTGACGATCAGCAGGTCGTTGTTCAGCAAGAACCCGGCCGCAGCCGCGGCCCATCCCGAATAGCTGTTGAGCATCGAGACGACCACGGGCATGTCTCCGCCGCCGATCGAGGCGACCAGGTGCCAGCCGAGCGCGAGAGCGAGGATCGTCACGACGATCAGCAGCCACAGGTCGGGAGTGATGACGTACCAGGTCGTCAATGCGACGAACAAGACGAGGGCGCCGACGTTGATGATGTTCTTGCCCGGCAGCATGAGGGGCTTCGACGACATCCGGGCGGACAGCTTGAGGAACGCGACGATCGAGCCCGTGAACGTCACTGCGCCGATGAAGACGCCGATGAAGACCTCGGCGTGGTGGATGTCGGCCAGGACGTCGGCGGACGCCCCGATGTACTCGGGCGGCGCAAGAGCGCCGTTCCAGCCGACGAGCACCGCGGCAAGCCCGACGAAACTGTGCAGCAGGGCGATGAGTTCGGGCATGCCGGTCATCTCGACCACGCGTGCGCGCCACAGTCCGATCGAGGCGCCGACGACGATCGCGACGACCATGAGCACGAGACCGAGCACCGCGTTCGGCTGCCCCCAGAGGTCATCGACGGTGAGCCAGATCGTGGCGGCGAGGGCTAGTGCCATGCCGCCGATGCCGTAGGTCACGCCGACGCGTGCGGATTCGTGCTTGCTGAGGCCCGCGAGGCTCATGATGAACAGCAGCGCGGCGACGATGTACGCCGCGCCGGCGACGGCATCCGCGTTCATGAACGGTCTCCCTTTGAGAACATCGCGAGCATGCGCCTGGTGACCGCGAATCCGCCGAAGATGTTGATGCTCGCCAGGAGCACCGCGATCGCGGCGAGCACCTGCACGACCGGGTCAGGGGTGGCGAGTTGCACGAGAGCGCCCACCACGATGATTCCCGAGATCGCGTTGGTCACGCTCATGAGCGGGGTGTGGAGCGCGTGCTGCACCTTGCCGATGACATAGAAGCCCACGACGACCGAGAGGACGAGCACGGTGATGTGCTCGGGGAGCGGGGCCGGGGCGACGGCGCAGATGACCAGCAGCACGGCGAGCCCCGCGCCGATGAGGGCAGAGCGCGTGCCGCGGCTCATCCCCTTCTTCGGCGCGACGACGGGGGCGGGTTCGGATGCCGCGACCGGCGCGGCCGACACCTGCACCGGCGGCGGGGGCCACGTCGTCTCCCCATCGCGGACGACGGTGACCGTGCGCTGGACGACATCGTCGAAGTCGAGGGTCAGCACTCCGTCCTTCTCGGGGGTCAGCAGCTTGAGGAGGTTCAGGAGGTTGGTGCCGAACAGCTGCGACGCCTGGGCGGGCAGACGTCCGGCGAGGTCGGAGTAGCCGAGGATCACGACGCCGTTGTCTGTGACGATGCGCTCGCCCGACACCGATCCTTCGACGTTTCCACCTTGAGCGGCGGCCATATCGACGATGACGCTGCCCGGCTTCATCCCAGCGACGTCGGCCGCCGTCAGCAGTCGCGGTGCGGCCCGCCCCGGGATGAGGGCGGTGGTGATGATGATGTCGACCTCGCGGGCCTGCTCCGAATACATCTCCGCGGCGCGGAGGTTGTAGGCATCGCTCGTCGCCT
Source organism: uncultured Actinomycetota bacterium (assembly GCA_963696085.1). Lineage (GTDB taxonomy): Bacteria > Actinomycetota > Actinomycetes > Actinomycetales > Microbacteriaceae > Microbacterium. The sequence goes on from CAVOIQ010000005.1 coordinate 192,797, forward strand.
TCGCGTAGCCGTCGGTCGAGGCCATCTGCTCGTCGACTTCGACGGGGAGGTAGGTGCCGCCGATCGAGGCAACCTGGTCGGCGACTTCGGGGCGCGGATCGGTCGCGCGCACGATCGCGCCGAGGCTGGATGCCGCACCGATCGCAGCGAGCCCGGCGACACCGGCTCCCGCGACGAGCACCTTCGCGGGGGGAACTTTGCCTGCGGCGGTCACCTGGCCGGTGAAGAACCGGCCGAATTCGTTCGCCGCTTCGACGACCGCGCGATAGCCGGCGATGTTCGCCATGGAGCTGAGGACATCCATCGACTGCGCGCGTGAGATGCGGGGCACCGCATCGAGGGCGAGCGCGGTGATGCCCCGCGTGGCGAGGGCCTCGACGAGGTCGGGGCGCAGCGCCGGGCTGAGCAGCGCCACGAGCGTGGCGCCGTCGGCGATCAACGCGATCTCCTCAGGTGCGGGCGGGGCGACTTTGAGGATGACCTGCGCACCCCACGCGGTGGCCCGGTCGACGACCGTTGCGCCGGCGGCGGTGTAGGCGGCATCCGGGAAGGACGATGCTCGCCCTGCGCCCGCCTCGACCGACACCGCGTAGCCGAGTCCGAGAAGCTTGGTCACCGTCTCTGGTGTCGCGGCGACCCGGTTCTCCCCGGGCAGCTCGGCGACGATGCCGATCGTCGCGCCAGTACTCGTCACAGGGAGCTCCTCTTGCCGGGATGATGACTGCTTTCGACTATAGGGAACTGGGGCGTTATGCCCGCCCGTCTTACACTCGAAGAATGACTGCCGCCTCCACGCCCGAACTCGAAGCCGACCGCCAGAACTTGATCGGCCTCATCACCGCCGAGGCTGTCTTCCACGGTGATTTCACGCTCTCGAGCGGCGCGAAGGCGTCGTACTACGTCGACATGCGCAAGCTGACGCTCGACCACCGTGCGGCTCCCGCAATCGGGCGCATCATGCTCGATCTCATCGGTCCGATCGACGGAATCGTCGCCGTCGGCGGCCTCACCCTCGGCGCCGACCCGATTGCCAACGCCGTGATGCACGAGTCAGTGGGCACAGACCGACCGCTCGACGCATTCGTCGTGCGCAAGGAGCCGAAGGATCACGGCCGAGGTCGCCAGATCGAAGGAGCCGACATCGTCGGCAAGCGCGTTGTCGTGGTCGAGGACACGTCGACCACCGGGCAGTCGGCACTGAAGGCTGTCGAAGCACTGCGCCGCGAGGGCGCCGAGCCGATCGCGGTGGCCGTCATCGTGGATCGCAAGACCGGGGCTCAGGCCGCGGTGGAGGCTGCCGGACTGCAGTGGCTCGCGGCGATCGACCTCGACGATCTGGGCCTCAGCCCGCAGTAGCGAGCTCAGCCGCTCAGACCTTGAATGCCGGAAGGGTGGAGGCGAAGGCGAAGACGAGTCCCAGCACGACCAGGATGATGATTCCGCGCCGGGTCGACCCCGCGTTCGTGCCGTCTTTTCCGGTCCGCCTGTTCATCAGGAAGATGATGCCTGCCGCTACCAGCAGCAGGAAGCCCGTCAGGGCGAGGATGATGGCCATCGTTCAACTGCCTCCGTCGTCACGGTCATTGTTGCCGCGGTCGTTCTCGTCGGCGCCGCGACCGCGACCCCGAACCATCTGGACGACGACGACCACGATGGTACTTGCCAGGATCAGCGCTGTAACGCCAAGCAGCAGCGACTGCTGAACTTCGTTCACGGGCGCTTCCCTTCTGCGGCATCCGCGACGATCTTCGCCACCCGCGCCGCCCTCGTTTCGGGCCTGCGTGCCATATCGACGGTGCTGATTCCCAACTTACGCGTCGAAGCAGGGAACGCGTTCCACGCGGCGCGCGCGGGGGGCGAGGCATCGAGCGCGAGCGCGAGATCGTCCGGCTCGCGGAGAGCTTCGGCGTTGTCGAGCACCGTCCACGCGCCGTTCGCCTTCGCGACCGCGATCGCCCGGCGCCCGGGCTCCGTCATCAGTCCGCGCTCCTCGAGCAGGATGATCCGGGCCTTGTTCGTCGCTGCCCACCCACTCGATGGTCGTCGCGGCGAAAACCAAAGCCCAGCGGTGCGCTCATCGAAAGTGCGCACCGGGCCATCGATCCAGCCGAAGCACAGCGCCTGCAGAATCGCCTCCTCGTACTCCACCACCTCGATGTCCGACCCGCGCCGCGCCCGCACCAGCCACGCGCCCGTCTTTCGGGTGTGGTTGGCCTCGAGCCATGCACGCCAGGTCGCACTGTCGGTCGCGAGAACCCGCTCGCCGTCGTCGAGAACGCCCACTACAGAATCTCGGGCAGATCGGATTCCGTCGGTTCGCGATCGACGAGCTCGGCGACCGAGGCCAGGATCTCGTCGGGGCGGAACGGGTAGCGCTCGACCTCGGCGCGGTCGGAGATGCCGGTGAGGACGAGGATGGTGTGCAGGCCCGCTTCGATGCCCGCGACGATGTCGGTGTCCATCCGGTCACCGATCATCCCGGTCGACTCCGAGTGCGCGCCGATGCGATTGAGCGCCGAGCGGAACATCATCGGGTTCGGCTTGCCGACGACGTACGGCTCCTTGCCGGTGGCTTTGGTGATGAGGGCCGCGAAAGATCCGGTGGCGGGGACGACACCGTGCGCGGTCGGCCCGGTGGCATCCGGATTCGTGACGATGAAGCGCGCGCCGGCGTTGATGAAGCGGATCGCCTGCGTGATCGCTTCGAACGAGTACTGGCGGGTCTCGCCCACGACGACGTAATCGGGCTGAGCCTCGGTCATGATGTAGCCGGCCTCGTGCAGCGCGGTTGTGAGACCGACTTCGCCGATCACGAAGGCGGTTCCGCCAGGTAGCTGCGACTTCAGGAAATCCGCCGTCGCCAGCGCAGACGTCCACAGACGGTCTTCCGGGAACGTCGAGTCCCGACCGCGCGAGCCGGGCGCTGAGGTCGCGCGGCGTATAGATCGGATTGTTGGTCAAAACCAGGAACGGCGTTGCCGAATCACGCCACTGCGCGAGGAGCTCGGCGGCCCCTGGGATGGGACGGTTTTCATGGACGAGAACGCCGTCCATGTCGGTCAGCCAGCACTCGATTTCGGCGCGTGTCCGCATGGGGCAAGCCTAGCGGGGGCGTTCGTCGTAGTCTCGGAGACGTGACGCGTGACGACCCGGATCCGATGGTGCTCCCCGACCTGACCGGTCGGCGCTACCTCATCACCGGTTCCAACGCAGGTCTGGGTTTTTTCTCGGCCATCCAACTCGCCGAAGCCGGAGCGCACGTCGTGATGACGGGGCGCAATCCCAATCGCTTGGCGGCAGCGCGCGCCGCGGTGCTTCGCCAGATCCCAGAGGCCGAGGGGAGGGGCACGGTGGAGACCCTTCTGCTCGACACGAGCAACCTCGGGTCCGTGCGTGCCGCCGCCGCCACTGCTCGCGGTCGCAAGCCCCTGCACGGGCTGCTGCTCAACGCCGGCATCGTGCATCCGCCGAAGAAGCGCGAGACGACGGCGGATGGTCACGAGATCGTCTTCGCCACCAATGTCTTGGGACACTATGCGCTCGCCGGCGCTCTGCTGACCTCGCTCGCCGCGGGTCGCGGCCGGATGGTGTGGCTCGGCTCGATGTCGACCGCGATGTGGCAATACGACCCGATCGACATCGAGCTGGAGAACGGGTACACGGGGTGGCGCGCATACGTGCAGTCCAAAGTGGCGACGACCGCGCTCGGATTCGAAGCGGATCGTCGGCTCCGAGCGGCAAAGGTCCCGGTCGCGAGTGTCGTCGCACACCCCGGGTACTCGACGAGCGGGCGCACGCGCCCCGTGCGTGGAGTCAACGAGCCCTCGAGGATGACCCGGTTCACCGACAACCTGCAGGTCGCGTTCACGCAATCGAAGGAGCACGGCGCGTGGTCGCTCGTGCGCGCCCTGGTCGGCGACGATGTCGAGGGCGGCGACTTCTGGGGGCCGGCGCACGTCGTCAGCGGTGTACCTCACAAGGCGAAAGCGTCGAAGGTCACGCGTGACCGCGAGATCGCGGCACGGCTGTGGAGCTACTGCGAGCACGCCACGCGCACCGAATGGCCGTACCTCAAGGCGAGTAGGGCACGAGCGCGCTGAGCCTGGCTGGCCTTCGCTTACGCGGTCAGCCAGATCGCCTCTGCCGCGCCGTCGGGCAGTGACACCGCACGTCCATCGTGGAGGAGCGCCGCGCCGGGCTCGGACACGGTGAGTGTTCGCCCGACGTCGATCCCGGCGCTCTCGAGCGCCCGCAGCAGCGCGGGGTCTCGATCGCTGACGCGCAGCACGCGCCCCTCGTGCCCGATCGGTGCGCCGGCGAGCAGAATGTACGGCTCCCGGTGCACGGCTCCCTCGGCATCCGGAATCGCGTCGCCGTGCGGATCGAACCGCGGATGGCCGAGACGCGCCGAAATCCCCTCCAACAGCCGGTCGCTGATGGTGTGCTCGAGCACTTCGGCTTCGTCGTGGACTTCGTCCCACGCATAGTCGAATTCGCGGACGAGCCACGCCTCGATCAGCCGGTGCCGCCGGGTGATCGCCGCCGCCCTGGTGTGACCGTCGGGCGTGAGGCTGATCGGTCCGTACGGACGATGCGAGACGAGCCCCTGCGCGGCGAGCTTGCGGACCATCTCGGTGACCGTCGACGGCGCGAGGGTCAGCTCGGACGCAAGCTGCGAGGGAGTGATCGCCGCGCTCTGCCACTCGGTGTGAGCGTAGATGGTCTTCAGATAATCATCGATCGCTGCGGAAGGCACGATTCAGGCTAACTGCCGGTGAGGACGAGCCACAGGAGCACGCCGTTGAGAGCGATCAAGAAGACGGATGCCGCAATTCCCGCCAGCGTCGTCCCGATGCGGTTGCGATGGACGCCCAGCACGTCGCGATTCGCCGTGAGGGCGATCAGCGGGATCAGCGCGAACGGGATGCCGAAGGAGAGCACCACTTGGCTCAGGATCAAGGCCAGCGTCGGATCCACTCCGGCGCCGAGAATGATGAGCGCCGGGATCAAGGTGACGAGGCGCCGGACGATCAGCGGCACCCTGATGCGCAGGAGCCCGTGCATGATTTCCGCGCCGGCGTACGCGCCGACGGATGTGCTGGCCAGGCCGCTCGCGAGCAGTCCCACCGCGAACATCGTTGCCACGAGGGGGCCGAGTCCGTTCTTGAGCGCTGTGTACGCGCCTTCGAGACTGTCGGTGCCGGGGACGCCGGCGAGGTTCGCCGCAGCGAGCAGCAGGATGGCGAGGTTGACCGTTCCAGCGATGATCATGGCGATGCTGACATCCCAGCGCGTGGCGCGGAGGAGGCGACGGGTCGGGATGCCGCGCAGCTGCTCGAGCGTGGCGTCGACCGGCTGCTCGTCCGACGCGCGGGGAGGAATCCAGCCGGCGTCGGAGTCGGTGTCGGTGCTGGTGTCGGTATCCGTGCCGGTGCCGTCACCGGTGGCTGCGAGCGGAGCCAGCTTCGCGGGGGCGAAGCGATCGCGCGCGAGGGCGCTGTGCGCATAGATCGCGTGCGGCATGATCGTCGCCCCGAGGATGGACGCGGCCAGGAGCACCGAATCCGCGCCGTCGAAGCGGGGGACGAGTCCGGCGACGACCGCGGCAGGATCGGGTGGACCGAGGAAGACGCCGTATGTGAAACCGAGCGCGATGATCGCGAGGAGGCCGATGACGACGAACTCGAAGGTGCGCGCGCCGCGCCGCGTCTGGATCAGCAGCAGCACGATCGAGACCGACCCTGTGATCACCCCTCCCCACAGCAGCGGAACCCCGAAGAGGAGCCACAGGGCGACGGCTCCGCCGATGACCTCGGCGATGTCGGTCGCCATCGCCACGAGTTCGGCTTGCAGCCAATACGCCCGCCGAGCCCACGGACGCCGAATGCGTCCGCCCAGCATTTCGGGAAGGCTCTGGCCGGTGACGATGCCGAGCTTCGCAGAGAGGTACTGGATGAGCCAGGCCATCACGTTGCCCAGCACGACGACCCAGACCAGGAGATAGCCGTAGCGAGCGCCGGCGGTCATGTTGCTCGCGACGTTGCCGGGATCGAGATATGCCACGCCCGCGACGAGCGCCGGGCCGAGCAGCCACGCGACGCGCGTTGCGCCCGGGGGGCGTGCGGCGCCCTGAGCGCGGGTGCGGACGACGCCGTCGGCAGTTTTCGGCATACCGAAAACCTACCAAAGTTTCGGCGCGCCGAAATAAGCCTTCCAACGGATGTCGCCCAATCGGTCGGCATCCGGCATCCGGCATCCGGAACACAGGCGATCTCACGGACACAGGACGATCCAGGTCAGATTGTCCTGCCTCCGTGATTTCTCCTGTGTCGGGGAGGCTGCGCGGCGGGCGGATAGCCTTTAGCGGTGACAGAATCTGGCGACGCGGCGATCGAACCGCCAGAGCCGACGCTGCCGGTGGGGGTCGGCCCGTGGCCGGGGGGTCCGGATGCCTGGCCCGACGACCCTCGGTATGACCCCGAACTGCTCGCCGAGGGCGACCGTCGCAACGTCGTCGATGGCTATCGGTATTGGCGGATGGAGGCGATCGTCGCCGATCTCGACGAGCACCGGCATCCGTTCCACGTCGCCATCGAGAACTGGCAGCACGACATGAACATCGGCTCGATCGTGCGCAGCGCGAACGCGTTCGGCGCAGCCGAGGTCCACATCATCGGCCGGCGGCGCTGGAATCGCCGGGGCGCCATGGTCACCGACCGCTACCAGCACGTTCGCCATCACGAAGACGTCGCCAGTTTTGCCGCGTGGGCGACGGATGCCGGCATCCCGATCATCGCGGTCGACAACGTCCCAGGATCCGCGCCCGTCGACCGGGCGGACCTTCCCCAAAGGTGCGTGCTGCTGTTCGGTCAGGAGGGCCCGGGGCTATCCGAAGAAGCGGTGGCCGCGGCATCCGCAGTGGTGGAGATCACGCAATACGGCTCGACCCGCTCGATCAACGCCTCGGCGGCCGCCGCCGTGGTGATGTACGAGTGGTGCCGCCGCTGGGCTGACTGATCGCGGCCACCGGTATCGACGAGTGCGGAGTTACCTGGCCCCGCCGTCGCCCGGCATCGCGTACATGCTGTAGGCGATGAAGCCGCTCGCGGTCGCGACGAGTTCGATCGTCGCTCCGGAGGTGACGTCGGTGATGTCGTGGGCAGCGCCGGGCGTCCCGTCGGTCGTGCACTCGACGGTGCCCGTCGTGACTTCGCCGATGTCGCTCGTGTTGGTGTACGCGATGGACGAGCCGTCCTCGGTCTGGCACGCCACCACCACTGTCATCAGCGATTCACCGGCCGGGGTCGTGATGATCGGTTCGCTACCGGGCTCGAGGACGGCGACCACGCGGGTCGACCAATCCGCGCCGCCGGTGGCGTTGTCGGGTATGACGCCTTCCGCCCACGCCTCCGCATCCGTCTGAGTTGGTGCCGGGATCGTCGGGTAGGGCGTCTTCGACGGCTCGGCCGTGATGGTGGGGGTCGATGACGACGTCGGCGTCGCGGAGTCGGAGGCGCACCCGGCCAGGGCGAAGGAGACCACCGTCAAAGTGGTCAGAACCAGTGCGGTCGTAGCCGCGGCGCGCAGCGAGTGCATGACACTCACGGTATCCGCCGGGCCTGGAAGCCGAACGGGAATCCGGTCACGCTCCGGTCACGCTGCTGGTTCAGGTGCGCCCGCTGTCAGCCACTGCGGCCGCCGCACGCGCCAGCCGAGGGTGGCGAGGCGGGCGAGCATGTAGACGCCGAAGAACGCGATGGCGAGCCAGGTGAGTCCGGCGGCGCCGGTGGGCTGCAACGCCGCGACGAGCCACAGGGCCGGGACGAACGGGATGAGGTTCAGGAGCCCGGCGATCGCGAGGTACTTCGCGTCGCCCGCGCCGATGAGCACGCCGTCGAGCACGAACACGATGCCGCAGATCGGCTGTGCGACGGCGAGGACGAGGAGCGCGGGTTGGATGAGGGCGGCGATGGTGGCATCGCCGGTGAAGACGAGTCCGATGACGCCGGAGAGCGCCGCGATCGCCGCGCCGACGATGATCCCGAACCATGTGCCCCACGCCACCGTGCGCCCGAGCACTCGCCGCACGAACGGCTCATCTTCGGCGCCCAGCCCCTTGCCGATGAGCGCCTGCGCCGCGATCGCGAGGGCATCGAGCGCGAACGCCGCCGTGGAGAAGATCGTGAAGGCGACTTGCCAGCCGGCGAGTTCGGCGGTGCCGAGCGATGTCGCGACGGCGACCGTCGCCAGCAGGGCCATGCGCAGCGAGACGGTCCGCAAGAACAGCCATCCGCCCGACCGCGCTGAACCGCGCAAGCCTTCTCGCCGTGGCCGGATCGATGCCGAGTGCCGGCGAGCGAGCCGGCCGATCACGACGACGTACGCGCCGACCATCGCCCACTGCGCCACGACCGTGCCGAGCGCCGACCCGGCGATGCCCCACCCGAATCCGTAGATGAACATCCAGTTCAGCAGCGCGTTCGCGCCGAACCCGAATCCTGCGATCCACAGCGGTGTCACGGTGTCCTGCATGCCGCGGAGGAGCCCGGTCGCCGCGAACACGATGAGCATGGCGGGCAGGCCCCACATCGACAGCCGCAGATACACCTCGGCCTGCTCGGCGACGTCGGGCGTCGCGCCGAACAGTCCGACCAGCGTGGGGGTCGCGAGGGATCCGACGAGCGCGAGGATCGCACCGAGCCCGAGGGCGAGCCACAGACCGTCGATGCCGGCGGTCACCGCGCGGGTCGGGTCGCCCGCCCCGAAGCGTCGCGCGACGGCCGGCGTCGTCGAGTAGGCGAGGAAGACCATGAGACCGACGATGGTCTGCAGGATGGCCGAAGCGATGCCGAGTCCGGCGAGCGGGACGATGCCGAGGTGACCGACCAGGGCGGCGTCGACGATGAGGAACATCGGCTCGGCGATGAGGGAGCCGAGCGCGGGGACGGCGAGCTTGAGGATGTCGCGGTTGAGCGTCGCGGGCTGGCTCGTCACGCTCCGAGCCTAAGCGCCGCGCCGCGTGGCGTAGCCTTCGAAAAGACCGACTGGAGATCCCATGAGCACCACTGCCCCTCCACTGCTGCGCCTCGGCGTGATGGCGAATTCACGAAAGCCCAACGAGCGCCGCCTCCCGATCCACCCGGCACACCTGGAACGCATCGATGACGACCTGCGCGCGAACATCATGCTCGAAGAGGGATACGGCGATCGGTTCGGAATTCCGGATGCCGAGCTGGCCCCGTTCGTGGGAGCCATCGCGACCCGCGCGGAGATCATCGCCGCGGTCGACATCGTCGCCCTCCCGAAGCCCCTCGCGTCCGATCTGCTGGATCTGCGCGACGGGCAGGTGCTGTGGGGTTGGCCGCACTGCGTGCAGGACCGCGCCATGACGCAGACCGCCATCGACAAGGGACTCACGCTCATCGCGTGGGAGGCCATGAATCACTGGAAGAGCGATGGCAGTTTCGGCCTGCACGTCTTCCACAAGAACAACGAGATCGCCGGGTACTGCTCGGTCCTTCAAGCGCTCGAGCTGTGCGGATCGACGGGCGATTACGGTCGCCGCCTCAACGCCGTCGTCATCGGGTTCGGCGCTACGGCCCGCGGCGCGGTGACCGTGCTCAATGCCCACGGCATCCACGATGTCCGGGTGCTCACCAATCGCGATACGGCCGCCGTCGGGTCGCCGATTCCCTCGATCGACATCATCCAGTTCGAGAACGACCCCGAGAACCCGTTCGACAGCATGGTCAACACCGAGGAAGGGTCCGTGCCGCTCGCGCCCTTCCTCGCCGGTCACGACATCGTGGTCAACTGCACGCTGCAGGATCCCAACGCGCCGCTGACCTATCTGCGCGTCTCCGATCTCGCGGCGTTCCGCCCCGGCAGCCTCATCGTGGACGTCTCCATCGACGAAGGCATGGGGTTCGAGTGGGCGCGGGCGACGACATTCGAAGAGCCGTTGATCACCGTGGGCGACTCGACCAACTACTACGCCGTCGATCACAGCCCGTCGTACCTCTGGAACTCCGCGACGTGGGAGATCAGCGAAGCGCTCACGCCGTTTCTGCGGACCGTGATGGAAGGCCAGGCGTCCTGGGCCGAGTCCGACGTCATCCGTCGTGCGATCGAGATCGAGGGCGGTCAGATCCGCAACAACGCGATCCTCGAGTTCCAGAATCGCTCGTCGGAGTACCCGTATCTCGCGAACAGCTGACGCACCGTCTCGCCCGGGCGTTGTGGATCTCCGCCAGTGTCCGCACCGCGGACCCGCCTCCACGCGTGCGGTTTCCACAACGTTCGGCGACGCGTCGCTCTCCACGCAGAGTGGCGGCGGTGCGGTGCGAGACGCCCGCATATCCTTGATCGCATGACTGATGCCCCCCGCTCCGGTCTCGAGCTCGACGAGCTGAGCCCTGAGATCCGTCCCCAAGATGACCTTTTCCGCCACGTCAACGGCGCGTGGATCGAACGCACGGAAATTCCCGAAGACAAAGCCCGCTGGGGCTCGTTCCACCTGATCGCCGAACAGGCCGAGAAAGATGTTCGGACGATCATCGACGAGTCGCAGGATGCCGAGCCAGGCACCGAAGCGCGTCAGATCGGCGATCTCTACGCAAGCTTCATGGACACCGACCGCATCGAGGAGTTGGGTGCTCAGCCGCTGGCCCCCCAGTTGGCGCGCGTCGACCAGGTGTCGGATGTCGCGGGCCTGCTGCGCACGATCGGTGAGCTCGAGCGCGAAGGCATCGGCGGGGTCCTCTCGACCTACATCGAGCCCGACCCCGGCAACCCGCAGCGTTACGTCGTGTTCCTTTCGCAGGGTGGACTCTCCCTGCCGGACGAGTCCTACTACCGCCTCGAGAACTTCGAATCCACGCGCGCCGCGTTCCGCTCGTACGCGCAGAAGATGCTCGAGCTCGCCGGCGTCGACGATGCCGCGGCGGCCGCCGACCGCATCGTGTCACTCGAGACCGAACTGGCGACCCACCACTGGGACAACGTCCGCAATCGTGACGCGCTGGCCACCTACAACCTGATGTCGTGGGACGCCGCGCTCGAGCTTGCCGGCGTCGACCTCGAGCCGTGGCTCGAAGGGCTGGCGCCCGACTACCGCGACGGTTTCGCCGAGGTCAACGTCAACCAGCCGAGCTTCATCTCTTCGTTGGGGACGCTGATCTCCGAGGACCGCCTCGACGATTGGAAGGCATGGCTGCGGCTTCACGTGATCCGCTCGTCTGCTCCCTTCCTTTCCGAGGACTTCGTGACGGCGAACTTCGCATTCTTCGGCACGCAGCTCACCGGCGTTCCGGTGAACCGTGAGCGGTGGAAGCGCGGTGTCAGCCTCGTCGAGGCGGCGCTCGGCGAATCCGTCGGCAAGGTGTACGTCGAACGCCACTTCCCGCCGCAGGCGAAGGAAGACATGGACGAACTCGTCGCGAACCTCATCGAGGCGTACCGCCAGAGCATCACCTCCTTGGAGTGGATGACTCCGGCCACGCGCGATCGCGCACTCGAGAAGCTCGATGCGTTCACGCCGAAGATCGGCTACCCGGTCCGCTGGAAGGACTACTCGGCGCTCGAGATCGACCGCACCGACCTGATCGGCAACGTGCTGCGCACCACTGCGTGGGAATACGACCGTCAGCTGGGCAAGCTCGGCGGACCCATCGACCGCGACGAGTGGTACATGACGCCGCAGACGGTCAACGCGTACTACAACCCGCTGATGAACGAAATCGTGTTCCCGGCGGCCATCCTGCAGTACCCCTTCTTCGACACGACGCGCGATGTCGCCGCCGACTACGGCGGAATCGGGGCCGTCATCGGCCACGAGATCGGTCACGGGTTCGACGATCAGGGGAGTGCGTTCGACGGCACCGGTGCGCTCAACGACTGGTGGACCGATGAGGACCGCGCGGCGTTCCAGGAGCGCACAGCCGCTCTCATCGAGCAGTACAACCACCTGACCCCGCGAGGGCTCGGCGAGGAGTACACCGTCAACGGTGCGCTCACGATCGGCGAGAACATCGGCGACCTCGGTGGTCTCGGGATCGCGCTGAAGGCCTACCGTCTGCACCTTGCGGCGATCGGCGAAGAGGGCGATGGCCCCGTGATCGACGGGTACACCGGCATCCAGCGCCTGCTCCTCAGCTGGGCGCAGATCTGGCAGCAGAAGGGTCGGGATGCCGAGACCATCCGTCTCCTCACGATCGACCCGCACTCGCCCAACGAGTTCCGCTGCAATCAGATCGTCAGCAACGTGGATGCGTTCTACGAAGCCTTCGATGTGGTGGAAGGCGACGAGCTGTGGCTCGACGCCGACCAGCGCGTCACGATCTGGTGAGCCGGGACGCATCCCGTTCGTCGCTGCGCCGTGCTGCCGAAGCTGTAGGGGAGACGGACGAGGGAAGAAGTGAAGCGACGTCCGGCGCGCCCGGGCGTATGCCCGATCCGGCGCAAGGGACGAGGCGGCACCATCGCCGTCTGTCGCGCCGCGGAGCCGCCGGACGGAAGTCCTTCACCGGCACGATGAAGGCGCTCGACGACCTCGTGGCCGTCGGCGCGCAGGTGTCGGTGCGAGTCACCGATCTCGACCGCGGCACAGCGGTGCTTGCCGGCGACGACTTCGCGATGATGCCCGTCAGCGGACTCGGCATCGTGCCCCTGTTGATCGAGGTCGCCGCCGGTTTCGAGTCGGGCGAACTCGACCCGTTCGAGATCGTCGAACGTTCGTCGCTGGAGCCCGTAGCCCGTGCCGGTGTGTGGCAGCACTTGAAGGCACCGGCGCTTCCGCTCTGCGATCTCGCGGTGTTGGCGGCGTCCACCGGCGACGCGCTCGCCGCCAACGCCTTGCTGGCGAGGGTCGGGCTGGAGGCGGTGCGCAAGCGGCTCGAGCAGTTGAACCTCGAGCGGTCAGCGCTGCTGGATCAGTTCCGCGATTCCCGCGGTCCCGACGACGCCCCGCACTCGGCACTCGGGTCGACGCGCGAGTACGCCGAACTCTTCGCCGCGCTGGTGAACTCTCACTTGGTGTCTCCTGCCGTCAGCGCGCAGGTCGCCGAGTGGCTGAGTCTGAACCACGACTTGTCGCTGGTCGCCGCGGCCACGGGTCTCGACCCGTTCGCGCACGAAGACGATCATCACGGCTTGCTGTTCATCAACAAGACCGGTCGCAGTGCCCGGATGCGCGCCGAGGCGGGAGTGCTGGCCGGTCCCCGCGCCGGAGTCTCGTACGCGATGATCGTGTGCTTCGACGACGAGACGATCTCCGACCGACTGCGTGCCCACGAGGCCTTCCGGGTGCTCGGGCTCGAACTCATGGAGTACGTGCACTGACGCAGGCCTGGGCCTGCGAGGAGACGCATAGCGGTCAGATCCGCCTCGATCAGAAGACGATCGTGTGGTTTCCCTGACGGATGACGCGGTCTTCGGCGTGCCAGAGGACCGCGCGAGAGAGCACTTGGCGCTCGACGTCGGCGCCGCGGCGGGCGAGTTCGGCGACCGTGTCGCCGTGGGTGACGCGGATCGTGTCCTGCTCGATGATCGGGCCTTCGTCGAGGTCGCTCGTCACGTAGTGGCTGGTTGCTCCGATGAGCTTGACGCCCCGTTCCTTGGCCTTCTTGTAGGGCTCTGCGCCGATGAAGGCGGGGAGGAAGGAGTGGTGGATGTTGATGACCGGGACACCGAGCTTCTCCAGGAAATCGGAGGAGAGGATCTGCATGTAGCGGGCCAGGACGACGAAGTCGACGTTGCCGACGAGGAGTTTCAGGATCTCGGCTTCGGACGCGGACTTGTCGGGTCCGGGGGTGGACTGGACGTGGAAGAAGGGAACACCGAAGCTGCGGACGTCTTCGGCCGAGGTCGTGTGATTGGAGACGACCATCGGAATGGTGACCGGCAGGTCGCCGCGACGGTGGCGCCACAGGAGGTCGAGGAGGCAGTGATCCTGCTTCGAGGAGAGGATGGCCATGCGCTTGGGAACGGACTGATCGGTGAGCGACCACTCCAGTTCGAAGCCCGCAAGCGTGCTGGCGACCTCTGCTTCGATGTGGGGGAGTTCGGCCGCGAAGTCCGGCCGGTGGAAGACGACTCGGCAGAAGTACGCGCCGCCGGTGGGGTCGTCGGAGTACTGGTCGAACGCGACGATGTTGCCGCCGATACGGGTGATCATCGCGGAGAGCGCAGCGACGATCCCGGGCTGGTCCTTGCCGTGCACGATGAGGCAGGCATGGGCGGATGGTAACTGCGGGTTGCGCACGGTCATGATTCGATTCTGCCGTGTCTTGCCTGGATCACCCGCCGCGAAGCGGGTTAGGCGCGAAGCGTCGCTGTCAGAACGGGAAGCGATCGGTCAGAAGGGTGCGGGGTCGAATTCGGCGTCGATGGAGAAGTGGACGCCGCTGCTGGGATGATCCGGGTAGACCCGTCCCGTCGGGCTGGTCCATTCGAGAACGCCGCCAGGTTTCTGCACGACCGACCACGGGGTCTGATGTTTCAGAGTGTGGTGTCGTCGACAGAGATGGGCGAGATTCGAGACCTCGGTCGGCCCGCCGAATTGGAAATCGATGGTGTGGTCGGCGTCTGATCTTCGGGTGGACATCCGACACCCGGGGAATCGGCAATGCTGATCCCGGACCTGCAGGTGTCGGCGCATTTCCTTCGACGGCTGGTACCGATCGACTCCGAGAACGGCGCCGGAGATCGGATGCGTGAGGATCCGGTCCCACCCGGGAGCCGTCGCGGCAAGCCTTCGGGCGGTGTCGGCGTCGATCGGACCGAATCCACCGAGCGTGACCGCCTCGAACGGGTCCGCGACCCTGTCGTCGAGGAGCGTGAGGACCGGAACGGTCACCTGAACGGTCGCACGGATCGCACCCAAGCCCGGTGTCTGTCGTCCCGACATGGCCGACCGGGTCGCTCGCGAGGAGGAGATCGACCATCAGGTCGACACGAATCTGATCGATGGATCGCGGAGAGATCGGACGGCTCACGTCACCGCAAATGTCACGGTCCGTTTGCTTCTCCGCTTCGGCGACGTCGCGGGCCATGCTGCTGACGCGGTCGTACACACCGTGGGCGAGGACGGCGTCCGTGACGAACGACACTTCCGCCATCCCGTCGTCCAGATCGAACCACCGCGACCCGCCGCTTCGCACGGGCCACCGCATGCCGCTCGGCGATCGTGGTCTCGAGGAACCACTCGGCGCGCCGTTTCGCGACCGGCGTCAACCGTGACGCGGACTCGGCTTCGGCGTAGGGGAGGATCGAATCCTCGTACTCCGCCCGCATTTCCGGTCGTTCGATCCGAGCGCCGGCGTCCGCGATGATCTTCGCGTGGAACCGAGAGATCTTCCCCGCCGACAGCGACGCCAGCGTCCCGGGAAAGTTCTTGACGAGCGCTGGTCGCATCGTCCAGATGGTGCTGCACCGTCCGGTCACTGACGCGCCACACGGCCGCGATCTCCGCGGCCACGGACCGGTGCGCGAAGTCCGCCTCGGACACGGAAGTTCCGGCATCCGCCCACTGATTCGCGACCTCATCCGCCTGCGCCAGCAGCCGGGCTTTGCGTGCCTGCAGACGCCGCGATCTGCTTCTCCACGTCCGCCAACTGCGGCACCAACACACCCAACCGCGCGATCGCCCGCTCATCCGGAGCGAGAGAGGCGGTGGTGTCCTTCATGCCTCAATTCTCCCAGAGGGTTCCGACATTGATACGAATGGACCGGGTCAAGCATGCCTGCAAGTAGCGAAGATTTCGCCAATCGAAGACTCAAACCATTCACTCGCTGGTGTCGATGACTTCCCACTTGCCGAAGAGCGTGAAGCCGGCGGCTCGGGCCAACGCGATGGAGGCGGAGTTGTCGAGCTGACAGCGATATTGCGGTTCGTATCCCCTCGCCAGAGCGGTTGCGCTCATTGCACGAACGGTCGCGCGTCCGAGGCCGCGGCCACGGAACTCTGGAAGGGTGATCACGCCGAGGTCTGCCAGCTGGGTTCCGTTCCACGGGTACATGCTCGCGGCCGACACCAGCGTGTCGGCGACGAATGACCCGAAAACGAGCCAGTGGTCGAGCTCCACGAACGCCTCGTCAAGATCGTCATCAGGTGCTGCGGCCGTGAACTCCTCGAAGGCAGCGGCGTCATCCGCCTTCAGTTGACGTGTCCCCCCGCCTGACACCTCGTCACGGATCGCGTCTTGAGCATCGAGAGTCAGGTAGAACAGGTGGTCGGGGTCGGTGAGCGCAATGCCTGCGCGATCGAGTCGCGCTGCCAGCCCCGCGTCATCGACACGGCTCCCGTTCGACAGAGCGAGTTCGCGAGCTCGCGCTGGTGAGAGTGATAGGACGACCGGACCGCCCTCGACGCGGAGCAGCGAGACTGATCGGTTCTCCGCGAGTGAGGGGTCGACCACGACGATCGCCTCGCCCGAAGCGGGCGCATCATCGACTAACCGAATCGACTGGCTCAATACAAGAGACGAGAACACGACCACGATCCTTCGGGCTACGTATGGCTAGGGCTCGAGCGAGTCGACGAGCTCGAGTCCGCGGCGCGCCCATTCGATCTCGCTGCGCGCCCGGTCGACCAGGCCTTCGTATGCGAAGCGCTTGTACGCGACAGTGCGGTCCTGATCCGCCTCGGGCGTGATCGCGAGCCTTCGCATCAGCATCGGGTTCACCCTGGCGTCGATGCGTTCGAGTTCTCCCACCCACTGGGCCAGTTCGCTCTCCCACTGCGCGATGTGCGCTTCGAGGAAGGCTCGGGCGGCATCCGGCGTCGTGGTCTCGAGATAAGCAGCCCGCACGTGCGCGGGGTCCCGCACGCGCTGGTAGTCCATGGGGGCGGCCATCCAGTCGAGAAAGGCCTGATTGCCGGCATCCGTCACGTGGTAGAGCCGTCGGGTGCCGCGCGCCCCGCGGGCTTGCTCTTCGCCCTCGACGAGACCTTCGGATTCCATCTTTCGCAGCTCGGGATAGATCTGCGAGTCCGGCGCGTGCCACACGTGGCCGACCGACTGCGAGAACTGCTTCGCCAGGTCGTATCCCGACAAGGGGCCGACGCGCAGAATCGCGAGCAGTGCGTAACGCAGACTCATGTGGCTCCTTCCCTCCATGAGGCTATCGAGTGCGAGGGGGAGCGCCGTGCGCACCGCGCTCCGGATGCCGCAACGGGGGCCCGAGCGCACGGCTCGAGCCCCCCGGTGAAGCGATGATGCAGCGGTTCGTCAGTCCTGGTAGCCCGTGCGCCAGCCACCGTGGTAGGTCGCGCGGGCGACCGTCGAATACGGCACGGGGCTCACGACGACGCGAACATCGGTCTGCTCGTGCGGCTCGACGCTGGCCTTGGTGGTGCCGCCGTTCGGCTCGCCCCAGACGACCTTGAGCTCAGTGCCCTCGGGGACATCCGGGTTGACGGTCGCGAGCGACAGGCCGCGACGCTCGTTGGCGCTGTAGCCGGTGAACATCGAGTAGCCGACGACGGTGCCCTCGGAGTCGACGACGGCGTCGTAGTTCGCCGAACCGTAGTTCGCGAGCGGCAGGTCGAAGAACTTGTAGTTGGGGCCGTCGACGTTCAGCAGCGAGGTCCACACCTTGCCGAGGTCGTCGGCATCCCACGCGAGGGTGACCTTCTTGCGCTGCGACGCGGGGTCGACCTTCTCGAGGGCGTCGCGCCCGATGAAGTCGTGGTCGAACTTCACGAAGTTGCCGTAGCCGAGCTCCCACGGGGTCAGGTAGTAGTCCTCGATGTTGTCGGACACGAACGATCCCGCCAGGGTGCCGGTTGCCTCGTAGCCGTCGGCGGGCAGCCACTCGCGATAGGCGCGCTCTGCCTCGCCCGTGTAGATGGCCGGCAGCGGCGACGGGATCCAGCCCGACTCGAGCGTGTTCGACGGGTACGCGCGCGAACCCACGGGGACGAGCCCGAACTCGGCGCCCGCCTCGACGATCGCATTCCAGATGCGGTCGTGGTCGGCGTAGGGGCCCCAGACTTCGAGTCCCGGTGCGCCGGCCATGCCGTGGCGCAGCGTGCGGACGGTCGTGCCGTCGATGGTCATCGTCGACATCGTGAAGAACTTCAGCTGCTCGAGCGTGCCGCCGTTGAGCTTCTCGATGACCGACCACGCGGTGGGGCCCTGGATCTGGAAGCGGTAGTACTGCCGCGTCACTTCGTGACCGTACGGGCGTGAGGGCGAGCGGCGGTCGACGGTGATGTCGAGGTTCTGGTAGCCGCCGGTCTCGCCGTGGAACATCAGCCAGTTCGACGCCGGCGCGCGGCCGACGTACGTGTACTCGTCCTCCGCTTCGCGGAAGAGAATGCCGTCGCCGATGACGTGGCCGGCGGCCGTGGTCGGCACGTACTGCTTGGCCTTGTTGACCGGGAAGGTCGCGACCGAGTTGATCGCGGTGTCCGAGATCAATCGGATCGCATCGGATCCCTTCAAGAAGATGTTGTCCATGTGGTGGGACTGGTCGTAGAGCACCGACGAGTCACGCCACGCCTTCTGCTCTTTGATCCAGTTCTGAAAGTCGGCGGGCACAACGGGGTAGATGTACGAGCCGATTTGCGAGTTGCGCAGGAGCTCGACCGGGTTTCCGGCCTGGTCGATGACCTCCTGCAGATTCTTCGCTGCCATGGTGTGAACCTCTCTGTTCGGTGCGGCGCCTCGGGTCGAGACGGCGGGGGTGGTCACGGTCTGTCCGTGAAGACGATCGTCTGGTTGCCGTGCCGGATGACGCGGTCTTGCGCATGCCATTGCACGGCGCGGGAGAGCACGGCGCGCTCGACGTACGCGCCGCGGGATTGCAGGTCGGCGGCATCCATCGCGTGATTCACGCGGGCGACGTCCTGCTCGATGATCGGACCCTCGTCGAGGTCTTTCGTCACGTAGTGCGACGTCGCGCCGATGAGCTTCACGCCGCGTTCCTTCGCCTTGCGATACGGCGCGGCACCGATGAAGGCGGGGAGGAACGAGTGGTGGATGTTGATGACGGGCACGCCGATCTTCTCGAGGAAGTCGTCGGAGAGGATCTGCATGTACCGGGCGAGCACGACGAAGTCGACGTTGCCGGCGAGCAGTTTCACGATCTCCGCTTCGGCGGCGGATTTGTCGGGGCCTTGCGAGGGGACGTGGAAGAACGGGATGCCGAACGATCGGACGTCGTCGGCGGTGTTGGTGTGGTTGGAGATCACCATCGGGATGCTGACGGGCAGTTCCCCGCGGCGGTGCCGCCACAGCAGTTCGAGGAGGCAGTGATCGGACGTCGATGCGAGGATCGCCATGCGCTTGGGCACGGATTGATCGTTGAGCTTCCACTCCAGCCCGAGCGGACCGAGCGTCGCGGCAAGGTCGTCCTCGATCTGAGGCATCGCGCCGGCGAGGTCGGTGCGGTGGAACACCACGCGCTGAAAGAACTCTCCGCCTTGAGGATCGTCCGAGTATTGGTCGAGCGCGACGATGTTGCCCTCGTTGCGAGTGATCAGGCCGGTGACGGCCGCGACGATCCCGGGGGTGTCGGGGCCGTGGACGATCAGGGACGCGTGATTGCGCAGCGCTTCGGTGTGCAGTGCCATGGCGGGATCTTCAGGACGCGTCAGCGGTGAACTTGCGTGCCCACTCCGCCGTGGCCTGCAGTCCACCGAAAGTGTAGAAGTGCAGATCGACAGTGCCCGAGGTGGAGTGCTCTTCGAGCATCCCGGCCAGGTCGGCGACGAATTGGTCGGGGCCGGCGGTGCCCATCAGGTTGGTGAGGGAGAACCCGTACTTCTTCACGATCATCGCGTTCGCGCCGATGCCGAACCGTCGCGCGAATCCGAGGAGCCGCCGGATCCCCGCAGGACCGGGAGTGCCGATGCGGATCGGTGCGTCGATGCTCCGCTCGCGCACGGCACTGATCCACGCCATCACCGGTTCGGTGTCGAACGCGAACTGCGTGAGGATCGTGGTGTCCAAGCCCTGCTGCGCGAGGGAGAGCACCTTGTTGTCCATCGCGTCCCACAGCACTTCGGAGGAGATGTCGGGGTGGCCCTCCGGGTATCCGGCGATGCTCACCTCACGCACGCCGTAGTCCATCAGGAGACCGGTGTGGATCACGTCGAACGAGTCGGCGTAGGGGCCTTCGGGTGCTGCCGGGTCTCCACCGACGACGAAGACGCTGTCTGTCGCGCCGACATCCTGCAGGCGCGAGAGGAACTCCTCGAGCTGTGCGCGGGAGGCCAGCCTTCGGGCGGAAATGTGGGGGACGGGGACGAAGCCGAGTTCGCGGACCTTCTTTGCTGCGGCAACGCGCATCTCGAGATCCTCGTTGCCGAGGAACGTGACATTGACCTTCGTGCCCTGGGGGATCAAGTCTTTCGCCTCGAGAAGCCCGGGGACATCCTTGCCCGTCATCTCCAGCGAGTAGCCGTTCACCAACTGCTGCGCAGCCACTCGGCTGCCCAGCGTTTTCGCGCTTCGAGACATTCGTCGGCATCCTCTCCTGGTCGCCGCATTGCGACCGTGCCGCCAACTATACCTATGCCCATAGGTATTGTCCATAGGTAAGTCTGGCCAATCATCGTTATTCAACTGATTCATGACGAGCGTCATGAAAGTATTGACAAACGGATGAATCGCGCAGACGATGGGCATACCAGCACAGCGAGGTGCGGACCATCGACGCAGAAGTCAGATCGTCCATGCGCGCCTCGCCCGTCCACACACGAGAGGCATGTCCATGAAGAAGAGTTTTGCTGCCGTAGCCCTTGCGGCAGCGGCCACACTCCTGTTGGCAGGTTGCACGGATTCCGCCGCGCCGGCGGCATCGTCCACACCAACCGGTGACGCCGGCGGCGGCGAACTGACCACCGTTCGCGTGGCCGCGCTCCCCATCGCAGAGTCCGGCGCGCTGTGGGCCGCGATGGACGAGGGGATCTTCGCCGATCACGGACTCGAGCTCGAGGTCGTGCCGGCACAGGGTGGTGCGCAGGCGATTCCCGCACTCATCAACGGCGATATCGATTTCGCCATCGGCCAGCCCTTCGGACCGTTCCGGGCGAACCTCCAAGACCTCGGTGTCGCGATCTTCAGCAACTACGCGAGTTCACTTCCGGAGAGCGCGGGCAAGGATGTCAACGCCGTCGTCACCCTCGCAGACTCGGGGATCACCAGCCCGAAGGACCTCGCCGGCAAGCGCGTCTCGGTCAACAGCCTGGGCGCCGCGGGCGACGTCACCATCATGAAAGCCGTCGAGGATGACGGCGGCGATCCGTCCACTATCCAGTTCGTCGAGGTCGCGTTCCCCGACGTTCAGGCGCAGTTGGAAGCCGGCGCCATCGACGCGGGCTGGGCTCCCGACCCGTTCATGTCGCAGGTCGTGGGTGCCGGCGGAAAGATCGTCGTCTACCCCTACCAGGCCACGATCCCCGGCCTCGAACTGCTGACCAACATCACGACGCAGAAGATGATCGACGAGAACGCCGATCTGGTGAGCGAATACGCCGCTGCGATGGATGAGGCGCTGACGTGGGCTGCGGACAACGAGGATGCCGTCCGGGCAGCCATTGTCACCAACATGAAGATCCCCGAGGCGGCCGCCGCCGGCATCACCCTTCCGGTCTTCACGTCTGATCTGAATGTGGACAACCTCAAGGAGCTCGCCGACCTCGCCGTGGGTTACGGGGTCTTGGACAAGGCTCCTAACTTCGACACGCTGATCCAGTTGCAGTGACCACGACTGCTGCAATCGCACGTACCGGCGGCGGCGCTTCGACGCGCCGCCGCCGGGTGCACCCCGCGGTGCGCAAATTCCTGCTCGGGTTACTTGGTGTCCTCGGCTTCCTCGTCACCTGGCAGCTGATCCCCACGCTCGGCATCGTCGACGCGCGCTATCTGCCGCCGGCCACCGACACCCTCGCGAAACTGTTCGCGTACTTTCGCGACCTGGACTTCTGGCGCAACGTGGGCCGGACCATGACGTCCTGGGCGATCGGGCTCATCATCTCCCTCGTCGCGGCGCTGGTGCTCGGAACGATCATCGGGCTCGTGCCGTTTCTGCGGCGCGCAACCCACACCACCGTCGAGTTCCTTCGCCCGATCCCGTCCGTGGCGCTCATCCCGCTCGCGATCCTCATCTACGGCATCCAGCTTCCGGCGGCTCTGGTCATCATCGTCTACGCCACGTTCTGGCAGATCTTCGTGCAGGTTCTCTACGGGGTGGCAGACATCGACGCCGTCGCCCGCGACACCGCGAACAGCTTCGGCCTCAGCAAGCGATCCCAGTTCGTCAACCTCGTGTTCCCGACGTCTCTGCCCTACCTCATGACCGGTCTTCGCCTCGGCGCCGCTGTCGCGCTCATCCTCGCGGTCACCGCGGAAATGACGATCGGGGTCCCGGGACTCGGAAACCTGCTCAACTTGGCACGCAACGCCGGCGACAACGTGGCCGTGTACGCGATCGTCGTCACGACAGGCCTCTTGGGCCTCCTCGTGAACATGGTCTTCCGCTTCATTGAGCGGCACGCGCTGTCATGGCATCAATCCGTGCGAGGGGAGGACGTGCTGTGACCCTGTACACGAGCACCGTCGTCACCCCGCGTCGCAAGCCGCAGGTGTGGGCGAAGATCGGCGAGAACACCGCCTACGCGCTCGGCCTGCCGATTCTTCTGCTGATCATCTGGGGCATCTGGTCGAGCGTCTCGCCCGAGATCTTCTTCCCGAGCCCGGTGGTCATCCTCCAGGCCTTCGTCGACACATGGATCGGACCGGCATTCGTCACCGACGTGCTGCCGAGCCTCGGCCGCCTCGCGGTCGCCATCGTTCTCGCGATCGTCATCGGCGTGGCCGCCGGCACGGTGATCGGCCTCGTGCGCTGGCTGCGCGAACTGCTCGAACCGACGCTTGAATTCTTCCGCTCCATCCCACCCCCGGTACTGATCCCGGTGTTCATCCTCCTGATGGGCATCTCCGATGGCATGAAGGTCGCCGTCATCGTGGCGGGCGCCATCTGGCCGGTGCTGCTCAATACGATCGAGGGCGTGCGCGCGACGGATTCGGTGATGACGGAGACGGCCCGATCGTTCGCACTCACCCGTGCCCAGCGCATCCGATACCTGGTGGTACCGGCCGCGAGCCCCCGCATCATGGCGGGCGTCCGCCAAACACTGTCGATTGCCCTGATCATGATGGTGATCTCGGAGATGTTCAACACGTCTTCGGGCCTGGGCTATCGCATCGTCTACTTCCAACGCAATTACCTCATCGCCGAGATGTGGAGCGGCATTCTGCTGCTCGGACTGATCGGCATCCTGCTCGCTGCGATCTTCGGATTCGTCGAGCGGCGAGTCTTGCGGTGGTACCACGGAATCAAGGAGGTCGAGCGTGCCTGAAGCGCTTTTGAAAGTTGAGCACCTGCGCAAGACGTACGAGTCGTCCACCGGAATCGTCGAAGCGATCGGCGACATCAGCTTCTCCATGCAGACCGGAGAACTGGTGTGCATCGTCGGTCCATCCGGCTGCGGGAAGACCACCCTGCTCAAGTGCATCGCCGGGCTCCTTCGCCCGACTGCGGGGGTCGTGGAACTTGACGGCAAGGCTGTCACGGGCCCTCCGCCGCGGATGGCTCTCGTCTTCCAGGAGTACGGCCGCAGTCTGTATCCCTGGCTCACGGTGCGCGGCAACGTCGAGCTCCCGCTCAAGCACAAGAACCTCTCGCGCGCCGAGCGCACCAAGCTGGTCGACGACGCGCTGGCAGCGGTAGGTCTGGACCAGGTGCCCGGGAGCTATCCCTGGCAGCTCTCGGGCGGTATGCAGCAGCGCGTTGCCATCGCACGCGCCGTTGCGTATGAACCGGATGTGCTGATCATGGATGAGCCGTTCGCTGCCGTCGATGCGCAGACGCGTGCCGACCTCGAAGACCTCGTGCGGAAGCTGCATCTTGAACGCGGCATGTCGATCCTGTTCGTCACTCACGACATCGATGAGTCGGTCTACCTGGGCGGGCGAGTGATCGTTCTCTCGAAGTCTCCGACGTGGGTCCAGGAGGATCTCACGGTCGACCTGGCCGCGGACCGCGACCAGATCACGACGCGCGCGCTGCCGCGGTTCACCGAGTTGCGCACGCACGTGTACGAGCAGATCCAGCGCGCGAAGCGCGGCGACGCGGTGCGGCCGACCCCTTAGAGTCGACCGCGGAGGACCCACATGCCCAATCGGCAGCCCAAGCAGCTGCTCTTCGCCTTTTTCGGAGAGTTCGTGCTCGATCGGCACTCCGAGCCGATTCGCGCGAGCGTACTCATCGGCGTGCTCGAGGGCGCCGGTGTCGCCGCGCCGACGACGCGGGCGACACTGAACCGACTCGTGCGCTCGGGCTTCCTCACGCGTGAGCGCAACGGGCGGGAGATCCTCTTCTCCCTCACCGAGCACGGTGGTGCGGTGCTGCGCGAGGCGACCGATCGCGTGCGCGGCTCGAATCCGTTCGAGCCGCACGGCGTGGGGTGGACCCTCGTGACCTTCTCCATCCCCGAAGATCAGCGGCAGCTGCGCCACCGCCTGCGCTCGACCCTGACGTGGGAGGGCTTCGCCCCCATGCGCGACGGTCTGTGGCTCGCGCCGGGCGAGGTGGACCTGGATGCGTCGCTCGCACCCCTGCGCGATGATCTGCCCGTCGCGGCGATCTCCGCCTTCCACGCACGCGCGCTGCCCGGCTTCTCGATCGCCGAGAGTGTGCAGTCGGCGTGGGACATCGAAGAGATCCGCGCGGCGCACCATGCTTTCATCGAAACGTGGTCGAGGCCGGATCGCGAAACATCCGCGCTCGTCGAACGGGTCACGCTCGTCGCCGATTGGCTCGAGCTGCTCAGCGGAGACCCGCGCCTTCCGCAGGAGTTCGTGGGGGAGGACAACCTCGGGGGTGCCTCGTTCGCCCTGTACCGGCGGCTCCGCAGGGACCGCGACGCCGACGCCGACCTCGAGTTCACGGCGCTCGTGCAACCTCGCGAGCGCGCGGCCTCGCACTGATACTCGGCGCGTTGCGTCGGATATCCACATAGTCGTCAGTGGAAATCATTGCAAAATACAACGAATACGCCTAGCGTGTGAAGCGGATCACATTCAGGTGACGCGAAGAAGCGTCCCAGCCGCGCGCTTGCTGCGCATGGCGGCTGCATACCACCCAATGAAGGGACGGACATGCGTAATTCCTTGAGAAGCAAAGACACGGCCGCGGCGACACCTTGGCGCCGGGTCGCGGTGGCTGTGACGGCCATGACGGCTGCGCTCGTTCTCGCGAGCGGTGCGGCGGCATCCGCGTCGCCACCGGTCCTGGCCAAGAAGGCTCCGCAGCTGTCGGCGGCTCAGCCAGGCACCCTCGAGAACTGCGTCGACTTGATCGGATTCGAGTTCGACGCCACCGAGATCACGTCTGCGGAACTCGTGCCGGCTGGAACGCTCACCAACGCGGGCACGGATGTCGGCGAGCACTGCCTCGTGAGAGGGGCCATGAACGAGCGAATCAGTCCCGTGGATGGCCAGACGTATGCCATCGGATTCGAGATGCGCCTTCCGGCCGCGTGGAGCGGGCGCTACCTCTACCAGGCCAACGGAGGCACAGACGGCAGTGTCGCACCGGCCACCGGAGCGATCACCGGTGGACAACTCCAGAACGGTCTGCAGATGGGCTTCGCGGTGCTCAGCTCCGATGCGGGTCACAGTGGGGCACAGAACCCGCTCTTCGGCCTCGACCCTCAGGCGCGACTGGACTACGGCTATCAGGCGGTCGGCACCCTCACCCCGATGGCCAAGCAACTGATCACTGCGGCATACGGACGCGGCCCCGATCGTTCCTATTTCGCGGGTGGTTCCAATGGAGGTCGCCACACCATGGTCGCCGTCGGCGCGGTACGCCGACCAGTACGACGGGTTCCTCGCGGTCTCTCCCGGCTTCAATCTGCCTCAGGCAGCCGTTGCCCAGATGTGGGGCGCCCAGCAGTGGGCGACCGTCGCCACGACACAGCCGGTGACGGGCCCCGCTGCTCTCGCGACGGCATTCACAGCCACGGAGCGACAGATGGTCGCGAATGCCCTCATCGCGCGGTGCGACACCCTCGACGGTCTCGCAGATGACATGGTGCAGGACATCGGCGGCTGTCAGAAAGCCTTCTCGATCGACCGCGATGTGCCCACGTGCACAGCCGACCGCGATGGCACGTGCCTGACCGACGCGCAGAAAAAGGTCATCACGTCCGTCTTCGCCGGAGCCGTCAACAGCGCGGGTGACGAGCTCTACAGCTCATTCCCGCTGGATCCCGGTATCGCATCGCCGGGTTGGGCGAGCTGGAAGTTCACGAGTTCGATCGATGGTCGCCGTGATCCCGTCGCGGTGGGCTTCATCTTCTCGTCGCCGCCGGCAGACGTCAGCATGCTGAATGACACCCTCGGCTACGCGCTGAACTACGACGTTGACACGCAGGCGCCGCTGATCTACGCCACGGACGGGCTCTACACCGAGAGTGGCATGGAATTCATGACACCTCCCAACCCCACGAACCTCGACGCGTTGCGTGACAGCGGCGGCAAGATGATCGTGGTCCAGGGCGGTGCAGACGGCGTCTTCTCGCCCGACGACACGGCCTCCTGGTACGAGGGCTTGGACGCGGCCTACAAGAAGAAGGCCGGCGATTTCGTCCGCTACTTCGAGGTGCCCGGCATGGGTCACGTCCGCGGTGGTCCGGCAACGGACCAGTTCGACGGGTTGACCGCTCTCATCGATTGGGTCGAGCAGGGCGATGCACCGGACCGCATCGTCGCGACGGCTCGAGGCGCGGGCAACCCCGGTGGTGTGAATGCAGAGGTTCCGGCGAGCTGGTCGGCCGATCGGACGCGTCCGTTGTGCGTCTACCCGCTCATCGCGCAGTACAAGAACGGTGACCCGGAGATCGCGGACAGCTTCGTCTGCAAGAAGAGTGACGCAGACAAGATCCTCAAGAAAGAGGCGAAATCTGACGCGAAGGGCTAGCGCGACAGCGCGCACGAGCGGACAGCAGTTCGTTTGTGCCCCGAACACCGGCTTCCCCACCTTCGGATGGGGGAGTCGGTGTTCTTGTCTCAGTACGATGGGAGCGTGTCGCCGGGTCGGGGGCCGGCCACGGGAGGGGATGCAGTGAGGGCTGGATCAATGACATCGGCGACTGCCTCGATCGGGCGCCTTGCCGACAACCCTGGCTTTCTCGCCGCACGCTTCTCGTGGTTTGCAGCCCGCACGGCCAACACCACGCTGGATGCTTTCGATCTGACGATTCGGCCCTACAGCGCTCTGGAGCTCGCAACCGTCGGAGACGGGGTGACGCAACGCGACATCGTCCGAGTTCTCCGCATCGATCCCAGCGCCGTCGTGGGCATTGTGGATCAGCTGGCAGAACGTGGGCTCGTGGTGCGAGAGGAGGACTCCCGCGACCGTCGTCGAACCCTCGTATGCGCGACCGATGCGGGTATCGCCTTGGCTGCCCGCGCGGCGGCCGCGCTCAGCGCCGCGTACGACGAGATGCTTCGGAGCCTTACCGCTGACGAGCGCGACAGCGTCGGAGCCACCCTTCGCGCCCTGGCCCTCCTTCCGGAACTGGACATTCCCGGAGCGTGACGCTCAGCGCGAGAAGCGCGCCCGCAGGTCGGCCTTGCGGATCTTGCCCGATGCCGTCCGCGGCAGCTCGTCGACGATCACGACGTTCTTGGGCAGCTTGTAGCGGGCGATCTTGCCATCGAGGAATGCGCGGGCGGACTCGGTGGTGACGGATGCCTCGTCCCGGACGGTGAGCACCGCCCACGGCACTTCGCCCCACTGCTCGTCGGGAATGCCGATCACGGCGACACCCGTGACTCCGTCGAGGTCACTCAGCACGTCTTCGACCTCGGCCGGGTAGATGTTCTCCCCGCCCGAGATGATCATGTCCTTGAGACGGTCGGCGATGAACAGATAGCCGTCGGCGTCGAGATATCCGAGGTCACCCGAGCGGAACCATCCGTCGGCCGTGAAAGCGGTCCGCGTCGCCTCTTCTAGGCCGTGATAGCCCGGGAAAACATTCGGCCCCGAGATCTCGATCTCGCCGATCGTTCCGCGCGAGACCATCGCCCCGCTCTCGTCGGCGATCCGCACCTCGGTGAAGAAGTGCGGCAGGCCGACGCTGCCCTGCTTCTCACGTGTCATCGCCGGCGACAAGGACGTCGCGCCCGGTGAGGTCTCGGTCATCCCGTAGCCCTGCGAGAACGACAGTCCGCGCTCCTCGTACGCATTCAAGATGCGCGTCGGCACCGCAGAGCCCCCGCACGTGAGTTTCTGCGAGGGTCGACAGGTTGGTCGTCGCCCACGCGGGGTGGTCGGCCAGAAGTTGATAGGTCGTGGGAACTCCGCTGAGCATGGTGACGCCGTGCTCTTCGATCAAGCTCAGCGCGCGGCCGGGCTCGAAGCCCTTCTCGAGCACGATCGTCCCGCCCTTGAGGATGATGGGCAGGGCGCCCATCCCGAGCGAGGCCACGTGGAACAGGGGCGAGATCATCAAGGCGACGTCGGTGGAGACCACGTCGTAGTCGACGATGCAGTTCAAGGCGACCCACGTGAGGTTCTGGTGGGTCAGCACCGCACCCTTCGCCCGACCCGTCGTGCCCGAGGTGTAGATGATCGCCGCGGGGTCTTCGAGGGTGACGTCGGCGTCGGCGTGCCCAGATCGACCAGTCCGCAGCAATCGGGCCAGTCCCGGAGCGCCGTCGGATGCTTCCTCGCCCGTCTCGACGACATGTGCGATTCCCACGGCGGAGATGAGAGCTGCGAGCCGCTCGGCGAACTCCGGATCGTGAATGAGCATCCGAGCACGCGAGTCCGCAAGAACATGCAGAATCTCGGGCGGTGCGAGCCGGGTGTTCACCGGAACGAAGACTGCCCCGAGCTGTGCGCAGCCGAACAGAGTCGCGAGGAACTCAGGGCTGTTCTCGCCGAGGTAGGCCACCGCATCCCCTTTGCGGATGCCGCGCGACCAGAGCAGCGCCGAAAGCCCGTCCGCGAGGTCGGCGAGCTCGCGGTACGTCACCCGCTGGTCGTCGGCGAAGATCAGCGCGGTCTTGTCCGGCGACTTCAGGCGGCGCTTTGCCAGCCAAGAGCCGAGTCCGTGATTGTGCATCGTGGTCCTCTCCGTCGAGGTGTCCGGTCGCGGGTCAGCCCCTCAGGGGCCGCAGCGTCAGGCGTAGAAGCGGTAGACGCCGCGCGCGACGAGGGCGGGCTTGCCGGCGCCTTCGATCTCGATCGTCTGGTCGACGCCGAACTGGTAGCCGCCGGGTACTTCGGTCACCTCGGCGATGACGGCGTTCATGCGCACGCGCGCACCGACCTTGACGGGGGAGACGAAGCGCACCTTGTCGAGACCGTAGTTGACCTTCGTGGTGACACCCTCGAGGTCGAACAGCTCCGACCAGAACTTCACGGTGAGCGACAGGGTCAGAAAGCCGTGCGCGATGGGGGCGCCGAACGGGCCATCGGCGGCGCGCTCAGGGTCGACGTGGATCCACTGGTGGTCATCGGTTGCGTCGGCGAACGTGTCGATGCGGTCCTGCGTGACCTCGAGCCACTCCGACCAGCCGAGGTCGGTGCCGGCAAGCCCGGCGGCGTCTGCGTAGGGGGCGATGGTGGTCATGATTGCCTTTCGTGGAGGGGTCAGTTGCTCAGGCCGAGCAGCCGAACAGCGTTGTCTTTGAGGATGCCGGGCATCACTTCGGGCTTGAGCGACGTGTGCTCGACATCGCGGCGCCAGCGGTCGGGAGTGAGCAAGGGGAAGTCCGACCCGAACAGGATGCGGTTCTTCAGGTAGGAGTTTGCGGCGCGGACGAGGGATTCGGGGAAGTACTTCGGGCTCCACCCCGAGAGGTCGATCCAGGTGTTGTGTTTGTGGGTCGCAACCGAGAGGGCTTCATCCTGCCAAGGGACCGAGGGGTGCGCCATGATGATCTGCAGGTCAGGGAAATCGGCGGCGATTCCGTCGAGGAGCATCGGGTTCGACAGCGCGAGCTTGAACCCGTAGCCGCCGCGCATCCCCGCGCCGATCCCGGTCTGGCCGGTATGGAAGAGCGCGATGACGCCGGCGCTCTGCAACACGTCATACAGCGGGAAGAACTCCTCGCTGCTGGGGTCGAAGCCCTGCACCGTGGGGTGGAATTTGAACCCGCGCACACCGCTGTCTTCGATGAGGCGGCGTGCGCGATCGACGGCGTCCGGGCGCCGCGGGTCGACCGACCCGAAGGGAATCAGCACATCGTTGTTACGTGCCGCACCCTCGGCGATCTCGGCGCTCGACAACGGTGCCTGACCGAGCTGCGTCTCGGCATCGACGGTGAACACGACGGCGGCCGTCTTGCGCTCGCGGTAGTACGACGCGATCGAGTCGAGGTCGGGTCGCGGACCATCGGCGCTGAAGTACTTCGACGCCGCCTCGGCGAGGTCATCGGGCAGCGACGCGTGCCCGTGCCCGTCGACCTCGATGTGCACATGCATGTCGATCGCGTCGATCGCATCGAGGTCGATCGCCGATTCGTAGCGAGTCATCGGGTTCTCAGCGATCAGGCCGTGGGTGCGGGGCGCTGGAGGTCATCGGGCAGCGGCGGGAACGACTCGCCCACCGACTGCAACGCACCTACGGCGTCGTCGAACTCGGCTTCGAGGGCCTCCGTCGACCAGCCGCCCTCGTGGTACGCGGTGGCAACGGCTTCGGGGTGCGACCACATCTGGATGCGGTCACCGCCGATGCCGATCGCCTGACCGGTGACGGATGCGGCGGCATCCGATGCCAGGTAGGCGATGAGGCCGGCGACATCGTCCGACGTGCCGAAGCCGAGGTCGTGGCGGAAGAATGCCGGCATGGGGAGTCCTGCGGCATCCGCTTCGACCGCGGCGGCGAAATAGGGGACGGTCGCCGTCATCGCGGTCGCGGCAACGGGGATCACAGCGTTCGCGGTGATGCCGGCACGCCCCAGCTCCAACGCCCACGTGCGCACCATGCCCACGATGCCGGACTTGGCGGCGGCGTAGTTGGTCTGGCCGAAGTTTCCGCGCTGACCGGTGGGCGAGCCGATGCAGATGATGCGCCCAGCCACCTGATTCTCACGCATGTACGTCGCGGCTTCGCGAACGCACGTGAAGGTGCCGCGGAGGTGGACGTTGATGACGGTGTCGAAATCGTCGTCGCTCATCTTCCACAGCACGGTGTCGCGCAGGACGCCGGCATTGGTCACGAGGATGTCGAGTCCGCCGAAGGTGTCGACAGCCGTCTTGACGAGTTCTTTCGCGGTCTCGGTCGGTCCGACCGGGGCGACCACGGCGACGGCCTTGCCGCCGGCGGCTTCGATGGATGCGACGGCGTCCGCGGCTGTCTGAGCGTCGACGTCGTTGATCACGACGGATGCCCCTTGGCGAGCAAGTTCGGCTGCGTATGCGAAACCGAGGCCGCGACCCGAACCGGTGACAATGGCGACTTTGCCGTCGAGTGACATGGAAACTCCTTCGTTCACGGGCCGACGTGGCCTCACTCGAACCAATATAGTTGAAATTGTCAATCATTGCCAGAGCGATGCTTTGCTACCATCAGCGCTATGGCCAAACTCCCGACGTCCATGCCGACAGGTCCGGCTGAACGACTGCGCGAGTCACTGCTGGCCGATGACCTCAGTTTCCTGCTCGCGCGGGCCAACGCCCTCTCGCTCGGCGCGGGCAATGCGGCACTCGAAGAGCACGGACTCAAGGTGCGCTCGTACTCGGTCCTCGCGCTCGCCGCTGGTGACGGCAAGCCCACTCAGCGCGAGCTCGCTGAATTTCTTCGCCTCGACCCCAGTCAGGTCGTCGCGCTCGTGGATGATCTGCAGTCTCGCGGCCTAGTGCGTCGTGAATCCGACCCCAACGACCGTCGAGCGAACGTCGTCGTGGCGACCGAAGACGGGCTCGCGCGCTACCGCCGGG
Organism: uncultured Actinomycetota bacterium; assembly: GCA_963696085.1. GTDB lineage: Bacteria > Actinomycetota > Actinomycetes > Actinomycetales > Microbacteriaceae > Microbacterium. Next base: position 224,765 of record CAVOIQ010000005.1, read on the forward strand.
CGAGCGAGTCGGCGCGCGATGCCGAACAGGCCCTGCACCACAATCTGACGGCCGAAGATCGCGAGCAGCTCGGGGCACTTCTGCGTGCGCTCGCCTTCCCCGGCTGATCGGGTCCGCCCGAGAATCAACTCGATCCACTGACAAAGGAGTCATGATGAGCACGACAGTTTCCCCTTCCACCACGCCCAGCACGTTGATCGATGCGACGGACTTCGCCGGCAAGATCCACATCAACGGGGAGTGGGTCGTCGGAGGCGGCGGCGAGATCGCCTCCATCGAGCCCGCAACGGGCGAGACGCTGGCGATGGTGGGCATCGCGGATGCCGCCGATGTCGCACGCGCGGCCGAGGGTGCCGCCCGCGCACAGAAGGAGTGGGCCGCGCTGCCGCACCCGGCCCGTGCCGCCGTGCTGCGCAAGGCCGGTCAGCTGTGGGAGCAGTACGCCGACGAGATCGGCGGCTGGAACATCCGCGAGGTCGGCGCGATTCCGCCGCTCGCGGGCTTCGCTCTGCACGTGACCGCGGCGGAATGCTACGAGGCATCCGCCCTGCCCTCCGCTCCGCTCGGTTCGATCCTCTCGAGTGAAGAGCCTCGGCTATCGCTTGCGCAGCAGATCCCGGTGGGTGTTGTCGGCGTCATCTCTCCCTTCAACGTGCCGCTGATTCTCGGCATCCGCGCGGTCGCGCCGGCCCTCGCCCTCGGCAACGCCGTGCTCCTCAAGCCCGACCCGCGCACCATCATCACCGGTGGGGTGTCGATGGTCCGCATCTTCGAAGAGGCGGGTCTCCCCGCCGGCCTGCTGCAGCTGGTCCCCGGCGGCGCGGACGTGGGGGAGGCGATGGTCGCCGACCCGAACGTGCGAGTGATCGCCTTCACCGGGTCCACGCGTGCCGGCCGTGCCGTCGGCGAGATCGCCGGCCGTCACCTGACACGCGCGCACCTCGAGCTCGGCGGCAACTCGGCCTACATCATCCGGGCCGACGCCGACGTCGACAAGGCTGTGAACCTCGCGACGTGGGGCTCGTTCTTGCACCAGGGACAGATCTGCATGACGGTGGGGCGTCACATCGTGCACGAGTCGCTCTTCGATGAGTACGTCGAGAAGCTCGCCGCGAAGGCCGACTCGATGCACGTCGGCGATCCGGCCGCCGGACAGGTGCACTTGGGACCGCTCATCGATGAGGTGCAGCGCGATCGCGTGCACACGCTGGTGCAGGATGCCGTCGCCCAGGGTGCCGAGCTGCGCGCGGGCGGCTCGTACGACGAGCTCTTCTACCGCCCGACGGTGCTCGCGAACACGCCGAAAGACGCGGCCGCCTACTGCGACGAGGTGTTCGGACCCGTCGCCTCCGTCGTCTCTTACGCGACCGATGACGAGGCCGTCGCACTCGCGGCCGGCACCGACTACGGTCTCTCGCTGGGGATCGTGACGGCAGACGTGTTCGCCGGCCTCGAGATGGCGAAGCGCATCCCGACCGGCATCGTCCACATCAACGACCAGACGGTCAACGACGAGGCGAACGCGCCTTTCGGCGGCGTCGGGTCATCGGGCACCGGTTCGCGCCACGGCGGCGCGCAGGCCAACATCGATGCGTTCACCGAGACCCGGTGGATCACGATCCGGCGCGAGCCCGGTCAGTACCCGCTCTGAGAGGCGAGTGCGGCGGCCGTCACGCCTCGAGCACGTGGCGGTCGCGGCCCACGAAGATCCCGGTCGCGATCTGGCCGATCAGCACGACGGCGACCAGGATCAGCGAGGCGAGCCAGCCGCCGCTGACGGTCACGAGCGCGCCGAAGAGGATGGGGCCGGTCGCCGCGATCAGGTAGCCGCCGGACTGCGCCATCCCTGACAGGGCGCTCGCCGACTGGTGCGTGCGCGCGCGGAGGCTGAACAGGCTCAGCGACATTCCGAGCGCCGCGCCGCATCCGACACCGCACACGATGGCCCACACCAGGAACAGATCCGGCGCAGCGATGAGCCCTGCGATGCCGACCAGGGTGAGCGCGGGAATGGCGGATGCCGCGAACCTCTCGAACCTGCCGCGCAGCAGGAGCGGGACGATGAGCGAACCGCCGAAGCAGAACAGCTGGTAGATCATGACGTCGATTCCCGCCGTGACCTCGGTACGCCCAAGCGACTGCGCGATCGGCGCGAACCAGGTCACCAGCATGTAGAACGTCATCGACTGCAGCCCCATGTACAACAGAACCTGCCACGCCAACCGGTCGCGCCAGATGCCACTGCTTCCCGCTGCGCTGCGCCGGCTTCGCGTGCTGCGGCTGTCGCCTCATCGAGAGCACCCACGCGACGATCGCGAAGGGGAGGAGCGCCCCGGTCAGCAGCAGCGCTCCGCGCCATCCGAGAGGGGTACCTCCGACCTCGATGTGCGAGATCGGCACGACCACGCCCGACGCGACAGCCCCCATGCCCGACAGGCACGCGGTGAGGGCCGCCGTCATCGCGGGCACGTGACCCGAGAAGTCGCGCTTGATCACCGCCGGCATGAGGACGTTCACGATCGCGATCGAGGCTCCGATCAGCACCGTCCCGACCCAGAGATTCGCGGCGAACCCGGGGAGGGAGCGCACCACCGTGCCGACACCCAGGATGAGCAGCGACCACAGCGCCGTGCGCCCCATCCCGAATCTCTCGCTGAGCCCGTGGGCGAGCGGCGACACGACGGCGAACGCGATCAGCGGCACCGCTGCGAGTGCGCCGAGGGCAGCCTCGGTCGTGCCGAGATCGGCTGAGATCTGCGACAGCAACGGCCCGATCCCGGTGATCGTCGGCCGCAGGTTCAGCCCGATGAGCAGGACCGCGACGAGGAGCAGCGCCCCCGGTGCCGTCGATCGCGCTGCGTCGCTCTTCATCGTCTCCTTATCGAGCGCCGCCGGTTCGGCCGCCTCCTCGGCGAGTGATTGCTCAGTGCGCCATCGCGGCCAGTGCCGCCGTGTCGAGGTGCGCGATCGAGCGGGTGTCCTGGAAGGCGCGGACTGCCTTCGATGCCCTGCTCGCGACCGAACCCGGACTGCTTCATACCGCCGAACGGTGCGCGCAGATCGAGGCGGGTGGCGCCGTGGTCGTTGACCCAGACGTAGCCGCACACGAGCTGGCCACCCACGCGGTTCGCGGCATCCGGGTCCGCCGTCCATACCGAACCGCACAGACCTCCCCACGTGTCGTTCGCCGCCGCGATCGCCTCGTCTTCGGTGTCGAAGGCGATGATCGGGATGACGGGACCGAACTGCTCCTGGGTGACGACCCGCAGCGACGGATCGGCGTTCACGACGATCGCAGGACGCAGGAAGTTGCCGCCCTCGAGCTCGCCCCCGGGGAGTTCGCCGAATTCGCGGACGTCAGCCCCGGCATCCTTCGCCTCCTGGATGATGTCGGCGACGAAGGCCTTCTGCACGGGGGAGTGCAGAGGCCCCATCGTCGTGCCCTCGTCGAGTCCGTAGCCGATGACCGCATTGTCGAGTCGCGCGCTGAGGCCGTCGACCACTTCGTCAAGGCGGGAGCGGTGGACATAGATCCGCTTGGCGTTCATGCAGATCTGACCGGTCGTGTCGAAGATCGCCGCGTACAGGCGGTCGAGATGCGTGTCGTCGATGATCGCGTCTTCGAGGAAGACCGCCGCATCGTTGCCGCCGAGTTCGAGGGTGACGCGCGTGAGCGACTTCGCCGCCATCTCCATGATGCGCTTGCCGCCGCCGACCGACCCCGTGAAGCAGACCTTCGCGATGTCGGGGTTGTCGATGAGCCCCGACATGTTCGCGTCGGTGCCGGTCACCACGTTGAGGACTCCGGGCGGGAGTTTCTCGGCGATGCGCTGCACGACCCGGGTGGTGGCCAGCGGCGCGGAGGGCGGTGGCTTGACGATCGCGGTGTTGCCCGCGAGCAGTGCGTGGGGGAGCGCGGCGCCCAGGATCGCGATCGGCCAGTTGAACGGCACGATCACGCGTGACGACTCCGAGCGGCTGGTAGGCGACGGTCGTGGTCACCGGGATGCCGGGCGCGGGGTCGAGCGTCTTGCCGGCGTCGACCTCGTCGGTGTGCATGAGAGCGAGGTTCCAGCGGATCTCGAAGACGAGGGAATCCACCCACGCTTCGAACCGCACCTTGCCGTTCTCCTGCGACAGGATCGCGGCGTCGTCGTCACGGGCTTCCGCGATACCTGCGATCGCCTCGGTCATCGCGTTCGCGCGCTCCAAGGGTGACAGCGCCGACCACGCGGGGAATGCCGCGGCGGCTGCCGCCACGGCATCGGCCACGTCAGCGGGGGTTGCCGAAGCCGCTTCGCCGACGGTGACGCCGGGCTTGCCGGGGTCGGCGATCGTCGAGGGTCTCGGCGGTCTGCCGCTCCTCGCCTCCGATGAACAGGCCGGTGCGAATCTCCGCGCTTGTGCTCAACATGTCAGTCATGTGGATGCCTCACCTCTCTGTGATTTCCGTCGTCGGGTATCCCCGACCTCATCCAAGCACCCATTCAGGTGAATAGGGGCGCTGTCTCGCTGTTCATCGTCGACGGTCAGTCGACGACCGGCGTCCCGTGGGTATGGAACGACTCGATCGTCTTCATTCCCCACGCTTGGCCCTTCTTGCGCTCTTCTTCGGACCACTCGACGACGGGCTGGTCAGGATCGAGGAGCAGGCGTGCTCCCGCGTTGGCGAACTCGATGCGGTTGCCGCCGGGCTCCCACACGTAGAGGAAGAAGGTCTGGTTGATGGCGTGCTTGTGCGGCCCTGATTCGATGTAGATGCCGTTCTCGAGGAAGATGTCCGCCGCCTTGAGGATGTCCTCCCGAGTGTCGGGGGCGAACGCGATGTGGTGCAGGCGGTTGCCCGCCTTCTTCCAGTCGTCGGAGTAGACGACGTCGTACGACTTCAGTGAGAAGTGGAACCACCACGCGGCGAAGTTGCCGGAGTTCAAGCGGATGCGCTCGGACTCTCGCATCCCCAGCGCCGTGGCGAGGAACTCACCGTTCGCCTCGACATCCTTCGCGAGGTAGTTGATGTGGTCCAGTCGTCGTGCGTTGACCCCGCGGCCCGGAAACGCGGAGGCCTGGTTTTTGAGCGCCGGACGATCCTCGTCGCCGGCGACGTAGCGCTCGGTCTCGTAGTAGATGCCCATCGAGTGCCCGTCGGGGTCGCGGAACATGTACGTCGGTCCGGTGCCGACCTCGCCGTCGACCCAGCCTTCGCCGAGTCCGGTGCTCTCGATCGCGGCGACGCGACGCTCGAGCGCGTCTTGGCTGATGGCACGGAATGTCGTGCGGCCGACCCCGGCATCCGCCGAGGCCGTCAGCTTGATCGTGTACAGCTCGTATTCGTCCCAGGTGCGCAGGAACACCGAGTCGCCGTGCTCGGCGACCACCCGCATCGCGAGGAGATCGCGGAAGAACCAGAGGCTCTTGTCGAACGTGGGCGTGAGGAGTTCGACGCTTCCGATATGGGCGACGTCGAACGAGGTGGAGTCGGTCATGTGCTGTCCTCCCTGACAGATGAGGTCGTGCGGGTTAGAGGCGGGGGCGCGGAAAGACCGTGCCGTCGAAGATCTTGCGAGCCGTGCGCAGTGACGTGGATGTCGCCGTCCATCCGCCCTCGGCGCTGTGGCTGACGTGCACGAGCGAGGGGAAAGAACCGCTGGGGTGCTCGATGATCGTCGGTCCGTTTCCGAGCGTGCCGGCCACGTCCGAGCCGACGGCGCCGGGGATCCGGATGCCGGCCGCCACCGATGCGGCCATGAGCACCCCGATCGACGTGTGGACGCGCAGCCGGAATGAACGCGCGCGTCGAAATCGCCCCGCCGCTCTTCGCCGGCGAGAGCAGGAACATCTTCGGAACGGTGGTGTCGGTGACGTCGCCGAGTCCCATCAACGGTCCCGCGAGCAGTCGGATGCGCTCGACCGCCTCGGTGAGCGCGGTGTCTGCCTCCAGGGCTTCGGGGCTCTCGTCGCCGGTCACGCCGAATTCGTCCGCGCGCAGCAGCACCACCGGCATCCCATTGTCGATGAGCGTGGCCGCATGGCCGTCGATCTCATCCGTGACGTGCCCGGTCGGCAGCAGTGGGGCCTCGCCGCCGTCGATCTCCAGGTTGATCTCGCCCGCGGTCCCTGGGACGCCGTCGATCGACGTGTCGCCGTCGTAGTCGACCGTGCCGCCGGGGGTCGCGAAGACCGCGTCCGCGATCGCGCCGGTGTTGACGAGCCGAATCCGCACCGACGTCCGGTCATCGGCAGCGGGAACGAGACCGCGTTCGACGGCGAACGGGCCGATGCCGGCCAGCAGGTTTCCGCACGTCTGCGTGAGGCTGACGGATGCCGTGTCGACCCCGACCTGCACGAAGAGGTAGTCCACGTCGATGCCGGGCTCGGTCGACAGCGAGACGATGGCGACCTTGCTCGTCAGCGGATGCGCGCCGCCGAGACCGTCGATCTGCTTCGGGTCGGGGCTCCCCATGACGCGCAGCAGGAGGTCGTCGCGCTCGTCGGGGTCGGCGGGAAGGTCGTCGGCGAGAAAATAGGCGCCCTTGGAGGTCCCGCCCCGCATCAGCATGCACCGGATGCCGGATACCGCAGCCATGGCTTGGCCCTACTCCGCGAGGAAATCGCGCTCGGTGACGTACGCGACCCCGAGTTCGGCGAGGACGGGCCGCAGTTTGTTGCGATCGAGGCTGAGGCCACCCGACTGGTAGTCGGCGCGTGAGGCCGCCTCTTTCGCGACGCGCGCGTCGGAGGCTTGGAGAACGGCGACAGCATCCGCTCGGGGCACGCAGACCACGCCGTCGTCATCGGCGACGATGACATCGCCCGCGCGCACGACGGTTCCGCCCACCGTGATCGGGACGTTCACAGAACCGGCGACCGCCTTCACCGTTCCTTGCGCGTTGACGGCGGCGGACCAGACCGGGAAGCCCATCCCACGGAGATCGACGACATCGCGCACGCCCCCGGTCGTCACGAAGCCGCGGACGCCGCGGTGCTGCAGCGCGGTCGCGAAGAGCTCACCGAACGAGCCGTCGAGGGACGGTGACACCGTCGTCGCCACGAGGATGTCACCCTCGCGGCACTGCTCGACGGCGGCGTGGATCATGAGGTTGTTGCCCGGCCAGTTCAGCACCGTGACAGCGGTGCCCGCGATGCGGCTACCCGCCTGGATGGGCGTCACAGATGCTCCGACGAGGCCGGTTCGGCCCATGGCTTCGTGCACCGTCGCGACGCCGTGGGCGCCGAGGGCGTCGATGGTCGCGGCATCCGCTCGTTGGATGTCGGTGACGATGAAGCCGGTCTGGTTGACGGCTGTCTGATTGACAGCGCTCACGCGAGCACGTCCGTGACCTGCGGGTAGTACCGCATGTACGCCTCGCCGCGTGTGTCGACGGGCAACCCGAGATTCGGGCCGGCGTTGCGCTTGACCTGCACGCCTCGGCGGATCGCGAGCGACGTGTAGTAGTCCCACATGTGCTGCTGGGCGGGGAGGCACTCCATCGCCTTCTGCTTCAGAGGGAAGGCGTCGGTGATATCGAGCAGCACGTTGGGCTTGAAGTCGCACTGCTCGGGCTGGTGCGGCTCGAAGAAGAAGACCGGCGGGGCGCCGATGATCTCGGTCTTCGGTGGGGGAGGAGCCGTCGGCGTTCGTGACGCCGATGGCCTGCGCGAGCACGCGTGCCTGCAGGGCCATCCGCGCCGCGGCAGGGTGGTCGCCGTTGTAGGGATCGATGAGGGGGTGGGTCAGGATGACGGTCGGCTGCGTGCGGCGGAAGATGTCGACGAGCTGGTTGACCGTTTCCGCGGACTCGATCAGCGGGTAGTCGCCGGCATCGAGGAATTCGATCTCGGCGCCGAGAGCGGATGCCGCGGCGGTCGCCTCGTCGCGGCGGATCGCCTTGATCTCCTCGAGGGACTTGCCCTCCAGCCACTGACTGGCGGACTCGCCGCGCTCGCCGTAGGACAGGCACACGATGACCGCCCGCTCGCCGCGCATGGTTGCCGCCGCGATCGCACCGGCCGCGCGCCACACGAAGTCGCCCGCGTGGGCGCTGACCACCACCATCGTCGCTGTTGTCTCTGGCATGGGGCTCCTCCGGCAGCAGGCTCGTCTGATCAGAGAACCACACCCCTGGTGCAATGGTCAAGATATTGTCTACAATCTTGGTGACGCTGAAATGGCTATGGACATAGTGAAATGTCCGACGTAGCATCACGACAGGTCCATCCGACGAAGACGTTGAAGGGAATGACATGGCCAGCAACTTGCAGGAAGTCCTCGATGAGGCCGGGAACACCGTCCAACATCTGCGTGATTCGCAGCTCGGGACGTACATCTATCCGGTGGTGCCGGCCGAGTTCACGAACTGGCGCCGCGAGCAGATCTCCTGGCGCGAGACCGCCGTTCTCTTCGACCAGTCCCACCACATGGTCAACTTCTTCATGTCCGGGCCCGGATGCGCTGAAGCTCCTGTCGGACACCGGCATCAACAGCTTCGCGAACTTCCCGGTGAACACCGCGAAGCAGTTCGTCCCCACCGCCTCCAACGGCGGCGTCATCGGCGACGGCATCCTGTTTCACCTGGACGAGAACGACTACGTCTACGTGGGCCGCGCACCCGGAGCGAACTGGCTGCAGTTCCACGCCGAGACCGGCGGCTATGACGTCGAGACCCGCTACGACGACCGCTCTCCCTCGCGCCCCTACGGCGCTCCGGTGACGCGCGAGTTCTACCGATTCCAGATCCAGGGACCGAACGCGTGGCCGATCATCGAGAAGCTCAACGGCGGCACGCTCGAGAAGGTGCGCTTCTTCCACATGGGGGAGATGACGGTAGCCGGCTCCCGCGCCCGTACACTGCGCCACGGCATGGCGGGCGCCCCGGGTCTGGAACTGTGGGGTCCGTATGAGGAGCACGGCAGGATTCGCGACGCGATTCTCGAGGCCGGGGCCGAGTTCGGCATCGAGCCGTGCGGATCGCGCGCGTACTCCTCCAACACTCTCGAGTCGGGCTGGATCCCCTCGCCGCTGCCCGCCATCTACTCCAGCGAGGCCGAGCGGGCGTACCGCGAGTGGCTTCCGGCGAACAGCTACGAAGCCATCAACGCGCTCGCGGGTTCGTTCGTGTCGGAGGACATCGAGGATTACTACCTCAATCCGTGGGAGCTCGGCTACGGCTCGTTCGTGAAGTTCGACCACGACTTCATCGGCCGCGACGCGCTCGAGCAGATCGATCCGACCGCGCAGCGCAAGAAGGTGACGCTCGCCTGGAACGATGAGGACCTCGCGAAGCTGCTGACGACGCCGATCGACCGCGACGGCACCGGCTACCAGGTCTTCGACCTCCCCAACGCCAACTACGGGTCGTCGAACTACGACGCGGTCATCGATGCCGACGGCAACAACGTCGGACTCTCGCTGTTCACCGGAGTGACGGCGAACGAGAAGCGCGGGCTATCTCTGGCAACGGTGGATGCCGATGTTCCGATCGGCGCCGAAGTGCAGGTCGTCTGGGGCGAACCCGACGGCGGGTCGAAGAAGACGACGGTCCAGCCGCATCAGCAGCTCGCCGTTCGTGCCGTCGTCAGCCCGGTGCCTTACGCGATCACCGCGCGCAGCGAATATCACGGCGGGTGGCGAACGGGGCTGATCTCCGCGTGAGGACGTTCGCTTCAGCGGAGGTGCTCAGGCCACGGTGACGCGCACCGGCATGCTCTCCCAGCCCACGAGCGTGTTGTTGAGGTGACGACGTTCGACGCCCGCGGGCTCGATGTCGGAAATCCGGTCCAGCAGCGCATCGATGACGCAGATCGCTTCGAGACGCGCGATGTGCTGCCCGACGCACTGATGGATGCCCATGCCGAACGCGACGTGACCGGAAGGATCGCGATCGAGATCGAAGACATCGGGGTTGCTCCATCGGCGTGGGTCGCGATTGGCGGAGCCCAGGAACATCAGGATCTTCTCGCCGTCGCGGATCTCGACTCCGCCCACCTCGAGGTCGCGCGTTGCGGTGCGGAAGAACGTCTGCACCGGTGAGGTCAGGCGCACTGCCTCTTCGAACGCCGTGCGCAGCAGGGAGCGCTCACGGCGAAGGCGTGCGACCGATCCCGGCGTGTGCGCCAAGGCATGCATGAGCGCGGCGATTCCGGTGACCGTCGTGTCGACCCCCGCGGTCAGCAGGGAGCGCACGATCATCGGAGCCTGCTCGGCGGTGATCTCGCCGCGGTCGACGGCCGACCAGATCTGTGCGCCGAAGCCGTCCTCCGTCAGGTTCTCGCGCAGACATTGCTGTCCGATCCATTCCGTCGTCGGCGCCATGTGCGGCGAGGCATCCGTGACGAGGTGGTTGGCGGGTCCGAACGCGTTGAATGCGAAGTCGCCGTAGGGGAGGAGGTGCTCGCGTCCAGACTTCCCGATTCCGACAGCATCGGGAAACACCCGCAGGGGGAACACCTCGGCGAGGTCGGGTACGACATCGAATTCATCCCCGCGCGCAAGCAGCTCGTCGACGACGATCGCGGCATCCGCTCGCCACTTCGTTTCAAGATCGCGCAACCTCCGCGCGGTCAGCAGCGGAGTGACAACCGCCCGCGGCGCATCGTGGCGCGGGGGGTCGGCTTCGAGCAGAACGCTGGGCGGTCGCCACGGCTTCTCGTGGCGGAAGTTCGACAGTCCCACCCCCGCCCCAGATTGGAACGTCTGCCAGTCCACGAGGGCCGAGTGCACCTCGTCGTAGCGAGCCATCGCGTAGACCCCGTACTTCTCGAGACGCACGACCGGCCCGGCGTCCCGCAGGAGCGCGTGGTACGGCAGCGGATCCTCCAGAAACGCGAGATCGAACGGGTCGATGGATGCCGCATCTGCAGTGATGGTGGCGGTGCTCATGGTGTTCCTTTGCGGTTTCAGGTGGCGCTACAGATCGAGGACGAGACGGTCCGAGACCGCTCGCGAGATACACGGAAACAGGCAGTGCGACTGAGTGCGCTCTGCCTCACTCAGCAGCGAGTCGCGATGGTCGGGCACACCCCGAATGACCCCTGTCTCGCACGTGCCGCAGACGCCCTGCGCGCATGAGGTGATCACATCGATGTCGATCCGGCGCAGCGCGTCGACGATCGACTCGCTCTGATCGACGGTGACGACCGCTCCCGTGCTGGCGACTTCGACCTCGAACGCCGTCGCCGGACGATCTGCGTCGAGGCGAGCGGTGAAGCGCTCGATGCGCACGCGGTGGCTGCCCAGCGAGCTCGCCCAGGCGTCGACCGCGTCGAGCATCCGCTCGGGTCCGCAGGCATAGACCTGTGACCCGATTTCGGATGTCGGCATCCACTGGTCGATGACAGCGCGTCCCGCTTCGTCGGCGGCGTGAACCGTCACACGGTCACCGTAGGTGCGGAGTTCGTCGAGGTAGGCGAGGCGCGAACGCGAACGACCCAGGTAGAGGAGGTGCCACGAGTGGCCGAGCAGCTCGGCCTGCCGGATCATCGGCATGAGGGGGGTGATGCCGATGCCCCCGGCGATGAACAGGTAGCCGGTGGCGGGCGAGAGGCGGAAGTTGTTGCGTGGGCCGCCGAACCCGACGACGTCACCGACGTTGAGTTCGGTGTGGATGCGTTCGGATCCGCCGCGTCCATCCCGTTCGCGCAGCACCGCAATGGTGAAGTGATGCGCATCCCATCGATCTCCGACGAGGCTGTATTGACGGGTTGTCCCGTCGGGCAGCACGAGGTCGATGTGCGCTCCGGGCGCCCAGTCGGGCAGACGCTCCCCGTCGGGTCGCGCGAAGGTGAACTCGACGACATCCACCGCCACATCGCGCCGCGCCGTCACGACCAGACTGCCGCCGTGGGCCGCGTTGCGACGAACGGATGCATCGATCCGGGCATCCTCGATTGCGTTGACCATGCGGCTCCCTTGCCAGCGAGCGGCACCGACGCCACTCTGAGGAGGACGTTACGCATCACGCGGAATTGTCAGAACACAGTTTCCGTTCAGTGGAAATTTGAGCGTCGAGGCCGCTAGCTCGAGCCACCCGCATGCATAGTCTGGAGAGACCCAGAACGAAGGAGTTCTCATGCCCGAGTCGCTTGCGCAGGCCATCACCCGCGCCGGAAGCCCTGTCGCTCTGCTGCGCAACGCGCAAGCGCGCCCCACCGTCTTTCCGGTGACACCCGAGTTCACCAACTGGAGATCTGAGCAGCTGGCGTGGCGCACATCGGTCGCACTGCTGGACCAGTCCCACCACATGACGGACCTGTTCATCACCGGCCCCGACGCGCTGAAGCTGCTCTCGGATGTCGGGGTCAACAGCTTCGCTCGGTTCGGCGTCGACCAGGCGAAGCAGTTCGTTGCGGTCAATCACGAGGGCTTTCTGATCGGCGACGCGATCCTCTTCTACCTCGGCGATGAGTCGTTCGATCTGGTCGGCTGGCACATGGTGCTCGACTGGGTGCAGTATCACGGTGAGATCGGCGACTATGACGTCTCTTTCGAGCGGGATGCGAGCTCGGCGGTGCGCGAGGGCGATCCGAAGCTGTACCGCTTCGAGGTGCAGGGCCCGAACGCGCTCGCGCTGATGGAGAAGGCCACCGGCGCGCCGGTGCCGCCGACGAAGTTCTTCGGCATGACGAGGTTCACCATCGACGGGCTCGAGGTGCGTTCGCTGCGACACGGAATGGCGGGCCAGCCCGGTTTCGAGCTGTTCGGCCCGTGGGCGGAGGGCGACCGCGTGCGCGCGGCGCTCATCGACGCCGGCGAAGGCCTTGACCTCGTCCTCGTCGGCTCGAAGGCGTACTCATCGGCGAACCTCGAGTCCGCGTGGGTGCCGTCGCCCCTGCCCGCGATCTTCAGCGGTGCGGGCACCGACGCGTACCGCGAATGGCTTCCTGCTGCGCGCGCGGGCTCCATCGCGGGCAGCTTCACTTCGGAGAACATCGAGGATTTCTATCTCACCCCCTATGACCTCGGATACGGGCGCAGCGTCTCGTTCGACCACGACTTCATCGGTCGCGCCGCGCTCGAGCGCCATGCCGCGCAGCAGAGCCGTCAGAAGGTGACGCTGGTCTGGAATCCCGAGGATGTCGCCGCAGCGATCCAGTCGCTGTTGGAGCCAGGTATTCCGGCGAAGTACATCGACTTCCCGAAGGCGCGGTACGGCCAGCACCAGGTCGACCGCGTTCTGGTCGACGGCGCCGATGTCGGCATCTCGCACGACGCCGGTTACATCACGAACGAGCACGCCTTCGTCTCTCTCGCCAGCATCGAGAACGACTTCGCGGCACCGGGAACAGCGGTCGACGTCATCTGGGGTGAGGAGCCGAACTCGCACAAGCCAGCCGTCGAGCCGCACCGTCAGGTGTCGATCCGCGCGGTCGTCCAGCCCGCGCCCTACTCGGCGTTCGCCCGGGAGAACTATCGGAAGAGCTGACCCCGTCCGCTCAAGACCGCGCGCTTGAGACCCGCTCAGTCCAGGCCGCGGAGAGCGTCGATCACGCTGAGCAGGTGGACGCGCACAGACTCTTGCGCCGCCTCGGGGTCGCGGGCGACGATCGCGTCGATGATCGCTGTGTGCTCGAGGACGGACACCTTGGCCCGGCGCGGACGACCTGACAGCTTGAATTGGTGACGCACGCTCTGAGCGTGCAGTCGTCCGAGCACCTCGGTGGCGGTCGTGTGCCGGCTGATTTCGCGTGTGCGCCGGTCGAGGCGCTGGTTGAGGACGGAGTATTCGACGAGATCCCCGTCGGCCACCGAGGCGACCATCTCCTCGCGGAGTCGCTCGAATTCTTCGATCTGGTCAGCGGTGATGTTCTCAGCCGCCTTCGCCGCACAGAGTCCTTCGACCCCGATGCGCACTTCGAGGATCTCGATGGCTTCGTCCAAAGAGATGGCGCGCACGCGTGAGCCGCGATTGGGCAGCCGCTCGACGAGTCCTTCATTGGCCAATTCGAGGAGCGCCATCCGCACGGTCGCGCGGCTCGCGGAGAACGTGGCGCTCAGATCAGCTTCGATCAGCCGTTGATTGGGCGCATACTCGCCGCGGACGATCGCATCGCGGATGAGGTCGGTGATCCGTCCCTCGGCGACCGAACTGGTCTCGGGATCTTCCTGGACGACCGTCGACATGGGTGCGCTCCTTACGTTCTCCGACAACGTAACCGGCGCGGAGAACTTCCGCCACTATTGTCGACAATATGCGTGTCGCAGTGCTGGGCCTGGGCGAAGCCGGGTCGATCTACGCGTCAGACCTCGTGGACAGAGGCGCCGACGTCATCGCCGTCGATCTCATCGGCCCCTCGACGCCCGAGCCGCATCCCCGCGCGTCGGACATCGCCGAAGCTGTCACCGGCGCCGACCTCGTTCTCAGTCTTGTCGGCGCTCGGTCGGCGCCCACCGTGCTCGCAGAGGCGCTGCCCGCGATGTCGCCCTCCGCGACCTACGCCGACATGAACACGGCGTCTCCGGAAGAGAAGAAACGTCTCGCTGGGCGCGCTGCAGGTCGCGGGATCGCCTTCGCGGACGTCGCGATTCTCGCGCCCGTGCCGCGCGCGCGGGCAGACACGGCGCTCATGGTCAGCGGAGCGGGTGCCGAGCGCGCTGTCGCGATCTTCGCGAGCTACGGCATGCCGGCGACCTTCGCCGGCGGTCAGGCAGGGGCAGCCGCCGGAATGAAGCTGCTGCGCAGCGTCTTCATGAAGGGACTCGCCGCGCTCGCGTTCGAGAGCGTCGAGGCGGCGGATGCCGTCGGTGAACGCGATTGGGTGATCGCTCAGATGGCGTCGGAGCTCGGCCCGAACGGGCATGAGCTCATCGAACATCTCCTGGCGGGCACGACGCGTCACGCCGTGCGGCGCGAGACCGAGATGCGTGACGTGCAGGCGTACCTCGACTCGCTCGGCGCGGCCCACCCGATGACCGATGCGACGGTTGCGTGGCTCGGCGAGATTGCGCGGCGACCGACCGCGGGTGACGCTGTCTAGGCGTCGCCCCAGACGTCGGCGGCGACAGCCACGGTCGCCTCGATCTTCGCCCACTGTTCGTCTTCGGAGAGCACATTGCCCTCTTCGGTCGAGGCGAACCCGCACTGCGGGCTGATCGCGAGCTGGTCGAGCGGTGCGATCGCGGCGGCCTCGTCGATGCGGCGCTTGAGCGCGTCGGGGTCTTCGAGCTCGCCCGTCTTCGTGGTGACGAGCCCGAGTTCGACGACCTTGTCGCCCTTGGGCAGGAAGCGCAGCGGCTCGAAACCGCCGGCACGCTCGCTGTCGTACTCGAGGAAGTAGCCGTCGAAGTTCGTTTCGCCGAGGAGCTGCTCGGCGACGGGTTCGTAGCCGCCCGAAGAGATCCAGGTCGAGCGGAAGTTGCCGCGGCACACGTGCGTGGTGACGATGAGGTCGTCGGGCTTGTCGCGCAGCGACGCGTTGATGAGGGCCGCGTAGCGCTCGGCGAGGTGATCGGTGCGGATGCCGCGCTCGGCCGCCTTCTCCATCTCGGTGTCCGAGCACAGGTAGGCCCACGCGGTGTCGTCGAACTGCAGGTAGCGGCATCCGGCGTCGTAGAACGCCTGCACTGCGGAGCGGTAGGTCGCCGCGAGATCGTCGAAGACGTCGTCGTGACCGCTGTACTGCGAACCCTCGAGGGCGTCACGCTCGAGGCGGAAGTCGAGCACGGTCGGTGCGGGAATGCTGAATTTCGGGGTGACACCGGCGGCTTCGGCGACGGGCTTCAGGAAACGGAAGTGCTCGAGCATCGGGTGGTCGGCGGGAAATCCGACCGGACCGTCGATGTGAAGACCGAGGGGGCGCGTCTGCACACCCTGGAACTGGATGCCGTGATCGAGTTCCACGACGTTTACGCCATCGAGCATCCCGAAGAAATCGAAGTGCCACCACGACCGACGGAACTCGCCATCGGTAGCCACCTTCAAGCCGGCCCGGGCCTCGCGGTTCACGAGCGCGGTGATCGCCTCGTCTTCGACCTGACGCAGCCCTGCGTCGTCGAGTTCGCCCGCGGAATGGCGCACGCGTGCCTCTTTGATCGAGGTCGGGGCGCAGAAAGCTGCCGACGATATCGGCGCGGAATGGGGGGTTCACAGACATGCTTCACACGATACTTCAGGCTGTCGATTCATCGGTGACTCCGGCTGAAGCGTTACGGTGACGCGCCCTCCGGGAGTCCTGCGAGATATTCCATCGATCGCAGCGACGACGTGACCAGCGGTCGAAACCGCCCCCCGGGAGGAGCAGACGGGTGCCCTTCGGGGAGGGCTGCCGCACGCATCGCGAGCGAGATCTCGCTCGCCGCCCGGACGAGAAGCTCGATGTAGCCGAGTGGCGAAACGTCGTCGTTGGCGACGACGACACCGATCGCGGCGATGACGTCGCGGTGTGCGCCGTAGACGGGCACGGCGATTCCGCGGGACTCCTCATGGATCGCGCCGTCGCATACCGCCCACCCGTCGCGCCGCACGCGCCGAAGGGTCGCCCGCAGCTCGCCCTGACTGTGAATGGTGTGTTCGGTGAATTTTCGAAGAGGCGCTTCCAGGACGCGGTCGACGACCTCGCCGCCCGCGTGAGCGAGGAGCACGAGTCCGCTGGAGGAGGCATGCAGCGGGATGCGGCCGCCGATCAGCGTCGCGTTGATCACGGCGTCGCGTGCCGAAAGCCGATCGAGGAACAGTGCCTCGGTGCCGCTGAGGACAGCAAGCTGAGCGTGCTGGCGTACGCGAGCGTGCACGGCATTCAGATAGGGCCGAGCGACTTCGCGCAGTCCGAGCGCCCCGGGGGTGCGGCAGGCGAGTTCCCAGAGGCGCACACCCAACCGATACGTGCGGTCGGGGAGGCGCTCGAGCAATCCCTCGCGCTCCAGTTCGGCAATCAAGCGGTGCGCGGTGGACGGTGCGAGTCCGGCGCGCTCACCGATCTCGGTGAGCGTCAGATAAGGGTCGGATGCTTCGAACGCGCCCAGCACGCGCAGGTGCTTGCTCAGCGCTGATTCACCGTCGGATGCGCGTGCCATGGTGCTCTCTTTCCACCATCGATCGTATGCCTCGGTTCCATTCAACGGAACCATGGCGGCCAAGGTCGCCTTCCTTGCATCACGATAGAGACACATCGCGCGAATTCGCTCCAAAATCGTTGACAATCTCGTCTTCGATCTCTAGCGTCGAGCACGAGCGGTCGGAGACGACCGTCACACCCCGAAGCAACGATGCGACCAGGGAGAGGACAACATGGCCGCACGCCTGACTCTGCGTGACGTCAACCTGCACTTCGGGGGCATCACGGTTCTCAAGGACGTGAGCTTCGAGGTCGAGCCGAAGACGATCTTCGGTCTGGTCGGTCCGAACGGCGCAGGCAAGACCTCTCTGTTCAACTGCATCAGCGGGCATTACAAGCCCAGCAGTGGGTCGATCACGATCGACGGCGACGAAATGCTGGGGCTCACGCCGGCGGCACGCGCCCGCCACGGGTTGGCAAGGACCTTTCAGCACCCCGCACTGCAGTTGAACGCCACCGTGCTCGAGAACGTGCTCCTCGGTGGCCACACCCAGCTTTCCGGCGGGCCCATCGCATGGTCGGTGCGACTGCCGTTCACCGGGCGCGCCGAGCGGGAACTGCGCACCGCGGCGTTGGCGCTTCTCGACCGGGTCGGGCTTTCGTGGGCCGCGGATCTCCCGGCCGACGAGCTCAGCCACGGCCTGCACAAGGGCATCGAACTCTGCCGGGCGCTGCTCTCGAAGCCGCAGCTCCTCCTTCTCGACGAGCCCGCTGCCGGACTTTCGCACCGCGAGGTCGACAACTTCATCGACACCGTCAAGCAGGTGCGAGCGGACGACGACGTCACGATCGTCATCGTGGAACACCACATGGGGCTGATCTCGGCGCTGACCGACCGCGTCGTCGTGCTCGATCACGGCCGCAGCCTCATGGAGGGGACGGCCGCAGAAGCGCAGGCAGATCCCCGAGTGATCGAGGCCTATCTCGGGACGGAGGTGACCGATGACGCTGCTTGAACTCGTCGATGTGACCGCGTCCTACGGACCCGTCCAAGTTCTCGAAGGGGTCTCGCTCGAGGTGCCCGAGGGCGGAGCGGTCGGCATTCTCGGCGCGAACGGCGCCGGAAAGACCACCACGCTCCGCGCGATCAGCGGCACCGTGCGCGCCGGCGGCACCATCACCTTCGACGGGAAGAGCATCCGCGGACTCGGCCCCGACAAAGTCGCGGCGCTCGGCATCGCTCACGTGCCCGAGGGACGCGGCACGCTGACGCAGCTGACCGTGCGCGAGAATCTCCGCGTCGGTGCGTACCTCCGGAAAGATCGCAAGGCGATCGCCTCCGACATCGACTACTGCCTGGACCTGTTCCCGCAACTGCGAGACCGCATCGGCTCCAGCGCCGCCGCCCTCTCCGGCGGAGAACAGCAGATGCTCGCCGTGGGCCGTGCCTTCATGGCCCGCCCACGGCTGCTCCTGCTCGACGAGGCGTCGCTCGGGCTCGCGCCCGGCACCGCCAAGACGGTCTATCAGGCGATCCGCCGGCTCCGGGTGGAGTCGGGCATCGCGATGCTGATCGTCGAGCAGAACGCCAACCTCGCCTTCACTCTCGTCGACACCGCGACCGTGCTCGAAACGGGCCGCAACGCCCTGACCGGCACCTCATCCGAGCTCAAGGGCATGGATGAGATTCGACGCGCCTACTTGGGAGGCTGACCGGTGGGAACGTTCATCCAGCTCATCGTCGACGGTCTCTCGACCGGATCGATCTATGCGGCGCTGGCCCTTGCGATCGTGCTGGTCAACCAGGCGACGGGACTCATCAACTTCGCGCAGGGTGCGATGGCGGTGCTGTCGGCTTACATCGCCTACGTCTTCGTGCAGATGGGTCTGCCGCTGATCGTCGCCATCATCCTCACGGTGCTCATCTCGTTCGTCCTCGGCGGCGTGACCGAACGATTCCTCGTGCGCAAGTTCGAGCGTGGCGACCCCGACACCGCTGTCGTCGTCACGATCGGCATCCTGACGCTCATCACCGGAATCTGCGCGTGGATCTGGGGCTACAACAACCTGCAGTTCCCCTCACTGTTCCCGCTCTCGAGCATCAACGTCCTCGGCGCCGTGATCAGCTGGCGCTCGCTCGGCACGATCCTGACGATCGTCGCGATCATGCTCGTCCTCCAGTTGCTGTTCCTCAAGACGAAGCTCGGCCTCGCGCTGCGCGCGGTGGCGATCAACCCCGAGTCGGCCGCGTTCTCAGGGCTGCCGGTGGGGCGCCTCTTGATGGTCGGGTGGGGACTGGCGGCCTCGCTGGGCGCGATCGCGGGCACCCTCGTCGCGCCGCAGCTGACGCTGACGCCGGGAATGCTCGACACCGCCCTCGTCTATGCGCTGGCCGCCGTGATCCTCGGTGGTCTTTCATCGCCGCTGGGCGCGGTCGTTGCGGCGTGGTTGATCGGGGTGCTCGAGAATCTGGCAGCCGTCTACGTGCCGTTCATCGGGTACGACCTGAAGGTGGCCGTGCCCTTCATCCTGATCTTCGTGATCTTGATCTTCCGACCACAGGGGCTGTTCGGCCGGAAAGTCGTGGTGCGCGTCTGATGGCCGGTACAACACAGCAAGAGGTCCGGATGCCGCGGCCGGCGGCATCCGCATTCATCCGCAGGCCGTGGGTGCGTTGGACGATCATCGGCATCGTCGTGGTGCTGCTGATCGTCGCGCCGCTCGTGTTGCCGCAGTTCGCCAACCAGACCTTGATTCGCATCGGCGTCTACGCGGTGGCGGTGTTGGGCCTCAACATCGTGATGGGCTACGGCGGGCAGGTCAATCTCGGTCAGATCTTCTTCCTCGGACTCGGCGCGTATGTCACCGCGTACGGCGTTGCCAACGACTGGAACATCGTCCTGGTGTTCATCGCGGCCATCGCGGTCCCGGGTGTCGTGGGGCTGCTCATCGCGCTCGCCGCCGCTCGTCTGGGCGGACTCGCGATCGCCATGGTCACGATCGCGCTGCCGATCGTCGGTGTGCCGCTCGCGAAGCGCCTGTCGGACGTCACCGGCGGATCTCAGGGCATGTCGGCCCGGTTCTCGAACGCCCCCGAGTGGACGGGCCTCTACGACGACCAATGGCAGTTCTACATCGTCCTCCTCATCGCGGCGGCGGCGTTCATCCTGGCGCGCAACTTCGTGCACGGGAAGTTCGGACGGGCCCTTGCCATCGTGAAGGCGAACGAGGCGGTCGCGTCGTCGATGGGAGTATCGCCCTACCGCTACAAGGTGCTGGCGTTCACGATCGCATCGTTGTTCGGCGGCGTCAGCGGCTTCCTCTATATGGTCGCCGTGCAATACACCTCACCCGAGACCCTGAGCTTCGGGCACTCCATCAGCTTGCTCGCCGCGATGGTGATCGGCGGTGCGGGGAGCATCGCGGGCTCGCTCATCGGCGGTGCGTACTACGTGCTCGTGCCGCAGGCGACCAATCTCGTCGACCCGAGCCTCACCACGATCAGCCAGGGCATCATCCTCCTCGCCGTGCTGTTCCTGTTGCCGGGCGGCCTTGTCAGCCTGCCGCGCAGGATCCGGCGGATGATGCGACGGTCGTCGGGCGGTGCCCCGCGCACGGCCACGATCCCCACCCAGACCACCCCGACGGACAGTCCAAAGTCGGACTCCGCGTCGGAGTCACCCGAAAACACAGAGAGGCAAGGCCCAGCATGAAGATGCGAAGAACAGCAAGAGGGGTTGTCGGCATTGTTGCGATGACCTCGATTCTCGCCCTCACCCTCGCGGGCTGCTCGCGCGGCGGCGACGGTGGCGGCGATGCCTCCGGTGACGCCACTGCTGAAACGAGTCCCGGGATCACCGACACGAGCATCACGCTCGGCATCACGACGCCGCTGACGGGAGCGACGGCGGGACCGGGTAACTGCACCGCTGACGGCGCGTTGGCCTACTTCGGCGTCAAGAACGCCGATGGTGGCATCAAGTTCGGCGACGGCAAGACGCGCACCGTCGAAATCAAAACCTACGACGACGCGTATGACCCGCAGAAGGCCCTCGCCAACTTCCAGCAGATGGTCTCCGACGGGGTGTTCGCCGCCGGCCTCGGCCTCGGCACTCCCACCAACCGCGCGTGGCGTGAGGCCGCGATCGACGAGGGAGTTCCGCAGGTGCTGGTCATGACCGGCGACCCACTCTTCAGCGACCGCACCGAGAGCCCTCAGCAGTTGGGACTCGTTCCGACGTACCAGCAAGAAGGTGAAGCGTTCGGCAAGCTTCTCGCCGACTCGGGAGAAGACCACACCGTCGCGATCCTGTCGCAGAACGATGACTACGGCAAGGGCTACGTCGAGGGCTTCAAGAGCGCGATCGAAGGGGCTTCGAACATCACGATCGCGAAGGAGCTGACCTACGAAGCCACGGACGCATCCGTGGACGCTCAGATCACCGAGCTTGCCTCCAGCGGCGCGGACGTGTTCTTCAACGCGATGTCCATCACCCCGTTGGTGATCGCATCTCTGCAGAAGGCGCAAGCGCTGAGCTGGTTGCCCAGCTGGTTCCTGCCGTCGAACACCTCGAGCCCGCCGGCGATCCTCGTGCCCGGTGGCGCAGAAGCCTTCCCCGGCATCTACTCCGTGGCGTTCTCGGAGTCGGTCGCGAGCCCCGCGTTCCAAGACAGCGACGAGGGCAAGGCGTTCCTCGACGCGATCGGCGAATACACGAAGCAGGACGGCGTACCCGCCTTCCCGCACTGCGTCTGGAGCTGGATCGGTGCGGCCACGCTCGAGCAGGCATTCATGAAGATGGAAGAGCCGACGCGCGACAGCTTCATGGAGGCATTGCTGTCGATCAAGGGCTTCGATGCGCCATTCATGCTCGAGGGTTCGTCGATCGACACAACGACCGACGGCAAGCCCGCCGTGTCTGACGTCATCGTGCAGAAGTACAACGGAAAGGGCTACGCCCCAGCCGAGACCTTCGGCTGATCGACCTGTCCTTCTCACCCGTGCCGCCTCGGAGATGTTCTCCGGGGCGGCACGTCTGATGCGACACCAATAGGCTGGCGCCGTGAGCTCGATGATTGCGCCACACACGGCGCCTGCCCCCGCGCGAGACGACCGCATCACCATGCGGTTCATGACAACGCCCGCTGACACCGCCGCCGGTGGACACACGATCGCGGCCGGCAGTGTCATGGAGTGGATCGACAAGGCCGCGTACGCGTGCGCCGTCGGGTGGTCGGGTGGCTACTGCGTCACCGCCTACGTCGGCAATGTTCGCCATCGCCGCCCCATTCCGCCGGGCAGCATCATCGAAGTGGGTGCGCGCCTCGTGCACACCGGTCGCTCGAGCATGCACATCGTCACCACGGTGTCCTTTGCCGACGTGAGCGCCCGGGCATATCTGCCGGCGACCACGTGCATCCTCATCTTCGTCGCGAAAGGGGCCGATGGGCTCCCGACCGCCGTTCCCGCATGGGCGCCGGCATCCCGCTCCGACCGCAAGCTCGCCGAAGCGGCACTCGAGCGCATCCCGGCTCGCCAGGAGATCAAGAGCCTCATGCTCGCTGAGGACTACTCGGGTGCGACCGATGCCCCGCGCACGACCCTCCGATTCCTCGTCCCACCGGGGGTGGTGAACTGGGGCGGCAAAGCGCACGGTGGCACCGTCATGCGCTGGATCGACGAAGCCGCGTACGCGTGCGCTGCAGCGTGGTCTGGCGATGGCGACGATTCGAGCGCGGCCGTCGCCGTGTACTCGGGCGGCATCCACTTCTTCGCGCCCGTGCGCATCGGCGATCTCGTCGAGGTCGAGTCGCGGTTGTTGCACACGAGCGTCCGCAGCATGCACGTGTCGACACACGTTCGCTCGGCCGATCCGCGGCGGCCGCACGAGATGGTCACCGCGACCCAGTGCCAGAGCGTCTACGTGGTGCCCACCGCCGATGGGGTTGCGCAGCCGGTCCCGCAGTGGCAGCCCGAGTTGCCCGAAGATCGGCGGCTCGAGGAGCACGTTCGCGAGGTCATCGCCCTGCGCGAGAAGATCGTCCCCATTCCGACGTCGCTGACCTTGGAGCCGTGAGCGCGATCGTGACCGCGCCCACCGATTATGACCTCGTGTCGTTCGAGTCGATGCTGACCGACGACGAGATCGCGACCCGCGACCGGGTGCGCTCCTTCGTGGATCAGGCGATCCGCCCGCACATCGCACGGTGGTACGAAGATGCGGTGTTCCCGGTTGAACTGGTGCCGGAGATGGCGAAGCTCGGACTGCTGGGCATGCACCTCCACGGCTACGGGTGCGCGGGTCGTTCGGCCGTCGAGTACGGTCTCGCCGCGGCCGAGTTGGAAGCCGGCGACTCGGGGCTGCGAACCTTCGTGTCGGTGCAGGGGTCGCTCGCGATGACCGCGATCGCGAAGCACGGGTCCGAAGAGCAGAAGCGCGAGTGGCTGCCGCAGATGGCTGCGGGGGAGGCGATCGGATGCTTCGGGCTCACCGAGCCGAACGCGGGTTCTGACCCAGGCGCCATGACCACGTTCGCACGCCGCGATGGCGACGATTGGGTGCTCTCGGGCGCGAAGCGCTGGATCGGCCTGGCGTCGATCGCGAAGGTCGCGATCATCTGGGCGCAGACGGATGCCGGCATCCGGGGCTTCGTCGTTCCGACCGACACCAGGGGGTTCACCGCGACGCCGATCCCCTCGAAGCTCTCGATGCGGGCGTCGATCCAGTGCGACATCGCGTTGGACGAGGTGCGGCTTCCCGCGGACGCGATGCTGCCCGACGCACGCGGGTTGAGCGGTCCGTTCGCGTGTCTCAACGAGGCGCGATACGGCATCGCGTGGGGCGTGATGGGCGCGGCGCGCGACAGCTTCGAGCAGGCCTTGGCGTATTCGAAAGAGCGGGTGGTGTTCGACCAGCCACTCGCCGGTTATCAGCTGACGCAGCAGAAGCTCGTCGACATGGCACTCGCGATCAACAGCGGGCTGCTGCTGGCGTTGCAGCTCGGGCGGTTGAAGGATGCCGGAACCCTGCAGCCGCACCAGATCTCGGTCGGCAAGCTGGGCAACGTCCGCGCCGCGATCGGCGTCGCGCGCGAAGCGCGGTCGATTCTGGGCGGCAACGGCATCACTCTCGACTACTCGCCGCTGCGGCACGCGAACAACCTCGAGTCGGTGCGGACGTACGAGGGCACGGACGAAGTGCACACGCTGGTCCTGGGCAAGCACCTCACCGGCATCCAGGCGTTTCGCTGAACCGGATGGGCGGGTGAGAATCACGACATGAAGACGGACTTCAAGAAGACGCTCGATTCGTACCGTGCGAAGGCGGGCGAGTTTCGCACGATCGAGTTGGCGCCGGCGCAGTACCTGATGGTCGATGGGCATGGTGACCCCAACGACTCCGAGGAATTCACGGCGGCGATCACGGCGCTCTATCCGATCGCGTACAAGCTCAAGTTCGCCAGCAAGCGCGAGCTCGATCGGGACTACGTCGTCCCGCCGCTCGAGGGGCTGTGGTGGTCGTCCGATATGGACTCGTTCACGACGGCGCGCGACCGCTCGAAGTGGGACTGGACGCTCATGATCATGACGCCCGAGTGGATCACCGCCGAGATGTTCGATGCCGCGGTGGATGCCGCTGCGTCATCCGCCGATCGGTCCCTGCTCGAGCGGGTGCGATTCGAGACGCTCGACGAGGGGCTCTGCGTCCAAACACTCCACATCGGATCATTCGATGACGAGGGTCCGGTGCTCGAGGCGATGCACAGCCAGGTCATTCCCGAGCGCGGATTGGCGATGACCGGAAGGCACCACGAGATCTACCTGAGCGACTTCCGCCGGGTCGAGCCTGCGAAGCAACGGACGATCCTGCGCCAGCCGGTCGCGCCGGCCTGACCTGGAAACATTTTTTTATCTTCTAGCCTGGCCTTTTCAGGCTGATTTCGAGCTCTGAATGTCGGAGGCCCTCGGCAGAATGGGGGTATGAACCAACCCGCTGAGACCCTCGCGAATGTTCTCGTTGAGGTCGAGCGTGTGCTGGCGGGGACGGTGTCTTCGGCGGTGGGTGACGGGGTCTCGGGTCGGCTTGGTGACGAGGATGTGCTCGCGACGATGGCGGCCGCGTCCCGCAGTCGTGCGGCTGGGTGAGGCGTTGCTGATCGAGATGGCGGCGCAGGTCGAAATGCGTTCCGCGGGTCTGCGTGATGAGCGGATGACGACGCACTACGGATGCCGGTCGACGAAAGAGCTCGTGCAACGCACCACCCTGCAGTCGTCGCGGACGGTCGGGGATGTGGTGCGCGCGGCGAGGGCGGTTCAGCAATCCGTCGCACCAAGTTCGGGCACTGCGCTGCCGGCCCGGTATCCGGCGTTGCGTGAGGCGATGGCCGACGGGGCGCTGGGGCTGGATGGGCTGGTCGCGGTCGTCGGGGCGCTCGATGCTGCGGTGTGTTCCGAGGACCTGCCCGGCTCGCGGCGGATCAAGAGCTCGCGGCATCAGCGCGGGGTGCGGGCGCGGATGGGGGTCCGGCGCCGTCGGCGGATGACCTGCGGGTGCAGGCGATGGTGTGGTCGATGTTCCTCGACCAGGACGGCACCGAGCCCCGCGAATCCCGGGCGCTCCGGAAGCGGCGCCTGAGCATCGGAGTCTGTCGGGACGGGATCGTCCCGATCTCCGGGAACCTGCTCCCTGAGGTCGCCGCCCAGTTCCAACGCCTCGTCGACAGCATCACCAACCCGAAGGGTGACGGACCCGACGTCCCGAAAGGACCGTGGTTCACCATCGTGGGCGACAGCGCATAACGGTGACGGTGGTGATCTGCCTGACAGCGAAGAGACGGACGGGCCGTTCCCGGCGATGGCGGAGGTCCGCACGCGCCCGCAACTGGTCCACGATGCGTTCGCGACGATCCTCGGGGTTGCCGCCCGGGCGGGTGAACTCCCCACGATCGGAGGTGCCGCACCGACCCTGGTTGTTGAAGTCCGCGAGGCGGACCTCGCCTCCGGCGCCGGGTACGCGCACATCGACGGGTGCGACGAACCCGTCTCCCTCGCCGTCGCCCGACACGTCGCGTGCACTGGCGTGATGGAGCGGGTCACCCTCGACACGAACGGTCGGATCGTGCAGATCGGGATCCTCGACCGGGTCTTCGCCGCCCACCAACGCAAAGCGATCAGCCTCCGCGACGGCGGATGCCTCATCCCCGGATGCCATGTCCCCGCGATCTGGTGCGAAATCCATCACGTCCGCGAATGGTCCCAAGGCGGTCCCACGCACACCGACAACGGAGTGCTGCTGTGTTGGCACCACCACCGCACCCTCGACGACAACGGCTGGCATGTGCGCATGAACCACGGCATCCCCGAAGTCCGCGGACCCTCCTGGTGGGACCGACACCGAAAATGGCGACCCACCACAAAATCACCCATCCGCATGCGCCAACGACACGCATCCGCCACCACACACGCCGCCGCCGGCGGTCCGTAAGCAATATCGTGGGGCTGGCAGCGCATCCGTCCCTACCGAAGGTGGTCATGGCTACAAGCAATTCTCGACAGCTCAGCCATGCGAGGCTCGGACTGACTCGGATGCGGCCGCGTGACCCGGCCGAGCAGCACCGCGCCGCCAGCCCGCTCGAGCTGTTCTTCGACCTCGTCTTCGTCGTCGCGGTGTCGTTCTCCTCGCAGCAGCTGCACCACATGGAGACCGAGGGGCACGTCGGCGCCGGCGTCCTCGGCTACCTCATGATCTTCTTCGCCATCTGGTGGGCGTGGGTGAACTTCACGTGGTTCGCGACGTCGTTCGCGACGGACGACTGGCTCTACCGGGTCATGACGATCTTCCAGATGGCCGGCGTCCTCATCCTCGCGGCGGGGACAGTGCCCGCCATGTCGGAAGACGACTTCGCTCTCGTGACGATCGGCTACGTGATCATGCGTCTCGCGATGGTCGGGCAATGGCTCCGCGCCGCCGCGAGCGACCCGACGATCCGCAGTACCGCGCTGAGGTTCGCCGTCGGCATCACCATCGTGCAGATCTTGTGGGTCATCCGGCTCTTCCTGCCCGCGGAGGTCGGCGTCGTCAGCTTCTTCGTGCTCGTCGTCGCGGAGATCTCCATCCCGGTCTGGGCGGAGTCGAAGAACCCGACGCCCTGGAATCCGGGTCACATCGCCGAACGGTACGGCCTGTTCACGATCATCCTGCTGGGCGAATCGATCCTCGCGTCCGCCGGTGCCGTCGTCGAAGCGGTCCACGCAGGCGATCACATTCCGGAGCTGCTCGTGATCTCGGCATCCGGTCTCACGATCGCCGCCGGAATGTGGTGGGTCTACTTCGCCCGCGAGCATCAAGATCACATCGACGGCCTGCGCTCATCGCTCAGATTCAGCTACGTCCACTACGTGATCTTCGCCGCCGCCGGTGCTTTCTCTGCGGGCATCGAGGTCGCCATCGACGCGGCCGGCGGGCATACCGAACTTTCCCACGCGGTCGCGGCCGCGACACTCAGCGTCCCCGTCGCACTGTTCTTCCTGGCGGTCTGGTGGCTCACCCTCCGACAGTCGCTCAGTGCCGCCGGAAACGCGACGCTCCTCGTGGGCATCGCGGTCGTGGTGCTGGGGATCGCATTGCCCGATCTCTGGGCGGTCGCCGCCGTCGCGCTGGGCGCGGTTATCGCGGTGGTCGCCGTCGAGGCAGGCTCGAGGATCGATCTCGACGACACGGAGGAAGAGTCCCTAACGACGTCCGCGTGACCCTGTGCGGAGGTATCGCGGCGCCGATCCCATCCTCCGCCGCCGAACCCATACCGAATCTGCGCAATTTGGGGATGGGTTCGGCGGGACGCTATGGGTTCGCGAGCGGATGCCCGTGTGAGCGGATGCCGCGGCCCGGTGAGCTCGACGCGTTACTTGACACCCTTCATGAGTGCCAGGACGGGCTTGACCGAGAAGAGCAGCGCGGCGCCGATGGCGATCGCGATGAAGCCGAGGATCGTGAAGTACGGGACCTCGTTCTCGGGATCGTAGAACTGGGCGCACCATCCGGCGACGGCCGTTCCGAGGGCGACGGAGAGGAAGAAGAGCGCGACCATCTGGGTGTGATAGACCTTCGGCGCCAGCTTCGTCGTCACCGACAGCCCGACGGGTGAGATCAGCAATTCGGCGATCGTGAACACGAACAGGATGCCGACGACCGCGAGCAACGGCGTCGCATTCGAACCGCCGTTGGCCCATGGCAGGAACAGCAGGAACGCCACACCCATGATGACCGCGCCGAGCCCGAACTTCACCGGCGTCGACGGCTGACGCGTCCCGAGCTTCGTCCAGATCGCGGCGAACACACCGGACAGGATGATGATGAAGATCGGGTTGATCGACTGGACCCACGAGACCGGCATCTCCCATCCGAAGAAGGTGCGGTTCATCCGCTGGTCGGAGTAGACCGTGAGCACCGTGAACTGCTGCTGGTACAGCGACCAGAACCCGACCGACACGATGAACAGCGGGATGAAGCCGAACACCCGCGAGCGCTCGGTGCCGTCGATCCGCCGGCTCGAGAGGATCACCCAGAAGTACGCGATGGCCGCCACGACCGTCGCGATGATGACGACGAGCGCCAGGTTGTCAGGGCGGATGATGCCCACCAGGACGAGGATCACGATGGCGACGATCGCGGCTACCGCGATGCCGATCATCACCCCGTAGCGGTTGCGCGGCAGCGGGTTCGGGATGGCCCGCGACTCGGGCGGCAGCGACTTTCGGCCGAAGGAGTACTGGATGAGTCCGAGTGCCATTCCGACGGCGGCAATGGCGAAGCCCCAGTGGAATCCGTAGTTGGTCTGCACGAGACCGGTGATCAGCGGACCGAAGAACGCACCGAGGTTGATGCCGAGATAGAACAGTGAGAATCCGGCATCCCGTCTCGGGTCATCTGCGGTGTACAGCGTGCCCACGACCGACGTCGCGTTGGCCTTCAGCCCACCCGAGCCGACGGCGACGAGCACCAGGCCGACACCGAGCCCCAGGAAGCTCGGCAGGACCGCGAGGGCGATGTGGCCGGCCATGATCACGATGGCGCTGTAGAAGAGGACGCGCTCCGACCCCAGAAGCCGGTCGGCGAGCCACGCACCGAGGATCGTCGATAGATACACCGACCCGCCGTAGGCGCCGACGATCCCGGTGGCGACTGCCTGGTCCATCCCGAGGCCGCCCTCGGCGATCGTGTAATACATGTAGATGAGGAGGATGCCCTGCATCCCGTAGAAGCTGAACCGCTCCCACATCTCCACCCCGAAGATGTGCGCCAACTCGAACGGCTGGCCGAAGAAGCGCGTGTCGCGATCGCCCTTCACGTCGTCGGCGATCACGGCCTGCGCCGCGTCAGAGTCTCGAGCTGCACCCTTGTCGTTCATGCCTCGACGTTAGCGCCGCACGAAGACCGGCAGGAGAAAAATCAGACGCGTAGCGAAGGATGCGCCTCGTGCGGATCGCGCGTGGTCGGGATGAACAGCGCCACCACGAGTGCGACGAGCGCCGCGATGCCGCCGAGGATCAGCGACTGCGTGAATCCGGCCGAGGTCGGCACCGGAAGCCCTCCGAAGTCGACCGAGTTGGTGGCGAGCACCGCGCCGATGACGGCCGCCGCCGTGCTCGTGCCGAGTGAGCGGAACAGTGCGTTCAAGCCGTTCGAGGCGCCCGATTCGCTCTGCGGAACCGAGCGCATGATGAGCATCGGCATCGAGGCGTAGCCGAATCCGATCCCGGCTCCGATGAGGATGTTCGCGACCAGGATGTGCCACACCTCGGACGAGAACAGCAACGTGAAGCCGTACGCGGCCATGAGCGAGATCGCACCGAGCAGCAGCAGGAGCTTCGGCCCGGTGCGCGTGGCGATGCGACCGGCGACGGGGGAGAGCAGCATCATCACGAGCCCCGACGGCATGACGATGAAGCTCGCCGCGATGAGCGACAGCCCGAACCCGGCGCCCGTGGCGACGGGCAGTTCGAGCATCTGCGGGTAGACCACGTTCGAGGCGAAGAGGGAGAAGCCCATCGCGATCGACGCGATGTTGGTCAGCAGCACGGCGGGGCGCGCCGCGACGCGCAGGTCGAGCAGCGGGGCGGCGATGCGCAGCTCGAACCAGCCCCACGCGACGAGGACGATGATCCCGCCGACGCCGAAGACCAGCACGGGAGTGGACGACCAGCCCCATTCGTTGCCGCGCGAGATGGCCAGCAGGATGCCGATCAGTCCGACCGCGAGTCCGGCAGCCCCGACGAAGTCAAAGCGTCCCGCGGTGCGCAGCACGCTCACCGGCACGATCCACAGCACCATCGCGAACACCGCGATCCCGAGGCCCGCAGCCATCCAGAACAGCACGTGCCAATCGCTGCGCTCCGTGACGATCGCGCTGATCGGGAGGCCGAGCGCTCCGCCGACGCCGAGGGTCGCGCTCATGAAGGCGATCGCCGAATCGACGCGAGACTCGTGGAGCACGTCGCGCATGATCGATATGCCCAGGGGCACGACGCCGACGATGGCGCCTTGGAGCGTGCGCCCCACGATGATCCCGATGATGCCGGGGGAGAGCGCCGCGATGACCGAACCCACCACCATGACCGCGACGAGCGCCAGCACGATGCGGCGCTTGCCGTACATGTCACCCAGGCGACCTGCGATCGGGGTGATCACCGCGGCCGCGAGCAGAGTCGACGTGATCACCCAGGCGGTGTCTTCGCGGCTCGCGTCGAGCAGTTCCGGCAGCTTCGCCTGGATGGGCACCATGAGGGTGAACATGAAGGACGAGCAGAGTCCCGCGAACGCGAGAACGGCGACGATCGCGCCTTGTCGCGGCATCCGGGTGAGGCGCTTGCGTGCGTCCTCGTCCCTGGTGCCCATCCCTCGAGGCTATCCGCGCGCGGGGGTGGCCGGCGCCACCGTCGCCTCCAAACCCAGCGCAGCGGGACGAGCCCGCGCGGCCTCGCGCATCTCCGCGATCACCGCGACGATCCACCCGCCGACGTTCTCCCGCGCCTCGGGCGTGTCCGGATACCGGCACCGCATGTGCATCCCGGCATCGCTCACGACGAACCAGATCATGACACCGTCGGTCTCGATCGCCGCCGACACCCACTGCACGTCGGCGCGCGGGTCGACCGAGATCGGGATGCGCCGCACGTCGAGCCATGAGATCGCGAACATTCCTGGCGACTGGGGCATCCCTCCCCATGGCGCGAGGATCGGCGCCAGCGGATAGGAACCCAGTGCCAGTGCTCGTTTGACGGATGCCGCGCACTCCCGGGGATCCGGGTCGACACACTCGATCACGGAGTTCGTGATGAACCAGCCGACGCTGTCATGCCAGCGCGGTTCGTAGCGACTGTGCACGGGAAAGACGGCCCGCAGCGGCCCTCCCGCAACGTCCAGCGAGACCCGCGTGAGGACCGACAGCGCCAGTGCGGTGACGCGGACTTTCGCCTCATCCGCGTGCTCGTTGAGCAGATGCAACTGCTCCGCGTCGAGCACATCGTGGACTTCGACGACCTCCGGACGTGGCGCGGAGACGTCGCCCAGCGACAGCGGGAAACGCGGCATGACGCCCTCGCCCGCATCGAGGATGGCGCGCCACGCATCGTGCACCTCGGCAGGCGCCGGAGGCGCAGCTTCGAGCAGCGCGGTGTGCTCGTTGAAGGTCGCGACGCTGCCCCGGAATCGTGCGCCCGTGCCCGTGCCGTCCGTGCCTTCCTCGGCAGGCTCGACCAGCTCAAGGAGGTCGCGCGCGAGCACGAGCAGTGACCACATGTCGACGTGCGCGTGGTCCGAGCCGATGATGACCACAGGACGGGGATCGCCAGGGCCAGCCGCACCATCGCCGGCATCCGGCGTCAGTACAGCCAACCGGTGCGACGGCGACGACAGCGAGCGACAGGCGGTGTCGAAGAGCACCCGCACGCGCTCACGGGAAGTCTGCCCCGGCGCAATGTCGTGGTCTTCCCAGATGCCGTGCTCCGCGATGCCGTCCATCAGCGCGACCTGACCGGCATCGTCCTGCGTGAACACGGTCCGCAGTGTGCCGTGTCGGGCGACGAGGTCGTCCCACCCGTCACCGAGTTGCTCCGTCGTTGTGCCAGCTGGCGCACGGAACGCGATCGCCATCCACGACGCGGGCCGATCGCCGAGACCGACGTGCCGCCCCTGGTCGAACGACACCGGCAACGGACGGTCGCGCGCGCCGATCACCGCCATCGAGTAGCTGCGGAGCAGGCCGGGCGGGAGGGACATGTGGGTGACATTCGTCAGGCGCATTGCGCCGTAGTCTAAGGGTCTGCGATTTCCTGCTTGCAACGTCGTCTCGGAGGTGCGGTGCCCACACTCGATCTTGGCAATGCGACGCTCGACTATGACCTGGACGGAGACTCCGGACCGCTGGTCGTCCAGTTGCATGGGCTGACATCCAGTCGGGCACGCGACGAGCTTCTGGGGCTCGACCTCGCGCGGGCGCTCCGAGGACATCGGGTGCTGCGCTACGACGCCCGCGGCCACGGCGGTTCGACCGGAAGCCTCGAGCCGGCGGACTATCGCTGGGATCATCTCGCCGACGATCTGCTCGCCCTTCTCGATCACGTCGCGCCCGGCGAAAGAGTGCACGCGGTCGGTCCGTCGATGGGCGCCGGAACCCTCCTCCATGCCGCGGTCCGTGACCCCGAGCGCTTTGCGAGCCTCAGTCTGGTGGTCCCGCCGACGGCGTGGAGCAGTCGTCCCGCGCGCGCGGCGACCTACCTGATCGAAGCGGATCTCGTCGAGAGCGTGGGGATGAGCGAGTTCGTCGAACTCGGCAGCACCGCGCCTGTCCCGCCGGCGCTGTCGGAGGCCCCGCTGACCAGACCCGCGGTCAAGGAGGCGCTCCTGCCGACGGTCCTGCGTGGTGCGGCGACGACGGACTTCCCGTCGCACGCCAGCGTCAGCGGGATCACCGTGCCGACGCTGATCCTCGCGTGGACCAACGACCCCGGCCACCCTGTGCGCACCGCCAACCGGCTGGCCGAGTTGATCGAGGGCAGCCACCTCGCTGTCGCGCGCACGCCGTACGGCATCATGGCGTGGCCCGGGCTCTTCGCCGAACACGTCATCACCTGCCAATCCCCCCGGCTCGTCTGATCGACAGGGTTAGGGTTGGGCCATGACGGACATCCCCACCGACGTCGCATCGACCACCGCCGGTTTTGAGGCAGAGCCACCGCCCGGCATCGAGATCCGGCCGCTCGAAACGGTCGAGGAGATCTTCGCCGGCGCCGCGGTGCTCCGCGACGTCTGGGGTGGAGACCGCGATTCAGTCCCCACCAACCTCATGCGGGCTCTCCAGCACGCGGGCAATTACGTCGTCGGCCTCTATGACGGCGATCGGCTGATCGGGGCATCCGTCGCTTTCTTCGCGAATCCCGCGGCTCGCTCGATGCACTCGCACGTCACCGGCATCCTGGATGAATACCAGAGCCAGGGCCTGGGCCGCGTGCTCAAGCATCACCAGCGCGCGTGGGCGTTCGCGCGCGACGTCGGCAACATCACCTGGACGTTCGACCCACTGGTCGCCCGCAATGCGCACTTCAACCTTCGCGTGCTCGGCGCGCGGATCAGCGAGTACCTCGTCGACCAGTACGGACCGATGGACGACGGCATCAACCGCGGCGACGAGACCGACCGCCTCATGGTGGCGTGGCCACTCGCTGCTCCCGCCCAGCAGACGCCCGCCGATGAGCGCGTGATTGCGACCATCGCGGTGCCCGCGGACATCCATGAGATCCGGGCGAGGTCGAAGGCGGATGCCGATGCCTGGCGCATCCGCGTTCGCGAGCAATTCCTCGAGCACCTCGGCGCGGGGCTCACCGTCGGCGGATTCGACGACGACCGCGGCTATCTCTTCGTTCGGCCGTAGGCGTTCGGCAGCAGAGCTGCCCCTTCGGGTGCGCAGATGCTGCTTTCAGCATCGAATGTGTCGTGCACAATTGAATTGTGTGCAATGCTTGTTGCATGAGCACCCCGACCACCATCGACGAGTTCATCTGCTTTGCGCTCTACAAGGCGTCGCACGCCACGTCGCAGGCATACCGCGAGGTGCTCGCGCCCTGGAACATCACCTACACGCAGTACCTGGCCCTTGTCGTGCTGGGCGCGGGTGAGCGCACGGTGTCCGAACTGGGCGCTGAGTTGGGCCTCGACTCGGGCACCCTGTCGCCGCTGCTTCGCCGCCTCGAGAGCCGCGAGCTCGTCGTGCGGGAGCGCGCCACCCACGACGAACGTGTCGTGCTGGTCTCACTCACCGACCACGGCCGGGCAACACGGGCCGAACTGATCAGCGCCGTGGCCTGCTTGGTCCCCGCGCTGACCTCGCCCGGTGATCTGCCCTCGTTCATGAGCGGGTTGCGAGAGATCACCGCGGGCATGCGCGAACTGACCACGGCGCGACGCGCTCGCTGACCCGCCTCACTCCCACCTGCGCGGCACATCCACGCTGCGCGCAAGATCCCTAGAAAGGAATCCCACCATGGAGACTCTCTACACCGCAGAAGCCCTCGCCACCGGCGGAGGACGCAACGGACAGGTCCGCACGTCGGACGGCATCCTCGACCTCAACCTCGCCATTCCGAAGGCGATGGGAGGCGCCGGCGGCGCCGCCAACCCCGAACTCCTCTTCGCCGCGGGCTACGCGGCGTGCTTCCACAGCGCGCTGCAGGCGGTCGCGCGAGCGAAGAAGATCGACATCCAAGACTCGAGCGTCGGCTCCCAGGTCTCGATCGGACCGAACGGCAACGGCGGATTCCAGCTCGCCGTGACCCTCGAAGTCAACCTCCCCGACCTCGATCCCGAGGTTGCGCAGTCGCTCGCAGACGCCGCACACCAGGTGTGCCCGTACTCGAACGCCACGCGCGGCAACATCGAGGTGAACGTCTCCGTCGTCGACGACTGATCGATGGCAAACGTCACGGCGTAGCCTGACGTGATGTCCACCCGCTCGAGCGCGCCACTGTCACCGGTGGCGCGCTCAGGCGTTGGCCTGGCTGTTCTCGCGCTGGCCTTGACAGCGTGCGCCGCCGAGCCCGATCAGGCAGCGCTCACCGAGCTCCCCGCAGGAGTGACCGCCGAGCTGATCCAACTGCGGTCCGACGTCGCCGACCGGCAGATGCAGGTGGAGTTCCACAACGCGTCCGACGACGCCTTCGTCATCCACGAACTGAGCCTCGAGGATCCACGACTGGAGGGGCCGGCGACCCGTGTCAACGAGCGTGAGACGACCATCGCGCCGGGACGCACGACCGATGTGCGCATGCAGCTGCCCGAGATGGCGTGCGACGGGTCGGATGCCGCGGCGTCCCACCTCACCGTCGCGTACTCGATGGGCGAGGTCGATGGCACGGCGAAGGTCCCTGTGACCGAGCGCTTCCCCGTCATCGATGTGCTGCACACGCGCGAGTGTTTGGCGGCCGCCCTCGACGACGCCGCCGCCGTGTCGTTCGCGGAATTCGCGCCCTCCGAGGCGGGTTCGCCGGCGCAACTGACGCTGCGCGTCGAGCCGCACGGTGAGGGCGCGTCGGCCCGGATCACCGGCATCCATGACACCAATCTGCTGACCGTTCAGCGCGATGCGAAGACCGGCGTCACCGCCCCGCTCGACATCGACATCCCGGGCGACGCGACGGAGCCGTTCGACGTCCCGCTGCCGATCGTGCCCGGCCGGTGCGACCCGCACGCCGTCCAGGAGGACAAACGCGGGACCGTTTTCGTGCTCGACGTCGAAGCCGGTGGTGAATCCGGCGAGATTCAGATCGCGTCGTCGCCCGAGATGCGCGGGCGCATGCTCACCTGGGTCTCCGAATGGTGCGGGTACGGCTGAACCGGACGGGTCTACTCGGCGGCAGTTTCGGGCGTCGCGGGCACGTGCGCGGCCGCTTCGGCCGGCGCGGAGGCTGCTGCCGAGCGAGCGGATGCCGAACCGGATGCCTCGTGACGGAACCCCTGCGCCATGCCGCGACCGGTCGCGTGGCCCTGGATCACGGCCTTCAGATCGAGGCCGGTGGCAGCCTCAACGGCGTCGAAGGTCGCACGCATGCCGGCGGCTGTCTCCGAAGCCATGTGATTGGACGCGCCTTCGCCGCCCAGGATCGTGATCGACCCGACCTTCTCGAATCCGCGTGCGAACTCGGTCATCATCGGCACGAGCGCCTCGAGCGCGCGCTGCGCGAGCAGGGCATCCTGGTTGCGGGCGAGAGCCTCGGCCTCGGCCTCGATCGCCCCGGCGCGGGCCTCACCGGTGAGGCGGATGGCGTCGGCATCCGCTTCGGCGCGCAACCGCGTCGCACGCGCTTCCTGAGCCGCGATCTCGGCGCGCGCTTCTGCGGCCTTGACCTGCGCGTACGCATCAGCGTCGGCGGACCGCTGGCGCTGGTAGAGGTCGGCGTCGGCGACCTTGTTGATCTCGGCATCGAGTCGCGCCTGCTTGTTCTGCGAGACCTGCAGCAGCACCGCCTGCTCGCGCTCGGCGCGGGAGAGGGCTTCGGCCTGCTCGGCTTCGGCGCGGGCGCGCCCGACCTGGGCGCTGGCGTCGGCGGTGTTCTTGTCGTACGCGGTCTGCTCGATGAGGTTCGCCTCGTCCGTGGCGATCTGACGGGCACGCACTTCGCGGGCCGCGTTGATGCGGGCGACTTCGGCGTCGCGCCGGACGCGCTCGACCTCACCGGCGCCGAGGGCGTCGATGTAGCCGTTGCGGTCGGTGACTCCCTGGATCTGGAACGAATCCAGGATGAGGCCCTGCGCGAGCAGATCCTGCTTGATGCCCTCAGCGATCTGGTCCGACAGCTTCTGCCGGTCCTGAAGGAGCTGCTCGACGGTCAGCGTCGCGACGACGCCACGAAGCGAGCCCTCGAGCTGTTCGGTCGTGAACTGCTCGATCGCACCGTCCTGCGAGAGGAAGCGCTCGGCGGCACGACGGACGAGCTCGGGATCCGAGCCGATCTTCACCAGCGCGACGCCGTTGACGTTGACGGTCACGCCGTTGGACGACTGGGCGACCGGCTCCATCTTGATCTGCCGCGCACGCAGCGAGATCATCTCCGCACGCTGGGTGAGCGGATTCACCAGCGCACCACCGCCGGTGATGATCGAGATGCGAGAGGACTCACCGCCGACGTTCTTCTGGTTCTTTCCGACGATCACGAGGGCCTGATCGGCCTTGGCGACCTTGTACCAGGCGCGCACCATGATCAGGGTGATGATGAAGACGACGACAACGACGATCGCGACGATGATCGCGATGGCGAGTACTCCTCCGGCGGCAATGGCGTCCACGGGAACCTACTTTCGGTAGCGGGTGGGTGTCCCTTCGACCGTACCCTGTGTGCCCGCTATGCCGATCGGAGCCAGTGGTCGACCAGGCGGCCGAAGGCCCGGGCAGAGCAAAGCGTCAAGGATAGACTTGACGGATGCCGCTACCTCCGGCATCCGCGCGATCAGCGCCTACCGTCAGTGCCCCTCCGCGCACATCACGACCATTTGGAGCCACCTGTGGCCGAGCAGTCTCGTCTCGACAAAGTCATCGCCCTCGCCCGCCATCGCGGGTTCGTCTTCCAGGCCGGTGAGATCTACGGAGGCTCGCGCTCCGCGTGGGACTACGGCCCCCTCGGGACCGAGCTCAAAGAGAACATCCGCCGCCAGTGGTGGCAGACCTTCGTGCGCGGGCGTGGCGACATGGTCGGCCTCGACTCTTCGGTGATCCTCCCCAAGCGCGTGTGGGAGGCGTCGGGCCATGTCGCGACGTTCACCGACCCGCTCGTGGAGTGCCTCCAGTGCCACAAGCGTTTCCGCGCGGACACCCTCATTGAGGACTTCGAGGCGCGCAAGGGTCGCAAGGCCGAGAACGGCCTCGCCGACGTCCCGTGCCCGAACTGCGGGAACAAGGGTCAGTACACCGAACCGAAGTCGTTCTCCGGGCTCGTCAAGACCTACCTGGGCGTCGTCGATGACGAGTCGGGCCTGTACTTCCTTCGCCCGGAGACGGCACAGGGCATCTTCGTGAACTTCGCCAACGTGCTCACGGCGTCCCGCAAGAAGCCGCCGTTCGGCATCGGCCAGGTGGGCAAGGCCTTCCGCAATGAGATCACCCCGGGTAACTTCATCTTCCGCACCCGCGAGTTCGAGCAGATGGAGATCGAGTTCTTCGTGCCGCCGGCCGATGCGCAGGAGTGGTTCGAGCACTGGGTGGAAGCCTGCTGGAACTGGTTCATCGACCTCGGCCTCAACGCCGAGAACATGCGCCAGTTCGACGTGCCCGAGGACGACCGCGCGCACTACTCCGCCGGCACGATCGACGTCGAATACCGCTTCGGCTTCGCGGGCAAGGAGTGGGGCGAACTCATGGGCGTCGCCAACCGCACCGACTACGACCTGTCCAGCCACAGCGAGGCATCGGGCACATCGCTCAGCTACTTCGACCAGGCCTCGGGCGAGCGATTCACCCCGTTCGTCATCGAGCCGTCGTTCGGCCTCACCCGGTCGATGATGGCGTTCCTCGTCGATGCGTACCGCGAAGAAGAAGTGCCCAACGCCAAGGGCGGCACCGACACCCGCACGGTGCTCGGCCTCGACCCGCGCCTCGCGCCGATCAAGGTCGCCGTGCTGCCGCTGTCGCGCAACGAGAAGCTCTCGCCGATGGCGCGCGAGGTCGCCGACAAACTTCGCGCCCGCGGTTGGAACATCGACTTCGATGACGCAGGAGCAATCGGACGTCGCTACCGCCGTCAGGACGAGGTCGGCACACCCCTGTGCGTCACCGTCGACTTCGATTCGCTCGACGACCGCGCCGTCACCGTGCGCGACCGCGACACGATGGCCCAAGAGCGCATCGGACTCGACGCGCTCGAGGCGTACTTGGCCGAGCGGCTGCGCGGCGCCTGAGAGGCGAAGTCTCCCACGGCTCAACCGCAGTTCGTCGACCGAGCTTCGTCGACTGCGCCGCGGCCGTGACAGCGCCGTGACAGCGCAGTCCACCGCGTGACAGCGGCGCGACAGCGCCCCCGGAGCACTCTGGTGTCAGCCACAGAAAGGCAGACACCATGACTTCATCACGCATCACCGGAAACGCTCCGGCCGTGCGCGCCGAGGGTCTC
The DNA here is from genome assembly GCA_963696085.1 of uncultured Actinomycetota bacterium. GTDB lineage: Bacteria > Actinomycetota > Actinomycetes > Actinomycetales > Microbacteriaceae > Microbacterium. The sequence continues at coordinate 263,904 of CAVOIQ010000005.1, forward strand.
GTCAAGACCTTCGGCGCCAACCGCGCCGTCGACGGCGTGGACCTCATCGTCGAAACAGGCACGGTCTACGGCGTCCTCGGCCCTAACGGGGCCGGCAAGACGACGACGATCAGCATGCTCGCGACCCTGCTGCGACCGGATGCCGGTCGTGCCGAGATCTTCGGCCACGACGTCGTCCGCGAATCGCAGGTCGTTCGCCAGCTGATCGGCCTGACCGGGCAGTTCGCCTCGGTCGATGAGCGCCTCTCCGCCACCGAAAACCTCATGATCTTCTCCCGGCTGCTCGGGCTCTCTCGCGCCGACGCGCGCAAGCGCAGCGCCGACCTCCTCGAAGAGTTCGGTCTCGCCGAGGCCGCCAGCCGCCCGCTTGCGAAGTTCTCCGGCGGTATGCGCCGTCGCCTCGACCTCGCGGCATCCCTCATCGCCCAGCCGCCGCTGATCTTCCTCGACGAGCCGACCACAGGCCTCGACCCCCGCACGCGCGGGCAGATGTGGGACACGATCCGCCGCCTCGTGGCGACCGGATCGACCGTTGTCCTCACGACCCAGTACCTCGACGAGGCCGACCAGCTCGCCGACCGGATCGCCGTCATCGACCGCGGTCAGGTCGTCGCCGAGGGCACCGCTCTCGAGCTCAAGGCCTCGGTAGGACAGGCGTCCCTCATCCTGCGTCTGCAGGAGGGGTCCTCCGTCGAGGACGCGAAGCAGGTCATCGCGCGTGTGCTCGACGTGCCGACGGTCGTCTCGCCCGAGGCCGCCCGTCTCACCGTCCCGATGAGCAATCCCGACCGGGTCACCGACCTGCTCGTCGCGTTCCGTGAGGCCGGGGTGCACCTCAGCGAATTCAGCGTGCAGCAGCCGTCACTCGACGAGGTCTTCCTCGCCCTCACCGGGCAGGGCGTTCCCGAAGACGACGCCGATGCCCACGCCACCGCATCCGAGCTCGAAGGAGTTCTCCAATGACCACCATGACCCCCACCCCTTCTCCGACACCCACGATCACTCCGCGCATCACGCCGCCCTCCGAGCGCCGGCTGAGCAATCGGACGAGCTTCGCTCAGACGCTGCGGAACACGTTCACGATGGCCGGGCGTGGCATGCTCAAAATCCGTCGCACGCCCGAACAGCTCTTCGACGTGACATTCCAGCCGATCATCTTCACCCTGATGTTCACGTACATCTTCGGTGGGGCGATCGCCGGCGACGTGCAGAGCTACCTCCCGATCATCATCCCCGGCATCCTCGTCCAGACCGTCATCACGACCTCGGTCGTCACCGGCGTGCAACTGCGTGAGGACATGGACAAAGGCGTGTTCGACCGTTTCAGGTCGCTCCCGATTGCGCGCATCGCACCGCTGTCCGGCGCACTGCTGGCCGACACCGTGCGGTACCTGATCGCCACCACCCTGACCTTCACGATGGGCTTCATCATGGGCTACCGGCCCGCCGGCGGCCTGGCCGGTGTCATCGTCGCCGGAATCCTCGTCATCATCTGCGCGTGGGCAGTCAGCTGGATCTTCGCGTTCTTCGGTGTCGTGGGTCGCTCCGCGTCGAGCGTGCAGGGCATGTCGATGGTCATCCTCTTCCCGCTGACGTTCCTCTCCAACGCGTTCGTGCCCGCCGACACCATGCCCCCGTGGCTGCAGTGGTTCGTCGACATCAACCCGATTTCGCACCTGGTGACCGCGGTGCGCGATCTCGCCAACAGCGGCACGATGGGGACGGACTTCATCTACGCGCTCGTCGGCTCTGCCGTGATCGTCGCGATCTTCGCGCCGTTGACCGTACGCGCCTACATGCGAAAGGCCTGATCAGTCCAGCAGGTCCCCGAGCGTTTTCAGCTCGGCCAGGGCGGCGGCGGGGGATGACCCCGTCGCCGTCTTCGGCGTGTCACCCAGACGTGCGCGCAATCGGACGACCGAGGGATCCGTCGCGTCGAGCATGCCTCGGACCGAGACGGATGCCGCGAACACGCGACGCGCTTCGTCCTCCCGACCGACAGCGGCCAGCCATGCCGCGACGGACAGCGCAACCTCAGCGATGATCGGCTGATCTCCGCTGTGCAGCGCGGGCGCGATTGCCTCACGCAGCGCCTCGCGCGCCTCGTCGGGTCGGTGCTCGAGAAGGTAGGCTCGCGCGCGCATCGCGCCACGGGCCGCGGTCAGCTGCTCGAACGGGCCGCGGGTGAGGTCGAACTGGATGGCACCGAGGTGGCGCAGCGCTGCCGTCCCGTCGCCGGCCGCGATGTCGACCGACGCCGCAGCGAACCCCGCCTGCATGATGCTGCGCTCCGAGCCCTCGGCGACCGCATCCGCCATCACCGAGACCAGTCGGTCGCGCGCGTCGTCGATGCGGCCCAATCGGACGAGCGTCGTGATCGCGAGCGTCCGCTGTTGGATGATGTCGGGCACCGACGTGAGCCCCGTCAGCCCGCGGGTGGAATCGTCGGCGACGGTGAGCGCTTCGTCGAGGCGCCCCTGAAGCATGAGCCATTCCGAGCGCAGCTGACTGGCGAAGGCGATGCCCCAGACGTCGCCGAGTGCTCGGAACAGGCGCAGCCCTCGCTCGCTCTCGACGCCGAGCGTGACGGTGTCGCCGCTGTTCTGCGCGATGCCCGCTCGGAGCACCGCGAGCAGCGCGAGCGTCCAATCCGGTGCATCTTCCGGCTCGTTCAGCGACAGGGCAAAGCCCTGCGGCCACTGCGCTCCGGGCGTCCGCTCCGAGATGCCGTGCTCCACGGCGGCGAGGAGCGAAGGGAGGGCCGCCGAGAGTTCGGACGGATGCCGGTCGGCGGCCTCCGCGATGGCGGTGGCATGCGCGTGAAAACCCGTGAGGTCGACGGCGGCATCCTCGTGGGATCCGACGCCATCCGTCGTGGCGGCGTCTGCCTCGCGCGCACGGAGGAACGTCTCGAAGACGAGACGGATCCCCTGCACCACGACGGCAGGCTCGGAATCGAGCGGGGAGTCGGCCGTGCCGAAGGCGGTGATCCCACGCTGCAGGTCCTCGATGCGCTCGCGCATCATCCATTCCCACAGGCTCGCACGGACGAGGCGCACTCCGGTCTCGTGGAGGTCAGCCTGCTCGCTGCACGTGCGGAGGGCGGCGCCGCGATTCTCGTCGTTGGCGTCGAACCAGGCGAGGCCGGCGAGCGCGCGCGGGCCTCGAAGCAGTGCATCGGCGGCAGTCGCGTCGTCCGCGACGATGCCGGCCTGGATGCGTCGGTAGTTCTCGACGTCGCCGTCGGCGCGGAGCGTGTCCAAGCCATACTCCCGCACCGTTTCGAGCATGCGGAAGCGGCCGTCCGCGCGCACGAGCAGTGAGCGGTCGACGAGCAGGTCGAACGCGTCGTCGTGGGTGCCGAATCCGGCGGCGACGTCGGGTGCTGCTGTCACCGAGATACCGTCCGGGAACACCGACAGGGCGCGCAGCGCGATGCGTTCGGGCTCGCTGAGGGTCTCCCAGCTCCAATCGATCAATGCCCGCAAGGTCCGGTGCCGCCGCTCCGACCCGCGTGGCCCGTGGCCGAGCAAAGAGAACCGGTCGTCCAGACCTTGGTCGATTTCGGCGAGGGTGAGCGTGCGCGCTCGCGCAGCTGCCAGTTCCAAGGCCAGCGGGAGCCCGTCGAGCCGCCGGACGATGCGCGCTGCCGTGGCGGCGTCTTCGGGCGACGGCGGTGTGCCGCGCGCGGCGCGCACCCGGCGGGCGAAGAGTTCGATGGCATCGCCTTCGGGCAGGGGGCCGACGTCCACGAAAGCTTCCGCGGAGAGCCCGAGCGGCTCCCTGCTGGTGGTGAGGATGCGTGCTCCGCTCACGCCGCGGAGCAGCACGTCGGCAACGTCGTTCGCCTCATCGATGACGTGCTCGCAGTTATCGAGGACGATCAAGGTGCTGCGGCCGGAGAGCGATCTCAGCACGCGGTCGCGGGCGGAAACCAAGACCATCGTGGACGAGTCGGTGAGGCGGATGCCGCGGCCGACCGCACCTGCGACGGCATCCCAGACCTCTCCGGCCGAGGCGGGTGCCAATTCCACGACGACGACCTCTTTCGTCTCCCGCGCGATCTCCATTGCGAGAGTGGTCTTGCCCGCGCCGCCCGGCCCCAGGATCGTGACGAGCCGCTCGGTGGCCAGTTGACTGCGGATGAGATCGAGTTCGGCCCCGCGTCCTACCAGCGAGAGCGCCGCAGCCGGAACGGGCGTGGCGGCGGACGACACGGTCATCCGGGCCAGGCGCTCGGCGTGCGCGTGGTCGTCCCGGAGGTCCCGGACGATCCAGTCCAGCGAATCCACTGGGGCGAGCGGCTCACCGCTCCAGAGCGCAAGCGCGGTGTGGGCGAGAGAGGTGGCGGTGGCGGCATCCGGAGCCGTGCGTGCATGCGCGACCAGATCCTGGAACGCGGTCAGATCGACGTCGTCCCTGGTCAGGGTGAGGCGGTAGCCGCGCGGTGCGGCCTCAATGAGCCCTGAGGGAAGGGCCTTGCGCAGCCGCGAGACCAGAGACTGCAGCGATGCGCGGGGGTCGGCGGGCTGGTCGAGCCCCCAGATGTCCTCGGCGAGCGTCGCGGACGAGACCACGGTGCCCGTGTCGACGGCAAGGCGCAGGAGCAGCGCCGATTGCCCGCGTCCGCGTTCGATCGACGTCGCCGCGACCCCGTCCACGGCGAGGCCGCCGAAGTACGCCAGTCGCATGCGACCACTTTATGAGCACAAGGCGCCGGGGTGAGGTTCCCGCGTCAGTCGTTCACGGTGATCGTCGCGTACTCGCCGCCGCCGGCGAGCGCATAGTCGCGCGATGCGGCGATGATCGTGCGCAGGATGCCGGTATCCACCGCTTCCACGTCCTTGATGTACAGGCAGCCGACGCCCGACTCGTGGGGGCCCAGCGCGGCGAGGCTGTCTGCGTGCGCGTCGACTCCGTCGAGCAGGTACACGGTCGTCGCCTGGCGGCGTGCAGCGAACCCGACGATGGGGGAGTCGCCCTCGGTACCGGTGGGGTAGCGGTAGTGGCATGAGCCGAAGCCGATGATCGTGCCCCACAACTCCGGCTCGAACCCGGTGACATCGCTCATCAGTGCGACCATGGTCTCGGCATCCCGTCGGCGCTTCGCGGGAGCGACACCCGCGAGAAACTGGGCAACACTGCCTCCGGTCGGCTTCATGATGTCGACGTCATGATGACGCCTTGGCCGCAGCCTTCGCGGCGCGCTTGTGCTCGCGGACCTTCGTGAGCGACTCGGGATCGACGATGTCCGCGACGGAACGGAACGAGCCCTCGTCGCCGTAGGCACCGGATGCCTCACGCCACCCAGCTCCGGTGTATCCGTACTGCTTGCCCAGCAGCGCGAGGAAGATCTTCGCCTTCTGCTCGCCGAACCCCGGCAGCGCCTTGAGCCGCTTCAAGACTTCGCGCCCGTCCGGGTCGCCGTCGGTCCAGAGCGCTCGGGCATCGCCGTTCCAGTCATCGACGAGCGCCTGGCAGAGCGATTGCACGCGCCCCGCCATCGAACCCGGATACCGGTGCACGGCCGGAGTGGTCTTGAAGATCTCGACGAGCGCGTCGGGGTCGTAGCCCGCGAGCGCTTTGGCATCGAGCACGCCGGTGCGGTCTTTGATCTTCAAGGGTCCTGCGAACGCGGTCTCCATCGCGACCTGCTGATCCAGCAGCATCCCGATCAGCAGCGCCAGGGGGTCTTCGGTCAGCAGCGCGTCGGCCGCCTCGTCGTCGGTGATGTGCAGAGCCATGCCTTCATGATCCCACCGCGTCCATGATCGAGGAGGACCCGGCGAAGGGAAACCTTCGCGATGGGAGGATGGAGACCATGTCCGATGGTCCCGTCCGCAATCTCGTCACCCGCGCACACGAGACGCACGTCGTCGTGATCGGCGGGGGAATGGCGGGCCTGGCGGCCGCGCGAGCCTGCGCGGCGGTAGGAATCCGGGTCACGCTGCTCGAAGCCTCCGATCGCCTCGGCGGGTGCATCGCCTCGGCCGAGCTCGACGGAGTGACGCTCGATGTCGCCGCCGACGGGTTCGCACCCGGAGTGGTGCGCCGTCTCGCCGACGAACTCGGCCTGCCGATCGTCGACGCAGCCCGCAGCGACCGCTGGGTCAGCGGCATTCCCGGCGGCGCCGCCCCGATTCCGACGGACAGCGTCTTGGGCATTCCCGCCAACCCGTGGTCGGAGGAGGTCAGGCGCTTCATCGGCTGGCGTGGTGCGTGGCGCGCGTATGTCGACCGACTGCGCCCGCCGATGACGATCGGCCATGAACGAAGTCTCGGAAAGCTGGTTCGATCGCGCATGGGCGATCGGGTCCGTGACCGCATGGTCGCCCCGGTCACCCGCGGAATCTTCGGGATCGCCGCCGAAGAGATCGACGTCGACGTTGCCGCGCCGGGGTTGAGTACGTGGCTGACGAAGGCAGGATCGCTCGCCGGTGCCGTCGGGCAGTTGCTTCCCCGGGAGTCCGCTCCCCGCCAATCGGTCGCCGGCGGGTTGACGTTGCTCGTCGATGCGATGGCCGCCCACCTCGCTGATCTGGACGTCGACGTGCGCCCCGGCGCCGTGGTCGAATCGTTAACCCCGAAGAACGACGGCAGGTGGACCGTGCACCTTGCTGCACAGGATGCCGAGTCTGCCGGCGGCGCGACAGCGACAGTCCTCGACGCAGACGCCGTCGTGATCGCGACCGACGAAGTATCGGCGCGGCGCCTCCTCTCGCCGGTCGCTGAACTCCCCACGACGCCTCCGCCGGTGGCCGTCGAAGTCGTCACGCTGCTCTGTGGAGGCGGCCGCGCTCGATGACCCGCCCCGGGGCATCGCGGTCTTCCCGGTCGCCGGCGCGGGTGCCAGCGACCCGCTCGCCACCGGTCTTGTCCACGCCACGGCAGAATGGCCATCCCTCGCCGCTGATGCCGGACCCCACCGCCACGTCGTTCGCGTCACGTTTCCGCAGGGCGCGCTGCCACCCGATTTCGACGCGGCCGTAGCAGCGGCGGTGGCCCAGGCATCCGCTCTTCTCGGGGCGCCGCTCGCCGCCGAAAACGTTCGCGGAGCGGATCGACGCGCCTACGCGCTTGCTCGTCCCGCGTCGGCGATCCATCACGAGGATGACGCCGTGGCCGTGCGTGCATCCGTCCACGCCGCCCCTGGACTGTTCGTCGTGGGTGCCTGGATCTCGGGGAGCGGACTGGCGAAGGTCGCCGCTGATGCCGAGTCAGAAGCGGAGCGTGTCCGGCGACATGCGCTGTGGGGCGACGCGCAAGCGGAAGGATAGCGCGCCCGAACGCAATAAAAGACCCGGATGCCGGAATTGGAATACGGCGTTAGTCTGGTCGCACGGCATCAGCCGGTCGAGTGGGAGGAGTCCACATGCGGGGCAAGATCGGAATTGTTATCGGTTTGGCGGCGGGGTACGTGCTCGGCACCAGGGCCGGTCGTGAGCGATACGACCAGATGCACGACAGCGCGATGAAAATCTGGAACTCCGCGCCCGTGCAGAAGCAGGTGGCCAAGGCCACCGAATTCGGCAAGTCGGCCGCCCTCGCAGTGCCGAGCGTCGTCTGGGACAGCGCCGTCAAGGTCACCAAGGCCGCGACGAAGCAGGGTGACACCCCCGGGCAGAAGATCGACTCCGCCATCAAGGCGACCAAAGATTCGGCCGATGACATCGAGCGCAGCGCGCAGATGACTGCCGACGAAGTGAAGCAGGCCGCACAGAAGGTCGCCGATGACATGACCGACGCGGCGGACAGCTGAAGATGAGCACGCCCCGCGGCTTCCGCGATCGCGCGGACGACGGCATCCTCACCCTCGTCGGCGAGGTTCCCGAACTCGTCCGCAACCTCGTCATCGCCGAAGTCGATTCGGCAAAGGGATGGCTGAAGAAGTCCGGCAAAGACGCTGGCATGGGCGGCGTCTGGTTCATCGTCGCGCTGTTCTGCCTCTTCTGGACGATCCCCGTCATCGGCGCGTTCATCATCTCCCTCCTCTCCTTGTGGATGCCGACGTGGGTCGCATCCCTCATCGTGATCGGGGTGATGCTCGTGCTCACTGCGATCTTCGCGTTGCTGGGCCTCGTCCGGTACCGCAAGCTCACCAGCCGTGTCAATCCGGTGCAGGCCATTGCGGTCGACGCCAAAATCGTGAAGGACGTTGCAGATGAGTTCTGACCTCGTCGTCCCCCGGACCGCCGTGCCGCTGGGGATCACCGACCCCGTTGAGAAGGCGCGCGCCGAACTGAAGGCGGCGCTGTCGGCCATCGAACTGAAGGCGAACGTTCCGAAGCGGCTGACGTTCGCCACCGATCAGTACCTCGCGGATGCCCGCCGGTTTGCGAAAGACAACACCCCGGGTGCTGTCGCAGCCGTGGCCACTGCGGCCGTGGCCGTGGGCTTGACCGTGTGGGGACTGGTTCGCCTTTACACCCGATGACGCCACGGATCCACGTGTCGTCGCGCCCGCTCGACGGAGCCGGACGACCAGTGCGTGCCCTAGCGCGTGGGGAGATGTTGCCGCCGCCGCCGTGCGGGGTATGCTCAGGGACGAGGCAGCGGCGATGAAGCGGATGCTGCCGACGATGCGCACCCGACGCACGAACACCGCGGCAGGGTATGCAGACGCACGTCGGCTGCTGGAAGGTCCGGCGGTCGACCCGTTTTTACGAGAGTCGCCCTGATGAACACTGAGCTCGAGGACACACCGCACACCAAGCCCCTGGCGGGATGGCGTGTCCTGGTGCCGCGCGGAGGCCCGTGGGGCGATGGAGTGGCCGCCAGCCTGCGCACCCAAGGAGCGACGCCGGTCATCGCACCCCTGATCAACTTCGCCCCCACCAATGACCTGGCATCGCTCGAAGCCGCGTTGTCGGACCTTGCGGCCGGTGCCTTCGACTGGCTCACGCTCACCAGCGCCACGACCGTCGACGTCCTCTACGCCTACCGAGCCGAGATCCCCGCGACGACGCGGGTTGCGGCCGTCGGTGAAACGACCGCGGCAGCAATGACCGCCGTCGGCTATTCGGTCGACCTCGTGCCCGACGAAGACAACTCCGCTGCCGGCCTGGCCATGCAGATGATGGCGCTCGAGCCCGAACCTCGCCGCATTCTGACGTTGCGCAGCGAGATCGCGAAGCCGGTCTTGACGCGCATGCTCATCGAAGCCGGTCACGACGTGCGCAGCGTGGTGGCCTATCGCACCGTCGGTGTTCCCGTCACCGAGCGCATCGCGCGAGATGTGAAGAGCGGCCGGATCAACGCCATCCTCGTCACCAGTGGGTCGGTGGCAGAGCAGGTTCGTGCGCAGTTCCCCGAGATCCCGGAAGACACCATCATCGCCGCGATCGGCCCGCGCACGGCGAAGGATGCGCGCAAAATCGGTCTCGCCGTCGACGTCGTGGCCAATGCGCAGACCGTCGACGCGCTGATCGACGCCGTCTCGTTGTTCCCGCTTCCGCACGCGGCTGACGAGTTCGCCTCGTGACCCGGGTCGTCGTCCTCGCTGGCGGCGTCGGAGGCTCCAAGTTCACGCTCGGGGTACGCGCTGCGCTCCGTCAACGAGGCGAGGGTGCGGCCACCGTCGTCGTCAACACCGGCGATGACCTGTGGCTGAGCGGCATCCGCCTGCAGCCCGACGTCGACTCGATCACCTACGCCCTCGCGGGCGTCGCGGACACCACGCGCGGATGGGGTCGCGCGGGCGACACCGAGCGCGTGAACGCGGAGCTCCAGGAGTGGGGCGCGGGATGGCCGTGGTTCACGCTCGGCGATCTCGACCTCGGCACCCACCTCGCCCGCACCGGATGGCTCCGCGAAGGGCTGACGCCGACGCAGGTGCTGGAGCGGATGTCGACCCGTTGGGACCTCGGCGTGCGCCTCCTGCCGATGACCGACACCGAGGTCGACACCCACGTCGTCGTGGCGGACGGCCGCATGCACTTCCAGGAGTGGTGGACGCGGCATCGCGCGACGATCGCCCCGCTCGCCTTCGAGAACCCGGGGATCGAGTCCGCGCGCCCGGCGCCCGGTGTGCTGGAGGCGATCGGCGAGGCTGACGTCGTCCTGCTGGCGCCGTCCAATCCGGTCGTGTCGATCGGGCCGATCCTCGCCGTGCCCGGCATCCGTGATGCTCTGCGCTCGGCACCCGGTCGCGTTGTCGGAGTGTCGCCGATCATCGCGGGCAGCGTCGTGCGGGGGATGGCCGACGTGTGCCTCACGGCGATCGGGGTCGAGACCTCGGCGTCAGCGGTCGCGGGACTCTATGGTGCACGATCGGACGGCGGGGTGCTGGACGCCTGGCTGCTCGCCGAGGAGGATGCCGCGCTCGCTCCGGCCGTCGCCGAATTCGGCATCGCGCCCGTCGTGCGCCCGTTGTGGATGAGCGACGTCGACGCGTCCGCGGCTATCGCCGAAGAAGCCCTCGACGCCTGATCTGCGCCCGCCGCCGCCCGGTTCTGTCGCCAGTTGTCGGATCGGTGGGGCTGGAGTGCGCGGCTGGAGCGAGTGCGGCACCGGAGAGTCGTCGGATCCGACGACTGAGGAGCCGTCAGTGAATGAGCGCCGCAGTCCGGGGGCCGAGACCCAGTTCGGCGGCGGCGGCGAGATCGTCCGCGGTGTCGACGTCGCGGCGGAGCGTGGTCCCAGCCGCCAGGTCGAGGGGAACGCAGCCGAGCGCGACGTGTCGTGCGAATGATCCGACGCCGAAGGCCGAGGTCCACTCCACGCCCGCGCGGGCGGTGACGAGCGTCGACCCGGTGCCATCCGCATCCGCGACGACCGCGCGGTCGACCTCGGATGCCGCCCGCAATGCGGTAGCGAGATCGTCGGGCTGCAGAGCGGGAAGGTCGCCGAGGAGCGCTGCGCGCGGCATCCGCTCGCCGGACGTGTCTGCCTCTGCCGCTTTCATGCCTTGGGCGATCGCTTCATCGAGCCCGTGCGCATCGCCTTCGGGGACGAAACGCAGACCCGCAATGTCGACGGCGTGCAAGGGCAGCGACGCGTCGTCGGTCACGACGTAGACCTGCGCGACCTCGGAGCACGCCACTGCCGCAGCGATCGTGTCGAGCGCGATCGCCCGGACGACAGCGTCACGCGGAGCGCCGGTGACCTCCAGGCGCGACTTGCCGCGCGCGGCCGGCTTGACCGGCACGATGACCGCCCAACCTCGCCTCGATCCTTCGCCCGCGAGGGCTTCGGTCACGAACCGAGCCGCTCGCGGAGCCTCGGCAGCACTTCCGCGCCGTACCGGCGGAGGAAGGCTTCCTGGTCGTGGCCGGGGTCGTGGAACACGAGGTGGTTGAAGCCGAGCGCGGCGTTCTCCACGATCCGGTCGACGTGCTCCTCGACGTCGTCGCTGACGATGAAGCGCGACGCGACGCGCTCGATCGGCAGTTCGGCCGCGAGGCGCTGCATCTCGATCGGGTCGTGCACGCCGGTCTTCTCGTCGGGCGAGAGGGCCAGCGGCGCCCAGAAGCGCGTCTTCTCGAGTGCTTCTTCGTGGGTGTCGGCGAGCGAGACCTTGACCTCGATCATCCTGTCGATCGCATCGGAGGCGCGGCCGGCCTTCTCGAGGCCCTCCGCAAGCGCGGGCAGCAGCGTCTCGGTGTACAGCGCCGGGTCCTTGCCGCTCGTGGTGATGTATCCGTCGGCGATGCGTCCCGCGAGCTTCGTCGCGGCGGGGCCTGAGGCGCCGATGTAGATCGGGATGAGGTCTTCGGGCCGGTCGTAGACCGTGGCATCCGTCACCTGCCAGAAGTTCCCCTCGAACGTGACGCGCTCGCCCGACCACAATTCGCGGATGAGGGTGATCGCTTCCTTCATGCGCTGGAATCGCTCGGGCGGCGGCGGCCACTCGAGCCCCAGGGTGACTTCGTTCAGCGATTCGCCGGTGCCGACGCCGAGGGCGATGCGCCCGGGGAACATCACGCCGAGCGTCGCGAACGCCTGCGCCACGACCGCCGGGTGGTAGCGGAAGCTCGGGGTGAGCACGGATGTGCCGAGCAGTACGCGCGAGGTGCGTGCGCCGACGGCGCCGAGCCAGGGGAGCGCGGCGGGGGCGTGACCGCCCTCGTGCATCCACGGCTGGAAGTGGTCGGAGATCCAGACGGAGTCGAACCCGACCTCCTCGGCCAGCACCGCGAAGTCGGCGAGGTCGGAGGGCGAGAACTGTTCGGCGGATGCCTTGTAGCCGAGGCGAATGGTCATGGCAGGTTCCTTTCGGCGGGGACGGTTTCGAATTCTGAGCCATCGGCGGCGGCCAGACGCGCACGAAACGCGTCTACCGTGCCCGGCCAGAGGAGGGTGAGCCGCCCTCCGTCGGTGTACCAGTTGTCGCATCCGCCGGTGATCCACGGCGTCGTGGCGGCGGCGCGATCGATTTCGGCCGTGTACGCGGCTTCGGCGCTGGGCCGGGTGCGCAGCACGCGGTCGGGGCGCGACTCGCGGCGGGTCAGGGCGCGCACGACGTAGGTCGCCTGCTCCTCGAGCATGAGCACCGACGAGTTGTGGCCGAGGGAGGCGTTGGGTCCGTCGAGAACGAACATGTTCGGAAAGCCCGAGACGACGGTTGAGGCGAACGAGGTCATGCCGTGGGACCAGTGCTCCGCGAGCGTCGTCCCCTCTTCGCCGCGGACGATGTCGGCGTAGGGCTGCCGCTGGGACGTGAAGCCGGTCGCGAGAACGAGCGCATCGACGTCGTGGCGGGCGCCGCTCGCGGCGACGAGAGCCGTGCCGTCGACCTCGATGAGGGCGGAGGCTTCCAGGGTGACCGCGTCGGACGCGACCGCCGGATAGAACTCGTCCGAGAGCAGGACCCGCTTGCAGCCGAAGTCGTAGTCGGGCGTGAGTGCGGCGCGCAGGGCGGATGCCGGCACTTGGGCGCCGAGGTGATCCAACGCCTGCTGCTGGGCGGCCGAGGCGGCTGAGCGGTCGCCCGAGCGCGACGCGAATCGTGCCTCGCCCTCGCGGTAGAGCTCGGCCCGGAGGGCGGCCAGCTCTTCCGGGTGCTCCGCGAAGCGCGCGCGGGTCTCATCGGAGTAGGGGTGGGCTCCGCGCGGGACGATCCACGCGGGACTGCGCTGAAACAGCGTCACGTGCGCGCTGGTGCGGGCGAGCTCGGGGACGATCTGCACCGCAGAGGCGCCGGTCCCGATCACGGCGACGCGACCGGAGAGGTCGGCGCCGTGGTCCCACCGCGCCGAGTGGAAGAGGGGTCCGGGGAACGCCTCGAGGCCGGGGATGTCGGGGATCGCGGGCTCCGTGAGTCGTCCGCACGCGAGGACGAGAACCTCGGCTTCGATCGTTCCGTCGGGAGTGTCCAGTGCCCAGGCGTCGCCGGTCCACTGGGCGCCGAGGACCGGGGAGCGCAGACGCAGTCGGTCGCCGATCTCCTCACGCCGGACGACGTCGCCGAGGTATCCGTGCAGTTCGGCGCCGGTGGCGTACAGGCCCGACCAGCCCGGATGCGGGTAGGCGGCGAACCCGTACAGGTGCGCGGGCACGTCGCACGCGATCCCGGGGTAGGTGTTGTCACGCCACGTCCCACCGACCGAGGCGCCGCGCTCGAGGATGACGAACGACTCGCGCCCCGCGCGACGCAGTGCGAGCGCCATCCCGATGCCGGCGAAGCCCGCCCCGACGATCGCGACCTCGACGCGCGTCATGCGCCGGTCTCGCCCGCTGCGGTGACAACCGTGCGGTAGTCGGTCGTCCGCAGGCGGAAGGGTCGGAAGAGCTGGCGCGCGATTCGCGCGCCCTGCGCTACGGGCAGTTCGAGCCCGTGCTCGATGCCGGCGGCGGGCTTCACGCGACCATCGAGCAGAGTTCCGCCGAGGTCGTCGCCACCAGCGCGGAGCAGCACGGCCGCGCCGTCTCGTCCTACGCGGGTCCACGGAATCTGGATGTGCGGGATCGATCCCGACAGCATCAGACGCGACACCGCGACCATCGCCCGGTGCTCGTCGATCGGAGCTCGACCCTCGACGAGCGGCACCCCGCCGGCGGGACCGGGAAGAGGGATCGGCACGAACTCGTTGAAGCCGCGGTGCTCGGCCTGCAGTGCGCGGAGCATCCGCAGGTGCGCGATGCGCTCGCCGGCCGTTTCCACGTGTCCGTAGAACAGCACCGACGTCGTGTGCACGCCGGCCGCGTGGACAGCGCGAATGGCCTCGATCCACCGGTCGATGTCGATATCCCCGGGGGCGATCGCCTCGCGCACGCGTTCGCTGAGCACCTTCACGCCGGTGCCGGGCATTGTGTCGACGCCTGCCGCGCGGAGCGCGATCAGGGCATCCTCGAGGCCGACGCCGCTGCGATCCGCGAAGTCCCAAAGGTCCTGCGGTCGGTACGCATGCAGGTGCAGACCGGGGGTGGTGGCTTTCGCGGCGCGCGCGATCGCGAGGTACGCATCCGCGTCTTGGGAGGCAGGCAGGATCCCCTGGACACAGAGTTCCGACGCACCGAGGTCGACGGCATCCGCCGCGATCGCCGCGACGTCATCGAGGTCGAACTCGTCCGTGAGAGTCGATCCTGCGGCGCGGAATCCGCTCGAGGTCAGGTTGCGGTTGACCACGAGCGTGATCACCTCGCCGACCGTGTACCGCCGCACGTCGTCGGCGCTGTGCACGAGCGCTTCGAGGTCGTCGCCCGTCGCTTCGAGGAGGCGCTCCCAGTCATCGTCGCCGAGGGCGAGTGGGTCGGATGCCGCCTCGTCGACGAGCCCGGTCACGCCACCGCCCGCGCGCGACGCCCGCCCGGGGGAGCCGTCGGAAGAGCCGGAATGATCCGGAGATACGGTGGTCGCGGCATCCGACACCGCTGTCTGAACGGCGGCCAGCCCCGTCTCCGGGTCGGCGAGCGCGGCGACCGGCTCGTGCATTGCCGGGTCGAGCCAGGTGTCGGGGTCGCCGACGAACTCCGGGTGCGCGGTGAGGCGCTCTCGCAACGTGAAGCCGAGGTCACGCGTGCGCTCGGCAAGATCGTCGAGGTGCGGCCAGGGGCGCTCGGGGTTGACGTGGTCGGCGGTCAGTGGCGACACTCCGCCCCAGTCGTCGATCCCGGCGCGCACCAGCAACTCGAACTCGGTCACATCGGACAGGTTCGGCGGCACCTGCACGCGCATTGCGGGGCCGAACACCACGCGTGCGACAGCGACCGCGGCGACGTACTCCCAGAGCGACGCATCGGGCGCGGACTGTGCGGCGGTGCGAGGCTTCGCGCGGAAGTTCTGCACGATCACTTCCTGCACGTGTCCGTACCGGTCGTGCGCGTCGCGCAGCGCGATCAGCGACTCGGCGCGGTCGCGCACGGTCTCGCCGATGCCGACGAGGATGCCGGTGGTGAACGGGATGCCGGCCCGCCCGGCGTCTTCGATCACCTGGAGCCTGACGGCGGGATCTTTGTCGGGCGAGCCGAAGTGGACCTGCCCAGGTTCCTCGAAGACCCGCCGCGAGGTCGTCTCGAGCATCATGCCCATCGAGGGGGCGACGGGGCGCAGCGACACCATTTCGTCGTAGCTCATGACACCGGGGTTCAGGTGGGCGAGCATCCCGGTCTCGGCCGTGATCAGGCGCGCCATGGCGCCGACGTACTCCAGCGTCGAGGCGAAGCCGTGGGCATCGAGCCAGGCTCGTGCCGCGGGCCAGCGGTCTTCGGGGCGGTCGCCGAGGGTCAGCAACGCCTCTTTGCATCCCTGCGCGCGGCCCTGCCGGGCGACGGAGAGCACCTGCTCGGGGGTCATGTATTCGGGCTTGCCCAGGAGGGCGAGTTGGCCAGGGGTGTCGACGAAGACGCAGTAGTGGCAGCGGTCACGGCACAGCGTCGTCAGCGGCAGGAAAACTTTGCGCGAGTAGGTGATGATGCCGGGACGACCTGCGGCCGCCAGGCCCTCGTCGCGCATGTGGGTCGCGACGGCAAGGACCTCATCCAATTCCGCGCCGCGGGCGCCCAGCAGAACCTCGGCGTCGTCGACCGTCGGGCGGGCGCCACCGAGAATCGCGTCAAGAGTCCCGCGGACACCTCGAGCGGTGTGTGTCGGATCGAGCAGAGTCACGCTCTCCAGTCTTGCACCGCTCGAGGATCTGCGGATCGTTGTCCGTCTGTGAGCAAATTGACACCCCTTCGCTGGCAGACTGGAGCGATGGTGACTCTGCTACTCGACTCCGCGCACCTCGAGGTCGTGCTCTCCGTCACCGAGCGTGCGCTGTCATTCCATAAGGGGAATGTCTCGGTCGACCGGCAGCACATCGTGAAGGTGCAACTCACGGACGATGCCTGGAACTGGTTGCGCGGGGTGCCCAGCCCCGGTTCGCACGTCCGCGGGGTGCTCGCGATGGGCGTGTGGTCGTCCGGCGGCGGAGACGATTTCGTGATCGTTCGCCGCCGCAAACCCGCCGTGGTCATCGACCTCGAGGGTGACCCGAAGTTTCAGCGACTCGTGCTCACCACGCGTCACGGGCTGGCGCTCGTGCAGGCGCTGCACCTCGAAACCGACGCGACGCCGACCGAGGTGACCGAAATCGTCACGGCCTCGATCCCCGTGTTGAAGCCGCCGAGCAACAGGCGCACGCCGAGGCCCGCTCCCGCGATCTGACGGGCTCACGCCACGTCGCGGCGCCAGCTCACGAGGTAGCCGATGGCGGTCAGCACGACGGCGTAGCCGAGCAGCACCAGGCCGCCCGCCCACCACGCCAGGGTCTCGGCTTGTGAGGCCCCGCCGCCGAGGGAGTTGAAGATGCTGGCGCCCACGAGCGCATCCGAGGCGGCTCCGGGGAAGAATTGCGCGACCGACCCGAGCCCGTCGACGAATCCGGCCGCCAGGCGAGCGATCGGCTCGACGAACTGCGTGAACGCCAGCACGCCGACGACGGCGACAACCTGGTTGCGCACCAGCGTGCCCACCCCGATGCCGATCAGCAGCCAGAGCACCAGGGCGACCAGCATCCGGCCGATGAGCGCCCACGTGTCGGATGATCCGAGGTTCGGGTCGATGCCGAACGCCGCGAGGAGCGCGGCACCGGGCAGCACCGTGGACACGACCGCCAGAACGGCGAAGAGAAGGCCGACGACCACGCCGGCGACGAGCTTTCCGCTGAGGGCGACTCCGCGCCGCGGTGTCGCCAAGAAGGTGGGGGTGAGGGTCTTGTGGCGGAATTCCGTCGTCACCATCAGCGTGCCCACCAGGAGCGGGAAGACGTAGCCCACCGACGTCGCAAAGCTGTAGACGACGCCGGGGAGTGCACTCGCCGACGGTGTCGGCCCCGAGGTCTCACCGGGGAGCACACCATTGGTCGTCGCACCGAAAACGCCTGCGATGGCCGCAGCCGTGCCGCCGACGTAGAGGACCAGGACGATCGCGAGAATCCACCAAATCGAGGTGGTGAACTGCTTCGTCAGCTCCGAGCGGGTCGAGTTCATCAACGTCATCGGGGCTCACCGCCTTTGTCCGAGTGAGGGACTTCCGAATGAGGGACGTCCGATGGGGGCGCAGCCGACTCGTGCACCTGCACGCCGTTGACCAGGTCCAAGAACACTTCCTCGAGGGCGGGTCCTTTGCGCTGGAGCGAAGAGAGAGCGATTCCGGATGCCGCGGCAGCCGCGCCCACGCTCGTGGTGTCGGCGCCGCGCACCGCGAGACCGGAGCGGAGGAGTTCGTGATCGAAACCCGCCCTGTCGAGCGCGGCGGCGAGTCCCACGCGATCGGGTGAGTCCACGACGGTGGCGTACTCGTCGGCCGGGACGAGATCGTCGATCGACCCCTGATAGACCAGGCGACCGTGCGCGATGATCAACACCGCGTCGACGGATTGCTGGACTTCGGCGAGCAGATGCGAGGAGACGAGCACCGTTCGGCCCTGCGCGGCGAGGTCGCGGAGGAAGCCGCGAATCCAGATGATGCCCTCGGGGTCCAGTCCGTTCGTCGGTTCGTCGAGCACGAGCACACCCGGGTCGCCGAGCAGCGCGTACGCGAGCCCCAGCCGCTGGCGCATGCCGAGCGAGAAGCCGCCGACCTTGCGCCCGGCCACATCGCTCAGCCCGACGATGCCGAGGGCATTGTCGACACGAGAGAGGGGGAGGCCCGCCGCCTGCGCGTAGATCTTCAGGTGGTTTGCGGCGCTTCGGCCCGGGTGGAAACTCGACGATTCGAGCACCGCGCCGACGGTCTGCAGGGGATCGTCGAGCTCGCGGTACGCGCGTCCGCCGATCGTCGCGGTGCCGGCATCCGCCGAGATCAATCCCAACAGCATCCGCAGGGAGGTCGTCTTGCCGGCGCCGTTGGGCCCAAGGAATCCGGTGACCGAACCGGGCTCCACGCGGGCACTGAGTCCAGCGACGGCGGCGACCGCACCGAAGTGCTTGGATACTCCTGCGAACTCGAGGAGATGTCCTTCGGGCATCGATGACCTTTCCGTGGTGGCGGTCCTCCCATCCTGTCCGGTCCGCGAGCGACCGCCAAACTTCTCGCGGGTAACGTTACGAGGGTGACCGACCAGCCCCACACCGAATCTCGCGTCCGTGTTCGTGCAGAAGGGTGCGTCGGGCATCTGACTCTCGACCGGCAACGAGCGCTCAATGCCCTCGACCTCGGGATGATCGAAGATCTCGCCGCAGCACTGGACACGTGGCGGTCCGACGTCGACATCGAGACGATCGTGCTCGACGGCGCCGGAGACAGAGGATTGTGCGCGGGCGGTGATGTGCGCGGGCTCTACGACCAGATCGTCGGTGGCGATGTCGCCGATACGGCGACCTTCTTCCGTGCGGAGTACGCCCTCAACGCGGCGATCAACGAGTACCCGAAGTCCGTGGTCGTCTTCGCCGACGGCATCACGATGGGCGGGGGCATCGGTCTCGCCGGCCACGCGGCCGTTCGCATCGTCACCGAACGATCCAAGCTCGCGATGCCCGAAACACGCATCGGCTTCACCCCCGACGTCGGCGGGACCTGGCTTCTCGGGCGAGCGCCCGGCCGCACGGGGGAGTACTTGGGACTCACCGGCGGCACGATGGACGCCGCAGACGCGATCTACGCCGGATTCGCCGACCATCTCGTCCCGTCGGAACGACTCGACGACCTCCGAGACGCGCTCGTCACCCGCGCCGACCCGCAGACGCCGACCGAAATCGTGCTGCTCTTCGACGAGACGGCCGGCCCGTCGCGGCTCGAGGGCGCTCGTGAGTGGATCGACGATGCCTTCGCTGCCGACACGGTCGCCGAGATCGTCGAACGGCTGCGCGCACGGCCAGAACCCGAGGCATCCGCCACCGCCGACACCCTCGACCAGCTGTCACCGACGGGCCTCGCCGTGACGCTCGCCGCCGTGCGTCGGGCACGCACGCTGCCCGACCTGCGTGCGGCGCTGGCACAGGAGTACGGTCTGGTCATGTGGTTCGCGACGACCCAACCCGACCTTGTCGAAGGGATCCGTGCGCAGTTGGTCGACAAGGACCGTTCGCCCCGCTGGTCGCCGGCTCGCCGTGAAGATCTCGCACCGGATGTCGCGCAGGACGCCTTCGCCTTCACCCCCGCCCTGCCGCTCTGGCACTAGAAGAGTTCCAAGAAGGGACCGACATGGCGCGACGAGCCGCGCGGAGACGCTCAGCACGAAGGCGTCGCTACTCGGTGGGCCGAGCGCTGGACTATTTCTTCTTCGTCTTCGCCGGCCTCGCGGCCCTCTGGCTCGCCTACCTGAGCTTCACCGAGACGTTCTCGCTCGGATGGTGGGGCATTCTCGCCGGCATCGTCTTCTGGGTGCTGCTCGCCTATCTCGTGCTGCCGCGCCTGCACCGGATCCTCACGTCGATCTATGTTCCCGATTACTTCATCGGGCGCACGCGCACCAGTGACGGGCTCCTCGGCGACCCGGTGAACCTCGCACTCATGGGCAGCGCCGATCAGATCCATGCAGCGATGGTCACGGCCGAGTGGACCCAAGCCGATGCGGTGACGCTGGGTTCGTCGTGGCGGATCATCACGTCGACCGTCTCCCGACGCAGCTACCACACCGCGCCCGTCAGCCCCCTGTTCCTGTTCGGGCGACAGCAGGATTTCGCCTACCAACAGGAGGTGGACGGCAACCCGGCGCAGCGACACCACGTCCGATTCTGGCGATGCCCCGACGGGTGGCTGCTCCCGGGCGGCGCGCGGGTGGACTGGCTCGCCGCCGGGACCTTCGACACGTCCGTCGGACTGTCGCTGTTCACCCTCCAGGTCACTCACCGCATCGACGCGAAGACGGACATCGAGCGCGATCACATCGTGACGACGGTCATGGCAGCGGACCCGCGCGTCACGCTGCACGTCCTCCGAGATTTCTCCACCGGTTATCACGCGCGAAACGGCGGCGGCGACAGCATCACCACCGACGGCGACCTGCCCATCATCGACGTCAGTCGGGTTTCGGCGGGGGTGTTGACCTCATGACTTCCACGGACGGGCCGGACAACGCCGGAAAGCACACGGAGACGCACACGACGAAGCGCGCGGCCTACGAGCCCGCTCTCGACCTCGTCAAGCCGCTCGGGCACGACCCGGACATGAAGCGGCCGATCTCGACGGTGGCGGGCGCGATGCTCGTCTTCCTCCGCGCCATCGCGGGTGTCGTGTGGGTGGCCTCCGTCGTGGCCGAGCGGTCCAGTTGGAATGTGGAGTTCGCCGACCTCATCGGAACGGACCAAGCGGCGCAGGACGCGATCACGCTGCTTGCGGTCGTGTTCGTCGTCATCGGCGGCCTCGTCCTCCTCGTGGAGGCACTGCTGGGCGTCTTTGTGCTCCGGGGCGGCAATCGCGCGCGCGTGATCGTGATGATCTTCTCCACGCTCGCCATCACCGGGACGTTCCTCGGCTGGTGGTTCGACGGCGAGACGATAGCCCTGACCGGAACCCTCATCGGCCTCGCGGTGGACATCCTGATCCTGCTCGCCCTCTCGAGTCGAAAGTCGGCCGCCTACGCGCGGCGCAACGAGCCGCCGCTGGAAGACGAGTTCGGTGTCGAGAACGAAGAAGAACCCGACGATAAGGCGGCCCGTGTTCGATAGCCCGCTCTCCGCCTCCGCCTACGACGTGCTCGTCGTCGCCCCGGATGCAGACGACGAGACCCTCCGCAAGGCATACCGGCTGCGGCTGCGGCAAGCCCATCCCGACACGGGCGGCGACGCCGCACAGTTCGTCCAGGTGCAGCGCGCGTGGGAACTCGTCGGCACGCCGGATGCCCGCGCAGCCTACGACCGTGGGCATGGGTTCGCTGCCGCGGGTCCCTCTTTCGGCCCGGATGCCGCGACCTGGCGCCCGGCGTCACGCCCCGCCGACACGCGACCCCGCGCGCGGTCGTTCGGGCAGCCCGGCGGCTGGCGCCGCGAGCGCTACTTGACGCTCATGCGCGAATGGGTGGGACGAGGCGTTGCGTTGGACGACCCGTACGACCCCGCGCTCGTGCGCACCGCGCCGCACCAGATCAAGCGACTCCTCGCCGACGCTCTCGCCGAGGAGGAGACTGCGCGCACTGTGGCAGACCTCGGCATGGGCTACACGGTCTGGCACGATGTGGCATCCGACGCCCGTGACCCCGAAGCCAAACTCGACCACATCGTGTTGGGACCGAGCGGCTTGTATGCCCTCCTCTCCGAGGATTTCGGCGGGCCGGTGCGCACACGCCGCAGCGAACTGCAGGGTGAGGGCATCGATGAACCGCCCGTTGCAGGGCTCGTTGCGCGAGCCCGCGCGATCGCCCGCTCGGCGCGTGTGCGCTTCAGCGGCGTGATCGTCGTCCTCCCCGACGAAGACGTGGTGACGGCCATCGAAGAACTGGGCAAGGTCCGCGGGCTTCCGGTCGCGATCGTGTCACGCTCGGCGCTGTCCACGGTGCTCCGACGCGGCCTCACCGGTGTTCGAGACATCGGCGGAAACGAGTTGTTCGACGTCCGCACGAGACTGCAGCAGACCGTGCGCTTCGTCTGATCCGGCAGGTTTTCGCGACGGCATTCACGACGACGGGCTCGGCTCACTAGGGTTGCAGGTGCACGGAGGAGAAGCCCATGGATCCCGCCACCTGGACATTCGTCATCATGGGGCTCGCGATCGTGGCCTTCCTCAGTGGGCGGGTTCCGCTCGAGTTGGTCGCCGTCGGCGTGGCCCTGGCGCTCTGGGCGACGGGCGTGCTCACCCTGCCCGAGGCGCTTGCCGGGTTTGGCGACCCCACCGTCATTTTCATCGCGACGCTGTTCATCGTCAGCGAGTCGTTGGATGCCACCGGTGTGACGGCATGGGTCGGACAGCAGGTCATCGCGCGCGCGGGCACCGGACGCATCCGATTGACCGTCATCATCATGCTTCTCTCTGCGGTGGTGTCCGGGTTCATCAGCATCAACGGCGCTGTCGCCGCGCTCGTCCCGGTCGTCGTCGTCGTCGCCGTCCGTGCAGGGCTGTCACCTTCCCAACTGCTCATCCCGGTCGCGTTCGGCGCGAGCGCGGGCTCGCTGCTGACTCTCACCGGGACACCCGTGAACATCGTGGTCTCGCAGTTCGCCGCCGACTCCGGCGGCCGGGAGTTCGGCTACTTCGAATTCGCTCTCGTCGGCATCCCTCTGGTGGTGCTCACCGTCCTCGTCGTCGCCCTGTTCGGCGACCGGCTCCTCCCCAAGCGCACGCCCGATACCTTCTCCGTCGCCGACCCGCAGACCCACGCGCGTCAACTGAAGAAGAGCTACGACGTCAGCCTCGAGACCGCGGCCGTCTACACGCCGCGGGAAGGGGTCGCCGAAGTGCTCATCGCGCCCCGGTCGACGTTGATCGGACGCACTGTCTCGCCGGGGATGACGACGCGTGACGAACAGCTCGTCATCCTCGCCCTGCGCCGGGGAGACGATGACGGCACCAGCTCCCTCAATCGCGCCGAACCGGCAGGATCCCTCACCCTTCGTGCCGGAGATGCCGTCCTCGTGCAGGGCCCCTGGGGAGCTTTGAACCGGTACACGGAGTCACCCGATGTGATCGCCGTGACCCACCCGACCGCTCTCCAGCGCGCCGTGCCCCTCGGTCGGGGTGCGAAGCGAGCGGTGGCTGTGCTGTTCGTGATGGTCATCCTGCTCGCCACCGGGCTCGTTCCGCCGGCCGTCGCGGGTCTCCTCGCTGCGGGTTCGCTCCTGATCCTGCGGGTGCTGTCGCTCCCTCAGATGTACCGTGCGATCTCGTGGACCACCGTCATCCTGATCGCCGGGATGGTCTCGCTGTCGTCGGCATTCATCTCCACCGGCGCATCGGAGATCGTCGCGACGTGGTTGTTGGAGATCGTCGGTGGGAGCTCTCCCTACCTGGCGCTGCTCGTGCTGTGCCTGGTGACTGCCGTGCTTTCGCAGTTCATCTCGAATGTCGCGGCGATCCTCGTCGTCGCGCCGATCGCGGTTTCTGTGGCGCAGACTCTCGACCTCAGCGTCATGCCGTTCATGATGGCGCTCACCGTCGTCGGCGCAGCGGCCTTCCTGACGCCGGTCGCCACCCCCGCCAACATGATGGTGATGCAGCCGGGCGGCTACAAGTTCGGCGACTACTGGAAGCTCGGTGCTCCCCTGACCGTGGTGTTCGTCGCGGTGGCAGTGCTGCTCGTGCCGGCCATCTGGCCGTTCTGAGACGGATGCCGCGCGCCGCGTGTGCGGTCGCGTCAGCCGGCCGACACGTCAGCCGGCAAGCCCCCAGAGTTCGAGCGGGTGGGTGATGCGCCACCACGCGTCCGGAGGTTCGATGTCCGCGGAAAGGTGGAGCCCTGTCGAGGTCTTGTCGAGCGGTCCCGTCATGGCCATCGAACCCACCTCGTCGTTCGCGGTGCGCGCATCGCCGAGCTGGAAGGTCGGGTCGAGCGTCGCCTCGCCGCTGTTCCACAGCACGACCGAGATGTCGGCGTCGGTGAGGATCTCCGCGCGCTCGCCCCACAGCGTGGTGACGACACCGGCGATGGTGCCCGCGGGGAGCACCGGGCGAAGCGCGACCTCAGCGGCGGTCTGGGCGAGAATGGCCTGCGTCGCGGCATCGCGCTCCGCGTCGCTGAACTGTCCCATCACGGCGGAGTAGATGCGCACGGTGACGTCCCCGGAGGGCACGTCCTGCGCAGCGAGCAGGTTGTAGGAGCCCTCGAGGCTTCCGGTCTTCACTCCCACGACCGTGGGGTCGGCGAGGAGGCTGTTGGTGTTCTCCACGAGCCCCGCCCCGGGAAGTTCGACGGATACTGTGTGGACGATCTCGGCGATCACAGGATTCGCGAGCGCCTTCTGCGCGAGCGTCAGCAGCGCAGCCGGGTCGGCGACATTCTCGCGCTCGATCCCGGTCGGCTCCACGACGGTGATGCCGGGGACGCCGTGCTGGCTCAGCCACGCGGAGGCCGCGGCGGAGAAGACATCGTCAGAGGGCCAGAGTGTGGTGGAGAGACGGTCGGCATAGTTGTTGGCGGAGCCGATCAGGATGCCCTGCAGCATCTGATATTCCGTCAGAGACCCGCCGACGGGGACGTCGAGCGCGGATTGATCGTCGGCGAGGTACGCGTAGTAGGCGCGGCGATCCGCATTCGTGAACGAGTACGAGGGCCCACTCTCGCCGACCGCGAGGGGCAATTCGTCGAGGATCATCAGCGACGTGACGACCTTGGTGATGCTCGCGATCGAGGAGGCGTCGGCGGTGGTGGCGAGTGAACCGGGCATGCCTTGGACGGATGTCGCGGCCGATCCGTTCGCGGGCCATGCGGGTGCCGCGGCGGGTGCGGCGACAGCGGGCAGCGGTGCTCCCGCGACGACCGGCGGGACGGCGTACAGCGGCCACAGCAGGGTCGCGGCGACGTAGGCGCCGATGACCACGACGAACGCGGCGATCGGGACGAGCACGCCCGCGCGAAACGGTGAGCGATGCGGGCGGCGGGCGAGGAGATCGGGCGATACCGGCGCGAATCCGCTCGTCGCCGTAGCGAAGTCCAGGCCCGGTGGTGTCGGCGCGGCTTCGACGGCGTCATCGTCGACCCAGCCGAGCGCAACCTTCTGCTTTCGCGCCCTGCGATGGGCGCGAAGCGGTGCGATGTCGTTGGGCTCGGGGGGCGCGACGGGGTCATTTTCGCCCGTGGACGGCTCCTCGGCGCCTAGCGTCGTCGCTGGCGCGTCGGGCGTAGTCACCCGCCTACGGTACAACGCGGCGACCTCGCTATACTTCAACGAAACCACGGGAGTCCGGTGAGCCGGGCTGAGAGGAAGCGATCCACGCTTCGACCGTCGAACCTGATCCGGATCATGCCGGCGCAGGGAGGAGCACAGATGAACATCTCCACGTCCACCGCTCGCACCACTTCTGGACGGGTATCCACGCCACGTCGGAGCCTCCGATGGAGGGTCGTCGACATCGTCGTGGCCAGCGTCATCGGCGTCGCATCCGGCCTGATCTTCCTCCTCTGGAACATCGGATACCTGGGCCCGCAGGCCCTCCTCGCACCCTTGCTCCCCGGCATGCAGGGACTCCTCGATGGGCCCTGGCTGTTCGCCGGAGTCCTCGGCGCGCTCATCATCCGCAAGCCCGGTGCGGCGATTTACACCGAGACGCTTGCTGCGGTGGTCTCAGCGCTCATCGGCAACCAGTGGGGCGGATTCCTCACGATCGAAGCCGGTCTCGTCCAGGGCCTGGGCGCGGAGCTGATCTTCTTGCTGTTCTTCTACAAGCGCTGGAACCTCGGGGTCGCGATCCTCGCCGGTGCGGGCGCGGCGCTGGCGGGCGGAATCAACAATCTCGTCCTCTGGTATGCCGGTGCCGACACCGCCTTCACCGTCGTGTACCTGATCAGCACCGCAATCTCCGGCGCGATCATCGCCGGGGCGGGGTCGTGGTTCCTCGCGAGAGGGTTGGCCGCCACGGGAGCGCTCGATCGGTTCGCGTCGGGACGCGCAGTACGCGTCCGCGTGTAGCGCCGGTGTGCGGAGTCTGGCCTACGAGGCGACGATGAGCGCCGCAGCGGTCGAGGCGCGCGGGTGGGGGTGGCGGCACGCCTCCCGGCACGCGTGGGCGGTGCGCGGAGCGACGTTCCGCATCGACCCGGGGGAGCGCGTGCTCGTTCTGGGGGCATCCGGTTCCGGAAAATCGACCCTGCTCCACGGGCTCGCCGGCGTCCTCGGTGGCGCAGAAGAGGGCGAATCCGAGGGGGCGCTGCTCGTCGACGGGGAGCCCGCCGCGGCCGCGCGCGGGCGGTCGGGACTGGTGATGCAAGACCCCGACTCGCAAGTGATCCTGGCTCGGGTCGGGGACGATGTCGCGTTCGGATGCGAGAACCTCGGCGTCCCCCGCGACAAGATCTGGCAGCGCGTCAGCGTCGCGCTCGACGCTGTCGGGCTCGACGTTCCGCTCGATCGTGCGACCAAGGCGCTCTCCGGTGGACAGAAGCAGCGGCTCGCGCTCGCTGGGGCGCTCGCGATGCGACCCGGACTGCTGGTCCTCGACGAACCCACGGCGAACCTCGACCCGCAGGGCGTCGTCGAGGTACGTGAGGCGGTGGCCGCGCTCCTCACTGCGCAACCCGCGACCCTCGTCGTGGTCGAGCACCGTGTCGATGTGTGGCTGCCGCTGGTCGAGCGCATCATCGTCCTCGGCGACGGTGGAGTCATCGCCGACGGCTCGCCCTCCGCTGTGCTCGGCGACCGCGGGGTCGAACTCGCCGCCGCGGGCGTGTGGGTGCCCGGCATCCCGCCTGCTGTTCCTCCGGCGCCAGCGGGCGGGGGTGGTGGCGAGCACGTGGCGCTCCTCGAGGCGCGCGGTCTCGCTGTCGAGCGGGTGCGGCGGATGCCGGTGGCGTCGGGCATCGACCTGGATGTCTGCGCGGGCGCGGCGCTCGCGATCACCGGTCCGAACGGCGCGGGCAAGTCGACACTCGGACTCACGCTCGCCGGTCTGCTGAAGCCCGCGGCCGGCCAGGTGCGTGCGTCGCCCGAGCTGGCCGCGGGGCTCGAGGGTGTCCCGATCGCATGGGCTTCGCGCGACCTGTTGACCCGCATCGGCACGGTCTTCCAAGACCCCGAGCATCAGCTGCTGGCGCGCACCGTGCGGGCCGAACTCGAAATCGGCCCGCGCGCCCTGGGCCTCAGCGACGCGCAGACGGCCGAGCGCGTCGACGAGCTTCTCGTGCGGCTGCGCCTCGACAAGCTCGCTGCCGCGAATCCGTACACGCTGTCGGGTGGGGAGAAGCGCCGACTCACGGTCGCCGCGGCGCTCGCGACGGCCCCGCGGGTGCTGGTGCTCGACGAACCGACGTTCGGGCAGGATGCCCGGACCTGGGCGGAACTCGTCGCGCTCCTCGCGCGCCTGCGCGACGAGGGCTCCGCGATCGTGACGATCACGCACGACCGCGACGTCGTCGCCGCACTCCACGCCCGCGAATACGTGCTGGCGGGGGTGACGCCGCGATGACTCTCGCCGATACCCGTGCGCGCGAGGGTGTGGTGGCGCGCATCAACCCGGTCGCGAAGCTCGCCGCCAGCGCCGCCGTCGCGATCCCGCTGATCCTGACCCTCGACGCGGTCTCCGCCGCCGTGGCGCTGCTGCTGGAGTGTCTGCTCATCCCGTTCGCAGGGCTGAGCTGGCGAGAGTTCTGGTTGCGGACGTGGCCCGTCTGGGTCGCGGCTCCGCTCACCGCGCTGACGATCGCCCTGTACGGCGAGACGAGCGGGGAGATCTACGTCGACTGGTTCGTCGTCCAAATCAGCGAGGGGTCGTTGGAGCTGGCGCTCGCGACGATGCTCCGCGTACTCGCGATCGCCCTGCCATCCGTCGTGCTGTTCGTGACCGTCGACCCCACCGATCTCGCCGACGGTCTCGCGCAGATCCTGCGCCTTCCTCCTCGGTTCGTGCTCGGCGCGCTCGCCGGGCTTCGCATGGTCGGGCTGTTCCTGGACGACTGGCGCGCGCTCGAACTCGCGCGCCGCGCGCGGGGCGTCGCCGACACCAGGCGCATCCGCCGGTTCCTCGGGATGGCCTTCGCCCTGCTCGTCCTGTCGATCCGGCGAGGGTCGAAGCTTGCGACGGCGATGGAGGCACGTGGCTTCGGCGCCCCAGGCCCGCGCACTTGGGCGCGCGAGTCACTGTTCGGCTGGCGCGAGTGGATGCTGGTCGCCATCGGCGCCGCCATCGCCCTGATCTCGGTGGGCGCCGCCGTGTGGGCCGGCACCTGGAACTTCATCCTCGGCCCCGCCTGAATGCAGCATCCGGCTCCCTGTATCGACGCGATGTCAGTCGGGCAGCATCCGCACGAGGCGAGCGGGTGCCGTCACGCGGTACGACGCGTCGATCAGCTCTGCGATCTCATTCCAATCCGTGGCCTGATTGAGATCCAGCCCCAGCCAGCCTGACGCTCCGAGATACGCCGGCACCCAGAACCGCGGGTCCGCGCGCAGCGCGGGCTCGTCGCCCGGGTCGGGGCGGATCATGATCGACTGGTTGTGGGGAAACCACTCGCCCTCCGGCGTGCGCACGGAGCCGCCGTAGTAGCAGAAGACCTTCTTGGTGAAGAAGGACGGCCGGCCGTGCCCGACCTTCTCGGCCGCTTCTGGAAAAGTCAGGCAGATGCTCCGGACGCGCGCGAGGAGCGGATCGTCGTCCTCGAACATCTGCGGGTGCTCCACGCGTCCATCATCCACCCAGCCGTATCTCGCTGGTCCTATGTGGCGTTCCAGAGGTCCCGGTAGTACGCGAGCCGCACACGGTCGGGCGGGACTCCATAGGCCTCGATCAGCGCGTCCTCCCACCCGGGTCCGTAGTTCCACTCGGTGCTCATCGCCGCGACGGCGATGTCGGCCCAGCGGTCTCCGGTTCCCAGCGCCCCCAGGTCGACGTGCGCGGTCCACGCGCCGTCATCGTCGATCAGCGTGTTCGGGCAGCAGGCGTCGCCGTGGCACACGACGAGGCGGTCGATCGGGGGAGGTGTGAGCAGCCGATCGGGGATCCGGATGCCGCGTCGCTCGGCGCCCGCGATTCGTGACCCGACTCCCCAGTCGAAGGGGCAGTCCGCCACCGGCAGCCGGTCGTGCATCGCGCGAAGCCCTTCGCCGACCGCGCGCACTGCAACAGCGGGTTCGGCGATCCATCGCGGATCCACCGCGCTGAGCCCGGCAAGGGCCGCCGTCACGAGCCACTCCTCTTCGGCATCCTCAGCCCGCATGAGGACTGTCGGGACCGTCGTGAACTCGGCGGCCCAGCGCATCCGCTCAGCTTCGCCGGCCATCGACGTCTCCAGGTTTCGTGGCCCGTACTTGATGTACCGCCCGTCAGAAGTCCGAAAGGTGAGGCCGCCGATCCCGTTGCGCCACACGGGCTCGAGCGTCGCGCCCGCCGCGAGCTCGCGCACCCGCTCAGGGACATGCTCGCTCGAAGCTGGAATGCTCACGCTCCCATCCTGGCGGCTGATCGATACATCCCGCCGAATGCGCGCATCGTCGCATGTCAGGGCCTGGGCGTACGGTCAGGGGATGACCGCCTGGATCAACACCGTCAGCCGCGACCACGTCGTGCGCGGCGTTGCCGGCGGGTTCACGCAGGCGAATCATGGCAAGCCGCACATGCTGAAACGGATGCGCCGCGGAGACTGGATCGTGTTCTACTCGCCGCGCACGGAGTATCCCGACGGGCCACCGCTGCAGGCTTTCACCGCGATCGGCGCGGTCACCGACGACGAACCGTACCAAGTCGACATGCCGGACGGCTTCTCGCCATTTCGGCGCAACGTCGACTTTCTCACGGTGCACGAAGCGCCGATTCGCCCGCTGCTCGACGACCTCGATTTCGTCGAAGACAAGAGCAAGTGGGGCTATAAGTTCCGCTTCGGGGTGTTCGAGATCTCGGCCCATGACCTGGATGTGATTCGCGCGGCGATGGTGGACTGAGTTCTCCACGGTGGTGGAACTGGGTACCGCGATTCGTGGCACCGGATGCCGCGCAGTAGGCTGAGACTCGGCCCTGCGCCGCGGACTCGAGGGAGAGCATCATGGACATTTCCGGCACCAGTGCATTGGTCACCGGCGGCGCGAGCGGCTTGGGATTGGCCACCGCCCGACGCCTCACCGAAGCCGGCGCGCTCGTCACGATCGTCGATCTCGCAACCTCGCCCGGCGCCCAGGTGGCCGCCGAACTCGGCGGATCGTTCGCCGTCGCAGACGTCACCGATGTCGACCAGGTCGCCGCCGCCGTGTCGCAGGCATCCGCCGCCGCTCCGCTGCGCGTCGTCGTCAACTGCGCCGGCATCGCCCCGCCGGCGAAGGTTCTCGACCGCGAGGGCAACCCGTCGCCGCTGGGCGCGTTCGAGGCGGTCATCCGCGTCAACCTCATCGGCACGTTCAACGTCCTCTCTCAGGCCTCTGCCGCCATCGCGAAGACCGAGCCCACCGACGGCGGCGATCGCGGCGTGATCGTGAACACCGCATCCGTCGCAGCCTTCGACGGCCAGATCGGCCAGCCCGCGTATGCGGCAAGCAAGGGCGGCGTCCACGCGATGACCCTTCCCGTCGCGCGGGAACTCGCACGCTACGGCATCCGGGTCTGCACGATCGCGCCCGGGATCATGGAGACTCCGATGCTCGCAGGCCTCCCGCAGGCCGCGCAGGATTCGCTCGGCCAGCAGGTGCCCTATCCGCAGCGCCTCGGCAGGCCCGACGAGTACGCCCGCCTCGTGATGAGCATCGTCGAGAACGGCTACCTGAACGGCGAGACCATCCGACTCGACGGCGCCATTCGCATGGCGCCGAAATAGACCGGCAGTGAAAGTAGGAGCAATCATGAGCGACCCGATTCTGTTCACCGTCGACGACGGACTCGCCCGCATCACCCTCAACCGGCCCGAGCGGCTCAACGCGTTCGACGCGAGCCTTGCCTACGCCTGGCGGGACGTCACCCACGAGGCCACCTGTCGCGATGACGTCGGGGCGATCCTCCTCACGGGTGCCGGCCGCGCGTTCTGCGCCGGTGGCGATGTGCTGTCGATGGCGACCTCGATGGGCGTCGATTCCGGCCCCATCGGCGATCTCGCGCACGTCATCCACGCGGGCATTCGCAACCTCTCGGAGTCGTCGGTGCCCGTTGTCGCAGCCGCGCACGGAACGACCGCGGGCGGAGGCCTGGGGATTCTGCTCACCACTGACTACGCCGTCGTCGGGGAGGACTCCAAGATCGGCAGTCGTTACGCCAACATCGGTCTGACCCCCGACCTCTCCGTCTCGGCCTATCTGGCGCGTGCGGTGGGCGAGAGGCGTGCTCTGCAGCTCGTCCTCCAAGATCGGATGCTCACTGCCCAGGAGGCTCTCGAGTGGGGACTCGTCGCTGAGGTCGTTGAGCCTGAGCGGGTCGCCGAGCGCGCCGAGGAGATCGCCCGATTCTGGCTTGCCGGCGCGTTCGGCGCGTACGGACAGGCCAAGCGGCTCATCCGGTCGCAGCCCGACCGCACATTCTCCGAGCAGCTCGACGAGGAAGCGCGTTCGATCGCCGCCGCCTACGCCACGCCCGAAGCGCAGGCACGCATCGCCGCCTTCGCCGCGGCATCCGGTCGCCCGAAAGAGAACCGATGAGCCTCGCCGGCAAGACGATTCTGATGTCGGGCGGAAGCCGAGGCATCGGGCTCGCGATCGCGCTGCGCGCCGCTCGCGACGGCGCGAATATCGCGCTCCTGGCGAAGACGGATACGCCGCACCCCAAGCTTGAGGGCACCGTGCATTCGGCGGCCGAGGAGATTCGCGCCGCCGGCGGGCAGGCGCTGCCGCTCGTCGGCGACGTCCGCAATGACGACGACGTGACCGAAGCGGTCATCAAGACACGAGGCGAATTCGGCGGCATCGACATCGTCATCAACAACGCTTCCGTCATCGATCTGTCCGGTTCGCTCGACCTCGCCGCGAAGAAATACGACCTCATGCAGGACGTCAATGTCCGCGGTACCTTCATGCTCTCGCGTGCGGCCGTGCCCATGCTCCGGGATGCCGAAAATCCGCACATCCTTTCGCTTTCTCCGCCGATCAACATCTCCCCGAAGTGGCTCGGCGAGCACACCGGATACACGCTCGCGAAGTACGGAATGACGATGGCGACCCTCGGCATCGCCGCCGAGTTCGCACGTGACGGCATCGCCGCCAATACCCTTTGGCCGGAGACGACGATCGCCACGGCGGCCGTGCGGTTCGCGCTCGGCGGGGACCGGATGATGAAAGTCAGCCGCACCCCGGAGGTCTACGCGGATGCCGCGTACGAGGTCCTCTGCAAGCCCGCGCGAGAGTACACAGGGCAGACGCTGATCGTCGAAGACGTGCTTCGCGAGGCCGGTGTCACCGACTTCTCCGGCTACGCCGCCACGCCCGGCACACCCGACTCCGAGCTTTACCCCGACATTTTTCTGGACTGATTCCAGGGGCTGCCTCGGCATCCATCCGGCATCGGTTCGGCATCCGCAGGTCAGCCTCCGACTTGCCACCGGATGCCGCCATTTCCGCGGAATAGCGACACCCAGCGGCAATTCGGTGCGCCCTGCCGGAGCGTCGCCGCGCGCCTGGAGAGCCGTCCTGCGCGCCTGCGGCGTAGGCAACGGTTCGGCAACGGTCTTCAAAGAATCCGCGTAAACACTGGCGTGGTGACGTTCCCAGTGCTACCGTTCCGAACGAACAGAAAAAGGGTGTGCTCGAGGAGGAGCACGAAGATGCAGCGATGCACCATCGTGAAACTCCGAGAACCTCCCTCACCGGATCAGCGCGCGGGCGCAGACCGGCTGTCACGCCGAGGCACCACTCGGCGTCCAGGAGATCTCGGAAGGATCGGCAATCCATGAAACGTTCAAGGAAGATCGCAGCAGTCGCACTTGCCTTCACACTGCCCCTCGCGCTGGCGCTCACGTCGTGCAGCAGTGGTGACAGCGGAGGAGACAGCAGTGGCGGCGATTCAGGCGGCGACGACACGCTCACGGTGTGGGCGTGGGACCCCAACTTCAACATCTACGCCATGCAGGAGGCCGAGAAGGTCTACCAGGAGGACCACCCCGACTTCAAGCTCGACATCGTCGAGGTGCCGTGGGATGACCTGCAGACCAAGATCACGACCATCGCTCAGTCCCAGGCCTACGACGAGCTGCCCGACATCTTCTTGATGCAGAACAACGCATTCCAGAAGAACGCGCTCAACTACCCCGACCTGTTCAGCGACTTCAGCGACTCCGACATCGACTTCTCGGAGTTCCCGAGCTCGGTGGTCGACTACTCGACCGTCGACGACGTGAACTACGGAGTTCCTTTCGACTCGGGCACGGCCATCACCGCGCTCCGCACTGACGTGCTCGAGCAGGCCGGATACACGATCGATGACTTCACCGACATCACGTGGGACGAGTTCATCACCAAGGGCACAGACATCAAGGCCAAGACCGGTCAGGCGCTGCTGTCGGGGCAGGCAGGTTCCGCCGACATCCCGATGATGATCCTCCAGTCCGCTGGCGCCAGCATCTTCGACGACGAGGGCAACCCCACGATCGTCGACAACGACGCGCTGACCGCCGCCATCGACGTCTACACGCGGCTGGTCGACGCGGGCGTCCTCACCGAGGTCAACTCGTGGGACGAGTACATCAACACGCTCGTCAACAGTGCCGTCGCCGGCACGGTCAACGGGATCTGGATCGTCGGTTCCATCCAGGCAGCCGAAGACCAGTCCGGCAAGTGGGCCGTCACCAACGTCCCGAAGCTCGACGGCATCCCGGACGCCACGAACTACTCCGCCAACGGTGGATCGTCGTGGACCCTGTCGTCGAACGCTGATGTCGAGCTGGCATCGGACTTCCTGGCTTCGACGTTCGCCGGCTCCACGGAGCTGTACGACACGATCCTGCCCAAGTCGGGTGCGGTCGCGAACTGGATCCCCGCCGGCGATAGCGACGTATACGCCCAGCCGAGCGAGTTCTTCAGCGGCCAGCCGATCTTCCAGCAGGTCGTCGAGTACGGAGCGTCCGTTCCGTCGAACAACACCGGCGCCTACTACTACGAGGGTCGCGACGCGGTGAGCACCGCCATGACGCAGATCATGGCCGGCACCGACCCCGAAACCGCACTGGCGGAGGCGCAGAAGAACGTCGAGTTCGCGATGCAGTAACAAACCCTCGTGCTGGCCGGGGCGCTGCGTCCCGGCCAGCACGACCTCCCGCCCTCCTTCGGTGTTGAAAGAGAGATTCACTGTGGCTTCGCAAGCGACGACGCTCAAGAAGAAAAAGGGTGGCTCCTCCGAGCCCCCGTTGAACAACTACATCGGTAAGAACAAGCCGTGGATGAACGAGCCGCGGCGCCGCAGCCTCACCGGCTGGGCGTTCCTGATCCCCGCCGCCCTGCTCATCATGCTGATGAGCTTCGTCCCGATGATCCAGGCCTTCTTCCTGTCGCTGCAGACCGGTCGCGGCATCCGGCTGGATTGGGCCGAACCGCTTTGGTACAACTACCAGCGGATGCTGAGCGACGAGATCTTCAAGCTCACGCTCGGCAACACCTTCATCTACCTGATCATCCAGGTGCCGATCATGCTGATCTTGGCGATGATCCTGGCCAACCTGCTCAACGACCCGAAGCTGAAGTTCAAGGGCCTCTGGCGGACGGCGATCTTCCTGCCGTGCGCGGTCTCGCTCGTGTCGTACTCGCTCGTGTTCCGTACGCTGTTCGCCGGTGACGGGTTCGTCAACGACATGCTCCAGGGCATCGGCCTCATTGACAACCCGATCAACTGGCTCGGCCAGCCCGGGACGGCGCGCTTGGTCATCATCATCGGATTGCTGTGGCGCTGGACCGGCTACAACATGATCTTCTATCTCGCGGCGCTGCAGAACATCGATTACTCGAGCGTCGAGGCGGCCCGGATGGACGGAGCGAACGCCTTCCAGGTGTTCTGGCACGTCACCGTCCCGCAGCTGAAGCCGATGATCCTGCTTACCGCGATCATCTCTACCAACGGCACCCTGCAGCTCTTCGACGAATCGTGGGCGCTCACCCGCGGTGGACCGGCGTACCAGACCATGTCGATGTCGCACTACCTCTATGAGGTGTCCTTCCAGAAGAACCCCAACTTCGGCTACGCGGCAGCGATCTCCTACGTGATCCTGATCCTCGTCGCCATCCTCGCCCTCATCCAGCTGAAAGTCGGTGACAAGCGTGATTAAGCGACTCCGCCGCGTGCCGGGCTATGCATTCCTCACGGTGTTCGCCCTGTTTTCCATCTTCCCGCTCTACTTCATGGCCGTGTCGGCCACCAACTCCACGCAGGAGGTGCTCGCCTCCAGTCTGCTTCCGGGCGGTCACCTGTTCGAGAACATGGCGAACCTCTTCGCGTCGCAGGACGTCGTGGGCGCGATGCGGAACTCCTTCGCCATCGCCGTGGGCACGACCGTCCTCGCATTGATCGTGTGCTCGATCGCGGGCTACGGGTTCGAGGTCTTCCACTCGCGGGGGAAGGACGTCCTCATGGCGATCCTGCTCCTGGCGATCATGATTCCGTTTGCGGCGACGATGATCCCTCTGTTCCAGTTGTTCGCGCGGGCCGGAATGGTCAATTCGCTGTGGGCGGTCATCATCCCGTCGATCGCGACCCCGTTCCTGATCCTGCTGTTCCGACAGGCGTCACGCTCGTTCCCGCACGAGATCATCGAAGCTGCGCGCATCGATGGGCTCAGCGAGATCTCGATCTTCGCGCGGATCTATGTGCCCACGATGAAGCCCACCTTCGCCGCGGCCGCCGTGATCACGTTCATGATGGCGTGGAACAACTTCCTGTGGCCCAAGGTGATTCTGGTGAACAACAGCATTCTCACGATGCCGATGCTCACCGCGAACATCAGCGCGGGGTACGTCACCGACTACGGCGTGCTGATGCTGGCTGTCCTGCTGTCTTCGCTGCCGACGATGATCGTGTTCCTCGCTCTCCAGCGTCAGTTCGCGCAGGGCATCACCGGAGCCATCAAGTGAGCTTCGATGCCACCCGCATCGCCGACCCGCGCTTCGTCTCCGAGAACCGTCTCGCCGCACACTCCGATCATCGGTGGTTCCGCACCGCCGACGAGGCGGCCGGAGGTGACAGCGGATACGAGCAGTCGCTGAGCGGCCGCTGGAAGCTGCACTATGCCAAGAACCCGGCCGGCGCGCCGGCGGGTTTCTGGGACGTCGGGTATGACTGCGCCGATTGGGATGACATCCCGGTGCCGGCCCATATTCAGCTGCACGGGTATGACCGCCCGCAGTACGTCAACGTGCAATACCCGTGGGATGGGATCGAAGACATCGCTCCGGGCCAGGTGCCCGAGCGTTACAACCCCGTCGCGTCCTATGTGAAGACGTTCACCCTCGATCGGCCGCTCGATGAGGGAGAGTCCCTCAGCGTTTCGTTCCACGGTGCCGAGAGTGCCATCGCACTCTGGCTGAACGGCCAGTACATCGGCTACGCCACCGACAGCTTCACGCCGTCCGAGTTCGACCTGACCGACGCTCTCGTGGACGGTGAGAACAAACTCGCCGCACAGGTGTTCAAGTGGAGCAGCGGCTCGTGGCTCGAAGACCAGGACTTCTTCCGGTTCTCGGGGCTCTTCCGTGACGTCGTGCTGTACCGCCGTCCCCGAGTGCACATCGAGGATCTGCGGACCACGATCGACCTTCCCGCCGATGCCGCGTCGGCCCAGGTCTCGCTCGCCGTGGCGGTGACGGGGGATGCCCGGATCACCGCGACACTGAAGGGCGTGGGGGTGCTCGAAGACCTCGGTGACGGAATCTTCGGCATCCGGATCGAAAATCCGCGCCTGTGGAGCACCGAAGATCCGGCGCTCTACGACCTCACGATCGAGGTGCGTGATGCCGAGGGGGCACTGCTCGAAGTGATCCCGCAGCGCATCGGTGTGCGCCGCTTCGCGATCGAGGACGGCGTCTTGCGCCTCAACGGTCAGCGCATCGTCTTCTTCGGCATGAACCGTCACGAGTTCGGGCTGAACGGCAGGGTCATGACCGCCGCCGAGATCGAGGCGGATGTCCGAGCGCTCAAGGCGCTGGGCGTCAACGCGGTGCGTACGAGTCACTACCCGAACTGCTCGGTGTTCTACGAACTCGCCGATCGGTACGGTCTCATGGTCATCGACGAGATGAACCTCGAGAGCCATGGCGTTTGGGACCGGATCCGCAAGCTCGGGGCGTCGATCGAGGAAGCCGTTCCCGGCGACCGACCCGAATGGCTGCCGGCGCTCCTCGACCGCGCCGCGAGCATGTACGAACGGGACAAGAACCACGCGAGCGTGGTCATCTGGTCGTGCGGCAACGAGTCGTTCGGCGGCACCAACCTCCGCGACGTGGCCGACTACTTCCGCTCGGTCGATACCCGCCCCGTCCACTACGAGGGCGTGCACTGGGATCCCCGCCACGAAGAGACCACCGACATCGTCAGCCAGATGTACACCCCGGCTGCCGAGGTCGAGGAGTATCTCCGCGAACACCGCGGCAAGCCGTTCATCCTGTGCGAGTTCGCCCACGCGATGGGCAATTCATTCGGTGCGGTGGACGAGTACATCGACCTCGCCTATCGCGAGCCGCTCTTCCAGGGCGGGTTCATCTGGGATTTCGCCGATCAGGCGATTCCCCTCGTCGACCGGTACGGGAAAGAGTACTTCGGCTACGGCGGCGACTTCGGGGAGGCGCCGCACGACAGTGACTTCTGCGGCAACGGCATCTTCTTCACCGATCACTCCCCGACCCCCAAGCTGCAGGAAGTTTCCTATCTGTACCAGGGGCTGCGGATTCGCATCGGTGACGATGCCGTGGCGGTCGAAAACCGGTTGCTCTTCACGTCGACCGAGGCCTATCGATGCGTCGTGACGCTGGCTCGGGAGGGGCGGGTCCTGCGTCGTGAGGTCGTCGCGACGGATGTCGCGGCCCAGTCGACGGGATCGTTCGCCTTGCCGTTCGCGGTGCCGGCAGCGGCGGGCGAGTACACGATCGATGTCGCCTTCGAGCTGGCGACTGCCACGGATTGGGCCGCTGCCGGCCACGAGGTCGCCCGCGAGCAGCGCGTGGTGTCCGTGGGGGAGCCGCCCGTGATCGTGGCGGCCCGGGCGCCCGAGCTCATTCGCGGATCGCACAACATCGGCGTGCGGGGCGAAGGCTTCAGCGTGCTGTTCTCGACCCTCTACGGCGGCCTGTCGTCGTACCGATTCGGGATGACCTCCGACGGCGGCAGGGAGCTTCTCACCTCCATGCCGCGGCCGCACTTCTGGCACGCACCCACATCCAACGAGCGCGGATGGGAAGCGCCCTTCGAAGACGGCCAATGGCTGCTCGCGAGCAGGTATGCGCGGGTTCCTGAGCCGCTGACAAGTACCGAAGCGGATGCCGATGGCACGGCGGTGACGGTGCGATACCGCTACGAACTGCCGACCCGCCCCGCCACGACGTGCGACGTCGAGTATCGCGTCGATGGTTCCGGCCACGTCGGCGTGACACAGACCCTGCACCTCGTTGAGGGTCTTCCGGATCTTCCCGAATTCGGAATGATGCTCACCACGCACCCCGAGTTCCGTCACCTCCGCTGGTACGGCGAGGGGCCCGAGGAATGCTACGTCGACCGACGCGGCGGCGCGCGGGTCGGTGTGTACGATCGCGACGTGACCCAGGAGCTGACGCCCTATCTGCGTCCGCAAGAGGCGGGCAGCCGCACGGGTGTGCGCTGGGCGGAAGTCACCGATGGTCGTGGGGCCGGGCTCCGGCTCGACTGCCCGTCAGGCATGGAGTTCTCGGCCTTGCCGTGGACGCCCGACGAGATCGAGAGCGCGCAGCATCACACCGAGCTGCCGCCGATCCATCGCACCGTCCTGCGGCCCGCACTCATGCGCCGCGGCGTCGGTGGCGACGATTCGTGGGGCGCCCGCACGCTCGCTCAGTACCACCTTCCGGCGAGCGGCGACCTGACCTTCCGCTTCGGCTTCCGAGGGATCTGAGGTGGTCGATCGACGGCCGTCACTGCGCGACGTCGCGCGGCTCACGGGTGTGTCCGTGCAGACCGTATCGCGAGTGGCGAACGGTGAGCCGAATGTCGCGCCGGCCAAGCGCGAGCGGATCCTCTCGACCATGCGCGAGGTCGGGTACCGCCCCAACTCCGCCGCGCGGGCGATGCGCCGCGGTGCCTTCCGGACGGTCGGTGTCGTCTATCACAACCTCCATTCGGTGGGCACCCACCGCTCGCTCGAGGAGATCTCCGAGCGCGCCGCCGAGAACGGGTATGCGACAACGCTGATGCCGATGGTGGCGACATCGGGTCGCGCGGCGAACGGGGCGTTCACCCGCATCGGGGAAATGGCCGTGGACGTCATGATCATCGTCATGCCGACGCCCTTCGGTGTCGATGAATCGCTCCAGCTTCCGGTCGGTGTGCCCGTCGTCGTCCTCGGCCCACCGGTGGGGGACGGGGCGTCGTCGGTCGACTTCGACCAGACTTCCGGTGCCCGCGACGCGATGGCGCACCTCCTCGACCTCGGTCATCCGACGGTGCATCACATCACCGGTCCCGAGGGGGCCTTCTCCGCAGACGCACGCATGTCGGTCTGGCGTGCCGCGCTCGCTGCCCGGGATCGCCCGATCCCGGAGCCGCTCGTGGGGGACTGGTCCCCGACGTCGGGCTACCAGGCGACCCGGCGTCTGTTGGCGACCACGCGCCCCACGGCGCTGTTCGCGGCGAACGACCAGATGGCGCTCGGGGCCTATCGTGCGCTCGGCGAAGCCGGGCTGCGGGTGCCGCAAGACGTGTCCGTCGTGGGATTCGACGACATCGACGAGGCCGAGATGTTCGATCCGCCGCTGACCACCGTTCGTCAGGACTGGAACACCCTCGGCAGCGAATCGCTGCGCGTGGCGCTGGCCATGGAGCAGGGTGGTCCGCCCGAAGACGTCACGCTCCCCACCCGCTTGATCGTCCGCGCATCGACGGCGCCGCCGACCGGGTAGAGCCCGATTCAGACCAGGCCGTGGCGACGGAAGGCGTTGAAGATGCCGTCCTCGCGGACCGATGTGGTCACTTCATCGGCGATCGCCTTGAGCTCCGGGGTGGCGTTGCCCATCGCAATCCCGACCCCGCACACCTCGAGCATCTCGATGTCGTTCCAGCTGTCGCCGATGCCGATCGCGGCTTCGGCATCCATTCCCAGATGCTCGAGCACGGAGAGGATCGCCGAGCCCTTCGTGGTGCCGCGCATACCGATTTCGCCGTTCGAACCCCCCGGCAAGGGCATGCTGCCAGGGACGACATGGAAGCGGTCACCGAGATCTGCCTGAGCGCGCGCCACGGAGTCGGTCACTTCACTGAGGAAGACGGCCTTGGCCACATCGCGGGCGTTGATGTCGGCGATGTCGCGAATCCGCGGGACGCCCTGTGGGGCCGTCTGCGGCTCGTCGGGCTCGCCGTGGGTGGCCGCCCACGAGCGGACGAGTTCAGTGAACAGAGTCTGCACATGCGCCGAGGCGTAGACCGCGGCATCCGTCTGCAGAAGGTAGAGCATGCCCTCATCGTCGAGATATGACGTGAGTTGATCGACGGCATCCGGCGGCATGGTGTCGGCGACGATCGTCTCGTCGCCGCTGGTGGCGAATGCGCCGCCGTTGGTGATCGCGCCGTCGAAGCCGATGTCTCGGACGCTCGGATGGATGTCACCGGCCGCCCGGCCCGTGGAGAGGTAGACGAGGTGGCCCGCGGCGCGCGCCGCACGGACGGCGTCGATCGTCGAGGGGGCGATGGTCTTGCCGTGGTCGAGGATGGTGCCGTCGACGTCAAGGAAGATGATGCGGGGGGATGTCACGTAAATCTCCAAAAGGGGTCATGACCAGGATGCCGCATCGCGACACCCCGGTCATGACAGAGGCGGACTCGACCGAGACGATCAGCGCGTGAGCGACGCTCCGTTGGTGGCAATGACCTCGGCGTACCAATCGAACGACTTCTTCTTGTAGCGCTCGAGCGATCCCGAGCCGTCGTCGTTGCGGTCGACGTAGATGAAGCCGTAGCGCTTGCTCAACTGCGCTGTGGAGGCGCTGACCACGTCGATGCAGCCCCACGTGGTGTAGCCGAGCAGGTTCACCCCGTCTTCGATCGCTTCGCCGACAGCCTCGAGGTGCGCCTGCAGGTAGGCGATGCGGTAGTCGTCGACCACGGTCTTGACGCCGTCGACCTCGACCAGCTGGTCCTTGGCGCCCAGGCCGTTCTCCACGATGAACAGCGGCTTCTGCCAGCGGTCCCAGAACTGGTTCAGCACGACGCGCAGGCCGACCGGGTCGATCTGCCATCCCCACTCCGACTCCTTCAACGTGGGGTTCTTCACTCCGCCGAACAGGTTTCCCTCGCTCATGACGCGTTTGTCCTCGTCGACGGTCTCGCAGATCGACGAGTAGTAGCTGAACGAGACGAAGTCGACCGTGTTCTCCTTGAGCAAGGTGCGATCCTCATCCGAGATCTGGAGCTCGACGCCCTGGTCGCGGAGGCTGCGCAGGTAGTAGCCCGGGTACTCGCCGCGCACGTGGATGTCGCCGAAGGCGAGGTTGACGCGCTCGGTGGTCAGCGCCGCGAACACGTCGTCGGGGTTCGGGGTGAGCGGGTAGACCGGCATCGACAGCACCATGCAGCCGATCTGCGCGTTCGGCGCGAGCTCGCGGGCGACCTTCGTCGCCAGCGCGGAG
This sequence comes from uncultured Actinomycetota bacterium, assembly GCA_963696085.1. Taxonomy (GTDB): domain Bacteria; phylum Actinomycetota; class Actinomycetes; order Actinomycetales; family Microbacteriaceae; genus Microbacterium. Next base: position 305,598 of record CAVOIQ010000005.1, read on the forward strand.
GCCACGAGTTCGTGGTGGACCGCCTGGTAGAGGTCGGTCTTGGAGAGTTGGTCTTTCGGGGTGTTGATCCCGCCCGACATGAACGGCGCGTGGATGACCGAGTTGATCTCGTTGAAGGTCAGCCAGTACTTCACGCGGGCCCCGTAGCGGCTGAAGAGCACGCGCACATAGCGTTCGTAGAAGCCGATCAGGTCGCGGTTCACCCACCCGTCGTAGGTCTCAGCCAGGTGCAGCGGAGTCTCGTAGTGCGAGATGGTGACCAGCGGCTCGATGCCGTGTTTCTCGAGCTCGTCGAGCACGCGGTCATAGAAAGCGAGGCCCTCTTCGTTCGGCTCGGTCTCGTCGCCCTTCGGGAAGATGCGGCTCCAGGCGATGGAGAAGCGGTACGTCTTGAAGCCCATTTCGGCGAAGAGCGCGATGTCCTCGGCGTAGCGGTGGTAGAAGTCGATCGCCACCTGCTTGAGGTTGTCGTCGGTGGGCGCGTCGGTGCGCGGGGTCAAGATGCCCTTGGGCATGACGTCCTGGATCGAAAGACCCTTGCCGCCTTCGAGGTAGGCGCCTTCGATCTGATTGGCGGCGGTGGCGCCGCCCCAGAGGAAGCCATCGGGGAATGCGTGCGTGGTGCTCATTGCGTTTTCTTCTTTCTTACGTGTGCGGAGGTGGGGGCGCGGACGCCCCCACCGGGTGCTACTTGGCGGCCAGCGCGGATTCGACGGCGACGGCGAAGAACAGCGGGTCGCCGTGCGCGATCGGTCCGGATGCCGGCGACCCCACCGACGGGTACAGATCGGGGTTGGTGATGATCACGGGCGTCGTGAGGTCGAACCCGGCCGCGGCGATCGCGGCGAGATCGAATTCGACGAGCAGGTCGCCCGCCTTGACCTCCTGGCCGGTCTCGACTTTGAGGCTGAAGTGCTTTCCGCCGAGGGAGACCGTGTCGATGCCGATGTGGATCAGCAGCTCCGCACCGTCATCGTGGCGCAGCCCGATGGCGTGGCCGGTCGGGAAGGCGGCGGCGACCGTCGCATCGAACGGGGCGTAGACGGCACCCGTGCGGGGCTGGATCGCCACGCCCTGACCGAGCTCACCGGCGGCGAAGACGGCATCGGGCACCTCGCTGAGCGGCACGACGGTGCCGTCAACGGGGCTGAGCACCTCGATGTCGGTGCCCTCCGCGCGGACCACGGCATCATCTGCCGGGTCCTTGAATCCGACGATGACGGTCAGCAGGAACGGCACGGCGATCGCCACGAGAAGTCCGATGCCGAGCAGCACCATGCTGCCGTTACCGAACAGGGCGGGAAGAGCGAGCCCGGACGGGACGACGAATGCGGTCGAGTAGACGCCGCCGATCGCGATGATCGCACCGCCGAGCGCGCCACCGACGATCCCGAAGGCGAAAGGCCGCTTGAGGGGCAGGTTGATGCCGTAGATCGCGGGCTCGGTGATGCCGGCGAGGAATCCGGACAGCGTCGCCGGTGCGGCGAGGGACTTGAGGTTCTTGTTGCGTGTGCGCACCCAGACTCCGGCGACCGCGGCAGCCTGTGCGAGCACAGCGGCGAACACGGGGCCGATGAGGGCGATTTGACCGGTGGTCTGGAACTCCAGCGTGAACAGCGGGACGAGGCCCCAGTGCAGTCCGAAGATCACGAAGACCTGCCAGAGGCCACCCATGATGAGTCCACCAGCCCACGGAGCGTTGTCGAAGACCCAGCCGATCGCCGTGCCGAGGCCGCCGCCGATGAGGTCGGAGATCGGGCCGACGACGACGAACACGAGCGGAACCGCGACCAAGACCACGATCATCGGTGTGATGAAGCGTTTGATCGAGGACGGCAGTGTCGCGTAAAGGAAGCGCTCAGCGTGGCTCTGCAGCCAGACGATGATGATGATCGGGATCACACTGGAGACGTAGCTGACCATCGTGAACGGGATGCCGAAGAACGTCAGGTCGGGAGCGCCGACCAGGGCGGTGATCGACGGGTACACCAGCGCGCCGGCGATGGCGAGTGAGGTGAACTCGGATGCCTTGAAGTAGCGCGCGGCCGTGATCGCGAGGGCTAGCGGGAGGAAGTTGATGAACGCATCGGAAAGCGCGTTGAGCACCGTATAGGTCGACGTCGTCGCGTCCATCCAGCCGAACGTCACCGCTGCGGCGAGGAATGCCTTGAGCAGGCCGGTACCGGCGAGCGTCCAGAGGACCGGCGTGAAGATCGAGGAGATCATCGCGATGAAGCGGTTGAACAGATTGCCCTTGGGGGCGTCCGACGCCGCCGACGTGGTGGTGCCGCCGCCGAAGTTCGAGATCTTGCCGATCTCGGCGTAGACGTCGGGGACGTCATTGCCGATGACGACCTGGAACTGGCCGCCGGCCTCGGCGACCGTGACGACGCCCGAGACCTTCTTCACGGCATCCCGGTCAGCCTTCGACGAGTCCTTCAGGACGAATCGGAGCCTCGTTGCGCAGTGGACGAGCGACTGCACATTCTCTTCACCGCCGACGCCCTGGAGGACGCCTGCTGCGGTCTTGGAGTAGTCCATCTGGGGCCACTCGCTTTCTGCCGCAACTCCGCGGCGTTCGGTGCGAAGGACGCGTCCGGCCTGTTTTTGGCAACAAAAAAACCTGAACTCGTTCACCGCCGTTTCGGCGATGTGAGTTCAGGTTTTGCCTGCTGACGCAGTAACAATCCGAAGACATCCGCAAGGCATCCACGCCTTGCGGGACCTACGGTAGCACACCGTCGGGGGTTCGCGGCGACGAGGACTCCGGGTCGTTCGGCGGGGCGACCTGTGTGGCGAGCCGCTCGACATGGACGATCAGGTAGAGCACCTCTTCGTCTGTCAGCTCGGATTCCGTTGCCGCGCGGACGTAGGCCTTGACCTCTTCGGCGATCGCGAATGAGCGCGGGTAGCTGTGCTTGGCGAACTCGAAGAATGACGAATCCGCGCTACGCAGCATCGATTTCGACACGAGCCGCTGTAAGAGGAACTGCACGTGAAGGATGAACCTCGCGTAATCGGCGCTCGCCGGATCCAGGCGAACCCCGAGACCGGATTCGACCGTGATGACCACATGCTGCACCCGGCGCAGCAGCAGCGCGGCCGTCCCGTTGGGCGAATCTCGCGTGGCATTGAGTACATGCATTGTGAGGAATACGGCCTCCTCGTCGGGAAGTTCGCGGTCCAGCGACGTGCTGATCGACCGTGCCATCGCCGTCGCGGCTTCGAACTCCGCCGGGTGCAGGACGCGCAGTTCGGGCATGGTCGTCGTGGGGATGCGGATGCCCTTATCGAGTCGCTCGAGCACGTACTGCACGTGGTCGATCACGGCCATCGTGAGCCGTCGTCCGAGGCTGCGTCCGAGCAGGCGTTCGGCCTCGTCGACCGCAGTGGTGACCGCCTCGATGATCTCGTAAGGCACCTCGGTGAGCAGCTTTCGGGCGTGGTCGCCGTCGGCTCCCTGCTCGAGGATGAAGGTCTTCTCGACCTTGGCGGGATCTATCGGCTCGTCCGGTTTCAGCTGGAAGCCCAGCCCTCGTCCCATGAGGACTCGCTCGCGTCCACCCTCATCGATCGAGATGACCACGTTGTTGTTGAGGACCTTCCGCACGGCACGCGTCACACTCTGCGCATCCTTGCGATCACGAGCCATGGGAAGAGTCTAGAAGGCCGCTTCAGGGCTGTCGCGATCGGTGTGAACGAACCGATCCCGAGGTTCCCGCACGCTAGCCTTGGCCCGGTGAGCCCCGAACCGACGCGCCGATGCCCGAACTGACGGCGCTCGGGTGGACGCTGCTGGGTGTCGCCGCGGTCGTCATCGGACTGTCGAAGGCCGCGTTGCCCGGCGCCGCCACCATCGCGGTCGCGCTGTTCGCCGCCGTGCTCCCCGCGAAGCAGTCGACCGGGACCATCCTGATCCTCCTGATCGTCGGCGACATGTTCGCACTCTGGGCCTATCGCCGGCACGCCGACATGCGCACGCTCGTGCGACTGGCTCCCGCCGTCATCGTGGGTCTGCTCGTCGGCGTCGTCTTCCTGGCGTTCGCCACCGACGATGTGCTGCGCCGGGTCATCGGCGTCATTCTGTTGACTGTCGTCGCGGTCACGCTGTGGCGTCGGCGCGCAAAGCCGATGCCATCCGACGAGGGCAAATCCCACCGCCTCGCCGCATCCGTCTATGGGAGCCTCGGTGGCTTCACGACGATGGTCGCCAACGCTGCGGGCCCGATCATGTCGATGTACTTCTTGGCGGCACGCTTCCCCGTCAAGGCGTTCCTCGGCACGGCGGCCTGGTTCTTCGCGATCGTGAACATCGCGAAGCTGCCGTTCTCTATCGGGCTGGGCCTCATCACGCCCCCGGGGCTGTTGATCGACCTGGTCTTGATCCCGCTCGTCATCGCCGGCGCCTTCTTCGGTCGTGCCATCGCGAACCGCATCTCGCAGACGTTGTTCGAGCGACTCGTGATCATCCTGACCGTTGTCGGCGCGGTCTACCTGCTTCTGCCCCGTTAGGCCCGGGCTACGGTGAGACGGTGAACACGTTCGTCGAGGCGCTGCAAGAACGCCCGCTCGTGCTCGACGGAGGACTCGGCACTCTGCTGGAAGCGCGCGGCAATGATCTGTCGTCTGCGCTGTGGTCGGCACGCCTCCTCGTCGACGATCCGGATGAGATTCGGGCGGCGCATGCGGAGTTCGTCGCCGCGGGCGCTGACGTCCTCATCACCTCCTCCTACCAAGTCGGCTACGAAACGAACGGCGATCCTGCGGACGTGGACGCGCTCCTGCGGCGCAGCGTCGACCTTGCGCGGCAGGCCGGCGGCCGGTTCGTCGCCGCCTCCGTCGGTCCCTACGGCGCGGTCCGCGCGGACGGCAGCGAGTACACCGGCGACTATGGGCTGGACGCGGTCGAGTTGCGGCGCTGGCACCGTCGCCGACTGCGGGTGCTGGCGGATGCCGGTGCCGACGTGCTCGCGATCGAAACCGTTCCGTCGCTGGTTGAGGTCGAAGCGATCTGCGCCGAACTCGACGGGCTCGGAATCCCGGCCTGGATCAGCCTGTCGGCCGCCAGCACCGGATTCGACCCGGCATCCATGCGTGCAGCGATGGCGGTCGCTGCCGAAACCGACGGAGTGGTCGCGGTCGGCGTGAACTGCTGCCCACCGGCGGATGTCCTTCCCGCGCTTGCGGCGGCACCAGCCGAAATCGCCCGCGTCGCCTACCCGAACAGCGGAGAGCGATGGGATGCTGCGGCCCGTGCCTGGTTCGGCGATGGCGGGGTGCCCACGGGGCTCGCGCACGAATGGGTCGCCGCGGGCGCGAGGCTGGTGGGCGGATGCTGCCGGACAACGCCTGCGGACATTTCGGCGCTCGCCGCTGCGCTCGCGCGTCGCTGATTCTGCGCTGATTCCGCGCTGACTCCGGGCTGATTCTCCGTTGAGCAGGACTATTGCGCGAGCAAGTCCGCGACGACATCCAGCCCGACGCGGACCTCATCGAAGGATGTGCTGAGCGGTGACAGCCCGATCCGGAGTCCCGACGGTGGGCGGAAATCGGGGATGACGCCGCGCTCCCAGAGCTCCGCCGTCAACTCGCGGAATCTCGGGTGCTCGATCGTCACGTGACTTCCGCGAACGGCATCCTCGCGCGGACTGATGACTCTCACGCCCAGTGGGGTCAACACCTCGTCGACATAGTCGAGCACGAACTGCGTGAGGAGGATCGACTTCTCGCGAATCGCGAGGATGCCCGCTTCTTCGATCAGCTCGAGCATGTCCATCATCGGCTGCATGCCGACGATCGGCGGCGTCCCCGAGATCACCTGTCGAATGGTCGGCGAGGGCACGTAGGTCTCGGTCATACCGAAGGGGTCGGCGGCGCCCATCCATCCTTGGATGGGTTGGCGGAAATCCTCGTGAAGGCGCTTGGCGACATAGGCGAACGCCGGCGCGCCGGGTCCGCCGTTGAGGTATTTGTACGTGCAGCCGACGGCGAGGTCGACATCGTTTGCGTCGAGTTGGACATCGATGGATCCCACCGAGTGGCACAGGTCCCACAGAATGAGCGCGCCGACCTCGTGCGCTGCGGCCGTGATCGCTGCCATGTCGGCGATGAAGCCGGACTTGTAGGCGATCTGGCTGACGACCACCAGCGCCGTCTGCTCGCCGACGGCGGCGCGGACGAGGTCGGCGGTGACGCCGAGGGAGCGATCGGGAGTGATCCAGCGGAGGGTGACGTCGCATTCGGCGGCGACGCCCTCGAGGACGAATCGGTCAGTGGGGAAGTTCTCGGTGTCGGCGACGATCTCACTGCGCCCCGGTCGCGCGGTCACTGCGGCGCGGATCAGCTTGTAGAGCAGCACGGTCGTCGAATCGGCGACGACGGTCTGCCCCGCGGCGGCGGCGAGCGTCACTCGGCCGATGGTGTCGCCTAGTCGGGTGGGCGCCTCCATCCACGACTCATCCCATCCGCGGATCAGCCGCCCACCCCATTGCTGTTCGACGAAGGCCGCGAGTCGACCGGGAGTGACGGCGAGCGGGCGTCCTAGTGAATTGCCGTCGAGGTAGGACACCACCTCGGGGTGATCGAGGAAAGCGCTGCGGTGGGCGCGCAGCGGATCCGTCGCGTCGAGCGTCGCGGCGCGGGTTTTCGCGTCGAAGGGCGGACGGTCCGATTGGAGTGGTTCGGTCACGTGGTGGACTCCAAGAGGTGATTTGATGAGGGCATTTCTCGTCGCTGCATCAGCCGGTCCTGCCGAAGGAGCCGAGCACGATGTCGATGACACCACTATGGCGCCACCAGAATCGGAGGCGGTCCTCCGGTGCCATTGCGTGTGGCTGCTCGGCTGGGTCGATGTCGTCGCGGGAGAGCGCGACGCGAAGGATGCCGACGGACTGATCGGCGGGTGTGGCGCAGCGCCCTCGGGTCTCGTCGCCGCGAACGATGACGAGACAATGTTCGGCGCCGGAGTCGACCCCGCCGCCGGCGATCCACAGATCCCAGCCGTAGTACTCGCCCAGCGATTCGGCCCAGTCCATGTCGATCTCTGAGGGAAAGGGCGGCAGGCCGCTGCTCGACTTCGCGTCGATAGCGCTGCTGGGCCATGGGTCGAGCTGCAGTTGTTGGAGCGACTCGGTGCGCGGGTCGGCAACGTAGAAGTAGCGCGGTGGCCCTTCGGTCGACGCAGGGTCCGGGCTCTGATTCTGGTTCTGTGAATCAGACGTGGCGTCCGGCGACGAGACGGGTTGCTGGGTGAGGGAGTACCCGACGATCGCGATCGCGGCGATGGCCACCGCAGCACCCACCCCCCAACGCAAGGGTTGCGGGGCGCGGGCGGGTTTCGGCCGGTCGACGGGCGACGCATCGTCATTCAGTAGCTCGTTCACGGGCTTGTCGCCCTCGACGTCGTCGCGCAGGACTTCGCCATGCGGGGCTCGCGCGCCCGGGACGTCGTCTGGCGATGCGGCGGCGGGCATGGCCGGGCGCACTCGAGCTTCGAGCTCGCTCAGGCGAGCCATGGCCGCCGGGTCACGCGAGATGTCCGCGTGCCGGCCGTATGCGCGCTTGCGGAGGGTCGCCAGCTCGTCGCGCAGCTGGGCGTCCAGTTCCGCCGGCGACGGAGCATCCTCGCTCATTCGCACACTGTAAACCCGGTGATGGGGGCGCGGGGCCGGGCATCCGTTCAGTCGGCTCCTCTACCCTGGGGATATGACCGAATCCTCGCCAGTGCGCGCCACCAAGCCCCGCCAGGTGCGCCCGGCGACCGAGGGCTGGTCGCAGAAGAAAGATGAGGAGGGTCGCCCCCTTCTCCAATTCGCGAGTCCCAAGCGCGGCAAGCCGCCTGTGCACCTCGCCGACCTCACTCACGAGGAGCGGATCGCGCGGTTGAAGGAGCTCGGGATGCCGGGCTTCCGCGCCAAGCAGCTCGAGAAGCACTACTTCACCCACTACACGTCGGATCCGGCGCTGATGACGGACTTGCCGGCATCCGGTCGTGAAGAACTCGTGCACGGGCTTCTGCCGCATCTGCTCACCGAGGTCAAGCGTCTCGAGACCGACCGCGGCGACACGATCAAGTTCCTCTGGAAGCTGCACGACGGTGCGCTCGTTGAGTCGGTGCTGATGCGGTATCCCGGACGGATCACGCTGTGCGTCTCATCCCAGGCCGGATGCGGGATGAACTGCCCGTTCTGCGCCACCGGACAGGCGGGCCTGACCCGCAACATGTCGGCCGCGGAAATCGTGGAGCAGATCGTCCGCGCCAACCGCGTGATCGCCGATGGACAGCTCGGCGGCAAGAAGTCGACCGACCATTCCGCCGAGCGCGTGTCGAACATCGTCTTCATGGGGATGGGCGAGCCGCTCGCGAACTACGCCCGCGTCATGCAGGCGGTGCGAACCATGACCGACAAGGAGCACGGACTAGGCATGAGCGCGCGCGGGATCACGATCTCGACGGTCGGGCTCGTTCCCGCGATCCGCAAGCTTGCGAAGGAAGACATTCCCGTCACGTTCGCGCTGTCGTTGCATGCTCCCGATGATCTGCTCCGCGATGAGTTGATCCCGGTGAACTCGAGGTGGAAGGTCGACGAGGCGTTGGATGCCGCCCGCGAATACTTCGACGCGACGGGTCGCCGTGTCTCTATCGAGTACGCGCTCATCAAGGACATGAACGATCACGCGTGGCGCGCGGACCTTCTCGCTCAGAAGCTGAACGAGCGTGGACGCGGCTGGGTTCACGTCAACCCGATTCCGCTGAACCCGACGCCGGGCTCGATCTGGACCGCGTCCGAGATTCCGGTGCAGAACGAGTTCGTCCGCCGCCTCAACGAGGCGGGTGTTCCGACCACCCTGCGCGACACTCGCGGCAAGGAAATCGACGGCGCCTGCGGCCAGTTGGTCGCTACCGAAGACGACGAGGTCGCCGCCGCCGCAACCCCCGTCGAGGTCTGAGCAGACTTCCGACCTCGTGTCGCGGAGAAGGACAGAGTCCTCCTGCGCACCGGGTTAGAAGGGTGCGGGGTCGAATTCGGCGTCGATGGAGAAGTGGACGCCGCTGCTCGGGATGGTCCGGGTAGACCCGTCCCGTCGGGCTGGTCCATTCGAGAACCCCGCCAGGTTTCTGCTCGACGGACCATGGGGTCTGATGTTTCAGCGTGTGGTGTCGTCGACAGAGATGGGCGAGATTCGAGACCTCGGTCGGCCCGCCGAATTGGATAGTCGATGGTGTGGTCGGCGTCTGATCTTCGGGTCGACATGCGACACCCGGGGAATCGGCAATGCTGATCCCGGACTTGAAGGTGTCGGCGCATTTCCTTCGACGGCTGGTACCGATCGACTCCGAGGACTGCGCCGGAGATCGGATGTGTGAGGATCCGGTCCCATCCCGGGTGCGGTCGCGGCAAGCCTTCGGGCGGTGTCGGCGTCGATCGGACCGAATCCACCGAGCGTGACCGCCTCGAACGGGTCCGCGACTCTGTCGTCGAGGAGCGTGAGGACCGGAACGGTCACCTGAACGGTCGCGCGGATCGCTCCCAAACCGGTGTCGGTGGTCCCGACATGGCCGACGGGGTCACTCGCGAGGAGCAGGTCGACCATCAGGTCGACGCGAATCTGGTCGAGGGTCCGCGGCGCGACGGCTCACTCGCCGTCGTCACTCTCGGCGTGCTTCTCTGCGTCGGCGACGTCGCGGGCCATGCTGCTGACGCGGTCGTAGACACCGTGGGCGAGGACGGCGTCGGTGACGAACGACACCTCCGCCATCCCATCGTCCAGATCAACCACCGCAACCCGCCGCTTCGCACGGGCCACCGCATGCCGCTCGGCGATCGTGGTCTCGAGGAACCACTCGGCGCGCCGTTTCGCGACCGGCGTCAACCGTGACGCGGACTCGGCTTCGGCGTAGGGGAGGATCGAATCCTCGTACTCCGCCCGCATCTCCGGACGTTCGATCCGAGCGCCGGCATCCGCGATGATCTTCGCTTGGAACCGAGAGATCTTCCCCGCCGACAGCGACGCCAGCGTCGCGGGAAAGTTCTTCACGAGCGCCGACGCATCGTCCAAATGGTGCTGCACCGTCCGGTCACTGACGCGCCAGACCGCCGCGATCTCCGCGGCCACCGCCCGATGCGCGAAGTCCGCGTCGGAGCAGGAACTGCCGGCATCCGCCCACTCATTTGCGACCTCATCCGCCTCCGCCAACACGCGCGCTTCCTCCGCCTGCAGCGCCGCCATCTGCTTCCGCAGCTTCGCCAATCGCGGCACCAACACATCCAACCGCGCGATCGCCCGCTCATCCGGGGCGAGAGAGGCGGTGGTGTCTTTCATGCCTCAATTCTCCCAGGGACCTCCGACATTATGTTCTATAAAAGTGCCATGTGTGGATAAACAAACTTAGAACTGAAGTGGCGAAAGATTCGATCCGCACTTACACCAAAGTCCGGTCCCGTCTCGGTCTCGACCCTGACAGAATCGGACCATGCTGCAATGGTTACTCGCCGTGGTCGTCGTGGGGCTGCTTGCGCTCGCCGCAGCCTGGACCAGCCGTCGTCTGCTCGATGACCAGGTGAGCTGGGCGCGTGCGGTGATGGCTTCCCTTGTTGTGTTCTTCATCGGAGTGCCGCTGTCGCTCTGGTTCCTGCGCGCCGTCGGCATCTGGAACGGCACGACATTTCAGGTCGACGGATATGTCGCCGTCGCCTCGGTCGCGCTCACCGTCGGTTGGCTGTTCGCCGTCGTCGTGATCGTGATCCTGTCGCTGGAGTTTCTCTGGCCCTCGCGGCGCATGCCCAACCCGATCACTCTCATCCGCGAAGCGTTCCGGCGTCGTGACCGCGCGAGGCGCTACACGCAGATCCTCAACATCGCATCGAGGCACGGCATCGGCTTCTTCTGGGGCCGCCGCAAGGCCGAGCACGATGAATTGCCCGCGGCGCTCGTGGCGGCGATGAACGAAGCCGGCGTGACATTCGTCAAGATCGGCCAGCTGCTCTCGTCTCGAGACGACATCCTTCCGCACGACATCACCGAGGCGCTCAGCGCACTGCAGTCGGACAGCAGGCCGGTCCCCTGGGCGCAGGCGCGAGGAGCGATCGAGCGACAGCTCGGCAAGCCTCTCGATGAGGTGTTCGCCACGGTGGACGAGCATCCACTGGCTGCGGCATCCGTCGCTCAAGTGCACGCCGCGACATTGCTCGATGGCAGGAAAGTGGTGATCAAGATTCAGCGGCCCGCCGCGCGTGCGCAGGTGCGCACGGATCTGAACATCCTCGAGCGGCTCGCGGTGACCTTCGAGCGACGCTCCGAATGGGCGCGCGACTATCGGATCTCGGCGCTCGCGGGGGAGTTCGGCCGGTCCCTTGCGGAAGAGCTCGATTACCGGATCGAACTCGCCAACGTCGAAATGCTCCGAGGGGCGCAGACGGCACGAGTGCGCGTGCCGCGCATGTACCCCGAATATTCGACCGAGCAGCTGATCGTGCAAGAGCGCGCGCCCGGCATTCCGCTGTCACGGCTGGGTGCGAACTGGCTGGCGACCAGTTCGCTGACCGCCGCCGACGCGCACCGCATCGCGAATGACGTGCTCGACGCCGTGCTGGATCACATTGCGGTGCGGGGTGTCTTCCACGCTGACCTGCACGCAGGCAATCTGCTCCTTGCCGAAGACGGGACGATCACCCTGATCGACTTCGGAGCCGTGGGGATCGTCGAGAAGAGCATCCGGCGGCTGCTGGTGCCGTTGCTCATCGCCGTCGCCAACGAAGATGACATCGTGACCACGGATGTCCTCCTGCTGCTCGTGACGCCACCCGCGGGCGGTGTCGACGTTCCGGCGCTTCAGCACGACGTCGGTGTCATCCTCACCCGCGTGCGCCACAGCCCCGCCGAAGACAATGTGCTGAGCCTGTTGGTGGGCGTCCTGCGACAGCACCGCATGGGCATTCCGCCGTCACTGATCCTGGTCTTCCGCACCATCGCCTCACTCGAGGGTTCGCTGCGCCGGATCCAATCGGACTACGACATGATCGCGCGCGCGCTGGAGCGCGCCCCGCACCTGGCCACCGCCATGATCTCGCCACGATCGGCCGCTCTCACCGCGCAATCCGAGCTAGCGCTCGCCGTCGAGCGGCTTCGGCGCATCCCGCGCCGCATCGACAGCATCACGTCGTCGCTTGAAGACGGCACCTTCACCGTGAACGTGGGGGCGATCGGTGGAACCGACGAGCGGTCGTGGCTGGACGGCATCATCGGTCAGCTGATCACGACGATCGTCGGCGCAACGCTCGTCATCGCGGGGATCATGATGGTCACGACCAGCGGTGGACCTGTTCTCGCGGGGAATCTGTCGGTCTTGGCGTTCATCGGCAGCGTCGTCGGTCTCGGCGGTCTGCTCTTGATCCTCCGCGCCCTCCGCAAGTCACTGCGCAGCCGCGACGGCTGAGGCAGCCGCGACGGCTGACGCCGCCGACCACCCGCTGACCCGGGCCCGAGCTCACACTTGCAGCGCGGCCATCACCTTTGCCATGTGGCGCGCAGCGCGGAGTCCGAAGACCGAGGCGGGTCCGATGGTGGAGCCGGGGCCCGGGTAGGTGTGGCCCATCACCGAGGCGGAGTTGTTCCCCGCCGCGTAGAGACCTTCGATGATCGATCCGTCTTCGCGGAGTGCCCGACCCTCGGCATCCGTGACCACTCCGCCCTTCGTGCCGAGATCGCCCAACACGACTCGGTAGGCGAGGAACGGACCGCGCTCGATCGAACCGAGGTTCGGGTTGGGGCGCACCGTCGGATCGCCGTAATAGCGGTCGTAGGCCGAGTTTCCGCGGGCGAAATCACCATCGATGCCCGAACGGGCGAAGCCGTTGAACCGGTCGACGGTCGCCTGGAGCGTGACCGGGTCGACGCCGATCGTGCTTGCGAGTTCGGTGATCGTCTTCGCTGTCACGGCGATGCCGGCTTTCTTCATGGCCTTGACCGCGCGCGGGTCGGCCGCGAAGGTGCGGAAGTAGCGCCGGGCGTACCGTGCGTCGAGGATGAGCCAGTACGGGCCCTTCCCGCTGTCATCGGCGAGCATGTGGTGGCCGAGGTCGACGTACGACTCGGACTCGTTGGCGAAGCGCTCGCCGCGCGAGTTGACCATGATCGAGTAGGGCATCGACCGCTCGCCGACGATGAAGCCCGGCGCGCCGCCGGGAGGAGCTTCGATGGATCCGCCCCACCAGGCGTCATCCATCAGTTCGACGGCTGCTCCCGCCTCCTGAGCGATGGCGATGGGCCGGCCGAGGTTGCCCGGGTTGCCGGACGGCGCTCCATGAATGCCTTGATACTTCTGGCGCCATTCGGGGTTGGACTCGAATCCGCCGCCCGCGAGCATGACTCCATGGGTGGCGCGCACTTCGACGGGACTCCCGTCACGGATCACCCGGATGCCGACGACGCGATCGTCCTCGACGATCAGACCGTCGAGCGGAGAGTTCAGCCACAGCGGCACGTTCCGCTCAACCATGAGCGCGTGCCCGAACGCGGTCGCGAACGCGCCGCCGATTCCGACGAGACGCTTGCCGCTGACAGTGCCCCAGACGATGCGGGTCACGACCTGACTGCCGCGCACCATGCCCGCCACGGTCGACCAGGAACGGCCCAGCAGCCACACGTCGTTCGTCATGATCGGGAGGGGCAGTGCGCCGCGGAGGGACTTCCACCACGGCCCGAGGATCTTCGAACTGAGGGGCTTGACCTCGATCGCGCGTCCGATCTTGCCGCCCGGCAGCTCGGGGTAGTAGTCCGGGTAGTCCGTCGCGCGGGAGAAGACGACGCCGAACTTCTCTGCCGTGTCGACGAAGTCCGCCACACCGTCGACGAAGGCTTCCTTGCGGTCTGGCGTCGATGCACGGCCGACGTCGCCGACGCTCGCGTCCAGGTAGGCGAGCGCCTCCTCGCGGGAGTCTCCGACGCGGGCACGCTTCATGAGCGGATTGTTCGGCAGCCACAGCCCGCCGCCCGACATCGCCGTGCTCCCGCCCCACTTATCCGTCGATTCGATGATGAGGACCGACAGGCCTTCGTCAACGGCGCCCATCGCGGTGGCGAGGCCGGCGGCGCCAGAACCGACGACGACGACGTCGTAGGTGTGGTCGAGATTCACTGCATCCATGGGGATCCTTCCAAACCGGACAACACTGTCCGCATGCGTTCTTGCGAGCATGCCCCACTCTGCTCAGTCCGTCAAGACCGACGAGCGCATCGATCGCGGCGTTAGCGTTGATGCATGGTCAACTATCGCTATCTCGGAAACAGTGGCTTCAAGGTCTCGGAAATCACCTACGGCAACTGGATCACCCACGCATCGCAGGTTGAGAACGACGCCGCGATCGCCACCGTCCACAAGGCCCTCGATCTGGGCATCACCTCGTTCGACACCGCGGACGCCTATGCGAACACCGCCGCGGAGGAGGTTCTCGCCGAAGCTCTCAAGGGTCAGAAGCGCGAAAACCTCGAGATCTTCACCAAGGTCTACTGGCCGATCGGCAACAAGGGACCCAACGATCACGGTCTCTCCCGCAAGCACGTCATGGACGGCATCCACGGGTCGCTCCGCCGGCTGAATGTGGATTATGTCGACCTCTTCCAGGCGCACCGCTACGACTACGAAACTCCCATCGAAGAGACGATGCAGGCGTTCGCCGACATCGTCCGACAGGGCAAGGCGCTCTACATCGGTGTGTCGGAGTGGACCGCCGAGCAGCTTCGCGAAGGGCACGCGCTCTCGAAGCAACTCGGCTTCCAGCTCGTGTCGAACCAGCCCCAGTACTCAGCGCTGTGGCGGGTCATCGAGGGCAAGGTCATCCCGACCTCCGAAGAGCTGGGCATCTCCCAGATCGTCTGGTCGCCGATGGCGCAGGGCGTGCTCTCGGGCAAGTACCTGCCGGGTCAGGCTGTTCCGGAAGGGTCGCGCGCGACCGACGAGAAGAGCGGCGCCGCCATGATCAAGCGCTTCATGGACGACGACGTGCTGACCGCGGTGCAGAAGCTGGGGCCCGTCGCCGAGCAGGCGGGACTCTCCATGCCGCAGCTTGCGATCGCCTGGGTCCTGCAGAACAAGAACGTGTCGGCCGCTCTCGTCGGGGCATCGCGTCCCGAGCAGCTCGAGGATTCGGTCAAGGCCTCGGGCGTGACGCTCGACGCCGACACCCTCGCCGCCATCGACGACGCGCTGAAGCCTGTCGCGGTCACCGATGTCGAGCAGACGTACTCGACGTCGCCGCCGGCGCGCCTGACCTGATTCTCAGCTGGGTGACGTTCCGGGGCGAGGGGATTTGCCGGAGCGAGGTCGGATGCGCGGCATCCGGTCCTCGGCTCGGCAATAATCCTCGCCCCGGAACAGTTTTCGACCACGAACCGAGGAGAGGGGCGAGCGGATGCCGGTGACCAGCGCGGGAATCCTCCCGTACCGGCTGCGCGCGGGCGGCGCGCAACCCGAGGTCCTCGTAGCCCACATGGGCGGCCCGTATTGGGCGGCCAAAGACGAGGGTGCCTGGTCGATCGTCAAAGGCGAGTACGACGAAGAGGATGCGCTGGATGCCGCGAAGCGCGAGTTTCGCGAGGAACTCGGGGTCGATCCGCCCGAGGGGGAGTACGCCGAGCTCGGGATCTTTCCGTATTCGTCGGGCAAGCGGGTCACGGTGTTCGTCATCGACGGCACCACGTTCGAGGTCACCGATCCGGTCTTCGGAGAGTTCGAGCTGGAGTGGCCACCACGCTCGGGCAAGCGGGTGTCGTTCCCCGAGGTCGATCGTGTCGACTGGGTGTCTCTCGATCGTGCCCGCGAGCTGCTGGTGAAGGGCCAACGGCCCGCGATCGACAAGCTCGCCGAGCTGCTCGGAAGTCTTTAGCGCTTCTTCTTCGGCGCGGCGACGACGTCGAGCTTCTCGTGCTTTCCGCTGAGGGAAGACCACGCGCTCGCCGTGCCCTCTGCGGCGTGTTCGGCCGCCCGCACGGCGCGCTCGTCCGCCCATTCGTTCAAGACGTGCCCGCGGTGCCCTCTGACGTGCTCGAGGATCACGTCGGGCAGCCCCGCTGCGCGACGCGCGTCGCGCGCGACGATGAGCTCTTCGAGGAGGTCACGGTTCTTCGTCGGAGATCCGGTCGAGGTCTTCCATCCCCGTCGGCGGTGGCCGTCCATCCACTTCTCGTAGCTGTCGATCGCGTACTTGGAGTCAGCCTGCACGACCAGTTCGGGCACCCGCGGGTGATCTTCGATCGCGCGGAGGAGGCCGAGCAGTTCGCCGATGTTGTTGGTTCCTTCGGGCACGGACCCGGCGGCCCAGTGGCCGTCTTCGCCGACCCACGCCCATCCGGCGGGCCCCGGGTTGCCCTTGCAGGCACCGTCGGTGGCCACGACATAGCGTTCGGGTTCGTCAGTCACCCTGACACGGTAGTCGATCGGCCGTCGTCGATCGGCGCGGCGTCACCCGGCCGGGGCGAGTTCTCGACGTCGCATGAGGATCAGCGCAGCGGCGCCGCCGCCGACCGCCACCACGAGCAGCCACCAGAACCCTCGAAGGTCGACGGCGTCACCGGCGACGGTCGGGGCTGACGCGAACGGCGAGAGGTGGATGAACGCATCCGGAAACCCGAACAGCGGACCGAAGAGGCCGACCACGAGGGCGACGACGACGAGCGTCCACCCGAGCGGGATCGTCAATCGCGGCGCCAGCACGAAGATCAGCGCGGTCAAGAGGAGGAACACGGATGCCGCCACCAGCTGTCCCAGCGCGATGACCACCGTGTCGGCGAGGAGCGATGCGTCGCCACCCTGCGAGACGAGGCCGATCGCTGCGCCGGCGACCGCTGCGGCGAGGACGAGAACGATGGCCGCTCCGCCGACGATCAGATGATCGGCGAGCCAGCGCACGCGCGAGACGGGAGTCGACAGAACGGGTTCCGCCGTCCCGCGCGCCTCTTCTTGCCGGGCATGGCAGACGACCTGCACAGCGCAGCACGCGGCGAGTATCCCGGCCAGCGTGAAGAACACGGCCACAACGCCCTGATCGATGTCGGTGGCGGCGGTCATCGATTCGAGCATCTGCGTGATGGAGGGGATCTCGTCGGTGATGTTCCGAAGCACGGATGCCAACGCCGTGGCCAGAATGCCCGTGATCAGCCCACCGATCGTCCAGCCGATGATCGACCCTCGGGTCAACCGTGTGACGAGTCCGATGGGTGTGGACAGCGACGCCGGAGCGTCCCGACGACCCGCGCGCGGGGCAATGAATCCGGCGCCGAAATCCCTCACGGACTGGAGGAACACCGTCGCACCGGCAAGCGCGAGACCGAATGCTGTGCACAGCACGATCGGCCAGGGATTGTCGTCGGCGAACGGGCGCGTCTGCTCTGCCCAGCCGAACGGTGAGAGCCAGACCAGCCACGAGCTCTCCATCCGGTCCAGATTCGCTGAGGGTGTCCCCACGGCGTTGCCCAACCCGGCGACCAGGTAGGTGATCAGGAGGGCCCATACCGCGAGGGAGTTCGCCCCGCGCGCCGTCGTCATGATCTGCCCTGCGAGGAGCCCCACCCCGAGGAACGCGACGCCGACCGATCCGGCCGCGAAACCCGCGATCAGTGCGCCGCCGAGCGGAAATCCGCAGGCGACGAAGGCAGCGGCGGCCAAGACGGCCAGCACAAAGTTCGCGAGGAGCCCGAGCGCGATCGTGGCGATCAGCGGGGTGAGGCGCCCCGCTCCCGTGGCCGCGATGAGTTCGGCGCGGCCGTCTTCCTCTTCGGCGCGGGTGTGCCGCACCGCGAGGAAGGAGCTCATGAACGCGGCGAGCATCGCGAGGAACGGGAGGATGAGGAACAGCGTGAAGGCCGCCTCATCGGCGCCGGATGGCAGGCCTCGGAACATCAGGATGACGGGGTTGGCGAGAGCCGCGGCGAGCAGCGAACGCCGATCCTGCTCGGTCCCGAACGAGCCGGTGACGCCCGAATAGGCGGCGTAGGCAAGCAACGCCGTCCCACCGATCCACAAGACCAGCTGCCAGCGATCACGACGGAGGCGGTGAGCCAGCAGCATCCCGAATCCGGTCATGGTCGGTCGCGCCGCTCTCGGCGCGTGAGGGGCGGTTCGGCGGCCGTCGCTTCTCGAGGTTCAGCGCCACCGACATCCCCGTCGTCGCCGTAGTGGCGGAGGAAGAGTTCTTCGAGACTCGGCGGGTTGATGCGCAAGCCCTCGACCTGCCGCGCCGCAAGATCCGGGAGAACGGCGGTCACGGCATCCGAATCGACGGTGAACGCGGCGCGCCCGTCCTCCCACCGTGGATCATGGATGTTCGCCATTCCATCGAGCGCATCGACCCCGGACGCCTCGAACGACACTTCCGAGCGCGTGAGGTGGCGCATATCGGCCAGGGTGCCCGACTCGACGATGCGCCCCGAGCGGATGATCGAGACGTGATCACACAGCTGCTCGACCTCCGAGAGGATGTGGCTCGACAGGAGCACGGTCGCGCCGCGCTGCCGTAGGCGGGCGACTTCGCGACGGAAGACCATCTCCATGAGCGGATCGAGACCGCTCGTGGGCTCATCGAGCACGTAGAGGTCGGCGGGCACCGCGAAGGCGGCGATGAGAGCGACCTTCTGGCGGTTGCCTTTGGAGTACGCGCGCCCTTTCTTGGTCGGGTCGAACTGGAACTCGGTGAGGAGTCGGTCCTTCTCCGCCCGGTAGCCCTCGTCGTGTCGACCCGCCCCGCGCAATCGCGAGAGGAAGTCGATCGCTTCGCCGCCGGACAGGTTGGGCCAGAGCGCCACGTCGCCCGGGACGCTCGCGATCCGGCGATGCAGCTCGACGGCATCTGCCCACGGGTCACTGCCGAAGACTTCGACGCTGCCTCCGGTCGCTCGCGCCAGGCCCAGCATGATGCGGATCGCGGTCGATTTGCCGGCGCCGTTGGGCCCCAGAAATCCGTGGACCTGACCCTCTTCGACGACGAGGTCGAGTCCATCGAGGGCGTGCGTGCGGCCGTAGTGCTTCGTGAGGTCGGAAGTGCGGATGATGGTGCTCACGAGCGTGACGTTACGCCGATTCCGGCCCGTCGTCACCGGGTGCGTTCACATGTTCGGTGGGACCTCAGCCGCCCGGGCAGTATCCGCTCGTGCCGTAACAGGGGCGGTAGTCGGTGTTGTACGGCTCGGGGGTGTCCTGGCCCGGCGCGAATCTGCCCTGCGGGACCTGCAGAACGAACGCCGCGAGCAGCGCGAGGACGAGCGCGATCCCGGTCAGCCACGCAAGACCGGGGCGCCAGCGGATCAGCGCCACCACGAACGACGCCGTGAGCAGCACGAGAGCCGACCCCGCGGTCCACAGATATCGATCGGCATCGGCGGGTGATACCTCCACCGCCTGACCATCGATCCGGAAGTAGACGTCCACCCACTGCCATGGCAGCGCAAAAGCGCACACCGCTCCGCAGGCGAGCAGGACCAGCGCGATGACGCCGAGCACGGTAACCCGCGAATTCTGACCACGCGTGCGCACGCCGTACCCCGCGAGCGCGCCGATGAGCGCCGCTCCCGCGAGGCCCGCAGCCTGCCAGAGGAAGAACCACGGGAATCCGAGCAATCCCCCGAGCCCGCTTGTCATGGCAGCGCCCAGAATCGTTGCGAGCAGCGCGAGCGCGACCGCCGCTGCGGCGAACGACGCCGGCGTCGCCCGACGCCACAGCAGCCCGAGAGCCAGCACCAGGGCAACCCAGCTCAACAACGGCGGCCCGATGACCGCCAGACCGATGTCGATCAGGCTCGCCGCCGCGCCGTTCACCGCCGCATACAGCACCGAGCCCAGGATGAATGTCGCCGCCCCGACGGCCGCGGTCACCACCGCTCCCACGACGGTCCCGTGTTCGCGGACCGGCACCGGTGGTGGGGGCAACGGCGGGGGCGGCGGCCTGAAGCGGGGGTCGGAAGCGTGCGACGAAGTCATCACGCGCATGCTATCGAAAGGGCCGTTGTGTATACGCTCAGTGTCTAGCTTGCAAAAAATTCGCCACCCGGCGTCCGCTCTGTATACACTAAAATCGAACTGCCACGAGGAGGTACAGCGATGCGAGCCAGCGAACGCGCGTACCGACTGCTCCTCGAAGACATCCAGAGCGGTGCACTCGCGGCCGGATCCGTGCTCGGCGAAGTCGAGCAGTCCACCCGGCTCGGCGTGAGCCGCACCCCGTTGCGTGAAGCGCTCGGGCGCCTCGCCGCCGACGGGCTCGTCGTCCAGCAGTCGCCGCGCGTCACCGTCGTCACCGACATCGACGCGGGCGACATCCGCGAGCTCTTCGAGGTGCGCCGTGCGCTCGAAGAGTCCGCCGCCCGCCTCGCCGCTCAGCGCGGCGATCCGACTCTGTTCGCCACACTGGCCGACGAATTCGCTGCGGCCGTCGCGGACGGCGCACTCGAAACAACAGAGGCGCAGGATGCCTATTACGCGGTCATCGCGCGCTTCGATGCGGCGCTGGACGCTGCCGTGGCGAACGACTACCTCGTCTCCGCGCTGAAGATCGTCCGCACGCACCTCGTCCGGGTGCGGCGCCTCGCGCGCGATAACCACCGGCGACTTGCGGCATCCGCCCTCGAGCACAGCCTCATCGCCTCCGCGATCGCCGCCGGCGACAGCGAACTCGCCGCCCACGCGACGCACGTCCATCTGCACAACGCCGTCACCAGCATCCTCGACTCGATCGACGAGCACGCCCGACACCCACAGGGAGCATCATGACCGTCACCCATCACGTCCGCGTCTACCGCAGCGACGAAGATCTCGCCCGCGAAGATCAACTCGCCTACAAGATCGCGAAAGTCGCGACCGACCAGGTCGCCGTCGACGACGACGTCGTCGACATGATCATCAACCGCGTCATCGACAACGCCGCGGTCGCTGCCGCCTCGCTCACCCGCGCTCCCGTCAGCGCCGCACGCCAGCAGGCGCTCGACCACGCCATCTCGATCTCCGGCAACGGCGGCACGATCTTCGGCTGCGAGAACGACCGCCGCTCGAGCCCCGAGTGGGCCGCATGGGCGAACGGCGTCGCGGTGCGCGAACTCGACTACCACGACACCTTCCTCGCGGCCGAGTATTCGCACCCCGGCGACAACATTCCGCCGATCCTCGCGGTCGCCCAGCACGTCGGTCTCGACGGCGCCGCCCTCATCCGCGGCCTCGCGACCGGATACGAGATCCAGATCGACCTCGTTCGAGCGATCTGCCTCCACAAGCACAAGATCGACCACGTCGCCCACCTCGGCCCCTCGGCCGCCGCCGGAATCGGCACGATGCTCGGCCTCGATGTCGACACGATCTACCAGGCTGTCGGTCAGGCACTGCACACCACGACGGCGACTCGACAGTCCCGCAAGGGCGAGATCTCCACGTGGAAGGCGCACGCCCCGGCCTTCGCCGGCAAGATGGCCGTCGAGGCCGTCGACCGCGCAATGCGCGGCGAGACCAGCCCGTCGCCGATCTACGAAGGCGAAGACGGCGTCATCGCCTGGATGCTCGATGGCAAGGACGCCTCATACGACGTGCCGCTCCCCGCTGATGGTGAGTCCAAGCGCGGCATCCTCGACTCGTACACGAAAGAGCACTCGGCCGAGTATCAGGCCCAGGCCTGGATCGACCTCGCTCGCAAGCTCCACGGCGAGCGGCCCGACCTCGCCGACCCGGCGAACATCGAGCGGATCGTCCTCCACACCAGCCACCACACCCACTACGTGATCGGCTCGGGAGCGAACGACCCGCAGAAGTACGACCCGACGGCTTCTCGCGAGACGCTCGACCACTCGATCCCGTACATCTTCGCCGTTGCCCTCCAGGACGGCGGCTGGCACCACGTCGACTCGTACACGCCCGAGCGTGCGGGTCGCGAAGACACCGTCGCACTCTGGCACAAGGTCACCACCGCCGAGGATGCCGAGTGGACGCGCCGCTACCACTCAGACGACCCGAACGAGAAGGCCTTCGGCGGTCGCGTCGAGATCCAGTTGACGGACGGCTCGACTGTCGTCGATGAAATCGCCGTCGCCGACGCGCACCCGCTCGGTGCTCGGCCGTTCGCTCGCGACAACTACATCGCCAAGTTCCGGCTGCTCGCTCAGCCCGTGCTGAGCGCCGACGAGATCGAGCGATTCCTGGACCTCGCCCAGCGCCTCCCCGAACTGTCGGTCGACGAGGTGCGTCAGCTGAACATCGTGGCCGGTCCGGGCGTCCTCGCGAACGCTCCCGCCCCGAAGGGGCTGTTCTGATGCTGTACTCCACCGTCACCGCTGCGGACAAGCGCCGCCTGCTGCGCGAACGCCTCGCCGCCGGCGACCTCGTGCAGTTCCCCGGCGCGTTCAACCCGCTTTCCGCCCGCCTCATCGAGCAGAAGAGCTTCGACGGCGTCTATATCTCCGGCGCCGTCCTCGCCGCGGACCTCGGACTCCCTGACATCGGGCTCACGACGCTTACCGAGGTCGCCGGCCGCGGTCAGCAGATCGCTCGGATGACGGACCTCCCCGCGATCATCGACGCCGACACCGGCTTCGGCGAACCGATGAACGTCGCCCGCACCATCCAGACGCTGGAGGATGCCGGCATTGCCGGTGCCCACATCGAGGACCAGGTCAACCCGAAGCGCTGCGGCCACCTCGACGGCAAGGCGGTCGTCGACCAGGACACCGCCACCAAGCGCATCCGCGCGGCGGTCGATGCTCGCCGCGACCCGAACTTCCTGATCATGGCGCGCACCGACATCCGCGCCGTCGAGGGATTGGATGCCGCCATCGATCGCGCCAAAGCGCTGGTGGATGCCGGCGCAGATTCGGTCTTCCCCGAAGCGATGCGCGACCTCGGCGAATTCGAAGCGATGGCGAACGCGCTGGGCGTTCCGATCCTCGCCAACATGACAGAGTTCGGTAAGTCGGATCTCTTCTCCGTCGACCAGTTGCGCGATGCCGGTGTCCAGATCGTCATCTGGCCGGTATCTCTCCTTAGAATCGCGATGGGGGCAGCAGGCCGTGCGCTGGATACGCTGAAGGCCGATGGGCACCTCACTTCCAGGCTCGACGAAATGCAGCATCGCGCAGACCTTTACGACCTCATCGATTACGAGGCGTATAACCAGTTCGACACCTCCGTCTTCAACTTCAGCATCACGCGCTGATTTTGAACCACACGGGCACAATCAGCCAGAACTGATCCACAGAGAGCAGGAACACCGCAGATGAGCGACATCAAGAAGGGTCTCGTCGGTGTCTACGCCGACGTGACCTCCATCTCCAAGGTCAACCCCGAGACGAATTCACTCCTGTATCGCGGCTATCCCGTCCAAGAACTCGCCGCGACGCAGCCCTTCGACGCGGTCGCGTACCTTCTGTGGAACGGAGAGCTCCCCACCGACGAGCAGCTCGCCGCCCAGCGCGAGGACGGCAGGCGATACCGCTCGCTCGCCCCAGAGGTGAAGCTTGCGATCGATCAGCTGCCGGTCGACACTCACCCGATGGATGAGTTGCGCACCGCGGTCAGCATGATCGGCGCGCTCGACCTCGCCGGCATCGACTCGGTGCTCGATGCGACCGGCACTCTCGAAGAGAACCGCGCCCGCTCGTTGCACCTCTTCGCCGCACTTCCCTCGATCGTGGCGTACGGTCAGCGCCGCCGCCAAGGACTTGAGCCGATCGAGTCTCGTGAAGACCTGAACTACTCGGCGAACTTCCTCTGGATGACCTTCGGCGAAGAGCCCGACCCGGTCGTCGTCGACGCGTTCAACCGATCGATGATCCTCTACGCGGAGCACTCCTTCAACGCGTCGACCTTCACCGCCCGCGTCATCACCTCGACTCTCAGCGACCTGTACTCGGCCGTGGTCGGTGCGATCGGGGCACTCAAGGGACCGCTGCACGGCGGCGCGAACGAGGCTGTCCTGCACATCTTCAACGAGATCGGCACCGCCGACAACGTCGTGCCGTGGCTCGATCAGGCCCTCGCCGAGAAGCGCAAGATCATGGGATTCGGTCACCGCGTCTACAAGCGTGGCGACTCCCGTGTTCCGACCATGAAGGATGCCCTCGACTCCCTCGCGGAGCACTATGACCGCCCGGATGTCCTCGACCTTTACAGCACGCTCGAGACGGAGTTCGTCGGGCGCAAGGGCATCTACCCGAACCTCGACTACCCGTCTGGTCCGGCATACGACCTCATCGGCTTCGACATCCTCACCTTCACGCCACTGTTCGTCGCGGCGCGCATCGTCGGGTGGACGGCGCACATCATGGAGCAGCTCGCCTCGAACGCCCTCATTCGCCCGCTGTCCGAGTACGTCGGCCCCGATGAGCGGCACGTCGCCGGCTATACCCCCAACACTGAAGCGATCCGCATCGCGGACCGTCCGGAGGAGAGCGAGGGCTGACCTTTCGCCCACTGTCGCGGACGTCCGTACTACGATCGACACAGACCCTCTGAGCAGAATGCAGACTGGGGTCGGTGTCCACGGGACAGGATGTGCAGGAAATGACGTCAGCGATGACCATTACGCCCGAAGAGCGCGCGGCGATTGTCGAAGCCGTTCGCGATTTCGCGCAGAGCCAGCTCGCGCCCCATGCGATCGAGTGGGACGACTCGCACCACTTTCCCCGGGATGTCCTCGAGCGCGGCGGCGAGGTGGGCCTCGGGGGCATTTACGTGAGCGAGGACGTGGGCGGGGCAGCGCTGAGCCGTTCGGACGCCGCGGTGATCTTCGAGGAACTGGCGATGGGCGATCCGACGATCGCTGCCTACATCTCGATTCACAACATGGCCACGTGGATGATCGACACCTACGGAGATGAAGAGCAGCGCCAGAGGTGGGTGCCGGGACTGGCGGCGATGCGCGACTTCGCCGCGTACGGCCTCACCGAGCCCGGTGTG
Source organism: uncultured Actinomycetota bacterium (assembly GCA_963696085.1). Lineage (GTDB taxonomy): Bacteria > Actinomycetota > Actinomycetes > Actinomycetales > Microbacteriaceae > Microbacterium. The sequence goes on from CAVOIQ010000005.1 coordinate 330,520, forward strand.
GGATCGGATGCTGCGGCGCTCACCACCCGTGCGCAGAAAGACGGCGAGGACTATCTCCTCACGGGCGTCAAGCAGTTCACCTCGGGTGCGGGCGAAGCGGCCGTCTACGTCATCATGGCGCGGACCGGTGAAGCGGGTCCCCACGGCATCACGGCTTTCATCGTTCCTGCGGATGCGCCCGGCCTGAGCTTCGGCGCCCTCGAGAAGAAGATGGGCTGGCACGCGCAGCCGACGCGCCAGGTGATTCTCGACGACGTGCGACTGCCGGCATCCGCAGTCCTCGGTGGAATCGGCAACGGGTTCAAGATCGCGATGAGCGCGCTCAACGGCGGCCGCATCAACATCGCCGCGTGCTCGATCGGCGGTGCGCAATGGGCGCTGGACCGCGCGGTTCAGTACGTGCAGGAGAGGTTCGCGTTCGGGGAGCCGCTCGCCGAGAAGCAGTCCGTCGTCTTCGCGCTCGCCGACATGGCGACCGAACTGCGCGCCGCTCGCGCGCTGGTGAGGGATGCCGCGGCCGCCGTCGACGCGGGCGCACCGGATGCCGCGATGCAGTGTGCGATGGCGAAGCGCTTTGCGACGGATGCCGGGTTCCGCGTGGCCAACGAGGCCCTGCAGCTGCACGGTGGCTACGGCTACCTCCAGGACTACGGAATCGAGAAGGTCGTCCGCGACTTGCGGGTGCACCAGATCCTGGAAGGTACCAACGAGATCATGCGCGTCATCATCGGTCGGCATCTGTTGGGGACTGCCGCGCCCGCTGGCTCGCGGCGAGCGTGACACCATGAACGCATGACCGACTACGACACCATCCTGGTCGCCACGCGCGGACGCGTCGGCTGGATCACGCTCAACCGTCCCGAGGCGCTCAACGCCCTCAACTCGACTCTCGTCGCCGAAATCGCCGCGGCCGCCACCGCGTTCGATGCCGATGAAGGCATCGGCGCGATCGTCATCACGGGCTCCGAGAAGGCGTTCGCTGCGGGTGCCGACATCCGGGAGATGTCGAACAAGACGTCGCGCGACATGGCCATGAACGACCCCTTCATCGGCCTCGAAGAACTCACCCGGGTGCGCACCCCGCTCATCGCCGCCGTTTCCGGATTCGCGCTCGGCGGTGGCGCCGAACTCGCCATGATCTGCGACATCATCCTCGCGGCCGACACCGCGAAGTTCGGTCAGCCTGAAATCAACCTCGGCGTGATCCCAGGCCTCGGCGGCACGCAGCGCCTGCCTCGCGCAGTGGGGACGTACAAGGCCGCGGAACTGGTGCTCACCGGCCGGATGATGGGTGCCGAAGAAGCAGAGCGTGCAGGACTCGTCTCTCGCATCGTCCCGGCCGCGGACCTCCTCGACGAAGCGTCGAAAATGGCTGAGACGATCGCCTCGAAGTCGCTGCCGGTGATCTACGCGGCGAAGGCCTCGTTGCGCGCAGCGCAGGAGGGATCGCTCGCCGACGGCATGCGCCTCGAGAAGCGGACCTTCTCCTCGCTGTTCGCCCTCGACGACCAGAAGGAAGGCATGGCCGCGTTCCTCGAGAAGCGGACACCGAACTTCACGAACAGCTGAGCGGTGCCCCCGTTCGACCCCGTATTACGCCGGAGCGTCGCAATCGATGTGACCGGCACGGAGGCCCGCAAACCCAACGTTAGACTCGTCGTTCGGAGGAATTTTCTATGAAGATCGTGGTGCTGGTCAAAGAAGTCCCGGATACCTATGGTGATCGTAAGTTGGACCTTCAGACAGGTCTGGCCGATCGCGCCGCGTCCGAGCGGGTCCTCGACGAAATCGGCGAGCGGGCGATGGAAGTCGCCCTCAGCTACGCCGACGCACACGCCGGTACCGAGGTCATCGTCGTCTCCATGGCATCCGAGGCATCTGTTCCCACGATCCGCAAGGGATTGGCGATGGGGGCGGCATCCGCACTGCAGGTGGCAGATGAAGCACTCGCCGGAGCCGACCTCGGCCTGACCGCCGAAGTCCTCGCGGCCGCCGTCAAGCGGGTCGGCTTCGATCTGGTGATCACCGGAAACCTGTCCACCGACGGCACGGCGGGCGTTCTCCCCGCCATGATCGCCGAGCACCTCGGCGTTCCGCAGGCGACAGCCCTCGCATCGGTCGCGATCTCCGAGACGTCGGTGTCTGGCACCCGGGCCACCGACACCGGAACGGCGCAGGTGACCGCACCCCTCCCGGCCGTGATCTCCATCACCGAGGCGCTCCCCGACGCCCGCTTCCCCAACTTCAAAGGGATCATGGCCGCGAAGAAGAAGCCCTTCGAGACCGTCACCGCCGCCGACCTCGGTATCGATGCGACGAGTCTCGATGTGCCCCGATCGATCCTGACGGCGGTGTCGGAGAAGCCCGCGCGCGGAGCCGGCGTGAAGATCATCGACGAAGGCGACGGCGGCGAAAAGCTCGCCGCGTTCCTCATCGAGAACCGACTGGCTTAGGAGAGGGCGATGACTGAATTTGCTGCGGATTCGATCCTGGTCCTGCTCGACACCACTCCCGACGGCGGACTCGTCCGTTCGGCTGCCGGCCTGCTCGGGGCGGCCGCCGCGGTCGGGACGCCGGTGGCACTGATCGTCGGACCTGAGAGCTTGGCGGCGGATGCCGGGGCGCTCGGCGCCGCCGTCGTCCTCATCGCCGACGGCGCTTCGGCGAAGACTGCGCTGACGGTACCGGTCGTCGATGCCCTCGCTGCGGCGGCGGAACTCGTGAAGCCCGACGCTGTGCTGATCTCGAACTCCATCGAGGGACGCGATGTCGCCGGTCGCTACGCCGCGCGGTCGCGCTCGGCGCTGTCGGTGGATGCCATCGGCGTCGCGCGGGACGACGAGGGCGTGCTCGCGCAGCACTCGGTCTACGGCGGCTCGTACAACGTGACGTCCGCTCCGACCTTCGGCGCGCCGATCATCACGGTTCGGCAGGGGGCGGTCGAAGCTCGCGCAGAGGCCGTCGACGCGCCCGACGTGCAGACGATCGTGGTCCCGGCGTCCGGCGCCGCGGCGGCGACCATCGAGTCGTTCGAGGAAGCTGTCGTCGCCTCGTCCCGACCCGAACTGCGCGGTGCGACGAAGGTCGTCTCGGGTGGTCGTGGTCTGGGTTCGGAAGAGAAGTTCGAGCTCGTCGAGCAACTCGCCGACACGCTCGGAGCTGCGATCGGCGCTTCGCGTGCGGCGGTCGACGCCGGCTACGTCCCGTACTCCTACCAGGTCGGCCAGACCGGAGTCTCGGTCTCACCGCAGTTGTATGTCGCTCTGGGCATATCCGGCGCCATCCAGCACAAGGCGGGAATGCAGACGGCCAAGACGATCGTCGCGATCAACAAAGACGGCGATGCGCCGATCTTCGACATCGCCGATTTCGGGGTGGTCGGTGACCTGTTCACTGTCGTGCCCCAGCTGATTGCCGCCCTCGAGGCGAAGAAGAAGGCGTAACCACCGATGGCGACCTACACTCGCTCGGTGCGCCGCGGGCTTCCGCGCCGCGCCGGGGGCGACCCGTGGCCGCCCGCAGGCGAAGCTCCGGTATCCGCCGGTGATGTCGCCGAGACACCGTCGCCAGAGCGGGCCGCTGAGCCGGAGAGCGTCGCTGTGCTCGCATCGACGGCCGCAGCGACGGCGCCTGCGCCCGCTGCTGTCGCTGGTGACACTGCCGATGTCGCGGGGGGAGCGGCTCCCGCCGCCGTAGCGGCAGTGGAAACCACGCTCGCACCTCCTCGGACCCTGCGCCGCGGACTGCCGCGCGTTGCGGGCGGGGAACCGTGGCCTGAGGCTGCGGCGGCATCCGCTGCGACTGCTGCTGTCGCGACGGCTGCTGCCGCGAGCGCCGGCGCGACGGGTGGGGCAGCCGCGACATCCGCTCCTGTGGCATCCGCCCCGGCCGACGCATCGACCGAGATCCCGGCTTCCGCTGCGTCCGTCGCAGCGGTGACGCCCTCCGCGGGTGACGCGACCCCACTGCGCCGAGGTCTTCCGCGAGTGGCCGGCGGGGATCCGTGGCCTCCCGCCGGCTCGGTCGCCCTTGCGGCATCCGCTGTCGTCGATGCACCAACCCCGGTCGAAGCGTCCATCGAGGCGCCGGCCGCAGAGGTCGAGCCGACCGCCGAGTCGGCTCCCGCCGTTGTCGACACTCGTCCCGTCGTCCCCACCGGCCCTCGCCCGCCGCTCCCGTTCACGCGGACGGTGTGGCCGGGTCGTGCCGCGACGCACCGGCCGGCGCCGAAGCCCGAGCCCGCGCGGATCGGTCCTTTCACGAAGGTTCAGTGGGCGGGCGCCGCGATCGTCGGTGGTCTGGGTCTGCTGTTGTTCGCGGGAATGGCGGTGCTGTTCGTCCGGTGGCTGCTGAGTCTCGGCGGGATGCAGGACTTCCTCGCGGCATACCCCGGCGAGTATGACTTGCCCGAGGGCGCGCCTGTCGGGTTCCCCGCGTGGCTCGGCTGGCAGCACTTCTTCAACTTCTTCCTCATGGTCTTGATCATTCGGACCGGGCTTCAGGTGCGGCGCGACAAGCGACCGAGCGTGTTCTGGACGCCCAAGCGCAACAAGAAGGGGAAGATCAGCCTCTCGCTCTGGTTCCACCAGTCGCTGGACATCCTGTGGCTGGTCAACGGCGTGATCTTCCTCGTGCTGCTGTTCGTGAGCGGTCAGTGGATGCGGGTCATCCCCACCAGCTGGGAAGTCTTCCCGAACGCGATTTCGGCGGCGCTGCAATACGTGTCGCTCGACTGGCCGACCGAGAACGGCTGGGTCAACTACAACTCTCTCCAGCAGTTGGCGTACTTCACGACGATCTTCATCGCGGCGCCGCTCGCCGCCATCAGCGGATTCCGCATGAGCGGTCTGTGGCCGAAGAAGAACAAGTCGCTGAGCAATGCGATCCCGATCGAGTGGGCCCGCACGGTGCACTTCCCGACGATGCTCTACTTCGTCGCGTTCATCGCGGTACATGTCTTCCTGGTGTTCGCGACCGGGTGGCTGCGCAACCTGAACCATATGTACGCGATGCAGGGCTCGACCGATCCGAACGCCTACACCGACAACTGGTTGGGTTTCTGGCTGTTCGTCGCCTCGCTGGTGGTTGTCGCTGCGGCGTGGATCGCGGCCCGCCCGCTGACCCTCGCGCCGATCGCACGCTTGTTCGGCAACGTCAGCGGCCGCTGACCCGCGGGCACTCGTCACGCGCCGCGCCGATTCGTCGCGGGGTGAGGGCTAACCGCGGGAGCCGGCGGCGAATCCCTCGGCGTACGCCTCATCGGCGCCGAGGCGGAACATGTCGCGCTCAGCAGGGCGCACGATCGACCGTGCTCCCGGCAGGTCGAGGTCGCCGACGAGGTCGCCGCGTCCCCGCACAATGGCTACGGGGCGGCGCAGAGCCTTGCCCTTGACGAGGTCGGCTGCGCCGGCAAGTTCGTCGCCGACGCACGGCATCGTCACTGCCAGGGAGCGTCCCTCCGCGTCGATCTGACCGCGAAGATCCTCGATCACGACGACCCCGCCGGCGCCGATGGCGTGGTCGGTTTGGCCTTCGCGCCATGCGCGGCCGAGGGTGTCCGAAATGATGACGCCGATCTCGACGCCCAGGCGTGCGCGGAGCCCCGCGGCGAGGGCGCGCGCCGAGGCATCCGGATCGACAGGCAACAGCAGCACGGTGCCGAGCGGGGTGTTCGAAGCGTCCACGCCGGCCGCGGCCGCCACGATCCCGAGACGGCTCTCGACGATGCGGGTGGTCATCCCGGACGGACCGGTCCGCGAAGCGACGAGACGAACGGTCTCCGCCGTGATGGCGTCTTCGCGGTCGTCGGCCGCGATGATGCGGCCTTCGGCCTTCGAGACGATCTTCGACGTGACGATCAGGATGTCGCCGTCGCGCAGCGTTTCACCCATGGCATCGACGAACACCGCCACCAGATCGGCGCCGGGCGTGATCTCCCCGATGCCGTCCGGGGCCCAAACCTGCAGCACGTCAGCGGACGAAACGAACCTCGGTCAGCGTCTCGCCGAGGAAGGGCTCGGTGTGCGAGGCGCCGTCGAGGGCGAAGCCGTTGCGCGTGTAGAAACGGTGTGCACGGGGGTTGTCCTCGGCGACCCACAGGTACGCGCCCTCGCCCTCATCAATCGCCGCGTCGAACAGCAGCTGGCCGATGCCGGTGCCGTGGTACGCGTCGAGCAGATAGATGAAGTACAGCTCACGGAGGACCGGAGCGTCCCGGTCGCGGGCGGGACCCGAGCCGACGAATCCGACGATTTCGCCACCGACGAGGGCGGCGAACATCCGAAAGTCTTCTCCCTGGGCGGCCCAGTGCGTCCACAGCTCGGCCATGCGCCGAGGAGAGACCTTCTCGAGTGCGGCTTTGCTGATGAGGTGATCGTAGGTTTCGTGCCAGCAGGTGGCGTGTACCCGACCAAGCGCCTCGGCGTCGACGTCGCGCACCGGCCGGACGACGGTATCGGTCTGCAGTTCGGCTTCCATGGCCAGACTCTACGCGCGCGACGGGCATTGAAGAAATCGAACGGAAACCCGCGGAATTCTGCGCCTCGCCGCGGGATCGACGGTATAACCCTGTGCACATTCGACAACCGATTTCGTCGATGCGCCAGTGCGGTCGGTAGCATCGCCACTCGTGAACGTATGGTTGCGGACTCTCCTGACAATGGCACGCGCCCGGGTGCTCCTGCGCAGGCACGGCGCGATCGATCCGACCCGGGTCGGGCGGGTGCGGCTGCGCACGTTGCCGACCGATCTCGACCTCCTCGGGCACATGAACAACGGGCGTTATGCGTCGCTTTTCGACCTCGGCCGGTTCGATCTGCTCATCCGAAGCGGCATGTGGAGGATCTTCCAGGAGCGCGGCTGGTATCCGGTGGTCGCGAGCGAGACCATCACCTTCCGCAAGTCGCTGCAGCTGTGGCAGCGATTCACCGTGGAGTCACGGTTGCACGGGCACGACGACAAGTCGGCCTATCTGGTGCACCGCGCGGTGGTCGACGGGGAGATCTACGCGGAAATGATCGTGCGCGCACGGTTCCTTCGCCGTTCCGGCGGAATCGTGCCGCTGGAAGAGCTCTTCGCCGCGCTCGGCTACCCCGACACCCTTCCGACACTCGCACCCTGGGTCGTGGAGTGGGCTGAGGGATCCAAGCTGCCCTCGACGCGTGCGGACGCGCCCAGCACCTGGACGTAGCGGGTCGGGGCGTAGCTCAAGATGCGGGTAGTCAGCGTCAGCCGGCATCCAACACGCGAAGCAGGTTCGCGCCTGTGATCTTGCCGATCTCGTCGGCCGACCAGCCACGCTCGGCGAGAGCATCGAGGACGCGCGGGTATCCCGACACATCCGCCAATCCCTCGGGAAAGTCGTCGAATCCGTCGTAGTCGCCGCCGATGCCGATGTGGTCGATGCCCGCGACCTCGCGCGCATGCTCGATGTGCCGCACGGCATCGTCGACTGTGACGCGAGGCTTGGCGCCGACGCGATCGCCCCGCATCCACTGCGCATAGTCGTCGGTGAGAAACGGCGGGACGAGCGCGATCATGATGACCCCGCCGTTGCCGGCGAGGCGCTTCAGCACGTCATCGGGGACATTGCGCGGATGCCCGCACTGCGCGCGACAGGACGAGTGACTGAAGATGACGGGCGACACCGTCACGTCCAGCGCGTCATGCATCGTCTCGGCCGACACGTGGGAGAGGTCGACGAGCATGCCGCATGCGTTCATCTCGCGCACGACGTCGCGCCCGAAGTCGGTCAGGCCACCGTGCGCCGGGGCATCGGTGGCGGAGTCCGCCCACGGGGTGTTGTCGTTGTGGGTGAGTGTCATGTAGCGCACACCGAGCCGAGCGAAATCGCGCAGAACCGCGAGGGAGTCGCCGATGCTGTGACCGCCCTCTGCGCCCAGCAGCGAGGCGATCTTGCCGTCGCGCCAGGCGCGGCGGACGTCGTCACCGCTCCAGGCGAGGGCGAGGTCATCGGGGTAGCGCGCCACGAGGCGATGGACGAAGTCGATCTGCTCGTGTGTCGCGATCACCGCCTCACCGCCCGAAAGCGTCGACGGTACGTACACCGACCAGAACTGCCCGCCGACGCCGCCGGCTCGTAGCCGCGCGATGTCGGTCTGGAACTTCTCGTGACGGCCATCGGTGCCCAGACCCTCGACGCTGTAGCGATCGGCGTCTTCGCGGCTCGCCCACGCGAGGTCGTTGTGCCCGTCGATGATCGGAAACGCGGCGAGCGCTTCACGAGTGATGGGGTTGTCGGTGTTCGGTGATGCAGTCACTCGGCCATGGTATTCGTCGACCTGCCCGCACCTGACGGTTACCGATAGCGTGGGCGGATGATCGCTCTCTTCCGGGTCGGCGGGCGTCTTCTTTGGAGGCACTGGCCGGCGCTTCTCGCGCTGTACCTCGCGGGAACCCTCGGACGTTACGTGAGCATCCAACTCGCGGGCTTCGTCGGTGCGTACAGCGCGATCGGCGGGGCGCTGCTGTTCCCGCTCGCGATCCTCGCGCGTCTCGTCGCCCTGGTCGCCATGCTGCTGGTGCTTCGCGACGGCATGACACAGCTCGGCCTTCTCGCCCCGATCCCCGACGAGCGCTCCGCGCGTCGGCGCGCATTCGTCGATGCGCTGCTGGCCGGCATCCTGCCGTTCGTCGCGTTCTATGCTGCGTGGGGCTACCTGCGGCAGGACGCCGTGGCGTATTCCACCCGTCTCCTCGAGGTCAACACAGACCTCATCGCCGCGAGTATCGGCTCCGAGCGGGCCGGGGACGCCGCTGCCGGCGAGCTCAGCTTCGGCCCGGTGACCATCGCGATCATCGTGGTGGCTTTCGTGCTGCGGTGGCTCTGGAAGCGGTACCGCGATCGCCTTCCGAAGGCAGTGGCGGCTGTCGCGGTCTACCTCGAGGTGCTGTGGGTCTACCTGTCGGCGACCCTGATCGCCGACGCACTGGGCGTCGTCGACGTATGGGTGCAGTCGCGGCAGGCGATGGTGTGGCTGGGCGATGTTCGCGAGTGGGTGGCCACACAGCTCGTGCTGGTGTCGTGGGTCTGGGACGCCGTCGAATGGGCGCTCGGTGAAGTGGGCGGCATCGTGCTGTTGCCGATCGCGTGGCTCGCGATCGTCGGTGTGATCTACGGGCAGGCGGTGGCTCCGCAGACGGCGCGACTCGGCGGCACGCTCGTCGTGCGCGCACGCTCGCGGTTCGACACGCTGCCCTCCCGCCTGCGCGCCCGCCTGGGTGATCTGTGGCGCGATTTCATCTCGCGGTTTCAGCCGATTGGGCGAGCCCTGCTGCTCATGTGGCGCGCGGGACCCGTCCTGATCGGGTCCTACATCCTGCTGTTCACGATTCTGCTGTTCGTCGCTTCGATCCTGGAGTGGGGGATCACCCGCGTGATCGGGCCGCAGGACATCGTCGGGTTCTGGGAGATCAATGCCCCCCTGGCTTTCCTGTTCATACCCTTGATCATCGAACCGCTCCGGGTTGTCCTCGTTGCCAGCGCCTACGACGCCGTGATCGGTCGGCTCACTCCCGCGCAGCGCTCCGAGGGTGATCTCGTGGACGAGGCCCCCGCGCGCTGAGGTCTGGTCAGGGTTCGACGACCAGTCGCACGAAGTGGGGCAGTTCGGCGGGCGCCGCGACCTCGATCGCGAAGGGGCCGGTGGCATCCTCCGGCACCAGATACTCGAGTGTCAACGAGTATTGATCGGTCCCTTCGGAGTCGCAGTAGGTCCTGAGGTCGGGATCGTATTCGCGGTCCAGTTCGGCGGATGCTTCGTTCCATTGGCGCTGCGCACCCTCCGTCTCGCGAAGCAGCGGTGTGATGCACGCGATCGGCTCGTCACCCGGCGCGACGGCGACGCTCGCGCGGACGATCCGCGTACCCTCGGGGGCGGAGTCATCACCATCGACGAACTCTGCCGTGGCGGGACCGATCGTCGCAGCGTCGTACTCCGTGGACTCACCGGGACCCACCGCGACCGGCTTCGTGGGGTGGCCGACATCCCACCGAGACCACTCGTTCACGGCGACGACGCCGAAAGTGACGGGCAGGAGGACGCAGAGAGCCACGAGCGAAAGGACATTGCGTCGCCACCACCGGCCGGTCACGGGGCACTCCATCCTGTCTCCACCAGCGCGGTTTCGGTATCGACCTCGATGTCTGCCAGGTCGAGCTCGAGAACGATCACGGAGTCCAGCCGCTCGTCGGCATCGAGCCCCAACCGCAGAACAGCGTCGCCTCCGGCAGCGCTGTCAGGGAGCTCGAACGCGAGACTGCCCGAGCGCGGGATGCCAACAGACAGCGGCGCGCTCCGGAGCGAGTCGGGGCGCTCGCTTGCGCTGTAGGTACGGCCGTCGAGGTCGAGCGTCGCACGGTTGAGCCGTACCCCGAACTCAGACACGACGGCCTCGATATCGAGGTCCACGACGACCCAATTGCCGTCCGCGCTCCAACCGCCGGCGCTCACGGTCTCGGCCCGCCGGACATCTGTCACGGTGACCGCGATGTTGCGACCGACGCCGTGTTCACCGACGGAGACGTTCACGGGGAACGGGTTGGTCGCGGCATCGTCCGGCGGCGTCACCGCTGCGACACCCCACGCGGCGACGACCAGCGCCGCCCCGACTGCCCACGCTGCCCACGGCCTCACGCGCCCGCTCCGAGATCTTCGACGGCGACGGTCACGGTCGCTGCCGGGACGGGGTCTGTCCACCACTGCCCGTCAGCGATGAAGGAGCCGGTGTAGAGAGTCAGGTCATTGAGGGTGATGTGCAGGTCCGACTCGTCTTCGAAGGCGTCGGCATCGACGGCCCAGGTGAGCACGAGCTCTGCGGGCACACCCGGCTGCAGCCTGGGGTTGAGTGTGGCGTCGTCGTAGCGGGCGACCGAGTCCGCGGGCGCGCCAGCGAGTTCGTCGACATTCAGGGCGTCCGCCAGATCGGTCGGGGCGAGTGGCTGGGTCCAGGTGTTCTCGACGGCGACCTGCACCGCCAGGACACGTTCTCCGTCCTCGACGGATACACCGGCCTCGGGGAACTCGTCGAGGAGCACGGCGCGCTCGACGGTGATGGCCAGTTGGTCGTTGCGGTGCTCATCGCCCGGCTCGAGCGTGATGACCTCAGGTTCGGACGCCGCGGCGAGACCGCCGAATGCAGCGGTGGCGACGAGGAAGACGCCGGTGGCGATGCCGGCGAACCATCGGGTGGGCACGCGGTCGGACGCGGCTCTCAGCCAACCCAGGCGACCGGGAGCGGGCGGTGTCGAGTCCTTGCCGCCCGTGGTCACCGTTTCACCCTAGCGACACGGGCACCTCGGTGATGGGCACCCCGTGACGCGGGCACCCGTGTGACACACGGCGCGGCCGCCTGGCTCCGGCCGGTATCCCGCAGCCGGTCGTAGGCTGGGGACATGCCGGATTCCCCCTTTTCGACGGACCCGGATCAACTCGCGTCTCGCGCAATCGAGCGCGCGCAGCGGTGGGTCACCGAGTCGGCCGCCGAGGATGTCGATCCCAGCGCGGAGCGCCTCGCGGGCGTCCTGAAGGACAGCAACGGGCTCCCCTTCACGATCGGTTTCGTCGACGGCGTGATGCGACCCGAGAGTATCGTCGCCGCAGCCGCGAACCTCGTGCGCATCGCCCCGCTCGTCCCCGAATTCCTCCCGTGGTACGTCCGCGGCGCGGTGCGCGTGGGCGGCGCCGTTGCCCCCGTCTTCCCTACCCCGACTGTGCCCATCGCTCGCAGAGTGCTGCGCGAGATGGTCGGTCACCTCGTCGTCGACGCCCGCCCTGACAAGCTCGGACCTGCCATTGCCAAGATCCGCGAATCGGGCGCGCGGCTGAACATGAATCTCCTGGGGGAAGCGGTTCTCGGGGAGGCCGAGGCGCACCGCAGGCTCGAGGGAATCCACGAGCTGATTCGCCGCGAGGACGTCGACTACGTCTCGGTGAAGGTCTCCGCGATCGCCAGTCATATCTCGATGTGGGCGTTCGACGACGTCGTCGACGCCGTTGTCGAACGACTCCTGCCGCTGTACCTGACGGCATCCACCGACGGCACCTTCATCAATCTGGATATGGAGGAGTACCGCGACCTCGACCTGACGATCGCCGTCTTCACCCGGATTCTCGAAGACCCTCGGCTTGAGAGTCTCGAGGCGGGCATCGTCTTGCAGGCGTACCTCCCGGACGCCCTTCCCGCGCTCCAGCAGCTCACTGCGTGGGCCCGTCAGCGCGTCGACGCCGGTGGCGCGCGCATCAAGATTCGGCTCGTCAAGGGCGCGAATCTCGTGATGGAGCGAGTGGATGCCGTTGTCCATGGCTGGGAGCAGGCCACCTATCCGTCCAAGCTCGACGCCGATGCGAACTACCTCCGCTGCCTTGATGAGGCGCTGCGCCCGGAGTCCACGGCGGCGGTGCGCATTGGTGTCGCAGGTCACAATCTGTTCGACATCGCGTACGCGCTGCTCCTTGCACAAGAGCGCGGCGTGGCCGATGACATCGAGTTCGAGATGCTGCTCGGCATGGCACAGGGCCAGGTCACGGCGGTCGCGCGCGACGTCGGGCACGTTCTGCTCTACGTCCCGGTCGTCCGCCCCGACGAGTTCGACGTCGCGATCAGCTACCTCGTCCGCCGACTCGAGGAGAACGCGTCCGAGGAGAACTTCCTCTCCGCCGCGTTCGAGTTGGCCGACGATCCGAAGATGTTCGCTCGGGAACGGGACCGATTCCTCGCGTCTCTCGAGCGCGCGGCCGATGCCTCGTTGCCGACCGGTCCGAATAGAAGACAGGATCGGCGGGCTCCGGATGCGCGCATTCAGGATCGCCCGACCGCTGTCACTGCTGACGCGGCTGAGACATCGCGTCTGACGCGGGATTCTCCGGATGACGGGCTCACGGGGGTCGTCCTCGGCATCGGGAACCCCGAGACCCTGGACCCCGCCGAGACGCAGCCGCTGGCCCCCGAACGCGACGCCCAATCCTTCGCGGGCGTTCCCTACGTCGAGACCGCGGTGTTCTCACCACGCGAAACCGTCACCCGCGACGGCGGAGCGCCCGGATTCCGCAACGCCCCCGACACCGACCCCGCCCTGCCCGCCAACCGCGAGTGGGCCAGCGAGGTGTTCAGTCGGATCGCGACGTCGACGGCGGGCGATGCCGCGATCGGCGCTGCGCGCATCGATGATCCCGATGAGCTCGAGGCGACCGTGCAGCGCGTGCGGACCGCCGCGGTGAGCTGGGGTGCTCGCCCTGCCGCCGAGCGCGGGCTCGTGCTTCAAGCCGCCGGCCGTGCTCTCGAGGCTCGCCGTGCCGAGCTGATCGAAGTCGCCGCATCCGAGACGGGCAAGGTCTTCGCCGAAGCGGATGTCGAGATCAGCGAGGCCGTCGACTTCGCGAACTATTACGCGGCGACCGCTCGCGAACTCGACCGCGTCAGCGGCGCCGTCTTCGTGCCCGCGCGACTGACGGTCGTCACGCCGCCCTGGAACTTCCCGATCGCCATTCCCGCCGGGGGAGTGCTCGCCGCACTCGCCGCAGGGTCGGGCGTCGTGTTCAAGCCGGCGCCGCAAGCGCGTCGGTGTGCCGCGGTCGTGGCAGAAGCGCTCTGGGATGCCGGAGTGCCCCGCGACGTGCTCGCCCTGGTCGACCTCGATGAGGACGAACTCGGACAGCAACTCCTCTCGCACCCTGACGTCGATCGGGTCATTCTCACCGGGTCGTGGGAGACCGCCGCATTGTTCCGCTCGTGGCGCCCCGACCTTCCGCTCCTCGCCGAGACGAGTGGCAAGAACGCGCTGATCGTCATGCCGTCCGCGGACCTCGACCTCGCGGCATCCGACCTCATCAGGAGCGCGTTCGGGCACGCCGGGCAGAAGTGTTCGGCAGCGTCCCTGGCGATTCTGGTGGGGCCGGTCGGGCGCTCCAAACGATTCGCTCGGCAACTCGTCGACGCCACCACATCGTTGCGCGTCGGGCCGCCCACCGACCCGCTGTCCGAAGTCGGTCCGGTCATCGAACCTCCCACCGGCAAGCTCGAGTGGGCGCTGACCACACTCGACGCCGGCGAGAAGTGGCTGGTCGAACCGAAGCGCTTGGACCTTGGTCCGGGCACGGACGGCCGATTCTGGACGCCCGGTATTCGCACGGGCGTGAAGCCGGGCTCGCGGATGCACCTCGAGGAGTTCTTCGGGCCGGTGCTCGGCATCCTCCACGCCCACTCGCTCGCGCAGGCCATCGAGATACAGAATGCCGTCGCCTACGGGCTGACCGCGGGACTGCACACGCAGAACCCGGACGATCTTGCCCGCTGGCTCGCCGATGTCCAGGCCGGAAATCTCTATGTCAACCGCGGGATCACCGGCGCGATCGTGCAGCGCCAGCCGTTCGGTGGCTGGAAACGGTCGTCGGTCGGTGCCGGCACCAAGGCGGGTGGACCGAATTATCTGGTCGGGCTCGGCACGTGGCGCGCGACGAGCGGCGCAACGCAATCGGCCACGCTGCACCTGCGTGGGCTCGACAGCCGTATCGTCTCGGTCATCGAAGCCGCTCAGCCGACACTCGACTATGACGCCTTCGATTGGCTTCGCCGGGCGGCGCTGTCGGATGCGATCTCGTGGGACCGCGAATTCGGTCGTGTTCGCGATGTCACCGGTCTCGGCGTCGAACGAAATCTGTTCCGCTACCGCCCGGTCGACGTGGCGATTCGCGCGACCGGGGATGCGCCGTGGCAAGCGGTGCTTCGCGTCCTCATCGCGGGCGTCCGCGCCGGATCGAAGGTCACCCTGAGCGCGCCCGTCGGACTGCCGGCGACGGTGCGCCATGTGCTCGGGCAGATGGACATGGCGGTGTCGGTCGAGTCTGACCAGGAATGGCTCGAGCGGATGTCGCCGCAGGGCGAAGACATCGCCGCGATCTCCGAGGCACGGGCCCCTCGAGTCCGTCTGGTGGGTTCTGCGGAATCGGTCGCGGCGCTGCGCCATGATCTCGCCGTCGCGACGGACGGTGACCCCGACCTCGCCGTCTATGGCGACGAGGTGACCACCGCCGCGCGCCTCGAACTCCTGCCGTTCCTTCACGAGCAGTCGATCTCGATCACCGCACACCGCTTCGGGAACCCCGATGCGTGGTCGGAGTCCGTGATCTGAGCGCCCCGGCATCCGGTCGCGTGTCCAATGACCGCCACGTCTCATGACACGCCGAATCCGGATGCCGACAGGCGGCGTGTCGGGCATGCGAGCGGTCACGAGCAACGCTAAATTACTCTGCGGAAAAAATTTATCTGTGCTACACGGCCGTGATGGTCCATTCTTGGACACATCGACTCATGCTCGGCGGTCAGATCTGTGGGGACTGGCCGTCGTAACGGCGTGATTCGGTCTCTGGGGGAATGGCCCCGGCCGCGTCAGGATCCGCCGTCGCGGTCGGGGGCCATCTGTCCGTGAGCTTCGGACTGCGTGATGGCTGGATCTTCCACGGTGAACATGTCGATCAGGGCGCGGACGGTCAACCCGAACAGCGTCCAGTAGCCGGTTGGGCCTTCGTCCACATCGGCGATGTCGACCATGGGATGGTCCATGCCTTCGGCTCCGCGAATCGCGAAGCCTTCTCCGAGAGCGGCCATGGCCTCCGCGAACTGGCGAAGCGTGAACGGGGTCCGCATGCGCCGGCCGTAATGGGCGAGCACTGCCGAGTAGAACTCGACGAATTCGTCGACGGATTCGACGTGCCGAGCGACACTCGCCTCGCGCAGCTCGGGCCACGCCCCTGCGGAGGCGCGCAGCGAGAGGGCGGTGAGGAAGGCGTGGGTGTCGCGGGAATCGGGATCCTCGTGCATCAATGTCGCGTACTTGACGTGGTCGAGCGCACCGGCGCGGATCACTTCGTCGATCCCGCCGCCCCTGGCGAGGATGTCGCCGACGGCCGAGTTCACACTGGCCGCGGGTGGAGCGAATCTCAGACGCACCATCTCGGTGGCAAGGTCACGATGGAAGTCGGTCTGGTCTGCCCAGATCCGGTATGCCGCGCCCGTCGACAATCCGACGGTGCGCAGGACCTCCTGGAGTCGGATGTGCTGGACTCCCGCGGTGGGTCCGCGCTCGAGCAAGAGCTTCAATCCTGCGCCCAGGATGATCGCTCTCGTTTCCTCGGCGCTGCGCCTGGCCATCATGCCAGCATGACAGGTTGCCACGAACCGGACAATCATGCCTCAGGATCCGGACCGGTGGCTCAGGCGCCCGGAATTACGCGTGAGAAGATTGATGCTGGCCCGCCCGCGCCGTTCAAGGAGCCCCATGTCCCCGTCGCACGACCGGATCGCGCAGCGCCGCCGATACCTCATGTGCCGCCCCGACCACTTCACGGTGAGCTACCGCATCAACCCATGGATGGAGCCGGCGCGCCCGACCGACACCGCAAAAGCGGTCGCCCAGTGGGAGACCCTGTACAACACCTATCTGACGCTCGGGCACGAGGTTGAGCTGATCGACCCCGTCGAGGGCCTCCCCGACATGGTCTACACCGCGAACGGCGGCTTCGTCATCGACGGGATCGCGTACGGCCCGAAATTCCGCTTCCCTGAGCGAGCGGGGGAAGAGCGGCCGTTCATGGACTGGTTCGCGGCGGACGGAATGACCCTCGTCGAGCCCGCCGAGGTGAACGAGGGGGAAGGCGACTTCCTGCTGGTGGGCGATGTCATCCTGGCAGGGACCGGATTCCGCTCCACCGGTGACAGCCATCGTGAGGTGGCAGAGGTCTTCGGCCGAGAGGTCCTCAGCCTCACTCTCACCGATCCGCGGTTCTATCACCTCGACACCGCTCTGACGGTCCTCGATCCGGTCGAGGGTCCCGAGGGTGCCGAGCGCGCGACGATCGCCTACCTCCCGACCGCGTTCGACGACGCTTCGCGGCGGGTGCTCGCTGACCGCTTCCCCGATGCGATCCTGGTCGATGACGAGGACGGCGCCGTCTTCGGTCTCAATTCGGCCAGCGATGGCCGCAATGTCCTCATCTCGCCGCGCGCGACCGGATTCGAGAGGCAGTTGCGTGAGCGCGGATACACGCCCATCCTCATCGACCTATCCGAACTCCTGCTCGGCGGCGGCGGGATCAAATGCTGCACACTCGAACTCCGAGGGACGAAATGACTGTCAAAGATCGCGGCGCCACCGCGCCGACCACCGCGACCGGCACGATCCGTGTCATCACTGCCGAAGAAGACCATGTCGCGCGGAACTACTCGCCGCTGCCGGTGGCGATCAGCAAGGGGGAGGGCGCCTGGGTCACCGATGTCGAGGGCAAGCGGTACCTCGACCTCCTCGCGGCGTATTCGGCACTGAACTTCGGGCACCGGCATCCGGCCCTCATCGCCGCCGCCACGGAGCAGCTCGGTCGCGTCACGCTCACGAGCCGCGCCTTCCACAATGACCAATTGGGCGCGTTCGCCACGGCGCTCGCCGACCTGTGCGGCAAAGACCTCGTGCTGCCGATGAACACCGGTGCCGAAGCAGTCGAGACCGGCATCAAGGTCGCGCGTGCGTGGGCGTACCGAGTGAAGGGCGTACCGGCGGATGCCGCCACCATCATCGTGGCTGACGGGAACTTCCACGGTCGCACCACCACGATCGTCGGGTTCAGCGACGATCCGGTTGCGCGCGACGACTTCGGCCCGTTCGCCCCCGGCTTCGTCTCGGTGCCCTTCGGCGATGCCGCCGCGATCGAGGCGGCCATCGACGACAACACCGCCGCGGTGCTGCTCGAGCCCATCCAGGGTGAAGCCGGCGTGATCATCCCGCCGGACGGATACCTGCGCGCGGTTCGCGAGATCTGCGACCGGCGGGGCGTGCTGTTCATCGCCGACGAGATCCAGTCGGGCCTCGCCCGCGTCGGCACGACGTTCGCGTGCGACCGGGAGGACGTCGTCCCCGACGTCTACCTGCTCGGCAAGGCGCTTGGCGGTGGCATCGTGCCGCTGTCCGCCGTTGTCGCCAACGAGGACGTGCTCGGTGTCATTCATCCCGGCGAGCATGGATCCACTTTCGGCGGAAACCCGCTGGCCGCGGCGATCGGAACACGGGTGGTCGAGATGCTCGCCACCGGCGAGTTCCAGGAGCGCGCGCAGGCGTTGGGCGCGCGGTTGGAAGCGAGTCTGGATGAGCTGATCGGGCACGGTGTCACGGCGGTCCGGGTGGCGGGCTTGTGGGCCGGCGTCGACATCGACCCGGCCGTCGGAACGGGGCGGCAGGTGGCCGAGCGTCTCCTCGCCCGTGGCGTGCTGGTCAAGGACACGCATGGGCAGACGATCCGCATCGCGCCGCCCGTTGTCGTCCGTGCGACTGAACTCGATTGGGCGATCGAGCAGCTGAAGCTGGTCATCGCTCGCTGACGGCGGCGGTTGCCCGGCTCGACCCGACCGCGTGAATCAGCTCACGGTGATGTTGACCGTGTGCCAGCCGGTCGCGCCGTCCGGTGCCGGCTGCGCTTCGTCGGACGTCTGCGTTTCACCTGTGGTGCTGGTCGCGCGGCACCGGAGCTCATGCTGGCCGGCTTCGGCATCCCAGGGCAGACTCCACTGCACCCAGGTGTCATCCGAGATCGCGGTCGCGAGCGTGGCCTGCTGCCAGGCGCCGCCATCGATCTGCACCTCGACACCCGATACGCCCACATGCGGCTGCCACGCGACGCCGGCGATGACAGTGGAATTCGCTGAGATCTGCCCGCGTGGCACGTCGATGCGGGATTCGAGCTTGATCGGTCCCTTGGCCGACCATCCGCGGTCGGTCCAATAGGCGCGTGCGTCCGCGAATCGGGTGACCTCGAGCTCGACGACCCACTTCGTCGCCGAGACGTAGCCGTACAGACCGGGCACCACCATCCGCACGGGGAATCCGTGTTCGGAGGGCAGCGGTTCGCCGTTCATCCCGACCGCGAGGATCGCTTCGCGGTCGTCAGTGAGGACTTCCAGCGGGGTCGATGCCGTGAATCCGTCACTCGAGTGCGACAGCACCATGTCGGCGTCGGCGGTCGGCTGTGCGCGTGCGAGCAGTTCGCGGATCGGATATCCGAGCCACAGCGCGTTGCCGATGAGGTCGCCCCCGACCGTATTCGACACGCAGCTCAGGGTCGTGGTGCTCTCCTCCAGCGGCAGGGCGAGCAGTTCGTCCCACGTCAGCGTGACCTCGTTCTCAACCATGCCGTGGATGCGCAGGCTCCAGTCGGCGGGGTTGATCTGCGGCACGATCAGCGCCGTGTCGATGCGATAGAAGTCGGCGTTGGGAGTGACCACGGGCGAGAGCCCGGGGATGTTGAGCTCAGCGCCGGCCGGGACCGGCGGCGCGGCGACCGCGGGGGCCGGCAGCTTCAGCACCGACCGCGCCGCCTGGGCGGTGGCGCTGCCGACGCGCAGGGCGCTGCTGCCGATCGCGGCGAGGATGCCGGCCGCGGTCGCGCCACCGCTCCACAGCAGGAACCGGCGGCGGTCGAGCGGATCGAGTGCACCGGATGCCGGTTCTGGTGACCCCGAGGCCGCCGTGGGTATCATCCGCAGCAACCACCACAGGGCGATGGCGGCCACGATGCCCGCGAGCGCAGAGGGGATCCACGAGAGCAATCCGGAGTCGGCGCGGGTCATCGCGGCAACCCCGCCGACGGCGCCGATCACGAGGAGAATGACTCGTCCCCAGGGGGGTCGGCGTGACTCGAGAATCCCGGCGGCGCCGGCGATCACGATGAGCACGATGGCGATCAGCGTGAGCAGTGCGACCTTGTCGCCGGTGCCGAAGAGCGCGATGGCGGCATCCTTCGCCCACGGGGGTGCGAAGTCGATCATGGTCGACCCGATCGCCGCAAACGGGCTCGCGCCGGGCGCAAGGATGGCGGCCGAAAGCTCGCCGACTCCCGCACCGAGGACGACCGCGGCGACCCCGGCCACGGCGCTCAGCAGGGTGTGTCGTGGCGGTCCAGACCGGGATCCCGCCTCGGATTGTGTTTCTAGCACTGCTCCCACTCCCGAAGCCTACGTCCGCAGCCAGGGGTGGTGGGGCATGAAATGTGACGATGCCGTGACGGATCGTCGCGTGCTCGGCCCCCCTGAAACACAGCCGCAACACCGTCCGGGCTAGGCTCTGGGCATGGGTGACCTGTTCGACGGATATGGCTCCACGCTCGCGCCACGAAAGACTGCTGCGGGCGTGCCGGCCTTCGATGAGATGTTCGACGCGCCAACGCATCCTGGTGCTTTGGCGGAGTCAAGACAGGCGTATCGCGAGCTCTATCAAGCTCTCGCGCAGATGACGCAGGAGGAGTTGCGCGGACGCACCGACTCACTCGCGAGTTCCTATCTCGCGCAGGGTGTGACCTTCGACTTCGCGGGCGAGGAACGACCGTTCCCGCTCGACGCGGTGCCGCGCATCATCGACTTCGACGAATGGTCGAAGGTCGAGGCGGGCATCAAGCAACGGGTGCGTGCGCTCGAGGCATTCCTCGACGATGCCTACGGGCACCAGCACTGTGTGCGTGACGGTGTGCTGCCGGCGAAGCTCATCGCGTCCTCCCAGTACTTCTATCGGCAGGCCGCCGGCATCCATTCCTCCAACGGCGTGCGTATTCACGTCTCAGGCATCGACCTCATCAGGGACGAACACGGCGAGATGCGCGTCCTCGAGGACAACGTCCGCGTCCCCTCCGGCGTCAGCTATGTCATCTCGAACCGCCGCGTGATGGCCCAGACCCTCCCCGAGCTCTTCGTCTCGATGCACGTGCGTCCCGTCGGCGAGTACCCGAACAAGCTTCTTCAGGCGCTGCAAGCGTCGGCGCCTCCCGGGGTCGAAGATCCCACCGTGGTCGTCCTCACCCCCGGTGTCTTCAACTCGGCGTACTTCGAGCACACCCTGCTCGCGCGTCTCATGGGTGTCGAGCTGGTCGAGGGGCGCGACCTGCTGTGCAGCGGCGGCAAGGTCTTCATGCGGACGACCCGCGGGCTCAAGCGCGTGGACGTCATCTACCGTCGCGTCGACGATGACTTCATCGATCCGCTGTCGTTCCGTGCCGACTCGATGCTGGGGGCACCCGGCCTCATGCTCGCCGCGCGCCTGGGCAACGTCACGATCGCCAACGCGGTGGGCAATGGGGTCGCAGACGACAAGCTCCTCTATACCTACGTTCCCGACCTCATCAAGTACTACTTGGCCGAGGAACCGATCCTCAAGAACGTGGATACGTGGCGACTCGAAGATCCGGGTGCGCTCGAAGAGGTCCTCGACCGGCTTCCGGAACTCGTCGTGAAGCCCGTGGACGGGTCGGGCGGCAAGGGGCTGGTCGTGGGACCGGATGCCTCGCCCGCCGAGCTCGACACCCTCCGCAAGCGATTGATCGCCGACCCGCGCGGGTGGATCGCTCAACCCGTCGTCATGCTCTCCACCATTCCGACTCTGGTCGAGGACGGTGTGCGGCCGCGGCACGCCGACCTCCGTCCGTTCGCGGTCAACGACGGAGACGAGATCTGGGTGCTCCCCGGTGGGCTCACCCGCGTCGCGCTTCCCGAGAATGAACTCGTCGTCAACTCGAGCCAGGGCGGTGGATCGAAGGACACGTGGATCGTCGGCGGATCCGCTCCCGGCCACGTCGAATACCGGCAGGGCCAAGCGCACGGTCTTGCCGAACTCGTCGACGAACAGGCCTCCACGCAGGCGATCCCGACCGTCTACGACGATCAGTCGACGCAGGCGATCCCGATCATCCGCGGTGGGTCCGGCGACGAGGACGATTTGGCGGACGAACCCGACTTCGAGGGTGAGTCCGAGCCGACGGACGTGCCCATCGCGCGTGATTCCGCACCGTCGCCACGAGAACAGTCGCACTCGCCGCAGGATCCCGGGAGCTCGCAGGCCGAACAGCAGCAGCAACAGCAGCAGCAGCAGCAACAGCAACAGAGTCGCGAGAGCGAAGGCGGTGCACAGACATGCTGAGCCGCATCGCAGAGTCGCTCTTCTGGATCGGGCGTTACATCGAACGCGCCGACGGCACCGCCCGCATCCTCGATGTGCATCTCCAGCTCCTCCTCGAGGACCCGTGGATCGACGAGGACATCGCGTGCCGGTCGCTTCTTTCGGTGATGGGATCCGCCGCACCGGACGAGCTTGAGACCGTGACGCGCACCGACGTGTTGGCTCGCCTGGCCGTCGACCGGACGAACCCGTCGAGCATCGCGTACGCTCTGCAGTCCGCTCGCGAGAACGCCCGCCGTGCACGCGAGATCGTCTCCACCGATCTGTGGGAGACGCTGAACACCACCTATTCGCGGATGCCGCGACGGCTCAACAACGAAAAGGTGCACGACTTCTTCCAGTGGGTGCGCGAACGCTCCGCCCTCGCGGTCGGGATGACGGACTCGTCGACCAGCCGCGACGAGGCATGGCAGTTCTTCACCCTCGGGCGATCGATCGAACGCACCGATATGACCGCGCGTCTGCTCGCCACCAGGTCTCTCACTGAGGTGTCGGGTCCGTCGTGGACGACGATCCTGCGGTCGTGCGGCGCGTACGAGGCGTACCTTCGCACCTACCGAGGTATGCCGAGCGCGCACAACGCGGCAGAGTTCCTGCTGTTGGACCGCACGTTCCCGCGGTCGGTCATCTACTCGATCCAGCGCGCGGAAGAATGCATGAGCGCGATCGAACCCGTCGCGGACAGGGTCGGGCATTCCAACACCGTGCTGCGCGCGCTCGGCCGCATCCGCAATGATCTCGAATACCGACCGATCAGCGAGATCCTCAGCGAGCTTCCCGCGCACATGGATCAGGTGCAGAGGGTCACCCGCGAGGCATCCGAAGCCATCCGCGGGAAATTCTTCCCCACACAGACCGAACCGAGCTGGATCGGAGAGACCTCATGAAGCGCCTGCGCATCGAGCACGTCACGGGTTACTCGTACGAGGGTGACGTCGCGGCGTCCTACAACGAAGCGCGGATGCTCCCGGCCTCGACCGACAGCCAGTTCGTTCTGAGCTCGCAGCTCGACATCGAGCCGAATTCCGCGGTGAACCACTACGTCGACTACTTCGGCACGCGGGTGGCGACCTTCGACGTTCTCGCTGGTCACTCTGCGCTCAGCCTCACGGCACGTTCGCTCGTCGAGGTGCGGCCACGGCCCATCGAGAATTCCGAGATCACGTGGAAGCGGTTGCGCCGTGAGGCGGAGCGTTCGATTCAGACCGTGGAGCAGCTCACTCAGTCGCCTCGGACCAAGCCTCACGAAGAGGTCGTCGAGATCGCGAAGACGATCGCGGGCCAGCATAAGGATCCCGGTCACGCGGCCCACGCGATCGCCGCGACGATCGGCGATGCCGTCGAATACGTCACCGGAGTCACCGGCGTGCTGACGACCGCGAGCGAGGCATGGGAGGCCCGCAAGGGCGTCTGCCAGGATCTCGCGCACATCACCTTGGGTGCGCTGCGCGAAGTCGGAATCCCCGCACGCTACGTGTCTGGCTACTTCCACCCGAAGCCGAACGCCGAAGTCGGCGTCGCGGTGCCGGGCGAGTCCCACGCGTGGGTCGAGTGGTTCGCCGGCGAGTGGCAGGGTTTCGACCCGACCAACAACCTCGAGATCGGTGACCGGCATGTGATCGTCGGCCGCGGCCGCGACTACAACGACGTGCCGCCGCTGCGCGGTGTGTACGCCGGCCCGTTCAAGAGCGAGCTGCACGTGAAGGTGACGATCACCCGCGAGGCGTAGGGGTTCGTTCGGTGGCGACGCCGTCGTCCGATACGGCCGCCTGGTTGAATCAGGCGCGCGGCTCGTAACGCCTGGGGGCGTGAGTGCGGGCGACGAGGTCGCGGAGCGCTTCGAGTGACCCCTCGAGGAGACCGACCGCGCGTGCCTGAACCAGGACATTTCCGAGCGCCGTCGCTTCGACCGGGCCGGCGAGCACCGGGAGACCGGATCGGTCGGCGGTCCGCTGGCACAGCAGCTCGTTGAGCGAGCCGCCGCCGACGATGTGGATCGTGCGGACGTCCACCCCGCCGATGCGGCCGGCCTCGAGGGCCGATTCGGCGAACGCCTGAGCGAGCGACTCCACGATCGAGCGCGTGTACTCGGCGCGGGTTCGTGGGCGGGGAAGATCCCGCTCGTCGAGCCACGCGTCGATCCGCGGAGTCATGTCGCCCGGGGCGAGGAAACGCGGATCGTTGACGTCGAAGACCGCACCCGTCGCTTCTTCGGCCGAATCGAGGAGGGTCGGCAGGTCGATGCGGTGTCCCTCACCGCGCTCCCACTGTCGGACGGCCTCACTGAGCACCCAGAGCCCCATGACGTTGTGGAGAAGACGCACGCGGCCATCGACGCCGCCCTCGTTGGTGAAGTTGGCGGCCAGCGCTTCGTGACCGAGCACGAGGTGTTCGACCTCGACACCGACGAGCCCCCACGTGCCGCAGGAGATGTAAGCGGCGGCATCCGCATGCATCGGCACCGCGACGACCGCCGAAGCCGTGTCGTGCGAGCCGACCGCTGTGACCGGGACGTCGGCGCGCGCGCCGAGCGAGGCTGCGACGTGCGGGAGGAGAGTGCCGACCCGATCGCCCGGCGCGATGACCGGGGGGAGGATGCCACGGGGAATCCCGAGGGCGGTGATCAGCGCTTCGTCCCACGTGCCGTTGAGAACGCGCAGCAGACCGGTCGTCGACGCGTTGGTCTGCTCGGCGACGGTGGCACCGGTCAGCCAGTAGCCGATGAGATCGGGGACGAGGAGCGCAGTGTCGGCGAAGTCGAGCAGTTGCGGGTCTTCGGCGGCGAACTGATAGAGCGTGTTGAACGGCAGGAACTGGAGTCCGTTGCGCTCGAAGAGCTCAGCGTGGGGCAGGCGCGCGTGGGTGGCTTCGACGCCGCGCGCGGTGCGCTCATCGCGGTAGTGGAACGGCTCGCCGAGGAGCCGTCCGCCTCGTAGCAGTCCGTAGTCGACGGCCCATGAGTCCACACCGATGCTGACGAGGTCCGGTGCCGTCCGGAACGCTTCGCGGAGGCCGCCCAGCACCGAGCCGTACATCCCGGTGAGGTTCCAATGCAGGCCGTCGCCGGCGAACACGGGGTCGTTGGCGAACCGCGCAACCGTGGTGGTCTCGAGCGTGTCGGGTCCGACGTGGCCGACGATCACCCGTCCGCTGGTCGCCCCGAGGTCGACCGCGGCGACGGCGCCCGCGACGGTGCTCATCGCAGGAACGCGGCCGCGACGCCAGAGTCCACCGGGATGTGCAGGCCGGTGGTGCGGGTGAGTTCCGGGCCGGTGAGGACGTAGACGGCATCCGCCACGTTCTCGGGGACGACCTCGCGCTTGAGGATCGTGCGGTTCGCGTAGAACTGGCCGAGATCCTTCTCGTCGACGCCGTAGGTCGCGGCGCGGTTGGCGCCCCAGCC
This sequence comes from uncultured Actinomycetota bacterium, assembly GCA_963696085.1. Taxonomy (GTDB): domain Bacteria; phylum Actinomycetota; class Actinomycetes; order Actinomycetales; family Microbacteriaceae; genus Microbacterium. The sequence goes on from CAVOIQ010000005.1 coordinate 355,926, forward strand.
GGCGGCGAAGATGCCCGATCCGCGGACGACGCCGTCGGGGTTGATGCCGTTGACCTTGACGCCGTGCTCGCCGAGCTCGACCGCGAGCAGGCGCACCTGGTGAGCCTGGTCGGCCTTCGTCGCCGAGTACGCGATGTTGTTGGGGCCGGCGAACACCGAGTTCTTCGAGGAGATGTAGATGACATCGCCGCCCATCTTCTGCTCGATCAGCGCCTTCGCGGCGGCCTTCGAGACGAGGAACGACCCCTTCGCCATCACGTCGTGCTGCAGGTCCCAGTCCTTCTCGGTGGTCTCGAGCAGCGGCTTCGACAGCGAGAGCCCGGCGTTGTTGACGACGAGGTCGATGCCGCCGAAGGCGAGGACGGTCGCGTCGATCGCGGCCTGGACCGCGCCGGCGTCGGCGACGTTCGCGGCGATGCCGATCGCGACGTCGGTGCCGCCGAGTTCGGCCGCCGCGGCCTGTGCCTTCTCGAGGTCGAGGTCGGCGACGACAACGCACGCACCTTCGGCGGCGAGGCGCACGGCGATGGCCTTGCCGATGCCCGATGCCGCGCCCGTGACGAAGGCGATGCGACCCTGGTGGGTCTTCGGCTTCGGCATCCGCTGCAGCTTCGCCTCTTCGAGCGCCCAGTACTCGATGTTGAACTTCTCGGCATCCGAGATCGGTGCGTACGTCGAGAGGGACTCTGCGCCGCGCATCACGTTGATCGCGTTGAGGTAGAACTCGCCGGCGACGCGTGCGGTCTGCTTGTTCGCGCCGTAGCTGAACATGCCGACGCCGGGAACGAGGACGATGAGCGGGTCCGCGCCGCGGATCGCGGGCGAATCCGAGTTCGCGTGCTTCTCGTAGTACGCGGTGTAGTCGGCGCGGTACGCCTCGTGAAGTTCGACGAGACGCGCGATCGAGTCTTCGACCGAGGCACCCGAGGGAAGGTCGAGCAGCATCGGCTTGACCTTGGTGCGCAGGAAGTGGTCGGGGCAGCTCGTGCCGAGTGCGGCGAGCTTGGGAGCCTTCGCGGAAGCGAGGAACTCCAGTACGCGCGGGTCGTCCGTGAAGTGGCCGACCATCGGCTTGTCGTGCGATGCGATCCCGCGGATCGTCGGTGCGAGGGCGGCGGCCTTCGCGCGGCGCTCGTCGTCGGGGAGGGCGGTGAACTTCGCGCGCTCCTTGCCGAACGGCAGGTCCTTGCCGTTGTCGCGGATGTAGGCCTCGGCCGTCTCGATGATCCACAGCGAGTTGGCCTCGGCGACCTCGGAGGTGTCGCCCCAGGCGGTGATGCCGTGTCCGCCCAGGATGCAGCCGATCGCGTCGGGGTTCTTCGCCTTGATCGCGGCGATGTCGAGGCCGAGCTGGAAGCCGGGACGGCGCCACGGCACCCACACGACCTTGCCTCCGAAGATCTTCTTCGTCAGCTTCTCGCCGTCCTTCGCCGTGGCGATCGCGATGCCGGAGTCCGGGTGGAGGTGGTCGACGTGCGCGGCGTCGACCAGGCCGTGCATCGCGGTGTCGATCGAGGGAGCGGCGCCCCCCTTGCCGTGCAGGCAGTAGTCGAACGCGGCGACCATCTCGTCTTCGCGGTCGATGCCGGGGTAGACGTTCACGAGCGCGCGCATCCGGTCGAGGCGCAGGGCGGCAAGTCCCGATTCCTTCAGCGTGCCGAGGTCACCGCCCGAACCCTTGACCCACAGCAGCTCGACGGGCTGGCCGGTCACGGGGTCGATCTCGGTGCCCTTGGCGGAGGTGTTGCCGCCGGCGTAGTTCGTGTTCTTCGGGTCGGCGCCCAAGCGGTTGCTGCGCGCGATCAGTGCTGCGACGGTCTCGTTGGTCATGATTTGGTTCCTTTGGCGTGACGAGTGAGGTTCGGCCGTCGCTGGTGCGCAGTGTTATCGCGTGGAAGTGTGCGCGAGCGACGGATGAGCGAGGTGGTCAGGCGGGTCAGGCGCCCCAGCCGGCCTGGGTGCCGCCGACGCGGTCGGCTTCGATCTTCGACTGGTATCCGGATGCCGCAAACGCCGCCATCGGGTCGGCCGGAAGCCCGCGCGACTCGCGCCACTCGGCCAGTGCGGGACGGACGTCGGTGTAGAACGCGTCCATGAACACCGCGTTCGCCGCGAGCACGTCGTTCGAGGCCTGCGCCGCGGCGAGGGCGTCGTGGTCGATGAGCAGCGCGCGGGCGGTCATCTCCTGAACGTTGAGCACCGAGCGGATCTGGCCCGGGATCTTCGCTTCGATGTTGTGGCACTGGTCGAGCATGAAGGCGACATCGGGGTTGTTGAGGCCGCCACCGCGGATGACCTCAACGACGATCCGGAACAGCTGGAACGGGTCGGCAGCGCCCACGATCAGGTCGTCATCGGCGTAGAAGCGCGAGTTGAAGTCGAACGAGCCCAGCTTGCCGAGCCGCAGCAGCTGCATGACGATGAACTCGATGTTGGTGCCGGGCGCGTGGTGGCCGGTGTCGAGGCAGACCATCGCGCGGTCGCCGAGGGTGGCCACCTGCGCGTAGGAGGTTCCCCAGTCGGGAACGTCGGTGTGGTAGAACGACGGCTCGAAGAACTTGTACTCGAGCACCAGGCGCTGCTCGCCGGACAGGCGCGCGTAGATCTGCTGGAGCGAGTCGTTGAGGCGATCTTGACGGCCGCGCATGTCGGTCTGGCCCGGGTAGTTCGAGCCCTCGGCGAGCCAGATCTTCAGGTCGCGCGAGCCGGTGGCATCCATGACGTCGATGCATTCACGGTGGTGATCGATCGCCTTCTGGCGGATGACAGCGTCGGCGTGGGTCAAAGCGCCGAACTTGTAGTCCTCGTCCTGGAACGTGTTCGAGTTGACGGTGCCGAGCTTCACCCCGAGGTCCTCGGCGTGCTTGCGGAGGTCGTCATAGGAGTCGACCTTGTCCCACGGGATGTGCAGAGCGACCGACGGCGCGAGCGCCGTCACCTTGTTGACCTGCGCGGCGTCGGCGATCTTCTCGAACGGATCGCGCGGGGTGCCTTCGGTGGTCCACACGCGGAACCGCGTCCCGGAGTTGCCGAACGCCCAGGAGGGAAGTTCGATCGCCTGCTTCTCGAGCGCGGCGAGGATGTCGGGGGAGAAGGTGGTCATGAGGGGGTGCTCCCTGTCGTTGCGGATGCGGTCAGTTGGTCGTGAAGATTGAAAATCTCGGTGAGCGGGGTCGCGGCCTGGTCGGGGCGGCCGGCGAGCCCGACGAAGAAGCGGGCCATCTCGGCTTCCCAACGGGCGGCCACCGGCGAGGCGGCGAGGTAGGCCTGCGCGGCGTCATCGTCATCGGTCTCGTAGTAGCCGATGAGCCGGCCGCCGTCGCCGAGGAAGAGCGAGTAGTTGCGCCTGCCGGATGCCGCGATCTCGGCGAGCATGTCGGGCCACACCGGAGTGTGGCGGGCGATGTACTCGTCGAGATGCTCCGGCGCGATCTGCAGCTGGAAGCACACGCGGGTGGGACCGTCGCTCGTCATTGAGGGAGCTCCTGTAGGTAGCGGATGAATCGTTTCAAAGCCTAGCGCATGATCCTCGATACGTCGAGCGGGGCCCTTCGAGCCGTCGCAGGATCGACCTCGCGGGGAAGGATCTGGATAACGCTTACCCGAAATCGTAGCCGTGTGAACGCGATGACGGTAGCGTTCAATGAATAGAGAAGGGCTCTCAATGGTGGTGAGCGTACGAGACGTGGCGGCCGCGGCATCCGTCTCGGTCGGGACAGTCTCCAACGTGCTGAACCGACCCTCGAAGGTGTCGCCGTCGACGGTGGAGCGCGTCCAGCAGGCGATCGAAGAACTCGGCTTCGTTCGCAACGACGCCGCGCGGCAGCTTCGCGCCGGTCGCAGCCGCAGCATCGGCATGGTTGTCCTCGATGTGGGCAACCCCTTCTTCGCAGAGGTCGCGCGTGGCGCGGAAGACCGAGCAGCCGAAGCCGGCATGACCGTGCTCCTCGGCAACAGCGACGAGAGTGCGCAGCGCGAAGGGTCGTACCTCGACCTCTTCCGAGAGCAGCGGGTCAACGGCATCCTGGTCACTCCGGCTACCGAGGACCTCTCGCACATCGTGCGCCTGCGCGACAGTGGTGTGCCGGTCATCCTCGTCGACCGTGAGGTGGAACTGGACGGCATCGGCTCCGTCGCCGTGGACGATGTGCAGGGGGGCTACCTCGCGGTGTCGCACCTGCTCGCCCAGGGGCGCCGCCGGATCGCCTACGTCGGTGGTCCCTCCACGATTCGTCAGGTCGTCGACCGCCTCGCGGGCGCTCGCCGCGCCGTCGCCGAGGTCTCGGATGCGACGATCGAGGCGATCGAGATGTCGGCGCTGTCGGTTCTTCAGGGGAGAGCGGCGGGCGAGGCGCTGCGTGCCCGGCCGGCGGCGGAACGGCCCGACGCGGTCTTCGCCGCGAACGACCTCCTCGCCGTCGGTGTCCTGCAGGCCTTCTCGCTGATGAGCGATGTCCGGGTGCCGGAAGACATCGCCCTCATCGGTTATGACGACATCGACTTCGCCTCCGCCACCGTGGTTCCGCTCAGCTCGATCCGCCAGCCGGCGCATCTGATCGGGTACACCGCGGTCGACCTTCTCCTCACGCATCTCGACGACCCCGACGGGACGCACGAGCGCACGGTGCGATTCCAGCCGGAGCTCGTGGTGCGGGAGTCGAGCGGCGGCGAGCGGTGACGAATCCCGCCATCGGCGTCATGCTGCCCCGCGACCTCCCCGCCGATCAGGTCCGGGCGTTCGCGCAGGAAACCGAGCGGCTCGGGTTCGACGAACTGTGGGTCGTCGAAGACCTGGGGTTCGCTGGTGGCATCGCGCAAGCCGGCGCCGTCCTCGCGTGGACGGAGCGACTGCGCGTGGGCATCGGGATCCTCCCCGCCGGCGCCCGCAACGCGGTGTTCGCCGCGATGGAACTTGCGACGCTCGCGCGGCTTTTCCCCGGTCGAGTGGATGCGGGGATCGGGCATGGGATGCCCGACTGGATGCGCGCCGCCGGCGCCTGGAACGAGAGGCCGCTGCGAACACTCGAGGCGCACGTCCGCGACGTCCGCACGCTGCTGACCGGAGGTCGTCACGGACGGCGGTGTCCAGCTCGACGAATCGGCGATTCCCGCCGAGGTGCCGCCGCTGCTGCTCGGCGTGCGCGGGCCGCGGTCGCTCGCGCTGTCGGGTCGCATCGCCGACGGGACCGTACTCGCCGAGCCCGTCACGCCGGAGTATGCGCGTGCGGCGCTCGAACGGATCGATGCGGGGTCTGGAGACACGATCAGCCCTCACCGACTCGTGGCGTACAACGTGGGAGCCGTGGATGACGACGCGGCCCTCGCGCTCGACATCGCTCGCCCCGCGCTCGAGTGGATCGGCGAGCCGGATTGGGCTCCGCACCTCGCACCCCTGCCCTTCGCGGATGACTTCGCTGCGTACCGCGCGGCCAGCGCGAGCCGTGAGGAGTTCGCCCGCGGCCTTCCCGACGAGTGGGTCGCGCAGCTCGCGCTCGCGGGCACGCCGGAGCAGGTGCGGTCCCGGATCGCGGAGCTCGCGGCATCCGGTGTCGACAGTTCGGTCTTCATCCCTGCCGGACCCGACCCGTTCGAGGCCCTCCGGTCGTTGGCGCGCGTGCTCTGACCTCTCGAGGTCGGGTTCGTGAAATCATTCGACCATGACTCTGACCAAAGATCTGGCACCCAGCGCAGTCACTCTCGGCACGTCCGGCCTCGGCCGCGACACGGTTCCCGGGAGCGCGGAGGAAGCCGCGGCCATCGCCGACGCCGCAGCCCTGTTCGCTTCGAGCCACTCCTACATCGACACCTCGAACAACTACGCCGAGGGGCGATCTGAGGCTGTTCTCGGGCTGGCGCTGAAGGATGCCGGAGCGGATGCCGCGGCGCGCATCGTCTCGAAGGTCGACATCGACCCCGAGACCGGCGCGTTCGACCGAGACCGCGTGCTGCGCTCGTTCGAGGAGAGCTGCTCCCGGCTCGGCGTGGACCGACTGCCGCTGCTGCACTTCCATGACCCCTACGCGGTCAGCTTTGCAGAGGCGACGGCGCGGGGCGGAGCGGTCGAAGGCCTGCTCGAACTGCGGGACGCAGGGGTGGTCGGCGCGATCGGGATCGCGACCTATCCGGTCGACGACATGATCGAGTACATCGGGACCGGAGTGTTCGACGCGGTGCTGAGCCACAACCGCTTCACGCTCGTCGACCGGAGCGCGACGGAGCTGTTCGAGAAGGCCCAGGCGCGCGGAATGACCGTGTTCAACGCCGCCCCCTTCGGCAGCGGCATCCTCGCGAAAGGCTCCGCGTCATCATCGACGTATGCGTACCAGCCGCCTTCCGAGGAGCTGCTGGCGCGCGTCGTGCGCATGGAGGCCGTGTGTCGTGACCACGGCGTTCCGCTCGCGGCCGTCGCATTGCACTTCTCGGTGCGTTCGTCTCTCGTGGACTCGACGGTCGTCGGGATCAAGACGGCCGAACGCCTTCACCAGCTCGATGAGCTCCTGGCGACCGACGTTCCCGAGGAGATCTGGGCTCCGATCGAAGCGGCGTGGGGTTAGGCGCCGCCGCCGATCATCCGAAGCGCTCTGAGCGAGAGTGAGCGAGGACGGACGCCTCGTCGATCACGGCGATCAGCGCGGCAGGATCATGTGCGAAGCGGCCCAGGAACAATCCGTCGACGGAGTCGCCGAGCTCGGTCAGGAGCCCCGGACCCGCCGAGCCGCCGTAGATCACGACGCTGCCAGTTCGCGCGGGGTCCTCGGCCAGGGCCGCAGTGATCGCGGTGGTCACCGTGGAGATGTGGGAGATGGGGGCGGGTTCGGGCGCTCCGATGGCCCACACCGGCTCGTAGGCGACGATGATCGGCCCGGCTGGAACGCCTTCGAGATCGGCGTGGAGTTGGGAGATCGTCGCGGTCGCGGCATCCGATTCATCCATCCGATCGGACTCGCCGATGCACAGCACCGGGATCATGCCATTGCGGACGACCGCAGCGGTCTTGGCGGCGGTGATCTCGTCGGTTTCGCCGAACAGTCGGCGCCGTTCGGCATGACCGACCTCGACGACAGCGACCCCTACCTCGGCGAGCTCGGTGGCGCTGACTTCGCCGGTGTAGGCGCCGTTGTCTTCCGAGCTGGCATCCTGTGCACCGACGAGGATGGCGGTGTCGGCAAAGGCGCGCCGGGCCGGGAGGATCTGCAGGTAGGTCGGGATGATGAACACACGGACGGCGCCCGAGGTCACGGCGGGGTGTACCGCGGCGCGCTCGGCGACCTCGGCGAACCACCCGGTCGCCTGACGATGACCGAAGTACATCTTCAGGCTGACCCCGACTGTGACTTGAGCGGGCATCAGCAGGACCCCGTGCTCTCGTACTCTCCGATGACCAAGCGCAGTGGTGCTGACATGGTGTCGTTCTTCATTCCGAGTGTCCTCCGCTATCGCATGCCTCATCGCGTGTTGGGACCAGTTTGACAAACCTTCGGGCGAGCGGAGGCATCCGGAGCATGCGGACCGAAGATAGGTTGTGAGCATGCGCAACTGGGCAGGCACGTACGAGTTCACCGCGGCACGCATCGTCGAGGCTGCGAGCGAAGACGACGTGCGGCGCATCGTGGCATCCGTGCCCGGACGGGTGCACGCGCTGGGCACACGGCACTCGTTCACCGACTTGGCCGACACCAGCGACACCTTGATCGATCTGGTCCCGCTCAGTGGCGAGTTCAGCCTCGACCGTGAGGCCGGCACCGTCACCGTTTCAGCCGGCACGCGCTACGGCGTCTTGGCGCTGTGGCTCGAAGAGCAAGGCTTCGCGCTCCACAATCTCGGCTCGCTCCCGCACATTTCGGTCGCCGGCGCGACCGCGACGGGCACCCACGGGTCGGGGGTCACCAATGGTGTTCTGACGACTGCCGTGCGCGCACTTCGCTATGTCGATGCCGTCGGCGAGGTGCACGAGGTGCGGGCAGACGACGCCGATTTCGCCGCTCTCGCCGTGGGTCTGGGCGCCTTCGGGATCGTGGTGGCCGTGACGCTCGCCGTCGAGCCGACCTATCGCGTACGCCAGGACGTGTATCGCGGAATGTCGTGGGCTGCGGCGCTTGCCGACTTCGACCAAGTGCTGGGGGCCGGATACAGCGTGTCGGTGTTCAGTCACTGGGACGAGGAGGCGATCGGCGACATCTGGGTCAAGACACGCCTCGACGCAGACGACGACGAGGTCGCCGACGCGCTGCTCGACAGCGTTCGAGACAGCGCGGCGCAGCCGCTCGGCGATACCGCCGACGTGACCGAATTGGGCGGTGTCCCCGGCCCGTGGCTGCTGCGCCTTCCGCACTTCCGCCTCGACGGCACACCGTCGTGGGGCGACGAGATCCAGACCGAGTACTTCGTCGATCGAGCGGATGCCGCCGCGGCCCTCCTCGCCGTGCGCGCGCTCGCGCCGATGATTCAGCCTCACTTGCTGGTCACGGAGTTGCGCACCGCCGCATCCGATTCGCTGTGGCTGAGCCCCGCGTACGAGCGCGATGTCCTCGCGATCCACTTCACCTGGAAGAACGAGCCAGAGGGCGTGCATGCGGTCATCCCGCACATCGAGCGGGCTCTCGAACCCTTCCTCGCGCGTCCGCACTGGGGCAAAGTGCACGCATTCGACCGCGCGGGCATCGAGCGCGTCCATCCCCGACTCGCCGATGCGCGAGCCGTCTTCGAGCGCTTGGATCCACAGGGCCGCTTTGTGAATGACCATCTCATCCGCGTCGGCGTGCGGGACGCGCGATGAGCGGACGCGCACTCGCCCCCGGACAGATCTGCCGTGTGCACGTGTGGGATGTCGCATCGGGCTCCTCGACGACCGTGCATGTCGACGATGGCGTCCTCCTGGAGGCACCGAATTGGACTGCGAACGGCGACGTGATCCTCAACGGCAATGGGCTGCTGTGGCGGATGCCGGCCGACGGCTCGGCGGCGCCGGCGGTCATTCCGCTCGAGGGCGCACCCGAACTCAACAATGACCATGTCCTGGCGCCCGATGGCCTGACGATTTATCTGACGGGCAAGGACGGGCATCTCTACGTGGCCCCGCTCACCGGTGGCACAGCGAATCGTGTCACCGGCGACACGCAGTGGAGGCACTACCTGCACGGAGTGAGCCCCGACGGCGCTCGCTTGGCGTACGTCGCGATCGACCCCGCCGCAGGGTGGGGTAACGGGACGATCCACACGGTCGCCGTTGACGGCACCGACGACCGGGTCGTCACGCTCGGAGTGGGTGCGGACGACGGCCCCGAGTTCACGCCGGACGGCGAGTGGATCTATCTCAACACCGAGCGGTTCTCGCCCGGTCGCGCGCAGATCGCTCGCATCCGACCGGACGGCTCGGATCTCGAGCAGCTCACGTTCGATGAACGCGTCAACTGGTTTCCCCACCTGAGCCCGGACGGCACTCGGGCCGTGTACATCAGCTTCCCGCCGGGAACCCAGGGGCATCCGGCCGATCTGCCTGTCCAGCTGAGGCTCGTCGAGGGCGAGGCATGGAGCGCGGCATCCGTCATCGTCGAGCTCTTCGGGGGCCAGGGGACGATCAACGTCAACAGCTGGTCGCCCGATGGCACGGCCTTCGCGTACGTGGACTATCCGATCGACGCCGTCGTCTAGCAGCGCGACCGCGCTGTTTCAGCTCGCGCGGGTGTTCTCGGTCTGCTTGTACGACTGCGGACGATCTATCTCGACCGGCAGCGGGATCGGCGTCGTGGCGGCGACCTCGTCACTGAATTCCTCCGGGGAGGCGACGCGAATCGACCGGGTCTCATCGACCGTGAGGCCGAAACGGCGGGAGTCGCTGCGATGCACGCGGCCGGATGCCAGCATCCACGTCATGCCGATTGCGAAGGCGACGAACGCTCCCGCCGATCCAACGAGGATGGCCGCCCGCGGACCCCATTCCGAGGCGACCCATCCGACGACGGGCGCTCCGATCGGGGTTCCGCCCATGAGAATCGCCATGTACAGCGCGAGCACCCGGCCTCGGAGCGCCGGATCCGTCGTCGTCTGCACGTAGCCGTTCGCGGTGGTCAACGTCGTCACCACGGCGAACCCGAGGAACATGAGCGTGAAGGCATATGTCCAGTACGAGGGCATCATGGCCGAGATGAGTGAGGCCACGGCGAAGAGGCCCGTGCCGAAGACAACCAGGCGCAAGCGCGCCCGATCGCGTCGCGCGGCCAGCAGTGCGCCGGCGAGCGACCCGATCGCGAGGATCGAGCTGAGCAGGCCGTATCCGTCGGCGTTCTGCCCGAATTCGAGCGCCATCGTCGAGGCGAAGATGGGGAAGTTCATCCCGAACGCACCGAGAAGGAACACCATGGCGAAGGCCACGATCAGATCGGGGCGTCCGCCGACGTAACGGAAGCCGTCCGCGAGTCGGGAGGCGCCGTCCGCCTTCACCCGGGGGATCAGCTCCTTCGTGCGGATCAACATGAGGGCGACGATCATCGCGAGGAAGGTCACCGCGTTGATCAGGAAGACCCAGCCGGTGCCGACCGCGACGATGGCGATGCCGGCGGCGGCAGGACCGATCATGCGCGCACCGTTGAAGGATGCTGCGTTGAGAGCGACGGCGTTCGATGCGTTTTCGCGGTTGACGAGATCGGAGACGAAGGCTTGTCGGGACGGGTTGTCGAACGCGGCGACCATGCCGAGGAGGAACGCGAAAACGTACATGATGGTCAGCGTCATCACGCCCGCGAGGAGGAGCACGCCGATCGCGATGCCGAGCAGCATCAGCAGGCCCTGGGTGAGCATGAGCAATTTACGGCGATCGAAACGGTCGGCGACCCAGCCGGTCACGCCCACGAGCAGGAGCGGCGGACCGAACTGCAGGGCCATCGTGATGCCCATGGCGCCGGCGTCGTTGTCGGTCAGCTGGGTGAGAACGACCCAGCTCAGCGCCGTGGCCTGCATCCAGGTGCCGACATTGGAGACGAGTGCGCCGATGAACCAGACGCGATAGTTGAAGACGGAGAACGAGCGGAACATGGCACTCATCGGGCAGCCACCTCCCGCATGATGGCGGCGGCGTCGGCGAGCGTCGCGCGCTGCGCGGCCGTGAGCTGTTCGAGACCCTCGACGAGCCAGGCATCCCGGCGCCGGACGGTTTCCTGCACGACGCCGAGGCCCTCGGGACTGAGCGAGATGTTGACCTTGCGTCGATCGGTCTCATCGGCGGTGCGCACCACGTGCCCCGACTCTTCGAGGCAGTTCACGGTGCGGTTCATCGATGGCGCGGTCACCCGCTCGCGCTCTGCGAGCTCGCCGAGCGTGTGATTGCCGTGCACTTTGAGGGCCGCGAGCACGGCGAACTGGCCGTCGCTCATGGTGTCGACGGCTCGCTCTGCGCGCAGACGGCGGGCGAGCCGGAAGGTCGCCATGCGCAGCTCGGAGGCTTCGGCGGAGAGGAGTTCACCCTCGAGCGCGTCGGATGTCGGCGGGGCGGAAGTGGTGTCAGAAGGGCTCATACGATTACTTAGCATAGCTCATTAGCCTTGCTAAGTAAAACGGATGCCGCGTTGCGGAGGCGGCTCAAGGCGAGGGTTCGTGCGCCGCTTCCCCTGCGGCGGCGGCATTCACAGCCGCGGCATCCGCATCGTCGTCATCCTCGGGCTTCCGGCCGGAGCCGAGCGAGAGCGTCGCCAGGAGGCCGATCACGAGGAAGCCCGCGGCGGCGAATGCCGAGTAGCGCGTGCCGTCCGAGAGGGCGATCTTCGCGTAGTCCGCGACCTCGGCGGTCGCGGGGTTCGCCTCGAGTCCCGCGATGGCAGCTCCCGCGCTGTCGACGACGGCGCTGACGACCTGATCGGCCTGGCTCGTGGGGACGCCGGCATCGTCCAATTGCGTCGTCAACACCGCGGCCGTGCTGGTGAAGAGCACCGTGCCGAGAATCGCGATCCCGAGCGCCGAACCCACCTGGCGGGCGGTGGACTGCGTGCCTGAACCCTGACCGCTCTGCTGCACGGGGACATCGCTGAGCACCACGCCGGTGAGCTGTGCGGTGGCAAGGCCGACACCGAAACCGTAGATGAAGAGGAACGGAATCAGCACGGGCCAAGCGGTGTCGGGAGCGATGACGAAAGCGAGACCACCCACACCGACGATCTCAGCGGCGAGGCCGACGCGGACGATCGTCACGGGCGAGATCTTGCCGCTGAATGCGCCGGCCGCCCCGCTGGCGACGAACGAGCCGATCGCGAGGGCGAGCAGGATCGCGCCGGTCTGCAGCGCATCGAACCCGATCACGAACTGCAGCCACAGCGGGAGCGACAGGATGATGCCGAACTCGCCGAGCGAGACGACCAGCGCAGCGACGTTGCCGTTTCGAAACGACGGGATCGCGAAGAGGCTGAAGGCGATCAGTGTGGATTCGCCGCGGCGCGTGCGACGACGGCCCCAAGCGACGAAGGCGATGAGACCGAGCACGGCGATCGCGAAGACGAACGGGATGGGGGAGATCTCCCACGGCCAGGTCCAGCCGCCGATCTCGGGGGCCTTGTTGGTCGTCCACCAGCCGTAGGTGCGACCCTCGATGAGGCCGAAGACCAGCGCTGCGGACGTGATGACCGACAGGATCGCGCCGACGACGTCGATCGAGCGCGGGTGCTCGTCGCGAGACTCGGTGATCGTCAGCAGGACGCCGATGATGATGATGATGCCGAGGGGGATGTTGATCCCGAACGCCCAACGCCACGAGAAGTAGGTCGTCAGCCAGCCGCCGAGAAGAGGACCGACGGCGGCCATTCCACCGATCGTCGAACCCCAGACGGCGAAGGCGATGCCGCGCTCGCGGCCGCGGAAGGTCGCATTGATGAGCGAGAGCGTGGTGGGAAGGATCATCGCGCCGCCGACGCCTTGCACGAGGCGCGCGAGGATGAGGAATTCGCCTGTCGGTGCCAGTGCTGCCGCGATCGAGGCGATCACGAAGATCACCACGCCGATGATCATGAGTCGTCGACGCCCGAACCTGTCGGCGAGGCTGCCGAAGACCAGAAGCAGAGCGGCGAAGACGAGCGTGTAGGCCTCCTGCACCCACTGGACCTGGGTCGAGGAGATATCGAGATCCTCGACGATCGAGGGGATCGCGACGTTGACGATCGTCGAGTCCACGATGATCAGCGAGACCGCGATGCTGATGAAGACGAGTCCGGCCCACCGCCGGCGTGCAGACGCTTCCATGAATTTACCTAGCTTTTCTAGCAATGTTCAGACGAGGGAACATTACACCCGTTTCGCTCGTGGTGGACCCGTATGCTCGTGCCCATGCCCGAGTTCACCGACGCGCACGGCGTTGCGATCATCTACGACGTCCACCCCGCCCAGGGGGCTCCGCGCGGGGTTGTGCAGTTGTGCCACGGCTACGGAGAGCACGCCGGGAGGTACGTGCGTCTGATCGCGGACCTGACGGCTAACGGATTTACCGTCTACGTTGACGACCATCGCGGGCACGGACGCACGGGTCTGCGTCAGCACGGCGACGATCCTTCTCAGCTCGGCAAGGTCGGGGCAGGAGGCGTACCAGCCGCGGTGGATGCCGTTTGGCAGTTCACCGAGATCATCCGAGAGGAGAACCCCGAGCTGCCGCTCGTGCTGTTGGGGCACTCCTGGGGATCGTTCATGGCGCAGATGCTCCTCAACCGGCATCCCGACGCGTACGACCTCGTGGTGCTGACTGGCACCGTGTACCGCCAGCTCGGCTCCGGAAACCTCGGCGACCTCAACGAACGATGGAACTCAGAGGGTGCCAGCGGCATGGAGTGGCTGGCGAGCGACGACGAGGTCGTGCGCGGGTTCATCGACGACCCGCTGTGCACCACGGTTCCCATGGGTAAGACGATCGGGCTCTTCGGTCAGCTCCAGATGATGGGAAAGCCGAGACGGAAGCTCCGGGAGGCTGCCGGCCACGACATCCCGATCCTGCTCATGGTCGGCCGTGATGACCCGGTGGGTGGGCCGCGCAGCGTCCATCGGCTGGCCGACGCGTATCGGAAACGGTCTGAACTCACGGATGTGACCACGTACGTCTACCCGGACGCCCGGCACGAGATCTTCAACGAGGTCGGACAGGTGCAGGTGCGTGCCGATCTGCTCGCCTGGCTCGACGCGAGGTTGCCCGCTCGCGACTGATCGGTCTGCGGCGCGCCCTCGCGCTCGAGATTGACATCGACACGGGCCTGCGTGCGCTCGCCCGTCCCTTTCGCGCAGTGCTGTCGACGTGGATTGCGCGGATGCGACGGCCGAACCGGATGCCGCTGGCGACGCCCACGCTCGTCCGTCGCGAGTGCGCAGTCGCCTCGCGCAACACCAGGCAAACGCGACGGGCGAGCGTGTGGTTTGCGACGCGAAGGTGGTCTCGTTCGCAGCTGGACTCTTGACGTGGCGCCGCTCCCCAGGCAAGCTGACACCAATGGAACTCGTGGGAGCGCTCCCACAGCCATGCACAAGAACCCACTCGACCACTGTCGGTCGCCGGTCAACGATGACCCCGAGGAGACCACGCATGAACCCCCTGTCATCCCGCCGCGGCATACGCGGCATCGCTCTTGCAGGCGTTGCCGCGCTGATTGCCGTGACGATTCCGCTCGCGGCTGCCTCCGCACAGGCCGCCGATCCCGTTCCAGATCCGGGTTTGCCCGGGTCGCAGCTCTTCGTCAACCCCTACAGCACTACCCTCGAAGCCGCCCAGTCGCTGTCGGGTGACGCTCGCTCCGACGCGCAGCTGCTGGGCAGCATCGCCTCCGCTCAGTGGTTCACCAAGGGAACGCCCGCCGAGGTGCAGGCGAGCGCCGCCGAATATGTGGATGCCGCGGCATCCGCCGGCGCCATGCCCGTGCTCGTCGCGTACAACCTCCCCTTCCGCGATTGCGCACAGTACTCCTCGGGCGGAGCCGCCGACACCGCTGCCTACAAAGCATGGATCGATGGGCTGGTCGCGGGAATCGGCGCCCGGCCCGCGACGGTGATCCTCGAGCCGGACGGACTCGGCATCATCCCGCACTACGTCGCCAACGATGGTGCGGCCGGATGGTGTAACCCGACCGAACTCAACCCGGCGACCGCGGCGAGCGACCGCTTCGCTCAGTTGAACTACGCGGTCGACGCACTGAAGGCGCTGCCGGCGACATCGGTCTACCTCGACGGCGTGCACTCGGGATGGCTGAACGTCGGCGACATCACCGATCGGCTCATCAAGGGCGGAGTCGAGCGCGCGGACGGGTTCTTCCTCAATGCCTCCAACTACCAGTTCACGACGAACCTGACCGCCTATGGCACCTGGATTTCGTCGTGCATCGCAGCGGTGACCCTCAAGGGCGCTGTGGCCAAGGATTGCCCGAACCAGTATTGGAACGGTGGCCCCTCGAACGGGTGGACCGGCGTTGCCCTTTCAGGTGCCGGTGAATGGAGCACGGATGCTGCAGATCCGACGCTCAACATCGCTGGAATCAACGAGCGCTATGTCTCCCTCCTGGGCGCCACCGTGCCGACGACGAGCTTCGTCATCGACACGAGCCGCAACGGTCAGGGTCCGTGGGCAGCACCCGCAGGCAAGTACACCGACGCCGAAGACTGGTGCAACCCGCCCGGACGCGGCTTGGGTGCGCAGCCGACCACGAATACCGGAAACCCGCTCGTCGACGCACACCTCTGGATCAAGGTCCCCGGTGAGTCCGACGGCCAGTGCTATCGCGGAACGGGAGGACCCCTCGACCCCGAGCGCGGCATCGAAGATCCGGCCGCTGGACAGTGGTTCCCCGCGCAGGTGCAAGAACTCATCGCGCTGGCCGCGCCCCCGATCGCGCCGCTGACCTGCAAGGTGGCCGTGGTGGGCAAAAAGACCGGCTTCGGCTTCGTCGCGGCTCTCACCGTCGAGAACCGTGGCACCACAACGCTGTCACCGTGGCAGCTGTCGTGGACTTTCAGCGGTGACCAGAAGATCTCGAAGGTGGTCGGTGGCACATACACCCAGAGCGGAAACCAGGTCACGGTCACGGCGCCGAAGAATCACCCGAAGCTCGCTCCGGGCAAGAAGACAGCGGTCGTCGTGACGGGCAAGGGCGCCGCATCCGCACCATGGCAGTTCCAGCTCAACGGGAAGGCCTGCTTGACCCGTTAGCCATGGTCCCCGGTCGATCGGCGTGCCCGCGCTCTGCGGGTGCGCCGATCGCGCGCCTAGGCTGGACTTATGCACGGTGAGTACAAGGTTCCGGGTGGCAAGCTCGTCGTCGTCGACCTCGAAGTGCGCGATGGTCGCATCGCCGACTTCCACCTCGCGGGTGACTTCTTCCTCGAGCCGGATGACGCGCTCGAGGACATCGACGCCGCGGTGAGCGGACTCCCCGTAGAGGCGGATGTCCCGACGATCGCCGCAGCCGTCCGCGCGGCGCTGCCGGAGGGTGCGCAACTGTTGGGGTTCACGCCCGAGTCCGTCGGCACCGCCGTCCGCCGCGCGCTGGTCACGGCTCCCGGCTGGGCCGAGTTCGAGTGGGAAGTCCTGCACGAGAAGGCCGTCTCGCCGCAGATGAACCTCGCCCTCGACGAGGTGCTGACGACCCGTGTCGGCGAGGGGCGCCGCAACCCGACCATGCGCATCTGGGAGTGGGACGAATCGGCGGTCGTGATCGGCTCGTTCCAGTCGTACCGCAACGAGGTCGACCCCGAGGGCGCCGCGAAGTACGGCTTCGATGTCGTCCGTCGGATCTCCGGCGGCGGCGCGATGCTCATGGCGGCGAACTCGATCGTCACCTACTCGCTGTATGTTCCGGCGGCTCTCGTCTCGGGAATGACGTTCGCCGATTCCTACGCCTTCCTCGACGACTGGGTGCTGCAGGCGCTGCGCTCTCTCGGCATCGAGGCGACGTACCAACCGCTCAACGACATCGCCTCGCCCTCGGGCAAGATCGGCGGCGCCGCTCAGAAGCGCCTTGCCAACGGCGGCGTGCTTCACCACGCGACCCTCAGCTACGACATGGACGGTCAGGTCATGACCGAGGTGCTCCGCATCGGTCGCGAGAAGCTCAGCGACAAGGGCACGGTGTCCGCGGCGAAGCGCGTCGATCCGCTCCGCAGTCAGACGGGCCTCGAGCGGTCCGCGATCATCGACCGGTTCATCGAGACATTCTCGAAGCTCTACGGCGCGACGACCGGACATATCACCGAAGAGGAATATGCCGCTGCTGAGGCGCTCGTCGAGTCCAAGTTCGCGACGGACGCGTGGTTGCAGCGCGTTCCGTGACCGCCACGCTCGGCGCCGTCGACATCTACCGCGGTGACAATATCGAGGTCGCTCGAACGCTGCCGTCGGGGGCGTTCACCCTCGTCTACCTCGATCCGCCGTTCAACACCGGCCGCATCCGCTCGCGTGCGGTCGAAAGCGCAACGCCCACGAGCCTCGATGTTCCGACCACGTCGGAACCGCCGCGCGGCGAGGTCAAAGCGGGGTTTCGCGGGCGCAACTACGCCCGACTCAAGGGCGATCTCTCGACCTACGACGACACCTTCGAGGACTACTGGAGCTACCTCGAACCGCGCCTGCTCGAAGCGTGGCGGCTGCTCGCCGACGACGGCACTCTGTATCTGCACCTCGACTACCGCGAGTCCCACTACGCCAAGGTCATGCTCGATGCTCTCTTCGGGCGCGAGCGGTTTCTCAACGAGCTGATCTGGGCCTATGACTACGGCGCGAAGAGCAAGCGCCGCTGGCCCACGAAGCACGACACGATCCTCGTCTACGTCAAGGATCCGTCCGGCTACTACTTCGATTCCGAGGGCGTCGACCGCGAGCCGTACATGGCCCCCGGCCTGGTGACCCCGGAAAAGGCTGCGCGCGGAAAGCTCCCGACCGATGTCTGGTGGCACACGATCGTGCCGACGTCGGGTAAAGAGAAGACGGGGTATCCGACCCAGAAGCCCGAGGGCATCCTCCGGCGGATCGTCCAGGCATCCAGTCGTCCCGGCGACCGCGTGCTCGACTTGTTCGCCGGCAGTGGGACGACCGGATCCGTCGCGTCCGCGCTGGGCCGCGACGCCGTCTTGATCGACGACAACCCCGAGGCCATCGCGATCATGCAGCGCCGGATGCCGCACGCTCGACTTGCGTGACATCGCGGCAGCCCGCCGCGTGCCACTCTCCCCGTCGTAGTCTGGGTTGATGCGATTCGGAACCTTCATCCCCCAAGGCTGGCGTCACGATCTCGTCGGGATCGACCCCGTCGACCAATGGCGCGTCATGCGCAATCTCGCGCAGCGAGCGGATGAAGGGCCGTGGGAATCACTCTGGGTCTATGACCACTTCCACACGGTTCCGGTGCCGAGCCAGGAGGCAACGCACGAGGCGTGGACGCTGATGGCGGCGTTCGCGGCGGTCACCGACCGTATCCGCCTCGGTCAGATGTGCACCTGCATGGGCTACCGCAACCCTGCCTACCTCGCGAAGATCGCGGCGACGATCGACGCGGTGTCGGGCGGCCGCGTCGAGATGGGGATCGGCGGCGGCTGGTACGAGCACGAGTGGCGCGCCTACGGGTACGGTTTTCCGCCGATCGGCGAACGCCTCGGCATGCTGGACGAGGGCGTCCAGATCATGAAGCAGGCGTGGGAGACGGGCACCGCGACCCTCGACGGCAAGCACTACCAGGTCGACGGCGCGATCGTGCAGCCTCGTCCTCTGCAGGAAGGCGGCATTCCGCTGTGGATCGCCGGCGGCGGCGAGAAGAAGACCCTGCGCATCGCCGCGCAGTATGCGAGCTACACGAACTGGTCGGGCAAGCCCGAGGAGTTCGCTCACAAGCGTGAGGTCCTGCAGGGGCACTTGGCGGCCATCGGTCGGGACGAGAGCGAAATCACCCTGACCGCCAACTACAACACGGTCATCGCCGACACGGAGGCCGAAGTCGCCGACCGACTGGCGGAGATCGAGGCACGGGTGACGCCCTATCTCGGCGCGAAGACCGAAGGGTTCATGGCGGAATACCGCAACGGAACCGGCCTCGTCGGAACACCCGAGCAGATCGTCGAGCGCCTCCGCGGGATGGCCGACCTCGGTCTCGCCTACGCGATCCACTACTTCCCCGAGCATGCCTACGACCGGTCGGGGATCGACCTCTTCGAGAAGGAAGTCATCCCCCAGCTCAGCTGAGCGGAGCCCATTTCGGGCCGATGCCGTGTCCCGGAATCATTGTCAGGAACCGGTTTCTCACGTAGGCTGAACACCAAATGGACCTCGTCAACGACGCGAGAACGTACCGCAACCCGATCATCGACGCCGATGTGCCGGACCCCGATGTGATCCGCGTGGGCGAGCGCTTCTACCTCGTGGCCTCGAGCTTCCATCGAGCGCCGGGGCTGCCGCTGTTCGTCTCCGATGACCTCGTGGCGTGGCAGCGGATCGGTTACGCGCTCCACAGCCAACCTGGCGGGCAGGCCGCGGGGGACTGGTATGCCCTGCCGCGACACGGCGGCGGGGTATGGGCGCCGTCGCTGCGCTACCACGACGGGCGGTTCGTCATCGTCTACCCCGATCCGGATCGGGGCATCTTTGTCCTGAGCGCCGAAGATCCGGCAGGCCCGTGGACCGAGCCGCATCTCCTGCTTCCCGGGCTCGGTCTCATCGACCCGTGTCCGCTGTGGGATGACGATGGCCGTGCCTACCTCGTGCATGGCTGGGCGCGTTCCCGATCGGGGCGCAAGAACGTGATCACTGTCGTGCCCGTCGACCCTGACCTTCAGCATCCGGTCGGGGCGGCCGTCGACGTCATCGACGGAGATCTCCTCGACGGGTTCACGACACTCGAGGGCCCGAAGTTCTACAAGCGGGACGGTGAGTACTGGATCTTCGCGCCGGCGGGCGGCGTCGCCACCGGGTGGCAGACGGTCTTCCGCGCAGGAAATCCATTCGGGCCGTACGAGCACCGCATCGTTCTCGCGCAGGGCGACACCCCCGTCAATGGTCCGCACCAGGGTGCGTGGGTCGACGACGGCGATGGTGGCCACTGGTTTCTGCACTTTCAGGACCGAGGCGTCTACGGCCGGGTCCTCCATCTGCAGCCGCTGGCGTGGGGGGAGGACGGGTGGCCCCTCCTCGGCGAGGCCGCCCGAGGCGGCGCACCGCAACCGGTGATCGAACACCCCCTGCCGTTCGGCGGATCCCGCAGCGCAGGCCCACCCGCGCCGACGCTTGCCCGGTCCGACGACTTCGCCGACGGAGTGCCGAGCGTCCACTGGCAGTGGGAGGCCGCGGAGGATCCGCGCGCCGTCGTCGGCATGTCACCCGGCACGGTGCCTGGCACGACGCCCAGCGCCGCGCCGGGTCTCGCTCTGCGCGGGAGTCCTGACGGCGGTAACCTCCGCACGTTGCCCCGGGTGCTGTCGCAGCCGCTGCCGGGTCAGGCGTGCACGATCGCCGTCGATATCAGTCTCGAAACCGCGGATGACGGCGCACGGGCAGGGCTCGCAGTCCTCGGACAGGCGTACGTCTGGGCCGGCATTCGACGCACGAGCGACGGGACCAGCGCGGTGGTGGCTGTTCGACACCCGGACGATCTCGCAGAGAGCGTTGTCGCCTCGATTCCCCTTGCGCAGCCGCGAGTGGGGATTCGCATGCATGTCGCGTCGGATGCCGGTGTGCGGGTCTCGATCGAGGCGAACGACAGGGTCGTCGAGGTCGATCCTCGCTTTCGGGCGGTCGAGGGACAATGGGTGGGCGCCTCCGCATCGCTGTTCGCCGCAGGGGCCTACGGGGCGGCGGAGACCGTGGGACGCTTCGGCCGCTTCGCGATCGATCTGGGGGATTGACCATGACCGGAAAGCGCGATCGCGCGACACCGACTCGAGTGACGACCATCAACGACATCGCGCGCGCCGCGGGGGTGTCCAAGGCGACGGTGTCGCGGGTGGTCAATGGCGTGCAGACCGTCGATCCCGCGCTCGCTGCGCGGGTCGGCGAGGTGATCGCGCAGCTCGGCTACACCCCGAGTCAGACGGCCCGCTCGCTTTCGCTCGGTGTCAATCGCACGGTCGGCGTGCTCGTCCCCGATCTCGGCAACCCCATGTTCCATCAGGTGCTCAACGGGTTCCACCGGGCCGCTGCACGCGAGGGCTACCATGTGCTCGTCGCCGATTCGTTCGAAGACACCGAGCGTGAGGTGGAGCTCGCGCGCGACCTCCGCGATCGCACCGATGCCATCGCACTCTTCGCACCGCGCATGACCCGGCTCGATCTGCTCGATCTGCTTCCGCGTGTCGCCCCCGTCGTCGTGTTCAACAGGACAACCGGCAAAAACGCGGGATCGGTGCTCATCGACTATCGCGCGGGCGTCGTGCTGCTGGCCCGTCACCTGCTCAGCTTGGGGCACCGCCGCATCGTCTTTCTGGCGGGTCCCCCCGACTCGCGATCGAACATCGAGCGCGAGAAGGGGCTGACGGACCTGCGCGCCGCGGAGCCCGAGGTCGAGGTCATCGATCTCGCCTGCGGTCATTCCTTCGAAGACGGCTATCAGTCCTGGCCGGGCGTCCGCGCGGCCGGGGCGACCGCGGTGATCGCGTTCAACGACGTCGTCGCGCTGGGGCTCCTCAGCAGGCTCACCGAAGAACGCATCCCCGTTCCCGACGCGCTGTCGGTGGTCGGCTTCGATGACATCCCGTTCGCACGCTATTCGTCACCGTCGCTGACGACGATGACGTCGCGCCTCGCCGAGATCGGCGAGCGGATCTGGACGGTCCTGCGAGCAGAGATGACCGACACCCCACAGCGCGAACCCATCATGTTCTCGCCGGAGATCGCAGTTCGAAAGAGCACCAAGGAGATCGCGTCGCCATGATCGACCTGCTCGGCGGCGCCACGGCCGCCGTCCGCTACGACGATGGGTCGCAGCTCGACACTGTGCTCTCGCCGCGTCCGTTCCTGACCGCGACCGCCCGCGGCGGAGCCGTGGTCACCGACGTCAGCCCTGCCGACCACGCCCACCACCTCGGCGTGAGCGTCGCGATTCCCGACGTCGACGGCACGTCATTCTGGGGCGGCCGCACCTACGACCGCCAGCGCGGCTCAGTGCTGCTCGCCAATCACGGCACGCAGCGCGTCTGCGCGCGGGAAGTGACGGAGGGCCGCGTCTCCGAGACGCTGAGCTGGGTCGACCAGCGGGGCGAGGAACTGCTCACCGAGGCACGCACCATCTCGGTCCGCGAGAGCGACGACGGGTGGGAACTCACCTGGCTCACCGACCTGGTGGCATCCGGTCAGGACATCACTTTCGGAAGCCCGCAGACGAACGGCCGGGTCGGCGCGTTCTACGGAGGAATCTTCTGGCGGACGCCGTTCGCGAACGCGACGGTACGCAGCGCGGACGGCGCCGGTATCGAGGCCGCCCACGGATCGTCATCGCCGTGGATCGCCCTCGACGGAGTCGGGGCATCCCTGGTCGCTGCGACGACGACAGGCATGCCGTGGTTCGTCCGCACGAGCGGGTATACGGGGTTCGGTCCTGCGGTCGCGGTGTCGGGCCGCCGGCACCTCGCAGCCGGCGAGACCTTGCACCTCGACCTGGCCGTCGCCGTCCTCGACCGTGCGCCCGAGGCGCCGGACAGGATCGCCGCTCGGCTTTTCACCGATACGCAGGAGCTGGCGGGCGCATGATGAGGATGCCGCGATGACGGCCGCCCTGAAGGAGTTCGTCGAGCGCTCCGCGGCATCCGATATCGCGATCCACAGCCTGCAGATCAGTGTCGGAGGCGACATGATCGTGAGCGACGCCATCCCGCCGTTCGGTGTGGACGTGCCGCATCGCACCTACTCCGTGTCGAAGTCGATCACCGCTCTGGCGATCCTCCTTCTCGCCCATGAGGGGGAGCTGAGGCTGGACGATCCGATCGTCGATCACTTCCCCGAGATGGCACCGGCGCATCCATGGCTCGTACAGACGCGGATCGATGACATGCTCGCGATGACCGGGCCGCACAGCCGCACGACCTACGACGAGGGGCGCGACGACTGGCTGGCGTCCTACTTCCACGTACCGCCGACCCATCGTGCGGGCACACAATTCACCTACGACACGAGCGCCTCGTACGTGCTCGCTGCGCTCGTGGAGCGGCTCTCCGGCGCCTCCTTGCTCGACTATCTGCGGCCGCGGCTGCTCGAGCCGCTCGGCGGGGGAGCGGATGCGCGGTTCCTGCGCGGTCCGGACGGCTACAGCCACGGCGGATCGGGGCTGGTCATCGCTCCGGTCGATCTGCTCGCCATCGGCGAGACGCTCAACGGGCGCGGGATGCGCCACGGTGCGCGGATTCTGCCCGAGTCCGTCGTCGACGCTCTGCTCGAGCGCCGCAGCGATCCAGGCATGCAGACCTGGGGTGCGCCTCTGCGGGCCGGGTATGGTCGGCAGATCTGGCTTCCAGATCGAACCACGTGGCTCATGTTCGGGCTCGGGGGCCAGTTGGTCTACGGAGACCCCGAGCGGCAGGTGGCGGCGGTGGTCACGGCGGACACGACGATGCTGGATGCCGGAGACCAGCGATTCGTGGATGCCTTTCTGCGTGCGCTCGCCGACGAGGATCTGGGCGCAGTGCCCGTGGCCACGCCCGTGCCCGAGCTCACGCCGCCCACGCCCGCTCACCATCCCGGGAACGCTCGCGCGTTGCGCGGCGCGTATCAAATGGTGACAGGCGAGAACGCGCCTCAGCGGGTTCTTATCGATATCGATGCCGACGGCGGGACAGTTCAGATCGACGGCCGCGAGCGCCTGTCGTTCTCCACACACGAGCCGACCGTGACCACGCTCACGCTCGGCGATGCTGTCGTCACAGCGGGGTGGACAGCGGCGGGTGCCCTCGAGGTTCGCGTGAGCGCGGTCGGTGACGACATCGCGTCGGTGCGGATGCGGATCGTGGCATCCGATGATCTGATCACCGTGAAATCTCAGGGGTCAGGCCCGCAGATCGGGTCGTGCTGGACGCTGCTCGGGACCTATCGGCCGTGAGAAACGACGTGAGCCTGCCCGGAGGTCACGTGCGCGCTCCGGCCGGAATGTCACCCGATGCCGCGATGCCGACCTCGACGAGGCCCTCAGCCACGAGCGCGGCGACGAGCGCGGCGCCGTCGGCGGACAGGTGCGTGTCGTCCTGCTCGCCTTCGGGGTAGCCCGGCCATGACCCCGGCGTGAGCCACAGGAACGAGAGCTTGCTCCCTTCGCGCCCCTGGCGCTGCCAGAGCGTGTGGGTCTCCCGCGTCAGATCGATGAGGGCGACGTCCTCGTCGCGGGCGACGGCACGCACGCGGTCGGGGTACTCCCCGTGCGTCGTCTCGAGTTCGTTGCCTGCAAAGCGGCGCCGCTCGATCGGGGTCAGCAGCACCGGCGTCGCACCGCGCTCGCGCGCCGCGATGAGGAACAGTCGCAGATGCGAGACGAAGTCGTCGGGGCTGCTGTATCGCTCATCAGGCTTCGGGTCGTTGTGTCCGAAGCAGATCAGAAGAACGTCACCCGGACGAAGATCAGCGATAGCCGCGTCGAACAGTCCGAGATCGATGAAGCTCCGCGTGCTCGCACCGGGTCGCGCATGATTTCTGACTTCGAGGTCGAAGCCGGAAGCGAGTGCCTGGCCCCAACCGGTGCGCGGTGCGCGGTCGGCGGGGTAATCGCTCGCGGTTGAGTCGCCCGTGATCACGACGCGCACGGCTCAGCCTTTGATCGATCCGACAAGAGCGCCCTTGACGAAGAAGCGCTGCACGAACGGGTAGACGAGCAACATCGGCAACGTCGCCACGAAGATCACCGCCATGCGGACGGACTGGGCCGGCGGCACGACGTCGACAGCGGTGTCGTTCGCGTTCAGGCCGGTCGCCACGATGACGATCTGGCGCAGCAGCACCTGGATCGGCCACTTCTCAGAGCTGTTGATGTAGAGGATGGCGCTTTGGTAGGTGTTCCAGTAGTAGACGGCGTAGAACAGTCCGATCGTCGCGATCGACGCCATCGAGAGCGGCAGGACGATACGCCAGAAGATGCCGAGTTCCGAGCATCCGTCGATTCTGCCGGCCTCTTCGAGGCTTTCGGGAATGCCCTGGAAGAAGCTGCGCATGATGACGAAATTGAATGCGTTGATCGCCACGGGGATGACGAGCGACCAGAGCGAGTCGATCATGCCGAGGTTCTTCACGACGATGAACGTGGGGATCATTCCTCCGGCGAAAAGCATTGTGAACAGCACGAGGAAGTTGATGACGCGGCGGCCCTTCAGGTGCTTCTTCGAGAGGGCGTATGCCATGAAGGCCGTGAGAATGAGGCTGACGAAGGTGCCGCCGATGGTGACGATCGCCGAGACGCCGAGCGCGCGGAAGATCGTCGGGGTCGAGAGGATGTAGCGGTAGGCGTCGAGGGTGAACGTCTCGGGCCACAGAATGAAGGGCTTCGTCGCCAGCTCGCCGGGCGTGGCGAGGGAGCTCGCCAGAACGTTGACGAACGGCAGGACGCAGACAAGCGCAAAAGCCACGAGGATGATCCCATTCACGACCGTGAACACCCGACGGCCGGGCGTGACGCGGTGACGGGACCGGTTCGCGCGTCGGATCTTGATCGGAATCGTTGCGTCGCTGAGAGGTGCGGAAGTCGTCATGTCGTGCTCCGGGGTGGGGGAGTTCGCACCGCGAACAGCGCTGCGGAGAGGAAGAAGAAGAACGCCACGGGGTACAGCACGAGCTGCGTCCCGAGCAGGCAGGCGACGCCGGCACCGAAGAACAACCAGCCGGTGGACCGGCTGCGAGGACGACGCGAGGCGATGAAGAGGCCGATCGCGCTCAGCAGGGCGACGATGATCAGCGAGTAGCCGAACCACGCGGCGAGGGTGCCGAGGGCCACGTGCGCTTCTGCCTCCGAAACCGGAAACCCCGCGCGCTGCAGAGCAGGCAGGATCTCGGTGCGCAGCGTCTGATCGTCACTGCGGGCGATGACGAGGGCGACCCCGCCCTGGAAGACGAACGCGCCGGCGAGACCGATGCCGACGATCACAGCTTCGATACGCCGACGGAAAGGTGCAGAGGCGGGGGACGTCGCGCGAGGCATGGCGGTCACGGCGGTCATATCGACAGCCCGGCGCTGCCGACGGCGATCGGTGTGCCGTCGATCAGGAGTGTGGGGCCGGTGGCACCGACGATGCGCAGCCCGCTGATCCGCAGTCCCGTGATGAAATGCCCGTGAATACCGGCTGCGGACAACTCCCGAACGCCCTCTGCCATGGCCGGCACCGCGGGCACAGGGTCCGGTGCGAACGAGATGGTGACATCGTCGAGAGTGAGGTGCTCGAGCGGTGCCTCTGGCAGCCCTGAAACCCAAGCGGCGCAGGACTGCACGTTCGTGGCGGTGATGTGGGAGAGGTGGATTCCGCCGATTCGCGGTGTGGAGGCATCCACCGGTTGCGGCGTGCGATCCGACACGATCGGCCGCTTGCCGTCGGGGCCGCAGAAATAGAACGGGTTGATGACCAGCGGGCACATGACGTGATCCATGACGATGTTCGACACGCGGACATCCGCGACGGTGCCGCCGCGCCCCCGGCGCGTTTTGATGCGGATGCCCCGATCAGTGCCTTGGAAAACGCAGTTGGAAATCACCACGCCTCTGACGCCGCCGCTCATCTCGCTGCCGATGACAACTCCTCCGTGGCCGTGGATCATCGTGCAGTTGGTGATCGTGATGTTCTCGCACGCAACACGGTTGGTCGAGTGCTCGCTGCCGGCCTTGATCGCGATGCAGTCGTCGCCGACGTCGATGTGGCAGTCGCTGATGCGCACGTTGCGGGATGATTCGGGGTTGATGCCATCGGTGTTGGGCGAATCAGACGGATTGACGATGCGGATGCCGGCGATGCGTACGTCGTCGCACAGCAGCGGGTGGACGGTCCACGATGGCGAGTTCCGAAGTGTGACCCCGGAGATCTCGACGCCTTCGCACTCGTGCAGGCCGAGGAGGGTGGGCCGCGGGAACTCGGTTGTGCCGGCCCGGAATGCGTCCCACCATCCTTCGCCGGCGCCATCGATCACACCGCGGCCGGTGATCGCGATGTCTTTCGCATTTCGGGCGTAGATGCAGGGCGAGTGGATGGTCGTCGCGGCACCCTCCCAGCGGGCGTCGACCGGGGGGTAGAGGGCGGGGTCGGAGACGAACTGAAGCACCGCTCCCGCCTCGAGATGGAGCTCGACATGCGAGCGCAGGCGCAAGGCACCGACTTCATGGACGCCGGCCGTGATCGTCACGCGGCCGCCGTTCGAGTCCGCCGCCCGATCGATCGCGTTCTGCAGCGCGCGCGTCGTCCGCGCCACTGCCTCTGCGCCCGACCGAGTCGGTGTGCCTTGCACCTGCGTCCCGATCATGTCAGTTGTTCTCCTTGTACGACGCCGTCAGTTCGTCGACGACCTTGTCCAGTCCCTGCCCGTACAGGGCCTCGATCGCGTCCTCGTAGCCAGCCATGTCGAGCTGGCCGACCATGTACTTGTTGTAGGCGTCGTTGGCGGCCTGCTGGAGCGTCGACCAGCTCTGGTCGAACGTGTCGGACGAGAGCGGCAGCGACGGGTCGGTCACGACGAACTCGTCGTTTTCGGCCATCTTCTCGTTCGCCTCGTCAACGTACGGCGACGTGCTCTTGTAGACGATGACGGTGTCCGACGGGCGCGAGGACGAGTACGGCTGGACTTCCTGTTCCCACGTGGGCTGGTCGTCGATCGTGACGACGCCATCGGCGTCGATCGTGTAGTGCTCGCCCTCGATGCCGTTCGTCATGAGCGCGAACGCCTCCTCGTCGAGCAGCTTGTCGATGAAAGCGAGCACCTTCTTCAGCTGTGCCTCGTCCTTGACCTGGGTGGTCGAGATGCCGAGCCAGCCGCCGAAACCGCCGTTGGTGTCGGAAAGAATGCGGCGGGGGACGTCATCGAACGTGATGTCGTTGATGAGCGCCCACTTCATCGGGGTGTTCGGGTCGGCGCTGGTGGCGAGGTTCATATAGTTCTTCGCCTCGAACAGCCCCGTGACGACAATGCCGCCCTTCCCCTGAGCGATGGCATCCTGCTGGTTCTGCTTCTGCATCGTCACGAACTCACCGTTCACACCGCCCTGCTCGTAGATGTCGCGGTACCACTCCATCGCGTCCTTGAACGGCTCGGTATCGAACGACGGGACGACCTCGTCGTCGTCGTTCACCTCGAAGTTGTTGCCGGCGCCCATGTAGCCGGCGAGCATGCGGAACCCGAGCTTGAAGCTCTCCAAGCGGTCGATGAAGCCCGTCGTGTCGGCCTGGCCATTGCCATCGGGGTCATTCTGCGCGAACTGGACGGCGACCTCGCCGAGTTCGTCGAGGGTGTGCGGCACTTCCAGTCCCAAGTTGTCGAGCCAGTCCTGGCGTACGAGCACGCCGTAGCGGGCGAGCGGCTTCTGGAACGGAACGCCGTAGAGATGACCGTCGACTCGGGCCGAGTCGATCGTCGTCTCGCTGATCTTCGAGAGGTTCGGGTAGTCCTTCAAGAAAGGTTCGACGTCCCAGAACTGGCCGGACTTGAGTGCCTGCCGTACCGAGGTGTTCGAGGTGTTGGTGAGAGAGGTGATGTCGGCGAGCGTGTCTGACGCCAGCGCCGCGTTGATCTTCTCGTCCTTCGACGCATCGGGAACCCACTGAAAGGTCAGATCGGTGTTGGTGTACTCCTCGAGTGCGGTCTGGATCGGCCCGGTGGCTTCGGGAGTGGTGGGGGTGTGCAGCATCGTCATCCACGTGATCTCCGTGGGCGTGTCGCTCGTGTCTTCGGCTGTATCGCTGGCGGACGGTCCGCATCCGGTCAGTGCCAGTGAAGCAACGGCGACGGAAGCGACGGCGATTCCGAGCTTGCTGTGTTTTCTCATGGTGTGGTTCCTCTCACGGGGGTTGAAACGGGCGGACGAGGCATCGTGCGCCCGGGGGATGAGGTCGAGGTGGTTTCTTCAGCGAGTCCGTCGAAGACGACGCGAGTGACGAAGCCGAAGGCTGCTGCCGGGATGCCGATACCGAACAGCACCAGCACGGGCACAGCCGTCGTGGCCAGCAGCCCCACAGTGGCAGCGACCGCGGCGGTTGCCACGATCGTCCAGTGCAGAGATCCGATGCCGATCATGAGGGCGGCCGCGATTTGGCGGGGGATGCCGCGGACATCGGTGGCGGCCATGACAGGGAAGACGTAGGCGGCGATGATGCCGACCGTGGCCAGTGCCATGACGTTCGCGAACTGCAGGAGCCACGTCGTCGGGGTGAAGATGTTCGCGATGGTGATGGCGGCCGCCGCCAACAGGATCCACCCCATCGCGGTGGCGCGCCAATACTGGGCGCGGATGTAGCCGATGAACGTGCGCGTCACCGGCGGCGTCTCGCCGAAGCGGAACCACCGGTCGATGTACGCGGCCATCGCGTAGGAGGCGGGGCCGATTCCGAACACGATGAGGCCGAGGACGGTGGTCGCGATCCACAGCAGGTTCAGGTAGGCGACGCGATAGACGCCGCGTAGGAACATGTTGATGCGGACGAAGCCGTCGACGGAGAACATTCAGTACACGCCCTCTTCGCCCAGTTTCTTGGCGAGCCGGTTGGCGCCGATAACGAGCACCAGACCGACGAGTCCCTTGAAGAGACCGACGGCGGTCGCGTAGCTGAGCTGCCCGTTCTGGATTCCCGCCGTGTACACATAGGTGTCGAAGATCTCGCCGACCTCACGGTTGAGCGAGTTGAGCATGAGGAACATGTGCTCGAATCCGAGTTCGAGGAAGTCCCCGATCGACAGGATGAACATGACGACGATCGTCGGCCGGATTGCCGTCAGCGTGATGTGCCAGGTCTGCCGCCAGCGTCCGGCGCCGTCGATTTCGGCTGCCTCGTAGAGTTCCAGGTCGACGGCGGTCATGGCCGCGAGGTAGATGATCGTTCCCCAGCCGGCCGTCTTCCAGATTTCCTGGACCGTGTACAGCGGACGCAGCCATGCCGGGTCGGTGAGGAAGGGGATGGGCGCGAAGCCCCACGACTCGAGGAGATTGTTGATGCTGCCGCCATCGGTGGTGAGCATCACGTAGAACAGGGACACCACGATCACCCACGACATGAAGTGGGGGAGATAGATCACCGTCTGCACGCCGCGTTGGAAGGTCTTCGTGCGCACCTCGTTCAGCATGAGCGCGAGGATGATCGGCACCGGGAACGCGAAGATCAGCAGCAGAAGGGAGATCGTCACGGTGTTGACCAGCAGCATCATGAACGTGTCTTCGCTGAAGAACCGGATGAAGTGCTCGAAGCCGACCCAGGGGCTGCGCAGGACGCCGAGGAAGGGCGAGTAGTCCTGGAAGGCGATGACGAGCCCGCCCATCGGCACGTACTTGAAGACGATGAAGTAGATGATCCCGGGCAGCGCCATCAGGTACAGCGCCTTGTGCCGCCAGATCTCTTTCCACCACGGCCGCTTGCGCGTGGGTGTGAGATCCGGCGGATCGGTGAGATCGGGGATGACGGGCAGCTCTGCGAGGACGCTCATGCGGTCCGGCTGCCCGTCTGGAGTGAAGTGCGCATCGTCGCCTTTTCCCGTCCTCGTCGTCGAGTCCGATCGTCCGTTACTGGCTGGACAGCAGTCCGAAGGTGCCAGTAACCGGTTTCTGGAAGAAGGCTAACACGATGGATTTCTTCGGGCAAGCGCTTTCTCGGCGCGACGCTACGGCCGATCGGCCTCGATCATGTCGGGCCGGTCATCCCGCAGTTCAGCCGAGCGGAGCCCCCTGTCGGGCGCCGCCGCCCAGTCGTACACTCAGAATTGGGGCCTGCTCGAGCAGGTTGAATTCGAGGGGAGTGCATCATGCCTTTGTTCATGGATGTTCATACGATCGGGGACGGCGTCGCTGTGGACGACGTCGCGCACGCGCACGAAGCGGACCTGGCTACCCAGGATCGATACGGTGTGCGCTACCTCAAATACTGGGTGGATGAGGAGCACGGCAAGATCTTCTGCCTGGTCGACTCACCGGATGCTGAATCCGCGGAGGCCGTGCACCGCGAAGCGCACGGCCTGGTCGCTGACGAGCTCTACCCCGTACAGGAGGGCGTCTGACACCCGCTTCGGCGGGCGACACGCGGGATCAGTGCGCGAGGAAGGCGAGCAGCGCTTCGTTGACCTCGTCGGCGTGCGTCCAGAGGAGACCGTGCGGAGCGCCGTCGATCTCGAGGTACTCGGCGTCCGGCAGCAGGTCGTGGAACTTCCGACCCGTCTTGTCGATCGGGAGGATGTTGTCGGATGTGCCGTGCACGATCAGCGCCGGGACGGTGATCGCTGGAATATCAGCGCGGAAGTCCGTCGGCCAGGCGAGGGGCGCCGCGATGATCGCGGCATTGCCTGCCTGATTCGCGACAGCGATGCTTGCGTCGAGCGCTTCCTGCGAAATGCGCGACCCGAGGTTCTCGTCGAGGTTGTAGAAGTCGGAGAAGAATCCGCTCAAGAAGGCGTAGCGATCCTTCGCCACCGCAGCGGAGGTCGCGTCGAAGAACGCTTGGTCGCCGGCGCCATCGGGATGCTCATCCGTGATGAGCAGATACGGCTCCAGCGAGCCGAGGAAGACGGCCTTCGCGATGCGGTCGCCGCCGTAGCGCGAGAGGTAGCGCGCGATCTCGCCGGTGCCCATCGAGAAGCCGACGAGGACGGCATCCGTGAGATCAAGGTCCTCGATGATCGCGTGCAGGTCTGCCGCGAACGTGTCGTAGTCCGACCCCTCGGCGGTCTTGGTGGAGGCCCCGAACCCGCGCCGGTCGTATGCGATCACCCGGTAACCGGCGGCGAGGAGGGCAGCCTGCTGCTTGCCCCAGGATTCGCCGTTCAGCGGGAATCCGTGGATCAGGACGACGGGCTGACCTGACCCCTGGTCGGTGTAATACAGGTCGACGTCGACCGAGTTCTCGGTCGCTACGGTGATGAACGCCATGAGGGATCCCTTCGAACGAGTGCTCCTCCGAGACTATGCGCAGATCACACGTCGCGGCTGGCGCCCGCCGACGGTGTCACGGTGAAGACCGTCGGTGAGCCGTACCCCGCCTTCGCGAACGCGCTGACGACAGCCGCGGTCACCGCATCCACTCGGTCGTGCTCGATCAGGGCGATCGCAGCTCCGCCGAATCCGCCTCCGGTCATGCGTGCGCCGATCGCGCCAGCGCCGCGCGCCGCCTCAACGGCCCGATCGAGTTCGGGGGTCGAGATCTCGAAGTCATCCCGCATCGACGTGTGCGACGCATCGAGCAGCTCGCCGATCGCGCGCGGTCCGCTCTCGCGCAGCGTCCGGACGGTGTCGAGCACGCGCTGATTCTCGGTGACGATGTGCCGCACCCGGCGGAACGTCACGTCATCCATCAGGCTTTCGGCCCGCTCGAGGTCGGCCACGCTGACATCGCGCAGTGCGGGCACGCCCATGATCTCGGCGCCGAGCTCGCACGAGTCGCGGCGTTCGCGATACC
This sequence comes from uncultured Actinomycetota bacterium, assembly GCA_963696085.1. Lineage (GTDB taxonomy): Bacteria > Actinomycetota > Actinomycetes > Actinomycetales > Microbacteriaceae > Microbacterium. The sequence continues at coordinate 388,449 of CAVOIQ010000005.1, forward strand.
CGCCGGTCGAGTGGGCGTGGCTCGTGTTCGTGTCCATGACGAGCAGTTCGAGGCCGGCATCCGCGAAGCCGAGGTCGACAACCTCGACCTCCAGAGACCGGCAGTCGAGGAAGGTCGCGGCATCCGCCCGGCCCAGCATCGAGGCCATCTGATCCATGATCCCGGTGGGAGCGCCGACCGCTTCGTTCTCGGCGCGGCGGCCGACCTGCGCGAGTGCGACGGGGTCGAGGCCAAGATCCCACACGTCATTGAGGGCGGATGCGGTGGCCCCCTCGATCGCCGCCGACGAAGACAGCCCCGCGCCCACCGGCACGTCGGAGGCGAACGCCAGATCGACGCCGCGGAGCGTGTGGGCCTCAGTTCCGGATGCCTGGATCAGGGCCCACGCGACCCCGAGGGGATACTGCGACCACTCGGGCACCTGGTTCGCTCCGGCGCCGGACGGGAAGAGCGCGTCGAGGTCGACCAGGGCCACCTCGACGGGCACGGTGTCGAACGTCGAAACCACGCGGATGCGGTCGTCATTGCGTCGCGCGAGAGCAACGTGGGTGCGCTGCTCGATGGCGAACGGGAACACGAATCCGTCGTTGTAGTCGGTGTGCTCGCCGATCAGGTTGACGCGGCCGGGGGCCGACCACTCGCCCTCGCTCGTGCGCTCGAGGCTTTCGAGCAGGGTGCGGGCTTCTTCGCGCGCGGTCATGCGGATTCTCCTTCGATGGCTTCGCTGTCAGTCGGTACGCGATTGATGGCATCCCGCAGGCGCTCGGCGGCCGCCTCTGGCGCGACGTCGCCGATCCAGGCGCCCATCGCGGCTTCGCTGCCCGCGAGGAACTTGAGCTTGTCGGCGGCGCGGCGCGGGCTCGTCAACTGCAGGTTCAGTCGCACGCTGTCGCGGCCATGCTTCACCGGCGCCTGGTGCCAGGCGGCGATGTACGGGGTGGGGGAGTCGTAGAGGGCGTCGATGCCGCGCAGCAGACGCAGGTAGAGCGGGGCGAGTTCGTCGCGCTCGGCATCGTTGGTCTCGGCGAAGTCCGCGACGTGGCGATGCGGCAGCAGGTGGACCTCGAGCGGCCAGCGCGCCGCGAACGGGACGAAGGCGGTCCAGTGCTCGCCCGAAATCAGCACTCGCTCGGAGCCGAGTTCGAAGTCGAGGATTCGCTGGAAGAGGTCGGGCGCCGTGCGGTCGATCGAATCGAGCAGCCGGGTGGTGCGCGGGGTGACGTACGGGTACGCGTAGATCTGGCCGTGCGGATGCGGGAGGGTGACCCCGATCGCCTCGCCGCGGTTCTCGAACGGGAAAACCTGCTCGATGCCGGGGAGGGCGGAGAGCGCTGCGGTGCGATCGGCCCAGGCCTCGATCACGGTGCGCGCGCGGGTGGTGGTCAGCGTGCCGAAAGAACCCGCGTGCTCGGGGGAGAAGCACACGACCTCGCAGCGTCCGACGCTCGAGCGGGTGCGACCGAGGCCGAGGTGCTCGAGGTCTTCGATTCCGTGCGGGGCGTCGGTGGCCGCCGGAGCCGCGCCGTGCGCGACGGAGAGGGCGGGGCCGAACGACGGAGACTTGTTCTCGAAGACGGCGACGTCGTAGCGGGACGGGATCTCGGACGGGTTGGTCGGCGTCTGCGGCGCGAGGGGATCGAGCTCCGCCGGGGGCAGGAAGGCGCGGTTCTGGCGGGCGGCGGCGATCGAGATCCAGTCGCCGGTCAGGACGTCTTGACGCATCGTCGCGGTGGCGGGCCGGGGGTCGAGGGTTCGAGCATCGACGGCGCGCTCGGGGCCGAGAGTGCTGTCGGGGTCGTCGTAGTAGATCAGGTCGCGGCCGTCTGCGAGGAGGGTCGCGCGCTTGACGACGCCGGCGCCGAGTTCGACGGCGGCAGCGGTTTTGAGTTCAGTGGTGTCCACATCTCCACGCTACCTCGTTCGTCATGTTATCGTCAACATGACGGGATGAACGCGCAGATCGATCGGCGTCGGATGACCTTGTCACGGCGTTACGAAGGGGATATGCAATGGCGATGGAAGCAGGCAGGCGAGTGTCGATGGCCGACGTCGCGCAGCGCGCCGGTGTGTCTGGACAGACCGTCAGCCGTGTCGTCAATGAAAGCCCGAACGTCGACCCCGCGACCCGTGCGCGCGTCGAACAGGCCATGGCCGACCTCGGTTATCGGCTGCATCGCGCGGCGCGGGCACTCCGTACCGGGCGGACCGGCGCGATCGGGCTGATGGTGTCGACCCTCGCCACGGTCGGCAACTCGCGGATGCTCCAGGCCATCGCCGATGCGGCCTCCGCGCGCGGCTATGCGCTGACCGTCGTGACGGCGTCGGGGACGGATGCGGTCGCGGATGGCTTCGCGCGACTGCACGACCAGGGCGTCGACGGCGCCATCGTCCTCAACGAAGCCACGGCGCTTGCGCGTGGGGCGGCCGTGCCGGACGGCTTCGCCCTCGTGGTGGTCGACTCACCGCCCGACGATCGCTACATCGTGGTGCAGACCGATCACTTCGCGGGAGCGCGCGCGGCGACGCAGCACCTCCTGGACCTCGGGCACCGGAGGGTGCACCACCTCGCGGGACCGGTCGGTTCGTTCGCCGCCGCAGAGCGCGAACGCGGTTGGCGGGAGGTCTTGGGCGTCGCCGGTGCGGGCCTTGGGGCGCCCGTGCCCGGAACCGTTGCGGGGTGACTGGTCGGCGGCATCCGGATTCGCCGTCGTGCAGAATCTGCCGGCTGACGCAACGGCCCTCTTCGCCGCGAACGACCAGATGGCTCTCGGCGCCTTGCGTGCGCTGGCGAATGCAGGTCGCGCCGTCCCCGCGGACGTCAGCGTCATCGGGTTCGACGATGTCGCGGATGCCGCGAACTATCGCCCACCCCTGACGACGATCCGCCAGGATTTCGACGCCTTGGGCGCAGCCGCGGTGTCGGCTGTGGTGGCCTCGATCGAGGGCGGTGCAGGTCCCGTCGGCGGCGGCGCAGGTACACGGGCCGGATGTCCTTGGTGCACGCGGCGCGGTGATCACGCCCGAGGTGGTCGTCCGCGCGAGCACTGCGCCGCCGGCCTGATCGAAGCGGCATCGAGTTGCCGCTCGATGTCGCTATTTCGCTCGGATGGGGACATCCGCTGACAACTCGAGACCGGATGCGAGCCGGATGCCGCTATTCGGCGGCGCGGCGTGCTTCCCAGCCGGTGCGGACCATCTCGTCGACCGAGTAGCGGTTCTGCCAGTCGAGGTCGCGGGCGGCGAGCTCGCCGGTGGCGACGATCCGGTCGGGGTCGCCCGCGCGGCGGGGCGCGATCGTGGGGGTGAAGTCGATGCCTGTCACCCGTGCCATCGCGTCCATGATCTCGCGGACTGACAGGCCGTTCTGCGAGCCGAGGTTGTACGCGGCCTCGACGTTCTCGCCGGCCGACAGCCGCTGCGCGGCCACGACGTGCGCGGCGGCGATGTCGCCGACGTGGACGTAGTCACGGACGTTGGTGCCGTCGGCGGTGTCGTAGTCATCGCCGTTGATCCGCGGCGTCTTGCCCGCGATCAGCGCCTCGAACACGAGCGGGAAGAGGTTGTGCGGACTCGTGTCGTACACGGTCGGGTCCGCGGAGCCGACGACGTTGAAGTACCGCAGCGATGTGTGGCGCAGGGGCCGGTCGCTGTCGGCGGTGGCGACGGCCTGGTCGCGCAGGAGCCACTCCCCGATCAGCTTGGATTCGCCGTAGGGCGACGCCGGGCGCTTGGGGAGATCCTCCGTGACGAGCGGGACGTCCGGCGTGCCATAGACCGCGGCGCTCGACGAGAACACGATGTTCGAGACACCGGCATCCGCCATCGACTCGAGCACCACCCGCGTCGCCTCGACGTTCTGCGCGTAGGTGTGGAGGGGCCGGGTCACCGAAACGCCCGCGTACTTGTAGCCCGCGACGTGGATGACGCCTTCGACGTCGTGCGTGCGCAGGGCGTCGGTGACGAGGTCGCGATCGAGGATCGTGCCGCGGACGAAGGGGACTCCCTCGGGCACGAACGAGTCGTGGCCGCTCGAGAGATCGTCGATGACGACGGGTGCGATTCCTGCCGAAGCGAGTGCGCGGACGACGTGCGCGCCGATGTAGCCGGCGCCGCCGGTAACAAGCCAAGTCATGTTCCCATCCTGCCCGACGCGCGTCGCGCGCGTGACGCGCCGATCGCTGTCATCGTTCGCCGCGAAGAGCGACGTCCGGTGGCGACTCGGCGAGGGATGTGGTGGCAGAGACCAGGGCGGCGAGGCGGCGGGCGATGCGATCGAGCGAGACGGATGCCGCCGGTTCGTGCGGGCGGTTCAGGTGTCCGTGCTGGGTGCCCGCCTCGGTCACGGCGTCGATCTCGCGTCCCGCGGCGCGCAGCGTGGCGGCGAAGACCTGGCCCGACACCCGGAGTTCGTCGGCGTCGCCGTTGATCATGAGCGTCGGGGGAAATCCGGCGACGTCCGTCCGCCGTCGCGAGGCCCGGGACCGCGTACAGCGGCGCGTCATCGACCGGACCGCCGAGGAAGTTCTCGTACATCCCCCGGACGACCTCGGGCCCGAAACGGTCGGCGAGCGGGTCGGCGTCGAGCGCGATTCGCAGAGCGGCGTCGGGCTCGGGCTGCACGGCCAGAAGCGTCGGATAGGCCAGGACGACGAGATCGGGGAGACGGATGCCGCCACCCTGTCTGGCACTGGTTTTCGGGACCGGCTCGTGCAGCATCCGCAGCGTGGCACCCGTCACCAGGTTCGCGCCCGCGCTCGCGCCGCCGATCGCGAGCCGTTCGATGCCGAGGTCGTCGGCGTGCGCGAGCGTCCAGATCCAGGCGGTCAGGATGTCGTCCGACGGGGCGGGGTATCGGCATCCGTCGCCCACGAGTCGGTAGTCGACGCTGATGACCGTCGTTCCCGCCGCGGCCAGGGAGCGCGCGACGGCATCAGCCTCAGGCATGTCGAGGTCGCCCGCGCCGAAGCCGCCCCCGTGTGCCCAGACGAGGCCCGAACCGTTCGGCGCCTTCGCGGGGTAGACCCGGACAAGGTCGTCGGCCGCCAGGTACGGAGAGGTCATGCGGATGCTCCGATCATGCGGGCGGTCAGGCGATATCTCACAGCGCGCCGATGATCGCGTTGTCGAGCTGGTCTGCGTCCACGCCCTGCCGCTCTGCCTGATTCGTCAGAAGCACCCAGCAGATTCCCGCCGTCGGGTGGATCCAGAACTCCGTCCCCGCCCAGCCGCCGTGGCCGTAGACGTCCTGGTCGATGAGACCGGGCGCCCGGGTGCGGAGGTTCCAGGCGAAGCCCCAGTCCTGCCCACGCTCGGCGGGGTAGGGGTCGAGGCGTGGAATGTCGCCGGTGAGGGGGCGGAGCATCATGGCGAGCGTCGCGGGCGAGACGATGCCGCCGCGCTCGCCGGCCTGAGTCCGAAGCAGCGATGAGCCGATGCGCAGGAGATCGTCGGCACGGCCCGCGAGACCGGCGCCGGGACCGCGCTGTGAGACGAATGTCGGCATGTCGAAGCCGATCGCCTCGACATCGATCACCGGGACGGCGTCGTCGCTGTCGAGGCTCAGCCCCTGTGCACCGAGGCCTGAGGCCCACTCCGCGACATCCGCATCCCACGTGCGACCCGTTGCGTGTTCGACGAGGGCACCCATCCCCTCGAACGCGAGGGTCGAGTAGCGCGAGGCGGTGCCGGCGGCGAAGTCGCGGCCGCGTGTGAGCAGTTCGGTGCGCAGCGGGATGGGGGTGTCGAGCGGAGGCTCGCCGATGCCGGAAGTGTGGCTGACGAGGTGGCGAAGCCGGACGATGTCGTCGCGGTAGGCGCCGAATTCCGGGAGCGCCTCGGTCAGCGGTGTCTCGGGGCTGAGCAGTCCGCGCTCGATCGCTCGTGCCGCCGCGAGCGCGGCGAGCGGCTTGGTGATCGAGAAGAGGTGGAATCGGTCGTCGGTGCCAGCCGAGCCGAAGGCGTCGAGAGCGACCGTTCCCTCGGCCGTCGCGATGCCGAGGACGGCGGTGGGGAGACGCTCACTGTCCACCTGACGTCGCGCCCAGTCGAAGGCGGCGGCAAACCCCGTGCTGGAGCTCATCGTCACTCTTCTTCGTGGCCGAGGTCTGGGCGCGCGAGGAAGCGTGCCGTCGGGTCGGTGATGTTCTCGAGTTCGACGATCACGATCGTGTTCTCGCCTGCGACGGTGGCGGGACCCGGGACGTACAGGGTCCGCTGCGGGCCGCGCCGCCAGTAACGACCGAGGAAGAAGCCGTTGACCCAGGCGTAGCCCTTGCCCCAGCCCGCGGTGTCGAGGTACAGGTCTGCGGGGGCGTCGAGCTCGAACGTGCCGCGGACTCCCGCGGGGCCGGCGATCGGAGCGGAGATCGCGGCGGCTGCGGCATCCGTGACCACGGCGTCTTTCACCGCCGAGCCCAACGCCGGAACGTCGAACGTGCGCACCTGCCATGGGCCCGCGAGCGGTTGGCCGGCGAGCAGTGGCACGCCGATGACGCCCTTGTGCTCGCCGATCTTCGGGCCGTAGTTGACGCGGCCGGTCTCTTCGACCAGCAGAGTGAGCCGTTCGCCGGCGGGGATCGCGAGAGCATGGTCCTCTATGGAGCGCTGCAGGGTGCCGGCGGGACGACCGTCCACTCGCGTCCAGGCGTAGTCGCGGACCTCGGCCTCGAGCACGCCGCCACCGTTGATGCTCGTCTCGTATTCGACGAGCACGAGGTCAGAGCCCAGCTCGTCGAGCGACGGGGGCGCGTCGAACTCGCCGCGATCAGTGGCGACGAGCGGGAGCGGGTCGCCGATCGTCTCGAGCGTGACCGTGAAGACCGGAGCATCGACGGGTTCGGGAAGCGGCTCATCGGGCACCGGGGCGTGCTTCGCGATCACGTCGCGGAAGGCGCGGAACTTCTCGGTGAGGTCGCCCGACTCGCTGATGGGTGAGTCGTAGTCGTACGAGGTGACCATCGGCAGGTAGCGCCCGGAGTCGTTCGCGCCCGCGGTCAGGCCGAAGTTGGTGCCGCCGTGGATCATGTAGATGTTGACGGATGCTCCGGCGCTCAGCAGCGCGTCGAGGTCGCGGGCGGAGTCGGCAAAGGTCGTGGTGTGGTGCTTCTCGCCCCAGTGATCGAACCAGCCGCACCAGAATTCCATGCACATCAGCGGTCCGGTCGGCTGGTACTCGCGGAGTGTGGCGAGGCGCTCGGAGACGCGCGAGCCGAATGAGCCGGTCATGTGCAGACCCTCGTGTGAGCCGCCCTCGAGCATGTGCGGGATGGGCTGATCGACCTGGGTCAGCGGCACGGTGATGCCCGCCTCGCGGGTGAGGCGGATGAGCTCGGCGAGGTACACCTTGTCTGACCCGTATGCGCCGTACTCGTTCTCGATCTGGACGAGGATGACGCTGCCGCCCCGGTCGATCTGGCGCGGGGCCACGATCGCATTCACCTTCTCGAGGTAGCCGGCGACAGCCTCGAGATAGCGCGGATCGGACGAGCGCAGCTTCACGTCGGCATCGGAGGTGAGCCACGTGGGCAGACCGCCGTTGTGCCATTCGGCGCAGACGTACGGACCCGGTCGCACGATCGCGTGCATCCCCTCCTCGGCGATGAGGTCGAGGTAGCGACCGAGATCGTTCGGGCCGGTGGCATCCCACTGTCCCTGCACCGGTTCGTGCGCGTTCCACGCCACGTACGTTTCGATCGCGTTCAGGCCCATGAGGCGGGCTTTGCGAATGCGATCCCGCCACTGGTCGGGGTGGACGCGGGGGTAGTGCATGGCACCGGAGATGATCCGATGCGGGGCACCATCAAGAAGGAAGTCGGTCTCGCCGATCTCGAAGCGCGAAGTCATCCCTCCAGCCTAGTCCGGGAAGCGTTTTCCACTCCGGTGGACGCACGGTGACGCGCGCCGTGGCGCCGTCGATCGCGCGGGGATCGCCGAGTTGCCGCCGGATGTCCCCAAACGCGCGGGTTGGGGACATCCGTTGGCAAGTCGGCGCGTGGAGTCGACTAGGGCAGGGTCAGGATGCCGTTGCGGCGGTGCGGGAGCGATGCCAGAGCCTCATCGCGCAGCGGTGCGGGGAGCAGCGCATCCGGCGCATCCTGGAACGCGAGGGGCCGGAGGAACCGGCGGATCGCCGTGGCTCCGACGGAGGTATGCAGCGACGTCGTTGCGGGCCACGGGCCACCGTGCTGCTGCGACCAGGTCACTGCGACGCCCGTCGGCCACCCGGCGAACAGCACGCGGCCAGCCCGCAGCTGCAGGAGCTCGAGGGTTTCGGCGACGTCATCGCCCGCTTCGGAGTGCAGCGTCGCCGTGAGGCTCCCGGGCACCGCGCGGAGGGCCTCGTGGAGCTGCGCCTCACCGTCGTAGCGGACGAGCAGGGTCACCGGGCCGAAGCACTCCTCGAGGAGGACGTCCGCGCGGGCGGCGACCGCAGCGGCATCCGTGGCCAGGACGACGGGGCGTGCGCCGTCGGCGGTCTCGGCTCCGTGCGCGACGATCTTGACGGAAGGGTCGGCCACGAGTCGATCGATGCCGTCGGGGAAGGCGTCGGTGATGCGGTCGGTGAGCAGCGGGCCGCCCGAGATCCCGGTCACGGCGGTGGCGACAGCTGCCTCGAACCCGGCATCCGCCGGGATGAACACGACCCCGGGTTTGGTGCAGAACTGCCCGACTCCGAGCGTGAACGAGCCGGCCAGTCCGGTGGCCAGCGCGTCGCCGCGCGCGGTGAGGGCGGCGCCGGTGATGACGACGGGGTTGACGCTTCCCAGCTCGCCGTAGAACGGAATCGGATCGGGGCGACCGCTGGCCAGGTCGAAGAGGGCGCGGCCGCCCGCGACAGAGCCGGTGAATCCGGCGGCCTGAATGATCGGATGCTGGACCAGCGCGTTGCCCGCCTCGCGGCCCTCGACGAGGGCGAGCGACCCTTCGGGAGCGCCAGCTGCGACGAGCGCCGCGGAGGCGATCTCGGCGGTGCGGCGGGAGAGTTCGGGATGCCCGGAGTGCGCCTTCACGATCACGGGGTTGCCCGCGGCCAGCGCAGAGGCGGTGTCGCCGCCGCACACCGAGAACGCGAAGGGGAAATTCGACGCGGAGAAGACGGCGACCGGGCCGACGCCGGTCAGGATGCGGCGAAGCTCCGGCCGCGGCGGGGTGGCGAGCGGGTCGGCGTCATCGACGGTGAGTTCGAGGTACGAACCCTCCTCGACGACGGTCGCGAAGAGGCGCAGCTGGCCTGTGGTGCGACCGACCTCGCCGCGCAGGCGGGTCTCGCCGAGTCGCGTCTCGCGGTCGGCGATCTCGACGAGTTCGGCCGAGTGGGCGTCGAGGGCGTCGGCCAGGGCGCGCAGCCACGCCGCACGATCGGTGGCACTCGAGGTGCGCCACACGGGCGCGGCGGCTGCCGCTGCGGCGGTGAGCTGGTCGATGTCTGCGGTGCTGGTCGTCATAGCGGGCCGTCCTTTTGTTCGAAGAGCGTGCGGTTGAAGAGTGCGGTCAAGAAAAATGAAAGTTCAGCGGAAGCGGATGCCGAGCCCGAGGTGCGGGACCTCGGTGAGGGTGCCGTCTGTGATGGTGACGGGGGATGGGTCTGCGAGGGCGCCGAGGGCGCCGAACCCAGCGTCCTCCACATCTTCGACCCACGGCTCCGCGACGCCGTCGACGGCGGGAAGGGTGAGCGCGAGCTGCCCTGAGAGCTCTGGCAGCAGGTGCGGGTGCAGCGCGGCGCCGTGCTGCGCGGCGAGGGCGGCGATCCGCCGAAACGGTGTGATGCCCCCGACCCGCACGACGTTGGGCTGCACGATCTGCGCGGCGCCCGTGCGGAGGAAGTCATCGAAGCGATAGACCGTGTGGACGTTCTCGCCGAGGGCGATCGGGACGTCGATGCGTCGCGCGAGTTCGATGTGGCCGGCGAGGTCGTCGGCGCGCAGCGGCTCTTCGATCCACGCCGGATCGACGGCCGAGAGCACCTCCATCGAACGCGTGGCGCGATCGAGATCCCACCGCTGGTTCGCGTCGATCATGAGCGCGCGGTCGGGGCCGAGCACGGCGCGCACCGCCGTCATCCGCTCGAGGTCTTCGGCGACATCCGGCTTGCCGACCTTGACCTTCACCGCGCTGAACCCGGCTCCGACCCAGCGTTGCACTTGGGCGACGAGTTCGTCGAGCGTGTAGTGCAGGTTGACGCCGCTGCCGTACGACGTGGCCGTGGTGCGCGCCCGGCCGAGGAGGTCGGAGAGCGACCCCTCCGCGGCACGGGCCGCGGCATCCCACAGCGCGAGGTCGAGCCCCGCGAGCGCGATGGTCGTGAGGCCCCCTCCGCCCGCCTCGTGCAGGTGCTGCCAGGCGGGAAGCCACAGCTCTTCGGGGTCGGCGCTGCGCCCGACGGCGAACGCCGTGATGTCGTGCTGCAGAAGGGCGAGGACCGCTTCGGCGCCGATCTGCGGGGTCCACGAGAAACCCCACCCCTCCGCGCCGTCCGAGCGTACGACGTGTGTCGCGATGACACCGACCGAGGTGACATCTGCTCCCCACGGCCGCGCCAGCGGGACGCGGATCAGCCGCGCGTCGAACCGGGCGATCGTGGTCACAGCAGGGCGCGCCCCGCCGCGAGAATGCCCGCGAGCTTCTCGGTCTGCGCGGGCGTCGGGTCGACGAGCGGTGCTCGCACGCTGCCAACCTCGAGGCCCGACAACCGGAGTCCGGCCTTGATGAGCGAGACGCCGAAGCCGGGCGTCTCATCGCGGAGAGCCACCAGCGGCGTGTAGAACCCGTCGAGGATCTGCAGGCGCCGCACCTCGTCGCCATCGACGTAGGCGCGGTAGTACGCGTTCGCGACCTCGGGGATCATCGCGAACGCCGCCGACGAATACAGCGGGATGCCGATGCCGCGGTATGCGGCCTGGGTGAGTTCGGCGGTGAGGAGGCCATTGAAGAAGGCGAAGTCCGATCGTCCCGTCTCCGCCACGGCGCGCACGATCAGCTGGGCGGTGCCGATGTCGCCGGTGCCGTCTTTGAAGCCGACGACCTTCGGGTTCGCCGCCAAGCGTCGCACTGAGTCGACCGAATACTGCGCCGAGCCGCGGTGGTAGATGACGACGGGGAGAGGCGATGCCGCGGCGATCGCCTCGACGTAGGCGACCAGCCCGGCCTGGGGGCCACCGACGAGGTAGGGCGGGAGGACGAGCAGCGCGTCGGCGCCGGCATCCGCGGCTGCACGGGCGACCTCCGTCGCGTGCCCGAGGGTGCCGCCGCTGCCCGCGATGACCGGCACGGTGCCCGCGACAGTCTCGACGGCAGCACGGACAACCGTGGCTGCTTCGGTCGCGCTGAGCGCGTGGTATTCGCCCGTGCCGCAGGCGGGGAAGACGCCGCCGGGCTTGTGGGCGAGGGTGTCGCCGATGTGTCGCTGGAGCAGGTCGACATCGACCCGGCCTTCGCTGTCGAACGGGGTTACCGGGAAGAAGAGAATGCCGTCGAAGTTCACGCGTGCACGTCCTTGGTCTGGGGGGAGGATGAAATGGAGGGTTCGGATGCCGTAACGAGCTGATCGCGCCAGCCGAATTGCGGTCGCCAGCCGAGCAAGCGCCGCGCCTTCGCATTCGAGAAAGCCGGAGCCGTCCCGGTGAGGGCGGCCGCGACCCGTTCGGTGCCGGGATGGAAGCGCGGGATGAGGTCTGCCAGTGGCTCGCGGGCGAGCGCGTCGTCGGCGCTCACGAAGAAAGTCTCGGCGTTCGGGATGCCAGGCAGAGCCTCGAGAAGAGTGTCGACGAAGGTCGCGACATCACGGGCATCGACGTAGTTGAAGACGGCGGGTGCCGACAGTGCCGGATCGTCCAAGCGCTCCTGGACGGTGTGTCCCTGCTGGGTGAGCGCTCCCGCCCATTCTTCGGGCGCGATGACATAACAGGGCCGGAATGCGGCGAAACGGGCCGCGCCGCCTGCCTGGCGAGCGAGCATGGCGGTCGTCTGTTCGATCAGCAGCTTCGACAGCGCGTACGCATTCCACGGGCGCGGCGGGGTGTCTTCGTCCAGCGGAAAGCGGTCGGGCACCCAGCCGGTCGGGCAGCCGTAGCCGAGCACGGTGGGGCTCGATGCCGCCACGATCTTGGGGATGCCCGCGCGCACCGCGCCACCCATCACCGAGATCGCCAGCGCCGCGTTCGTACGCATGATCACGTCTTCGGGGGCGCTGAAGGGCACCGCGATCGCGGCGAGGTGAACCACGGCGTCTGCCTGCGCGCGCACGAGGGCGCCGAGCGCGGCATCCGCGTCGGTGAGATCGACGGCAACCTGTTCGACGTTCGCCAGTTCGTCAGATGTTGAGACTGCTCGATCCATCGAGACGAGGTCGTGGCCGGATGCCGCGAGTCCTGCCACGAGGCTGCGCCCGAGGCGTCCGGAGCCGCCGGTGACGACGATCCTGCTCATCGGACGCCTGCGCTCACGGAGTTGCCGGCGCTCTCTGCCAGCAGGTGCACGCCGAGGTCGGCAACCAGTACCGGCAGACCGGTTTCGAGCGACCGGTTGCCCGCGATGCCGACGGCAATCGACTGCACGCCATCGCTCCAGTCGGCGGGACGGCCGAGGGGGTCCTCGCCCGGGCCCACGAACACGTCGGCGAGCAGCAGGGCATCGCCGCCGCCGTGACCGCCAGCCGCGCTGCGGATCTCGACCTCGACCGCATCTTCCCAGTGGCGCTGCAGGATCAGACGCTCACCCTGCGGCCGCAGAGAGCCGCTCTCGCCGGCGGCGACCGCGCTCGGGTCGAGCACCGGGTGCAGTCCTTCGTCGGCGAAGACGGCGCCGCGCTCGATGACCTCGAGTTCAACCCTGCCCAGCGTCCCGTTGATCGCGACGCGGTAGCCCTCCCACGGGGAATGTGCGTTGAGGGAGTAGGAGAGGGTCGCGCCACTGACGTAATCGACGACGAGGGCGAGGTTGTCCTCGATGGTGATGCCCTCGCCGAACACGTCCCGATCGCGCAGGTAGCCGTCGTGGGCTTCGGCGTCGAGGTAGAGCCCTTTCAGGCGATCGTCGTCGCGCAGGTCGAGTTCGAACGGGTCGTGCTCGCCGTCGTGCGTGCCGCGGTCGGGGCGTGCGCCAAGCCCACGACCGGTGGCGTTGTCGGCACCGTAGAACCGAAGGCCACCGGAGGCGTAGACCCGGCGCGGGGTGGAGTGGATCCACCAATTGACGAGGTCGAAGTGGTGGCTGGACTTGTGCACCAACAGGCCGCCGGAGTGCTCTTTCTCGCGGTGCCAGCGGCGGAAGTAGTCGGCGCCGTGCTTCGTGTCGAGCATCCAGGAGAAGTCGATCGAGGTGACCTCGCCGATGAGGCCATCCTGGATGACTTGGCGCAGCGCGCTGTTGCGCGGGGAGTAGCGGTAGTTGAACGTGAGCACCACCTGGCGGCCGGTGCGCGCGACCGCATCCTCGATCGCCGCCGCGCTCGCCGCATCGATCGTGAGGGGCTTTTCGACGACGACGTCGACTCCTGCTTCGAGGGCGCGCACGATGTACGTCGCGTGGAGATCGTCGCGAGCCGTGATGATGACGCGATCGATCTTCTCGGCTGCGATCATCTCCTCGAACTGGTCGGGGATCCACACGGCAGGGGCCGCGAAGCCGCGTTCGGTGACGAGGTCGACGTAGATGCCGGCGCGGACCGGGTTCGGCTCGCAGATCGCGACGAGCTCGGCGCGGTCGGCGTAGGTGTCGGTGATGGCGTGCACGTACATGCTCGCTCGGTGTCCGGCTCCGACGATCGCGTACCGGGTGCTCATCGATTCTCCTGCGGGTTGCGTGGAATGGACTGGGGAAACGTTTTCAGGAAACGTTTTCTCACGATATCACGACGTGGAAGGTCGGGCATGGCATCAGATCTGCGGCGCCCCCGCCGTGCTTCCGCGCACGATGATCTCGGGTGCGAGGGTGAGGCGCGGATTCGGCTCGCCTCCCGTGAGAAGTGCGTGCATCGCCGCCCACGCCTGTGCCCCGAGCTCGGCGCCGGGCACCGCCGCGGTGGTGAGCGGCGGCGAGGTGTACCGCGCGAAGGGGATGTCGTCGAAGCCCGCGATCGAGAGATCGTGCGGCACGCGGATGCCGGCATCCGTCGCCGCGCTCAGGAGACCCATCGCTACGAGATCGTTGAACGCCAGCACCCCGGTCGCCCCGCTGGACCGCACCGAGGGCAGCGCTGCCGCGCCCGCATCGAAATCGACGCCTGCCGGCAGTTCGCTGATCTCGAGGTCGGCATGGTGAGCGCGCGCCTCGGCGAGCGCCGCCAGTCGCGCGGTGTTCGACGCGCTCCTCGGAGAGCCGGCGAGGTAGACGAGTCGGCGGTGTCCGAGCGTGACGAGATGCTCGACCAGCTCGCGCAGGGCGACGCGGTAGTCGGCCGCCACGACGGGGGCATCGGTCTCGGGCGCGCGGTTCACCAGCACGACCGGGCCGACGGTCGGGAGGAGGGCGAGCAGGTCGGTTTCGGGCAGTCGCGGTGCGCAGAGGATGAGGCCGTCGGTTCGACGCCGGGTGGTCACGGCCAGGATGCTCTCCTCCTCGACCTGCTCGGCCGAATCCGCGATGAGCACGTGGTATCCCTCGGCGGCCGCCGCGCGGCTCAGGCCCCGGAGAATCTCCTGGAAGGTCGGGTTGGCGAGGTCGGGCACCACCACCGCAACAGTCTGTGTGCGACCCAGGACCAGGCTCCGGGCAAGGGGGCTGGCTGAGTAGCCGAGCTCTGCCGCCACCTGGCGCACACGCTCGGCCATGACCGGATCCACGGTCGCGTTGCCGTTCATCACCCGCGAGACCGTCGACAGCGATACTCCCGCGTGCCGGGCGACGTCGGTGATCGTCGTGGGCTTCGGCGTCGATCGTGCCATGTGGATCTCCCGTCCCAGTGCCAGCCATACTAGGCGAGAAAGCGTTTTATCGGCCGGGCTTGTCGAATGGAGTGTCATGGATCAGCGTGCAAGAGATCGTCGGGTCAAACAGGAGCGAGTGCGCGTCATCCGCGATTCAGCCGGGGCGGACGCCGTGCTGCTGACCTCTCATGAGGCGCTCTCCTGGTATCTCGACGGCGTTCGCACCCACGTATCGCTCGCCGGTCCGCCGGTGCTCGCCGTGCGAGTTTCCGATGAGGGTGACACGTTGTTCGTGGCCGCGAACGAAGCCGATCGCCTGATCGACGAAGAGCTCGCTCCAGGCGACGTCGACCGCGTCATTCGCGTCCCCTGGCTGACCCCGCCCGTCGAGGCGGCGATCGCCGCAGGCCCCGCTCTTCCCGAGTCCGAGATTGCCGCGGAGTTGCGCGCGGCGCGCGCGAGCCTCCTGCCGGGGGAGACCGAGCGCTACCGCGCGTTGGGCCAGGGGGCGGCGGAGGCGATGACGGATGCCGCCGCGGCGCTGCACGAGGGGACGACCGAGCGGCAGGCCGCCGCCGCCCTCGCGGAACGCCTCGTCGCCCGCGGCATCGATCCTCTGGTCATCCTGGTCGCCGGTCGGGATCGCCTCGCGCACCGGCATCCGCTCCCCACCGACAAACCACTCGGCGACCGCGCCATGCTCGTCGTATGCGGTCGGCGGCACGGCCTGATTGCGAACGCGACGCGGTGGGTTGGTGCGCCGGGCCCCGACGATGACCGCATCTTCGAGGTCGAGGCGGCCTACTTGGCGGCGACCGTGCCCGGTGCTCGACTGAACGATGTCTTCGGTGCCGGCACGGCCGGTTACGCCGCAGCCGGATTCGACGCGGACGAGTGGCAGCGCCACCATCAGGGCGGACCGACCGGCTACGCGGGCCGGGACCCTCGTGCGACGCCGGCGACGACCGACGTCGTGCAGGCGGGACAGGCGTTCGCGTGGAACCCGAGCGCTCCCGGCGCAAAGGTCGAAGACACGGTGCTGCGCACCGACACCGGCTTCGAGGTGTTGACACTCGACCCCCGTTGGCCGACGGTCACCCATGCGGGCCTTCCTCGCCCGATCGCCCGGCCCTTCTCCTGACGCTCCGGTGGGGAACGGATCGCCGGGCGCATCGAGAGTCTCTTCCGCTCGGTTAAGCCGTTCAGCGGGTGAGGAAGGCGAGTTCGATCTCCCAACGAGTCTTGCGCCGCTCCGTCCGCGGGTCTGTCACGTAGATCTCGTACCGGCTCGCCCAGTGGGCACCGTCCACCGCTTCATCGAAGTCAAAGCTCACCAACTGATTCGCTGCCCATTCGAAGAGCAGCCGGTGCGCCCGGAGCGAGTGATTGATGTAGCGCAGCACGACATAATCGCCGCCTGGAGCGGATCCGGATTGCACCGCACCCTCACCGGTTGCGGAAGTGAATACGCCGACTTCAATATCCATCTCGCCGGTCATGTCGATCGTGTGAAGCCGCATGAAGAACGGGCCATCCGGCTCAACGCCTTCATCATCCATCCACTTGATGAGCTCCGCGAGCAACCGATCGCGCTCCGCGAGCATCCCTCGAAAAGGGGTGCGCTTGCGGATCCCAATAGTGGGCCGCGGAGCGCGGGACTCGATCACGGGCCCGTAAACGATCTCCACACAAACTCCCTCGCGTAGGCGGTGCTCAGGCTATTGTCACCGAGTGGCGTCGATCTTCCCAGGACCAGGCATCGGAGGACTGATGAATCCCTTCGTGCTCATCGTGGGACTGGCCTTCGTGGGGATCGGGCTCGCCTGCTATCTCGGCCTGTGGCGCAGCTGGGCCTCGCCCGGCCGCGGCTGGTTCGCGCCGGGGTTCGGCTGCCTCTACGTCGGCGTCGCGATCGTCCTCTCGTCGCTGCTCATCCTCGTAGTCGACTCCTGGCCGACGGCGACGGTCATCGCGGGAGTTGTGGCGATGACGGCGCTCTACGCGATCGGCCTCCTGAGCTTGTTCTGGCTGCCAGCCTTTCTCACGCCCCGCTGGTTCCGCGAGGCCCGCAGATCTGGGCCGTGATCGCGCCGCCGCCGTTCAGGCGCCTGAGCGACTCGTCCCCAGCCAACGTCGAGGCTCTACCTCTTTGATGGCGATCGGACGCAAACGGGCCCTCCCGAGGTGCTTCGCGCGCACCGCGGGAGGGCCCCGGACCCCTGCTCAGCTGATCTTGCGCCGGTAGATCGCCATCGCCGTGAAGTACGCGACGACCAGGATGCCGAGGCACCAGGCCAGCGCGACCCAGATGTCGGATGTCACCGGCTGACCCGAGAAGATGTCGCGGATCGTGTCGATGATCGGCGTCACGGGCTGGTTCTCAGCGAACCATGCGACTGCAGGGGGCATCGTGTCGGTGGGCACGAAGGCGGAGCTGATGAACGGCAAGAAGATGAGCGGGTACGAGAACGCGCTCGCACCGTCCACCGTCTTCGCCGCCAGTCCCGCGATCACGGCGATCCAGGTCAGTGACAGGGTGAACAGGATCAGGATGCCGAGCACGGCGAGCCATCCCAGAACGCTCGTGCCCGTGCGGAAGCCCAGAAGCAGGGCGACCCCCACGACGATCACGATCGACGCCACATTGGCGACAAGCGAGGTCAGCACGTGCGCCCACAGCGAGCTTGCCCGCGCGATCGGCATGGACTGGAAGCGCTCGAAGATCCCGCCCTGCAGATCCAAGAAGAGCCGGTAGGCCGTGTACGCGATGCCGGAGGCGATGGTGATGAGCAGGATGCCGGGCAGCATGTAGTCGATATACGAGACGCCGCCGGTGTCGATGGCGCCGCCGAACACGAAGACGAACAGGAGCATCAGGGCGATCGGGGTCACTGCCGTCGTGATGATGGTGTCGGGGCTGCGCAGGATGTGCCGCAGCGACCGGCCCGTCAGGACGGTGGTGTCGCCGAGGAAATGGGTGGTGGACATCATCACTCCTTGGTGTTCGCGCGAGTGTCGCCGGCGATGTCCACGCCGACAATCCCGCTGTCTGGTCCGACGAGCGCGAGGAACACGTCCTCCAGGCTCGGCTGCTTCTCGATGTACTCGACCTTGGCGGGCGGCAGCAGCTGCTTCAGCTCGGCAAGGGTGCCGTTCACGATGATCCGGCCCTCGTGGAGGATCGCGATCCGATCGGCGAGGTGCTCCGCTTCGTCGAGGTACTGCGTCGTCAGGAGCACTGTCGTGCCGCCGTCGGCGAGCTCCTTCACCGTCTGCCACACCTCGAGGCGCCCTTGAGGGTCGAGACCGGTCGTCGGCTCGTCGAGGAAGATGACCGGCGGGTTGCCGATCAGGCTCATCGCGATGTCGAGCCTGCGACGCATTCCGCCCGAGTACTCCGACGCTCTGCGGCCGCTCGCCTCGGTCAGACCGAAGCGGGCGAGCAGGTCGTCCGCGATCTTGCCAGCGTTCTTCAAGTGGCGGAGGCGTGCGACGAGCACGAGGTTCTCTCGGCCAGTAAGGATCTCGTCGACGGCTGCGAACTGGCCCGTGAGGCTGATCGATTCGCGGACGTCTTGTGCCTGAGTGGCGACGTCGAAGCCGTTCACGCCGGCGGAACCGGCATCCTGCTTCAACAGCGTGGAGAGGATGCGGATGACGGTCGTCTTGCCTGCGCCGTTGGAGCCGAGGAGGCCGAAGATGCTGCCCCGCTCGACGTCGAAGTCCACGCCGCGGAGGACGTGCAGGTCCTTGTAGGACTTCTGCAGACCGGTCACCCGGATCGCGACATCCGTGGTCATTTCTGCTCTCCCTTCTCTGCGTCGTCGACCGCCTTGGTCAGGCGGGCGCGCTCCTTGTCGATCCAGTGCGTGCCGCTGTACGCCTGCACGAACGTCTCGGCGAAGTCGACGGGGTCGTCCCCGACGATGTCGCGGATCGGCGTGCCGTCGGTCGCGGCGCGCTCCCACAGGTCTGCGAAGTCGCCGTGCATCGTGATGAGGGTGTCGCCGTCGACGACGCCGCCGGAGTACATGAGGTACCGCTCGAATGCCTTCGCCGTGGCGCGGTACGGCTCGGGAAGGGCGTCGATGCGTGCCCTGTTCTTCTTGTACTGCTTCTTCTGCTCGAGCGACCCGGTGAGGGCCTCGATCCACTTCGCGGCCATGATTACTTTTCTCCTTCGTCGGTCTGATCGATGTTGTCTCGATGGAGCTGTTCGATGCGTTCTGCGAGAAAGCTCCACGTTCCCCAGAACTCGATGAGCTGTTCCCGCCCACGCTCGTTGAGCGAATACACCTTGCGCGGCGGACCCTTCTCGGACGGGACCTTCTCCACGTCCACGAACCCCCGCTGCTCAATGCGGACCAGCAGCGCATACACGGTGCCCTCGACGATGTCCGAGAACCCCTGCTCGCGCAGGTGTGCGGTGATCTCGTACCCGTACGCGCTACGCGCGTTCAGGATCGCGAGGACGATGCCTTCGAGAGTGCCCTTGAGCATCTCCGTCATCTGATTTCCCACACCTCACCCCTCTCTACTCGGTGTTGCTGACTACCACTAAACGGTAACACTAAGTACCAGTAGTTGGCAACACTGAGTAGCAAACTTTCTCGAGCGGAGGGCGAGGGTGGTTGCAGAGAGTGGACGGAACGTCAGGATCTGCTCGATGCCATGATCGGGAGACAGAGTTCCGCCCGAAGGGATCGCATCGTGTTCTTTGGTCTGAGTGCTTTCCCCCTCACACCGTCCCGTGATGGGGAGATCGCGCATGATGCTCTGGCGCGACTGGTGGCCGCAGCGGCCGCTGCCGGGGTCGATTCGATCGGCGCTCTCGGCTCGACGGGCAGTTACGCCTATCTGGAACGGCCAGA
Organism: uncultured Actinomycetota bacterium; assembly: GCA_963696085.1. Classification (GTDB taxonomy): domain Bacteria; phylum Actinomycetota; class Actinomycetes; order Actinomycetales; family Microbacteriaceae; genus Microbacterium. Next base: position 408,181 of record CAVOIQ010000005.1, read on the forward strand.
CCGGCGGGCGGTGGCTCGGACGGCAGTTCAGGCGGCCGGACGGGTACCCGTGATCGTTGGTGTGGGGGCGATCAGTACGAGTGCTGTGCTCCGAAACGTCGAGGATGCCGTCTCGGAGGGGGCGGCAGGAGTCCTGCTTGCCCCGGTCTCCTATCAGCCGCTCACGAGCATCGAGGTGTTCCGGCTCTTCGCGGACGTGACCGAGCGGTTCAGTGTCCCCGTCGTCGTCTATGGCAATGTGGCGACGACGGGCTTCACCTTCACGACACAGCTGCTCGGCGAGATCGCGAATCTCCCCTCGGTCGCATCGATCAAGCTGGATACCCTGCCCGCCGATCCGAGCGAAGCCGCCGCGCACATCAGGCAGCTGCGATCACTCGCACCCGCGAGGGTGAGTATCGGAATCAGCGGCGACGCGATGAGCCCGAGTGGAATCCTGGCCGGCTGCGACGTTTGGTACAGCGTGCTCGGAGGACTGTTCCCGCGCACCTGCGTTGCGATCACCGAGGCGGCGCGAAGTGGTGACGCCGATCATGCGCTGTCACTCACGGCCGAGTTGGCTCCGGTGTGGGACTTGTTCGCGCGCTTCGGCAGTTACCGTGCGATCGCGGCCATGGCGACCCTCGCCGGCGAGTTGGCCGAGGACGCCGTCTACGCGCCCGTCCTCCCTCTGACGGGGCAGGCGAGGGAGATGGTCGCCGCCGCAGTCGCCGCCATCGGCCCCCGGTCCTGAGTACCCCGCTCTCGCGCCCGCGCTGAGGCCCCGGCATCCGTCACCCATACCGAGATCTAGGTATAGGTGACGGATGCCGTCGACCTGAGTGCGCCCATAGCGTCGCGATTACCGAACACTCGATTGAGGAGCCACACAAACATGAAAATCATGCGTGCCAAGGGCAGAAAGACTCTGCTTGCCATTCTCGCCGTCGCAAGCGTCGCCGCCTTCACAGCAATCGCGGTGCCGGGTGCCGCCCAGGCGAAGCCGCCGGCATCCGATCCCCTGCCTACCGTTGTGCTCGTCCACGGTGCGTTTGCCGACGCTTCGGGCTGGAACGACGTCACGGCTAAACTCCAGAAGCGCGGCTATCAAGTGATCGCGCCAGCCAATCCGCTCCGCGGCGTCACGTCGGATGCCGAGTACCTGAAGACTGTGCTTGCCACGCTCCCGGGGCCGATCGTCCTCGTCGGGCACTCGTATGGGGGCGCGGTGATCACGAACGCCGCGACCGGCAATCCGAATGTGAAGTCCCTGGTCTACATTGCCGCCTACGCACTGGATGCGGACGAAACGCTGCTCGCCGCGAACACGCTTGGTGGCGGCCACAACGACTTCGCCGACCACCTCATCATCCGTCCGTTCGGTCCCGGCCCCACAGACGGCGACGCCTACATCGACCCCGCGTTCTTCCATGACCTGTTCGCCGGCGATCTACCCAAGAAGCAGGCGGCCCTCATGGCATCCTCGCAACGTCCGGCCGCCCTCGCCACACTGCTCACCCCATCCGGGGCGCCCGCCTGGAAGAGCATCCCGAGCTGGTACCTGGTCGCCGCGAATGACGCCACAATCCCTCCAGAAGCGGAGCGCGCGATGGCTGCCCGTGCTGGATCGACGACCGTGGAGATCGACAGCTCGCACGTCGCGATGATCAGCAATCCGGATGTCGTCACGCAGCTGATCATTGACGCGGCACGGTAGCCACCACCCAGGCTGACGATGGATGTCTACTGCGGGCCGAGCTGCGGACTATGTGGAGCAGCTCGGTTCAGTGGCGTCAGCGTTGACCGCCTGAGACGAGGATGACGTCACCGGTGACCCAGCGTGCTGCATCCGAGGCGAGAAACACGGCGACGGGGCCGTAGTCCTCGGGGCGTCCGGATCGGCCGAGCGGGGTGGCGAGGATCGAGGCGGATTCTAGGTCGGAGCCGACGAAGCCGCTGGCCGTGGTCCCTTCGGTGGCTGAGGGGCCGGGAGCGATGCCGTTGACACGGATACCACGAGGCCCGAGTTCTTTCGCGGCGATGATGGTGAACGACTCGACGGCACTCTTGGTGGCCACGTACATGCTCCCGTATGCGGGGAACTGGAGTGTGCCGCCGGTCGAGACGTTGATGATCGATGCGCCGTCGACATCGTCCTGTGCCGCCAGTGCCTGAGTGGTCAACACGACGCTCCAGAAGTTGGTGTCCATCTGACGGCGGTAGTCGTCCGCAGTGATCGCCGCGACGGGTGCGAACGTGGCGACCCCGGCGTTGTTCACGAGAACGTCGACCGGGCCGAACTCGGCGCGGGCCGCGCTCGAACAGTGCGAGGACGTCAGCTTCCACCGAAACATCGCCCGCGACTGCGATCGCCTGTCCGCCGGCAGAGCGAACGGCCTCGACGACGCGTTCGGCGCCTGCGGCGTCGGAGCGGTAGTTGACTACGACGGCCGCGCCGGCCTCGCCGAGGGATCGAGCGATGCCGGCACCGATGCCTTTCGATGCTCCAGTGACGATTGCAGTTCGGTTGAGCGTGCCCATGGTTCCTCTTTCGTTCGGGGGAGTATTCACGCTATGACTCCGATAGGAACCGTTTGGTACCTTTCAAGGTATGAGTGCCGTCGCGGGAACGATCTTCATGGCCGACTGTCCGGCTCGGACTGCGATGGAGGTCATCGCGAACAAATGGTCCGTCGTGACGCTGTTCGCGCTCCACGACGGACCCAAGCGGTACGGGGAGCTGGTTGATCTCTCCGGCGGCATCTCCCGAAAGGTGCTTACGCAGACCCTGCGCCGACTCGAAGCGAACGGGCTCGTCCTCAGGACCGCGTACGCGGAGGCGCCGCCACGCGTTGAGTACAGCCTGACCGAACTTGGTATGTCGCTGCAGGAGCCGATCGCGGCTTTGACGGCCTGGGCCCACGAACATGGTGACGCGCTGGTTACCTTCCAGGAGCAAGGCACGACACGCGCCGGCGGTGCGTTCTGAACTGGTAATCCGACCGTACTCGATGACGTCGTGTATCTACGTGGACCCGCGTTGAGCCATACACGCGCGTCGACGCACATCGCGATCCCTCAGGATCACTGTGTGAACTCGATCCGCTGAGGCATTCGATTCCTCGGCACTGACGGCCGGGGCCGCGCGGGTTGCACCAGTCCACTTGCATCGAGTTAGCACTGCGGGTGTCGGCGCCTTTACTGATTTCATCGAGGCATGGCGAATGATCTGGTCTTCTCATCCGAGGCATCGGCGATGGATGTCGAACGCGTGCACCTGTGGCTTTCAGAGACGTCCTACTGGGCGCGTGGTCGGACTCGGGAAGCCCACGACGCGGCGATGGCCGGCTCCCGTAACTACGGTGTTTTCGACGGCGACAGTGGGCAACAGCTCGCCTACGCACGGGCGATCACCGATGGTGCCACATTCGCGTGGATCGCGGATGTCTTCGTCGCCCCGGAAGCACGAGGCCGTGGCGTCGGAAAGCTGATCATGCAAGGCATCATCGACGACCTCGAACCGCTCGGCCTGAAGCGGACGGCTCTCTTCACCGAAGACGCGCATGGCCTCTACGAGAAGTTTGGGTTCCAACAACTCACCGACCCCGAGTCCTGGATGCTCCGATGGGGCCGCGGATACGGACCGAACCCCGAATAGATCGTCCGGACTCCGTCGCACGAGGAGCCGCTCGTGCGACCCGAACTGTCGCAGTCGAAGCCCGGCTTGCCCCAGTGAGCTGGGCGTACTGTAAGGCGCATGGACGCCCCTCGCCCACTCCCGAACGTCGGCGCGCCGGCCACGCGCGCCCTTGCCGAGGCCGGGGTGCTGAACTTGGAGGACGTAGAGAAGGCGGGCCTAGACCACCTCGCCACTCTCCACGGAGTCGGCCCGAAGGCTGTGCGACTGTTGAGGGCCGCGATCGAGAGGTAGCAGGCGAGACCGTCGTCGACCGTCGCTGACCCGCGCTCAGCCCGCGAGGATGGGTTAGCAACACCCTCACGACATCGCGCGGAGGAACCGCCATGGGAAAGATCGACAACGTGAACGGCAAGTTCGGGGAGAGCTCCTCTGGAATCTCCAACGCCGCTATCCGCGGCACCGGCGTGTATGTTCGCGCCTCCGCCAGCTGGTCGGCGTCTGCTCGCGCGATGAAGTGTGAGGGCCCGGCCTGCGAGTCGGTCAGGTCGTGATCGGGCGTGTCCTCTGCCGGGAACGGCGGATGAGGTCAAATGCGCCGATCGCGAGCGCGGCGAGGAGCGATAGCAAGCTGACCAGGTACAACGGTCGAGCCCACGGGGAGTAGTCAGCGCCGCTGATCCCGTAGGTATCCGCGAGGCCCATCCCCGCCCCGAACGACGCCATGAAATAGGCCGGCGCTCCGAACATCAGCAGCACCAGATATGCGATCACTGCGGCCAGCGGAGTCGCCTCAGCGAAGCACAGCGATCAGGACGAACGTGACGACGGCGAGGCCGACACCGACGCTCAGGATGCCCACCGCCATCGGGGTGCTCAGCGACTCGCCGACCGCTGCCATGTCCGCACGTATTTGATCGAGCTCTTTGCCGGGCGCGGCGGCGAGGGGGTTGAGAACGAGAATCTGCAACGCGGCCACCCCGGCGTATGCCGTGACAAGCGTCGTGCCGATGGCAGCAATCACAACGGCGGTGCGATGGTCCGAGCTTCGCTTCGTCGAGGTGGTCATCCTGCAATTGTCGTACCCCGTCGTTGCCGCCGCCATCAATCACAGAAGTATCCGCCGCAGTCGTCCGGTGATGGATTGTCGAGTGGCGGGTGAGTAGCGACGTCACATAGGTTCGGGAAATGCACGAGAACAACCCCTTGATTCCCGCTGGTATGACCTCGCCTGGACCGTGGTCGCCGTGATCGTATCGCTCTCACGGTCGTGGCGTTGATCGTCCTCGCCCGTTCCGCCAGCACCTGACCACGACGCAGGCCTTGATCTGGACGCTCCTCATTCTCTTCGTCCCGGTGCTGGGGAACTGGCCGCGGCCCGTACTTCTTCCGCACAGCGGGTGACGATCAGTCCGTGCGCACCAAGAGCTCTCCGACCTCGCAGTCCAGCGCCGAGCAGATCGCGGCGAGCGTCGAGTAGCGGATGGCGCGCGCCCGATCGTTCTTGAGGATCGAGAGATTGACCACCGAGATGCCGACGAGCTCAGAGAGGCGCGTCAGGGTCATACCCCGTGCTTCGAGCAGCTCATCCAGCCTGCAGTGGATGCCGGAAAGTGCCTCGTCGTCGCTTCCGTTCACACGAGCGTCTCGGTGTCACGCTGCAGGATGCCGCCGTAACGGAACACCGCCGCGAGGGCCGCAAAGCCCAGCGCCGCGCCGATCGGCCAGAAGTCGACCGAGACGGCCAGAGCCGGCTCGGGCAGCGCCGTGTAGATGTCCCAGTCGTCGGGGTATCCCGTCCACTCGGCGGAGATGACGTTGAGCGCCTCGCTCGACGCCATCGACCCGGCGATGTCGCACAGCAGCTGCGCGCCGAGTCCGCCGACGAGCACGACCCCGGCGGTGAGGATGGCGGCACGCGCCACGACGGGCGCGAACGCGGCGCCGCGCAGCAGCTGGAAGCACATCAGCGCGATGAGGCCCGCGATGGCGGCGGGAACGAGGGTGCCGAGCGCCTGGCCGCTCGCCCAGAGGATACGCACGGTCAGGCTCAAGTCCTCGAGGGTCAGCTCGGCGGCGGTGAAGCCACCGCCGATGACCTGCGCGGTCGGGCCGCTGGTGACCTCGACCCCCGGCATCGGCAGCGGCCAGTACTGCTGGACGGGAACCGTCATGGTCACGGCCGGGGTCATCAGGGTGCTCACGAACCCGACCACGACGCCGAGCAGGCACAACGCGGAGTAGAAGGCGGCCACGACGAGTGTCAGGTTCACGATCGGCGTCGGATCACCCGGGCTCCGAGACTTTCGCGCCCGCGCGAAGAGAAAGATCAGCGCCGCCACCGGCACGCCCACGAGCAGCAGCAGGAGGATGACGTGCCAGCCCACGAGGGAAGAGAGCATCCGCGGTCCTTATCGATAGTCGTTGGTATCGATAAACGATATTGTGGCGAACCCCCTTCGTCAAGGCTCGGCTCAGTTGCAGACCGCAGACGTGGGCGCACGCGCGAACCGCGATGAGGGACCGAAGGGCGATCCGTGATGCTCCGCTCCGTCCAGAATTGAGTCGTGACTTTGGAGCGTGTGTCGGCTGCCAACATCAATCAATTACGCGAGCCATCACGCCGACGCTCCCAGTGGTCCCCAACGCCTCACCGATGTCGGTGATCGTCGGTAGGGTCCTGTTGTGATCGAGATCGCCCGCGCCGAGCTGTCCTCCTCCGCTTCCCCCGAGCGGTTCGTCGCGCGCTGGCGGGACCTCGCGACGCATCCGGAGTGGGCGGCTGGAATGGAGTACCTGCGACTCGACGAGCCCTTCGCCGTAGGGGCAACGGGTGTACTGAAGGTGCGCGGTGGGCACGAGGCGCCCTTCGTCGTGACGGAGTACGTCGAGGGTCGGCTGTACGCCGACACCACGATCCTCGACGATGCCGAGCTCACCGTGCACCACTCCGCCACGCCATCGGGGTCGGGGTCGGCGCTCATGTTGCGCGCGTGGCTCACTGGTACGCGTGCGGCTGAGTACGCCGACCAGATGCGCGACGACGTCCAGCGCAGCCTCGACACCGACCTCGCGGCGCTCGCATGGACGCTGGAGTCCGAGGACGAAGCGACCGCAGGCACTCTCGAATAAGCATTCGCCCTCCCGAGGAGGGATGGCTGAAGGCGACAACCTCAGTGGTACGCTTTTATGTACTACTCACCGGAGGTGGCCATGTCTGCAATTAGCGCGACCGAGGCGCGGAAGACTCTTTTCGGCCTCATCCAACAAGTCAATGACGACCACACCGCCGTCGAGGTTGTCTCCCGCCACGGGAACGCCGTCATCCTGTCCAAGGATGACTACGACGCTATGACCGAGACTGCCTACCTGCTCCGGAACCCCGCGAACGCCGACCGGTTGCTCGCAGCAATCGAGCGAGCACGGCGCGGAGAGTTCGAGCAGCACGACCTTCTGGACGCATGACGCGAGCGATCGCCTTCGACCCGAACGGGTGGGAAGACTACGTCTATTGGCAAACGCAAGACCGCAAGACTCTGAAGCGCATCAACCAGTTGATCGCAGATGTGCTGCGCGATCCGTTCGCTGGCATCGGCAAACCCGAACCGCTCAAGCACATTCTCTCCGGCGCGTGGTCACGCCGCATCGACGACAAGAACCGCCTGGTCTACTACGTCACCGACGAGCAGGTCATCGTCCTCCAAGCTCGCGACCACTACTGACTGGGAAACACCCCGCTGGCAATGCGTCCCGTGTAACGATCCGCATTGCGACGCCGACTGCGGAAGGTCCCGCGTCACCCCTCGAGTTGCGTCGGGATCTCAAGCCAAGGTTCGCGGTAGTGCCGCAGGCCTTCGGTCAACAGCGTGGACAGGCCTGCGGAACTGATCTTCAGACTCACTGCGGCGATGATGACCGGAGACCCGCACAGACGGTTATTGGCGATGGCAGCAAAGCGGGACAGTCCACGCAGGCCAGCTATGTAGAGCTCCGGGTCTCGGACGCCGACGACGACTAACGACGTCCCGGTGATGCTCAGTCCCGAAACGTTAGTCACGTCCGCCCAGAGCACTCGGCCCACCGGCGTCAGGGAACTGCTGTCATCGAACCCGGTCTCGTCCACGACGAGACCGGGACCAGCTCTGAGGAGAACGACGATCCAGCCGATCCCGAATCCGACGAAGATCACGCCACCAACAGTGCCGACGACCAGCGTGAGTGCAGATCCCTCGGCGATGATCGCAAGAGAAGCCGTGATCAAGAGCACACATCCCAGGAGGCCAGCCACGCTCTTGGCTCGGCTACGTGCAACCACCACCTGCATGGCGCCATTCTGCATGAGAAACACCACCGCCACGACCCCTCACGGACCGGCAAACGACACGGACAAATGAGCAGCAGACGCACTAATGTCAAGGCGTGAGTCACCCCCTCCGCGAAGCATCGACCGCCGCCGTGAGCGAAGCCCCAGTGGTTTGGGTGAGCGGTTCGCGCGGCAAGCTCGGGCGCGAGGTCTGCCGCCAGTTGCGTGCGGTCGGCGTTCGCCTCCTGGAGGCTGATTTGCAAGGAGCGTCCCCAGTGGATCTCACCGACGCGGACGAGGTTGCGCGCTCGATGAGAGGTGCGACGGCGATCATCCACTGCGCTGCGATACCGACCCCGGAGTACACCGATCCTTCCGAGCTCGTCCGCAACAACACGATGGCCTGCTTCAACGCTCTCGAGCAGGCATGGAAGGCGGGCATCCGTACTGCGGTGCTGGTTTCGAGCGGGTCCATCTACGGGACGTCATTCTCGCCTGAGCCGCTCCTGTTCTCGACGCTCCCGGTGAACGAGTCGACGCCGATCGACTTCGTCGACCCGTACGCGCTGACGAAGGACTTCACTGAGCGCATGGGCGAGATGTACGCCCGACGAGGAATGACCATCACGGCGCTGAGGCCCCAGTGGATCCTCACCTCTCGCGAGGCCGAGGATGTCGCCCGCACACGCAGTGACGCTGACGGTGCCGCAAGCCTTTGGGGCTGGATCCACCTCGAGGACGCCGCTCGCGCGTGCGTGCTCGCACTGCAGCCGCGACCCGAGCACCGGGGCTACGAGGTGGTCGTGATCGCAAGCGACGACACGCTCTCGGAAACTCCGACCAGCGACTTGCTGGACCGCCATCTAGGGGCCGCCACTCGCGACAGGGACTTCCCAGGCCACGTCAGCGGGTTCGACACCTCGCGCGCCGGCACCGTTCTCGGATGGCACGCGACACGCTCGTGGCGACATCACTGAACAAGGCAGTCGGTTCTCATGAGGCAAGCCCTGCGTTGGCACGCCGATCGCGGGGAACGGCACCGGTGCCCGGACGGATCGCCGTGTGCTCAGCGCCGCCGCGGGGCGTGATCGCGCTCGTATTCCCAGATCGCCAGCTCGACGCGGTTACGGGCACCGAGCTTGGTCATGATGCTCGCGATGTGCGTCTTCACCGTGCTCAGCGAGATATGCAGCTCCGTCCCGATTTCGGTGTTGCCGAGTCCCCTCGCAATGCCCGCGAGCACCGCCTCCTCGCGGTCCGTGAGCGGGCTCGACGGAGGTGTGTGCGACGCCGCCGCCGACCCCGCGAACGCCTCGATCAGCCGCACGGTGACCGCCGGATCGATGAGCGCTTCGCCCTGGGCGGCGGCCCGCACGGCTTCGGAAAGCATGACAGCCCCGGCATCCTTGAGGAGGAACCCGCGAGCGCCCGCCCGCAGCGCGGCGTAGACGTACTCGTCGAGGTCGAACGTCGTGATGACGACGACAGGGATGGGGTCGTCGACGTCCGGACCCGCCAGTTGCCGGGTCGCCTCGAGACCGTCCATGACCGGCATCCGGATATCGATCAGACAGACGTCCGGACGGATGCTGTGCGCCAACGCGACCGCCTGCGCGCCGTCCACGGCTTCTCCGACGACCTCGATGCCGGGCTGCGCGTCCAGGATCATGCGCAGCCCCGTGCGGACGAGGTCCTGGTCGTCCGCGACGAGCACACGAGTTGTCATGCTGCCCACCCATCCCGCGGGATCCACGCGGTGACAGCCCACCCGCCGGTCGGCTGCTGGCCCGCCTCGCAGGTGCCCCCCAGCAGGGCGGCCCTCTCGCGCATGCCCGTGATTCCGTAGCCGACGATCCCCAATGTCGCGCCGCCGCCGCCGTCGTCGCGCACGTCGATGGTCGCTCCACTTTCGTCGATCCGGAGCTGTACTTCGACCCGGGTCGCTCCCCGCGCGTGGCGCCGGGCGTTGGTGACCGCTTCCTGCGCGATCCGGAACAGCGCGGCGGCCACCGTCTCCGGCACCGAGTCGATATCGCCCTCGAGCCGAACCGCGACGGCTGGGCCTGCGGCATCCGTTCCCGAAAGCGTCATCAGTGCACCCAGTCCCGGGGTCGGTGCGCGGTCCGGCGAGTCCCCGGACCTCAGGACGCCGACCATCGCGCGCATTTCGCGGAGGGTGCGGGAGGCTTCGTCCTCGATCGTCCGCAGCACTTCGGCCGTGGCATCCGGGTCCTTCGCGGCGACCGCTGTTCCCGCTTGGGCCTGAATCGCGATGGCCGAGACGTGGTGGGCGACCGTGTCGTGCAGGTCGCGGGCCAGCTGCTCACGCTCCACCAGCCGAGCGTGATCGAGCTCCCGGACTCGCGCCCCGGTGCGCCAGCGGACGGCGAGCCCCAGGGTACACGTCGTCACCGCGACCGCGATGCCGCCGATGATGTCGGCGCCGGTGGGGGCCGACGACACAAAGGTGATCAGCATCCCGCTCGCGACGAGGCCGCCGGCGACGATCATCCCGCGTCCAGAGCCCCACCGGAACACGGCGTAGAGCAAGAGCAGGAAGTAGACGGTCGTGTACAGCTCCGTATCGCCTCCGGTCGCGAGACCGACGCCTGTTGCGATCACGAAGGCTGTCGCGAACATCGTCAGGGGCCGAGTCCGCCGCCACAGGACAGTTACGGCGAGCCCGGCGAGCACGATCGCCCACAGCCAGCGCCACGGCACTTCGGGACGCACGGATGCCTCGACCGCCACCAGCACCGGGATCGCGCCGACGAGCATCCAGTCCCGCCAGACCCGCTCAGGCGGCGCCGGCGAAGCTGCCGGCGCATCCCAGAGCGCACGGACCCGGCTCGTCATGCCCTCATGATAGGTGGGCACTCGCTTCGGCGTATCGGCCGAGGGTATGACGTGCCCTGTCGGCGCGGCGCCGGATCACGACTTCGGCGACAGTCAGGTTGATCGCCCACCCCGCCGCCATCAGCACGGTGTACATCACCGGACCCGGAGTGCCAATCAGCAGTGTGAACGGGAGGATCGTGAACACCTGTGTGCCGGCGCCGAGGCCGATCGCGTAGGCGCGCGTCATCCAGGCGCTGTGGGCCTGGACCTGCCCGCGTCGGATCGCGACCACGGCAATGACGATGCTCGCGATCATCGCGGTGGCCAGAACGAGCCGGATCGCCGACAGTGCGGGAGTAGTGACCGACGGGGGCAGGGTGTAGAAGAGGGTCATCCAGATCGCGGACAGCGCAGACAGCACGCCGGCGGGCGCGGCGATCCGGCCCGCGCGGCGGTGCCACCGGCGACGCCGGAGCGACGGCGCGAACTGGAGTGCTGCGAGCAGCAGGAAGGTGCTCGAGCCGATGATGTGCACGACCACCGGGACAGGCGAGTGGAAGAACCGGGCGTTCGCTTCCGTGACCGTGGCGCCCGCGGCGAGTTCGGTCACACGCGAGGCACCGGCGATGATCGGCACCAGGCTCAGGACGATCAAGCCCCCCGGGGCAAGCCACTCACGGCCGCTTCGGACTCTGGGCGGGGGGACGGTTGCTGTTGTCATGCCGCCATGCTTGCGGTTCGGGGTGCGGCGCCGCATCGGCCGCGCGGCTCGAATAGCCTCACCCGATCGGCCGATAGCGGGCGGACTGGACGGCTGACACAATCGTGCGCATGACTGTTTCGGCTGAGGTGTCGTGGGTGTTGGACGGGATCGAGATGTTCGGCACGGTCACGAAGCCGCAGGGTGAGGGTCAGTTCCCGGGAGTCGTGTTCGTCGCTGGCAGCGGACCGACCGATCGGGACTGGAATTCCCCGCTTCTGCCCGGCCGCAACGGAAGCGCGCGGCTGATCGCAGAGTCATTGGCCGAAGCGGGGTACGCATCGATCCGATACGACAAGCGCGCCTCGGGTCCGCACGTCATGGAGAATCTCCCCGCGATGATCGGGCGCATCAGCATGCAGTCTCATCTCGATGAGCTCGTCGCGGCGACCGCGAAGCTCGTCGAGGACCCGTCGGTTGACGGTACGCGGCTCGTCGGCTTCGGCAACAGCGAGGGATGCCTCCACCTCCTCCATTACGCGACCTCGGAGCGGGAGCATCCCCTCGCCGCCCTCGTGCTCACCGGCGCGCCTGGCCGTTCCATCGACGAGGTGCTCGTCACCCAGCTCACCCAGCAGCTCTCTGCTGCGCCGGAACTCATCACGCTCGTGCAGGAGGCGGTGGACCGGTACGCGGCCGGGGCGCCGGCCGCGCCGGACGAGCGCTTGCCGGAGCCGATCCGGAACGTCTTCGTCGGCTTCGAGGCCCCACACAACCTCCCGTTCGCCCGAGAGCTGTTCACCGAGGATGCCGCGGACTCGCTGCCGCACGTCACCGTGCCGGTCCTCGTGCTGATCGGCGGCAGGGACGTCCAGATCGACGTCAATGCCGACGGCGGTCCGCTGAGATCGGCAGCAGCCGGCAGGGACGATATCTCGTTCGTCTTCCCGCCTGACATGAACCACGTCCTCAAACGTGAGACGCACACCCGAGCCGAAATACTCGCCGGGCACGGTACGCCCTACAACGACGAGGCTGCAGAGCTGGACCCTCAAGCGATGTCGGACATCCTCCAGTGGCTGAACTCCACGCTCGGCTAGCGCCAGGTGCCCGGAAGCAGGCCCACTATGATCATCAGCCTGAATAAGGATCCATCCGCGCCTCAGGCGACGGTGAGGACGAAGCGGGCGTAGCCGGTGAGCGCGGGTGCGCCATCGTCGATCGCCTCGACGATGACGTGGATGTCGGAGTTCGAGGCGGCATCATCCGGAACTGCGATTATCAGTTCGGTTGGTGAAACGTGAACGGTGCAGGCGGGGCCGCGGTCTTGCGTCGCGCTCACGGTGACGGCGTCGCGATCCGGATCTATGACTGAGAACGGGATCTCTACGCGTTGTCCCGGAGAGACCGTGAAGTCGGTTTGCGCGGCGAGTATTCGTGGCGGGTGGTTGGCGTCGGCCGTCACGGTCCACTTCAGTCGTGCGGCGAGGTCGCGTTGGTAGGCACCGAACCACCGACCGACGTCGCCCGCATCGACTACGGCGGCACCTGGCTGCCAGGGGACCATCCCCACACTGTTCCACCGGTGCGGATCGTTCTCGTCACGTTCCTGGCGACCACCCCACCCGCCGAACTCGGGGTGTTCGGCGTTGCGCAGCCCGTTGTCGATGTGCATCGCGAAGTTCGATGTGTCGCCTTCGGAGATCCAGGCGCCCTTCGGTCGGAGGGGAGCCCACAGGGTGTATCCCTCGAGTTCAAGGCTGTCGGCCGTCGCGTCGGGGATGCCGAAGTAGTCCTCGCGGTCAAAGCCCTCGGCCATCTGCTTACCGTCCCCCCAGACGCGGTACGCAGCGCCCATCGGGCCGACCGACGAAATGTTCTCGCGCATCCATTCGGCGGTGAGGTACTGCTGCGCGTCGTCGGGGACGACATCCCACGCGAAGTAGCCCCACGCCGTCGTCGCGACATCACGAAACTCCAGCTCCGGCCATGTCGGTCGGATATAGCTCGCGAATGTGTCGTCCTGCTCGCTGAAGCTCGTGATGACGGTGCGGCCGACGATGAGCGCGTAGATCTCATCCCACCGGTCGGTGCCCCGGAATTCCTCTTCGATCGACATGAGGGCGCGAGCGATCGTGTTCGTCCCACCCCAAGCCTGCGCGAACACCTTCCCAGGCGCATCTCCGAGCAGGACGTCCATCACAAGATTCGATCCGGCAGTCGGCTCCCGCGTGTCGCCGGCCTCGTCCACGTTGCCCATCGCAATGATCGCGCGCAGGTCGGCGGGGACTGGATAACGCGGGTCGTGGCGAACCAGGTTGGCGTAGGCCTGTGCGTAGGCATCCACAGCCTCCTCGATGTGCAGCCTCGCGCCCGGTTCCGGCCAGCGGTGCGGGGGAATCCCGCGGACCGAGTCACCGCGGTGGTGGATATTGCTCGCGGAGTACACCAGCGCGGCGATATCGATTTCATTGCTGTACAGCAACAGCCGCAGCATCGAGTTCAGATCATCCAACTCGGGATCGGTGGTGACGATGATGCGCGCGGCCGGAACAGTCAACGGGTCTCCTGGAGGCTAGCGATAGGACAAGGGCGAAGGACGACAACAAGACTCCCACGCCATACACCGCCAGCCACCGCGAAGCTTGAGCAAATCGAGAAGACGGCGACCCGCACCCGGGTTGCCCTCCGCACCGGGAAGATGAACACATGAACGACTCACGCACCATTGCCGTCACCGGCTCGACCGGCGTACTGGGCGGCCTCGTCGCCCGAGAACTCGCAGAGCGGGGTGTCAGCCAGCGACTCCTCGTGCGGGATGTCGCCAGGGCCCCCAAATTACCGCGGACAAGCGTTCACCGATTCAGCTACACCGATGTGGCGGCCACCGAGGTTGCCCTCGACGGGGTGCAGACCCTGTTCATGGTCTCCGCTTCCGAGAGCGCGGATCGCCTCGACCAACACCGGACGTTTATCGACGCAGCCGCACGAGCCGGCGTTGACCACGTCATCTACACCTCGTTCGCTGCCGCAGCTCCAGACGCCACCTTCACCCTCGCCCGTGACCACTACGCCACCGAAGAGCACATCAAACAATCCGGCATGCGCTGGACCTTCCTTCGGGACAGCTTCTACCTGGATTTCATGGAAGCGCTCATCGGCGAGGACGGCGTAATTCGCGGGCCAGGCGGCAACGGGCGCGCCGCTTTCGTAGCCCGTTCAGACATCGCTCGAGCCGCTGCGACCGTGCTCGCCGACCCTGCACCGCACATCGGCAAGACGTACGACCTCACGGGCCCGGAAGCTCTGACTCTCGCCGAGGTGGCGGAAACCATCAGCAACGTTCGAGGTCGTGGTGTCACCTATCACAACGAAACGATCGAGGAGGCCTACAGATCACGTGCCGGGTACGGTGCACCCGATTGGCAGCTCGACGCCTGGGTCAGCACCTATACCGCGATCGGCAGCAACATCATGGCTCCCGTGAGCCCCGCCATTGAGACCATCACCGGAACCGCGCCGATCACCCTTGAAACCTACCTCCGCCGCAACCCGCGATAGACCTGATCTGGGAACCACCGCTACGGTCCGTCCGCGGCTGGGTCGCTTGCATCTTTGACACTGCGGATGCAGCATCCGCCGCGCCCAACGACGGCCGGCCTCGCGGCCGGCCGTCGTCGAACCGATCAGCTGTGCCGCGGCGAGGTGCCCGGGGTCGCCTCGCGGAGTGACTGGAGCATCGCGTCGAAGGCGGGCTTCGGCGAGTAGTCGTCCTCGAAGATCGTTGCCCAGCCCTCACCCGGGAACACGTCGGGAACCCAGGAGTTCGCGTCGGGGAAGCCCCACACCGTGAAGGACGAGCAGGCGGTCACGTTCAGGCAGGCCGTCAGCATCGCGTCGTAGCGCTCGGCCTGGACGGCGACCTGTTCGGGTGTCGGGCCGGTCTCGCCGGGTTGCAGCGGGATGCGGACGTCCGCCTCGGTCACCGCCACCTGAAGCCCGAGCGCGGCGAAGCGCTCGAAGTTCGCCTGGATCGTGGTGTCGAAGCCGTACAGCAGGCTGAGGTGGCCTTGGGCGCCGAAGCCTCCCAGCGGCACGCCGTCGGCGAGCATGCGCTGTGCGAGCGCGTAGTAGGCGTCGGTCTTCTCGTTGATGCCCTCCGCGTTGTAGTCGTTGAGGAACAGCACCGCGGCGGGGTCGGCCTCGTGCGCCCAGCGGAACGCATCCTCGAGGAGCGCGACCGGGTCGTCGGCGCAGGCTTTCAGGAACGGGTTCGCCTCAGTGCGCAGCCGCACCCCGCCGTTATCCCATGTGTCCTGAAAGATCTCGTTCGCGACATCCCACTGGTAGATCTCGCCCTTGAAGTGGCCCACGACGGTACGGATGTGGTCTTCGAGCACGGCACGCGCCTGGTCGCACGTCCATGTCTGGCTCGCCGCAGTGACCCACGCCGGGTTCTGGCTGTGCCACACCAGCGTGTGACCCCGCACTTGCTGGTGGTTCGCCTTGGCGAAGGCGACGAGTGCGTCGGCGGACGCGAAGTCGTACACGTCCGGAGCCGGGTGGACGGCATCCCATTTCATGTCGTTCTCGGGCGTCAGCGACGAAAACTGGGCGCTGAGCACCCGCTGGTACTCAGTGGGTGCCTTGCGGTCGTAGTCGACGAGGTCCCTTCGGCCCCAGGCGGCGCTGCCGATCGCGAGATCGCGCGGCGCCTGGTTGCGCAGGGTGTTCTTGTCGGCGTGGCTGTACCCGGGCGGCTCGGCATTCGCTGCGGTCGCGCCCAAAAGGGGCAGTACCAGGGCAGCGGTGGCGGTGGCCACCAGAAGTGATCGGAGAGATCGGCGCATGGGGAACTCCTGACATCGTCGTCGGTCATATGCGACCCGTGTGCGGCGCATATGTTTTTGCGTACAACAAAAGCTAGGTGGCGCCATCGGGTGAGGCAAGAAGTTTCAAAGCGTTTTCCACGAGTCCGTTGAACCGTGCGTTTACATGTTTTGAGGAACCGCCGAGAATCACCGAACCGTCTGCGGGCCGCCGAAGCGAATCGGACGAGGCTCGGCCCCGTTCTGACACGATGGTTGCGTGACCGAGCCGACGCCCCGCGAAGTGCTGCACAAGGACGGGAGTGTCCGGGCGCGCGGACACATGCGCGACGGTGAGATGGACGGCTACTGGGAGTGGTTTCGACTCGACGGGACCATGATGCGAAGCGGATCCTTCGACCGTGGCCGCCAGACCGGAACCTGGACCACGTACGACCGATCCGGCGCACCGCACAAGGAAACCCACTTCAGCGACTGACTCTTTCGACGGCTACTCTCGGTGAGTGCAAAGCGACTGGATCGAGCATCGGCGAACGGCCGATGGCGAGCGAGTGGGGTGGATGAAGCCCGTCGACGAGGGCTTCGTCGTCATCGACTTGCTCGGCCGGCGGCGCACGGGTGTCGTGGATTGGTCGACCGCTGAGGAAACTCTCGATGAGCTCGGGCTGAGCTACCTCGCGGAGCCCTACGAACTGCGGCAGGAAGACGGAACGTGGCTTCGAGTCCGCATCGCGGAGGTGTCCCCACGCTCAGTCCGAGTCAAGAAGGAGGATTGGGGCGATATGAGATCGCCACAGATCCACTTCTCGCTCCCGTTCCCCGTGCCTGATGACCGGCTGCGCCGCGTGAATCGCTGACCGACGAAGGATCGACCACCGGATCGGACCGCAATAGTAGGGTGCCGATCGTGACGACCCGGAAAAGTGGGTGTCGAAGGAGGCGCCATGATCCTGGAGCTGAACAGGCTGGTCGAGCTGGTCGAGGAAAGTCTGCACGACGACCTCGATGTTGCGTCGCTGGCGACTGCGCTTGGAACGACGGAGTACCACCTGCGGCGGATGTTCTCGTCGCTGGCGGGCATGCCGCTGTCGGAGTACATCCGGCGTCGTCGAATGTCGGTCGCAGCGGCAGACGTTCTCGGTAACGAGGACCTGTTGAGCATCGCGGTGCGTTACGGCTACGGGTCGACCGAGGCTTTTGGTCGAGCTTTCCGATCCGTGCACGGTGCCAGACCCGGCGAGGTCAGACGCGATGGCGGTCCCCTTCGCACGCAACCGCAGCTCAGGTTTCGCCTGACCGTAGAAGGGAACATCACAATGGACACCCGCATCGCCGATCGACCGGCGTTCCGCCTCGCCGGCCACGCCACCCGCGTGCCCCTCATCCACGAGGGCATCAACCCCCACATCCAAGCCCACATTGCCGCTCTACCGGCAGCGGAGCACGCACGCCTCAAGGAACTGGGTGACACCGAGCCGGTCGGTCTTCTCCAAGTGAGTGCCGACGTCGACCCGGACTACACCGAGGGAAGCGAGCTGACGTACCTGCACGGCGTCGCCGTCACCGACGCAACACCGCTGCCTGATGATCTCGACACGATCGAGGTGCCCGCCGGCAGGTGGGCGGTTTTCCGGACCGAGGGCGCGTACCCGGCTGCGCTTCAAGAGGTCTGGGCGGCGACGGCGACCGACTGGTTCCCGTCGAACCCGTGGCGGCTCCGGCCGGGGCCATCGGTCGTCGCAGTTCTCGACCGCGCCGATGACTTCAGCACGGCCACGTGCGAGCTGTGGCTCCCCGTGGAACGCGCGTGATCGAACAGGCCCCGCCCCCGGCCTACGTGTCGTTCGTTTCCTCGGCGACGGCTGTCAGCTCGAGGATCCGGGCTTCGAGCGCACGCAGGAGTGGTTCGCGTCTGACCGTCTTCAGCAGTTCGTTGATGTAGGACTGGGCGAGTCCTGTGGCGACGAGGCCGGCGTAGCTGTTGTCTTCGATTTCGACGACGAGGTGACTGACGGCGTCGAGGTCGTCGGCGACCATGGCGCGGAGAAGTCGTGCCGCGAGAAGATCTGGTCCATCCATGTCGGATCGCTCCCTTCGCTCCGGGATTCTAGGAATCGATCCGGCATTGGTCAAGGCATCGGCTACTGATCCGAAGTCCTCCCGACCGATCTCAGCCGGCGAAGGAGAGGATGAGCCCATCGTCGTCGGCGGTCACGCGGCAGGATGCAACGGATGCGATAGTCCAGGTCGCGTCGGCCAATTTGGCGTGGGGACCGACGCCGAGCACTCGCATCCCGGCGCTGATTCCCGCGGCGATCCCGTTTGCGGAGTCCTCGACCACGATGCAGTCGGCAGCATCCACTCCGAGGCCCGCCGCGGCGAGCAGAAACGCGTCGGGGTGTGGCTTTCCCCTGCGGACGTCCATCGCGGTGACGGACAGGTCCGGCATCCGCAGTCCTGCCGCACCCATGCGCGCAACCGCCAGATCACGCGTCGCGGAAGTGACGAGTGCGTGCGGAAGGCCGACAAGATCGTCCAAGAGTTGTGCTGCGCCATCGATCGCGACAACGCCGTCCAGCTCCGCCGTCTCGGCGGCGAGGAGCTCGCGGTTCTCGGCGAGGTTGATCTCGGTCGGCCGGCCCGGCAGCAGAATCGCCATGCTCTCGTGGCCCTGCCGACCATGGATGACCTCGAGTGTGCGCGCGGGGTCGATACCGTGCTCGTGCGACCACCGCGTCCAGACGCGCTCGACGACAGCATTCGAATCGACCAGCGTGCCGTCCATGTCCAGAAGGAGGGCTCCCGCTCGGGTCCACGTCACGGGATCCACCCTAGGCGCGAAGCGCCGTCAGCACGACCGCTCGAGGATCCCTCAGCAAAGCGGACGAGAGTAGCGCGAGCGTTAGGCGCCGTCGCGCGAGACGCGGTGCTCATCCGGCTGCGACACGCAACATCCACTCCTGATCACGGTACTGACCGCCCTGGGCATCGACGCGTTCGGAGACATCCACCGTCTCGATCGTCTCGGAAAGCGGGATAGGCGCCTCAAGGTGCCGGTATTGCGATTGGCGCTCCTTGTTCTCTGGTTCCATGGGGTCATCGTAACTCCGACGCCTGCTCCGCGTAATGTCCGCAAGGGTCCTGAATCGGACGCGGTACCATAGGGGGGTGCGAAAGAAAGCGCTTTCCCGCGCGGCGGACCTGATCGACGGTGCACATCCCACCCGATCGGTGCTCCGACTGCTCGGGCGGCGCCCCGCACGCATGAGCTTGGCGGTGCTGGCGTTCGCCATGAAGGAGATCCCGCTGTGGTTTCTCCCGGTCATCACCGCGGCGATCATCGACCTCGTCGCGACCGACGGACAGGTCTCGTCGGTGCTGTGGTGGTTCCTGCTGGCCGCCCTGCTGCTGGTGCAGAACTATCCGAACCATTTGATCTATACGCGCAACTTCATGACGGTCGTCCGTGACACGGGAGCAGACTTGCGCAACGCGCTCGCCGCTCGGCTGCAAAGCTTGTCGATCGGCTACCACTCGCGGGTCAGCTCCTCGATCGTGCAGACCAAGGTCGTCCGCGACGTCGAGAACGTCGAGTTGATGCTGCAGCAGGTGACGCATCCACTGCTGTCTTCGATCATGGTGATGACCGGCGCGATCACCATGACGGCGATCCTTGTGCCGCAGTTCCTGCCCGTGTATGCACTGACCGTGCCGATCGCCATCGGCATCCGCTACGGCATGCGCAATCGCTCGCGCACGCGCAACGAGGTCTTCCGACGCGAAGTCGAGCACCTCTCGGCGCGGGTCGGCGAGATGGCCTCGCTCATCCCCGTCACCCGCGCGCACGGGCTCGAGGAGACCGCTGTCGCTCGGGTGACGCACGGCGCTGATGGCGTCCGTCGGGCGGGGCTTCATCTCGACATGCTCAACGGTCGCGTCGCATCGATCTCCTGGGTGGCGATGCAGTTGTTGGGAGCGGCATGCCTCGCGCTCGCGGCGATCTTCGCGATCACCGGCATCCTTCCCATCACTCCCGGCGAGGTCGTGCTCCTGTCGACGTATTTCGCACTGCTGACGCAAGGCCTCACCCAACTCCTCATGCTGATCCCGGTGGGCGCGCGTGGCCTCGAATCGGTGCGCTCGATCGCCGAAGTGCTGCAGGAGCCCGACCTCGAGCAGAACGAGGGCAAGGCGCCGGTGCACTCCGTCGTCGGGGATCTCCGACTCGAGCACGCCTCGCACCGCTACCCCGAATCGGATGAGGACGCACTGCACGAGATCGACCTGCACATCCCTCCAGGGGCGACGTTCGCCTTCGTCGGATCGTCGGGCTCGGGAAAGTCAACGCTGTTGAACCTCGTGCTCGGCTTCGTGCGTCCGACCGGCGGACGCATCCTCCTCGACGGCGAAGACATGCAGGGCATGGATCTGCGCACCGCCCGGCGTGCGGTCTCCGTCGTGCCGCAGGAGTCCGTGCTCTTCGAGGGGACGATCTGGGAGAACATCGCCTACGGATTGCCCGACGTCACCGACGAGCGAGTGGCCCAGGCCCTGCGCGACGCGAACGCGTGGGACTTCGTCCAGGCGCTGCCGCTCGGGTGGGACTCGGTGGTCGGCGAGCGGGGTGCGCGCCTCTCGGGCGGTCAGCGCCAACGCCTGGCGATCGCGCGCGCACTGGTGCGCGACCCGCGGATCCTGCTCCTCGACGAGGCGACGTCGGCGCTGGATCCCGAATCCGAAGAGCTCGTCAAAGAGGCGCTCGGCCGACTGATGAAGGGGCGGACCACCCTGGTCGTCGCGCACCGGCTCTCGACGGTCCGTCAGGCCGACAACATCGTGGTGCTCGAGCACGGCCGTATCGTCGAGCAGGGCACACACTCCGAACTCCTCGAAGCGGATGGGCGCTACGCGCATCTGCACCTGACTCAGACCGGCATCGGCTGACGGCTGACCAAGGCTCCATCAATCCCGTACGCAAGGAAGCGACATGACAGATAGCGGCGACATCGTGCCCTGGTTTCCCGCGAGAGCGACTCCCGCCACGGAGGTATTCGCATGAATGACCTGTCCATCGCCGACGAAGGCGGCTCCGAGGTCATCGTCCGGGATGGCGAGGTCGAGCTATTCCGGTACATCTACCGTCCGGACTCCCCACAGCTCGAATCACCCAAGCCCTACCTCCACCCGCTTCGCACCCGCGCCGGGCGCATCGTCAGTCTCTTCCGCCCGCACGATCACGTGTGGCACAAGGGCATCGCGTGGTCGCTTCCGGTCGTCGGCGACGAGAACTTCTGGGGTGGGCCGACGTACGTCCGCGGCCAGGGGTACGTGCAGCTGCCGAACGACGGCACGCAGGCGCACCGATCGATCGTGGCGAGCGAGGTCGATGCGGGCACCGCGCGATTCGCCCACGACCTCGAGTGGACCACCGAGAGCGGGGCGCTGCTGATCACCGAGATCCGCGAGCTCACCGCCCGCGTGCTCGATGACGATGCGTGGATGCTGACCGTCGACACCGCGATGACGAACGTCTCCGACGCGGACATCGCGTTCGGATCGCCCACGACCAAGGGGCGCGAGAACGCGGGCTATGGCGGGCTGTTCTGGCGCGGGCCACGCTCGTTCACCGGCGGCACGCTTGTCACCGAAACCGCGCGCGGATCGGGTAGCGACCTTCGTGGCCAGCGCCACGAATGGATGGGATTCGAAGGTCACCACGACGAGATCGATGCGACTTCACTCATCGTGATGGTGGATGCCACGGACAATCCGCACCATCCGCCCCAGTGGTTCGCGCGGTCGGAGGAGTTCGCCGCGCTCAACCCGGCGCCCTTCTTCAGCGAGGAGCTGACGGTCGCCGCGGGGGAGACGGTGCGGTTCCGCTACGGCGTCGCGATCGCGGATGCCACCGCCGACGATGCCTCGCGCATTGCGGCATCCGTTCGATCGATTCTGGAGGTAGGGCCATGACCGCCCCACTGTTCCCCGGTGGCGTCGCGGTCAGCGACCTCGCGGTGTACGACTGGGACACCGTGGACGGATGCCGCGGCGGAACGCCGCATCTGCACACCGCGTCGAGCGAGGGGTACATCGTCGTCGGTGGTGCAGGCTCCGTGCAGACGCTGTCGAGCGACGGATTCGCCGAGCATCCGCTGGCCGTCGGGGACGTGCTGTGGTTCTCGCCCGGCACCGTGCACCGACTCATCAACGCCGGTGGTCTGCGGCTGCTGGTCGTGATGTCCAACGCTGGACTGCCGGAGGCGGGGGATGCGGTCATGACGTTCCCCGACGATGTTCTCGCCGACGGGGATGCCTACGCCGCCGCGGCGGCCCTGCCCCTGGGTCACGGCCGCGCCGATGCGGCACGCGCCCGGCGCGACCTCGCGATCGCGGGCTACCTCGAGCTCCGCGCCGCCGTCGAAAGGGACGGGCCCGCGGCGCTGACCGCGCTCCACGCCCGCGCCGCCAGCCTCGTGCAGCCGCGAGTCGCGGCGTGGACGCAGCTGTGGGAGAAGACGGTCGCTGACGAAACCGAGCGGACGCGAGCGCAGCTGAGCGCGCTGGCAGCCGGCGATGCCGCGGGTTTGGCAGCGGCATCCGTTGCGCGTGGCAAGCCCACACCCGGAGAACGCGGTTACGGCATGTGTGGCCGGCTCGGCACCTGGCAGTGGCCGTCTCTCGACTGATGCCGTTGCTTGGATAGCGTTTTCCCGCGAGAGCTCCTAGGCTGGGTGCCGAACCTGCCATGTCGAACCCATGCCTCATCACTGGAGATCGCCGCATGACCGCAAACCTTCGTTGTGCCCTTGTCGGCACTGGCGGCGTTGCACAGTTGCACGCTCGCGCCGTCCACGCACACCCGCGAGCGGAGCTCGTCGCGGTGTCCGACCTCACCCGCGCGAAGGCCGATGCCTTCGCCGCGCAGTGGGGCGATCCGGCCGTCTACGACACGCTCGATGAGCTCCTCGCCGCCGAGCATCCGGATGTCGTTCTCATCTGCACTCCGCCCGTCGCACACCGCGAGCAAACGGTCGCCGCGCTCGAGGCAGGGTCCCACGTGGTTGTCGAGAAGCCCCCGGCGCCGTCGCTCGATGAGCTCGACGAGATGCGCGCGGCCGCGGATGCCGCGGGCCGGACGCTCGCGGTCGTCTTCCAGCAGCGCACCGGCACCGCCGCCGCGCACGTCAAGCGACTTCTCTCCGAGGGTGCGCTGGGGCGCCCGCTCATCGCGACGTGTCAGACGCTCTGGTACCGCGATGCGGACTACTTCGCCGTGCCGTGGCGCGGCAAGTGGGCTACCGAGGGCGGCGGGACGACGCTCGGGCACGGCATCCATCAACTCGACCTGCTCGCCTTCCTCCTGGGTGACTGGGTGAGCGTGCGTGCGCAGCTGTGGCGACTCGATCGCGAGACCGAGACCGAGGATGCCTCGACCGCCACCATCCTCTTCGGCAACGGCGTCGTGGCGCAGGTCACGACCAGTGCGGTATCGCCGCGGGAGACGAGTTCGATCCGCATCGACACCCAGAAGGCCACGGTCACCGTCGACCACCTCTATGGACACGGGCACGACAACTGGTCGATCACGCCGGCCCCGGGCTTCGAGTCGGAGGCCGCGTCGTGGACGTTCCCCGATTTCGAGGAGCGCAGCGACCACGCGCCGCTGCTGCGCGATGTGTTCGACGCGATTCTGGATGGATCGCCCCTGCCGCCGACCGCCGACGCACCGGCGCGTTCGCTCGAACTCGTCGCGGCGATCTACGCATCCGCCGCTGCCGACGGGGCCGCGGTGACCCCGGCGGAGCTCGCCACGCATCCCACGCACCGCCACGGATTCGACAGTCCCGTCACCGATCTCCGCGACTCGTCGTCGTGACCGCCGCCGCGGGCGCCGGTGCGTAACGGGCGGACCGCTCGTCGCTTCATAACGAAAGTGTTACCGGTCCCACGGGATCTGCAATTCGCCCTTGTGAAACGAATCAATGCGTAGTACCGTATCGGGCAAGCGCTTTCCCATTGCACCGAGGAGCGCGCTCCTGCACAACACGGACACGGGCGTTCGAGTCAAAGACATGGACGTCACCAGAGAGGACAACGATGTTCACCAAACAGCGGCCCATCACCGCCGTCGCGATCGCGACCGGCACCGCCATCGCTGTCACGCAGTTCTTCGCGGATAAGGACGTCGTTCTAGGCTCCTGATTGCTTCCGGGGCCCGGGCGTGCGCGCGGGCCCCGGACACCACACTCTTCCTCATCACATACACAGGAGTACTCGTGAGCACTACAGCGACCAGGGTCATCGTGACCGGCAAGAAGTCGGACCGCAAACCACTCGTTCGGCGTCGTCGTCCGGAGAATCTTTCGCGTCCGGGGCAGCGGCGGCGTGAGGTTCGGGAGACCCTCGCGGGCTACGGCTTCTTGTCGCCGTGGCTGCTCGGGTTCTTCGGGCTGACGATCCTCCCGATGGCTTATTCGTTGTATTTGTCGTTCACGAACTACAACATCTTCAGCCCGCCGAAATGGATCGGGTTGGACAACTACATCCGGATGTTCACGAACGACCCGTCGTTCATGCAGTCCGCTCAGATCACCTTGATCTACGTGCTCGTGGGCACCCCGATCACCCTCGCGGCAGCCCTCGCCGTGGCGATGCTGCTGAACTATCGAGACCGCGGTGCGGGCTTCTTCCGCTCGTCGTTCTACGCGCCGTCGCTGATCGGCGGATCGGTGTCCGTCGCGATCGTGTGGCGGGCGATGTTCGCCAACGATGGCCCCGTCGACAACGGCCTCAGCTTCTTCGGCATCGACCTGGGCGGCTGGATCGGCAACCCCGAACTGGTGCTCCCGGCGATGATCCTGTTGGCCGTGTGGATGTTCGGGGCGACGATGGTCATCTTCCTCGCGGGCCTCAAGCAGATCCCGAAGGAACTCTATGAGGCGGCCGAGATGGACGGCGCCGGCCCGTATCACCGGTTCCGTGCCGTGACGATCCCGTTGCTGTCCCCGGTGATCTTCTTCAACCTGCTGCTCGGCCTGATCGGCGCGTTCCAGGTGTTCGCATCCGCCTACATCATCTCCAACGGATCCGGCGGGCCGGCCGGCATGACGAACTTCATCACCCTCTACCTGTACAAGCGCGGTTTCAGCGACGGACAGATGGGCTACGCCTCCGCGATCGCGTGGGTTCTGCTGATCGTCGTCGCGATCATCGCGTTCATCCTGTTCCGCACGCAACGCTCGTGGGTCCACTACTCGGGAGACAGCAAATGACCACCTCATCGTTCTCCGAACCCGCGTTCGCGATGGTCGAAAACCAACTCGACGACGCTCCAACCCCCACCGGCCGCAGCCGGCGGCGCATCAAACGCAAAACCTGGCAGACGGTGATCTGGTTCGTCGTGCTCATCGCCCTCACCGCTGTCGTGCTGTACCCGCTCATCTGGCTGTTCGTGTCGACGTTCAAGCCGAACAGCGAGTTCGGCTCGAACATGGGACTGCTGCCGAACAACCCGACGATCGAGAACTACGTCAAGGTGTCGGAGGGTATCGCCGGGGTGCCGATGTGGAAGTTCTTCTGGAACTCCTTCGTCCTGGCCACACTCTCCGTCATCGGAACCGTGTTCTCCTCAGCGCTGGCCGCGTACGCGTTCGCACGCATCCAGTTCAAGGGCCTCGGGATCCTGTTCGCCGCGATGATCGGGACCCTGCTGCTCCCGTTCCACGTCGTGATCATTCCGCAGTACATCCTGTTCAACAACCTCGGTCTGGTCGACACGTTCATCCCGCTGATCCTGCCGAAATTCCTCGCCACCGAGGCCTTCTTCGTGTTCCTCCTCGTCCAGTTCATGCGGCAGATGCCCCGCGACATGGACGAAGCAGCACGCATCGACGGCGCCGGCCACCTGCGGATCTTCTGGGCGATCATCCTGCCCCTGATCCGCCCCGCGCTGATCACCTGCGCGATCTTCGCGTTCATCTGGGCATGGAACGACTTCCTGGGGCCCCTCCTCTACCTCACCAGCCCCGAGAACTACCCGCTGCCCATCGCACTGCGCCTCTACAACGACCAGACCTCCAGCAGCGACTACGGCGCCACCGTCACCGCCAGCTTCATCGCACTCCTCCCCGTCCTGCTGTTCTTCCTCGTGTTCCAGCGCTTCCTCGTCGACGGCGTCGCCACCCAAGGCCTCAAAGGCTGATGGGGGCAATGACGATGTCGAACATCAGCAAGCGCGAAGAAAAGGCGTTCCGTCGCGAGGAGCTCTCCGGAGCGGGCCCCGTCCGCGAAGAGAAGGCGCCCGCGCGGTTCCCGGGGGCCGGCGCGAAGTTCGCCCTCTTCGGGGAGGTGCTCCTCACGGGCCTGCTGATCACCCTGGTCGGACTCCTCGTCATCACACTGCCCGCGGGGCTCGCCGCCGGCATCCGGCACCTTCGTCGGTTCGTTGCGGCAGAGCAGTCCTCGATGGCGCAGTTCTGGAGCGACGTCAGGCGGGCGATTCTGCCCGGCGCCGTCGTAGGACTGGTCGCCACCGTCGCCGCGATCATCTTGATCCTCGACATCCGCCTGGCCGGTTCGGGCGCGCTCCCCGGCGGCGGGGTCATCGCCGTTGTCGGGTGGGTGGGCCTCGTGGCCCTGGGTGTCGCCGTGGTCGCCGCCGCCGGATTGTGGTCACCCGAGCTCGGCTGGCGAGCCGCCGTGCGGTCGGTACCGGCGGTCATTCGCGCTGATCTTCGTGGCGCGCTGTTCTTGGTCGCCGCTGTCGGCTTCGTGGGCGTCGTGACGTGGATGCTGCCGCCCCTCTTCGTCGCGGCGATCGGATGCACGGCGCTCGCGGTCGTCGCCATCCCCACCCGCCAGCGTCGACACAGCCCATGAATCCCCCCTCAACACCGAGAAAACCCCCTCATCACCGAAAGAGAGCTGCACATGTCCCTGCTTCGCCCCCTGTCCACGATTGCCGTGTTCGCCTCGGCCGCCCTCATCCTCTCCGGATGCTCAGGCAGTGCGAGCGAGCCCGCTGAGTCCTTCGACCCCGACGCGAAGGTCGCCATCGACTTCGCCTTCTGGGGCAACGATGACCGCGCGGGTCGTTACGATCAGTTGATCGCCGCGTTCAACGAGAAGTATCCGAACATCACGGTCAACCCGACCTTCAGCGACTTCCCCACATTCTGGGAGAAGCGCCAGACTGAGGTGGCCGGCGGCGGATTGCCCGACGTCTTCCAGTTCTCCGACAGCTACCTTCGCCAATACGGCGAGGCCGGCCACCTGCTGGATCTCAGCGAGGTCTCCGACTACATCGACACGACGACGTTCGACGATTCGCTCTTGGGTACGGGGGCGCTCGATGGCGTGCAGTACTCGCTTCCGACGGGTTACAGCCTGTGGGCCAACTTCGTCAACGACGACCTCTTGGCAACGGCCGGTGTCGAGGCTCCCGAGGGCGGAACGAGCTTTGCCGACTTCGACGACTGGATGGGGCAGGTCACGGACGCCACCTCGGGCGCTGTCTATGGCGGCACCGACTACACCCAGCGCATCCAGGTGTTCGAACTCCAGTTGCGCGCTGACGGCGGCAATCTCTACACCGACGACGGCAAGCTCGGCTTCACAAAAGACGAGCTCCGCGACTACTGGGAGTCGGGTCAGACGATCCGCGACGGTGTTGCCATCCCGCAGCAGACGTTGGAAGAACTCAGCCCCAAGTCGGGGTTCGGCGCCGCGAAGACAGCCAGCGAAATGAGCTGGAGCAACTTCCTCGGTGGCTATCTCGCCGATTCGGGCGCATCCTCGATCTCGATCGTTGCGCCTCCCACCGCGAAAGAGGGGTCGAAGGACCTCTATCGCCAGGCCGGTCTCCAGATGGCCATCGCGGAGAACAGCGACAAGAAGGAAGCAGCCGCGCTGTTCTTGGACTTCGTGGTCAACAGCCCCGAAGCCGGTGAGATCTTCGGCACCACGCTCGGCTTCCCGGCATCCTCCTCGAAGCTCGAGGGAACTGCTCTCGAAGGCGCGGACAAGCAGGTTGCCGACTACATCGAAGCGGCCTCCGACCGGATCGGTGAGGCACCGCCGGTGCCTGTCGTCGGCTACGGGTCTCTCGAGCAGAAGTTCTGGGACCTCGGCAAGTCCATCGGGCTCGGCGCACTCTCCGTCGACGACGCGGTCAACGAATTCTTCGCCGAAGCCGACGTGATCCTCGGCTGATCGTCCAGGGTGCACCGGCCTCCGGTGCACCCTGGCCAAATCTCGCACTATGAAAGGTCCACGCTGTGGCTGCATCCGGTTTCGTTGATCCGCGTTCCGAGATCGCTGACGTCGATCGCCGTATCTTCGGCGGCTTCGTCGAACATCTCGGCCGTCACGTGTACGACGGCATCTACGAACCCGGGCATGAGACGGCGGATGCCGAAGGATTCCGTGCGGATGTCGTCGACCTCGTCAAGGAACTCGGCGTCTCCACCATCCGCTACCCCGGCGGCAACTTCGTCTCGGGGTATCGCTGGGAGGATGGCGTCGGGCCGAAGGACCAGCGCCCGCGGCGCCTGGACCTCGCGTGGCATGCGACGGAGACGAACGAGGTCGGCCTCCACGAGTTCCAGCATTGGCTCGACCAGGTCGGCAGCGACCTGATGCTCGCCGTGAACCTCGGCACGCGCGGCACCGAGGAGGCACTCGATCTCCTCGAGTACGCCAACACCTCGGTCACGACGGCGCGCACGGATGAGCGGGCCGCCAATGGGCATCCCGAGCCGTTCGGCGTGAAGATGTGGTGCCTCGGCAACGAGATGGACGGCCCGTGGCAACTGGGCCACCGAAACGCCGTGGACTACGGCAAGCTCGCCTCGCGCACCGCGAAGGCGATGCGCCAACTCGACCCGTCCATCGAACTCGTGGCGTGCGGCTCCTCCGGTCGCAGCATGCCGACGTTCGGATCGTGGGAGCGCGAGGTCCTCGAGCAGGCGTTCGACGACGTCGACTTCATCTCGTGTCACGCGTATTACCAAGAGCACGGTGGTGATGCGCAGGAGTTCCTCGCCTCGGCCGTCGACATGCAGAAGTTCATCGAGAGCGTCGTCACGACCGCCGACGCTGTCGCCGCGGAACGAAAGAGCGAGAAGCGCATCATGCTCTCGTTCGACGAGTGGAACGTCTGGTACATGGATCGCTGGCAAGAGCAGGCGACCACGTACGGGCCGGACGAGTGGCCCACCGCGCCCCGGCAGCTCGAGGATCAATACAACGCGCTGGATGCCGTCGTCTTCGGCGATCTGCTGATCACACTGCTCCAGCATTCGGATCGCGTTCGGTCGGCATCCCTCGCTCAACTCGTCAACGTCATCGCCCCGATCATGACCGAGCCCGGCGGCATCGCCTGGCGACAGACGACCTTCTTTCCGTTCTCGATCACCTCGCGCTTGGCGGGTTCCCGGGCTGTGCGAGTTCCGGTCAGCTCCGGCAGCTTCGACAGCGACCGATTCGGCCAGGTCGCGAACATCAACGCGGTCGCGACGCTCGACGACGGGGGAGTCAGTCTTTTCGTCGCCAACCGCTCGGCGTTGGAGAGCGAAGATCTCGAGATCGACCTCACGGCCGTCGCGAGCGCGTTCGGAGGCGAGCTGACCATCGCAGAGTCCCATCTGCTGCACGACGAGGACCGATACGCCGCGAACACTCTTGAGGATCCCGACCGCATCGGCGTCCGCGAGCTGGAGGGGGCCACTGTCACCGACGGCGTCCTGCGCTTCTCGCTGCGGCCCGTCTCATGGGCGGCGATCCGGCTCACCTGAGCCGAAAAGAGGTCTCGTGCTTGCGCGTCGGCCTTCACCATGGCAAACTACTGGAAAGCGCTTACCCACCTCATCGGGTCAAGCGCACGACGAGAAGGAACAACACGTGTCAGAGACGACCACCCTCGCCCCGGCCTCAGAGTCCGCGGCAGCCGCCGGCCCGCAGGTGCGCGAGATCGGCATCATCATGAACGGCGTATCCGGGCGCATGGGCTACCGCCAGCACCTGGTCCGCTCGATCCTGGCGATCCGTGAGCAGGGGGGCATCGAACTGCCCGACGGTTCGAAGGTCACCGTCAAGCCGCTCCTCGTCGGACGCAGCGAGGCGAAGCTCGCCGAGCTCGCCGCCAGGCACGGCATCGAGGACTACACGACCGACCTCGACGCGGCCCTCGCCGACCCGCGCTGGGAGATCTACGCCGACTTCCTCGTCACCAAGGCTCGCGCCACGGCGCTGCGCAAGGCGATTGCCGCCGGCAAGACCATCTACACCGAGAAGCCCACGGCTGAGTCGGCCGCGGAGGCACTGGAGCTGGCGAAGCTCGCGGCGGATGCCGGTGTCAAGACCGGCGTCGTCCACGACAAGCTCTATCTTCCGGGCCTCCAGAAGCTCAAGCGCCTCATCGACTCCGGCTTCTTCGGCCGCATCCTCTCGGTGCGCGGTGAGTTCGGCTACTGGGTGTTCGAAGGCGATTGGCAGCCCGCTCAGCGCCCGAGCTGGAATTACCGCACCGAAGACGGCGGCGGAATCATCGTCGACATGTTCCCGCACTGGAACTACGTGCTCGAGAACCTGTTCGGGGGCGTCAAGACCGTCTACGCACAGGCATCCGTCCACATCGCCGACCGCTGGGACGAGAACGGCGAGCACTACACGGCCACTGCCGAAGACGCCGCATACGGCATCTTCGAGCTCGAGGGCGATGTCATCGCGCAGATCAACTCGTCGTGGACTGTCCGCGTCAACCGCGACGAACTCGTCGAATTCCATGTCGACGGCACGCACGGCTCGGCTGTCGTCGGCCTCTTCGGCGCCAAGATCCAGTCGCGCAACGCGACGCCGAAGCCGGTGTGGAACCCCGACCTCGAGGACTCTCACGACTACGACGCCGATTGGGCGAACGTTCCCACCAACGACGTGTTCCTCAACGGCTTCCGTCAGCAGTGGGAGGAGTTCCTGACCTCCTACGTGCTCGACACCCCATATGAATTCGACCTGCTCGCCGGCGCCCGGGGAGTCCTCCTCGCCGAGGCGGGCCTGGAGTCCTCTCGTGAGGGACGCAAGGTCGAGCTTCGTTCGCTGTCGCTGGACTGATCCGTGACCGCGCTCACCCTCCTCGCCGCCGATGGCGCCGTCACGACGGCGGCCCTGAACGAGGCGCCCGGTTACGCGAAGCCCGAAGGGGCGCTGCAGAGCCGCGTCGCCTACGCGGCTGCGCACGTGGTCCCGGTCACCTCCGCCGAGAACACCCCCGGCCAGCCGGCCCAGGTCGACTGGGATGCCACGCTCGACTTCCGCCGCTCGGTGTACTCGTGGGGACTCGGCGTCGCCGATGCCATGGACACCGCGCAGCGGAACATGGGACTCGACGCCGCAGCCACCCGTGAGCTCATCGCCCGTTCGGCAGAGGTCGCGCGCGAAGAGGGCGGCTCGGTCGTCGTCGGAGTCAACACCGACCACGTCGAGGACGAACTCATCTCCGTCGACGCCGTCATCGACGCCTACAAAGAGCAGTTGCATTTCACCGAAGAGCAGGGCGCCGGTCCCGTCTTGATGGCGAGCCGTCACCTCGCTCGCGCGGCCCAGTCTCCGGACGACTACCGCCGCGTCTACCGCGACGTGCTGCAGTCGGCGACCACCCCGGTGGTCCTGCACTGGCTCGGCACCGCCTTCGACCCCGTGCTTGCCGGGTACTTCGGCGGGGCGGACTGGCGGGCGGCATCCGATGTTCTCCTCGAGATCATTGCGGAGAACCCGGGCACCGTCTCGGGTGTGAAAATGAGTCTGCTCGATGCCGCGTCCGAAGTCTCCGTTCGTGAGCGCCTCCCCGAGGGAGTGCGGATGTATACGGGTGACGACTTCAACTACGTGGGCTTGATCGGCGGAGCGGATGTACCGGATGCCGCCCAGCCCGATCGCGATCCGCAGAGCCCGCGCCAGCACTCCGACGCGCTCCTGGGTGCCTTCGCTGCCCTGACCCCGGTCGCCTCGGCCGCGATTCAGGCGCTCGACGCCGGAGATTCCGCTCGTTATCTGGAGATTCTCGGCCCGACCGAGGAACTCAGCCGCCAGATCTTCGCCGCACCGACGTTCTATTACAAGACGGGCGTTGCGTTCCTTTCGTGGCTCAACGGTCACCAGTCCGCGTTCCAGATGGTCGGCGGGCTGCATTCGGCGCGCAGCCTTCCGCACCTCTCACGCATCGTCGAACTCGCCAACAGTGCCCACGCACTCGAGCAGCCGGAGCTGGCCGCCCAACGCTGGAACGGCATGCTGGCACTGAATGGAGTCAGATCATGACCGTCGACCCTCGTCTGTCGATCAACCAGGCCACGATCAAATACGCCGACCTCGCCACCGCCCTGCGGGTGACCGCCGACGCGGGCGTGCAGGCAATCGGCCTGTGGCGCGAGCCCGTGCAGGAGGTCGGACTCGCGACGGCCGCCGCCATGCTGTCGGACTCGGGCCTGCGCTTCACGACGCACTGCCGCGCGGGCTTCTTCACCATGCCCGAAGGCCCCGCCCGACGCGCATCCATCGACGACAACCGTGTCGCGATCGAAGAGGCGGCGACCCTCGCCGCCGCCGGCGCGGAAGGATCCACCGCGATCCTCGTGCTCGTCGCCGGCGGCCTGCCGGAGGGCTCGCGCGACCTCGTCGGTGCCCGCGAACGCGTGCGCGACGCGATCGGGGAGCTGGCGCCCCATGCTGCAGCGGCGGGTGTCACGCTGGCGATCGAGCCGTTGCATCCGATGTACGCCACCGATCGCTGCGTCGTTTCGACGCTCGGTCAGGCACTCGACATCGCCGCGGACTTCGACCCCGACGTGGTCGGTGCGACCGTCGATACGTTCCACATCTTCTGGGACCCGAACGTGCTGGACTCGATCGCCCGCGCCGGGCGCGAGGGTCGCATCGCCACGTACCAGGTGTGCGACTGGAAGACCCCGCTGCCGGCGGACGTCCTGCTCGGCCGGCACTATCCGGGCGATGGTGTCATCGATTTCGCCTCACTCACCCGCGCGGTCGAGGCCACCGGCTACGACCGCGATATCGAGGTCGAGATCTTCAACGAGGAGATCTGGGCGACCGACCATGCCGAGGTCGTACGCCTGACGGCTGCCGGATTCGGTGCGGCGGTATCCCCGCACCTGGTGGCCGCCCTAGAATCACGAACGTGACCGACACTGCCGAGCGCCGCGGCGCCGCGACTCTCCATGACGTGGCCCGCGAGGCCGGCGTGTCCCTTGCCACCGCCTCGCGGGTTCTCAACGGCTCGGCCCGTAAGGTCGCCGACTCTTACCGGGAGCGCGTGGAAGCGGCCGCCCTCACGCTCGGCTACTCCGCGAATCTGTCGGCCCAGGCGATCGCCCGCGGCACCTCAGCGATCATCGCGCTGCTCGTCGCCGACATCGCCGACCCCTACTTCGGCGAGCTCGCGTCGGGGGTCGCGCGCGGCGCAGACGAAGCGGGACTCGTCGTCACCGTCGCCATCACGGAGCGCGATGACGAGCGCGAGATCCGACTCGTCCGGGCGCTGCGCGGTCAACGCCCGCGAGGACTCATCCTTGCGGCATCCCGCACGACCCGCGACATGTCGCCGGAACTGGCGAACGAACTCGAACTGATCCAGTCGACGGGCGGTCGCGTCGTCGCGCTCGGCGCCGGCGCCGGTGATCTGCGATCGATCGACCTCGACAACCGAGGCGGCGCGCGCGCACTCGGCGCCGCACTTGCCGAACGCGGCTATCGCTCCGCCGTCGTGCTCGCCGCGGCCGACGGCGTCGTGACCAGTGACGACCGCCTCGCCGGATTCACCGACGGGTTCACCGCCGGCGGCGGCGAGACGCCCCGGGTGTACCGGGGTGGATTCTCGCGGGAATCGGGCGTGGGACTCATGGCGGAAGCCCTCGCCGATGGTGTGGAACCGGGCACCGTGGTCTTCGGCATCAGCGACGTCGTCGCGATCGGCGCATTGAACACGCTGCGCGCCGCGGGGCGCACGGTGGGCGCCGACATCGCCTTGGCCGGCTTCGACAACATCCCCACCGGGCGCGATGTGAGCCCGGCGCTGACCACGGTCAGCGTGCCGCTCGAGGAGATCGGCTACCAGACCTTGCGCGCCGCCGTGGACGAGGCATGGAGCCCCGAGAGTTCGCCGTGGCGGCTCGAGGTTCTCCTTCGCGAGAGCACGCCACCCCGATCATGACCCGCGTCGTCATCGCGGTCGACAGCTTCAAGGGGTCCATCGCCGCCGCCGCAGCCGCCGCGGAGTTCGCGGCGGGCTGGATCTCGGTGTCGCCGGATGCCGATATCGTCCCGCGCCCGATGGCTGACGGGGGCGAGGGCACAGTCGATGCCTTCGCCGCCGCTGTTCCGGGTGCGCGGCGGATGCCGGTCTCGGTGACAGGCCCCGACGGTGCGGCGACGGATGCCGAGTGGCTGCTGCTGCCCGCGACCGATGCGGCGCCGAACGGGATCGGCGTCGTCGAACTGGCGTCCACGTCGGGGATCGAACTCTTGGGCGAGCGTCGACTGCCGTGGGATGCCGACACGACCGGTTTCGGGCAGGCCATCGCCGCCGCGCTCGATCAGGGGGTCTCCGAAGTGGTGCTCGGCATCGGCTCGAGCGCGTCGAACGACGGGGGAGTCGGAATGCTGCGTGCCCTCGGCGCGCGGTTCGTCGATGCTTCCGGAAACGACATCGGCGGCGGCGCACGCGGCTTGCGCGATCTCTCCCGGGTGAAGCTTTCACATCTTGCGGCACTGCCGCTCGCCGGGGCCGTCGTCCTCACCGACGTCACGAACCCACTGCTGGGGGCGACAGGGGCCGCAGCGGTCTTCGGCCCGCAGAAGGGACTGGATGCCGAGGGGGTCGTTGCCGCCGACGCCGAGCTCCGACGACTGGCCGAGCTTCTGCCCGCCGACCCCGATGAGCCAGGCACCGGCGCCGCAGGCGGGACGGGCTTCGCTCTACGCGCATGGGGTGCGCGACTCGTGCCGGGGGCGTCGGCGGTCGCCGAACTCATTCGGCTGCGCGAAGCGGTGGCAGGGGCATCCGTCGTCATCACCGGAGAAGGCTCGTTCGACGGCCAGTCCGCCGCGGGCAAGGTGCCGTCGTTCGTCTCGGCACTGGCGGCCGAGGCGGGTGTGCCGGTCATGCTCGTCGCGGGCCGCATCACGCCCGACGCCGACACGTCGGCGTTCGCGGCATCCGTTTCGCTGACGGACCTCGCTGGCAGTGCCGAGGCATCGCTCGCCGATCCGGCCCGCTGGTTGCGTGCCGCCGGTGCGGCGCTCGCCGCCCGCGCGTAGCCCAGCCTTCGTCGGGGCTTGACACGTTTCACTAATCGAGTTATCGTGGCGGAAAGCGCATTCCCATCGCCTCATCACTGAATTCCTTCTTCCGTGCCGCGGTTATGGGTACCGATTCGATGGAGATTCAGATGAGCAGCAGCGCGTCCGCCAGCGGGTGGGCACTCCGCCTTCACGCGGCGTGCGATTGGCTCTTCTGGGTCATGACGGTCAACGTCCTCTGGTACCTCTTCACCCTCGCCGGCGGCATCGTGCTCGGAGCAGCCCCGGCGTCCATCGCCGCCGCAGAACTCACCCGTCGTCGCCTCCGCGGCGAGGCATTCCCTGCATTCCGCTCTTTCGCGGCTGCCTGGCGGCGCGAGTTCTGGCGTTCGAACGCCGTCCTCGGGCCGGTCATCCTCGTCACTGTGGTCCTCGCGATGAATCTGATCAGCTACCTCCAGACCGGCGCACTGACCGACGCTCCCGGCATCCTCACCGGCATCGCGCTCGTTGTCGCGATCTCGATCCTCGCCGTCGTGATGCCCATGTACGCCCACTACGACCTTCCGCTGCGCGCCTACCTGCTGACAGCAACACGGTGGATGATCCGCAACATCGCGTACGTCATCCTCTTGCTGCTTGCGGTCGTGGTCGTCGTCACCGCGAGCCTCATCCTCCCCGGACTCATTCCGTTCGTCTCGCTCGGCGCGTGGCTGACGATCGACACCGCCCTGTGCATGGCGTTCTTCGCAGCGAACGACAAGCAGGTAGCGGAATCCACTCTTGCTCCACCAACCCCCACCGAAAGAACGAAGGAGTTCACCTCATGAAGCACAGCAGAATGCTTTCCGGCTTCGCGATCGTCACCGCGGGCGCTCTCGCCCTCGCCGGCTGCTCCGCCGGCGGATCCGACACCGAGGAAGCCACCGAGCTCACCAGTCTGTCGATCATGGCGCCCTACCTGGTCACGAATGCCCCTGAGGCCGAGAACGAGATCGGAGCGGCGCTCAAGGACGTCGTGGGTGTCGATCTCGACATCAACTGGGTCCCCAACTCGTCGTACGCAGACAAGACCAACATCACGCTTGCCGGGGACGACATCCCGCAGGTGATGGTCATCCAGGGCAAGGACCCCGCCTTCGTTCGCAACGCTGAGGCTGGCGCGTTCTGGGACCTGACCGACTACCTCGACGACTACCCGAACCTGAAGACGACCTTCCCCGAGGTTCAGCAGGCGTCGAGCGTCAACGGCAAGGTGTACGGCATCTTCCGGGCTCGCGATGTCATGCGCACCGCCGTGATCGTCCGCAAGGACTGGCTCGCCAACCTCGGGCTGGAGACACCGAAGACGACCGAGGATCTGTACAACATCGCGAAGGCATTCACCGAGCAGGATCCCGACGGCAACGGCGTCAATGACACCTACGGGCTCATCATTCCGAAGTGGCCCGGCCCGATCGGATCGAACAGCCCCTACGACGTGATCGAAGCTTGGTACGGCGCCGGCAACCGGTGGACCGAGCGCGACGGTGAGCTCACCCCCAGCTACACCACCGACGAGTGGCTCGAAGCCGTGCAGTTCGAGAAGAAGCTCGTCGACGAAGGACTCACCAACCCCGATTACGCCACCTTCGACTCGGCCAACTGGAACGAGCCCTTCCTCAACGGCAAGGGCGGCATCATCGTCGACGTCCACTCGCGCGCCGGCGTGCTGATGAACCTCTTCAAGGAATCCGACCCCGACAACTTCCAGAATTACGTCGACATCTCCGGAAACCTCGAGGGTCCCGACGGTGAACTGTACGCACAGCCGACCACCGGTTACAGCGGGTTCCTCGCGATCCCGAAGACGAACGTGCGCACCGAGGCTGAGCTGCGTGGCGTTCTCGAGGTGCTCAACAAGCTGAACTCCGACGAAGCCGGGCCCATCCTCAACAACGGCATCGAAGGAGAGACCTACACGCTCGACGGCGATCTCGCCGTTGCCGTCGCCGACGCCCCGCAGACGCTCAAGGACACCGTCCTCAGCTACTCGCAGCTCGGCATGAACGTGAACGGCTTCAAGGGCTACCTGCCCAAGCAGCCGACCGACTACGAGCAGGAGATGTACGACAAGCGCAAGCAAATCGAGGCGTCCGACCTGGAGAAGGCGGTGTTCGACCCGGCTGCCGCGTACGTGTCCGAGACCTATATCTCCAAGGGCTCGCAACTGGACACGATCGTCTCGGACGCACGCATCCAGTACATCGCCGGCCAGATCGACCTGGACGGGCTGAAAGACGCCATCGAACTGTGGCGCTCCAGCGGTGGCGATGACGTCATCAAGGAGATCAACGAATTGGCCAGCGAGGACAACTGATCCGCGAGAGGCGGATGCCGCACACTTGCGGCGGCATCCGCCTCTCACTCACTGAGAGGTAGTCCCATGGTCGTCATGAACAATCCCGTCCTCGAGACGGAAGCGCTCATCGTTCCGCCGCGCAAGCGTCGCAAAGGTGCTCGCGTGCACTTCACGCAGTTCAAGTGGCTCTATCTGCTGCTCGTCCCTGGGATCATCTACTTCGCGGTGTTCCGCTACGCCCCGATGGGTGGCGCGATCATCGCCTTCAAGGACTACATCCCCTTCCTCGGCATCGCCGATAGTCCTTGGGTCGGGTTCAAGCACTTCGAGGAGTTCTTCAGCAGTCCGGACTTCCCGCGGCTGCTGGGCAACACCCTGATTCTTGCGCTGCTGAGCCTGCTCATCGTGTTCCCCCTGACCATCGTCGTGGCGATTCTGCTCAATGAGCTGCGCGTCGTGCTGGTCAAGCGGGGAGTGCAGACCCTCATCTACATTCCGCACTTCCTGTCGTGGACGGTCGTCGCATCGCTGACCTACCTTCTCTTCGCACTCGACATCGGCCCGATGACACAACTCATCAATGGGATCCTCGGAACCGACATCAACTTCCTCACCGATCCGGCGTGGTTCCGGCCGCTGATCGTTCTCCAAGACATCTGGAAGAACACCGGGTGGGGCACGATCATCTTCCTCGCGGCGCTCGCCAGCGTCGACCAGGAGCAGTATGAGGCCGCGATCATCGACGGCGCCGGCCGCTTCCAACGCGTCTGGCACATCACGCTCCCCTCGATCATGCCCACCGTGATCGTCATGCTCGTCCTGCAGATGGGTCAGGTCCTCAACACCGGCTTCGAGCAGATCTACCTCATGACGAATTCGCTGAACCGGCAAGTCGCGGACGTGTTCGACACCTACGTCTACTTCATGGGCATCACCCAGGGCTCCTACAGCTACAGCACCGCGGTCGGCCTCTTCAAGGCCGTTGTCGGTGTCGTCCTGATCTTCGGAGCGAACTGGATAGCCCGACGTTCCAACCAGGCGGGAATCTTCTGATGGCACGCGAAAAGTACCGGTTCAATACACCGGCCGGAAGGGTGTTCGACGTCTTCAACGTCGCCCTGCTCGTCGCGGTGGGGATCATCGCTCTCATCCCCTTCATCTTCGTCATCGCGGGGTCCTTCGCCACGGAGTCCGAGCTCGCGACGCGCTCGTTCTTCCTGTGGCCCGAGACCTTCAGCCTGCGCGCCTATGAAGCGATCCTCACGAGCCCCGCGTTCGTGCGAGCGATGATCACCACGATTGCCGTCACCGCGGTCGGCACTGTCGTGCAGCTGCTGTTTACGGTGTCGATGGCATATCCCCTCTCAAAGGGGAACCTTCCCTTCCGCCGCCTCCTGCTTTCGCTCGTCGTCTTCACGATGGTCTTCACCGGCGGCATGATCCCGACCTTCCTCATCGTCAAGGATCTGGGGCTGCTCGATACCTACTGGGCGCTGATCCTGCCGCTCGCGATCAACCCGTTCAGCCTCATCATCATCAAGAACTTCTTCCAGCAGCTGCCCGCAGAGCTGGAAGAGTCGGCGAAGATCGACGGAGCGAACGAAATGCAGACGCTGTGGAGCGTGATCCTCCCGCTGTCCAAGCCGGTGCTCGCGACGTTCGCGTTGTTCTACGCGGTCGGGATCTGGAACGACTTCATGTCGCCGCTGCTCTACCTCAACGACAGTTCGATGTGGACGCTGCAGATGTTCCTCCGTCAGGTGACCGTCGCGACGGACCTCTCCATCGTCGAAGCTGATCCCAGCCAGCTGCCGCCGGCGCAGGGAATCAAGTTCGCCGTCATCGTCGTCGCCACCATTCCGATCCTGCTGTTCTACCCCTTCTTGCAGAAGCACTTCGCGAAGGGAATGCTGATCGGTTCGGTCAAGGGATGAGTTCCACCCTGATCTATCGCAACGCATTGGCGGGTCCGGATGACCTGGCCGGGTGGGTCGCGGAGGGTCCGGTGCTCGCCGAAGCCGGCGACGACGGACTGCTGCTCTCCAGCGCCGGTGGGTTCGACGACCATTGGACGCTGTGGTGTCCGGAGGTGTTCGGCGACGCGATTCGCATCACGTGGGAGTTCTCGCCGCGCGAGGAGCCGGGCCTGGCGATGCTGTTCTTCGGAGCGGTCGCGGATGCGGGTGGGGGGATCTTCGACGACGGCCTCGCGCCGCGAACCGGAGCGTATCCGCAGTACCACTCGAGCGACATCCGCACGCTCCACGTCTCGTACTTCCGCCGCCGGTGGGAGGACGAGCGCGCTTTCCACACGTGCAACCTGCGCAAATCACCGGGCTTTCACTTGGTGGCTCAGGGCGCCGATCCGCTCCCACCGGTCGTCGATACCCGCGGCGCGTTCTATCGCATCGACGTCGTCAAGGACGGCCCCCGTGTGCAGTTCTCGATCGACGACCTGCTCCTTTTCGACTGGACCGATGACGATTCGACGGGCCCGCGCATCCGCGATGGTCGCATCGGATTTCGCCAGATGTCTCCCCTGATCGCCTGCTATCGAAACCTCGAGGTGCATTCGCTATGACTGGCTCCGCCGTCACTTCCATCCCCTTGCGCTGGCTCGATGGGAACGCCCCCGAGCGACTCCCGGCCGGTACGACGTGGGGCGCACCGCTCCCACGCGGTGCCGTCGCATCTGCCGCCGACCTTCGCTTGCAACGATCGGGGGAAGGCGACCGCGTGCCCGCCCAGTTCTGGCCGCTGGCGACCTGGCCGGATGGCTCGGTCAAATGGACGGGCGTTGCCCTCGGGGCGACGGATGCTCCGGGTGAGTATGAGATCGTCTCGGCATCCGAGAGCGTTCTGATCGAGCATGACGCGCCGGTGCGTGTGCGCCGCGCCGGTGATGCGTTGGTGGTGGACAACGGCGTGATCGCCTTCGAGGTTCACACCCCATCGGCCGGCAACCCCGTCGATTCGCTGATCGCGTCCGTCCGACGCGGGGGAGTCACCGTCGCCGAGGACATCGGTCTGGTCAGTCTTCTGCAGAGCGAGATCTCCGAGGATGGCGGAGCGGCTCCGCGACGCCGATTCCGCTCGAATGTGACACGCGTTGAGGTCGAGCAGGACGGTCCGATTCGCGCTGTCGTGCGTATCGAGGGATCGCACCGCGACGAGTCGGGTGAGCGGGAGTGGTTGCCGTTCGTCGTTCGGCTGGTCGTCGTGGCCGGTTCGGCCGAGATTCGGGTCGTCCACACCGTCGTGTGGAACGGCGATGCCGACGCTGACTTCCTCGCGGGGCTCGGGCTACGAGCCGCGGTGCCGTTGCGCGCCGCCCTGCACGACCGTCACGTTCGTGTCGCGGGGGCCAATGGCGGGTTCTTCGCCGAAGCGGTGCGGGGTCTCACGGGGCTGCGTCGCGACCCCGGCGCGGAGGTGCGCGCGGACCAGGTCGCTGGTCGCGCCACGCCACCGACCGATCAGTGGAATCCCGAAGTGTCGGGACGACTCGACCTGATCCCGTCGTGGTCCGACGTGACGTTGACGCAGCTCAGTGCTGACGGTTTCGGCATCCGCAAGCGCACCGCACCCGGTCATGCCTGGATCGATGCGGGAGCGGGTACTCGCGCCGAAGGCTTCTTCTCGCTGAGCGATCCCGCCGGCGGACTCGGCATCGGCGTTCGATCGTTCTGGCAGTCGCATCCGGGCCAGCTCGACATTCGCGGGGCCGCAGGCGACGACGCCGAGATCACGGCGTGGTTCTACGCACCCGAAGCGCAGCCGATGGATGTGCGGTTCTACCACGATGGGCTCGGCCAGGAGGATTTCGCTTCCCAGCTCGACGCGCTCGAGATCACGTACGAGGACTATGAGCCCGGCTTCGGCGATGCTCACGGCGTGGCACGCACACACGAATTGACGTTGTTCGCCTACGACGCGACGCCCACCATCGAGTCCCTCGCCGGTGACGTCGAGCGACTCCAGAACCCGCCGCTGCTGCAGCCGACGACCGCCCACCTTCATGAAGTCGGCGTCTTCGGCGATTGGGCTCCGGTCGATCGCTCGAGCGAACTTCGCAGCGACATCGAGGACAGCATCGACTTCCTTCTCGACTACTACCTCGGCCAGATCGATCAGCGCCGGTGGTACGGGTTCTGGAACTATGGCGACGTCATGCACGCCTACGATCCCGATCGGCATGTGTGGCGGTACGACGTCGGCGGCTACGCGTGGGACAACAGCGAGCTCTCACCCGATCTGTGGCTCTGGTATTCGTACCTGCGCACCGGGAGGGCCGACGTGTTCCGCCTGGCTGAGGCGATGACGCGGCACACCGGCGAGGTCGATGTCTACCACCTCGGCCGCTGGAAGGGGCTGGGATCGCGGCACAACGTGCAGCACTGGGGATGCAGTGCGAAGCAGCTGCGCATCAGCAGCCCGATCTACCGACGCTTCTTCCACTACCTGACCGCCGACGAGCGCGTCGGCGACCTCCTGACGGAGCTGCGCGACAGCGACGAGCGCTTCCTCGACACCGATCCGACCCGCAAAGTCCGAACGGATGCCGCAACCTATCGCCCCGACCGCGGGGCGCTCGCCGTGGGACTCGGCACGGACTGGGGAGCTCTCGCGGCAACCTGGCTCGCCGATTGGGAGCGCACCGGCAATGAGCGCTCTCGCGACCGACTGCTGGGGACCATGGCCGACATCGGTGCGCTGCCCCACGGATTCCTCACCGGCGAGGCGCTGTACGACCTCGATTCCGGCCGCTTCGATACGACCCGCGACCGCGTATCCGTCTCGCACCTCAGTGCCGTTTTCGGGCTCGTCGAGGTCTGCAGCGAGCTGATCTCACTCGTCGATGTTCCCGGCTTCCGAGATGCCTGGCTCGACTATTGCCGTCTCTACCTGGCAACGCCCGAGGAGCAGACCGCCGCCGTGGGCGCGCCGTTCAGTGGCGTTCACCTCGAGCAGGCGCACAGCCGGCTCACGGCATATGCCGCGAACGCCATGAACGACGAGGCTCTTGCTGATTATGCGTGGGAAGCGTTCGAGGGCGTCGGCGAATGGCTCGCGCACCGGCGAGACTTCGTGCTGAAGCGGATCGAATCGCCGTATGTGCTCAACCCGGTCGATGAGGCGCCGAGCGTCGGGACGAACGACGTCGCCCAATACGGACTGGCGGCGATTCAGAACCTGGCGCTCATCGGCGATCGGCTGCCGCGGTGACGGGGAGATCGTCTTGACGTACCACCTCGCTGGCGACTCCACCGTTGCCGCATGCGGTGCGGACGAGCATCCGATGTCGGGGTGGGGGCCGCATCTGAGTCGGCACGTCGATGAGCCTGTGTCGAACCGGGCGTTCGGGGGCGCAACGACCGAATCGTTCATCGACGGCGGGTCTTGGGCACAGCTGCTCTCTGAGGTTCAGCCCGGCGACACCGTTGTGATCCAGTTCGGGCACAACGACCAGAAGCAGCCGCATCTCGACTCGCGAGGCGGCTACACCGCCCTCCTTCGGGCGATGGTGGCGGATGCGCGGGGGCACGGTGCATCCGCGGTCCTGTGCACCTCGGTGGAGCGCCGCTGGTTCGAGGGGGAGACGGTCACCCCCACCCACGGCGACTACCCGAACGCGGTGCGAGACCTCGCGCACGAGCTGGACGTGCCCCTGATCGACCTCACGGTGTTCACGACGTGGCTGTACGAAGACATGGGGTCCGAGGCATCGCGGGAGCTGCTGATGCACTTCGCCGCGGGCGAGCACCCGAACTGGCCGGACGGCATCGCCGACGACACGCACTTCCACGAGCGCGGCGCGCGCCGCATCGCGGCTTTCGTCGGACAGTCGCTCCGCGCGATCGAGCGCAAAGGCGGCGATCAGCCGGCGAAGGGCTCGCCGCTCGTCCGCTGATCGGCCGCGCCCTGCTAGCGTCAGGCGCATGCGCGACACACGGTGGGCCATCCTCGGGCCGGGCGGGATAGCGGGCTTCTTCGCACGAGCACTGCCCAACTCGGCGACAGGGGTCTTGCATGCCGTGGGCAGCAGCGATCCCGGACGCGCGGCCGCCTTCGCCGCCGCGCATGGCGCGGATATTTCCGGCTCGTACGCCGAGGTGCTCGCGCGCGACGACGTCGACGCCGTCTATATCTCGACCGTGCATACCGGGCACGCAGCGCTCGCGCTCGCCGCTCTCGATGCGGGCAAAGCCGTGCTCTGCGAGAAGCCCGTGACGCCGACACTGGAAGAGACCGAGCACGTGCTCGCCGCCGCGGCATCCGCTGGTCTGCCCTTCGTCGAGGCGTACAAGACGAGGTTCGGTCCGTTCGCTCGCGCGCTCGACGCGGAAATCGCGAGCGGTCGCATCGGGACGCCGCTCCGTGTCACCGTCGCACGCGGATCGTTGGTCGAGACCCGCACTGGCCGTCTGTTCGACCCTGCCCTCGCCGGCGGCGCGATCCTCGACATCGGTGGGTATCCGATG
Organism: uncultured Actinomycetota bacterium; assembly: GCA_963696085.1. Classification (GTDB taxonomy): domain Bacteria; phylum Actinomycetota; class Actinomycetes; order Actinomycetales; family Microbacteriaceae; genus Microbacterium. The sequence continues at coordinate 452,601 of CAVOIQ010000005.1, forward strand.
TCCCTCGTCGTCAGCGTGGCCGCAGCTGCCGGCATCCCCCTCGATGCGCTCAGGGTGACGGATGCGAGCGGACTCATCGGTGACACCGGTGTCGACGAGCACGCGTACGCGAGAATCGAAGCGCCCGGCTTCACTGCCGATGTCGGGACGGCCATCGACGCAGACCTCTCGTCGAGCGCCCGCATCGAGGGCAATGAAGGATCGGTCGTGATCCCGGATGCCTACGGAGGCCGCCTCGAGTCCGTGCGAACGTTCACCGTGCAGAGCTCAGGTCTCGATGCCGAGCACCTCGAGCTCGGGACGATTGATCCGTTCGCTGCCGAAGCGGATGCCGTCGCATCCGCCCTCGCCGAAGGCCGCACGGAGGCTCCCGAGGTCCCATGGGCGCACAGCCGCACGCTCGCCCGGCTTCTCGCGGACTGGCGCCGAGCCCTCGACTGAGCCTCGCCCGATCGGTTCAGGGCGCAGCGCCTCACCGACTTGCCACTCGATGTCCCTATTCGCGCGGTTTGGGGACATCCACTGGCAACTCGGAGTCGGATGCCGCGCGGGTAGCGACATCCGCTGGCAACTCGGTTCAGGGCGCGGCGACGGGGGGATGCCGTCCCGCACTCTTCAGTTCTGCGGAGCAGGCTCCGGCCGGTGGACACCACGAGGGCGGTAGCCCAGCGACGTCTCGACCCCCGCGAGGTCGGCGAGGTACCAGATGATCGCCAGCCACATCTCCGTCCCCTGCAGTCCGGGGTCGTCGCCATCGGCGCGGAAGGCCATCCCCGCGCCCGGCTCCCACAGGGTGAGCGCGTGGGCGAGAAGCTCTTCGGCGAGGGTCTGTACTTCGGCGGTCCGATACCCGGTCGTCCGTGTCAGCCACAGCGGCTGCGCGATATCCAGCACGTTGCACGCATCGCGCCGATCGGCCCGGAACCAGCGGTCGTCGCGCGCATGCCGCAGCACGGTATCGATCACCGCCTCGGGGTAGGGGAGCGGCACCCCGAACTGCGCGAACGTTCCGCGCGCGGCGCGATAGAGCCCATTGACCAGCAGGAGGAGTCCGCGGTCGCCACTCGCGTCGCCCCACATCCCCGTCCGCGGATCCGCGTGCCTCAGAAGCCACCCGAACAGCGCTTCCTCGACACCCACAGGCACGGCATCGCCGCGCCGCTTCGTCCAGAGCAGCGCAGTGCCGAGGGCGTCGACGTGGTGCCCGGCATTCCACGGATCGCTCTGCCACGGCAGTGCGTCGAGCCGCGCGACGATGCTCTCGGGCGTTGCTTCGGTGATGATCGTGAGCGGATGCCGGAACTGCGATCCGAGGAGATCGAGCGCATACCCGGACGACAGCGCGTGGTAAGCCACGTCGCCGTCTTCCCAAGAAAGTTCCGATCCCAGGCGCCCATCGGGCTGCATGGAGGCGATCGCGCCCGTCGCCGGGTCCTGCCAATCCTGGAACCTCCGGATGATCGCGCCCGATTCCAGCTGCGGCGGCGTCGACCCGAGGAGGAGGTCCGCGATCTCCACCGCGTCACCCAACGCCCGGACGGTCGGCGGCTCGCCCGGCCGGTCGCGATACAGCCCGAGGTCGGCATCCCATGCTCGCGCGAGTACGGCGTCCACGTCGGCACGGGCGGTGTCGCCGAACGCCGCGGCCCGGGCCGCCAGATCCGACCGAGCAGCACCCGACGGAGCGCGATCCGGAAGGGTGAGGTCGCGGTCACCATCCGTCGGCGGTACGCGCCAGCGCAGCACCCTCGCCGGGTTTCCTGCGACGATCGCACCAGCGGGGACGTCCTTCGTGACGACGGCCCCCGCCGCGAGCACCGAGTGGTCCCCGACCGTGACACCGTCCAGTACGACGACGTGCGAGCCGATCCAGACATCGTCACCGACCCGGATGCCGCGGCTGGTCAGCGGTTGACGGAACACGGGCGTGCCGGGCTCCATCGAGTGATTGAACCCCAGCACCGAGGTGTGTGCGCCCATGCGAACCCCGTCCCCGAAGCGCACATCTCCACGGATCACCGTGTAGGGATTGATCGAGCAATCCGCGCCGATCTGCACCTCGCCGGTCAAATATGCGCCGGCGGCAATATACGACCGGTCGCCCAGCGTCAGTTCGTCGGCGTCGATGGACGCAAGGTCCGAGACGAACGTGTCACGGCCGAAGCGCCAGCTCGCGTGCGCTTCGAGGAGCCCCGCCTGCAGCTCGAGTTGACCGGCCCGCCGGGCGGCCGTGGCGGTGGACCAGAAGCTCCACGGGGAGTGTTCGTGGGGATCGATCACCGGCCCACCGCGGCATCCGCGTCGGGGGTGCCCAGCGATACGCTCCGGGGTGCAGCGGTCGAGTCGCGCACCACCAATTCGGGGTTGAGGGTCACTCGCCGGATCGGCCTGGTGGGATTCGTGATTCTCGAAGCGAGGAGCTCGACCGCGGTCTCGCCGACGCTCGAACGCGGCGGGCTGATCGCGGTCATCGCGGGTGTGAACAACTGCGCGACTTCGTCGTCATACGCGATGATCGACAGGTCGCCGGGGACCGAGATTCCGCGGTTCAATGCGATGTCGACGAATGCCATCGCCTCGGGGTCTGAGTGCACGAGCAGCGCCGTGACCCCGGTCGCCAAGGCCCGGTCGAGGGCGGCATCGACGGCATTGGAGAAGTCGGAACTGCCGCGATCGGGAAGAGATGTCTCGATGTGGTCGTCCGCGGTCAGGCCGAGTTCTTCGCAGGCGGCTTGCCAGCCCGCGGTGATCTTTCGTGAGGTCGGTGAATTCCGCGCGATGACGAGCCCGACTTTGGCGTGCCCGAGGGCCGCGAGGTGTCGGGCGGCGAGGACGGCGCCGAGAGCGTGGTCGGTGGTCACGCTTTCGACGGGCACACCGTACGGAAGGAGGACGGCGTCGCGTTCGACGAGCACGCTGGGGGTCCCGCATTGCGCGAGCCACTGCACGACGTCTTGCGCGTGCGGGGTGTCGGTGTTCGGCGCGAGGATCAACCCGAGGACGTCACCGCTGCGCACCAGGCGCTCGAGCACGGGGCGCTCGTCCTGCAGCTCGTACGAGGCTCCGCGGAGCTGGATGCTGAGCCCCAAGCGTCGCGCAGCGACCTCCATGCCACGCACGACGCTCGGCCAGTAGTAGTTCAGGGAAGGGACGAGGACGGCGATCGTCCCGCCGGTCTGGTCGCTGGCGGAGGTATCGGCAACGGGGACGGCCCCACCATGCACCCGCAGCAGCAGTCCCTCCTTCTCCATCTGAGCCAGGTCACGACGCAGCGTCACCGTGGCGGCGCCGAGGTCTTCGGTCAGCTGAGAGATGCGCACGGCTCCGTCACGGCCCAGCACCGACAGGATGTGGGCTTGACGTTCTGCGGCCAGCGGCGCGCTGTTGGGCTCAGTCATCGGTGTCCTCTTCTGCTGTCTTTTGTTCTACCGTGATCTGGACCGAATCCAGGTCAGCGACGTCGATCTCGAGGCGGGTCAGTCGGGCTCCCCAGACGTTCGAGAGCAACGGATCGTCGAGATCTCTGACCTCGATGCGGCCCGGGGCCCCGATCGGCCAGGTGATCCGCACCGGGGTCGCCGCCTCGAGCGGCGTGACACATACGGAGTTCGCCCCCACTTCGACCGACCCGGCCAGGAGTAGTCGCACCACTGCGTGATGACCGGCATCGAGAACCCACGAGTCCTCGATCGTGACGCGCGGCATCCGTCGATCGAGCGACGCGCTGCGACGCCACGAGCGCAACTCGGCCAGCGGGTAGGCGCTCGCGAGGTCGAGCGTGAGCGACGCGCGATCCTCCTGAAGCTCGACGACGACATCGGATGCCGCATGGACAGCGCCGGCGTCCTGAGCGATGCCGTCGATTTCGGGCACGTTGTGCCACGAGCTCTGCATGGTCCAGATGTCGTACCGACGCGGGCCGAAGGTCTCGGCCGTGTAGGTGGGGCGACCGGCATCCACGATCACCGGCACACCGTCGGAGGCCACGACGAACGAGCCGACGTCGTTGTGATTGTGATGCTCTCCGTTGTGGCCGCCTTTCACCGCCAGGGTCAGTCCGTGGGCGGATCCCGCGTGCTCGCGCGCGACCAGCACCTCGGTGGACGGGAGCCAGACCTCCCGAGGGAGGGGGGAAGCTGCCCGAGTTGCGTCAATCCAGGCGGTATCGGTGATGCCGCGGAGGAGGCGTCCCAAGTCCTTCGTGTTCGGTGGCGGCCGGCTCCCCGGCATGTCGGTGAGCCGCTGCATGGGCGGCTGCATCCCGATCGCCGACGGCACGCGCGGCGCGGTGCAGCGCGTGCCACGGCTGATTCGTCGGCGGGCGGGCCGGTCCATCGGCGAGGTTGAGGTACCACGGTCCGCCGAGCTGCATCCGGTGCGGGAACGCGACGGTCTCCCGGAGCGCCGGGATCGCCCCGACGACGTCCCACTCATCGTCGGTGGCGAAGGCGAGGAGATCGAGCGCCTCCAGCGCCCGACAGGCTCCGTTCCACCAGTAGGCATAGCCCTCGTCGATGGCACCGTCCCCGGGAAGCACGGCGACGTATCGGTCGAGACCTTCGACGGCCAGTCGCACGACGCGTTCCCGCAGGTCATCGTCGCCGGGCTGATCCAACAGCACGAGCGCGGCGGCGAGTACATTGCCGTGGATCCAGGGGTTCCAGTTGTGCACGTCACCGTCGAGTCCGATCCAGTGCCAATCGCGGCGATGGACGAACGGGTGGATGATGCGCTGGCGTGCCTCGTGGCGAATTCGACCCCGGACGCCGGGATAGCGCTCGTCGAGCTGGGAGCCCAGCAGATGGTCGAGCCAGGCGAGCTGACCGACGACCTCGCCCGCGCCGAGGTCGAGGAAGGGGTCGGTGACCGTCGCGAGGACGCTGCCATGGGCGGTGCGGGTGTCATCGTGGGCGGGCCAGCACCACGAACTCTGCTCGCAGAGCAACCAGACGCCATCGGCGACCTCGTCAATCCAGCGGTCCTCGAGCGTGACCGCGGCGACAACCGCGGCTCGGCTCAATCGGCGCTGCCGGGCGTACACATCCTGCTCCCACCCGTCCCGGTCGCCGTCACGATGTACGCGGGCGGCGGCGCTCGCGAGTGGCTGCGGCCACGGCGTTCCTCGCTCGGACTCCGCGACCCTCATCAACTCGTCAATGGCGACATTGTCCACCGACCCAGCTTCTCGGTCCCAGACCGCTCGGTCATCCGCGGTGGCGACGGGGAGCGCCTGTTCGGGTGAGCGGAGCGCGAGCGGCCGATCACCCAAAGCGGCCGCGAGCGGGCCAGAGAAGCTCAGGACCGAGTCGCTTTTCACTGAACGTGCTCCCTTTCGTCACCGTCGACTTGAGACCGCTCTGCCGGTGTCCTTGGCGCTAAAACGATCAATATCGATCATAACGACTCGGAAACAGTCTTGCAATGTCGTTTTCAGATTGATAATCTCCGAATGATCGATCTCAGCGCCGACCCGATCTTCAAAGGAGAACACCCGGTGACGAACCAGCCAACCGCAGAAAACGCGGAGTGGAGTCGCGAGCAATGGCTCGCGTACGCCGATGGTCTGTTGGATGTCGCCCGTCGATTCGCAAGCCCCGGAGCCGGCCGCATCCACTTCCCCGGCGACGAGGGCGGTTATGGCCACGCCATCGACGGCCTCGAGGGGTTCGCCCGCACGTTCCTGATCGCCGGGTTCCGCATCGCCGGCGCCCGCGGCGAGGGAGTCGACGACCTCATTGACTTCTATGCGCGAGGCATCGCGACGGGAGTCGACCCCGACGCACCCGATCGGTGGGTGCGCATGGAGGAGCACGCGCAGGCGAAGGTCGAAGCCGCGTCGCTCGCACTCGTCCTCGACCTCACGCGGCCGTGGATCTGGGATCGTCTCGATGCGCTCACGCAAGAGCGCACCATCGCCTACTTCGCGCCCGTGGTCGGCGACGACACCTACCCGCGCAACAACTGGGTCTGGTTCCGCATCGTCGTGCAGACCTTCCTCCGCTCAGTCGGCGGGCCGTGGTCGCAGGCCGACATCACGGCCGACCTCGCGCGGCACGAAACCTTTGTCCGCGACGACGGCTGGCTCTCCGATGGCGACGAGCGGTCCTACGACCACTACGTCGGCTGGGCCTTGCACGTCTACCCGATCCTGTGGTCCCGGATGGCCGGTGCAGACGAACTCGCGGGCGACCGCACCGCGGGCGACGTCGCGCGCCTCGATCGCTTCCTCCTCGACGCGCTCACTCTGGTCGGCGGCGATGGCTCGCCCCTCATCGAGGGACGTAGCCTGATCTATCGTTACGCTGCTGCGGCTGCGTTCTGGATGGGCGTCGTGGCCGAAGTGCCCTCGAGCACGCCCGGTCAGCTCCGTCATGCCGCAAATGCGATCGTCGCGCACTTCGATCGGCACCAAGATCCCACCGCCGACGGCGTGCTGACGATGGGGTGGCACGGGGAGTGGCGCGCACTGGCGCAGTCCTACTCGGGACCCGGCTCGCCCTACTGGGCGGCCAAGGGACTGATCGGGATCCTGCTGCCCGCCGACCATCCCGTGTGGTCCTCGCCGGCAGAGCCCCTCCCGGTCGAACAGGGCGACGTCTTGCGCGCGATCGCTTCTCCCGGCTGGGTCGTTTCGGCGACACAGGCCGACGGAATTGTTCGTGTGGTCAACCACGGCACCGACCACGCGGTGCCCGGCAGTATGGTCGGCGACTCCCCGCTCTACGCCCGACTGGGCTACTCAACGGCAGTTGCACCGTTGCTCAACGAGCAGGCATGGACTGAGCCGCTCGAGCAGTCGGTCGCGCTGGTCGACGCTGCGGGCCGAGCCACCCACCGGGCGGGCATGCAACTTCTCGGAGCGCGCGTGCAAGACGACGAGAACGGATGCCTCGGCATCGCCGCATCGTCGTGGGCAGCGCACTGGGTGGCGGCTGCACCACCGGCGCGCCGGCACGGCAACGGGCTGATCGGCGAGGTAGAAGTGGCCGGTCGCATCACCGTCCACTCGCTCGTGCGCGGAGCGTGGGAAGTGCGCGTCACCGTCGTCGACGCGCTCGAACCCACGGTCAGTGCAGGCGATCTGCGTCTTCGCGTCGGCGGTTGGGTGATGGCGGCCGATGAGGTGGCGACCGCGCAGGGGGCGCAATGGGCAGCCGCGTCCGCAGCCGGCCGAGTCAGCGGCATCCGCTCGCTCTCCTCAACCCAACCCGCCGCGGCAGGACTCGTGCGCCGCGACGATGCCAGCCCGCTCGGGCCGAGCGCGATCGTTCCGACCGTCGAATACGACGTCAACGTCGGCACTCCGGTCGTGACGCTCATCGAACTCGCCGGCGCCGCGAGTGGCGACGCACCCGCCGCTTCGACGGCCACCGTCCACCTGGACGCCGACTCTTCGGCAACCGTGACCTGGCCCGACGGCCGCGTCACTGTCAGCCGACTTACAGACCCCGGGTCGACCGCACGCGCGGCCCGGAACCATGAGACCCAAAGCAGGGACTCGCACGCAATCGCAAAGGAGCAGCACGCATGAAGCGCAAATTCGCAGCCGCAGCGGGGGTGGCGATCATCGCCAGCCTCTCGCTCGCCGCTTGCAGTGGAGGAGCCGGCGACACCGCCGAGCCCACCGCCACCGAGGAGTCGGGACCCGTCACCCTCACGATGTCCGGCTGGAGCCTGGCCACCACCCCCGAGTTCCAGGTCCTCGCCGACGCCTACCACGAGAAGAATCCCGACGTCACTGTCGAGCTCAAGGAGTACGACCCGGCTCAGTACAACACGCTCGTCACGGCCGACCTCGCCGCTGGCGTGGGCCCCGACATCATCACGCAGAAGGAGGTCAAGTTCGTCACCACCTTCCAGGAGGGTGGCCAGCTGTTGGACGTCTCCGATGTGAAGCTGCCCGACGGCATCGGCGGGGCCTCCTCGTACGAAATCGACGGCGCCTCCTATGGGGTCCCCTACCGCCAGGACCGCTCGGTGCTGTTCTACAACAAGGCGCTCTTCGATGCAGCCGGGGTCGATTACCCGGACGGATCGTGGACGTGGGACGACTACGACGCCGCGGCCGTCGAGCTCAGCAAGGCCGGCACGGCCAAGGGCACCTACCAGCACCGCTGGCAGTCGCTCGTGCAGGGCTACGCGAGCGCACAGACGAAGGACGCCGACATCCTCTCCGGTGACTTCGACTACATGGCCGACTACTACAAGCGCGTGCTCGCGCTGCAGGACGGCGGTGCGCAGGTCGACTTCAACACCTCGACCGCGAACCAGCTCACCTACCAGGGTGAGTTCGGCAAGCAGAAAGCGGCCATGCTCCCCATGGGTACCTGGTTCGTGGCAACCCTCATCGCCCAGCAGGCATCGGGCGACGCCGACACGTTCGACTGGGGCATCGCACCGATCCCGCAGCTGACGTCGAAGACCGCCGGCACGGATAACACTCCGGTCACCTTCGGCGACCCGACGGGTCTCTCCATCAACGCGGCTCTCGACGAGAGCAAGGTCGCAGCGGCGAAGGGCTTCCTCGAGTTCGCTGCCAGCGCCGACGCTGCCAATGCGCTCGCCGCCATCGGCATCACCCCGGCATACAACGACGACGCGGTCGCAGAGACCTACTTCGCTGTCAAGGGAGCCCCGACCGACGACCTGTCGCACTTCGCCTGGTCGACCGGTGATGTCGCGCCGGAGAACCCGACGTCTAACAAGACGGCGGCGATCCAGAACATCCTCAACGACATGCACACGGCGATCATGTCGGGCTCCACGCCCGTCGACGACGCCATCTCGCAGGCCGAGGACCGCTTCAAGAACGAAATCGGCTGACAGCCGATTCCGACCTGCGGCCGGCGCGGCGCGCCCGCGCCGGCCGCACCCCACGACATTCCTGAGGAGACCGATGTCCACCGCCGTCGCCAGTCGTACGGAGGCGCCTCCGCCGCCGTCCCCCCGCCGTCGCCGTTCCCGGCTGAGGCTGCGCAACACCGTGCTCGGGTGGAGCTTCATCCTCCCCAACTTCGTCGGGTTCGCACTGCTGACACTCGTCCCTGTTGTGACGCTGTTCTACATGTCGCTGACGAACTGGAATGTGTTCGGCAAGGCCGATTTCATCGGCCTCGAGAACTTCCGGCGACTGCTCGGCGATGGGAGCTTCCAGACCTCGTTCTGGAACACCATCTACTACTCCGTCATGCACATCCCGTTGACGATCGTCGTCTCGCTCGGGCTTGCGCTCCTGCTGAACAACAAACTTCGCGGCGTCGCATTCTTCCGCACGGCGGCCTTCTTCCCCTATGTCACCTCGATCGTGGCGATCGCGGTGGTGTGGAACCTTCTCTTCAGCCCCGACTACGGCCCCATCAACGAGGTCCTGCGCGCACTCGGTGTCGCCAACCCTCCGGGATGGCTCACCTCCACCCAGTGGGCGATGCCGGCCGTCGTCATCGTCAGCACCTGGCGCGACATGGGCTACTACATGATCCTGTTCCTCGCGGGGCTCCAGACCGTCCCGCGTGAACTGCACGAAGCAGCGCGCATGGATGCCGCCAACGTGTGGCAGCGCTTCGTCAACGTCACGCTGCCGTGCCTGCGCCCCACGATGTTCTTCGTCACGGTCATCCTGACGATCAACTCGTTCAAGGTCTTCGACCTGATCCTCGTCATGACCAACGGCGGACCTGGGCAGTCGACGCTCGTGATCTCTCAGTTCATTTATCGCAAGGGCTTCGAGGAGAGCCAGTTCGGCTACGCCTCGGCTGCGGCTGTCGCCCTGTTCTTCCTTTGCATCCTGGTGACTATCGGCCAGTTCCTCTGGAACAAGCGGGGGAGTAAGTGATGACCGAGCTTCTCGTCCCGGCGGAAGACCGCCGGGCACTGCGCACGATGGCGGAGAACCCGCCCCCGAAGAGCATGACCACCAAGCGGTCTCCGCTCCGACGAGTCGGTCGCTTCATCGGCTACGTCGTTCTCGTCGTCGCGTCTATCGCCCTGCTGGTGCCGTTCTTCTGGATGGTCATGAGTTCGCTGAAGTCGGCGAACGAGGTCTTCTCGGTGCCCGTGGTGTGGATACCCGATGTCTTCGTGTGGCAGAACTACATCGACATCTGGTCCCAGACGAACATGCTCGTCTGGATTCGCAACACGCTGCTCCTCGCCGTCGTGGTCACCTTCCTGCAGGTTCTCACCGGGTCCTTCGCGGCCTACGGTTTCGCCCGCATCAAGTTCCCCGGGCGCGACGTCCTCTTCCTCGTGTACATCGCGACGATCGCGGTGCCGTGGCAGTCGTACATGATTCCGCAGTTCATCCTGCTGTCGAATGCCAAGGTCGCCAACACCCTGTGGGCGATCATCCTGATCCAGGCGTTCGGAGCGTTCGGGGTGTTCCTCATGAAGCAGTTCTACGAGACGATCCCCGAGGAACTGTCGGAGGCCGCTCGCCTGGACGGTCTCAGTGAGTACGGAATCTGGCGTCGCATCATGCTGCCGCTGTCCATTCCCGCACTCGCGAGTTTGTCGCTTCTCACCTTCGTCGCCACGTGGAACGACTACCTCGGACCACTCATCTATCTGCGTGACCCCAACCTGTGGACGATTCAGCTGGGTCTGAAGAGCTTCGTCAGCAACCTGTACGACACCAACTACGCACTGCTGTTCGCCGGGTTGACGATCTCGGTCATCCCGATCGCGATCATCTTCCTCCTCGGCCAGAAGTACTTCGTCGAGGGCATTGCGACCAGCGGGATGAAGGGCTGACGACGATGAAACGCATCTCGAACGGAACCTACGCGTCGCTCTTCGGCGTCGTCTACCTCGGACTCATGACGAACGTGCTGCTGCTCGTGTCCAGCTTCCCGCTGGTCGCGCTGCTCATCACGACAGATCCGTCGCGGTCCTGGCCGGTCCTGCTGATCGCCGCCGTCTTGGCCGCCCCGGGCATCAGCGCAGCATCGTCCGCGTTCCGTGCCCATGCAGCGGGGTCTGGTCAGGTCATCCGCAGCTTCCTCGCGGGCTGGCGCGCGACGTGGCGGAAGGCGCTGGCGATCGGCGCGATCGCGGGTGCAATCCTCGCCGTCGTTCTCGTCGATGTCCGCTTCTTCTCATCCGGGCCGATGGGGGTCGTCGTGATCCCCGTTCTCGCGGTGATCGCGGTGCTGACGCTCGCGGCATCCCTCAACGCGCTCGTGGCTCTGTCTGAAGTGCCGGGCGCGCGGCTGCGGGATATCGCGAAAGCGGCGCTTCTGCTGAGCGTTCGTCGCTGGTATCTCAGCATCGTCTCCCTCGGAATCATCGCGGTGCAGGCAGTCCTGTTCTCCACGATGCCGGCGATCGCGATCGGCCTCAGCGCCGCACCCGCGCTGTACCTCGCGTGGGCCAACGCCCGCTTCACCCTCCGCCCTGCCCTCGGTCTCACCGAGGCGACACCGGCCTGAACGACTGCCACGAAGGAATACGACCCATGACGTCGACCCAGCCCACTGCGGGCGAAACCGAGATCACCCTCGACGCGGCGATCACTGCCGCATTGACCACCCTGCGCCGCAACATCGACACGTTCGGGACCACCTACCCCGACGACACCACGGACGGGCCGCGCTATCCGATCCGCCCCCCGCACGGCGCGTACCCCGAAGGCGCCAATCAGGGCTGGACGACCAGTTTCTGGCCAGGGATGATGTGGATCGCGTGGGAGCTGACCGGCGATGCCGTCTTCCGTGACGCGGGGCTCGCGCAGGCGCGGGACTTCGAACGCCGCGTCCGCGACGAGGAAGATCTGACCACCCACGACCTCGGATTCCTCTACAGCCTCTCCACCGTGCCCGCGTGGCGGCTCCTTGACGATGAAGACGCGCGCCTGGCATCACTCGACGCGGCGGACCATCTGATGAAACGCTTCCTCGAGCCCGCCGGCATCATCCAGGCCTGGGGTGACCTGTCCGACCCCGCGCAACGCGGCCGCACGATCATCGACAGCCTCATGAACATGCCCCTGCTCACGTGGGCTGGCGAGCAGTCCGGCGATCCCCGTTTTGCTGATGCGGTCCAGCGTCACACGACCCAACTCCGCACCCACATCTTGCGGGAGGACAACACGACCTTCCACACGTTCTATTGGGATGCCGAGACCGGCGAACCGCTGCGCGGTGCAACGGAACAGGGCGCGTTCGACCACTCGTGCTGGGCGCGGGGACAGGCGTGGGGCATCTACGGGTTCGCGATGAACTACGCGGCAACCGGCGATGAGACTCTTCTCGACGCCGCTCGCCGCTGCGCCGACTACTTCCTCGCGCACCTCCCCGCAGACCTCGTTCCCTATTGGGATCTCGTCTACACCGACGGCAGCGACGCCCCTCGGGACAGTTCGTCAGCGGCGATCGCCGTGTGCGGACTGCTGGAGTTGGCAGAAGTGGAAACCGACCCCGAGCGAGCCGCGTCGGCACGGACGATCGCGCACGAGATCCTCGCGTCACTCGTCGCGAACTACACTCCGGCATCCCCAGATGATTCGGATGCTGTCATCCTGCACAGCGTCTACAACCTCCCGGCGCAGGTGGGTGTCGACGAAGGCACCCTGTGGGGCGACTACTTCTATCTCGAGGCGCTCGCCCGCGCCGCCAAGCCCGAATGGCGGCCGTACTGGTGAGGCTCGTGACGTATGCCGGCGCTGCCGGTGAGCGGATCGGCGCCGTCGTGGCATCGGATGCGAGTGACCGACTGTTCGACCTCGGGGACGGGTCGCTCGTCGACCTTCTCTCCGACGAGGAGGCGCTCGGCCACGCGCGCGAGGCGGTGGCCGGAGCGGATGCCGAAGGCCTCCCACCGCTGGACGCGTCGACTCTCCGGACCCCGGTCGTCCCCGGCAAGATCATCTGCCTGGGCTACAACTACCGCGGCCACGCGCCCGACGGGGTCGACCCGACTGCCGACGACCCGGATTACCCCGATGTTTTCGTGAAGACGCCGAACACGCTCGCCGGGCCTGCGGACTCCGTCGTCGTGCCCGCGGTCGCCGAGGACGTCGATTACGAAGGTGAAGTCGCCGTCGTGATCGGCCGCCGCGCACACGCCGTCTCTCGCGGCGATGCGCTCGACCACGTGGCCGGCTACACGATCCTCAACGACGTCTCCGATCGCGCCTGGCAGCGGCGGCAGAGCCAGTGGGCTCTGGGAAAGTGCTTCGACGGCTTCGCCCCCCTCGGCCCGTGGATCGTCACCCCGGACGACATCACCGACCCGCAGGACATGCTCGTCGAGGTGATCCGCGATGGGGTCGTCACCGTGTCGCAATCGACCTCCACGACGATCTTCGACGTGGCCTTCGTCGTCTCGTACCTCAGTCACGTGATGACCCTCGAGCCGGGCGATGTCATTTCGACCGGCACTCCGCAGAAGCTTCCTGAAGCCCAGGCGGCGCATCGCCCGCTCGCGGCCGGAGATGCCGTCACTGTCAGGATCGCCGGGATCGGCGAATTGACGACCCAGTTCATTTGAGGCATCGGCCGACACCCACAGACTCCACATTCCCGCTGAACAGACCGTCCCAGAAGGAGCCCGCCATGCAGCAGCGCTACGCGACCAACCCCACTCAGATTCCCGGGATGAACACCGCGGATCTGCGCGCTCAGTACCTCGTCCCCGACATCTTCGTCCCCGGTGAGATCACCGTCACCTACACCCACCACGACCGGGTCGTACTCGGCGGCGCAGTCCCCGCTGGCGCAGAACTGTCGCTGCCGGGATACCCCGAAATCCGCAGTGACTACTTCCTCGAGCATCGCGAGGTCGGCATCATCAACGTCGGCGACACCGGCACGGTCACCGCTGACGGCGAGGTCTTCACGCTCGTCAAGGGTGCGTGCCTGTACCTCGGCCGCGGCATCCGCGAGGTCATCTTCGCCGATGGACCGGATGCCGATTCTGACGGTGGCGCGCAGTTCTATCTCTTCTCGGCGCCCGCCCACACCTCGTACCCGGCCGCGCTCGTCTCTCCCGGCGAGGGCACTGTGCGCGAGCTCGGTGACCAGGTCACAAGCAACCGCCGCACGCTGAACCAGTACATCCACGAGAACGGCGTGCAGAGCTGCCAGATCGTCATGGGCGTGACCGAACTGCACCCGGGCTCGATGTGGAACACGATGCCCGCGCACACCCACGACCGCCGCACGGAGTGCTACCTGTACTTCGACATCCCCGAGGACGCTCGGGTCATCCACCTGCTCGGCGAGCGGGAGGAGACCCGTCACCTGGTCGTCGCCGACCGCCAGGCGATCATCTCACCGAGCTGGTCGCTGCACTCGGGAGTCGGCACCGCCGCGTACTCGTTCGTCTGGGCGATGGCCGGCGAGAACCAGGCGTTCGACGACATGGACCCCGCCCCGGTCACCGCCCTGCAGTAACCGGCGGGTTTGCGTCGGTTCACCCCGCGGCATCCGCCCCGGATCCTCACCGACTTGCCACTCGATGTCCCTATTCGCCTCGGATAGCGACATCCGGTGGCAACTCGGCGGGCGGATGCCGGATGCCCGGGCTAGCCGCCGAGGGCGGCGGCCACCACGGCGCGAGCCTCGGCCTGCACCTCGGCGAGGTGCTCGGGGCCGCGCAGTGACTCGGCGTAGAGCTTGTAGACGTCTTCGGTGCCGGATGGGCGGGCGGCGAACCAGGCGTGCTCGGTCTGCACCTTCAGCCCGCCGATCGCGGCGCCGTTACCCGGCGCGTGGGAGAGCTTCGCGGTGATGGGCTCGCCGGCAAGCTCGGTCGCCTCGACCGCATCGCCCGACAGCTTGCCGAGCGTCGCCTTCTGCGCCGGGGTCGCCGGGGCATCGACGCGTTGGTAGGCCGACGAGCCGAACTCCGCCTCGAGTTCGGCATATCGCTGCGACGGCGTCTTGCCGGTGACCGCGAGAATCTCGGATGCGAGCAGGCAGAGGAGCAAGCCGTCCTTGTCGGTGGTCCAGACGGTGCCGTCCTTGCGGAGGAACGATGCTCCGGCGGATTCCTCGCCGCCGAAGGCGACCGAGCCATCGAGCAGGCCCGGCACGAACCACTTGAAGCCCACCGGAACCTCGAGCAACTTCCTGCCGAGCGATTCGGCCACGCGGTCGATGATCATCGACGACACCAGGGTCTTGCCCACGGCGGCATCCGCCGGCCAACCCTCGCGGTGGCTGAACAGGTAGTCGATCGCGACGGCGAGGTAGTGGTTCGGGTTCATCAACCCGGCGTCAGGCGTGACGATGCCGTGCCGGTCGGCATCCGCATCGTTTCCGGTCAGGATGTCGAATTCGTGACGACGAGCGACCAGCGAGGCCATCGCGTTCGGCGACGACGGATCCATCCGGATCTTCTCGTCCCAGTCCAGCGTCATGAACCGCCAGGTCGGGTCGACATCCGGGTTCACGACCGTGAGGTCGAGTCCGTACACGTCGGCGATGTGCGCCCAATATTCGACGGATGCCCCGCCCAAGCGGGTCTGCGCCGATGCGCACTCCTGCGGATCGGATCGCGTCGATATCGATGATGTTCTCGAAGTCGCGGACGTAGACGTCGCGGAAGTCGTAGGTGCCGAGCGTGTCCAGGTCGATATCGGCGTGGCGCACCCGAGCGACGCCCTCGAGTCCGGCCGCGATGAGCGCATTCGCACGATCTGCGATCCATCCGGTCGCGTCGGTATCGGCCGGTCCACCGTTCGGCGGGTTGTACTTGAAGCCGCCGTCGCGCGGCGGGTTGTGCGATGGAGTGACCACGATCCCGTCACTGCGGGCCGGGTCATCGAGCGCCAGGCCGCGGTTGTAGGTGAGGATCGCGTGGCTGAGGGCGGGCGTCGGCACCCACGCATCGCGGGAGTCGAGTCGCACGTCGATCCCGTTGGCGACCAGCACCTCGACGGCACTGCGCTCGGCGGGAAGTGACAGGCCATGGGTATCGCGGCCGAGAAAGAGCGGACCCTCGATCCCTTGGCCGCGCCGGTAGTCGACGATCGCCTGCGTCGTGGCGAGGATGTGATCCTCGTTGAAACTCGTACTCAACGCCGAGCCGCGGTGACCGCTGGTCCCGAACGCGACGCGCTGCTCGGGCACATCGGGGTCGGGTTTCTTGTCGTAATAGGCGGCGATGAGTTCGTCGATGTCGATGAGGTCGGATTCTTCAGCGGGCTGTCCTGCGCGGCTCATGTTCACAGTCTGCCCCGAACTGGGCCCCGAATGGCAGACCCGACTTCGGGAAGACCCTCTCAAGCGACGGTGAGTTACGCCGTCGTGGGGCGGGCTAGGCTTGGTCGCCGTGACCCCCGAGCACGCGGTATCCGCGCCTTCCGCACCCACCCGCCGTACGTACAGCTACCTGGGGCCCGCGGGAACCTTCACCGAAGCGGCGCTCAGCCAGGTTCCCGAAGCCCGCGATCAGATCTGGCGCCCCGTGCACAATCTCGGCGAAGCGCTCGCCGATGTCGTCGAGGGCCGGTCGGATGCCGCAATGATCGCGATCGAGAATTCGATCGACGGCGGTGTGTCCACAGCGCAGGATGCCCTCGCCACGATGCCGGGATTGCGCATCGTCGGCGAATACCTCGTCCCCGTGGACTTCGTGCTCGTCGGCCGCCCCGGCACCCGCCTCGAAAACGTCTCACTCATCGCCGCGCACCCCGTCGCCTACGCGCAGTGCCTGCGTTGGCTGTCAGACGCCCTCCCCGCGCACCAGCATCTGCCCTCGGCGAGCAATGTCGCCGCCCCCCTCGGCGTCATCGACGGGATCAGCGATGCGGATGCCGCGATCGCGACCCCGAAGATCCTCGAGCACTATGACGTCGAGCTTCTCGCGGAGGGGATCTGCGACAACCCGAACGCTATGACGCGGTTCGTGCTGGTCAGCCGCACTGTCGCGCCGCCGGCGCCTACCGGCGCAGACAAGACCTCGCTCATCGCCGAGCTGCCCACCGACCACTCCGGCGCACTGCTCGAACTGCTCGAGCAGTTCTCGACCCGTGGCATCAACCTGTCGCTGATTCAGTCTCGGCCGATCGGCGATGCCCTCGGCCGCTACCGCTTCGTCATCGACGCCGATGGCCACATCGAAGATGAGCGCATGGCCGACGCACTGCTGGGCCTTCGCCGCTTCAGCCCGAAGGTCCTCTTCCTCGGCTCGTACCCGCGCGCCGACCGCGCGATCGTCCAGTACGAGGATCGCTACGCCGACGACGTGTTCGTCGAAGCGCGCGACTGGTTGCGCGCGCTGATCTCCGGCGAGCCCAACGCCGACTGACGTCGACCGCGGGACTCACCTCCGCTCTTCAGAGCAGTGCGGTGGCGAGGAGTTCCAGGGTCTGCACGCGCCCGGGTGCGGTGGTCAGCGGCTCGGAGTCGTACGAGGCCGCGATCGGCGACACCATGATCTCCTCCACGCCGTGCTGTGTGGCAAACGCCGTGAGGGCGGAGGCCACATCCGTCCCCGTGCCGACGAACGATCGGCGACGCATGCCGTCCAAGATCGGCGCGGCGAGCTGATCACTCCTCTCGGCGGCGGCGGCCTGCTCGACCGACTCCAGGGCGACGAGCGGCTTTCCGCCGCGCAGGCGCGCCATCATGCGGGCCTGGGGGAGGAGTCGTTCCTCTGCCTCTTCGGCGGATCCCGCCGCGAGCACGTTGGCGGTGAGGAAGGTGCGCGGAGCGGCCAGCGTCTCGCTCGGCTGGAAGCCCTGACGGTACAGATCCAGCGCCCGCTCGAGACCTTCGCCGGAGAAGTGATTCGCGAAGACGTAGGGGAGGCCCATCGTCGCGGCGAGCTGCGCGGAGTAGTCACTCGACCCCAACAGCCACACCTCGGGCGTCGTCGTCGCCGCGGGCGTCGCGTGGACGTCGTACGTCCCGCCCGAGGTGAACCGCACGGTCGCGCCGTCACCGGAGACGAGCGAGAGGATGTCGCGGACGTGGTCGGGGAACCGCTCGACATCGCTTGTGGTGCCGGCCTGCCGCAGCAGCTGCGTGATGACCGGGTCGCTGCCCGGTGCGCGGCCGATGCCGAGGTCGATTCGGCCGGGGGCGAGTGCTTCCAGTGCGGCGAACTGCTCGGCGACGATCAGCGGCGAGTGGTTCGGGAGCATCACACCGCCCGACCCGACGCGGATCTGCGTGGTCTGCACCGCGGCAGCCGCTGCGAGCACGGGGGGAGTCGTCGACGCCACCGCGGGCATGTTGTGGTGCTCGGCGAACCAGTACCGGCGGTAGCCGAGCTCGTCGGCGCGCCTGACCAGCGCGATCGAGGTGGCGACCGCCTGCGCGCTGGTCTGCCCGGTGCGAACCGGGACGAGGTCGAGGACAGAAAGTGCGAGGGAGGGGCGTTCGTCGTTCATCCCCTGCGCCAACGCTCCTCACCCGCTCGGCATTCCGCCCGCGTGACGCGAAGGCTCTCGAATCAGGCGCGCTTGACGTGTTCGTAGGCGGCGAGGGCGGCGGCGCGGGTCTCGCCGAGGTCGACGATCGGCTCTGGCGCGAGCGCGGGCACATCTCCCGATCCCGGCTCCCCATACTCGGGAGCCCACTGACGGATGTAACGCCCCTCGCCGTCGAACTTCTTCCGCTGCAGCTCCGGGTTGAACACGCGGAAGTAGGGGGCGGCATCCGCGCCTGACCCCGCCACCCATTGCCAGTTGAACGGGTTGCTCGCGGCATCCGCGTCGACGAGCGTGTCCCAGAACCATTGCTCGCCGAGTCGCCAATCGGTCATGAGGTTCTTGATGAGGAAGGATGCCGTCACCATCCGCACCCGGTTGTGCATGTACCCGCTCTGCCAGAGTTCGCGCATCCCCGCATCCACCAGGGGATAGCCGGTGCGCCCCTCCTGCCAGGCGCGCAGCATCGTCGGGCGCAGCGGCGGCCACGGGAACGCGTCGAACGCGGGGCGCAGGTTCTTCGTCGCGAGGTCGGGGAAGTGGAACAGCGTGTGCCAGGCGAACTCGCGCCAGCCCAGCTCGGATAGGAACCGCGCTGCGTTGCCTCCGTCGACCGCCTCATGCCAGACCGTGTGCGGGCTCACCTCACCCCACCGCAGTCTCGGCGAGAGCAGCGAAGTCGCGCCGGCGGCCGGCTCGTCGCGGGCCTGGTCGTATGTCTCGAGATCGTCGCGGAGAAACTCTCGCAGTCGGGCACGTGCCGCGGGCTCGCCCGGCTCCCAGCGCTCGCGCAGGCCTGTGGCCCAATCGGGGGCCGTGGGCAGAAGGTTCCAGTCGTCGAGTGCATCGCTGGACGGAGTGCGATCGGGCCCGTGGATCTCCCGCGGTTCGGGCAGCGGTGCGCGCGGCGCCGGCAGGGCGAGACAGGCCCGCCAGAACGGCGTGAAGACAGAGAAGTGGGTGCCGGCACCGGTCGTGACCGTCCAGGGCTCGTGCAGAACGGATGCCGCGAACGACGTCACTTCGACGCCGTCTTCGCGCAGGGTGGTCTTCAACCCCGCATCGATCTCGCGCTCGGGGCCGCCGTAGCGACGGTTCCAGAACACAGCGCCGGCGCCGGTGGTCCGAACGAGCTCGGCCACCACGTCAGCGGCGCGCCCGCGACGCAGCACGAGCGGCGATCCGCGCTCGGCGAGGCGCGCCGAGAGCGAGGCGAGCGAGTGGTGCAGCCACCACCGGGCAGCGCCACCGTGCGGGCGGACACCCGGGGACTCCTCATCCAGCACGTACAGCGCAATGACCGGCTCGTCGCGATCGAGCGCGGCTCTCAGCGCAGGGTTGTCGGCCAGGCGCAGGTCATCGCGGAACCACACGATCGACGGGGAGTTGGTCACCTGTCCATCCTGACGCGGTCTGGCATCGTCGGGGCCGGCGAGTTGTCGGCGCCGACATCCGTCCTCAGTCGTCGGATCGGTGGGGCTGATGCGCACTGATGGGGCACCCGAGGTACTCGCCGTCCCACGACTCCGACGACGGCGAGTCAGCGGACGGCTCTATGCCGAGAGAGCGTCGATGACCTGGTCGGTCGTGACGACCGTACCGACGACGGGCAAGACGTTGCGGAGGGCGTTATCGTGCGGTTCGGCCGTAGATCCGAAACGGCATCCGAGACCACCGTGACGGTGAACCCCAGGTCGTATGCCGCGCGTGCCGACGACTCCACCCCGAAACTCGTGACGAGCCCCACGATCACGACGTGGGTCACGCCTCGCCCGCGAAGCTGCTGCTCGAGCGAGGGATCCGCGAACACGCTCAGCCCATGGCGCGACACCGCGATATCGGTCTGGGAAACGGGGAGACCCGGCGCCAGGGCCGTCGCCTCTTCGGGCCAATCGCGCCCACCGGGAGCGTAGGTCGTGCGGCCCGCCGGGGTGCCCGCCGACGTCGCGATCACCACGGGCAGCTCCCGCGTGTGGAATGCCTCCATCAGGCGAGCGGCACGCGCCACGACGTCTTCGGCCGAGACGACCCGCGCGTTGCCGAGCGTCAGCGTCTGGAGATCGACGACGATCAGTGCGGTGACGGCGTCGAGCTGAGTGGCAGGCGCGACGGTCATGTCAGGCATGTCGGTCACTCTCCGTCGAAGACGACGACGACCTTGTCGGCGGCGCCGGGCGTCGATGCGAGCTTCAGGGCCTCGTCGGCGCGGTCGAAGGGGAACACGTCGCTGACGATGTGGCGGTAGTTCTCCCACCGCTCGATGATGGAATCGGTCACCTCGAAGATCTCGGTCGGGTAGCCCATCGACATCCGGATGTCGATCTCGCTCGTGAGGATCTCCTGCAGATCGATCTCCACGGGCTTCTTGTGCACGGCGACGATCGTGAGCACGGCGCGATTCTTCGCGGCGGCGAGGGCGGTCGCGATGACGGCGGAGACTCCCGCGGCGTCGAAGTAGACGTCGGTGTCGGGGCGACTCGGGCGCCCCATGAATCCGGGGACCTCTCCGTGCAGTTCCTTCAGCCGTGCGACGACGTCTTCTTCGGCAGAGTTGATGACGGCATCCGCCCCGATCAGGAGGGCCTTCTCGAGTCTGTTCGGCACGACATCCACCACCACGACGTGGCTGACGCCCTTGGACCGGAATCCGATCGCGGCTCCGAGGCCCACCGGACCCGCACCGAAGATGACGACCTTCGACCCTTCGCCTGCGCCGGAGCGGTTGACGCCGTGATAGGCGACGGCCATCGGCTCGTTGAGGGCGGCGACCTCCCACGGAATGTGCGCGGGGATCACGCGGAAGTGGACGCCGGGTTCTGCGTCGAACAGCACGACCTCGGGGGAGAGCGCGCCCTGTGCCCCGCCGCTGCCGATGATGCCGTCGCGGTTGGCCATCGGGTTGATCACGACGTGATCACCGAGGGCGACCCCGGTGACGTCGGCACCGACCTGGATGACTTCGCCTGCCGGCTCGTGCCCGAGAGGGGTGGCGCCTCGGCGGGGCGGGATGCCGCCGACGTGGGTGTACATCGAGTCGGAGCCGCAGATGCCGCACGCGCGGATCTTCACGACGATGTCGGAGGGGCCGGCCGGTGGACGCTCAGTCTCCACGAACTCGGCGGTATCGGGTGCGGTCACCATCAGTGTCTTCATGGTTCGAGCATATGGCTAGTTTCTGAACACTGTTCGGAAACTCGACGGTTTGTCAGGGATTTAGCAGGGGCGCGAGCGCGCGAGCGAGGGGGGCGATCTTCTCCGCAGTGAAGACATCGAGGTCTTTCGAGGGAGTCGGCTGCGCCGACCACAGCTCGGTCGCGCGCGATGCGACGGCCATGAGGGCGCGCGCGACGTTTTCGATGAGTTCGGGATCGACGCTGGGCTCACGCTGAACGGCGGCGCCGACGAAGATCTCAAGCAGCTCATCACTGCGCAGCGACGCGAACGCGCGGAGCTCTGGATCGTCGCGCACCACCCGCCAGCGCAGAGTGAAGAACGCGTGCTCGGCGATGCGGTAGCGAGATGCGGCGAGGATGCCGGCGACGAGCAGGTCGATGACCGGCCCGCGTGGCGCCTCGTCGACGGTGGCGCGTGCCCGCGCGACGGCGGCGTCATGGTCCGCCCAGAGAAGGTCACGCTTCGCCGGGAAATAGGCGAACAAGGTGGTGCGACTGATGCCCGCGGCGGCGGCGACTTCTGCGAGCGAGGTGGCGGCGTACCCGCGAGCGATGAAGAGGTCGATCGCGACCTGGCGGATCTCGTCGTGCGTCGTCTGCCTCGGCCGCCCGACGATCTTCTCGGTCATCAGGTGATGGTGCGCGCAGGGCCGCCGACGGCGAGCCCCTTGGGGACGACGACAATGAGCCCACCGGCATCGACGCGGGTGTGCACGTGCACGGCGGTGCCGAATTCGTCGCCGTCGAGCTGCACCGGCTGGGCCGCCTCCGGGGCCAGCTCGACGCCGTCGCCCCGGCTGTAGATCACCGAGTTCTCTTTCGTGCGCAGGGTGAGAACCTTTCGACCGGCGCGGAATTTGCGCAGGACGCTGTTGTCCCACGCGACCCGTCGCCAGACGAACATCCACCCGAAGACACCCTTGGGCTGGAAGATCACGACGTCCAGCTCGCCGTCGATGATCGACGCTTCGGGGATGAGGTCCAGGCCCGCCGGGAGCGATCCGCAGTTCGCGAAGAGGACGCTTTGCGCCTTGGTCGTATGAATCCGATGGCCCGACAGTTGGTACATCACCCGGAACGGCTTGGCGCCGATCAGCGATCGCGCCGCGCCGTCGACGTAGGCCACCCACCCGACGGACTTCTTCAAGTCCGAATTGGTGTTCGCGATCATCGCCGCGTCGAGTCCCATGCCGCCCATGACGACGAAGGCGTGCTCTTCTTTCTCGCCGCCGACGCGGGTGAGGCGAGCCCAGCCGACGTCGATCGGATGCTGGTCGCCGGTGAACGTCGCGCGCACCATCTTCTCGTGGCTGTCGAGCGGCAGGTGAAGGTTGCGCGCCAAGAGGTTGCCGGTGCCGCTCGGGACGATGGTCAGAGGCACGCCGGTGCCGCAGACCGCTCCCGAGACCGCGCGCACCGTGCCGTCGCCACCGGCGACGAGGATTGCATCGGCGCCCGCCGCGATCGCCTCGCCGGTGACGCCGTCGCCGAGATCCTCGATGGTCGTCTCGTAGAACATCGGTGCGGACCACCCCGCGTCGTCGGACAGCTGCTCGACCAGTGCGCGCAGCTTCGCGGGGTCGACCTTCGTCGGGTTGTAGACGAGGGCCGCCGTGCGCGGCGACGAGACCTCTGCGGTCTCGGCGTGGGGGGTGGACATGGATACACCATAGAACCGCGGCGCGTGGAGCGCCGACCGTACACTTGACGGATGATCGACCTCGCTCTCCTTCGCGCAGACCCTGACCTGGTAAAGCTCTCGCAGGTGGCACGTGGCGAATCGTCCGACTCGGTGGATGAGGCCATCGCCGCAGACCGCGACCGTCGCGCCGCGCTCACGTCATTCGAAGAGCTTCGTGCCGCGCAGAATGTGCACGGCAAGAAGGTCGCGCAGGCGCCGAAGGAAGACAAGGCTGCCCTCGTCGCGCAGGCCAAGGAGCTCAGCGCGCAGGTCAAGGCAGCGCAGCACGCGGTGACCGCGGCGGAAGAGGCTGCGGTCGAAGCGCTCTCGAAGATCGAGAACATCGTCCTCGATGGGGTGCCCGCCGGCGGCGAGGACGACTTCATCACGCTTCGGACGCACGGCGAACCGGCATCCTTCGATTTCGAGCCGCTCGACCATCTCGCCCTCGGCGAGAAGCTCGGCGCGATCGATATGGAGCGCGGGACCAAGGTCTCGGGAAGCCGCTTCTACTTCCTCACCGGCATCGGCGCACGCCTCGAGCTGGCGCTCATGACCCTCGCGCTCGACCGCGCGCTGCAGGCCGGGTTCACGCCGATGATTCCCCCCGACGCTGGTGCGCCCCGAGGTCATGCGCGGCACCGGGTTCTTGGGCAAGCACGCCGCCGAGGTGTACCACCTCGAGGCGCAGGACCTCTACCTCGTCGGGACGAGCGAGGTCGCCATGGCCGGCTACCACATGAACGAAATCCTCGATTTCGAGCGCGGCCCCAAGCGCTACGCCGGTTGGTCGACGTGCTTCCGCAGCGAGGCCGGCTCGTACGGCAAAGACACCCGCGGCATCATTCGCGTGCACCAGTTCAACAAGCTCGAAATGTTCATCTATACGACACCGGATGCCGCCGAAGCCGAGCATGATCGCCTCGTGGAGATGCAGGAGAACATGCTGCGCGACCTCGGTCTCGCATACCGCGTGATCGATGTCGCGGCGGGAGACCTCGGTTCGAGCGCTGCGCGCAAATTCGACATCGAGGCGTGGGTGCCCACGCAGGACGCCTACCGCGAACTCACATCGACGTCGAACTGCACCACTTATCAAGCTCGTCGGCTCGACATCCGTCACCGACTCTCCGCAGACGAGGGCGGAAAAACGGCCCCGGTCGCGACGCTCAATGGCACTCTCGCGACCACGCGGTGGATCGTCGCGATTCTCGAGACGCACCAGCGCGCCGACGGGTCGGTCACCGTCCCCGAGGTGCTGCGCCCCTACCTTGGCGGCCTCGAGGTCATGGAGCCGATCGCGTGAGCGAAGCTCACCTGCCGCCGACGGGCTCCGTACGGATCGTCAAGCCCAAAAAGGCGGCGAAACTCGTCGAGGAGATCGCGGAAGACACCGAGAACCCGGAGATCCCCACCGAGCAGCTTCTCATCGTCCTCGACATCGACGGGACGATCCTGCTCGAGGACGAGACGCTCAGCCCCGGCGTCGTCGACGCGGTCGCGCATGCGCATCGCGCCGGCCACGAAATCATGCTGGCAACGGGCCGGTCGTGGGAGGGAACCCGCGGCATCATGCGCGTTCTCGAACTCGCTCCCGAATATGTCGTGTGCTCCAACGGTGCCGTCATCCTCAAACGCGTCGATGGC
This sequence comes from uncultured Actinomycetota bacterium, assembly GCA_963696085.1. Classification (GTDB taxonomy): domain Bacteria; phylum Actinomycetota; class Actinomycetes; order Actinomycetales; family Microbacteriaceae; genus Microbacterium. The sequence goes on from CAVOIQ010000005.1 coordinate 477,478, forward strand.
GATGAGGTGCAGTACGAGCGATTCCACGTCGAGACGTTCGATCCGACCGAAGTGCTCGGACTGCTGCGTGAGCACTTGCCCGACGCGAAGTACATGGTCGAACTCGCCGATGGCAGGCGCATGTACACCGAGGAGCTCGAAGACTGGAACCTCATGAACGCCACGCGGGTGAGTTTCGAGGAACTTTCGGCGCAGGAGGTCTGTCGCGTCGTTGTCGTGTCGCCCGATGAGAGCGACCAGGACTTCATGGAACTCGTCGAGCGCATCGGCTTGAACAAGGTCTCGTATGCCGTCGGATGGTCGGCGTGGCTCGACATCGCCCCGCAGGGCGTCGACAAGTCCACCGCGCTCGAGATGGTGCGGCACTGGCTCGACGTCGACGCCGCGCACGTTCTGGTGATGGGCGATGGACGCAATGACGTCGGGATGCTCCGGTGGGCCCGCGAGAACGGGGGACGCGCGATCGCCATGGCGCAGGGGCCCGAGGAAGTACGGCGCGAAGCGTCTGAGACCACCGCATCCGTGCAGGCCGGCGGGGTCGCCGAGGTGCTCCGCAAGCTGTAAAACCGGCGGCATTCGTGTCTCTCAGACGCTCCACAGGCGGTATCGGGAAGAATCGTCTACGGAACTCGTCTACTAGACTCGTCGCCGTTCGACGGATTCCGACAGGTTTCCGCCGGGAGGGTTGTCCGAGCGGCCGATGGACCTGGTCTTGAAAACCAGTGGGCAGCAATGTCCCGTGGGTTCGAATCCCACACCCTCCGCATTTTTCTGAAAGGTACCCCGTGAGCGTGAGCCCCGAGGCGAAGGCGTCGAAACGCCGTCGTCAGCCGGTCGCCCGCCACGGCGTCCTGAAGTCGCCGAACCCGTTCCTGCAGATCCTGACCGTCCTCGGCGCGATCGTCGCCGTCGTCGCCATCAGCGTCGGCGCCGTCGGAACGTTCGCCCTGTGGGACGCGAGCCGCGCCGTCGCCGACAACAGCGTGGCGCTGGAAGGGTCCAGCGACGCACAGCTGCCTCCGTCGATCGGTGAGATCGAGGGCGGCGTGAACATGCTCGTCGTCGGCACCGACTCGTGCGAGGGGCAGGATCTCGCCCTGTTCCCGCGCTGCGGCATCGACGACGACGGCGGTGAGCGCAACGACGTGACGATGCTGGTGCACATCAGCGACGCGCCCCGGCGTGTCACGGTCGTCTCGTTCCCGCGCGACATGCTCGTCTCGATCCCGTCCTGCCCGGACGACAATGGCGGCCGCTACTCGGCGATGAGCTCGCAGATGATGAACGCGTCGTACATGTACGGCGGTCTCGCCTGCACCGTCCTCACGGTCAAGCAGCTCACCGGCATCGATATCCAGTTCGCGGCATCCATCCGCTGGACCGGTGTCATCAACATGTCCGACGCGATCGGCGGCGTCGACGTCTGCCTCGCGGATGACATCAAAGACGGCAACACCGGCTTGGACCTGAAGGCAGGAACCCACACGCTTCAGGGCGCTGAGGCGCTGCAGTTCCTCCGCATCCGGCATGGAATCGGTGACGGTTCCGACCTCGGTCGCATCTCGAACCAGCAGCAGTTCATGAGCTCGATGGTGCGAAAGCTGCAGTCGGGTGGCGTGCTGGCGGACCCGCAGACGCTCTTCAACCTGGCGACCACGGCGGTCCAGCAGGTCACGAGCAAGCAGCTCGTCCTGAGTGAGTCGCTCGCGAACCCCACGCGGATGGTCCAGATCGCGATGGCGATCAAGGATGTCGCGTACGAGGACATCGTGTTCGTGCAGTACCCGACGGTGTACGACGGTGGTGGCGTCCACGTCCTGCCGGTCACCTCGGCCGCCGACGTCCTTTTCGACGCGCTCGCCAACAACAAGCCGATCAGATTGACCGGCGATGCCAGCCAGGGCTTCGGCGTCCAGGTCGAGGGCACGGCGACCAAGCCGGGCACTGAGGAGACTGCAGCTCCCACCCCGGAGGCCACTGCCGACGCCGGCGCGCCCGCTGCGACCGACGCGCCTGTCGCCCCTGTCGACGACACCGTCGATCTTCCCAGCTCGATCTCCGGCACCACGGCGGCTCAGGTCACCTGCACCGTCGCCGAGCGCTGATCGAACGGGTCGTCTCGGCCGGCCCTCAGTTCGGCGCACGGCCGGGAAGCGGCTATGATTGCCTGGTGCATCCGCGCCGTTTCGCGTCGGGTGCCATGGAGACGTCGCATAGTCCGGCCTAGTGCACCACCCTGCTAAGGTGGAGTTCCCTTACGGGAACCGAGAGTTCAAATCTCTCCGTCTCCGCCAAGAAATCCCAGGTCATCGCTACTATCGTGCGCCGGGTACTTTCAGTTCCATGCCCCTAGAAGGGGCATTTTCGGCGTCCAAGGGTCCCCCAGGGGGACCCTTCGGGGACCTCTGTGGTGCGCCACCCTCACAACGCTCTTGCGTTGGAGTGCCCAGCAGACGCGTGATTCCGCGGTTGCGAGCGGCGAAGACCGTTGGGGTACACCACCCCGCACAGGTGATGTCTCCTCAGACTTGGACGGCTTGCGATCTGCGTTCACTGGCTGTCCCACCAACACAGAATCGTCACCGATGTCGTGAGACATAACACTCAGCGTTCACCGGCACAGCTCTTCGAAGACGGCGCTATTTTGCGACCAGCGTCGTTTCGAAGCTGTACAAGTCGGGTCGATAGCAGTGGTGGCCATATTCGATCGCACGTCCGGAGCTGTCGAAGGCCACGCGCTCCATGGTGAGGACGGGGCCGCCGTTCTCCAGGTCGAGCAACTCGCTCTCGTCGCGATCGGCGCGCCGTGCACCGATCTTCTGTTGGGCGATACGGATCGTTACTCCTCTCGCGCGAAGGATCTGATAAAGTCCCTCGTTTTCCAGCTGCTCGGTCGTGATGTCCGCGAATTCTGGGGGGAGATAGTTCTCCAGTACCGCCACCGCGACGCCGTCTGTACTGCGCAGCCGCCGGAGGTGCACGACGTCAGAATGAGCAGGGAGACCGAGGCTCGTCGTGACCGTCTCGGAACCATGGGCGACGGTGTGCTCGATGACCTGCGTGCTGGGTACGTGGTGGGCGGTCTTGAGATCTTCGTAGAGACTGGTCAACTCGACCTGGCGGGTGACCTGTCCTTGCACGACCTGGGTGCCGATCCCACGGCGGCGTACGAGGAGTCCCTTGTCGACGAGCTCCTGGATCGCACGGCGGATCGTAGGACGGGACAGGCTCAGGTTCTGCCCGATCGTGATTTCGTTCTCGAGGCGGGATCCCGTCGGAATCGCACCGGAGCGAATCGCGGCTTCGAGGCGGCTCGAGACCTGGTAATACAACGGAACGGGCCCGGTCCGGTCAAGATCGCGAAACAGCTCGGCGGGCCACACGGTGTCGAGATTTGCCATGGACGTGCCCCTTTCGACGATCGACGAACGTATTGCTTTGTTGGGACAACATTACACAGGCTGGATATGGCGTCGGGCTGGGCGCGCGGTATAAAACTATTGCACCTCCACGGCATTGTGCTATTGTTAGGACATATCCAGACGGCGTGCCGTGAAGACCACGATATTGAGAGAGTTGTACAGCGGAGTATGACGGAAACAGCAGCATTCGTCGACGTTCTGGCCATTGGCCGTCTCGGCGTGGATCTCTACCCGCTCCAGTCCGGAGTGGGGCTCGAAGATGTCCAGACCTTCGGCAAATACCTCGGCGGCAGCGCGGCGAACGTATCCGTCGCGGCGGCCCGGTATGGGCACGCCGCGCAACTGATCTCCCGCGTGGGCGAGGATCCTTTCGGCCGCTTCCTGACCCGCGAGCTCGAACGTCTGGGGGTCGACAACCGGTTCGTCGCGAGCGACCCCGACCTGAAGACGCCGATCACGTTCTGCGAGATTTTCCCGCCAGACGACTTCCCGCTGTACTTCTACCGGGAGCCCAAAGCGCCCGATCTGAACGTCGATCCCGGCGACATCGATCTGGACGCGGTTCGCGCGGCCCGAGTGTTCTGGTGCACGGTGACCGGGCTCAGCCAGGAGCCCAGCCGTAGCGCGCATCGCGCCGCACTGGAAGCGCGCGGCCGAGCGGACCACACTATCCTCGACCTCGACTACCGGCCGATGTTCTGGCCTGACCGCGCGGAAGCCACTAATCAGGTGGCATTCGCCCTCGAACACGCGACAGTCGCCGTCGGCAACCGCGAGGAATGCGAAGTGGCGGTGGGCGAGACCGAGCCCCTGCGCGCCGCTGACGCGCTCCTCGAACGTGGAGTCCGCCTCGCGATCGTCAAACAGGGTCCGAAGGGAGTCCTCGCCAAGACAGCCGATGAGACCGTCGAGGTGCCGCCGTACTTCGTCGATGTCGTGAACGGACTCGGCGCCGGCGACGCTTTCGGCGGTGCACTGTGCCATGGACTGCTTGAGGGCTTCGGCCTGGAAGAGACACTGCGCTTCGCCAATGTGGCGGGCGCCCTCGTCGCCTCCCGACTGGAATGCTCCACTGCCATGCCGACGACCGCCGAGGTCGACGCCATCCTCCAGACGACATCCTCCGCAAGGGAGAGTTGAGATGAGTATTGATGCCCTGACGACGAGCGACTTCGATCGGCTGCGCACGATGCGCGCGACAGACCCCGGGGCCATCGGCCGCGCGCTCGCGCAGCGGACCCGGCGCGACGTGATCCGCGGCGACGGCCGACTGTTCATCGTTGCGGCCGATCACCCCGCCCGTGGGGCGCTCGCGGTCGGGAAGAACGCGACTGCGATGGCTAACCGCTACGACCTCCTCGAGCGGATGGCAATCGCACTGAGCCGTCCTGGCGTCGACGGCGTGCTCGGCACGCCCGACATCATCGACGACCTCGCGGCCCTGGGATTGCTGGACGACAAGATCATCGTCGGCTCAATGAACCGCGGCGGGTTGCGGGGAGCATCCTTCGAGATGGATGACCGCTACACAGGCTATGACGTCGATGCGATGGTCGACGCGGGAATCGACTTCGCGAAGACGCTTATCCGCGTGAACCTTTCCGACGCGGGCACGGCCCCGACGCTTCAGGCCACCGCGCGCGCCGTGGATGAGGCATCCCGCGCCGGCCTGCCGATAATGCTCGAGCCGTTCATGAGTGAATGGGTCGGCGGGCGAGTAGTGAACGATCTGTCGACTGATGCGGTGATACTTTCGATCGCCATCGCCGCCGGGCTTGGCTCGAGCAGCGCGTACACCTGGATGAAGCTCCCCGTGGTCGAGGACATGGAGCGCGTCATGGCGGCGACCACCATGCCGACCCTTCTGCTGGGCGGGGACTCCGGGGTCGACCCCGACGAGACCTTCGCAGCGTGGGAGGACGCGCTCACGCTTCCTGGTGTCCGCGGCCTCACCGTCGGGCGCACACTTCTGTACCCTCCGGACGGCGACGTCGCCGGGGCTGTCGATACGGCAGCAGCGCTCGTTCACCCCACAATCGTCCCCGCACTCCGAGCCTGACAAGGAAGAACACATGAGCACTGTAGAGACCATCACCGCCTCGACCGCGGACACGACCCGAATTCGTGTGCTTCCGCACTGGATCGACGGCGCCGAGCGTGTGTCATCGAGCGGGCGCACGGCGCCCGTGTTCAATCCGGCGACCGGAGAGGTGGCCTCCCGTGTCGCCCTTGCCGACCAGTCCGAAATCGACGAAGCCATCGCCTCAGCGCAGCGCGGATACACCGTGTGGAGCGGCTACTCGATCGCCAAGCGGCAGACGGTGCTGTTCGCGTTCCGCGAGCTGCTCAACGCGCGCAAGATCGAACTGGCGCACATCATCACCGCAGAGCACGGCAAGGTTGTTTCGGACGCGATGGGCGAGATCCTCCGCGGCCAGGAAGTGGTCGAACTGGCAACGGGCTTCCCGCACCTGATCAAGGGCGCGTTCAGCGAAAACGCCTCGACGGGCGTCGATGTCTATTCGCTCAAGCAGCCGCTCGGCGTGGTGGGAGTCATCTCGCCGTTCAACTTCCCTGCGATGGTGCCGATGTGGTTCTTCCCCATCGCCATCGCCGCCGGCAACGCCGTGATCCTCAAGCCCAGCGAGAAAGATCCGTCCGCCGCGCTTTGGCTTGCGCAACTGTGGAAGGAAGCAGGGCTACCAGACGGTGTGTTCACCGTCCTGCAGGGCGACAAGCTCGCCGTGGATGGCTTGCTCACCAGCCCGGTCGTGCAGTCGATCAGCTTCGTCGGCTCGACGCCGATTGCGCAGTACATCTACGAGACGGCCTCCGCGCACGGCAAGCGGGTGCAGGCCCTCGGCGGTGCGAAGAACCACATGCTGGTCCTCCCCGACGCCGACCTGGATCTCGTAGCGGACCAGGCGATCAACGCCGGCTTCGGCGCAGCGGGGGAGCGGTGCATGGCGATCTCGGTCGTCCTCGCTGTCGAACCGGTCGCCGACGAGCTGATCGAGAAGATCGTGGAGCGAATCGATCGCTTGAAGATCGGCAACGGCGCCGGGGTGGACGGAGTCGAGCCGGATATGGGGCCCCTGATCACCGACGTGCACCGCGCCAAGGTGTCGAGTTATGTCGACATCGCTGAGGCCGACGGGGCGAAGATCGTCGTCGACGGCCGAGGGTTCACCGTCGACGGCCACGAGGACGGCTTCTTCTTCGGCCCGACCCTGATCGATGACATCCCCACCACGTCTCGCGCCTACCAGGAAGAGATCTTCGGACCGGTTCTGTCGGTAGTGCGCGTCGAGTCCTACGACGAGGGTTTGGAGTTGATCAACTCTGGCCAGTTCGGCAACGGCACCGCGATCTTCACCAACGACGGCGGCGCCGCGCGCCGGTTCCAGAACGAGGTCGAGGTCGGCATGATTCGGCATCAACGTGCCGATTCCCGTCCCGGTCGCTTACCACTCCTTCGGTGGCTGGGAAGCAGTCCCTGTTCGGTGACGCGAAGGCGTACGGTGTGCACGGATTCGACTTCTACACGCGTGAGAAGGCCATCACCAGCCGTTGGCTCGACCCGGCCACCCGGAGTTCTTCAGAGCACAGCGGTATCAACCTCGGCTTTCCCCCAGAACAACTGACCAGGAAGAACCCATGAGCACCACTGACCAGCGTTGGTTTTTTCCCAGAGGCGATCTCGCCCAGGGAGCGTGGGAGAGCGTCGTCGATGCGAAAACGCCCGGCTGGGCGCACACCGGCATCCGTGTCGCTGAAATCTCGGACGGCGAGACTCTGGATCTCCTCGATCGTGGGGTCGAGCGGATAATCGTGCCGCTGGCCGGATCGTTCACCGTGCGCCACCGTCGGTACCCCGAGGATACCGAAACCGTGCTCAAGGGGCGTCGGTCGGTCTTCGACGGTCCCACCGACGTGCTCTATCTGCCCGCTGGCTCAATCGCTCACATTCGGGGGGCCGGACGGGTGGCGATCGCCGAATCCCCGACGACGGAGACGCGGCCGTGGCGGCACCTGCGCCCTGCACAGTTCCCCACCGAGCTGCGCGGCGCGGGCGCATCCAGCCGTCAGGTGCACAATTTCGGTACGCCGCAGGCGTTAGACGCCGTTCGACTGATCGTCTGCGAAGTAATTACCCCGGCGGAGAACTGGTCGTCCTACCCGCCCCACAAGCACGACGAGCACATCCCTGGACACGAGTCGCGGCTCGAGGAGATCTACTACTTCGAGGCCGTGCCAGCGCGCGTGGGCGGGGACCCGGCGGCAGCCGACGGTGCATTCGGCATGTTCAGCACCTACTCTTCACCTGCGGGTGAGATCGATATCAATGCGATGGTGCGCTCCGGGGACATCGCCCTGGTGCCGTTCGGGTACCACGGTCCCGCTGTGGCAGCGCCGGGATACGACCTGTACTACCTCAATGTGATGGCCGGGCCCGACCCCGAGCGCAACTGGTTGATCAGCGACGATCCCGCGCATGCATGGGTGCGTCAGACCTGGAACGGGCAAGACGTGGACCCACGCCTGCCGTATATCGACGACAAGGAAGGCGCCCTCTGATGGCGACGAAGCGGATGACGGTCAGCCAGGCGCTGGTCGGGTTCCTCGGCCACCAGTGGACCGTGGATGGGGATCTGCGTGAGCGGACCATCCCCGGCATGTTCGGCATTTTCGGCCACGGGAACGTCGCCGGCATCGGTCAAGCGCTCAAACAATTCAACGTGGATCAACCCGATCTGATGCCCTATTATCAGGCGCGGAATGAGCAAGCCATGGTGCATCAATCCGTCGGGTACGCACGCATGCACCGCCGCCGGGCGACATTCGCCTCGGCCGCCTCTGTCGGCCCCGGTGCCGCGAACATGCTCACGGGTGCCGCTCTTGCAACGACCAACCGCATGCCGGCGCTCTTGCTCCCCAGTGACACATTCGCGACACGTGTGGCCGACCCCGTACTGCAGCAACTCGAGCAGCCGTGGGACATCGGCCTCACCGTCAACGACGCGTTCCGGCCCCTCTCGAGGTTCTTCGACCGCGTGCAGCGCCCCGAGCAGCTGTACTCGATCGCCCTCGCCGCGATGCGCGTGCTGACCGACCCCAGCCGAGACCGGTGCTGTCACCATCTCGCTCCCCGAGGACGTTCAGGCCGAGAGCCTCGACGTGCCGGTCGAATTCCTCCAGGATCGCGAGTGGCACCTGCGTCGTCCGCTCCCCGAGCGTGCGGCGCTGGCCCGCGCGATAACAACGATCGCCTCGGCGGAGAAGCCTCTCATCGTCGCAGGCGGCGGGGTCCTCTACTCCAGCGCGGAGGCTCAGCTGCGCGCGCTCGTCGAGGCGACAGGCATCCCGTCGGCACGTCACAGGCCGGCGGCGGCGTGCTGGATTGGGATCACCCCGCAGAACCTCGGTGGCATCGGGGCGACGGGCACGTTGGCCGCCAACCGGCTCGCCCAAGAGGCAGACGTCATCATCGGCATCGGCACCCGCTATAGCGACTTCACCACGGCATCGCGCACCGCATTCCAGAACCCGAACGTGCGCTTCATCAACATCAATGTGGCCTCCTTCGACGCCTACAAGCACGGCACACAGATTCCGGTCATCGCCGACGCCCGCGAAGC